>JAJEJD010000010.1 GCA_022828125.1 bacterium | reverse complement strand
TTTTTTCAGAAAAAATCGGTGAAGCGTGGATTTTTTCCGCTGCGCGCCCTCCGGGTGAAAAAAGACTGAAAACCGCCCCTGACGCCCACGCCTGGCACGTGCTGAAAATGGGGCGCTAAGAAGCGCATCCGTTAACTCTCTACGAAGGAGAAAGGCATGGAAACCACCGTGGTGAATCTGAACGACTACGTTGCGCCCCAGTTCGGCGGTGGATTGCTGGTCAGGATCGACCGCTCGACGAAGTGGGGAAACCCCTTCCGGGTCGGACAGGACGGCGACCGCGACGCCGTCATCAAGAAATACCGGCGATGGCTGTGGGAAAGAATCCGGCGCGAGGAGCTGGACCTCCACGAACTCGCCGATCTTCAAGGCTGCGAACTCGGCTGCCACTGCCATCCCCTCCCGTGCCACGGCGACGTACTCGCGCGCGCCGCCGAGTGGGCCGCCAGGTATCTCGACGAGATGCCGAAAGAAGTGGGGCGCAACGAGCTTGGCTACGCTCTTCCCGAATTCAACCATCCCCTCGCTTGAGGACAACGAAAGGAGTGAACGATGACTGCCACAGCGACACACAAGGAGAGCATCATGCACGAGGTTGACAACATCGAAGCGCAGAACGAATCCTTCACCGCCATGGTATGCGAACAGGCCGCCCTGTTCGGCGCGACCCCCGGACCGGACGAGTTCGACAACCGGCCCGTCTGGGGCGAGGCGGAGTCCACCGCCGCCGTCCTCAAGGCATTCCACCTGCTCGCCGAGGCCGCACCCGACGGAACGCAGCTGGCCGATGAGCGAAGAAACCTCCTGTGGGGCTTCGTCAACACCCTCGATGCCCAGACCCAGAGGCTTGACCGCGCCGCCGACAAGCTCATCCCCGGCATCCGCGAACTGCAGCGCGAGCAGGACGGCTCCGAGATCCGCTCCCGCGAACTCGAACTCGCGACCGACCGGGCCGAGAATCTCACCGCCCGACGCGACGCCTTCGAGGTGCTGCGCGACACGGCCGCAGAGGCCTACCGCTCAGAGACCGGCGAGGCGTGGCGGCCCAGGCGAGGATCGCACGTCTCGCAGACCGGCAAGCTCACATCGGCCGTGATCGAGGCGCGCGACTTCCAGCGTGCGAAAAAGGACCGCGAGAACACCGCGCACTTGCCGCAGGGAACACTCGTCGCCGTCGCGGGAGGTAAGGAAGCCACCGACGCGGGAAAAATCATCGGCCAGCTCGACAAGCTGAAAGCCAAGTACGCCGACGTCGTCCTCGTCCACGGCGGCGGTCCCGGTGCTGAGAAGGTCGCGGCAGGATGGGCCGAGCGGAACGGCGTCCACCAGATCGTCTGCAAGCCCGACTGGGACGCCCACGGCAGGGCCGCTCCCTTCAGGCGCAACGACGAACTGCTCTCCCTCCTCCCCAAGGGCGTGATCGCGTTCCCGGGTTCGGGCATCACCGACAACCTCGTCGACAAGGCCCGAAGCCTCGGCATCCCCGTCCAGAAAGTAGCCTGACGTGAACGCTCGACGAGTCGCGTCGTCGCCCCGGCGGCGCGGCTCGTTTTTCCCCTCGTTCGTTCCGCCGCTCTTCCTCGCATACTCCACTCGTCTCGACGCTCAATCGCCGCTGCGGCTCCCGCTCGTTATTCTCGCCGGCGAAAGTTCCCCCGACTCGTGTTCCATAAAATCCCTGCGCTTGCCGCCCGTCGGCGTTTCGTTCAGTACACCGGAACGCAGCGGGCTGCTGGTGCAAACCAAGCGTGCGCCTGTCAGGCAGCGCCTTGCTCAAACGACGCCAAATCCTGCCTCCTTTACACCGGGAAAAGTAATACCAATCTGGTATCTCGCGTATCCTGTTGAAATCCAGGCACTTGAAAGATCGCGCATGTCATATGCAATGCGGCGGTAATACATTGTAACACGGGGGTTTCTGTTACGTATGCTATGAGCTTACACGTCAGGAATGCGCGCAAATATGATTCCTCCCGGCCGGTGTCGCTAAAACGACGCCAGACACGGATGCGCAGGGCCTTGATTGGCCCGTGCAATTCTACCAGGGAAACCGGGAGCTGCCCGCTGTTTCGGCTTCGGAAAGGCGTTTTTGGTAACCGGAAACATCTCATATGAACGACCGTTTAGGAGACAAAACGGTCAAGTCCGAGAATTGCTGGAAACTTTTTTGGTTCGCATATCGGCTGAGGGCCTGCGATTGAGTTCGTTTTCCTCCTCGTAGTTCTGGTCCAGTTCCCGTCTCAAGGCTTCCATCTGGCGTCGCTCGAAGCCGGTAATCTTGAGCGCGCGCCACCTTTCGGCGGCCCGGATCATGGCGCTGAACATGAGCTTGAGCACCGGCTTCTCACCGAAGGCATTTGGGATGATCTTGAGCCTTCGGCGCTCCTCGACGAACAAACGCTCCAGCTGGTTCGTGGTGCGCACGGCCCGGCGATGGTTGACCGGCGCACGCAGGTGCGCGATGCAGGCTTCGAAGTCGTCGCGGAAGCAAGCCACGGCGCTGGGCAGTTTGGACTCGTAGTCCCTGGCGAGTCCCTCGGCCAACTCCCGGGCGATGGCACGCGAGGGGGCCTGGTAGGCCGCCGCGGCCCGCTCCCTGAACTCCGGCCAGAGGTCCTCGGGCGCCTTCGCTGCGAGGTTCCGCATGCGGTGCGCCAGACAGCGTTGCCGCTCCGAGCGCGGGAAGCACGTCTCGATCGCCTTGATGATGCCGGGCGCTCCGTCACTCACCACAACCAGCGGGTCGCCCAGGCCCCGGGCGCGCATGTCCTGGAAGAACGCGCTCACCGTCTCGGCGTCTTCTTTCGAACCCGCCATCAGGTGCAGCAGCACCTTGGCGCCGTTCGCCGTGATTCCCCAGGCCGCCAGCACCGGCTCGCGCTTGCTCCCCGGGCGGATCCGCTCGGCGATCCCGTCGATGAACAGATAGACGACCTCGTACTCGCCCAAATCCCGCAAAGCGAACTCCTGATATTCTGACCACAACCGTTCGCCGAGCTCCGAGACCGCCGTGCGAGAGAGCAGCAGACGGCCGCTCTCGTCGCTGAAGACGTCCTCGATATCCCGCACCGACAGACCGCGCGCCAGAAGCTCCACCGCCAACTCCTCGAGCCCCTCGGTGCGTCCCTTGAGGTTGTCTCTAATCGCCGAGCGGAACGCCTCCTCGCGCCCGGCAATCTGAGGCGCCGCGAACTCGACGAACCCTTCCGCCGTCTTGAGACGACCCGGGCGGCGGCCGTTGCGGTAGCCCTGGCCGGGCTTCGCTCCGTGCTCGTAGTATTCCCGGCCCAGAGCGTCGCGGCTCTCCGCCTCCAGCGCCTCTTCGACAATGAGCCGCGTGGCGAGCTTCACAAGGTCGGCTCGCGCATCGGGACTCGACAGACGGCCTTCGATCAGGTCGGACAGGGATTGGCGAGTGTGCATCGATGCCTGTATTCTCTTCTTCATGGGGTGCCTCCTCGGGTGGATGCCGGCGCTTACCGGCACGGTTTTGTGATGCCTCTGCCGAGGATGCACCCCTCCAAAGTTTCCAGCAAGTTTAGGACTTAACCTGACAAAACGGGAGAAAACGGCATGGAAAACACGATCAACTAGCGCATCCGCGCCGATGAAGACCGCCGAGATCGGCCGCCATGCCGCAGTGGGTTTCGAAAAAGCAATTTGACGGAAAATTCTCCGGGGTTTCCGCTTGAAATTGCAGCGCAGATTGAACGTATCTATCGCGGTATATACCTTCCCTCGACGCTTAAACGGGACGAAATGCTCCGCGAAGGACGCCGGGAAGAGCTCGACCAAACCATAAAAGCCGCCCGCGAGTCACAAGATTCCATCATGGAAAATGCTTCCGAATGAGTTTTTTAAGGATTGTATTTTACCGCAACGTCATGAGATACATGGCTGAGATGCCGGAGATTCCAGCGGCAGGAAGACCCGACCACGAGTGTCTCTTCGATACATTGCTGGCGGAATCCTACGAACGGGTCGCAACGAAGACGGGCTTGGAAGCGCTTGAGTCCCCGGTGGTAGCCACTATGGCGCATGTTGTTTTGCAAGTATTCGCCATTGTCTCGGCGGTGACTTTACCGATGGTGACCAGCTTCGGCGCGTTCATCAAGGAGCAGCGTTCGCTTGCCTTGGCACGCTCATGTCTGGGTGAAAAGCTGAAATAGATTGCCAATCATTGGAGCGGCTTGCCGTTATTCACATACGGCCAATCGCTTCGAGTGCGATAATAATCTTGTGGAGAGCCGGGCCCGATCGGTACAATCAAGTGTCGAAAACACCCGGACATGGATATTTTCATGAGCGAATTCAAGTCCTGGAAAAGCTATAGAGACTTTGCCAATCGTATTCGGCGTGAAAATCGATTTATCAGAACGACCGAAGACGAGGATTTTCTCCTTGAGGTCCTCCGCACCTCCGAATCCAGGCATAGGGAGCTACCGAAGGATTTCGGCCTATGGCGAGCACAACTCGGCCATAGTTGGCGCGACTTTTATGAACATGACCGATATGTCGGCGAAATTCCATGTGCCTATCCACCCGAACGAATGAAGCCGCTGGAAGGCCAAGCAACCGAAGGGCGCGCTAATCCTAAGGGCATACCTGTTCTGTACCTATCTACTACCCAGCAAACTGCGATGACCGAGGTCCGGCCATGGTTGGGCTCGCTCATATCGTGCGCCCATTTCAAGACAACTCGTCTCCTCAAGATTGTTGACTTTTCCGTTTATCATGACACCCGTTCTGCATTTTATTTCAGTGAGCTTGATTCCTCGGAGAGAGAAAAGGAGATCTGGACACAGATAGATCAGGCGTTTTCCAAACCGTTGACAGCGAGCGATGATACCGCTGGCTATGCTCCAACCCAAATGATAGCCGAATTGTTCAAAAATAATGGTTGCGACGGCATCGCATACAAGAGTGCATTCGGAGACGATGGCTTCAACATCGCTCTATTCGATCCCTCCGATGCTGAGCTAACTTATTGCTGTCTACACGAGGCCAAGACACTTGCCTTTTCGTTCGAGCAAGCCGACAACCCTTACTGGATCAAAGCGGACCGTTCCGGCAAGAAAATCTCAACCGGAGTCACTAAACCCGCGCAGCCACCAGGCGATACCGACGATTGAAAAAGCAACTCGACACTTTATCTCCGATCGAAGACATCAACCCAGGATCACCTTTAATTCGTCCCTCCGGAAAAATTTCGATGTGTAACCTTTCGAATTTCGCATTGTGAGGTTTAAAGCATGGAGCGATAAAAAACTCCAGAAATAAAAATATGAACCAGGAAATTCCACTATCGTATTCATCCCACGCTGCACGGCGAATGGATTTGTTAGATTTCTGGATGACAACAATCGTCTCGGTTTGTAAACTGCCCGGCGGCGAATGACATATCCACCGATGACGCCTGACAACTGGAGCGAAGGAACCATGGCGCGAACAGGGTCGAAGAAGAACCAGGAATCCGGGGGCGGAGCCGTAACGGGCTACGAGAGCGAGCTTTGGCAGATGGCCGACACCCTGCGCGGCGCGATGGATGCGGCGGAGTACAAGCACGTTGTTCTGGGCCTCATCTTCCTGAAATACATCTCGGACGCCTTCGAGGAGAGGCACGCCGGGCTCGAAGCCGAGCGGGCAGAAGGCGCAGACCCCGAAGACCCGGACGAATACCGCGCCGAGAACATCTTCTGGGTGCCGCGCGAGGCGCGCTGGGCGATCCTCAAAGCCCAGGCGCCGCAGCCCGCCATCGGCCAGATTGTCGATGACGCCATGGCGGCTATCGAGCGCGAGAACCCGGCGGTCAAGGACGTGCTGCCCAAGGACTACGCCCGCCCCGCGCTCGACAAGGAGCGCCTCGGCCAGTTGATCAACCTCATCAGCAACATCCGGGTGGGCGACTCGGACGCCCGCTCAAAGGACGTTCTCGGCCGCGTCTACGAGTATTTCCTCTCGCAGTTCGCGAGCGCGGAGGGCAAGAAGGGCGGGGAATTCTACACACCGCGCTGCGTCGTCAAGCTCCTCGTCGAGATGCTGGAGCCCTACCGGGGCCGGGTCTACGACCCCTGCTGCGGCTCTTCGGGCATGTTCGTGCAGTCGGTCGAGTTCATCGACGCGCACGCCAGCGGCAACGGCAACGGCGGAAGGGCGCGCGGCGACATCAGCATCTACGGCCAGGAATCGAACTACACGACCTGGCGGCTCGCGAAGATGAACCTCGCCATCCGCGGCATCGAAGGGCAGATCGCCCACGGGGACAGCTTCCACAGCGACCGCCATCCGGACCTCAAGGCCGATTTCATACTCGCCAATCCCCCCTTCAACGTCTCCGACTGGGGCGGCGAGCGGCTCACGGACGATGCGCGCTGGCGATACGGCGTCCCGCCCAAAGGCAACGCCAACTTCGCCTGGGTGCAACACATGGTTCATCACCTGGCGCCCAGTGGTACGGCGGGTTTTGTGCTGGCCAACGGCTCGATGTCCTCGAACCAGTCGGGCGAGGGCGCGATTCGCAAGAACCTGATCGAGGCGGAACTCGTGGACTGCATGGTCGCCCTGCCGGGGCAGCTTTTCTATTCGACGCAGATTCCCGCCTGCCTGTGGTTCCTGGCGCGGGACAGAAAGCGGGGCGGCGAAATCCTCTTCATCGACGCCCGCAAGCTGGGCCGCATGGTCGACCGCACCCACCGTGAACTGACGGACGAGGAGGTCGCGCGGGTCGCCGATACCTACCATGCCTGGCGCGGCGGTGAGGACGCGAAGGAATACGCCGACGTTCCCGGCTTCTGCAAGAGCGCGGCGATTGAGGAAGTCCGCAAGTACGGCCACGTGCTGACGCCCGGCCGCTACGTGGGCGCGGAGGCGCAGGAAGAAGATACCGAGCCGTTCGATGAGAAGATGAAGCGCCTCGTCAAGGAGCTTCGCGAGCAGCAGGAAAAGGGTGAGGAACTCGACGCCGCCATCGCCGGGAACCTGAAGACGCTGGGATTCCCGATGTGAGGAGAGCGTAGATGGCGGTCAACGAGTTGGTCGGACTGCTTCAGGAATATCCCGCCGGACTGCGCGTCGTGGTGAACGGCTACGAAGAGGGCTACGACGACCTCTCTCCGCAACAGCTATCCGTTACGAAGATCAGCCTGAACACGGGGAAGCATGTCTGGGAGGGGCGGCACGGAGACCCACCCCATCCGGCGGAAGAGACACCGAACGGGGCCGAGGTCGTCGAGGCGTTGGTCCTCCGCCGCACGTCCAATTGATGGTCGCCATTGGCCTCTACCAGACGATGAACGGAGAAACATGGGACTAGACCGACCCATCGACATCACTGCCGAACAGCGCAAAACCCTATTGGCGCTGCTCAGACAACACCTCCCCGGAACTACGGCCTGGGTCTACGGCTCCCGCGTCAAGTGGACGGCGCGCCCAGAATCCGACCTTGACCTGGTGGTCTTCGCGACGCATGCGCAGGAACGCCGGGTTTCCGACCTCAGGGATGCCTTCGAGGAAAGCAGCCTGCCCTTTCGGGTGGACCTGTTCGTCTGGGACAGCATACCCGAGCAATTCCGCGAGCGGATCGAGCAGGAGCATGTCGTGTTGGTGGAGAAGGTAGAGCGGGGTGAGGTGGATGGGTGGCAAAAGGTAAGTGTGGAGCAAGTCGCTGATAAAGTCGCCATGGGGCCATTTGGTTCTTCTATCAAAGTCAATACATTCGTGCCTGAAGGGATTCCCATAATCAGCGGACAGCACTTGCATGGAACCAGAGTCGATGACGCTCCTGGTTTCAATTTCATTACACAAAAGCACGCGGAAAAGCTCGCTAATGCCAATGTACACCGTGGAGATGTTGTTTTTACGCACGCAGGCAATATCGGGCAGGTCGCCTACATCTCAGAAAACTCAAAATATGATCGCTATGTTATTTCGCAGCGCCAGTTCTACATGCGTTGTGATCGTTCAAAAGTCATTCCTGATTTCATAGCCTTATATTTCAAATCGCCAGAGGGACAGCACCAACTTCTCGCCAACGCATCCCAAGTAGGTGTTCCTTCCATTGCACAACCTGTAACTTATTTGCGCACGATCACTATCCCGCTCCCCCCCCTACCCGAACAACGCGCCATTGCGCATATCCTCGGTACGCTTGACGATAAGATCGAACTCAACCGCCGCATGAACGAGACGCTGGAGGCGATGGCCCGCGCGCTGTTCAAGTCGTGGTTCGTCGATTTCGACCCCGTCCGCGCCAAAATGGAAGGACGAGACACCGGCCTGCCCAGGCATGTCGCGGACCTCTTCCCCGACCGGCTGGTGGAGTCGGAGTTGGGCGAGATACCGGAGGGGTGGGGGGTGAAGGCACTTGGAGAGTGCTTCAACCTTACGATGGGGCAATCTCCGCCAGGCAGCACTTACAATAAATATGGTGACGGCTTGCCTTTCTTCCAAGGCCGGACTGATTTTGGATTCCGTTATCCTGAAAATCGAAAGTTTTGCACTGCTCCGACCCGTATCGCGCATCCTGGAGATACTCTCGTCAGCGTGCGCGCACCCGTAGGAGACATCAATATGGCTTGGGAAAGAAGTTGTGTCGGTCGAGGCGTGGCCGCGCTGAGGCATAAATCAGATAAGCTATCATTTAGCTACTATTCCGCTTGGGCAATTCAGGAGCAACTCCGAGAACACGATCATATGGGGACGGTATTCGGCGCGATCAACAAGGGTCAGTTTGAAGCTTTACAAATGATTGAACCAAAACCCAATGTTATTGATGCGTTCGATTCGTATACTTCGCCGCTAGATAAGAGAATCAGGGCCAACATTGCAGAATCTCGTGCCCTCGCCGCTCTGCGGGATGCGCTACTGCCAAAACTGATATCTGGGGAGCAAAGAATAAGAAAAATAGAAGTGGCAACACCATGATCGATCCTGTTCACTCTCTAGCCTTCTCGATTCAGGCAAATCCCGGCGTTTACGCCCTCATCCTCGGATCGGGTGTATCCAGACCAGCGAAGATTCCCACCGGTTGGGAAATAACTCTCGACTTGGTTCGAAAATTGGCAGTGCTCCATGGGGAGACAAATGACCTGGATCCCGAAGGCTGGTATCGGGGCAAGTATGATGAGGAGGCAAACTACTCCATTATTCTTGATGCCCTTACCAAGACACCTTCCGAGAGACAACAACTATTACGCCCATATATTGAACCAAATGACCAAGAACGCGAGGACGGTGAGAAACAGCCAACTTTGGCGCATCATGCTATAGCGGCGCTTGCTGCTAAGGGCTTTATCAGAGTTATCATAACAACGAATTTTGATCGTCTGATGGAGCGCGCGCTCGAAGAAGCCGGAATCGTTCCAAAGATTTTAAGTTCTCCCGATCAAGTACAAGGTGCGCTTCCTTTGATTCATACAGAATGCTGTGTCCTTAAGGTGCACGGGGATTACTTGGACACACGCATTCGGAATACTCCTGACGAACTCGATGAATATCCTGATGAGTTCAATCAATTTTTGGATCGCGTCTTCGATGAATTCGGATTGATCGTATGTGGTTGGTCGGCAGAATGGGATAGTGCGTTGCGCCAAGCAATTTACCGTGCATCATCGCGGCGATTCACAACCTACTGGGCTGTTCGTGGCGAACCTAGCGATGAAGCCCAGCGGCTGATAAACCACCGTAGTGCTCAAGCGTTGCATATCGAAGATGCTGACACATTTTTTCAAACCATCCATCAATATGTCGAATCTATCGAGGAATATTCCAAGCCGCATCCGCTTTCCACAGATGCAGCTGTCGCTAGCCTGAAACGATACATTTCTGATCCTAGATACCGAATTCAATTATCGGACTTAGTTGACAAGACTGTTGAGCGAGTTGTCGAGAGCACGTCCGGCGACTCTTTCCTCGTTCAAGGAGGGCCGACGCCGACCAGTGAATCGGTTACGGAGCGTGTGCGCAGTTACGAAGCTGCCAGTTCGACTTTGTTAGCGATGGCGACAGTCGGAGGTTATTGGGCGGAAGAAGAACACCATCATGTGTGGCGACGAGCTCTGGAACGCCTTGGTTCAAACACATCAAGCAGTGGCAATGTGTTGTGGCTAGATTTGCAGCGATATCCAGCGACGCTTTTGCTTTATGCGTTGGGGCTTGGTGCGGTCGAGGCGAATCGGCTTCAGTTTCTCGGGCTCATGTTGGCTATCACTCTTGGCAGAGAATACCAAGAAGATTTAGTCGCCGCACAAATGCTCCCTCCTTTCTGCTGGTCTGCGCATGGCGGTGGCGGGCAGAGGATGCAAATTTTAGAAGGCATGGCCAAACACTATGCGCCTCTTAATGACTGGATGCAGGAAACATTGCGGCCCTATACTGAATCAATCATCTCCGCCGACAAGCGATATACACTTGTCTTCGACAAACTCGAAATTCTCATGGCGTTAAGTTGTGCTTATCAGGAAAGTCGTATCTCCTCCCAAGCAAGTTATTGGGTGCCTCTGGGCGCTTTCGTATATCGGGGTGAAAACAGAATTCGTATTCCCAAAGAAATCAAAGAGTCGCTTGCCGAAATGGGCAATGAGTCGCCTTTCGTGATGTCCAAAATCTTCGGAGAGACGGCGGAGCATTGTGCACAAGCTTTGAAAGCATTGGAACAATATATTTCTGAATTGGGGTTGTATTTTCGATAGTGATTCTAAGGCATATTACTGAATCCATCGTCGAAAACGTCGCCTACTCCTGGGACGAAAGCGGCGGTAGCACTTCGCTCTCGTCCCAGAAACCGCCCCAGAAACGCCGGACGCGGCATAGCGAGGCGGAATTTTGGAGAAACACCAGACGAACATCACCCGCTGATTGCAAGAAAGACCCGAACCCTTCATGCTTCATCATCGGTTCAGGTCATACGTTCGGCGCTTGGGAATGAACGCCACGAGGAACCCCGGCGCCAGGTAAAAGCGTAAAGAACGGAGGGGGCTGATACGCGAGGCGCCCCCGGTTTTATGCCCAGAGGACCCAATGACCCGCTTCACCGAACGGGAAGTCGAGGAGATTTCCCTCGACTGGCTTAAAAACCTCGGCTGGGGTATCGCACACGGCCCGGATATCGCCCACGATTCTCCTCAGCCGGAGCGTAGCGGCTACGGCGATGTTGTGCTGGAGGGGCGGCTGCGCGACGCGCTTGCCCGGCTCAATCCCGCTCTCCCCGCCGAGGCTCTTGAGGACGCTTTCCGCAAGCTCACACATCCCGAGGGGGCGACGCCCGAAGCCAGAAACCGCGCTCTTCACCGGATGCTCGTGAACGGCGTGACGGTGGAATACCGCGATTCCGGGGGCGCGATCCGTGGCGCGCAGGCGCGGGTCCTGGATTTCGAGGAGATGGAGAACAACGACCGGCTCGCCGTCAACCAGTTCACCGTCGTCGAGAACA
Organism: bacterium; assembly: GCA_022828125.1. GTDB lineage: Bacteria > UBA8248 > UBA8248 > UBA8248 > UBA8248 > Bin107. The sequence goes on along the minus strand of JAJEJD010000010.1, from coordinate 33,044 downwards.
GGCGCGAACGCCGCCCGGATGTCGTGTTGTTCGTGAACGGCCTGCCGCTCGGCGCGCTCGAACTCAAGAATCCCGCTGATGAGAACGCGACCATCTGGAGCGCCTGGCGGCAGTTCCAAACCTACAAGGCGGAAATCCCCTCGCTCTTCGCCTACAACGCGGTTCTCATGATCTCAGACGGCGTAGATGCGCGAATCGGCGCGCTCACCGCGGGGCGGGAATGGTTCAAGTCCTGGCGCACGATATCGGGTGAGTCGCCGGCAGATGTTCACATGCCTCAACTGCAAGTGATGCTGGAGGGGGTCTGCGAGCCGAAGCGATTCCTCTCACTTATCCGTGATTTCATCGTTTTTGAAGACGAGGGCGGCGGCGTCCTTACGAAGAAGATGGCGGGCTACCACCAGTTCCACGCGGTCGAGGCTGCGGTGGCGGAGACGCTTCGCGCCGCCGCGTTGCGCGAAGCCGCCGGGGAGGACGGCGATCAGGGATCGGGCGGCGAGCCGGGCGACCGGCGGATCGGTGTCGTCTGGCACACGCAGGGTTCGGGCAAGAGCCTGACCATGGCCTTCTACGCGGGGCGCATCGTCCGCGAGCCCGCGATGGAAAACCCCACCATCGTCGTGCTCACCGACCGCAACGACCTGGACGACCAGCTCTTCGGCACCTTCTCGCGCTGCGCGGATCTGCTGCGCCAGCCACCTGTTCAGGCGGCGAACCGCGCGGATTTGCGCGCCAAACTCGCGGTGGAATCGGGCGGCGTGGTGTTCACCACCATCCAGAAATTCTTCCCGGAAGAGAAGGGCGACCGGCACCCACAGCTCTCCGAGCGGCGCAACGTCGTCGTCATCGCGGACGAGGCGCATCGCAGCCAGTACGATTTCATCGACGGCTTTGCGCGCCACATGCGCGACGCCCTGCCGAACGCCTCTTTCATCGGATTCACCGGAACGCCGATTGAACTCAGGGACGCCAACACCCGCGCGGTGTTCGGCAATTACATCAGCGTCTACGACATCCAGCGCGCGGTCGAGGACGAGGCAACGGTGCCCATCTACTATGAGAGCAGACTCGCCAAGCTCGCCATCGAGGAGAGCGAGCGCCCCAAGATTGATCCTAAGTTCGAAGAGGCGACCGAGGGCGAGGAAGTCTCGCGCAAGGAAAGGCTCAAGACCAAATGGGCGCAACTCGAAGCCGTCGTCGGGGCGGAGGAGCGTCTGAAACTCGTTGCGGAGGACATCGTCGCGCATTACGAGAACCGCCTCGAAGCGATGGACGGCAAGGCGATGATCGTCTGCATGAGCAGGCGCATCTGCATCGACCTCTACCGCGAACTCGCCCGCCTGCGTCCCGAATGGCATGACGAAGCCGACGACAAGGGAAGCCTCAAAATCGTAATGACGGGCGACGCTACCGACCCGACCGACTGGCAGCCTCATATCCGCAACAAGCCCCGGCGCGAGGCGCTGGCGAAGCGATTCCGCGACCCCGAAGATTCTTTCCGCATCGCGCTCGTGCGCGACATGTGGCTTACGGGCTTCGATGCGCCGAACCTGCATACGATGTATGTCGACAAGCCGATGCGCGGCCACGGGCTGATGCAGGCGATCGCGCGGGTCAATCGCGTGTTCAAGGACAAGCCGGGCGGCCTCGTCGTCGATTACCTGGGGCTAGCCCATGAGCTCAAACAGGCGCTGGCGACCTATACCGAAAGCGGCGGCAAGGGACAGACCGCGATCGACCAGGAGGAAGCGGTGAAGGTGATGCTCGAGAAATACGAGGTATGCTGCGCCCTATTCCACGGCTTCGACCGGGACAAGTGGAGTATAAAAGACTGGCGCAGCCTACCGGCCGCTCAGGAGCACATTCTCGCGCAGGAAAACGGCAAGGATCGCTGCCTGAAGGCGGTGCGTGAACTCTCTCAGGCGTTCGCCCTGGCCGTTCCGCATGAAGAAGCTATCCGCATCCGTGACGACGTGGCGTTCTTTCAGGCGGTTCGAGCCGTGCTGGCCAAGCGCGCCGAAACCGAAGCGCGCCCCGAAGAGGAACTGGATCACGCCGTCCGACAGATCATCTCCCGCGCGGTGGCGTCGGAAGGCGTCATCGACATCTTCGCCGCCGCGGGTCTTGAGAAACCGGACATCTCAATTCTATCGGATGAATTCATGGACGAGGTGCGGGGCATGAAGCAGCGCAACCTCGCCGTCGAGTTGCTGCAAAAGCTCCTGAAGGGCGAGATCGCCGTTCGTCGGCGGAAGAACGTCGTCCAGGCGCGCTCGTTCGCCGAGATGCTGGAGCAGACCATCCGGCGCTATCAGAACCGGGCCGTCGAAGCCGCGCAGGTGATCGAGGAGTTGATCGAACTCGCCAGGGACATGCGGGCCGCGAGCGAGCGCGGCGAAAAACTCAATCTGTCGGAAGACGAACTCGCCTTCTACGATGCTCTCGAGACCAACGACAGCGCGGTCCAGGTGCTGGGCGACGAGACCCTGCGAAAAATCGCGCAAGAGTTAGTTAAAACCGTGCGGGACAACGTCACCATCGACTGGACGATTCGAGAGAACGTGCGGGCGAAACTTCGTGTTTTGGTCAAGCGCATCCTCCGTAAATACGGCTACCCGCCGGACAAGCAGGAAAAGGCGACGCTGACGGTGATCGAACAGGCGGAGGCGCTTTCCGCCGGTCGGGCTGTGTGAAGGTGAGATTGCTGCTTTCTTGCACTGATAAGTGCCCAACAAGTGTGCTTCACAATGGCGAAAATGACCCACCAATGGAGGTTGTAAGCGATCAATATAGGGACTTGTGAAGATAGTTAATCCGGCCTTTGAAAAATTCGAGTTCGAGTGTTTTGGAAATCCGAGCAACGGCAATAGTATGAGACCATTTGCCCTGTCCACGATATTCTTTTTCGTGCCGCTGCAACTTAATAAGTATGAGCAATTCTTTTTCGTACCTGTTAAGTATTTTCTTAAGTAAGGAGGAGTTACAAAAAAGACGTAGCCCGGAATGTGGCCCTTCTTCCCTGAATCTGTCCTCACGCCCCCAAGCTTGTACACGAAGCATCTGCTTTCCGCGCTTATCATGCCAGGTTCGGCGGAAGGGATCGCCACTGGTAAGATTACTATATTCAGCAAAATCAGGTGCGATGCGTGGTCTGAGATTGGCGCGAGTCACACCGTAGGGGTCGTGTTCATCTAGTCCGGGTTCACCCTCTACACGGACAATCCAGGGCGTGTACCCTTTCTTTTTCGTTGGGTTTTCCAAATTTCCATCTCTCTCATGAAATATGGGAATCCACACGAGCATTGGTTGTTCGCGAGTGAGTCTACGAGCCAAAGTCGCTGCTTTTGTGGGAGGAACCAACATGGATGAAATGCTGACTCTGATGTCGTCAGCAGAAAACCACGTTCCCTCAATAACTAATTCTTTACCGACACGAGATGAGAGCCCAGCAAGCTTCAACAGTTTATCTTGGTCACCAGTAACGGCAAAGTCTTTCTTTCTCTTTTTAAGAAGGATGTCTACTGTATCAAGTGGCGTTTTGTCTGTACCGTCAGAAAGCCACAGCCCATCATCCCGGGTGAGCACATAACGTCCAAGCCACTCACCCCAAGGGTCGTCCTCGTACCACCAATCGTCAGTAACCGGGAACTTCGCGAGAAGCTTGCCAGCGGCGATGAAAAGCGCATGCCAACCAAGCTGTTGGCCATACGTGTGATAGCGAGTACTCAAGCTGGAATTTCTTCTGGATTCTCGGCCACCCGGCTCATACATGTTGGAAACGGTTGGATCGAGTTGCTCAACAATTGCGGACATCATGTCAGCTACTTCCCAGCAAGATACCCCAAAGATGCGTCCTAAACCGTCTACCTCGTATTTGTGAAAGTCGTAATCAAAATAAAACTCAAATTCCGGTTTGGGCACGGAAGCCGGACGCCCCTGATAGAAATCCCTACGATCACTGCTATTCTCTTTTAAGCGTGACTGGGGTGAGAAATCAGCATTGCGTAGACACTGTGTAGTACTCGTAGGCAAGTCAAGTTTTCCAGCGTCAATACATGAGAGTAGCGCTCGCGCAGCAAAATGGCGCATAAGGACATGAGGGTCGTTCTTGTTAGTTGCTATTGTAACTAGATTGTCTTTATATCGCGCAATCTCTTCGGGGTACTCGATGGCTATTCTTGCGAGTGCAATGAGCAACCAAAGTCTTGCATGCAAGTAATAGAACTTTAGCTCTGAGGCTTGAAATGCCCCGGCCGTTTTCGAATTGATATGATTAACTAGGGAATCGACTATCTCCCAGCGCCCTAGTCTTGCGAAGCACCGGACACTGTGAGCTGCACGCCACCTGCTTTCGGCCGCAGGAGCGCCAAGCATTCGCCACACGAAACCCGTCGCGACCGCCGTGATATCGTTCTCTGGATAGAGTCCGTTCTTCCAGTCTCCATCCACAACATTATCTGCGAGTTTAGCAGCATCACTGCCAAGTAGTCGCTTAAGAGCGAATTGACCCTGCCCCTCATCTACTTGAGAACAAAAGAATGAGGCAAAAGCCAGCCAGATTGCACCCGAAACAAAACTATCGGGGCGAGCAAAGATTTTGATTAGTTCAAGAACAAGTTCAGCGACGGGAACACCTGTGATGTCCGATATTTCATTTATGAGATAACCTGACAATCTGCCGTCAGTAACAAGGTCGTCAGCGTGAAACTGAATGAGGGGAACGGCTAGTTCCCTGTAAACTTGGTCAAGCGCAGCGGACGACCCTGCCCAACTTTGTTTGCATTCATTTAGTTCATCAAGCTTCCAGTAGAAATAAAAATTCTCCATTTTGCAGATGTTCCGAACATATTGTGCCCTATAGCGAAAGGGCACTTCTTTGCGTAGAGAGGCGAAGAACCCGCCCTTTAGTTCATAAGTACTTTGTAAGCCATGGAAATCGTTTATCGCTTTGATAAGAGAAGCTTCATCCGAAGGATTTGTGGCGGCAGCAATACGTTTAAGTTTTGCACGGTTCTTACGGTTGTCTTCATCTACACGCTTACGCATCCGTGCATCCTGTCCCCGATCATGATTCGACATCTCATTGCGAGCATCACTTGCCTTTGCATAGCTTTTACGAGCGGAGGAAAGATAACGGAACGTGTCGGATGATGGGCCCAAGGTTTCTTCGGCAAGTGAAACAAGTGTCGCAACGGTGCTGTCCACAGCACTAAATGGGTTGTTGTCTTGGAATTGTTGAATGAGTTCAGTAATGACATCAGTTTCCGGACCAGCTTGCTCTCGAAGTGCCTTTGCAAATCCTTCTGTGCTAGCAGAAAAATACTCAACAGGATTTGCGAGGTGGTTAAGAGCCAGCGCATCTTTGGGTCCGAGCTTGCCGTCTTGGACAAGAGCCGCAAGATACGGGAGTAAGGTGCTGCTTAAGAAAATCTTGTCACGATCATCCCAACGGCTCAGTTTCGCCAGGCCTTTTGGGCCAGCCACTTTGGAAAAACCACTTCCAAACATACCCCAAGGGAACTTCTCTGGTTGGTCGCCCAGATTGAGTTCACAAATGTTAGTCAGTGTGTGGAAGTCACATTCGTCAAGTTCCTCACCTTTCAACTTGGAAGCAAATGACAAGAGTTCTTCGGTAAACTGGTAGTCGCCGGACCCGATAGCATCCATTTGTTCGAGTCCTTCGCGAAAATATATTGATGCGTCTTCCTTGCTTGCTGGAAGAATTGCCCGTCCGAGAGCACCCAATTGGGACGCTCTATGACTTACATCATCATCGACTTCAATGAGTGAGCGGGTTTTCAGAGCTTGTTCACCTGCAAGTGCCTGCAATGGCTGTCTTTTTGCCAAGACCGGAACGATGTGAAGAAGGTGGTGTGCGTAAACATCCTGGCCATGCGTCGTTTCCAAGAAACGTTCAACTGATGCGGGTTTTAGCTCACTGCGAGTCTCAAGGGCGAACATTGCCACATTGAAGCCGAGTGCACAAAAAAATTGATCAAACTTGCCGCTCCTATAACGGTCACGATTTTGACGCGCGTCCTCCCAAATCTTGAGCAACTCCATATAGGCCTTGTCCACTCTGCGCGAAGACGCGGAGAGGACGGCTGAGAACGCTTGCGTAAGTGAAAGAAGCGGCTCCAAGCGATGCGCGAGGAAACGCTCGGCTTCCCGTTTTGCCTCGTAGTTCAGTGTGGGAGAGCGCTTTCCTTCCATGTCCTGATTGGGTTCTTTCTGTTTATATCCAGATAGCCGTTTCTGCGCCTTATCTCGAAACTCCTCACCTGTCATATTCCTGTTGATGCGAGAACAAATTGCGGCCAGCTCCTTGGGTAGTAAATCCTTCTCGTGAAGGATTTTCCTCTTTGCGGCGGCAACGAGAGCGGTTCGAAATACGAATGGAAAAACATCTTTGCCCGTGAAATGATCGCGAAAATCCCATAAGCCCGGACGCTCATGCGGCGCGCGAAGCGAGATCGCCAACGCTTCGGCGTGAAGGCCAAGCGACATTGCTATTGCCGATGCTTTGTGCAATCCGCCTTGAAGCGAGCAATAATGATCACGCGGAAAGGATTTTGATGTGAGGCGTCCTGACACTTTTTTACACAGTTTCGCCAGTTTCCCAATAAGTTCTTTGCTTTTCGATTTTGGTAGTTCCTGAAAAGAAAGAGCCGAGGCTATAGGAGCAATATCTTCCAGCTTGTCGACAAAACTTCTAAGTTTGCTCTGCGGTTGAGCACTTATCGTTTCTGCAAGGTGAGAATAGTTGAACACATATTCACAAACCTCGTAGGCATACCAATCTCGCCAGTCTTTCAGGAACTGAACCGCATCTTCCATGCGGCCTTGGGATATAAGAGAAAAAGGTATTGCCGCGACATCGCGAACTTCCGGACCAAGTTCATCCAGCCTGCTGTCGTGGTTGTTATGGCTGTTTCGTATAAAGTGGTTGATCCAATCAGTGGCCGTGAACATATGACGAGAAGCTTCTTCGTAATCGCCTGATAGCGTATAAGCTATCGCTAGCCTGGCGTGACGCGTGCCAGGCCAGCCTGTTCGGGTTTCAAAAAGGCGACGTAAAGAATCAACATCCTTCGCGGCAACAACAAGGTCGGGATAATCCAGTATGTAATCGATCCCTCGTTGATCGCTGGCGGCGATTGTCGAGAGTTCTACGAGAAGCCTGACGAGACGATTATAATCTTGGTTGATCGCAGCATGAAGAGTGGCAACACGAAGCCTCGCATATCGGATGTTCCGCTTACCGACCGAACTTGTTATTGATGAGGGAATACGGTTATCGAAAGCAAGACAGAAGAGTTTGTTGCCGTCATCCAGAACATGCAAGAGGTCCGGTAGGGCACGGGCGGCATAAACGGAGACATCTTGTCGTTTGAGCAAATTCTTGGCAACACGACGCAAGGCACCCCTAGATGAGGCGTACTTATTGCGAACTAAGGTCTCAGTAGGCTCGTCCCTGAACGTCAAACCTTGATTAGTGAGTTCCAGAAGTGGAATTAAGTCCGATGCAAAACTTTCGATTGCGCTTTGCTCAATGCCATAAGCTTCTGCGCACTCATCAAGCGGCACGGGCGGCGGCAATACTGCAAGCCCTGCAAGAAATGCATGGATTTCTTTTTTTGCTGAGCCTCGCTCGATAGTGATTGCTAGTGCATCATCAATTTTCCCCTGAATAAGCGTGTCCAGTTCCAGGTTTTTGTCAATCTCCGATTCGTCAAGAAGGCCTCTACCACTCATGAGGAGGTATTCAAGTATGCGTGGATTTCCGCCTGAGCGCGACTGAGCAACATTGATCTCGATCTGTGAGATGTCTCTCAATCTGGCGCGCAAAAAGGATGCAGTTTCATCCTTACTGAATGGACGTAATTTAAACTCTTCATACTTGGCATAAGTAGCGGGTTTTCGTTCTGTTCGACACGAAACGACGAGCTTCACGCCAGGGATAGATTTGGAATGCAAGCTCTCCATCAGCTTTACCGGAAAGGCATCATCACCGCCTTGGCTCGCCGCGATATCCGCATTATCTATGGCGTCTAAGAACAGCAAAAGATTTCGGCCATGTGTTCTTTTGAAAAGCGTTTCGACACACTGGGTCAGACGCCTTCTAAAAGTATTGAAAAGTGCTTCCACACTGGGACTGTCGGGTAGCATGGGGTCACACAAACCACGAAACGCAAGTGTATTCGCAATGTGGACTAGACCTCGACGCGGCAAATGCCGAGCATCCTCGGGTGAGCGGTAAGCACCGCCGCCAAAGCAGTCGAAGAAGATAACCTCGTAATCTTCACATAATTTTGCTGCTAGACTGTCCATGAAGACGGTTTTGCCTATCCCGCCAGCAGCATGAACAAGAAGAGGAGCCGAGCTAGATTGGATACATGTAATTGCATCGGCAAGCTGTTCACGCTCAAGAATTTCCCCAATGTCTGCGAGTGCGGTCTCGCATGGCAAAAGATCTTTTGGATCGCCGATTTCCAATGCTGCGAGAATGTCAGTATGAGTTATGAGATTCTCGCTTTCATATTTTGAACCAGCTTTGTCGCGTACCAAATTTCTTAACTTGCCAAGACGCGCCGTCGCTATAGGATCACTAGTCGCAGACCAGTCAACAAGCAGGCTTGCCAACTCGCTCTTAGTCTCCGGAAGACTTCCAGAACGACCGATTAACCTGCATTTAGCGGCAAAGGAAGCGAGCGGTTTCCCATCAAGCCCAGCAGCAGCCTTAAACTGCTCCGCTTGTTTCTTTACATTGCCTGTAACCGGACAACTAGATGCTATGGCTTTAATTGCTTGGAGTAGTGGCTCATAAATCGGCTGATTCGTGATTAGTTGGAAATCGAGCCTGTTTTGCACAGCTTCAGTACCGTATTTCTTTTTGTAATCACGATAGGTTTTTGCAAACTTTTCTATTGTCTCTTTCGCTTGGTAGGCGCGGAAATCTTTGTCTTTGCTAGACACTGAATACTTGAACTGAGCGATGGTCGTTTGTGACGCTTGTTCGAATGTAGGTCGATTACCGTAATAGAGAGTAATGTCCGCAACCTGAACTGTTTCTGGAGAAGAACGTGCCTGATCGATCGGAGAAAGGCCTTCCACTGCTATCGCAACAAGATCGCTATTCGGCTGCAGAAGTTGCATGGCCGTTCTAGCTGTCCACGCCTCATGGTATTCGTGGCCGTCCCGGGACGCTCTTGTTGAGTCGACTGAGGGTTTTCTCTTTTTTGTCATTTATCTATCCTGTCTCATATTGACGACTGGGTAATACCATCAGAAACTATCGAAACTAGCTCGCAGATTTTCGATGATTCTGTCGATATTCTCGTCTAGTTTGGAAAGACTAGTGAAAGCGAGCCGCCCTAAGTTTCGTCACCTTCTTCAGGCTGGCGCGTGAATAGAGGTTCTTTCAAAAATCGAACCTCGGGCAATGGGTCTTCCTCGATAATTTTTTGCCATCGGGCCACAATTGGATTGTCTTTGAGTCCGTGTGTTGCCATTGACTGGGCAAGTTGAGCACTACGCCAACGTATCAATGGCAGATCGAAAATTTCATTCTGATTTTTATCTCTATCGTACCGCAACTCTTCAGCCAAATAGACGAGACCTTGCAACGCCAAATCGCGTATGATCTCCTTTTGTGCGTCACTTCCCTCATCAAACACCCACTTGGCGACTTGGAGGGCATGTCCAAGAGCCTTTGTTCTGCGGGTAGCGATCATGACACCGATCTCGCGAACCAGATCATCTGGAGGGTGATGGATTTGCGCAGCAATATCGGCCGATGTCGTTAACCAATCATAAAGACCCGCAGTTGCGTTCTCAGCCAAGTTTTCGTTCTCTGAAGCCAGTCCCGTTTTCATTGATAGAGCTAAATCGGAAATATGATTTGGCATGGATTTGACTAAACCTGTGATGAGCTTAAACCCTGGAATTTCGCTTTCGTTCAGTTTTTGTAATTTCTTGATTAGTTTCTCGCCGATGGATTCAGGAATCTCGATGTTAGAAATGATGGTGGGTAGACCAGAAAGTGCGCGATGCGTGGGTTCGCGGAGTTGGCTCTGCATAGGGGAGAAGAAATGATTTGGCACCGATGTATCCGACCATTGTTCTATGAGTTGAAGCAGATAACAACGTTCTTCTGTTGATAGAACCAACGAGCGTCCGTGTTTTTTTAGACCTGAAATAGCTCTCCCTACTTCACAAAGAATATCCTCGATTTTTTGAGCAATTTCAGGTGATTCGTGTTTTGGGGTTAGCCATTTATAGCGGAAACGCTGTTCCGCCAAACCCGGTTTCGGTTCAGGAATCAAAAAAAACATCCAATCATAGAGTCGAGTCTGAGCAGGCAAATCTTTCGAACCTTTATGCTCTTCATTCCATATGGCTTGAGCGATTTGCGACAATTCAGTTTTTGTTAGACTTTCTAGAAATGTCACAGACGCAACTCTAACGATTGCTCGCTCTCGTGCCTCGCCACCGGTGTGCAAGCAGCGAACTAACATGCTGACAATTTCCTGCCATTGGTCTTCGTTGACGCCTGTGCGACGAGGTGGGGTAGAATTATCTCCTAGAAGATATGCAGGTTCCGGGTAATGGGGTTGGGATGCCTTGAAATTATCCACGCCGACTATCGGCGCGCTCAAAAGGTCAAGAACACGGTCGGTCTTACGCGTTTCTGGTATGGCTTCCCAAGAACGATTCAGTAAACTTCCAATTGAGTTAGTCAGCCATGGTTTACTTGCAATTTGACCATTGCGATAAAGTTCGTTTGCCTTTTCAAAAATGGGTTCTATTCTCTCCGAATCCAACCGAAGCACGAGTCGAGAAAGAGCCTCGATAGCGACCCGCATTCGCTCGATCCAGAACATTGGGTGCTTACCTGCGCCAATCATATGAGGGAGTGCATGATCGATCATACTAGTGCATATTTCCGCCAATTCATTCGCCGATTTTTCAGGCAAGGCTGCTATACGAAAGCGTGAAAGAACACGCATTAGCGTCTTGTCTTTGTCATATCTGCAAACTCGTAGCACTAAACGAGCAGCCATTTCCGGCTCAGATTTGGATAATTCATCCGCAGCCAGTTTCAAAATACTCGAAGCTACACCTGTGTGGTTGACCGACGGAGGCAGCCCAGCTACTTCGGAGAGACGAATCGCACGGCGAGCAGATACCCATCGATTGTATTCATCATTCGAGACCCGGTACCCTGGGTCCATTCGCATTCCAAGATCAAAATGCGGTGCACTTTTATTTTCTTTATTTCCTTCAATCGCATCAGAAATGTATCGTCTTTCCAATAAAGCATTGCACTTCAGTGGTGTAAGTTGATCCCATCTTTTCCATAGCCTTTCCATGTTATCAACTTGCACCATTAAGTAGAGCGCCCAACCTTCTCGTGATGGGCCTGCTACACTGCGGTCGTCGGTAGGAATACCTCGAATAATGTCGAGTGCTTCTTCAGCCAACTCCATCGCTTCGTTGCCCCGACCTGATTCGGTAAGCAAGGCGGCTTTTCGCATCATCCAGATTGGATCGCAGTTTTCGACTATCCAACCCTGAAGCAGGTTTTCTAATTCTTCAAAATTCATCGAGGAAATCGCCCAAAGACAGCGTTCATGGCGCATCCGATGACCAATATCTGGGTTGTCTTGGAGAAAGGGAGACACAGCCTCAATCCGCTGATTGAAAACCTCAAGCTTAAGACTATATCGCGCAACTGTAACAAGAGCCTGAGCAATGGTACGCCAAGCCTCTCTAATCTCGGCCCATTTAACCTTCGGATCTGCGATACCTTCGATTGTACGATTTTGGCAATCTATCATCTCAAGGACTTCTTGTGCGGCGGACTCTATTTCAGATGAGATTGGCTCCAGCAAGATTTCGCGCCGCCACACTAGTTCGCGAAGAGCGTTCAGCCGTTCTAAGGGTGTAAATTCAGGAAGCACATTGAGAATTAATGGTTCCCAGTCATGAGTGTTCCAATTCAATAAAGGTCGTGTGTTATCAGGAACTACGAGCCAGCCAGGATAGATTTTCCGATTGTGAGTCCAAACTTCCAAGAGTTGCCGGACTGAAGCCTCAATGTTATCGGAATCGCCAGAAGGCGGGTCAGGCTCTTTAAGAGGCGCATCGGATTGCACTTTTTCAATCGGCTCCAGGATTGTTAGTATTTGTGAGGGTGATTGTTTTTTAGGTGATGGCCAATTTGTGACATCATAGGGTTGTCCTTGCTCCAGAGTGTGGAGTATCCATTCGGTTGCATAATCATGACACAGATTTTCCGGCCACTCGGCAGCCTTCGGATGACGTGCTAGATCGATGGGAACGACATTGCGGTTTTCGAACTCTTGCCGTCTATGAGATGATAAGTTTAGCCATCCGGCCAGATAAATCTTCGGCGCTGCAGTCCCCAGGTTGTCGCGTACCCATCCCGACCAATTCAGAAAATTTGGATCATCCCCAGAGAATCCGATCAGACAAAACACGGATTCCATCATCGCTTGTTGCACTGTGTTTACGAACGGCGCGAACTTCGTCGGATACGTCTGGTAATCCTCTTCCGTGAAGATAAGCGGGAAGTATGAGGGAAACGAACCGTGCAGTTTGACGATGCGTGGCCTGTTCACCAGAGGGATTTCATCTATATTTCGGACTACGCTGTAAGCGCGCTCGACCACTGAAGAGTTCGTCCTCTCAAGAAGGGTATCCCAATTTGTGGTGAAAATATCGCGCCAAGGAAGTTTTAACAGCTGTGTATGCTTGTCTCCCGGTTTGAAATCATCGTCTTGAACCAACTCTTGCAAAAAACGATGCAGTTCGCTTTGCCCAAATCTGGTTGTATATTCTTGTGCGAGTTTTAAGGAATTTTCAGTTGCCGATGATCCTTTGACACCTTGTGGGTACAACTTTTCGGACATCTTTTTTGTTAATTCGCTCCATATTGGAAGAGCCTTTGCGTCCGGTCGGGCTTTCAGAGCGCTCTTACTGAAACCGCTCCCAATCATGACGGAAGCGCCACCTCCAGAACGCCGCCAGAGAGCGTCACGGACTTGATTGATGTGACTTTGGTCGGGAAATAGCATGGATAAAACATTCCTCTTGCTGTTGCCGCTTGCCGTATGGGGCCCTTTCTTTTGGGATTTGTAAAGTTTCCTATGTTTAGTCTCTTGACGATGGTTCTGCTAGTTTTTGGCTGTGTTTTTTGCGCTCACCATTCGTTAGCAGGTTTTCTGCATTCGCCGAGCTTCTCAGACGTTTCAGTTCATTCCGGATGTCTCTGGCGACTTCCTCCACTTCACGAGCCACCCGGGGCTGTTCTCCCGCTTCCTCTGCCAATGCTGTTGCAAGCGGCAATAGAAGATCCGCCGACACTGAAACTTCGATAAGCTTTCGCATTCGCGTCGGTCCAAGCTTGATGCCGAACTCCATCAATGAATGAAGGAACTCTTGAGGTAGGCCATCGAGATCTGGAAGAACCATGAGAATCGTCTCAATGTCCCGTTCACATCCGTTGATGTCGCCGTCGGAGAGGGCTGCTGTTGCGCGAATGAAATGGGCCCGCAATCGGTTTTCCACTGATTCGGGCAGACATTTTTCAAGCGCCAGAGTCGCTGCCGCGATTGCAGACCTATGCCTTCTAAAGGTGAGTTCGCAATCTGCTCGCTCAATAAGGGACCGTTCAATCAAAACGTTGTATTCAGGCGCATCGTCTCCCACACGGCGCGTCATCTCTTCATAGGTAGCCTGAGCATCTGAGAGCTGGTTGGCATTTTCGAGTATAGGTATTTTTCTCTCTAGCGCCGAGGCGACCGGACCACTGACACGCGGGTCATTGCTCTCTCCAAATCGGCGCACAACTTCGTCGTAAGCCATCAATGCTTCTTTGGGTTGATTCAGCCAGTCAAAGGCGATTCCTCTGGATAAGAGCGTTTTCGCTTCGATCATTGGAATGACTGTCTTTTCGGCCTTGGAAGACCGTCGCAACGCCTCGTCAAATGCAGCTAACGCATCGATTGGTAGGTTCATCGCCAAAAAAGCGCTCCCCTTTGTATATGTCGCATGCGCCGCCATATACACCAGAATCGGTTCTTCACTTTCTCCGAAACGCCGCACCACTTCATCGCAGGATTCAATCGCTTCCGTTAAACGGTTCAGGGTGACAAGGACTAACCCCTTTTCCAAGAATGCCTGAGCCAATACTTCATGCCTCCAGAATTCACCGTGCGTTTCGAACCGCCGTATGGCTTCCTCATAGCTCGCCAGGGCTTCCTCGGATCTCCCCAACTTAATGAAAATGGAGCCTCTAAGGACGAAAGCACCTGCGACCATTTCAAGAATAAACGGTTTCTCAATCTTTCCAGGATGAAGTATCGCTAGTTCATAGGCCGTCAGCGCCTCCTCCGGCCGACCCAGCGCACTGAGTGTGTAACCTTTGTCGATGAAGGAAATCGTGACTATTTCGACAAGCGCGGGATCCTCGTTGGAGCCGAAGCGGTGCACAATTTCATCAAAGATCTCCAATGCTTCTTCCAGACGACCCTGTGTGCCAAGTAGACCCCCTTTGTTGCTGAGAGCTTTTCCGACCTCTCTGAGAACATTCGATTGCTCGCTCGCGCCGTATCGTTGCACAATATCGTCGTATGTCTCCAATGCTTCCGCCGGGCGGCCCAGCACATCGAGAGAGACCCCTTTTTTGAACATGGCGAATGCGACCGAGGCGACAAGAACCGGCTCCTCACTATCCTCAAAACGGAGCACCACCTCTTCGCAAACAGCCAGTTCCTCTTCGATACGTCCCAGTTCCCAGAACACACCGCCTTTTCCTATAAGAGCTTTTGCAGTTAAATCTAGAAGGGCTGGCTTTGGACTCTCGCCGTATTGGCGTATCACTTGCTCAAATACCTCCAGTGCCTCCTCCAGTCGTTTCTGCTCTATAAGTTCTACTCCTCTCTCGAGGAGCTTCCGGCCGACAGTCTCCGGGGAACGGATCGGCTCGATGCGGGCCGGAAGCTTACGTGAGGGCGTAGTTTCCACGCGACTCGACTCTTGTTTCGTTCCACCCGGAAGGAGCGATCTTCGGGCAGGCGACCCAGAAATATCTACGGGAAACACTTCGAGCAGTTCCGTGCGATACTCGGAAAGTTTCGGAAGCATAAGCAATCGCTCAATCGCGGTCTCGTACAAAGCCCGCATTTCACCATTCAGGCTCAAAGCTTCTCGGACAATTCCGATTCCGATGTTTCGCAATTCAAGTGGAGAATAAAACGACTCCATGAAGCGGATAAGAGAATCGACCAAACGATCCGGCCCTCGGGGACGCCGCAGCAGATAGTAGATGTTGTACATGCGTTCGGTCAGATAGTACTGCTTGCGCCGTGAGGTACCTCCCGCAACTTCCACACTACCCCGTTCGATAAGACGGGCAAGTTGTGCGCTGCACTTGCTCGTCTCGATACGAGCCCTGTCCGCGATCTCCTTTGTGGTTGCTGGCTTCCACAGATCGGCGAGCGCCAGATAAACCCGCCTTTCTTGTGCTGGCAATAATTCTAGATGACTTCTGAAATATTCAGTGTGATCGTCGACCAGATCGAGAAGATCGGCCATCAATTCTCGGAAGGACAGCTTGGCTCCAAAGCGGGCCACGATCACGAGCAATCTGGGATTGCCACCCGTTAGAATCCGTAATGACCGAATTGTCTCCGGCCGGGAACCCTGACCAGACACTGTTTCCCACAGAACGGCGCATTCCTGCGTTTCGAGGGGGCGAAGCGAAGTTATCCGGAATAAGTCGTATAGGGCTTGGTCCGGGTTATCAATTTGATCGAATCTGCTGGTAGCGCTAGCAAGCAGGACGATCCGCGGCTCGGTCTGGAGGATCTTTCGAAGCCGCCATCCCGCATCCGGGTCTGTCATGTCCCGGAACATCGTGTTCAAATTTTCTACAAACAGCACGAGCCTCTTGCCCTCACGATCCGAAAAATCGAGCAGAGCGGCAAGGCAACGTTCTTCTAGCATCCTGTCGTCGGCAATGGTGCGCAACTCATCGTAGGTGCGGTGGAGATCAGCGTCTCCTTCCCTGAACGGAGCCTGAATGGCCAAACGGGACAAGCATTCCAGCCAGAACTCCCCGGCGGTGGAAACCTCGTAACTCTCCTCAGCGAAGACGACCGGGAAAAATCCAGATGATAACGCCACATCTCGTCGTATCTCGGCCGCAACGCGAAGGAGCAGACTAGTCTTGCCGCTGCCACGCGGACCGAGCACGATTTGATGCGGATTCGAACTTCCCCGGCAGTCGCGCAGCATCTCGATGATCGATTCGAACTCGCTCGCTCGAACGCAGAATGACACCACTAACTCTTCATCGGAAAGAAAGCCCGGATTATATTTTTTAGCAGTAACATTCATTGCTTCGCTCTCTAATTATCCTCGGCGTCGCTCAATGGGAATGAAGTTTCCCCCGTGCCGAACGCGCCACCAATCCTGGAGCAGACCGGAGAGAAAACGGTAGTCATCAACTTGCTTCTCCAGATATCCGTCATGCTCAAGCACATAGAGCACGTTATCGATCAAGGGCCGATCGGTATCGCTTGGAGCCGGAAAATGTTCGCGATACAGGTCAATGGCATCGGTTCTCAGTTTACCATCCTGCACTGCGGCCTCGGTCAGCAGTTCGAGTGCGATTCTGTAGATATCCGTGCCGAGAACCGTTTTCAGGCGACCCTCATAGTGATCCAGATCGGCCTGTCCACGTGTTCCCAGCATGTCGGTGGAATACACGAGTTCCACATCCTCCAGCGAAGCTTCATGCCGGTTGGCTCGGCGCAGATGTTCGTGAAGGCAGTCGAAAAATTGCTGAACGTGGTGGGGAACCATCCATCGGAGTCGGCGGCACATGTCTTGCCGAACTTCAGGCGAAAGATCGAGAGAATATGTTTCCGCCAATGCGGCGAAACAGTTCGAAGCGGTTACCTCATCCCAAGGCTTGAGATCGAATGGAGAGAAAATGTTCGCATGTGCGCTGAGCCCAGCTTGCTGGAGGATCGGTTCCAGCCCCACACTGCCGGAAAGGATCATGCTGATCCGACCCCGATGCGCCTGGCCGTTCTTGCGAAGCCAGCTCATGAGTCCGTCCGCCGCCTGTTTTCGCTCCGGCGTAATGTGGTAGTCCTGTCCCTTGAGTAGACGATTGACCAGAATCGGAAGTTCGTCGATTGCGAGCACTATCGGCCGATCATTCCCGGCCAGAGCTGAGAATATCTCATCGCCTTTTTGGTGCCAGTTTCCATTGTCAATTCCCGCGCGGAGCTTCACCTGAAGGTCTAAAACGCTCAGCGTGTCGACACGGTCGCTTACCTCTCGCAACACATTGACAAACCGGGTCTTGATCCGGTCCCAGGCAGCACGCGCGGACATTGCTTGGACCGCGATTTCGGCGACAGCGTCTTCTGGAGTGTTAGCGGCCTCTAAATCGACAAAAATTGTCTCGAATTGGCCTTTCTCAGCTAAACGGCGCAACAGTTCACGAACCAGGCTTGTTTTACCCATTCGCCGTTGTGCAGTCAGTAGAGTGTGTGTTCCGTCTTGAACCCGCTCTGCAAGCGCCTCAAGTTCAACCTGTCGGTTATAGAACCGCTCCCCCTCTACCCAATTTGCTCCTGCCTTCTTAAGCGTCATAAAAATCCCCCAACAATAATGTTGGCAACAATAATGTTGGAATCAATGGTGCTTGTCAAGTACAATTCTGAATCACACTGGAATTGCCTTTTCCACTTGAATATCTGATTACAAACATTACCGTCCTCGACTCCAGGAACGTGTTCTGAAGAGGTTGCAATATATAAGACTGATGAAGTCGGGTAGGTAGAAATCTGTGGTATAGACGCTGAAACTGACACAGGCACCAAGACAGCTAACGGCGTCCAAGGATGCAAAGTAGAGAGGCTGGGGGGTGGACTGGAACCCCTGGTCCTTGCAAATTCCCAAACCGTAACACCCTTTGACGAGGGCACGGAGACAAAGTCAACACACCCTCGGTGAAAAACAAACAAGAGACTTATGAAGGGAATGAGAAAGTGCTTGCAGGAAATCACTCCAACACGAGTTCTCCAGAGTACGCGAGAGTTAGAATTTGCCCACTTCCTTTTGATTACATTTTACTGAAAACTAATCCCCAACGAAGCTCCCCGAAACAAATACCAGCAATACTTTCGACAAGCTACAAAAATTTCACCGCCACTGGAAATCTTCCACCGCCTGTATACGGGGGGAGAGCATCAGGGCCGATATGGAGAAACCTGCTCCGCTTCCGCAAGTGAATGAACTGCCGAATCCTCGGCATGATTACCGATCGGACAAGGTTTGGGCAGGGATGTGAGACTTGAAGCGATGTATGTTAGGCTTCTCGGTAGTCGTCGAGTAAACAAAGGCCCGTGCAAACTTAGAACAAAGCCCGTTGGTAGCTGGAAGGATGAAAGATCACGAACATGCAAAGTCGTTGGAGACTCCTGGCTGGCTGCAACAGCGCCAAATGCCGGGCAACTGGATAGATGTTGCCGAGACAGACGAAATTCCTGCTGAGTTCGTAGGATGGGAAATAACCCTTCTTCATATGTTTCAAATTGCGTTTGCGCCTGAAATCCGACACCGATTATCCACTGGACAACTTAATCAAAATTTCTTTCTCCATGCGGCCCAGCTAATTCAACCGGAAGAGGGTAAAAATATAGTTCGTCTCAATGAAGAAGTTCGCGGAATGGCACGCGTCCGTGTTAACCGCCCCGTTCATAAGGGAGAACAAGTACTCGTTTCCGATATGCGGAATTTCGTGAGTTTTGATCTTGAAGAGGATGAACTCGATGCCGCACACTTCACTCTGCTCTGGGACGGAGAAGGATGGATTGCAAGTTTTGACTTTAGAGCTGGCCGAGCCAAATCGGCTGGTATGCTTAAAGTTGCAAGTCAGTTCTTGGATGTCGCAAAATTCTCGGCAACTAGGAGGCATGCGAGGCCAAGTGTGGACAATCTTTTTAGCGCATGCGAACTTGTGTCGAAAGCCCATCTGATCCTCCACCGTAGTCCTGCAATAAGAGCAAAGTCTCATGGACCTGTACACAGTGCGATTAACGCTTGGGGGCACCTTGGAAACGTCAATGAGGAATTTGTGAAGCTGTATAATCAGATGTCAAATGCGCGGTCCCCTGCAAGGTACGACGCCAGTGCTCAGGTTGAGTTGCCATCCCAGTCAGATTTTCACATAGTCGAACGAGAGATCGAGCATCTGACCAAGCAAGTATCTCATCGTATATTTTGAGCACCGTTGCTTGCTAAGTGCCTCTTAGCTGTGCGGTCTTCCGACATCGTTTCAATGAGGCTCAGAATGAAGGGGCCAAAACGTCCCGCGGCAGAATGAACTCTTGATCCGCTTTGTAGTTATTGGCGACCTCTTCACCGCTGGGAGCCTGAATGAGGAGGTTATACTCGCAGTCGATGGGTGAGAGGCCTCTAAGACTGTTGGGTGAGTGTTCCTATCTGTGCAAATGCTGCCATTCGGCACCCCCGACTTAGAGTTCCGGACCCGCGAAAAAGACCTGCCAACGAAACCGAAACGTTTCCTGTCGCTGTGTATCAACCGGAAACTCAAAACCATCCGATATCGCACTGGCTTGCCCCAACTTCCATTTCGGTTCCGACACGGTCGCTGCCTCCTATGCGGGCTTCTACATTTGCGCCGCCATGGCGCAAACATCCATTTCCCATCGAGAAAGCGCCTGCCCAAGATCCGGCGGCACTGCCTGCCTTCACTGATACCTCTCAGCGAAGGGATAGAACCCGAACGATCACTGGGCGGCCTGCCCGGCATGGTCCGTTCAATATCGATACACCATGAACGATGGTGGAAGATGGAAGCATCATCCGGAGACGACCCTAGCGGTTAATATGGCGTATGTGGACGAGATGGACTCCTGCAGACTCGAAATAGGCGCATCAGCGCACGTCTTGTGTCCGATTCAGGGTGCATGGATCCCTACCACCGTTTTAAGCCTTGTAGGAGGACACCACGCCCGGTTTTCTCGTTGCCTGAAGGTTCCTTAAGAGTGGTTTCGAGGTTCACGTCGAATCTGGGGCTCTGACCGCCCGCGCGCCTCCGCGCGCCAGATCTCTCCGCCGCTCACTGTGAGCGCCATGCCCTGCATAGGGCCTTAGAAGACTGCTGTAGGAGTTCAGCCCATAGGCACCACGGCGTCGAAGCGCACTAGGGGGTCGTCGAATGTCCCGTGCAGAAGCCTCCGTATCCTTACGTCCACAGACTCTCCGCACTTCTCGATTCCACTCCTAGGCCGAGACCAGCCGCATCGAAAGACAGCGTCCGTCCCCGCCCGGAGCGAAACGCACCGAGCCGCTCAACACCCATTCCTCATAGCCGCGCTATCTGTGCGCCAAAATACCACGCGCGTCCCCCTCTATCGTGAGACCCCCCGCCTCGTAGCGCAGACCCTGTTCCACTGAAGGCGTGAACACGCCCTTTTCGCCCTGCCTACCACCGGCTCCGCCTCCCGGTGACGACAGGCGAGGTTTAAAAGATATGATCGGTGGATGGCCGTTCAGGTTTCACGGGGGGGACCACCCACGAGGAAACGGACCACTCCGCTCAGACGCTCATCGCCGCTGTGCTCGATTGCGCTGTGGGAGCTGATCGGGCACCCTCATGGAGTGTGTGCTGGTGGTGGAATCAGCGTCTGGTGAACGATTGTTGACAAACGCGAACTTGTTCGGTCAAGGATTAGAACGAATCCGGTTTCGGGATGATTACGGGTCGCGAAAGAGGGATTCAGGCGGTTTTCGGATATAGCAATGATATTAAATAAAAATAATGCGTTACGACTGATCCTGCTGCGAGATAATTGAGGAAAGAGACACAAGAATGGTGCGATCATGAATTGGCGTGTCATCCAACCCGGAACGAGTGTGCGTACGATGTCATGGGCGTTGAAGGTTAGTCAGGTGGCGGAGCGTCTGCTTAACCAGCGGTATGTGGCCACTATTGATCCGTTTACTATGTTGTTGGCATTGAATTCGGGATCGGGGGGAATCTCAGGTATTGCCTCAACTCAACAATCTCTGAACTTCGAGCAGCCCATGAACTTAATCCGCGCTCAGTCAATGAGGGCAGATCAACAGTCGAAACCCTTCACCCGATACATACGATGAACCTGTCAGCGAAAACCCTTGAACGCTTGACCGAGATTATCGCGGGCGATTCTCAATTGAGCCCCTACCGCACTGGCCGACAGCTGATCGACTTCTTTTATGACTTCGGCGAACGCGACCTCTATGGACAGGGATTCCCCGCGCGCGCAGTCTATGTGCTCGACAAACTAAAGAAGCTCAACGGTACTGAGACGGTGGCGAAAGTCGTATGTGCCGCATTCGACTTCTGGGACGAACCGGATTACGACCCCGAGGATGTCGCTTTACAGTTCAACAAGATTCTGGCACGGGACGGTTTTCGGCTCATTATCGAGCACCGCTACGGCTGGATGCAGGGGGACGAGTACATCAGGGGCGAGCCCTATTTTGAGCTCCGTCCAATCGTAGAGAATGTGATCGCAGCCGAGAGCCTTGTGGGGACGAGTCACGAAGCGATTCTGGAACAAGTCAGAAAGGCCAACGACAAGATCCACAGCGGCGACTTCGCGGGCGCAATTGCTAGCACATACACGCTCGTAGAGGAGCTACTGAAGCATCTCCTCACCGAGACTGGTACACCTCACAAGGATAGTGAGGGGGACATCCGGGCGCTCTATATGGCTGTCAGAGGACCCTTGCACCTCGATCCCTCGGAGCCGGGTATCGATGCTCTTTTGAAACCGATCCTGGGCGGATTTCAGAAGCTCGTTGCCGGTCTCTATGAGGTCGCCAACAAGGCCAGCGATCGGCATGCGCGCAAATACAGCCCGGCAGCGCATCACGCGAAACTCGCCGTAAACTCGGCCTTCGCCCTGTGTGAATTTCTGGTCGACAGCCGCGAGTACCAGAAAGGGCGCGTCTCTAAGTCGGATGCGGCTACAAAAACGACGTGACAAATGAATTTCAATAAAGGAAGTACCCCATGAACAGACCGTACGGAATGGCCAATGAGCAAAAATCGGTCGACGATATCACCTTGAAAGAGGGTGAAGCCACCATCACTTGGTTCCAACGAGTTTTCGAAACGTAACCCAGCACATTGCCCATGGCAATCAAATGTAGAAGTTTTCAAGACCATGTGATCGAGTAATGATCTTTCCCCTTCAAATCGGTCCGACACAGACTCTCCAGGATACGCGGGAGTTATAATTCGTTCGCTTCCGAGTTGATTACAAACCGCCGAAGGGAAGTTCTGAGTGAAACCGTGAGCGATGGATATTCCTTAATGACTTCAATAAGTTAACGGAATTTCATTCCCACTGAAAATCCCCCCGCCGTCTGAAAACACGCGAACGACGGCATCGTCGGGCCCGTTGTCCCGACGGTTCGCTCCGGGTCATGTCCAGGTCGCCTTGACGCCGTGGGCGGGTTCCTCCACCTAGTTCGCGGTCTCGCGACGGGTGCCTCGCCCCCCGTAGAGCGTCACCAGCCCAAGTCTGCCCGGCGTGTCCACGCCGTAGCCCACCTCTGCTTCCGGGGAACCTGCATCTTGACCAGCCCGATACTCGTCAACAGCTCCCGCGAGGACAAGTAGCCACCCAGAACAACCACGCGTCACCGCGCGACTGCATGCTCCTCCGCAAAAGCATGCAATTCCGCTTCCACGAATTGCTGAATGATTCGCTGCGCGTTCTCACGCACCAGTTCGCTCAACTCGTCGCGAAAGGCTGGATTCATAAAGGGAATCGTCGTATCTTTATGCATGGTGGCGCATCTCCTATGTGCTGAATGACCGGGCTTCTGACAACCCTACTTCAGCAGGAATGCGCCGCCTTCTTCAATTCAGCCCGTACACAAGATCTGAGGGTAACTCACTTGCTGCGAATCGTAGAAGCATCAAGGCTAAGCAATGGATAGTATCAACGAAAACTGTCTTCCAGGAGTCAATCGATGGAGAATATGGAACGGAAATACATAGTACAAATGGAAGAAATCAAGCGCCGGGTAGAATCAATCGAGAAAATAGTGGAGGTATCGAAAGGTCAACTATATCTGCCGGTCGTAACAGAAAGCGTTTATCTTCAATTCAGGAAAATATTGGAACTTATTGCGATGTCGTCTCTAGTTGCGAACAGAGAAGCAATGGAAAAAATGGGTCGAAGTTTCAAGAAGCTCGGAAGCCGGTGGAATGGCCATGAGATATTGAGGCTAGTTGAGGAAATCAATCCCGATTTTTATCCGACCCCTATAGCCGAAAATGAATCCCAAGATCCGCGGGTGAAAAAGAAACTAACAAACAAGGCAACAGGATTTTTGACTAGGGATCATTTTTCTGAATTATACAACCGTTGCTGCGGTTCTCTTCTACACGCAGACAACCCATTTGGAAATCAAACAAACTACGAGGTACTTTGGCGAAAAAGGCCAGTGTGGAAGAAACGAATTATGGAACTCCTAAATTCCCACACGATCAGGCTGGTGGGTCAAGATGGGTTCCATCTAGTCCATATGCAAGGTGAACAAGATGGACAAGTTCACATGTACAAATTCGAGAGGGTGGAAATCTAGCTTCCGTCTGTGCTATTTCGGAACTTGTCGAGATAATGACTCCGATTTTCCTCCCAGCCGGACTCCGCCTCTCGGGGGCGCGGGGTTTGGGGGAGGCGCACGATGAACAAGAACGCCGGTAGTTGTTCGATCACGCCCCAAGCGGAGCGCGCCGTTCAGAAGGTCATCATCGTTGCGGAGATAGGGGTATGGCCGCGAGCAGACTGTCCGGGCCGGCCCGAAGAGGATGATGGCACGATGCTCTGGCAGGCACGCCCCAGGATACGCGGAGGCTTTTCCCCGGCGCGATCTTTTAGCGCTCCTTCCTCTCACTGGCACCTCCCTCATCGGACGTCGACGCCCGCCGCCGCGACTTGGCCCACGTCTCCAGGTCTGCGAGCAGATAGCGCACCCGGGAGCCGAAGCGGTGGAATACGGGTCCCTCGCCGGTCACGCGGTAGCGGTCCAGCGTCCTCGGCGAGAGGCCGAGCCACTCCGCCGCCTGCCGCGTGCTCAGGTAGTTCCTGGCGTTCTCGTTCATGCGTATCTCTCCTCTGTTCCTCGTGAGCGGCCCCGGCAGCCGGGGCCCTTGCGGTGAATGCGCCGGGCGCCTTGTCCCGGCATGAATTTTCATGTCGTTCGTGTACGTGAGCCTCTCGCGGATGGCGCGGAGTTCGTCTTCGTTCGCGCCGGTCGGTATCCGCCCCGCGCAGTCGATCAACAAGCGTCATGTCGGTATCGAGCGTCTTCATGTGAGCGAATATAAAACGAAAATTTATCGCCGATCAACAAATCAGAATAGGCCGCGGCCAGCCTTAAATCTTGACCGTCGCCGCCTCTGCGGTGTGCTGCGCGGGGATGCGGGAGAAACCTGATCCGGCCTGTGAACACGGTCCGCCCCGAGGGTGGCGCCGCGTCCGCGAACCTGCCATCCTCCGGTACGGGAGTGGTCAGACCGCTGCGACGGGACCCCCCGATCCCGCCGGTCCGCTCGATGTCATGAGCGCTTCCCCCGCGCGTTTCTCTCCTCGGATATGGAGGTCCACCGCTGCGCCCGCGCCCACGCATCGATATCCGCGGGCCGGTAGCGCAACCGGTTGCCCATGCGGCGGAAGGCGGGCCCCTCGCCGCGCAAGCGGCAGCTTCCCAGCACCCCCGGCGAGATGCCCAGCCGGGCGGCCGCCTCCCGCTCGCTCAGCGAGTCCCCGTCATGCCCGTTCATGCCTTCCCTACCGGGCCTGGCGAGGGGATGTATCCCGGGCGCCGCCTCCGCCAGCCGCGCCCGGATGGCCCGGACTTCTTCTGCGCTCGCATTGGCCGCCGTCCAGGCGCGCACGCGGTCGACCGTGGCGAGATGCGGCGATACGCCCCGGCGGAACCGCCCCACGAAGGAGGGGTCGCCCAGGGCCAACTCGCCCAGGATCGAGAGCTTGGTCCCGCTCACCGCCAGGTAGGTATCGAGCTCCAGCCGGAAGGCGGGACCCAGCGGCGGGTACCCGATGAAGGCCAGCACCCGGTCGGCCGTCGCGAGCTGCAGCGTGCGGCCCCGCGCCTGCCTGTATGCGAAGCCGCGGTCCCCCAGCGCGTCCGCGCCGAAGCGGCGCCCGCTCATCCCGCGCCGCCAGCACCAGGCGGTGATCGCCCGCCTGAGGCGCTCGTCCAGCGTCACTTCGGTGTCGATTGTGGTCATCTGAGCAAACAAAAGACGAAATTTCATGATGGATCATCTCCCTGGCAATGTTCCTGAAAACCCGTGTCTACGATATTTTCAATTGAAGAATAGAAACCCCCCGGCGCGGAGGCCCGCGCCGGGGGAGGGATGTGTGCTACCAGCGCCTCGAACCCTTGAGCAGCACCCCGCTCTCGGGGTCGTCGCCGGCGGCGTTCTCGCGCAGGCTCGCCTCTAGGCTCACCTCGGTGGCTGCGCCGAGCTTCCAGCGGGCGCCCGCGCGCCAGACGTCGCCGGAGTCCGAGAGCGCCACGCCCGTGTAGGGCGTCAGGAGACCGCCCCGGAAGCCGAACCCGTAGGCCGCCTCGGCGTCGAAGCCCGCCCCGGGTGCGAACTCGCCTCCCGCGAGGCCCGCCGCCCGCTGCGACCAGAGCCGCTCCGCACCGCCGGCGGCCGCGCCAAAGGCCGAGCCGGCCCGCATCGAGAACCCGCGCCCGTCAGGGTACTGCGCGTAGCGCACCGAGCCGCTCACGCCCCATTCCTCGTAGTCGTCCTCGGAATGGGCCATGAGGCCGCGCGCGGCGACCTCCACCGCGAGGCTTCCCGAGGTCCAGCGCAGGGAGCCGCCCGCTTCCAGGCCGCTCCCCGTCTCCGCGTCGCCCCCGTCGTAGCGAAGGCCCGCCTCGACCGAGGCGGCGAGGGCGCTCCCGTCCCCCGTCCGGAACTCGCGCGAGGCCTCTATCAGCAGCCGGAGCCTACTCGTCTCGACCTCGGTCTCCGCCAGGTTGCTTGCCGCGTCCGAAGCCGTCGCGGTGGCCATCAAGTCCGCCCGCAGGGCGAGCTCGAAACCGCCCGCCGCACGAGCCGGGAGCAGGACGCCGCGCGCCCCCGCCGCCGCCATGCCCGTCTCGATGTCCGTCTCGATGGAGGACGTCCCCTCGGGTTCGAGCGTCATGTCGCCCGCCCCGAAGCCCACGACGCCCCAGAGCGAGAGGCTCTCGCTCACCCGGTAGCGCGCGTAGGGGTAGACGCCCGTGAGGCCCGATTCGACCTCGCCCTTCATGCCCGTCTGCTCATACGATCCCTCGCCGGAACTGCGCGAGAGCGCCACGCCCGCGAGCCAGGACCCGCGCTCGTAGTCGAAGCCCAGCGTCGCCGTCGTCACGTCGCCCTTGAGCGTCAGCGCCCCTTCCGCGCCCTCGAAGCTCGACCGCGCCGCCCGGCCCCAGACCGACCAGCGCCCGGAAGCGCTCGCGTCCCCGCCGTCCGCGGAGGCCATATGAAACGAGCTCGCGAGCAGGAGGTCGGGCATCGAGAGCTCGCGCACCGTCGCCGCCGCGTCCTCCCCCGTCCGCTCGTCCAGGCCGCGTCCGAACCCGTTCGCGCTCGCCAGGAGCGGAGCGCCCCCGGTGAGGCCCGGATCCGTCCCGGTGAGGGAGGCGTTCCCCCGCAAGGGGAGGGCGTCCGGATCGGAGCTCAAGTCCAGTTCCTGTCCGCCCAGCGTCACCCGCGTCGCAGGCGACCCGCGCAGGCGTTCGCCTATCGCGTCGGCGACGTGCTCGGCCGCCGCCCGCCCGAACCGCGCCAGCCAGGCGCGGGGCATCGCGTCCGAGTTGATTATCGTGCCGGTCGCCTCGCCGTCCCCGATCACCGCGCCCTCGGCGTTCGAGAGCCTTAAGGCGAACGTCTCCTCCCCCTCGTCGATGGCGTCGTCGAGGATCGCCACGCTCACCGTCTTCCTCCGCTCGCCCGCGGCGAAGGTCAGCGTGCCCGAGGCCGCGGTGTAGTCCTCGCCC
This sequence comes from bacterium, assembly GCA_022828125.1. Lineage (GTDB taxonomy): Bacteria > UBA8248 > UBA8248 > UBA8248 > UBA8248 > Bin107. Next base: position 5,885 of record JAJEJD010000010.1, on the reverse strand, counting down.
GCCGTCGCCGTGCCGTCGGCGGTCGCGTAGTCCACCGTCACAACCTCGTCCGCGGCCGCGTCCAGCGTCACCGCGAAGTTGATCGACGCGTCCGTGCCCTCTTTCGCCCTGGCATCGGCCACCGAGAGCCGGGGCTGCGTCAGGTTCTCCGCCGCCAGCCCGCCGAACCGCACCACCGCGTTGCCCGCCGCGTCCTTGATCGGCCCGTTGCCGAAATAGCCGATCGTGTAGGACCGCCCGGCCCGCGCCGGCCTGCCCTCGCCGAGCTCCATCGTCACCGTCCGGCCCGACGCCGTGGCCCGCACCGGGTGCTGCTGCGTCCCGCCGCCCGTGACCGTGAACCAGAAGTTGAGGCTCGCACCCGCGCCGACCGCCACCAGGTCCTCGTCGAAGGTGACCGTCACCGCGCGCCAGTTCACCGTCGCGCTCACAGGCTCCGGCGGCGTCGTGTCGCCCGCCGCCTGCGTGCGGCCCGCGCCGCTCGAAGACCACGGCCCCTTGCCGGCGCCCCGCGCGCGCACCTGCACCCGGTACGCCGTGTCCGCCGCAAGGTCCCCGATCGTGGCGCTCGTTCCGGAGCCCACGTCGCCGGTCTCCGTCCAGTCGGACGCATTCGCCGGGTCCGACGCGCCGGCGTACCAGCGGAGCTCGTAGCCTGCGATGGCCGCAGAACCGGCCTCCGACGGCGCCGTCCAGCTCACCGTAACGCTCGTGTTCGACGCGCCCTGCACGGTCACCCCGGTCGGGGCGCCGGGCGGCGCGCTCGCCACAGGCGGCGAGATCCGCCAGTTCACCTTGTGCTTCGCGTCGTGGCCGAGCCCTGTGTGCCCGAGCCGCGCATTCGCGTTCGTCGCCGCCAGCCGGATCGCGCCGCCATTGGCTTGCAGCGTGTTGGCCAGCACCGCGATGCCGCGCGGCGAGGTGTTCGGCTCCACCACCGTGTGGGTGAAGACCAGATTCGCCGTGCCGGAGCCGCCCGCGTAGGATGCCCGGAACTCGCCCCAGGTCGGGTCCATCTTGATCGTCAGCCGCGGCGTGCCGCCCGCGGTGTCCACGTTCACCTTCTCGGCGAAGGTGACGCGCACCCGGATCGTGTCGCCGAGCGCGTAGGTGTCGTCGCTCCCTGCGTCCGAGACCACCGCCACGGCGGTTACCGGCGGCGCCGGAGGGACGTTCGCCGCCGGGCGCCCGGAGAAGCCCTCCGCCTCGCCGCCCTCCCGATCGCGGACCGCGTTCTCGTCCGGCCGGTCGTAGGACACCACCACCCGGTCGCCGGGCGCCACCGGCCGGTCCAGCGTCACCGTCACCGTCCGGCCCGCGACGCTCGTCGCGCCCGTCCCGGAGGACGTGCCGCCCTGTCCCTGCGCCGAGCGCTTCCCCGTTCCGCCGCCGTCGGGCAGCGTCCTCACCCTGAAGGCGCCCCCGTCGGGCGCCGAGTCCTCGTCCAGCGCCTCGTCGAAGATGACAGTCAGTCGATTTCCGTTCACGGACGCGCTGTGGAACGACGGGCCGGAGTTGGCCGAGGTACCGCCGGCGTCGGAGCCGGAAGTCGTCAGGCTGAACGAGACCTTGTCGCCAGTGGAAAAACTGACAGAGGTACCAGTCCACGCTGCTGTTCTATTTGTCGCAAGGTAACTTGCCTCGGCAAGGGAAAGCGGGACTCCGCCGACGTCCACCGACCCATTGTTCCGAAGTGTCTCGGGCCACGCAGCGTGTAGCGTGATGGCGATGGCGCCACCGCTATAGGTGATGATATTGACGTGATATTCCCCTTCCTCAAACTCGAACACCCCGTCGGTTAGCGCACTGGAGCATGGGTTATCGGTGGCATTGTCACAACCAACAGCGCCGTCTACAGCAGTACTGCCGACCGTCAGCGTCGCCGACCATATATTCGGGTCCGGCGTGGCGTTGTCCACCTCCTGGTCGCCGAAGCTCGCGACCGCGAAGCCGGCGGCGTTCCGCAGCGGGTTCGCGCCCTTGCTGTAGCCCACGGTGACCGTCTCGTCGCGCACCACCGCCGTGCTCAGCGTCAGCGTCACGGTCTTGCCGTCGATGGCGACGCCGCCGGACGCGACGTTGCGGCGGGCGCTGCCCACGGTGACGTGGAAGTCGCCGGGCGCGGGCACCGAACCCCCGTCCAGGTCCTGGTCGAAGGTCAGGGCGAGCACCGCCCCGTTCGCCTCGGCGCTCACGAACACGGGCGGCCCCTCCACCCAGGTCACCGGCCGCTTGGAGAAGTCCGCGACCTCGTTGCCGGCGCGGTCGCGCAGCGGATTCTCGCGCTTGCCGTAGCTCACCGTGACGGTGTCGGTCTCGGCCACCGGCTTTTCCAGAGTGAGCGTCACCTTGGCACCCTCGATGACGACGCCGCCGGCGCAGTCGCCGTCGTCGCAGGGGCCGACGACCTGGTACCAGCGACCGTTCACGAGGACGTAGAAGCGGCTGCGCGCGGGCACCGAGTTCGGGTCCAGGGCCTCATCGAAGAGCACGGTGAGGGTCTTCCCGGTCACCTGCGCGCTCTGGAAGGCCGGCGGCCTGACGTTGGCCACCGTCCGGTCGGTGAAGCCCGCGACCTCGTTGCCGCCGAGGTCTCTGAGCGGATTCGCGCCCCTGGTGTAGCCCACCCTGACCGCGCTCTCGCCCCAGGCGACCGCCGATTCCAGCGTGAGCGTCACGCTCGCGCCGTCGATGGCGACGCCGGCTACGTCGTGCCCGGCGCCGCCCGCGGTCACGTGAAAGTCGCCGGGCGCGGGCGCCGAGCCCGCATCCAGTAGCTCGTCGAAGGCGAGGGTCAGCTTGGCCCCGTTCACCTTCGCGCTCACGAACTCCGGCGACGCCGTGTTGTTGGTCACGTCCATGTACGTGGAGAACGGCGCCAGGCGGTTGCCCTGCACGTCCCGCACGTCGTCGCCGATATAGGAGACCCGGACCCGCTGGCCGGCAGCGACCGGCGCGCCGAGGGTCAGGGTCAGGGTATTGCCGGCGACGGTCGTCGCGGCGTTCAGTACGGATCGGGACACCCCATCCGCCCTGACGCGCCACGTCCCCTTGCAGCAGGGGTCGATTTCCTCGTTCAGGGTCACGGTCAGCTTCGTCCCGTCCACCTCGGCCTCCGAGAGCACCGGCGGCCCCTCGGCGTTGCTCGCCGTCCGGGCGGAGAAGTCCTCGACAAAGTTGCCGGTGAGGTCCATCAGCGGGCCGTGGTGGTCCCACCACCGGTATGGGGCCCTGGTGTAGCTCACCTCGACCCGGTCGCTGGCCCTGACCACGGCATTGAGCCAGAGCCTTAAGATCGCGCCCTGGATGTGGGCGGGGGCGCCTGAGAAGAGATGGCGCCGCTCCCCGTTCACGGTAATGTGGAAGCTCCGGCCGTCGGGCACGCTCCCCGCGTTCAGGCGTTCGTTGAAGTCGAGCCTGAGATGGCTCCCGCTCACCGGACTCCCGCCGTCCCACACCGTCACGTCCAGCAGGGTCGGCGGCGTCCTGTCCCCGCGGTTGTGCAGCAGGAACGCCCGGCCCGGGGTCGGGCCGCTGTCGGTGAAGCTCGCGATGGGATGGCCGCTCGCGTACGCCAGCGGGTTCTTGGACGGTATCGAGTACGCCATGTGCACGCCCGGGCCCCCGGGGACCGCCCCGTTCAGCATCACCTTCACCGTGTTGCCCGAAATCCGCGCCGTGCCGGTCCCCCTGAACGTCCTGGGCGGGCGGTGGGTGGTCGACACCTGGAACGCGCTGCCCGGCGTCATCGAGTGCTCGTCCAGCGACGCGAAGAACGTGAGCGTCAGCGTCGACCCGCTGACCGACCCCGTCCTCACCATGGCCGGCGCGGTATCCGCCTGCGCCTGCGCCGTCTCCGCGCCGAACACCAGGACGAAGCCGAGGGCGAGCAGGCACGCCGCTGCGCCCAAGCGCGGGAATCGCTCCGGAAGGAATCCTGCCATAGACATGAGCTTGAATTTACGGAATACCTTCACGGCGCTCTCCTTTCAGCTGTAATGGGATCTCCGGCGACGATCCGCACCGGATCTAATCTGCGGGTCTGCGGGTCTGCGGGTCTGCGGGTCTGCGGGTCTGCGGGTCTGCGGGTCTGCGGGTCTGCGGGTCTGCGGGTCTGCGGGTCTGCGGGTCTGCGGGTCTGCGGGTCTGCGGGTCTGCGGGTCTCAGTATGGCAGGCGCCGCGCGCCACGGTAAACAGGAGGGGCGCGTCCGGGGAGTGGTCATGGCCTGCGTCGTTCCCCACATTTTCCCCCTCCTCGCCCCCGGCGGTGGATGCTCCTGCCACCGGAAGCGGCCCGCTCCCTGATAAAATGCTTTATCGGGTTCCAGTCAGCCGAAAACCGCTCCCGGGGGGTGCGGGAAGCCGCATTTTCGGGGCGGATCCGGGGGAAATGCCCCCGAACGGGGCGCAGGACCCCGCCCGGGGCCGCGAATTTTCGTTCGAATTTCGCTTGATCCGGCGGTGAAGGCCATGATAGAGTACGATAAAGCATTTTATCGGGTTGAAAATGATGTTTTTTGCGTGCAATTCCTGCCTGCGGGCCTATATATATTATGACGCGGGGCCGTGAAGGCAACCCCGCGGAGGGAATCGCCGCCGGAACTTCGAGGCGCCAGGCAACCGATGGACCGTGGAGAACCATGCGCGAGAGCTGCGACGCCGGGGAGATTCGTCCTCCCGGCAAAACCCCGCGAAAACCTTTCACTGCTCTTCGGTTCGTTCCGGGCGGCGGCTGATCTGATGCGCGCCTCGATAGCGGAGAACACGCGCCGCGCCTACGAGGCGGCGCTGCGGGGCTTCGAGGGCTCGGGCCACCCCGAGACCGACGCCGGGGTGGCGGCCTACCTCATCGGTTTGTATGAGAGCGGCCGCTCGGCGGCCACCGCCACGATGGCGGTCGCTGCCCTGCGCTTCCGCGCGAAGCTGGGCGGGCGTCCCTCTCCGGTGGGCGAGGCGGCGCTGCGGGTGCTGGCCGGCTTCCGGCGCCTGGCATCGGAACGCGGCCGGGGCAAGGTGGCCGGCGTCCGCTGGGAGGAGGCGGACCGCGCGGCGGCGATGGCCGAGGGGACGGGGAAGCTGGCCGGGCTCCGGGACGCGGCCATCGTGTCGGTGGCGAGCGACGCGCTGCTGAGGGTGTCGGAGATCGCGGCTTTGGACGTCGCCGACGTGGACTTGGACGAACAGACGGTGCTGATCCGCCGCTCGAAGACCGACCAAGAGGGTGTGGGGGTCACGCAGTACCTGGGAGAATCGACGGTCGAGCGCGTCCGGGCCTGGGTGGCGGGCGCCGGCCTCACGGAGGGACCGCTCTTCCGGGGCGTCAACAAGGCGGGGCGGCTGCGGTGCGGGCGCCTGGTGGACAAGAGCATCCGGTGCATCATCATCCGGTGGGGGAAGGCCGCCGGCGTGGGGGGCCGGGTGAGCGGCCACAGCCTGCGGGTGGGCGGCGCGCAGAGCCTGGCCTCCGCGGGGGCGTCCCTGGTCGAGATGCAGCTCGCGGGCCGCTGGGAGTCTCCGGTCATGCCGGGACGCTACGCGCAGGGACAGATCGCGCAGCAGGGCGCCGTGGCGAGGCTGCGATACGGCAAGTGAGGCCGCTTGGCGAGGAGGGATTTGTAACCATTCGGGCGCGCGGTGAGATTATCGCTGGCGCCAGCGGCATTTGTTGATTTTGTGCGGCTTGGTCGGTTCGGACTGACGCTTTTCTAACCGTCATCACCCCACGACCGAATGCTTCAGGGATTTGGCCGGGTAGGCGGGGGCATTGCTGCGCCCCGCCCCCCACAGAGCCGAGCGTGCGCGACTGACGCACTCGGTTCCTCACCTGACAGGTTCGCTCAAGGAGCTTTGCCGAGAACGCACGTACGAGACAAATGGAAGGGGG
>JAJEJD010000024.1 GCA_022828125.1 bacterium | reverse complement strand
TCCCATCAGTGGCTCTGTACAGATGACGCCCCGCTTCCCTCCAGCGGGTCCCGATGGCCACGGTTCCCCGCCTTCAGCGGTACTATCAGGGCGCTACGACTTCCTGCCCTTGCATGTCCTTCGGCTTATTGTTTTCGCCAGTCGGCTCCGCGGGCGCCTGTCGGGTTCGTGTCCGCCATATAGCGCTCCCGCCACCGTACAGGCCCGGCGACGGGCCGGGGTCTGGATTTTCATGCTGGCATCCCCTTTCCAGCGTCCTTGCCCACGGGCAGGAGCAGGATCTCCCAGGTTCCCTGGCGACCCATCCCGTGACTTTGCGCCGGTCCACGACCCCGGACGACCCGTTGCGCCTCGCCGATAGCGGCGCTTCCGGTGCTGCCCCCACACGTTTAACAATGAAGGCGTCATCGATTGACGATTTCGAGGCTTACCCCGCCGCTTCGTCACCTGCTGTCTACGCTTCACGACGCGCGTTGCCGCACGCCATGCAAGACTCGCTTCCGGCTGGCTGGCTTCGCCTTTGCCGGGCGGGGGTCGAACCCGCCGGGTCGCTATAAGAGGTTTCAGGTCATGGCATCCTCCTCTCCAGGGCTTAGCCTGGCGCAATAACCGTTCGCTGGTGGGGTGATGAGGAACAGGAAAACACCAGGTCAAGCCGGCTACACCGCGCAAACCCTACAATTGTCTCCCGCATCGACTAGGTTATCACCCTACGACCGAACGATTACAGGGATTTCACGGACGCTCGCCCGCCGTAATGCGCGCGAGTTGTAACGAGTCCGCTTTCGGCTTGATTACATGTTGTGCAAGAGAGATTCTGGAGGGGACTGGAAAAACTGTCTATCCCGAATGATTTCAGCTGATTATGAGAATTATTCGACCGTTGGACATTGCTTGATGTCTCTAAAATTCGATAAAATTGGATAAATACCGATAAATTGACGGGGGTTTTCGATAAATTGTTTTCCCCGAAAATGCCCCCTGCGCGGGCGCACTTCCTCCCGCGTTCGGTACTTTGCCGAGTATACGGGTTCAGGAGCGAAAGCCGCGGCGGCAAATGCGGGGAGTTGCGGGCAGATGCGCGGGTTGTTCCACGGGGAACACTTAGGATGGTTATCCGAAGAACAGCTCCGCGGAATCGAAGAAATCCTCCCGCAGGGTGTTCACCTTGCCGAGCACGTCCTCCAATGGAACCGGGTTGATGTCGCGCCCCTGCAGCGCGGCCATCACGCCCCAGGTTCCCTCGTGCGCGAGTTCGCTCGCCCGCACGCCCAGGCGCGTCGCCAGCACGCGATCGTAGGGCACAGGGGAGCCGCCGCGCTGGATGTGCCCCAGGATGACGGCGCGCGTATCCACGTTCATCCGGTCGCCGATCTCCTTGGCGAGGTATTCCCCGACGCCGCCGAGCTGCACGTGCCCGAACTCGTCCACCGCCTGGCTGCGGGTGATGTAGTCCTCGATGCCCTTGGGCTTCGCGCCCTCGGCCACGACCACGTTGGCGAAGTTGCGCCCGCGCGCGAAACGCGCCTTGAGCACCTCGACGACCTCTTCGATATTGAAGGGCCGCTCGGGCACGAGGATGAGGTCGGCCCCGCCGGCGATGCCCGCGTAGGTGGCGAGCCAGCCCGAGTGGCGTCCCATGACTTCCAGGATGATGACGCGGTCGTGCGCCTCCGCCGTGGTGCGCAGGCGGTCGATGGCGTCGGTGATGACGCCGACGGCGGTGTGGAAGCCGAAGGAGTAGTCCGTGAGGCCGATGTCGTTGTCGATAGTCTTGGGCACGCTGATGACGTTCATGCCCTCCTTGCTCAGGTAGGCGGCGACGCTCAGCGTGTCGTCCCCCCCGATCGCGATGAGGCCGTCGATGCGCGAGGCGCGCCAGTTCTCCTTGAGTTTCTCAAGCACGGCGGGGTCTTTTGTGGGGTTCGTCCTCGATGAGCCCAGAATGGTTCCGCCCTTGTCGAGGATGCCGGAGATCATCGGGCCCGTAATTTCCACGAAATCGCCGTCCACCAGGCCGCGCCAGCCCCGGCGGATGCCCAGCGTATGGCTCCCGCGATGGAAATTCGATGCCGTCACCGCGCGGATGACGGCGTTAAGACCGGGGCAGTCTCCGCCCCCCGTCAATACGCCTAGCTTCATATCTCGCGTTTCCTTCTGCTGAAGTGGGATTCATCTGTTTTCGCCCTGAAACCATATTATCACAGCCGGGCTGCGGTTGGGTGTCGAGAGAACGCCTGCCGGGTGAATGGATTCGTCCTGCACCCCGAGCGTGATTCTATACGAAACCGCCGCGCGCGACGGGCCTCCGGGCAGGTCTCGAAAACTGAAATTTTGCGTCGGCCGTTTTTCGTGCTAGGATTGCCGTCAGTCGAAAAATGAAAAAATGCTGGAAGATTCTGGGTCGGTTCTGCGCCAGAAGGGCCGTAGTCGGCCATCGTTTGATACCGAGTGGCCGTTTCATCTCAACCGGAGGAGAGCATCATGTCGAACAAAGAGCTTCATGAGCATCCCGAAATCATCATTCCCGAATCACCCGGTCTCACGCGCAGGAGCTTCATCCAGACCCTCGGGGTCGCCGGCGTCGCGGCCGCGGCGCCGATGGTGCTCACGACCAGAAAGGCGGACGCCGCGAAATGGCCCGCCCGCCCCATCACGGGGGTGGTGATGTACGCCGCGGGCGGCGGCACGGACACCGTCATCCGCACCCTGTGCGGCGAGATGGCCCGCACGACCGGCTGGCCCGTCAACGTCATCAACCGTCCCGGCTCCGTGGGAGGCGTGGCCACCCGCTACGTGCTCAACAAGGCGGCGGACGGCTACACCTGGCTGGGCGCCGGAAACTACAACAAGTTCGTCCGGCCGATGGGATACACGGATTCGGCGGCGTGGGTGGACTGGCAGCACTTCGCGGCGGCGGCTTCGCTCGCGAGCTGGTCGGTGCGGCCCGACTCGCCTTTCAAGACCTTCAACGACGTGGTCGCCGCGGCCAAGAAGAAATCCGGCAAGCTCACCATCTCGACTTCGGGCGTGGGCAGCATCTGGCACGAGGTGGGCGCCACCGTCGCGGACGCAGCGGGCATCGAATTGCGCTTCGTGCCCTACAAGGGCGGAAAACCCGCCACCGTCGCGGGCCTGCAGGGCGAGGTGGACATCGCAGGCGGCGGCGTGCACGAGCACGTCGAGTTCCTGCGCGCCGGCAAGCTGAGAAACCTCATGCACACGGGGCCGAAGGATCTGGACATTTCCAACTACGGGAAGGCTTACACCATCGCCAACTTCATACCGGCGCTCAAGGCCCTGTTGCCGATGGGCGGGATGTACAGCATCGCCCTGAGGCGGGAGACGCCCGTCGACGTGCTCAACAAGATCAAGCCGGTATGGGTCGCGGCCGCGAAGTCCGATGCCTTCGGGAAGATCGCGACGCGCAAGTACTTCCAGATCGACGTCCGCACGGGAGAAGCGGCCGATCGCCGGGCCGCGCAGCTCGAGTGCCTGAGCGCTGCGACCCTGCTCAAGCTGCAGAAGCACATCGGCAAAAAGGTGCGCGGACCCAAGGAACTCGGGCTTCCCGAACCGAAGGATTTCGATGCCTGGTGGCCGCCGAAGGGCTACAAACCTCGCATTTGAGCCAGACGGCTCATCGCGCAATGCCTGCCCCGCGCGGGCCGCCTTCGAGATGAGGCGGCTCGCTCGGGGAGGCCGTATTCATTGATTTTGTTCTATGCCGAGAGAGTTGCATGGTTTCCTCGAACGACGATGACCGCAAGGCGCATCCGCCCGCGGATGAACCCGAAGACGCCGCCTCGAATCTGCTTTCCGAGGAGGGGGGGGACGCGGCCACGCCGGGCAGGGATCTCGCGGCGGCGAGCGTCGTGGGCGTCGTCGCTATCCTCGCCGTCATTCTCGGGCTGCTCATGCCCAATCCCGAGAAGAACATCTTCACCGCGCCGGGCTTCATGCCCATTCTCACGGGCCTGAGCCTGTTGGCCATGGCCATCGGGCTGGGAGCGGGCGCGCTCAAGCGAGGCGGCGGTTCGGAACTGAACCTCTCGCCCGCTGAATTGCTGGGCAGATATTTCGCCGACTACGAGAACCAGTGGGCGCTCATCCTGATGGGCCTGGTGGTTGTATATATAGTGCTCCTCGACTGGGTGACCTTCATCATTACGGTTCCGCTGGTGATAGGAGGCTTCCGGCTCGGCTTCAGCAGCTTCGAGGCCGTCACCATACCCATGCTGGCCATCGCCCTGCGCATCTTCTGGCCGAAGTCGTTTCTGCAGTGCCTCGTCGTCTCCGCGATTTCAACGCTCGTTCTGGCCGCCGCGTTTCGCTACGGCTTCCGCATTCCGCTGCCGGGTTCGGGGTAGACCGTGTTTTTCCTGGAACAACTCATCCACGCCATGAACCCGTACTTGGTGTTCGTCTGCATACTGGGCACCATCCTGGGACTCCTGTGGGGCTCGATGCCGGGCATCTCGACGACCATGTCCATGGTGCTGCTCATCGGACTCTCCACCCAGATGAGCCAGGACGTGGCCATCATGTTCTTGCTGGGCGTCTATACGGCGAGCGTGTTCGGCGGTTCGATTACCGCGGTGCTCATCAACATCCCCGGCACGCCCGCCGCCGTTCCCACCATGATCGAGGGCTACCAGCTCGCCCAGAGAGGAGAGGGAGGACAGGCGCTCGGCACTGCGCTGGTGGCGTCTTTTCTCGGAAACTGGGTGGGCATCCTGATCCTGGTGGCGTTCATACCCCTCATCCTGCTCATCGCCCTGCAGTTCCGCTCCTGGGAGATGTTTCTCCTGGCGCTTTGGGGGATCGCCATCTGCGGCACGCTCACTTCGGGCGAGGCGCCCATCAAGGGCTGGATATCCGGCTGGCTGGGGCTGCTCATCGCTTTCGTCGGCCTCGACAACATCTACGGCGTTCCACGCTTCACCTTCGGGAGTTTTCTCCTAGAAGACGGCATCAGCTACATCCCCGTGATCATCGGCTTCTTCGGCCTGACCGAGGTGCTCTGGGTGCTGCCCCAGAAAGAGCCGCCCGTGATCCCCGAAAAAGTGGACCGGGTGGTGCCCCCCTTCAGCATGTTGTGGCGCTACGCGCGCGCCTCGGTGCGCTCCGGCATCATCGGCACGGTGATAGGCGCCATCCCCGGCGCGGGCGGGAACATCGCCGCCTTCGTCGCCTACGACGTGGGGAAGCGCCGCGCCAAGCCCGAGGAGCGCGAGAAATTCGGCAAGGGGAGCTACGAGGGCATCGTGTGCGGCGAGGTGGCGAACAACGCGTGTATCGGCGGAACCATCCTCCCCACGCTCACGCTGGGAATCCCGGGCAGCCCGCCCGCCGCCGCCTTCATGGCGGCCCTGGAACTCAAGCACGTGGTGATGGGGCCCACCATCGACGTGGAAAACCCGGGCCTCGTCTACTTCATCTACGGCGCGCTCATCGTGGCGAACTTCCTGATGTACGTGTTCGGCCTGCTGCTGGTGAAGCCCGCCGTCAAGCTCTACAGCCTGCCGCGCACCCTGCTGATGCCCATCATCATCCCCATCTGCATCCTGGGGGCGTACGCGGTGCGCCTGAGCATGTTCGACGTCTACGTCATGCTGGCCGCAGGCTTCGTCGGCTACGCGCTCAGGTGCCTCGGCCTCCCGCTGGCGCCCATGGTTCTGGCCGTCATCCTGGGGTCGCTGGCCGATGAGAACCTGCGCCGCGCGCTCATCACCTTCGAGAACAAGCCGCTGTGGTATTTCCTTACAAGCCCCGTCGGAACGATCCTGATGATCGTCTCGGTGTTCACCTTCTACGACGGCATCTTCCGCAGAGGCCGCGCGAAGAAGACGTGAGGTAGTGACCCTTAACACACCTGCGTATGCGGGGATGTTGAAACCGTCTCCCGATCGAGAGTTTTCACCGTCATTCCGGCGAAAGCCGGAATCCATTTTTTGCTTTTGTTTTCTGATTGCTTCCCGCCGATACCGGGGAGATGAAAAGCCGGCGCAATGTCATTCTGATCGATTCTGGATTCCGGCATACGCCGGAATGACGGCGGTGGTCGCTTCAAACACGCTCGCAACCAGGGTCGGTTTTTTCACCAGGCCCGCCCCTCACACGATTGACATTAGCGGAATAAGCGCATAGCATCGTCGAATATCATACAAATTTCATACACGCTGATTTCATCTCGCGCGCAGGGCAAGTGTTTGGAGAGACGGGATTTGAGCGACCGCGAAGCCTGTCTGATCAGGCCCGAAAACCAGAAGCACAAGGTGCTGGACGGCGGTGCGCAAGCCTGGCGGATGACTTCGCAGGAGGAGCACGGCTGGAACGTCGATGCCTGGCTGACGGTTTTCCGCCCCGGCGAGACGCACGAGTGGCACGACCACGAAGAGGACGAACTCATCTACATCATCGAGGGCGAAGGGCGATACGAGTTGGAAGATCGGAGCATCGAGTTCCGGGGCGGCGACTGCATTTTCCTGCCCCGCAAGACGATGCACCGGAGCATGACGGGAGGCGAAAAGGACGTAAAGCTGCTGGCCATATTTCACCCGGCGAGAGAATAACAAGACGCTCTTCGCTGGTTTTGGTCGTTTTGTCTTTGGTTCCATCTCTGGTTGACGTAGCAGTAGTGGGTTCTCAATCTAGGAGGAGAATAAGATGAAAAGGTTCGGCCTGGCTTTGATCGCAACAATCGCTGTCCTGGGAATGACCTCGAACGCGCTGGCCGCGAAAGGCGTCGTCAAATTGATCCACGACAACACCTCGCACGCCGCCATCCCCTACATCGCTGAAAAGAAAGGCTTCTACAAAGCCGAGGGCGTGGAAGTGCAGCGCCGGGTCACGAGCCCCCGCGCGCTGATCGACGCGCTCATCGGCGGCACCGCCGACATCATCAGCACGCGCGGCTCCCGCGTGGGCCAGATCGCGGCGCGCGGCCTAGACGTGGTGGGCATCGCGCTCAACCGCTACGGGAACCAGAACATGGTTCTCGTGCCCATGAAGGACAAGACCACCAAGTCGGTGAAAGACCTGAAGGGCAAGACCGTGGGCGCGCAGATGGGCACCGGCACCTGGGCCACCTGGATGACGTATCTCTCGCGCATCGGCATGTCGGACAAGGACTTCAAGATCCGCAACACCAAGACGGGTTCGCTCCCGGCCGCCTTCGAGCGCGGCGCTCTGGATGCGGGTCTGACCTGGGAGCCGTGGGGCTCGATCATCGTCGGCAAGGGCCTGGGCCGTATGGTCATGGGGCCGAAGGACTATGACGATCTGCTCGGCTACACCTCCCCGGTGTTCCTGACGACTTCGTGGTCCTACATCAAGAAGAAAAACCCCGACGGCGCGCAGCGCTTCATCAACGCGCACGTTCGCGCGATGCGCTTCCTGAACCGCAACCGGGACGAGTCCGCGAAGCTGATGCACGAGTTCTGGAAGAGCCAGGGCTTCAAGTTCGACGTGGCGAAGGTGAAGACCGACCTGTACAAGTTCATGCGCTGGGATCGCGCGATGATCACGCACAGGGACATCAAGGAAGTGCAGGACGGCGTGGACGTGAGCGTCAAGAAGGGCAAGCTGCCCAAGCGCATCGACGTTACCGCGCACATCGACATCACGTTGGTGGAAAACGCCTACTTCAATTTGATGAAGTAAGACGGCAGATATAATTCCGAACCGTATTTTACCCCTCCGGGCGGGCGAATCCGGCCCTCCGGAGGGGTGAGATTGTATCCGTATGCGTATGAAGCGCGTTTGAGGAGAATCGCGAACTATGGATGAGCTTCAAAAGAAAGTCGTCGACGCGGTGGACGAGGATTTCCTCGTAAAAACCACCATGGAACTCGTGGACATACCGAGCCCCACCGGCTACGAGGAGGAGGCGGCCCGCTACATGCACGCGAAGTATGAAGAGGCCGGTTTCGAATCGCATCTGCAAAAAGTGGCCGAGGGCCGCTACAACGCGGTCGGCATCTCGCCGGGCACGGGCGGCGGCTATTCCGTGATGTTCAACGGCCACCTGGACACCTCCTATTCCGGCGAGGAGCCCGAACTCACCCAGCCGGGCTACAAGAACAAGGCGATTCGAGATGGGGACTGGATCATCGGAAACGGCGCGGCCAACATGAAAAGCGCCGACGTCTCCTACCTCGGCGCGGCGAAGGCTCTCCAGGACGCGGGCGTGAAGCTCAGGGGCGACATCGTCCTCGCCTCCGTCGTGGGAGAGATCGAGAAAAACCGTATCGACCAGTACCAGGACGTGCTCTACGACGGCTACGGCGTCGGCACCCGGCATCTTCTATCGCACGGTTATCTGACGGATTTCTGTATTCTCGGGGAGCCAACCGGCATGCAGGTAGCGCCCTGGCACGGGGGCACGATCTGGTTCAAGGTCATCACGCGGGGTTCGATGGGCCATACGTGCTACGGCCACTACACGGCCAGCGCCATCGAGCGCATGGAGCGGGTGCAGGCTGCGGTTCGCAAGTGGATTCCCGAGTACCGGGGACGCAATGAATTCCTGGGCGAACGCCCCCACGTGAACGTGGCCGCCATCGAGGGCGGGTGGCCCTACCGCTGCGCGCGCTCGCCCATCGAGTGCCGTCTTTACGTGGACGTCCGCCTGGTGCCGGGTCAGACGATTCAGGACGTGCAGGCGGAGTTCAAGGGCGTCATCGAGCAGGTGAACGAAGAGCATCCCGACGTCGGCGCCAAAGTCGAGGTGTTTTCCTCGCATCCGCCCTCGGGCATTCCCGTCGATTCGCTGCCTTCCAAAGCGATGATTCAGGCGCATGAGCAGATTGTGGGTGAAAAGCCCAACATCATCGTAAAGACTTCCTATCTGGACGCCGCCCACATGAACCGCTACGGGGTCCAGACCATCACGTACGGGTTGGCGGGCCGGACGTTTGATGCGGATTACGGCTGGAACGCCGATATCGGCGAACACATCCACGTCGACGCGCTGGTGGACACGACGAAGATATTCGCCCTCGCAGCGCTGGATCTGTGCATGCGGGAGCGTGACGCCTCCGCCATCGCGCCGGACCCCTACGCGAACCTGCCCGAGCCCGGACAAATTGAAGCTCTCGGAAGCGGACGAATAACGGCTCTCGGAAGCTGAGAAAGGAACCTTACGTGGCGTCGGCCGATAAAGCGCGAACTCAAACCGGAAAGACACCGGGGACAGAGGAGAGAGTACTAGGGCCTCCCAACTGGGGCGTGGTTTTCCGAAACTCGGGCAAGGCCTTTTTTCTCATGGCGGCGCCTCTCGTCGGACTGCTCATCTTCTGGGAGTTGCTCGCGCACTCGGGCACGCTTCATCCCGTCCTCTTTCCACCGCTCGAAAAAATCTGGGTGACGATGGTCGACCAGGCGAAGTCCGGCATCCTCTGGCTGGACATCTACGTTTCGCTGTATCGCCTTCTGGTCGGGGCGTTCCTCGCCCTCGTTTCGGGAACCGTGGTCGGCCTGATAATGGGGATGAATCAGACGGTGGAGCGGATTCTCGCGCCGCCGATGTATTTTTTCCTGGCCGTGCCGGGCCTCGCATTGTTTCCCATCGTCATTCTCTGGTTCGGGCTGAGCGATTTCACCCTGATCTCCGTGCTCTGGTTCGAGGGCATGATCACCGTCATGGTGAACGCGTGGACGGGCGTGAAGACCGTGGACGCCTCTCTCATCCGCGCGGGCCGCGCCATGGGCGCCAAGGGCATGACGCTTTTCTTCCAGGTGATGGTGCCGGGCGCGCTGCCGAATCTCATCGCGGGCTACCGAATCGCGTTCAGCCGCGCGTGGCGCATCGTCGTGACCGGGGAGATGATAGTCGCGCTCGAGGCCGGCCTGGGCTTCCGGATTTTCGCGGCCCGCGATTTCCTCGCGGCGGACATGATGTACGGCGGGGTGGTGGTCGTTGGCATTCTGGGCGTGATCGTGGAGCGTGTCTGCCTGCGGAGCATCGAACTGGCCACGGTCCAGCGCTGGGGAACACTGCGCGAATAACGCGTCGATAGGAGCATATCTTGGCGATTCAGGGTCCTGTAAAACTCCAGGTCACGGGCCTGGACAAGGTCTTCACCATCGACGAGGGATGGGGGCGGACGACGGACATCACCGCCCTCGAATCGGTGAACTTTGAAGTCAGAAGCGGCGAGTTCATCTCCCTCATCGGCCCGAGCGGGTGCGGCAAGAGCACGCTGTTGATGATCGTGGCGGGCCTGTATGAAAAAACATCGGGCGACGTCGTCCTCGACGGCCATCACATCAACGACACGGGTTTCGACCGCGGCGTCGTGTTCCAGGAGTTCGCCGTATTCCCCTGGCTGACGGTGGCGGGAAACGTCCGCTTCGGCATGCGAATGAAGGGAATCCCCAAGGCCGAGCGCGATCCCGTGGTCGACCGCCTCCTGCGGCTGGTGGAACTCGAGGGCTTCAAGGATGTCTATCCATACCGTCTCTCGGGCGGGATGAAGCAGCGGGTGGGCATCGCGCGCGCACTGGCCTTCGATCCCGAGGTGATGCTCATGGACGAGCCTTTCGGCGCCCTCGACGCCCAGACGCGCTCGAGCCTCCAGCAGCTCCTCGTGCAGGTGTGGATGGAAACCCACAAGACGGTGCTCTTCGTGACGCACAGCGTCCGCGAGGCGGCCTATCTCTCAGACCGTGTGCTCCTGATGTCGCCTCGTCCGGGGCGAATCGCCGAGGAGATCAAGATCGACCTGCCCCGTCCGCGCGACGTTCTCTCGGTGGAATTTCTCGAATGCGAAAGAAAAGTGGCCGAGACGCTGGCGGGCCTCATGGGGCAGTCCGACGGTCAGCCCGCATGGGTGACGGATTAAGCGAACATCTATCAGAGGAAGGAAGAGACGAGATGATCCAGAGACAGTTCATGCAGCCCGACGATATGTGGTCCCGCGTGGAAAATGGCGAGCTTCTTTACGTGCCCGTGGTGACGATTCATGGTTCGGACCACGCCCATATCTATCTTTCCGGCCAGGTGCCCCGCAAGCCGAGCGGCGAAGTGGAAGGCGTCGGCGACATGCGCACCCAGATTCGGGTGACTTGCGAGAACATCGGCAAGGGGCTGGCCCACGCGGGCGCTACGTTCGACGACATCGTCAGTTCCACGACGTATGTGACCGACATCATGGAGTACTACAAGCATTCCGATGAGCGCTTCAAATACTTCAAGAACGTTCGCCCGGCCAGCACGCTGATCGAGATCTCCCGCCTCGGTCCTCCCGACGCGATGATCGAGATCACGGCGGAGGCCATCATCGAGCCGGAGCGCCTGCGGGTCCAGCCGTAAGCGCGGGTTAATCTGGATTCCTTGGCGTTTACCAGGCAGATGCGATCGTGTAGGTTTCGAGTATCTTCCAGTCAAAAAGCCTCTGGAGTCTCGCATGGATGAACTCAGGGTATTGTCCGTTTGCGGAAATCTCGGCTACGGATTCCCCAAAACCTCACTCGATAACGGCCTCGCCCGCGACCCGCACATCATGGGGGCGGACAACGGTTCCACCGACGCGGGGCCCTACTACCTCGGAAGCGGCGATCAGCTCACCAAGCGCGAGCAGATTCGCAGAGACCTGGGCTTTTCGCTGGCAGCCGCGAGAAAGAAGAAGATCCCCTACATCATCGGCTCCGCGGGCACGGCGGGCGGAAATCCCCACGTGGACAGCGTGCTCGACACGATGCGCGAACTGGCGAAGCGCGACGGGCACCGCTTCAAGCTCGCCGTGATCCGCTCCGAAATGGACAAGGAGTTCATCAAGCGCGCCGTGCGGGAAAAGAAAACGCGCACCCTGGGCAAACTCCCCGAACTCACCGAGGAGATGGTGGACGAGAGCGTGCGCATCGTGGGCCAGATGGGGCTGGAACCTTTCATGACGGCGCTGGAGGGCGGTGCGGACGTCGTCCTCGCCGGACGCTCCTGCGACACGGCCATTTATACTTCCTACGCCGCGATGCAAGGCTTCGACCTTGGCCTCGCCTTCCACATGGCGAAAATCATCGAGTGCGGCGCGCAGTGCGCTCTCCCCATCGGGGCGAACGACTGCATTCTGGGCACGTTGCGAGAAGATCATTTCGAGTTAGAACCGATGAACGAGGGGATGCGCGTGACGCCGGGTTCCGTGGCGGCCCACATGATGTACGAACAGCCCGACCCCTATCTGTTCTACGAACCTGAGGGGGTGATCGATCTCAAAGACTCCGAGTTCGAGCAAATCGGCGAGCGCCGCGTGCGGGTGAGCGGCAGCCGATTCGTGCAAGCGCAGACCCCGACCATCAAGATCGAAGGGGTGCGCTTGAGGGGATACCGCACCATCGCCGTCGCCGGGATGACGGACCCGCGTCTCATCGCGAGTCTCGACGAGGTCGAGGCGAACGTGAAGAACACCGTGGCGGACATGGTTCGGGGGGCGCTCTCGCCCGAGGACTACGAGCTGCGCTTCATCTTCTACGGGCGCGACGGCGTGATGGGCAGGCTGGCGGCGGATGAATCGAGCGCTCCAAGGGAGGTCGGCGTGGTGATGGAGGCAATCGCCAAGGATCAGACGACGGCGAACGCGGTGCTCTCCCTCACGCGTAGCACGTTCCTGCACGCGGGCTTCGAGGGCCGAAAAGCCACCGCCGGGAACCTCGCCTTCCCGTTCTCACCGTCTGATTTCGAGGGCGGGCCGGTGTATGAGTTCCACATCTACCACCTCGTGGAGCTCGAAGACGCCTCGGCGCCCTTCGAGGTCGAATTCGCGCAGGTAGGTTAGACGTGGAGCGGCTCTACGATCTCGCCGAGGTGCTGAGAAGCAAGAACGCAGGCCCTCTGCACATCACGCTGGACCTGTTGTTCGCCGATGAGGCGACCTACCGGCGCGTGGCTGACAGCGAGGCGCTCACGCCGGGCGTGGTTTCGGAACTTTACGAGATGGCTCCCGAGCAGGTGAAGATCGTCCATTTCGACGCGGCCAACGCGATCAAGATCACCATACCGAGGAAAGGGCCGACCTCGGGCGCGCCGGGCGACCGCGACGTGTACGGGGCGCAGCAGCACGGCCCGCTGCTCGGTCTCATGATTCCCTGATAGCTTGCGTATCCCCCGAAGGGGATGAGGAGGTTTTCCGATGGACGTCGAACAGGTCATCGCGCAAATCGAGACGGATTTCGAATCCGCCCACATCGAGCGTCTCCTGAAATACATTCGACAGCCGAGCGTCTCCGCGCTCAACCTCGGAAACGACGAGATGGCGCGGATGCTGGCCGATGAGATCATCGAGGTCGGCGGCGAGGCGGAGGTGGTGGAGACGGCGGAGTTCCCCGTCGTCTACGGCCTGATCGACGAAGGCGCGGATCGCACGCTCCTTTGCCACGGCCTCTACGACGTGACGCCTGCGGAAGAACCCAACTGGATCAATCCTCCCTTCGAGCCCCGGATTCAGGAACTCGAAGGCCTGGGACCCTGCATCGTGGGCCGGGGAGCGGAGGACATGAAGACCGGCATCGCCTGCGTGATGAACACGGTCTATGCGGCGCGCGCCGCAGGGGAAAAACTCCCGCTCAACCTCATGTTCGTCCACGAGGCGTCCGAACTCGGCAGCGGCGGCATCAAGGATTTCTTCCCGCGCTACAGGGAGAAGATGCAAAAGGCGAACGCGGCCTACTGGCTCTGCCCGATGGGGCAGACCGACGGGACGCCCATCGTCCCGCTCGGCCTCAAGGGCAACCTGATGGGCAGGCTCTTCTGCCGTCCCGGAGAGTGGGGCGGGCCGGTGGGCAACGAGATTCACGCGCTCAACTGCAACTGGATAGGCAATCCGGCGGAGCGCATCGTGGAGGCGATCGCCTACCTGCAGGCGAGGCTCGAAGAGATCTACCAAAACGGCGAGGGCTGGACGCCGAGCGAGGCCGAAGAGGAATTGTGCCGAAAACTCGCCGAGCGGATGGACCCCGAGAGGATGAAGCAGAGCCTGGGCGTCGAGCGCTTCCGGCAGGATGATTTCCACGCCGCCGTCCGCTCGCACCTGTTCAAGGCGGAATTCACTCTTACGGGCCTGCACGCGGGCTTCGTCGGGGAGGGCAAGTCCGTCAAGGTCAGCATTCCCTCCGAAGCCCAGGCCGTGGTGAACATGCGCTTCCAGCCGGGCGAAGACCCCGACGAGCGCATCGGGAACGTGCGCAACATCCTGGCGGAGGGCGGCTACGGCGACGTCGAGTTCGTCGTGAACAACCACTACGCGGGCGGCGGAACGCCGCTGGAGCATCCTCTCATCCAGTGTTTCCTGAAGGCCCATGCGGATATGGGCGCGGACCCGGAAGTCTGGCCCGTGCACCCGGCGGGGATGCCCGTGGCCTTGTGGACCGAAGAGCTGGGCGTGCCCTGGATCGGCGGGCTTCCGTGCAACGCCATGCGAAAACACGCGGCGAACGAATACGCGCAGGTCTCGGGGGTTCTACAGTCCGAAAAATTCCTCGCGCACTTCTTCGAGGGATTCTCGAAACTCACGTATTGATTGTGGGGTGCTTATCCACCACCACGACGAAGGCCTGAAAATTAACTATCCCCTCGCCGGCGGCCAGATGCGCTCGCCGAGACTCGGCGAGCTGGGCGCGTGGACGAGGGTGTTCACGGCCTGGCGCGAGCGGGGTATCTTCTCCGTCGTGAAGTTCTTCTGAAGCGATTCCAGGGATACCCACTCATAGAGAATCCCGTGCTTCGCCCAGCCCGATACCGATACGAGGTTCCGCGCGCCGACGCAGCCCTCCATGCTCGTCAGGCGCGGCATACGCACCTGGGAGTACCAGCAACCGAGTTCGTCTTCGTTCTCGACGGCGTTGATGTTGAAGGTCCCGAACTGGATGCCGGGGCCGGGTGTGATGCCGGGCGCGCGGGTCTTGAACTCGGGGCCGTCGATGCGGTTGTGCTCCATGAAGATGCAGGATCGCGCGTTCATTCGCCGCCCGAGCATTTCCCGGTCATCCGCCGTCATCTTCTCCGCCATCTGCTCGGGACTGGGGTCCAGAAAAGCGTTCGGCGAGAGCGCACCGTAGAGCATCAGGTACTGAACCCCCGTGGGAACGCTCGCGTCGTCCGTGTGGTGGACGACGCCCCGGATCCGCTCCTCACGCTCGGGCGTGACGACGTTCTTCACGTGCGCAGCCCAGAGGTAGCCCGGACGTCCGAGCGCTTCGGGGATGTGGACCTCATGAAGCCAGGAGACGTATTCATCCGCTCCCTCTTCGGGAAGGTCGTACCATACCGCCCAGATTCCTCGGTCCATTTATCGCTTCTCCTCTTTGGCGTGATTCGTGGATGTTCCTATTCGTTTGGTTCCGGAAATGAGTCCGGCCAGTTGTCGAGAACTTCCTGCAGATAAGCCTTGAGTTTCGCCGGGTCGGGCCGGAGGCGGCCCACGTCCTCGACGATCTCCGTCTCATCATTCGGCAGCTTGAGGGAGTCGTGATAGCGGTTTCGCATGTTGAAGTAGCTGATGACGAAGGTGAGCTCCACGAACTCGGCGTCCGTGAAATGCTTTTGCACCTCCCCGGCTATGTCGTCCCGGAACTTGGCGGTGTTTCGCGTGACGTGTTCGGCCCAGAGGACGGTCGCTTTTTCCCGTGGGGTTAGCAGCGGCGAATCCATGTACTCGTCCGATCCGATGGCGGCGACGTGTTCATCGGTGATTCCCAGCACCCGGCCGAGAGCGGTGTTGTGGGCGAGTCAGTAGTCGCACCCGTTCAACTGGCTGGTCTTGATAACGGCGATCTCTTTGATTTTGGAAGAAAGCACGGTGCCCAGCCCCTCGCGCATCAGTGTCTGGACGAGGGGATAGAAGATGCGGGCGAGAAAAGGGGAGTGCGCCGTCGCCCGGGTGGAGTTGACCTGCCTGCTTTGGAAGTTGTTCAGGATGTCGAAGGTGCGCGCGATCTCGCCCTCCGCACCTTCTCTGCCGAGCAACGGGACTCTGGACATGGCCACTCCTTCTCGAATGCGTGCTCCGAGTCTTTTGCTGAGGAATAATTCATCTTCCCACAATGAGCGCCATCTTTCACGCCGTCTTCGGATGTCGTTCCGGGATGACACGCCCGGCGATTCCTGCTAGCGTGTTTTATATACGCAGATAAGATGTGAGGCGGTTTCAGCGTCCCGGAATCCGGGCTTGTCCTCGTCAGGGGTATGTATGAGGCGGGCGTGGGTTCCATATCCGTGAAGAGGGCCGGACGTGCGGAAAGCCGATATTTACACAGCCGTCATTTTTATACTCTATAGCGTCATCGGCTTTTTCTACATCATTCCCACGCAGATTCAATACGCCATTCCGCCCGAAGAAGTAACGAACGCCGTCTTTCTGCCCACTTTCTTCCCCACCTCCGCCGTCGTCACTTTCGGGCTGGTGAGCGCGATGTTCCTCTTCGGGGCGCTCAGGCGGAGTGAAGCGGGCGGGCAGGTGATTTCGGGCAAAAGGGCGCTCTTGCAAGTCGGCGCCGTTTTCGTTCTGTGCTACGTCTACGTCGAGTCTTTGGCGTATTTCGGCTTTCTGGTGAGTACGCCCGTATTTCTCGCAATCCTCGTTACGTCCATGGGCACGCGCGACTGGCGCTACGTCGCGGCGATGTCGCTCCTGTTTCCCATCGTGGTGAACTATTTCTTCTGGTTCGCCTTCAAGCTGGCGTTGCCCGAGGGCAGCCTCTTCAGTTAGGGCGCGTATGTTCGAACAGATACTCGAGGGAGTCATGATGGCGCTCACGTGGCAGGGTATCGCCATGATAGCGCTGGGCGTCTTCGTGGGCATCACGGTGGGCGCCATTCCGGGGCTCACGAGCGTGATGGCGACGGCGATTCTGGTTCCCTTCTCCTTTTTCATGCCGCCCGTGCTGGGCATCCCCTTCTTGCTGGGGATTCACAAGGGAACCCTTTTCGGAGGCTCCATCCCCGCCATTCTGGTGAACACGCCGGGAACCGCGCCTGCGGCGGCGACGTGTATGGACGGGTTTCCACTCGCGCAAAAAGGAGAGGCGAGGAGCGCGATCCAGATGGCGCTCTACTCCTCGACCATCGGCGATACTTTCAGCGATCTCGTACTGATTCTCGCGGCGCTTCCGCTGGCCGCTGTGGCGCTCCTGTTCGGGCCGACCGAGTTTTTCGGACTCCTGCTCATGGGGCTGGCCATCATCTCCAGCGTGACGGGAGCCTCTCTGGTGAAGGGCGTGCTGTCGGCCCTCATCGGACTCCAACTCGGCATGGTGGGCACGGACATCATCTCGGGCGGGGAGCGGTTCACGTTCGGTCTTCACGGTCTGGCCGAAGGGATTGGGGTGGTTCCCCTGCTCATCGGGCTTTTCGCCGTGAGTGAGGTGTTCATACAGGCGGAAAAAAAGGCTTCCGTCCTCTCGAGCCCGCCCGATACCCTGCATCTGCGAGGCGGCAGGAAACTCAGGATCATCGAGGTATGGCATTCGGCGCGCACCATCGTGCGCTCGTCCATGATAGGCACCTTCGTCGGCGCGATTCCGGGCACGGGTGCGGCCATCGCCACCTTCGTGAGCTACGCGGCGGCGAAACGGGCTTCCAAGAAACCCGAAGAGTACGGCCACGGCAGCTACGAGGGCGTCGCGGCCTCTGAAGCCGCCAACAGCGCGGTGGCGGGCGCCGACCTCATCCCCACCCTCACGTTCGGAATACCCGGGGACCCGAGCGCGGCGATTCTCATGGGCGCGTTCATCGCCCAGGGGCTGCGGCCCGGCCCGAGCCTTTTCCAGGAACACGCCCCCGTCATGTACGCCATCTTCACCCTGCTGCTGATAGGGAACCCCATCATGCTGGTTCAGGGCTGGCTCTTGACGGGCATGTTCGCCAAGATCGTCACCATCCGCCAGTCGTTACTGGTGCCGGGCATCATCGTCTCCTGTCTGGTGGGGGCCTACGTCTATCACAGCAACCTGGGAGACCTCGTGCTGGCGCTCGTCGCGGGCCTGTTCGGATACGGGTTCAGAAAACTCAAGTTTCCGATGGCCCCGCTCGTCATCGCATTCATCCTGGCGCCCAGGGCGGAAGAAGCGCTTCAGCAGGCGCTTATCATCTCCGACGGCGATTATTCTGTTTTCATCACCCGCCCCATCGCGGCTTGTTTCATCGGTTTGACCGTGCTCATGCTGGTGACGAGCATCTGGAAGCGACCGTGGGCCGAGACCATGAGGCCGCAAACGGTAGCCGATTCATCCAATTCAAAGGAGGAACCAAAATGATGCGCAAATCCTGGAAGATCGCCCTGGCGGTAGTCTTGTCGCTCGGGCTCCTGACTTTCACCGCCCCCCCCGCCGCGGCGGAGAAGTATCCCTCGAAACCCATCAAGATCATCGTGCCCCTGGGCGCCGGCGGATCGCACGACCTCCACTCGCGCGCCGTGGCGAGCGTGCTTCACCAGTACATCGGTCAGCCCGCCTACGTGCAGCTCATGCCGGGCGGCGGCGGAAAGATCGGGATGGGAGCGCTCAAGCGCGCCAAGCCCGACGGCTATACCCTCGCGATGGGCGCGAACAGCCATCTCTACATGTCGCCCCACGTGAAGGACATGGGCTTCGACCCCTTCAAGGATTTCATCCCCGTGTTCCAGATCAACGAACTGCCCTACATGCTGGCCACGCTGGGGAACCAGCCGTGGAAGAACTTCAAGGAATACATCGCCGCGGCGAAAAAGAGTAAAGGCAAGATCAAGCACGGCTCCACGGGAACCTACGGCCTGAGCCACACCATGATGCTCAAGATCGCATACGACACGAAGGCCCCGTTGCCCCACGTTCCCTTCCGCGGCGGCGGCCCGGCCATGAAGGCCATGCTGGGCGGACACGTGCAAACGGCGGGCGCCAACCCGGCGACGGGCGGCGTTCTCTCGAACTACAAGTCCGGCAAAATCCGCATTCTGGGCGTCGCCGCCGCCAAGCGGTTCCCGCTTTTCCCGGACGTGCCGACCTTCAGGGAGCAGGGGGTGGACCTTCTGCTGTCTTCGAAGCGCATCGTCATGGCGCCCGCGGGAACACCCAAGGACCGGATCGACATCCTGGAGAAGGCCCTGCTCAAGGTGGCGAAGGACAAGACCTTCAAGCGCCTGCTCAGGAAGATGGGCGTCAAGGCTGAGCCTGTCGTCGGCGAGAAGCTCCTGAAAGAGGTGAGAGCGGAATACGAGAGCAACAAGGACATCTACAAGAACGCAGGGGTGAAGATCAGGAACTAGGAACACAGGCGTTACCAGGAAGTTGATGAATCAGGCGGGGGTGGAGTCACGCCCCCGCCTCTGCGTTTTCTCGATTGGACGGAACTGGATATGCGGCGCCTGAGCGATCATCTCGTGGCGGAGACGGAATATCTGTGG
This sequence comes from bacterium, assembly GCA_022828125.1. Classification (GTDB taxonomy): domain Bacteria; phylum UBA8248; class UBA8248; order UBA8248; family UBA8248; genus Bin107. The sequence goes on along the minus strand of JAJEJD010000024.1, from coordinate 217,389 downwards.
GCGAACGTGGGCGCTGCCGTCACCGAGACTGGCGTGGTGCTCATCGACTGCCCCGTGCGGCCTTCTGATTCGAGGAGTTGGCAGGAAAAACTGAGGGCGCTTAGCCCCAAGGGTATCCGCTACCGTATTTCGACGGATTATCACGGCGATCACACCATCGGCGCCGCGTTCATCGAGGATGCGGATGTCATCTCCATCGCGCCGCAGCGCGTATACGATGCGCTCGCCGCGAAGGAAGGCTCTCTCGCCGGTCGCGAGACTTTCATCGACACACTGAGCGAGGTCGACGCGCATGACGAGGCGAAAGAGATCGCGGAGGCCGTTCTCCCCCTGCCTCAGGTTTGTTTCGATGAGGGGATGACGCTCCACCTGCATCCCCTGACGTTCGAGATTTACCGCCTGGGCGGCCACACGCCCGCATGCAGTTCGGTGTACGTGCCCGAGGAAGGCGTCATTTTCACGGGCGACGTGATGATCAACGAGCCGGGTCCCGGCATGCGCGAGGCGCGCTTTCGGGAGTGGATCGAGGCGCTCGCCTGGATGGAGCGCCTGCCCGTCGCGCACGTCGTCCCCGGCCACGGGGAGATATGCGGCGTCGAGGATGTGCGGCGCTTCAGGAACGAATTCGAGGAGATGTGGGGGATCATGGAAGGGTTGGTGGAAAAGGGCATGACGCAGGAGGACGCCTCAACCGACGATTCGTTCGAGAAATTCTTCTGGTCCGATACGGGGCGGGGCGAATCGTGGATAGCGCACAGGAGGCGGACGTTCCGGCGGGGGCTCGAGAACCTCTACGCGGAGGTGAAGGAGGGATAGGGATGCGAGCGGAAGAGAAGAAGCTGGGCCGCGTCTTTCATCTGGAATTCGATGAGGACGATGATTTTTTCGGGGAGTTCGAGCGTTTCGTCATCGAGAAGAACATACGGAGCGCCTCGCTCATCGTGTTCGGCGCGCTCAAGGAATCGGACATCCGCACGGGTTTTAGAGACATCATCGGCCCGTCGGCGCGCCGCTATTTCCACGACTGGCGCGAGCTTATCGCCGTGGGGAACATCTCCTGGCCCGAACAGCCGCCCGCCGTCCGCGGGGATGAGACGTGGGAGGAACCCAAACCCTACATCCACCTCCATCTGGCGCTGAGCGGCGGCCCCTACCAGCCGGGGGAAGTGCTTGTCGGCCACCTGAGCGGGGGCGTCGTGAAGGGCATGTTCGCCGAAGTGCACGAGTTCGTGTGAGGAGGCCTATGGAAGCGGAGGGGAGAATTCAGGAGAACGCCGACAGGAGCGAGATAAAGGACGTTCTCTCAGTCGTGAACTACGCGCGCGACGCAGGCCTCTGGGAGGATTGGCGTGCGTGCTATCACGCAGACGCCACGCTCACGACTTCGTGGTTCAGCGGAACGCGGGATGAATTCGTCGAAGCCGCGAAGAAGATGAAAATCGCCCGCCACCCCGGCGAGAGCCAGAAGCACACCGTAACGAACCCCTGGGTGCGCCTGGCAGGCGCGCGCGCTGTAGCGGAGCACGACCTGATCCTCTACCAGAGAAGGCTCATCGACGGCGTGGAGCTCGATTTCACCACCTGGAGCCGTGTGCTCGCACTGCTCGAAAAGCGCGACGGCGCATGGCGCATCTGGAAGCGGACCAACATCTATGAAAAAGACAGGATGGACCCGTATAAGCCCGACGAGGCGCCCGCCTCGTTCTACGCTTCCATCGACCTCGCAGGCTACCCGGCGGCCATTCGCTACCATTGCTGGCGGAACGCGAAAATCGGCCACCCGCCCGCCAGGGACATCGTGCTCCAGCACAGCGCGGAAGAAGCGGCCGTCCGAGAGGAGGCGGAGCGTTGGCTTGAGGGGAAATAGCCTGTAGGGATAGGCCCTCCTCGGGGTCGTCCCACAGGTCGCGACCTGTCCCTACCACTTGATACCTACCGACTCGGTTGACCCGAAACGCCGTCATTCCGGCGCAGGCCGGAATCCAGGGGTTTTGGCCTTTGTCTTTTTGCTCTTCGGATTCGCTCCAATACGAGGCTATGAAACGCCCTGTATCTCCATCCTCATCGGCTCTGGATTCCGGCATGCGCCGGAATGACGAGCAAAACCATCGAACCCTCCCCCTTGGTCGGGTCTGACCTCACGGCCGCAGCTTCTCCATAAGCCAATCCGCGATGTAGGTGACGCCGAGCGAGAGGTTGTCGCGCTGGCAGTGCTGGGAGCCGCCCTCCCTGACGGTGAATATCTTGAGCGTCTTGTCCTTGGAGCCCACGGCGTTGAAGAGTTTGCGTGCGTCGCGCGTGGGCACCTGCTTGTCGTCGATCCCGTGGGTGAGCAGAAAGGGACACCGCATCTTCTGCACCACGCCGTCGAGGCGGAAACCCTCGAGCTTCTTGAAGGTGTCCTCGAAATTCGTCGTGTTGAAGATCCACAGGATGTGGTGGCCGGGCACGGAAAGTTCCGTCTGCATCGAGGCGGCGACGCGCTTTTTCCACGTCGCGTGATAATCCCAGCACGCCCCCCATGCGACACAAGCCTTGTAGCGCCTCTCCATGCTCGCGATGCGCGGCGCGTAGTAACCACCCAGGCTGATGCCGATCACGGCGGCTTTTCCGGCGTTCACGTCCCCGCGTGATTCGAGGTAATCGAGCGCGACGGAGCCTGCGACTTCATAGTCGTGACGCAGGTATTGTTCGCGGAACCGGATGGCCTCACCCGTTCCCGGCCCGTCCATGACGAGACAGCTCATGCCGCGCCGCACGAATTCCTCAACGCCCCTTAAGTATTGAATCTCCTTCGTGATGTCCAGCCCGTCGAAGTAGACGACGACGGGCGGTTTGGCCTTTTTCGTGTTCTGCGCGTGGACGAAATACCCCGGCAGGTTCACACCGTTCTCATATGGCACTTCCACGCGCTCGATGCGGGGCGCGTCGGTGAGCTTCGTGAAGCGCAGGAAGCTGTCGAGCGCGAGCCGGTAGGCGTCTTTCGCCCTTTTGTCCTTGGGCGTGCGGAAACGCTCGCCAATTTGAAAGTACATCGCGGCGCGCTTGTGGTGGTAGGCGGCGCTCAGGCGGTGGTTTTTCTCCTCCGCCTCAAGACCCAAGTTGCGCACCTTGTTCGCCATGCGGACCCACTCGCGGAACCACAGCGCGTCGTTGCCGACGTCTTTCCTGAGTCTTCTGCCCACCTGGTCGACCTCGCCGATATCGGCCCCGCCCCAAGGCGCCACGGAGAGGCAGTTCACGACGCCCGATGACCAGCGGTAATCCTCGGGGAAATAGGTGAACCATCGGGTGTTGGCGGGTACTTCCGGCATGACGCGCTCCTTTGCTGATAATGAGGCGGCCCGGTTTTCGCCGGGACGCTCTCTATAAAATTGATGGAAACGAAAAATCATCCTAGCACTTTCGATGAGTGCGCCGGAACCACGGGAGGCCTTTTCGCGCTCGGGATGGGTTCGACAATGGACGCGGCGAGCTTCCCACGATCCTTAGTCTCGCGCCCAAAACCTGCTAAGATGCCTGGCCCGGGTAACAGTGCATGGATTCGCCGAAAGCCCGGTTTTCCATCTCATCAGGCCATCCATACGCAATCGAGGATAAGGGAATGTCCGCAACCGGAATCTGCGATCTCACGATTGATGAACTCGCGAAAAAAATTGCCGGGCGGGAATTATCCCCCGTGGAAGTAACAGAAGCGCATCTGGCGCGGATCGACGCGCTGAACCCGAGGGTGAACGCCTTCACCACCGTGGCGCATGAGCGCGCCCGCGCCGAGGCGAAGGCGGCCGAAGCCGGAATTACGGGAGGCAGGATTCGCGGGCCGCTGCACGGCGTTCCCATCGGCGTCAAGGACATCATCGACACGGCGGGCGTTCGCACCACGCAGGGTTCGAGCTTTTTCCGCGACAACGTGCCGGAAGAAGACGCCGAATGCGTCCGCAGGCTGCGGGAGGCCGGCGCCGTCATGATCGGCAAGTGCAACACGGCGGAGTTCGCCGCCGAATCGGCGACCAAGAACCCCCACCACGGGGCGTGCCGCAACCCCTGGGACCTCACCCGCGTGCCCGCCGGTTCGAGCGGCGGCTCGGGCGCGGCGGTCGCGGCAAGAATGGCGCCCGGCGCGCTCGGAACCGACACCGGGGGATCGGTGCGGGGGCCCGCGGCGATATGCGGCGTGGTGGGACTCAAGCCCACCTATGGGCGCATCAGCCTGCGCGGCGTGTATCCCAACGCGACGAGCCTCGATCACGTAGGCCCCCTGACGCGGACGGTGCGCGATTGCGCATTGTTGCTTCAGGCGCTTGCGGGCTACGACGCAGACGATCCCTTCTCCGCCGATATGGATACGCCCGATTTCACCGCCGATCTGGAAAAAGGCGTCGGCGGCATGTGCTTCATGGTTTCGTCTGATCTGATCGACGTGGAGGTCGATGCGCCGATACTGGAAGCCTTCGAGGCGGCGCTCGACGTGCTGCGCGCCCTGGGTGCCGAAATCGAGGAAGTCCCCTGCCCCTTCGCGGGGGAGATCAACCCCCACCGCCGGGCCATCGCGGACGCGGAGTTCTACCGCGTGCACGGCGAGCGCTACCACGCCGACCCTGAGGGCTACGGCCTGAGATTGCAGGAGCGAATCGCGAATGCCGAGAAAACCACGCTGGCGACCTATATCGACGCAATCAACCGCCGCAAGGCGCTGCAGCGTATGATGCTCGACCTCATGAAGCCTTACGACGCCATGCTCTCGCCCGGCTATCCCTGTCTCGCAGCGCCCATCGAAACGACCACCGCGCTCGTGAACGGAAAGGAAGTGGATTTCATCGGCCTGGGGCGCAACCTCACGGGCGTGCAGAATTTTCTCGGCTTCCCCGGCCTGATGGTCCCCACGGGCTTCGATTCGGCCCAAGGACTCCCCATGGCGATGCAGGTCACGACCCGCCCCGGCGATGAGGCGCGCGGGTTCCGGGTCGGCCATACCTATGAGGAAGCGACGCCGGAATGGCGGGGGAGGAAACCCGACCTTTAGGGGTTGGTGAAAAGGCCTTGGGAGGCCGGGAATGATGTCGCGACCTGTCCCTGCAAAACTTGCAACCCTCCTTCGTTGGACTATTCAACGGACCTTTTGTCCGATGCAGCATCGCTCATCTCCCCCGGAGCTGGTTTGACCCGACCCCCCGAACCTGCTCTAATGAATTCAATCGTAAAATTTGTGAGCAGCGTAACCGCGTCGGAAAAACTCGCAGCGAACGAGTTCTCGTCAGACTTGTTCTTGGAAAATCCGTTTCACCGTAAAAGGAGAAGCAAATATGAAACGTTCCATCAAGTCGATTCTCGTGATTTTACTGATTGCCGGGTTCGTGGCGCTCACGTCCCACGCAGCCGTGGCGCAAAAAGCAAACCTCATCTTCTACTCCTCGCTCACCACCGCCGCACAGGCCACTCTGGTGAAGGGCATCGAAAAGAAATTCCCGGACATCAAGGTGCAGTCCATCACAGCGGGCGGCGTGAGCCTCTATCAGCGTTTCGTGGCCGAGCGCAGCGTGGGCAAGGGCAAGATCGATCTGCTGCACTTCAGCTACACGCCGGGCTGGTACGACCTCGCCAAGAGAGGCTACGTGAAGAACGTGACGCAGTTCCCCGAGGCCAAGAAATTCCCGGCATGGGGCAAGGACGAAAAAGCCCAGTGGGTCGGCCTCCGCGCGCCGACGCTGCAGGTCATCTACAACACCGACAACGTGAAGCCCGGCGAGGCGCCGAAGAGCTTTGCGGAACTGACGAAGCCCAAGTGGAAGAACCGTCTCGTGCTCGTCGACCCGTTCCAGTCCGCTGGCCTGTGGGATTTCTTCTACGGCGCGGAAGGATTCGGCGAAGAATACATCAAGGGCCTGCTCTATAACGGCGCGCTGGTGCAGTCGCGCATGGGCGCCTCCACCGAGCGCGTCGCCACGGGCGAGCGCGACGTGACGATGGTGTTCGAATATATCGCCATCCGCCGCATCAACAAGGGCGCGAAGATCAAGATCGCCAAGATGGCCGAAGGCACGCCGGTCATCCCCGCTTCGTTCGGGATGATCAAGGACGGCCCGAACCCCAAGAACGCGGAAAGGGTGTACCGCTGGATCCTCTCCAAGGAAGGCCAGACGGTCATCACCCAGGACGTGAAGATCAACTCCGCGCGTTCGGACGTGCCGCACGTGAAGGGCATCCCTTACCCCTTCAAGCCGCTGTATGCGAACTGGGAGAAGGTGTTCAAGGATCAGAAGAAATACCGCGCCTTCATGACGAAGCACATTCGTGAAGCGAAGAGAAAGAAATAACCGGCTTCCGACCGGTCGATGACTGAGATGCGTCCCCGTTCGTTTGCCATGTTCAGGCTTCCAGGCACCGTACGGGTACTCGAATGGGGATGTCTTCTCGTCATCGGCTTCGTTGTGCTGTACCCGCTGTTCTGGCTGGTGCTGGGCAGCTTCAGACCCGACCCGATAAGTACGGACTTCACCCTCGACGCCTACTACGCCATCTTCGAAGAAGAGTACATGGGCGAGGTGTTGTGGAACACCGCCGTCATGTCGGCAGGGGTCACGAGCCTCTCCGTCCTGATAGGCGTTCCCCTCGCCTGGATCGTCGGGCGCACCGACACGCCGCTCAGAAACTACATCAACATGATCGCGATCCTGCCCTTCATCATGCCGCCCGTGGTGGTGGCGGTGGCGTGGGCGTATCTCGGCACGCCGCGCGTCGGCTTCGTGAACCTGTTCTGGAAGTGGCTGGTCAACACGAAAGAGCCGCTGTTCGACATCTTCACCATGGGCGGGCTCATCTTCGTGATGGCGCTCTCGCTTGCGCCCTACGTGTTCATCTTCACGGTCACGGCGTTCAAGAACATGGACCCGACGCTGGAGTACGCCGCTCACGTGAGCGGCGCGAACCAGTGGAAAACGACGCTCCGGATCACGCTGCCCATGGCGGCGCCGGCCATACTCTCCGGCGCGCTGCTCACGTTCATCCAGTCACTGGAGGTTTTCGCCATACCGGCGACCATCGGCGTCTCGGGCGGCATATACGTGTTCTCGACCCAGCTCTGGCGTATGATGATCGGCATCCCGCCGAACTTCTCGCACGCCGCCGCCCTGTCCATCCCCATCCTGCTGATTTGCGGGCTGGCGCTCTGGGGACAGACCAAGGCGCTGGGGCGAAGCGCCAGATACACCACGGTCGCAGGCAAGAGCTTCCGGCCGAGGCTCGTGGAGCTGGGCCCGTGGAAATACGTCTCGCTGAGCTTCGCCGCCTTCTACCTTCTGGTGTCGGCGATCCTGCCGGTGCTGACGCTCATCTACGGCACGTTCATCTCCAACCGCGGACGCCCGCCGACCTTTGAATATCTCACGCTGGGTCATCTGGTGGAGATCATCACCGGAGACGGGGGCGCGGTCATCCTCCGGTCCATCCAGAACAGTCTGCTTCTTAGTTTCATGGGCGCTACTATCGGCATCGCGCTCTCCGCCGTGGTCGCCTACTTCGTGGTGCGCAGCACCTGGAAGGGCCGGGGAACGCTCGATTTTCTCGCGCTCATCCCGGTGGCCATTCCCGGCGCGGTCATCGCCATCGCCATGCTGTGGGCCTACATCCGCGAGCCGTTCAACCTGTATCACACGCTGTGGATCATCCTCATCGCCTATATCACCCGCTTCCTGCCCTTCGGCGTGCGATCGGTTTCGAATTCCATCACGCAAATCCATGAGGAGCTGGAGCGGGCCGCCGCCGTGAGCGGCGCGAACTGGGGCGTCGTCTTCTGGAAGATCCTCGTGCCCCTGGCCATGCCGGGCATCGTCGCCGGCTGGATCATCCTTTTCGTATCGATGATGCGCGAACTCTCCGCCTCGATCATGCTGTTCAGCTCGAACAAGGAGGTGATCAGCACCATCCTGATCCAGCTCTACGACGAAGGACTCTTCTCGCACGTGTGCATTCTCTCGCTCATCATCGTTATCCTCTCGCTGGGTTCGGTGGCGCTGGTTCGCTGGCTCACGAAACAAACGGACGTGGAGGGCCTCACCTGATGCAAAACGTACGGGTCGAGAAACTGGTCAAGAGATTCGGCGAGGTGACCGCCGTCGGCGGGATTTCCTTCGAGGTACCCAAGGGGAAACTGCTGACCCTGCTGGGACCGAGCGGCTGCGGCAAGACAACCACCCTCAACATCATCGCCGGTTTCGAGACTCCTGATGACGGCGACGTCCACGTCGGCGAGAGGCTCATCTCGAGCGCCACGCAAAACGTGCTGGTGCCGGCGCACAAGCGGAACCTCGGCATGGTGTTTCAGTCCTACGGGCTGTGGCCCCACTTGCGGGTGCGCGACAACGTCGCCTTCGGCCTCCAGATGCGCAAGACGCCGAAAAGCGAAATCGCAGGCGCCGTGGAGCGCGCCCTGGGACTCGTGCGGCTCGAAGGCCTGGGGGAGCGCTACCCCTCGCAGCTCTCGGGCGGCCAGCAGCAGCGCGTCGCCTTCGCCCGCGCTCTGGTGTACGAACCCGACGTACTGCTCCTCGACGAACCCCTCTCGAACCTCGATGCGGCGCTGCGCGAGGAGATGCGTCTCGAACTCAAGGACCTCCAGACCGAAGCCGGCATCACCACCATATTCGTTACCCACGACCAGGTCGAGGCCATGGTGATGAGCGACATCATCGTGGTGATGAACGAGGGGCGCATCGAGCAGATGGGCTCGCCGAGCGACGTCTACCAGAACCCCGCCAATCAGTTCGTCGCCGGTTTCGTCGGCATCTCGAACTTCCTGGAAGGCGAAGTCGTCGCCACGGGGTTGGGCGACGCGCGGACGGCGGTGAAGGTCGGCGAGGTGACGCTGCTGTGCAGGACCGCCGGCGTTTCGGAAGGATCGAGAGTGTTGCTTTCCATCCGGCCCGAGGATTGCGTCGCGAGCACGGAGGCGCCTCCCGAGGGGACCCCGAACGTCATCGAGTGCAGCGTCGACAAGGCGGTGTACATGGGCGGCGTGCTGGAACTCTGGCTGTCTGCCTCCGGCCAGAAAATCCGCGTCCACGGCCACCGGCTGCCGATACTCGAATCGGGGGCCACGATTTACGTTTCCATCGACCCCGCCTCGATCAACGCGATCAAAGGCGGGTCTTCGTGATGAGGGCACAAACCATCGAGGTGGGAGAGATTCTCGAAAGTCGAGCCGGACCGGGCTTTTGGATCAGGAGGCGTACATGAGCGTTACCGAACGGATGGCGGAATTCATCGTCGAAACGAAGTGGTCGGATTTCCCGGCGCTGGTGGTCGAGCGCGCGAAAAAGGCGGTGGTCGACACCGTGGGCGTGACGCTGGCGGGCGTGGATGAGCCCGTGGGGCGCATCGTGGCCGATTTCGCGCGGAAAATGAGCGGTGCGCCGGAAGCCACCATCATCGGGATGGACACCCGCGCGGCGGCGCCGATGGCCGCTCTCGTCAACGGGGCGATAGGCCACGCGCTCGATTTCGACGATTCGAGCTATCTGCTGAGCGGCCACCCGAGCGTGGTCGTCCTGCCCGCCGTCCTGGCGCAAGGGGAGGCGCAGGGAGCGTCGGGCCGCGAGGTTCTGGAAGCCTTCATCATCGGCTATGAGATTTCGACCAAACTGGGCCAGGGGTTGAATCCCGAACACTACGGCGCGGGCTGGCACTCCACCTGCACGCTCGGCACGATGGGCGCGGCGGCGGCCGCCGCCCATCTGCGCGGGTTCGACGTCGAGACGACGCGCCACGCGCTCGGCATCGCGGCCTCTCATGCCTCCGGCGTTCACGCGAACTTCGGCACCATGACGAAGCCGCTCCACGCGGGCCTCGCGCCGGAGGCCGGCCTTCGCGCGGCGGAACTGGCGGCGGCGGGCCTCACGGCGAGCACGACGATCCTCGAGGCCCCGCGCGGTTTTCTGGACGTATACGCGGGCGGCGGCTCGCCGGATGGTGAGGCGATCATCGAGAGCCTCGGGCGGCCCTTCGCGCTGGCGGAGCCAGGGATGAACATGAAGCCCTATCCGTGCTGCCTCTCGACCCATCCGGCGGTAGACGCGCTCTACGACCTGGTGGAGGAGGCGGGCGTGACGGCGGCGGACGTGGCGCGCATCGAGGTCTCCCTGCTCGAGATATCCATGCAGGTGCTTCGCTACCACGCGCCCCGGACGGGGCTGGAGGGGAAATTCTCCATCGAGTATTGCCTCGCGCGCATGCTGCTGGAGAGGGACTTGCGCCTCGAGACCTTCACGGACGAAGCGGTGCAAGACCCCCTGCTTCAGGATTGGATGAAGAAAATCCACGCCACCGCCGACGACATGGGCTGGCGGCCCGGAGAGCGCCGCCCGAGCGAGGTGCGTGTTTTCCTGAACGACGGGCGAACCCTCAAAAAGAGAACCGACGTCTCGCGAGGCTGCGCGCTCTGGCCGATGGAGGATGAGAAGATACGCTCGAAGTTCCGCGATTGCGCGAAAACCGCTCTAGCCGAAGAAGAATACGAGGAAGTACTCGCGCGCCTGGAGTCCCTGGAAGCGGAGCCCGGGCTCGATTCCCTGATGCGGTTTCTGGGCGGCGCGGGCGCGCGGGAGGAAACGGCGGGACAGACGGCGTGAGAATTCTGGAGTCTCTGGAGTTGTTGAACCCCCCAACCCCCCTTGTCAGGGGGGCTTTTTCAACAGCTCCTCTCCCTAGCGATCCGGGGCTTGGCGGTGCAGCCTCTCGCACCGGGCGATGGCGGCGGTCAGCTTCTCCTGCGGCTCCGTCCCGATATTCACCGCGAACTTGAGACCGGAGAGATTCTGGATGCACGCCTCGTAGGGGAGGTTCCGGAAGGCCGCGGCGAAGCGCTCGCAACCGTCCGCGTTCCCGTCGAAGCTGAACCCTATGATCTCCTCCGCCTCGTCGGCTTCCACCTTGATCGTGCAATGGTGCAGCACCGTTTTCTCCACCTGATGCGTTTCGCACACTCTCCTCACTTCGCGGCGGCCCCGGGGGTGGAACACGATCTCATCGCGGCAGATGGTCTCCGGCGCGAGGTAGGTGAAGGCCTTTCTGTGATCCCAGGTGTAGACTTTCCGGCCGCCGACGCTGACGTCGCTGTCCGGGTACCCTATCTGCTCGACTAGGATCTCGACGGGAGCGCCCACCATGGAGGACAGCCCCTCCCGCAGCACTCCCATCGTGGGGAACGTCTGCACCGCGCAGCCCGTGAGCAAGAGGGCGAATGCAATGGCGGTGGGGCATCTGAGCCTGCGGATGATGCGGCGAGACATAGCGGAAATTTCCCTTGAGAACTTTTGAGTAAAACGGCGGCCTTCGACAGGGATATTACCATATTCTTACGTTCCCCGAATCGCCCGCAAGCGGGGTTGTTGAAAGAGCCCTCTTCGCCTCATCCTGAGTAGCGGTGAAACCGCGTATCGAAGGATGTCCTCTCACCCGGCGCGAGGCGTTCGACACCCCTCGCCCTTCGATACGCCGCCTTCGGCGGCTACTCAGGGTGAGGAAAGAGGCGTTGGCGGTTTCGGGGGTCGCAGACGGGGCTGTTGAAAAAGTCCTGAAATATGGAAGTTCGACGCGATGGGATTGTAGGGACGGGTCGCAACCTTGTCCCTACAGGACGGTGTGGTTTTATTCGTCATTCCGACGGCGGTCAATTCCGAGCGGGGAGGGGTTTTTTAACAACCCGGAAGCGCTCAGGCTTTCCCGTGCGAAAAGCCGGCGGATTTTATAGAATGGGCGAATCCGGTGTTGCAGATAAAAGGGTTCCCGAGCGCCCGATTGCTACAACCGCAAGGGTTCCGGTATGCACCCTCTACGAAATTTGGGGAGCAATAGACAGGAGGAGACGTATTAAAATGCCTTTTTACAGAGCATCCGAGATGGCCGAATCGCACGTTGCCGCCCAGCCCATGGGCCGCTTCAAGGGTCTGGCGGGCGAGTTGGTGAAGGTGGGCTTCGTCACCTATCCCGAGGGCAAGATGTCGAGACCCCACTACCACCCGAACGAGGAGCAGTTCCTCTATATCCTCGAAGGCAGGCAGTGGATGATCGTGGGCGATGAGGAGGGCCTTGTCGTCGCGGGCGACCTCGTCCACATCCCGCGGGGGGCGAAGCACGGCGGCGTCATCATCGACGAGGTGCGCATGTTCACCGCCAAGAGCCCTTCGGGCGACGGCACGCTCGATCAGGACCACCACGACGCGGAAGACGCGGAGGCCATCACCCAACGCTTGCAAGAGAAGCTGCGCGAATACACCGAATAATGAGGAGAGAATCATGCCGTTCTACAAGATTTCCGAGATGGAAGAGGTCCGCGCCGCGATATCGCCCGCGACCGCCAAGACGGTGCCCGGCGAACTGATGAAGGTGGGTATCGTCACGTATCTCAAGGGCGAGGGCGCGACGCCGCACTACCACCCCAACGAGGAGCAGTTCTATCTCGTTTTGGAGGGCAAGCGCTTCGTGATCGTGGGCGATGAGGAGCGGGTCGTCGAGCCGGGCGACCTCGTCCACATCCCCCGGAACACGCGCCACGGCGGGCGCACCATCGGGGAGAAGTCCGTGTTCTTCGTCGTGAAAAGCCCCTGCGGCGACGGCGACCTCGCGCAGGACTACAACGCGGCGTCCGACGCCGCCGAGGTCATCGACCGGCTCGAGAGCAAGCTGGATGAACTGAGCGGGGAGGGGTAATTCCAGGCCGTTGCCGCCTCCGTGGTTTACCGATACGATGAGGCGCTACTCCACGAGATAATCATGGAGGCCTGAAAAATGGCGAGAAACACCTACAAGTACCACTTCAAGAAGGGCAAGAAGACTTTGTATTCCGGGATCACCAAAGATCTCGAAAAGCGAGAGCGCGAGCTGAAACGCGAGTTCGGGGAAGACGGCTACATCAAGCAGGTGGGCAGCGCGACCACGATGGACGCCGCCCTCGTATGGGAGAGCGAACAGGCGCGATGGGGCAACCCCACCAGAAGGGGCTTGGTGAGGGGGGTGGCCGAATGAATATCGAACTTCAATTGCAGATTATTTCCATACTCATGGCGGTCGTTGCCGCTGCGTTGTCCGGGTTAATTACGATTGTGGGTTTCGTATACCTTAGGAACTTTAGAGAGAAAATTGACGAAATTTCCGGTCAAGTTGATGAGCTGTGGGACCGCATGGGTGAAAACCGGTCTTAGGCCGGACGAAATCAATGCCGGGAGTCGCACTCCCTAAAACAACCCCGTAATCTTCCCCTCGGCGGTGACGTCCATCCCGGCCGAGGCGGGGGTCTTGGCGAGGCCGGGCATCTGCATGACGTTCCCGGCGATGGCGACGACGAACCCCGCCCCTGCGGACACGTAGGCCTCGCGCACGTTCAGGATGAAGCCCTCGGGCGCGCCCGGCTTCTTGGGGTCATCCGACAAAGAGGCCTGCGTCTTCGCGATGCAGACCGGGAGCTCCCCGTAGCCCAGCCTTGTTAAGGAGCGCAGGCTGCGCGCCGCCGTCGGCTCGAAGCGCACCGCTCCCGCTCGGTAGATGCGCGTCGCGATGGCCTCTATCTTCTCCTTGAGCGGCATATCGAGCGAATAAAGCGGCGTGTAGGGCGCATCGTTCGCGGCGGCGAGATTGAAAGCCGTCTCGGCGAGTTCGACTCCTCCCTCGCCGCCTTTGGCGTGTAATTCGTGCGCGTGGCAGGGTGCTCCCGCCTCGGCGCAAAGCTCCTTCACGCGCGCGATTTCAGCGTCCGTATCCGAAGCGAAGCGGTTCACGGCTACCACCACGGGCGCGCCGAAGCCCTGGATGTTCTCGATGTGGACCTTGAGGTTCGCGAAGCCTTCCGCGAGGGCGTCCACGTTCTCCTCGGCCAGCGCGTCCTTGTCGAAGGGAACGCCCCCGTGGAGCTTGAGCGCGCGGACGGTGGCCACGAGCACCACCGCGTCCACGCTCAGGCCCCCCGTGCGCGCGGTGATGTTAAAGAATTTCTCCGCACCCAAATCCGAGCCGAAGCCGGCTTCCACGACCATCACGTCGCCCAGCTTGAGCGCGAGCCTGTCCGCGATGAGCGAGTTCGTCCCGTGGGCGATGTTGCCGAAAGGCCCCCCGTGGACGAAGGCGGGCGAGCCTTCCAGCGTCTGCACCAGGTTGGGCTTGATGGCGTCTTTCAGGAGCAGGGCCATCGCGCCCGCAGCGTTCAGATCGCCCGCGGTGATGGGCGCGCCCTTCCGCGTGTAGCCGACGACGATGCGCGCGATGCGCTCTTTCATGTCCCCCGGGTCGCTCGCAAGGCACAGCACGGCCATGATTTCGGACGCCGCCGTGATCATGAAGCCCTCTTCCCTGGGCACGCCGTGCGTCCTGCCGCCGAGGCCCACGAGCACGTGGCGCAGCGCGCGGTCGTTCATGTCCAGCACGCGCTTCCATGTGACGCGGTTCACGTCTAGCCCCAGTTCGTTTCCGTGGAATACGTGCGCGTCCATCAGGGCGGAGAGCAGGTTGTGGGCGGAGGTGACCGCGTGGATGTCGCCCGTGAAGTGGAGGTTGATGTCCTCCATCGGCAGCACCTGGGACATGCCGCCGCCCGCAGCACCCCCCTTGATGCCGAACACGGGGCCGAGTGAGGGTTCGCGCACGCAGATGACGCTCTTTTTGCCGAGCCGCGCCAGCGCCTGGCCGAGGCCCACCGTGGTGAGGGTCTTGCCCTCGCCCAGCGGGGTGGGCGTCATGGCGGTGACGAGGATGAGTTTTCCGTCCGGCGCGTCCTTGCGGCGTTCGAGCGCATCGAGGCTCACCTTGGCCTTGTGCGCGCCGTAGGGTTCTATCTCCTCCGCCCCCAGGCCCAAGTCTTCGGCGATTTCGGTGATGGGTTTGAGCTTCGCGGCTTGCGCGATTTCCACATCCGATGCGATGGCCATAAATCCTCTCCCGGGCCGGCGGTGTGCAATTCAGGACGTGTTGGAGTCCCCAACCAACCTAGCGAGGGGCAGGATGAGTGTCAAGGAAAACTATCCGGGCGGCCCGATGCGGGCAAAAAGCCTGAAGAATAATTCACGCTATTTAAGTTATTTAACGTGAATGAAGGGCATTTTATGGGGTTCATTCACAGGATATTGATGTTTTATCGTGAATATATTATAGTAACGGCATGACTACTCCGGGGCCGACAAGAGATCGCATCGGGGCTCTCAAGCGGGAATACGACGCCTTGCGCCGGGGCAGGGAATCGCTGCTGGCGATGATCGACGAGGTCGAAATCCCCGAGAGCGTCTACAACTCGAACGCGATTGAAAACTCCACCCTCACCCTCGATGAGACCGAAAGAATCCTGCTGGAGCAATCCCTCGCGCGCGAGGTGTCGGTGCGGGAGGTTTTTGAAGCCAGGAATCTGGCCCGCGTCACCGAATACAAGCGCACCAGAGCGGAAGATAGCGAACTGGATGAGGAGTTGATATTGCTCTTGCACCAGATGCTCATCGGCGGCATCGACGATGCCATTGCGGGCCGGTTTCGGGGACAGGGAGAGTACGTGCGCGTAGGTACGCATATTGCGCCGGCGCCCGAGCACGTGGAGCGCATGATGGAGAATATCCTCATCGAGTATTCGAGCGATCTCGAATCCTACTTCCTGGACAAGATCGCCCGGTTCCATCTGGACTTCGAGACGATTCACCCGTTTTGCGACGGCAACGGCCGCATCGGTCGGGTGATCATCAACTTCCAGCTTCTGCGACTCGGCCTGCCATGCCTCATCATCCGATACTCGGACAGGGAGCGCTACTACCAGGCGTTTTCGGATTATAGAGACCGCCGGACGGCCCGGACGATGGAGAGCATCCTCTCGCTCGCGCTTCTGGAGTCGCTCCACAAGCGGGTGACCTACCTGCGGGGAGAATCGGTCGTGCGGCTCTCCGACTGCATCAGGAAGAGAGGCCTCTCCGCCCCCGCCACGACCAACGCCGCCCGCCGCCAGACCATCCCCGCTTTCCGGGAGAAGGGCGTGTGGAAGATCGGGGAGGGGGGAAGTGATCTTGAAGATTAAAGGCAGTCGCGCAACGGTCGAGCGCTCGCCCCGCGCCGCCGCATCTGGCGGGCTTCGCCGTGATGCGGCATAATAGGGACATCATGTTCGAGGATAAGCCTGAGCCCCGCTGATGGCACCCGCCGCGCGCGAACCGGGGGCCGAACCGATACGGTTCGCGTCTTGAGGGCCGACCAATGACCCGGGAATTCCTCGCCGATTTAGCCGGCCGGATCGAAACGCTCAAGGCCGACGGCCTGTTCAAGCAGGAGCAGGTCATCTCCTCGCCGCAACAAGGCGAGGTCACCCTTGAGACGGGCGCGGCCTGCATCAACCTGTGCGCCAACAACTACCTGGGCCTCTCCAATCACCCCCGCCTCGTCGAGGCGGCCAGGGCCGCGCTGTCAAGGTATGGTTTCGGAATGTCGTCGGTGCGGTTCATCTGCGGCACCCAGGTTCCCCACAAGCAGTTGGAGGAGCGCCTTAGCGCGTTCCTGGGAACCGAGGACACGATCCTCTTCCCGAGTTGTTTCGACGCCAACGCCGGGCTGTTCGAGAGCCTCCTGGGCGAGGAAGACGCGATCATATCCGACGCGCTGAACCACGCGTCGATCATCGACGGCGTGCGCCTTTGCCGCGCGAAGCGGTTCCGTTACGCCAACAACGACATGAAGGACCTGGAGGCCAGACTGAAAGAAGCGGCCGGCGCGCGCTACCGCCTGATCGCCACGGACGGGGTCTTTTCGATGGACGGCTACATGGCCGATTTGCCGGCCATCTGCGACCTGGCGGAAAGACACGACGCCCTCGTGATGGTCGACGACAGCCATGCCGTGGGCTTCGTCGGCGAAAACGGGCGGGGGACGCCCGAGCGCTTCGGCGTCGCAGGGCGGGTCGACATCCTGACGGGGACGCTCGGCAAGGCGCTGGGAGGCGCGGCGGGGGGTTACGTCTCGGCCCGGCGCGTCATCGTGGAGTGGCTGCGCCAGAGCGCGCGCCCCTATATCTTCTCCAACACGCCGGCCCCCGTCATCGCCCAGACCGGCCTGGCGGCGCTGGATCTTCTCGCCGGTTCGGCGGAGCTGCGGGAGCGGCTCTGGCGCAACACGAAGCGTTTCCGGGCCGAAATGACCGCCCTGGGGTTCGAACTGCTGCCGGGCGAGCACCCCATCATCCCCCTGATGCTGCGCGACCCGAAGCTCGCGCAGGACTTCGCCGCCGGGCTCCGCGAGAAGGGCGTGCTGGTCACCGCGTTTTCGTTCCCCGTCGTCCCGCGCGGGGGGGACCGGATACGCACGCAGATGTCGGCGGCCCACGATGCGGGAGACCTCGACCGCGCCATCGGCGCATTCGCCGAGGTGGGCCGGGGGCTCGGCGTCATCACCTAGCGCACGGGAGTCGGGCATGCTCACACTCGAAGGACAGACGGCTATCGTCACCGGCGGCGCAAGCGGCATCGGACGCGCCACGACGCAGACGCTGGCGGATGCGGGCGCCGCCGTCGTCATCGCCGACCTGAACGAGGAGGCGGGTGCTGCGGCGGCGGAAGAGTTGAAAGCGCAAGGCGCCGAGGCGCTGTTCGTCCGGACCGACGTGGCCGAGGCAGGAGACGTCGAAGCGCTCGTCGAGGCGGTGACGGAGCGGTTCGGCTCGCTGGAAATCCTGATGCACTTCGCTGGCATAGGCCGGGAGATACTCGCCCTGGAAACCGCGCTCGAGGACTGGAACCGCATCATCGCCGTCAACCTCACGGGAAGTTTCCTGATGATGCAGGCCGCAGGCGCCGTGATGGTCGAGGCGGGATACGGCCGTATCGTGTCGATGTCCTCGGTCGCGGGCTTGCGGGGCGGGACGGGGCGCGCGGCCTACGGCGCGTCCAAGGGCGGCGTCGCGGCGTTGACGAGGGTGTTGGCGATCGAGTGGGCGGAGTCCGGCGTGACGGTCAACACCCTGGCGCCGGGGCCCGTCGAAACCCCGCTGGTGAGGGAGATGCACGACGAGGAGACCCGCCGGGCCTATCTCCAGACCGTACCGATGAACCGCTACGGGGCGCCGGAGGAAGTGGCGGCCGCGGCCCTCTATCTGGCGCTGCCGCAATCGGGCTACATCAACGGCGTGACGCTGCCGGTGGACGGCGGCTTCGACGCCGGCGGCGTCCTCAAGCGCGGCTCCGGGGGAGGCTAGACGAGCGCCTCCTGAAGCGGCCCTTGCCCCCTGACAAGGGCTGGTGAAAAAAAACCGTCTCGAGATCGGGCGGACCCACAGGTCCCCCCCGACGCAAAAACGAAATGGGGTTGTAGGGGCGGACCTGTGTGTCCGCCCGACCCGGCTGTCATTCCGGTATTCGCCGGAATGACGAACCAAAACCACATTGGCCGTAGCAGGACAGGCACGAGGGCCTGTCCCTACGCCTCGTTTCGAACGCGGGGTTCCGTAGGGGCGTCGAATTTCCCGAAGAGGGAAGTTCGACCGTGGCCGCCCTTGTCATCTTGCGCCGCAGACGGGGTCCCCTATACACAATCGACGCCCCCTTCGCGCCTACCCGGGCCTCCTTGCGAAGAACTCGCGGTACTTGGGTGCTAACGGCGCTTCGCGCCAGTCGAAGCCGGTGGCGTCGGCGGCTCCCTCCATCTCCCGCGCGCTCCAGTCGTTCTCATCCGCCAGATGGTTCAGCGAGCAAATCCCGGCCCGCCCCGTGGCCTTTCAGTGGACGAAGGTCGGGCCGTGGGCCTTGGCTTCATTAAGCGCATGGCTCACCTCGGCCAGCGAGGCGGGGCTGAACTCGACGGGCGAGACGGGGACGTTCACGTAGCGCATCCCCAGCGCCTCGGCCTCCGCCTTTGCGCGCTCGGGCGGCAATTCGCCCTGGTCTTCTTCGGGAAAGCGCGTGTTGATGATGGTCTTGACGCCTCTCGCGGCGAGGGATTCCAGGTCCGCGGGCTCGGGCTGCGAGCCGAAGGCGATATCCTCTGATGCGTGGAAGTATTCCATGTAAAAACTCCAGGTATGGGGGTTAATCCGCCGTCACGCCCTCTATCTCGAAGGGTTCGCCGTTCACCTCCACGGTGGAGTGGAGCGGCACCGGCTCGGTGATCAGGGCCTCGGCGAAACAGCCGTTCTTGGCGTTCTTGATGAGGTGCGCGAGCTTCTCCGCGGGCTCGTCCGATTCGACTTTGAGATGCGTGTCCACGGCCTCCCACTTGTTGAACACGGTGCCCTTGAGCACTGAGCCGCCCAGCAGCTTTCGGAACCGTACCGAGACGCTCGCCCCCTTGATCTCCATTTTCATCATGTGCGCGTACCGCGACACCTGGGTGAGCAGTCAGAACCCCGTCGCCATCGCGAGATAGGCCATCGGCGTGGGGTATTGCGCCGTGCCGCCGATGTTCGCGCCCTCGTCGCAGAAAATCTCGAACTTGCCCGCCGTGCCGCGTTTGAGCTGCAGGGAGCCCTCGTGCATCTCGGTGTGGACGGTGTTGTCGGTATACAGCCCCCCTTTGGGGAGTTCGGGCTTGTCGATGACGCGCTCGCCCGGCACGGTGGAAGTGGAGTGTCCGTCGACGGGACCTTCTTGCATGGATTTTCTCCTTATAAATGTGTGGTTCGCATGATTTCGTTGATGCGCGCAGGATACGGCAAACGCTTCGCCAAGTATAGTTTCCCGGGCGGGTTCGATTGTGGAATCCCCCCGAGCCTGCTAAACATCTTCGAAACATCGATGCGGCGAGGCGGATGAATCCTCTTGCCGCGCCTCACAAGGAGGAAATACGGATATGTTCAACAAATTTCATCACATCGGCGTCGCGGTGAAGGATATGGACGCCGCCATCGCCCTGTACGAGGGCATGGGCGCGAAGCTGCTCGCGCGGGAGACCTCCGCCGACGGCGCGACCGATCTGGCCATGCTGGACCTGGGCGGCGACCTCATCGAGCCCATCTCGCCCATCCGGCAGGATTCGCCCCTCGCCAAGTTCATCGAGGAGCGCGGCGAGGGCCTCCACCACGTGGCGTTCGACGTGAAGAACATCGACGGCGTGCTGGCCGACATGAAGGCGCAGGGCTTTGAGCTCATCGACGAGAAATCGAGGCCCGGCTTCGGCGGGCACCTCATCGCCTTCATCAAGCCCAAGAGCACGATGGGAACGCTGTGGGAGCTGGTGGAGGACGTTTAAGTCAAGCCCGAAACCGGGCAGCGGCGCAGGCTCTCGCCTTGAGAACCAACCCCCCCTACCCCCCCTTGTCAGGGGGGTATAAAAAGGCGACTCCCCCCAACTCAACAAAGGGGTAAAGGCGACGCCCGCCGCCGGTAGACGGGTTTTTGTTTGTTTTTTCTTGCCCCCCTGACAAGGGGGGGTAGGGGGGGTTGCCTTTATCCCCCGAGGAGGGCCTGTCCCTACGATTCCTCATTCACCGATTGGAATTCTTCCCCGCGGGGTTCGCGCCTCAATCGCCCCGGATGAGGCCCTCCCGGACTTTCGGCATCGTTTGCGCGATGTCCCTTATGGGGAGGCCGTGCGTCGGCGCGACGACTTCGACGTTCAACCCGTCCATCAACTCTTCGAGCTTGTCGGCGTAGACGTTCATGTCGGTGAAGGTGGTCCAGTACAGGGCGCGCTCGGCGAAAACGCCCAGCACGTCGACCAGATCGAGGGATGTGGCCTCTTCGGCGAACATCCCGCAGTGGCCGTCCGTGTGGTAGTGGCTGTAGGCGAAGCCGTCTCCCGGAAACAGCACACGCCCTTTGGTCTCGAACCCCCAGAGAGAACTCCGCAAGTCCCGGATCACCGGCTCCACGGCCATGAACTTCGTATCGCCCAGATCGACGGCGTCTCCCACGCGCATCTCCTTGAAGCGGCCTTCGTGTTCGGGAAACGCCAGGTGGTAGTCGCACATGTCCCCGTGGATGGTGAGGTCGGGGTAGCGGTCGAGCACGCGGCCCAGACCGCCCGAGTGTGGCGTCTCCTGATGGGTCAGGAACAGGTGTTTGAGCGGGCCTCCGCCGCGAGCCAGGATGTCCCTCATCTGGCGTTCGATGATGGGGAAATCCTTGGGGTGTCCCGTCTCCACGAGCATGGAGGCTTCTGAGCCGATGACGAGGAAGGCCGCGTTGTAGGAGTGATATATCTTGCCCTGGGAGTGCTGGACCAGGCAGTCGCCGAGCCAGAAGACACCGGGCGATATTTCTCGGGGCAGGGGATAGCTCATGCGCGCTCCTATCTCTCCAGGCCCAGCGCGACGTAGCCCGGTTTGACGACGCCTTTGTCGAGACCCGCCAGAACCTCGTCCAGCACGGCGAATTGTTGCTCGACCAGACAGCGCCCGCGCAGGATGGCGCCGTAGCCCGGAGCGATGGTCTCGATGTCATAGCGCTCGAAGACTTCCATGATGCCTTTTCGGATGGAGTCCGTGCTCGCGCCCTCGAGCCACCAGTAGCGCGTGTTCAGCAGGAACGAGCGGACGAAGGAGGTCGTCGTGGCGTCGTCTTCGTCCAGCAGCCAGGGGCCTTCCGCCCCCTCCGCCCAGAGGTGGCTGAACATGTCCGAGGTGAACAGGATGCGCGTGGCCGCATCGTAAATCCAGCGGGTGCTGATGAGGCGGATCGGCGCGTTCATCACCTCGATGTACCGCTCCCCGATTTCAAGGGGATGGAGCGGCTTCAGTATCGTGGTGGGCAGGACGGGGTTGCCGCCCGTCCCGCCGCCCGGCTCGAGCGCTTCGAACTCGAGCCACTCGTTGATCTCCGGCACGGGGGCAAGGCACTCCACCACGTTGAAGCGCCTGGCGATCGCCATGGCGTTTCCCACCGACATGAATTCGTTGATGCGCAGCGGGAGCAGGTGCAGCGGCGTATCCGGCGCGATGAGGGATTCCATCTGCGCCAGAATCTCGGCTTCGTGGGCGGCGTAGCCCGTGTCGAGCAGGAGGGCGCCCGCGTCTTCTTTCAGGAGATAGCAGTTCGAGACGCTGTGCCCGCGCGCGCTGATGGGGTATGCGCTGATGCGCCCGTCCAGCGGGAACGTGTTGTGGAGGGCGTAAACCTTTCCCTCCGCGAGTTCGGCAATACCGGAATACGACATGCGTTCGGCGGCCTTTCCTTATCCGGCGCGAAACGAGTACGCGCACCGAGAGGGCTTCGCGTGGTCGGAAGCTGGACAGGGCATTGTAACCCTACCGCACGTGAATTGGCGATGCCCGCAGCGTTTCTCTTTAGAATCGATTCTGACCGAGAGGGCTGTTAAAAAACCCGGTATGGGAATCCTGCCGGCAGAAGGTTTGTAGGGACAGGCCTCCGTGCCTGTCCGTTGTTGGTATACGACCCGGAGACGCAGGACAGGCACGGAGGCCTGTCCCTACGGGAAAACACGTCTCCCTGCCGAACCCCCAATCCCCTTGTCGGGGGATAAAGGCAACCCCCCCTACCCCCCCTTGACAGGGGGGTAAAAAAAGACGGCCCCTCTGATAAGGGGGCTTTTTCAGCAACCTCGCAGGGGCGGTTCACGATCCGCCCGTAATCCCCTAACGCCATGTTATATGGATGGTTATCCGCCGCGTGGTTCGCTTGTGATCAAAATGCCGACCCCTCCGCTTCCCAAAGGCCGGGGGACGGGGTAGGATTTATGGAAGAGCCTGCGATGGATTCGGCCGGTTGGGTCTCGTGCGGCGGGAGCCCGCGAACTCCGTCAGGTCCGGAAGGAAGCAGCGGTAAGTGGACACTCCCGGGCGCCACGAGGGCGCCTGGCCGGTCGACTCCATCGCAGGGTCTGCGCGCCGCTCACGGGGTATGGGGCCCTTCAACGGCGGAAATCCTTGGGATGGATTCTTGATGTCCTTCATCGGCAGCGCCAGGAAATGGCGTCCGCAGCGTTTCGAGGAACTCATCGGCCAGGAGCACATCCGGCGAACGCTCTCGAACGCGCTCGCCTCGGGGCGCGTCGCGTCCGCCTATCTGTTCAGCGGGACGCGCGGGGTCGGCAAGACGACCACCGCGCGCATCCTCGCCAAGGCGCTCAACTGCGAATCGGGGGACGGGCCGCTGCCCGAACCGTGCAACGAGTGTTCGTCGTGCGAGGAGATCACCCGGGGAAGCCATCCCGATATCCTGGAGATCGACGCCGCCACCTATACCGGGGTGGACAACGTGCGCGAGCTGCGCGAGGGGCTGCGCTACCAGCCCGCGCGCGGGCGCTACAAGACGGTGATTTTCGATGAAGTGCACATGCTCTCCAAGAGTTCCTTCAACGCGCTGCTCAAGACGCTCGAGGAACCCCCGCCCCACGTTGTCTTCATTCTGGCCACCACGGAGATCAAGAACGTCCCCGACACCATCTTGAGCCGCTGCCAGGTGTTCGAGTTCCGGAGGATCACGACTTCGGTCATCGCGGCGCATCTCTTGAAGATCGTCGAGGCGCAGGACAGGAAGATGGACGAGGCGGCCGTCAAGCTGCTGGCGCGGATGGGAGAGGGCAGCATCCGCGATGCGCAGTCCCTGCTCGACCAGGTGCTGGCTTTCGCCGCCGAGGATCCGGTATCGAGCGAAGAAGTCGAGAAGGTGCTCGGGGTGCCGTCGGGCAGCATCTATAAAGCCCTGGTCGAGGCGGTGGTCGCGCGCGACGGCAACAAGGCCCTCACCGAGCTCAAGAACCTCTTCGACGCGGGCCACGACCTCAAGCTCTTCTCCGCGAGCCTGCTCGAGTATCTGCGCGACTGCATGGTGCTCCTGTCGGCGGGCGACGATGAGGCGCTCTTCGACGTGGCGGCTTCCGAGATCGAAGAGCGCAGGCAGGTGGCCGCGAAGATGAGTTTCGCCGAGGCGCATCAGGCGTATTCCATTCTGCAGGGTGCCGAGTTCGAACTCAGGACGTCGGATCATCCCCGCATGACGCTCGAGGTCGCGATTCTGCGCATGTGCCAGATTGAACCGATAGCCGATTTGGGCGCGTTGATGGAGAAGCTCGAAACCATGAGCGGGGGAGCGACGCCGAATCCCCCGCGCGCCCCCTCGCCGGGTGGGGAGGCTCCCGCCGCCGCGCCGCCTCCGGCTGCCCGGGAAACCACGGCGCCCGAGCCTGCGCCGCCTGCGGGTGAGCCTGCTTCGGGGGGTTCTCCCGTCGCCCGGGCCGAGGCGCAGGAGTGGAACTCCGTCGAGGCGCGGCGCGTGTGGGCCGGGGCGGTGGAGGCCTTGCGCCCGATGAGGCGCCCGCTCTTTCACGGCGTCGAACTCGATCTCGAAACGGAAGGGACCGTCCGCGTGGTGCTCGCCCGGGAGAATCGAAACGCGCATGGCCTGCACATGGCGCAGGAGGTGCTGCCCGAAATCGAGAAGTTTTTCCGGGAGCATTCCCCCTGGAGCGCCAGGGTCGAGATAGCGGGCGCGGAAAACGGCGCGCGTTCGCAAACCGGACAGGGGGCCGGGGAGAAGAGCAATGCGCATGGCCGGAAACTCGATGAGAATGAAGAGGCCGTGATCCAGGAAATCGTGGACTTGTTCAACGGAAAGATAGTCGACATTCGCCGGGGGCGGGTGCGAAAATCGGGTGGAAATACATTCGCTTGAGTGGTGAGGGACTACCTCGGGGAGATTCTCATGTTAAAAGGCGGCATCGGCAATCTGATGAAACAGGCGCGCCAGATCCAGGACAAGATGGCCAAGCTTCAGGAGGAGATGGCGGCGAAGACGGTGGAGGCCTCCGCTGGCGGAGGGATGGTGAACGTGATCGCCAACGGCGCGGGCGAGGTGATCTCGGTGAAGATAGACCCGCAGGTGGTCGACCCCGACGACGTGGAAATGCTCGAGGACCTGGTGCGCGCCGCGTGCAACGAGGCGTCCCGCAAAGGCAAGGACATGATGTCCGAGGAGATGAAGAAACTCACCGGCGGCCTGCCCATTCCCGGCATGTTCTGAGCAGGTGCGCGGCCTCTGCGCCGCGCGTCGTTTTATATCGTCATCATCGTCGTTTCCGGGCCGCCGCCTGAAACCCGAGTGAGAAAACGCCATGCAGTTGAGCCGCTTTCCCGCCATCGAAGAGTGCATCGAGGCGTTTCGCCGCCTTCCGGGGGTGGGGCCGAAGAGCGCCCAGCGAATCGTCTTTCATCTGCTGGGCAAGGACCCCGAAGCCGCCGGGAAAATCGCCGCCTCGTGCGAGGCGCTGCATGAAAAAGTGGGCCTGTGCGGCACGTGCTCGATGCTCGTGGAAGGCGATGCGGGCGGCGCCGACTGCGCGGTGTGCGGCGCGCGTGACGCGAGCGTCATCTGCGTGGTGGAAGAACCCGCCGACGTGTTCGCCGTCGAGCGCGCGGGAGGCGTGAAGGGACGCTACCATGTGCTGATGGGCGTCATTTCCCCTTTGGACGGCGTGGAGCCGGAAGACCTCACCATCGCCGGGCTCATCGAGCGCGTGAAGACGGGTGATGTGAAAGAGGTGATCCTGGCCCTGAACCCCAACATGGCGGGCGAGGGGACTTCCCTTTATCTCGCCCAGATGCTCAAGCCGCTCGGCGTGCGCGTCACCCAGCTGGCGCACGGCCTTCCCATGGGCAGCCATCTCGAATACGCGGACGAGATGACGCTCACCCGCTCGCTGGAAGGGCGCCGCGAGATGTAGTTTTGCGCGCGGGCGTTGTTGAGAAAGCCCCCCTTACCAGGGGATAAAGGCAACCCCCCCTACCCCCCCTTGTCAAGGGGGGTCTTTTTGTTGTTCCCCTTGCAGGGGAGCTTTTTTCTTTTTATACCCCTCCACTTGCCGGGGTTTTGCTTCTTCTTACCCCCCTGACAAGGGGGGGTAGAGGGGGTTGGTTTTCGGGGCGAGGAGGGAAGGGTTTGACGACCGAGCAGAGAAGGAATTCACTCCCCCCTTGAGGGTCTGGCTTCCCGAGGGGAAAGCCAGACGATGAAGCCGAGCGGTTTGTGCGAAGGCTGAATCGGTGGGGGGAGCTTCTATCCGTGGCATGTCCCCCCACCGAATCGCTTTCGGGCTTCGCCCTTAGCTCTTCGACTCCCCCTCAAGGGGGGAGTTGATTTACTCTCTCCTCGCTCGGAATTGTCCACCGCCGTCATTCCGGCAATCAATACCGACCGAAGAGGGAGGGGTTGCCCGGAATCCATTTTGACTTTTTACCGGGCAGGGCGGCCACGACCTTGTTGTCGCGAGGCGTTCGACTCCCCGCGCCCTTCGATACGCCGCCCTTCGACAAACTCAGGACAGGCTCTTCGGCGGCTACTCAGGGTGAGGAAAAGGGCGTTGGCGGTTAGCGGAGGGGCAGACCAGCCTTTCCCAACAACCCCGATTCAGGGCGTATAAAGCCGGATCGAGATGATCTTCACCTCTTGTTGGGGAATGCTCCCCGAGCCCACGGGCGTTACGCCGATTTTCTCCA
The DNA here is from genome assembly GCA_022828125.1 of bacterium. Taxonomy (GTDB): domain Bacteria; phylum UBA8248; class UBA8248; order UBA8248; family UBA8248; genus Bin107. Next base: position 191,003 of record JAJEJD010000024.1, on the reverse strand, counting down.
CCACGTCCATCCCCTTGGCCACCTTGCCGAAAACGGTGTGCTTGCCGGTGAGCCAGGGGGTGTCGATCAGGTTGATGAAAAACTGCGAGCCGTTCGTGTTGGGGCCGGAGTTCGCCATCGCGAGCACGCCCTTCACGGGCGGACGCGATTTGAGCTTCCCGTTGAAGCGATAGCCCATGTTCTCGTACGCGTCTTTGAGCGTGAGTTCGGCGAGGCGCTTTTTTACCTCTTCTATGCGCTTGTCGAGGTCGGCCTGGGAGCGGATGCCCATTTTCCGGAACAGGGGCTGCACCAGAGTGCGCTGGAAATCGCTCTGGTTCCTGATGGGCAGGAAGGCGTGGGGACGGCCGTCCTTCACGGCCTTCATTTTGTGCAGGCCCAGGGCGTCGGCGTTTATCTCGTCCTCGAAATTGTAGCCCGGCCCCCCGGTTCCGTTCCCCCGGGGGTCGCCGCCCTGGATCATGAACTCCTTGATGACGCGGTGAAACTTGAGTCCGTCATAAAAGGGGCGCTTCACCTTTTTGCTGGTCTTGGGGTCCGTGAAGACGCGCTCCCCCGTGGCGAGGTCCATGAAGTTCGCCACCGTCTTGGGCGCTTCCTCGGGGAACAACTCGATGTAGACGTCGCCGAAATTCGTCTTCATCAGAAGAACCGGGTTGGTGGGTTTTTCCTTTGCGATCTCCTGCGCGAAAGAGGCCGAAGCCACGAGGAGCGAGAGAGCGGTTGCGAGTATGATTTTCATCGGATATCTCCAGACGGTGGATGAAGAAGAACGGGTTCCCGGGCGGCTCGGGTGATGTGAGTCCCGCCGGGTGTCTCATGTTCTATAGCGTGTCGCGCTCCAAGTCCATAGAGGGGGGCAATTCAGTTCATCCGGCCGAAGCGCTGCGTGAGCGCCTCTTCGCGGTAGGAGAAGATGCGTCGCAGTTGGCGGCTCACCACGAAGCTGTCGGCCAGGAACGAGAGCGGTCCCAGCGGCAGCTTGTAGTGGATGATGTCGCGCATCTCCACGCCTCCCTCGATCGGCAGAAAATGGTGCTGGTGGTGCCAGAAGCGATAGGGGCCGAAGCGCTGCTCGTCCACGAAGAGGCGGCCTTCCTCCACGTGCGTTATCTCCGTGACCCAGTGCACCGGAACCCCGAGAAAGGGCTTCACCCGGTAGCAGATGAGGACGCCGGGGTGCATCCTTTCAGGCAGTTCGTTCTCGACGACCAGGTGAAGCTCGGGCGGCGTGATCTCCGCGAGGTTCTGGGGATTCGAGAAAAACGCCCAGGCGGCGTCGAGTTCGATGGGAAGCCGCTGAGTTGCGTCCAGGCGAAAGAAGTTGCGCCGCATCGCGTTCTCCCTCCTGCCGGTTCCGGGCAAGGGCCGTCTTCATCCGAACCACCGGGAGGAACGAGGCGGCGCCGGTGATGTGCCGGGAGTTAATGTAACACAAGGCGGGTTTGCGTGGTGGCGGAGAGAGAGGGATTCGAACCCTCGAGGCCGGTTTCCCAGCCTACTCGCTTAGCAGGCGAGCGCCTTCAGCCACTCGGCCATCTCTCCGCGAGGGCCGCCATTCTATATCACAAGACGGGGCGGCGGCTATCCTGTGCGGGAGAAACCGGCCCCTGATGGGGTTGTTGGAAAACTCCGTTTAACGAGGATTTGACTCGTCCGATGAAAGAGTAAGGTACACTCCCCCTTGAGAGTTATTGAAAAACCCCTATCCGCCTCATCCTGAGTAGCGGCGGAGCCGCGTATCGAAGGATGCCCTCTCGCCCTTCGATACGCCGCCTTCGGCGGCTACTCAGGGTGAGGAGAGAGGCGTTGGCGGTTTACGGAGGTCGCAGACGTGATGGTTTTGTAGGGGCGGGCCTTTGTGCCCGCCCGTATCGGGAATGTCCATGCCCGTAAGAAACCTCGGACAGGCACGGTGGCCTCGGACAGGCGCAGGGGCCTGTCCCTGCTACGGCGAATAATCTCGAAGGTCGGATAGAGGTTTTTTCGACAACCCCACTTGTCAGGGGATAAAGGCAACCCCCCCTACCCCCCCTTGTGGGTCAAACCCAACCGAGTAGAGAAGGGATTCACTCCCCCCTTGAGGGGGAGTCGGTGAGGTGAGGGGGTTTTTACCCGAAACCGAACCGGTGGGGGGACATGCCACAAAGCAAACCTCCCCCCACCGAATCGGCCTTCGCCCATGGGCTCGGCCTCTTCGACTCCCCCTCAAGGGGGGAGTTGATCCTTTTTTGCGGGGTTTGCTTTTTCATACCCCCCTGACAAGGGGGGGTAGGGGGGGTTGGTTTCAACAAGCGAGGGGGCAATCGAACCGACCGGGGAAGCGTCGCCTTGTGCTCAGAACGCCCGACGCCAGCCGGCGAGGAACGTGAGTTGCGATCCGGCGTCCCCCCGGTGGCCGGGGTTCCGGCTCCAGACGACGCCGAGGCGCAGCCGCCCCGCCGCCAGCGGCCTCTCCCAGGTGGCGGCCAGGTCGATCTGGCGCGCCTCGGGCGCGAGCGGCGAGGTGAGGGTCGTGCGCAGCACCCGCCCCAGTTTGGTCCGCGCAGCAGGGAGCGTCAGCGACGCCCGGCCGTCCTCGACGCGCAGGGGTTGCGCCAGGGAGAAGCGCACGGTGTCCGTATCCGTCACGGCGGCGCGCGCGTGCAGCGCGAACGCGCTGGTCGAGATGGGCGATACCTCCTCGATGAGCCCGCCCCGGGCCCGGGCGCGCGCGTTCCCCCATTCCGCGTCCGCCCCGAGACGCCACGCGCCGAGCCTCACGTCTCCCTCCAAGCGGATGAAGGCGGTATCCGCCGCCAGCGAGCCGAAGGCCCCCCGGCCCTCGCCGCCGAGGATGGTTCCGCCCTCGGTGATCCACCCGAGGCGCAGGCCGAGCGGCGCGCCTTCAGGCCGCCATCCCAGCGTCCCGCCCGCCGCGTCGCGCTCCTGGTTCGTCCCGAACACCGAGGCGGAAAGGCCCGCCCGGCCGGTGAACGTCGCCGTCATCCCCCCCTCGGCGAGCGAGAGGTGGCCGCCGCCGGCTTCCGCCGGGGTCTCCCGCGCGCTGACCCCCCGCCATTCGGGAGTCTCGCGCGCCCCGCCCGCCAGAAAACGCCTGACTCTCGCGTCCACCGCCTGACCTTCCGCCGTCGTCACGAAATCGCCCAGCCGGTACCAGAACGGCGCGCCCAGGTCGTCGAGCGCCATGATCTCGTGGTCCCCGACCGACCGCGCGAGGGCGTTTCCGAACGGCGCTCCGAGACGCAGGCGCGTGGCGCGCAGGTTGCTCCCGCCTCCGTTCGCGTTCACGGCGACGGGAACCGCCGGGACGCCCACGGGGTGCGTGGCGGCGGCCAAGTCGAGTTTCCCCCGGCCGTAGACGGCTCTGTTCGCGTAGGCGCCCGAATTGTCGGCGGTCTCGAAGAGGCGCGTTACCAGTTCGGTGTTCGATAGTTGGTCCCGGAAGAGTTGCTTCATGATCGCGAGCCCGCCGGACACCATCGGCGCGGCGACGGACGTTCCGCTGCTCCGCCAGATGCTCCGGATGGGCGCGGACGTGTCGGGATGGGGCCCGAAATAGGCGACCCGGACGTCTTCTCCGGGCGCCGCGATGCAATAGTCCGCCGCGATGCCGCAGCGGTTGGAGAAGTCCGCGATGGTTCCGCCCGGCCCCAGCGCCGCGACGGCGACCGTGTGTCCCCGGAGCTCCTCGACCCGCGTGGCGAGGCCCGCCAGCACATCGGGCGAAACGGCGTTGATTTTCCCGTTCTCGCAGTGGGCCACCGACGAAGCGCACGACCTTCCCTGGGCGTTGCCGGCCGCCCAGACGAAAACCGCCTTGTCAACGGCGCCCGCCTGCGCCATCGCGGCGATCGTCCGCCCGAAGTTGGCGCGGAGGTCGGCTTCGCTGTAGTCGTCGATGATGCCTTCGTAGCCGATGCTCAGGTTCAGGATGTCGGCGCGCCTGCCGCCGTTTCGCCACGCCAGTATCCGGTTGAACCACGACGCCCACGAGGTGTCTGCGTCGCCTGAGTCCGCGAGAGAGATGGGTTTGTAGTCGCCGACCGGGCTTCCTGTGGGAATTGCGAACATGGCGATGTCGGCGCCCCAGGCGACGCCTTGCGGGCCGGTGGGGACGAAATGATCCCGGATTCCGGCGGCGACGCTCGCGACGGCCGTGCCGTGAGAGAAGGTCGCGCCCGTCTCGTTCGGGGTACCTCCCAGGAACACCTCGGTGACCGCCTTCCCCGCGAACATACGGTGCGAGGCGTCGATGCCGCTGTCCATGAAGCCGATGGTCACTCCTGACCCCGGAGAGGTGTTTTCCCCCTTGAGCAGCTCGACGTGGGCGTAGGCCCGGTCTGCGCCGACCGCCGCGAGACCCGGCTGGTTCCTGAAATTCCGGTGTACGGCGTATGTGCCGGCGAGCCGCCGCGCCCGGCTGTCGAAGTCGCTGACCGAGGGGCAGGTCCCGTCGTGGAGCGGAACGCACTCTTGCGTCGGCTGCTGGGGTTGCGTCGGCGGCTGCGGCGGTTGTACGGGCTCCGGCGGGGGTGGTTGGGGCTGCGGGGTTTCGGGCGTCACCGCGGCCTGCGGGCGCCCTCCCGAGCCTCCCCCGCCGCAGTTCGTGAGAATGAGCATCGCGCAGAGGAGGACGGCGCAGGCGGAGGCCCGGTACGAATAAGCGCCGTTCGCGCCTGCCCTGTCACCACCTTTGCCTGACCTGGGAGTCCCCATGTCGCTTTCCGGTCCCCTCGACCGCTCGCTTCGGTCGCCGTCCCGGTGGACTGCATGCCATGGCCCCATTTTGCAGAAATGTTCCGGGCAAGTATAGCGGCGGGTCGGGGGCGCGGTGCTGACGGTGAAAAGGGGTCGGTGAACTTCGATAGCTGAACGGCGATGCCCGCATGGAACGGCTGCGAGAAACCGGGTTTCCTCCAGGCCCGCCCGTATGAAAGCTGGCGGAGGGAGAGGGATTCGAACCCCCGGAGCTTTCGCTCAGTGGTTTTCAAGACCACCGCCTTCGGCCGCTCGGCCATCCCTCCGCGATCTGTGAGCGGTCGAGACTCTCCTATTATTCTAGCACGGCCCGGAGGGGTTTTTTAATCAGCCACGAGCGGGGAGAGGCGGCGCCCCTCTCGACTGGAAAAGCAACCCCCCTTACCCCCCCTTGTCAGGGGGGTAAAAGCGATGCCCCCGAGGAGGGGTTTTTCAACAGCCCCGATAAGGGGTTCGCGGCGGGGCGCATTTCCCCGCATTTGCGGCTGGGCGCTCATCGCTCCCTTTCGGCATCGGGACGAAATTCTCTGCATCCCGTTCGAAATCGACCCGCATTTGCCCGCAGTTGCCGTCCGCGCGGATTCGGGGGATTCCGGTATGATGGCGGAGCCGGTCGCTTCGTTCAAAAATATCGAATTTCCATAAAATTCGATAAATATCGATAAATTGACGGGGTTTTTCCGTAAATTTCTGAAAATTAAATTTCTTGGGAAATGACGCCGACGGGTCGCGGCGCAGGAGGATTCTGCCACGATCGGCCGGTCCCGCCATGACGGCAAATGCGGGGAAATGCGTTGCGGATTTTCAGGGCGCGACGGGCCGCGTTCGGGGCGTGCGATGGGCCGCGTCGGGGTCAATCGCGATTGAAGAGTGAGCGATTGCCGCGTTCGGGCGTGCGATGGGCCGCGCGGGGAGACCCCGCGTTCGGGCTTTCCGCTTCCGGAGGAATCGACCGAAGCCGCCCGAGCCAAAAAGGCGGACGACCGGCCGAAATCCGGGTGCGCATCCGCGCGACTGGATGGCGCTCCCGTCTCCGGGGCGGGTGGACCCGTTTGCGGTGCCGTTGACCCCCGCGCGGCGTATCCGGCCCGCCGACGCCTCGTCCATGAGAGCGAAGCAGTTCGGCGTCCCCCGCCGGATTCGCCCGTCGCCTCTCCAAACACCCGTCGAGGCTGATCAAACGGCTTGGATGGTATCAGCGAAGGCGGCGGCGGTGGGTAAAGATTCTGCAAAGGTTTCCCGGCCGGGATGAAACTGAGAGTGTATACGATTGATTTTTATGGCGTTATATCGATTTCAGACAGATATAGAAGCGGTTCCGCCCATGTAGGGGCGCAAGGCCCCGGGTATCGCCACGGAGCCGTCCGCGCGCTGGAAGTTCTCCAGAATCGCCACCAGCGTGCGGCCCACCGCCAGCCCCGAGCCGTTCAGGGTGTGGACGAACTCGGGTTTCGCGCCCGCCCCGGGCCGGTAGCGGATGCCCGCGCGCCGGGCCTGGAAGTCCTCGAAATTGCTGCACGAGGATATCTCGCGGTAGGTGTTCTGGGAGGGCACCCAGACCTCGATGTCGTACGTCTTGGCGGCGGAAAAGCCCAGGTCTCCCGCGCACAGCGTGACGACGCGGTAGTGCAGCCCCAGTAGTTTCAACACTTTCTCGGCGTCTTGGGTCAAGCTCTCGAGCTCCTCGTAGCTCGTCTCGGGGCGGCTGAACTTGACGAGCTCCACCTTGTTGAACTGGTGCTGGCGGATGAGGCCGCGCGTGTCCTGGCCGTAGGAGCCGGCCTCGCTCCTGAAACACGGCGTATAGGCCGTGTACTTGAGGGGGAGGTCCTCGTTGCTAAGGATTTCGTCGCGGTGGATGTTCGTGACGGGCACCTCGGCGGTGGGGATAAGGTAATACTTTCCGTCATTTACGCGGAAGAGGTCTTCCTCGAACTTGGGCAGCTGGCCCGTGCCCGTCATGGCCTCGGGGTTCACCATGAAGGGGGGGAGCCACTCGGTGTAGCCGTGCTCGTTCGTGTGCAGGTCGAGCATGAAGTTGATGAGCGCGCGCTCCAAACGCGCGCCCGCCCCCCGGTAGAGCGCGAACCGCGCGCCCGCTATCTTGGCGGCGCGTTTCATGTCGAGAATCCCCAGGGACTCGCCCAGCTCGTCATGCGCCCTGGGTTCGAAGTCGAAAGCGGGTTTCTCGCCCCAGACCCGCACGAGGGCGTTGTCCTCAGCACTCCTGCCTTCGGGGGTGGTCTCATGCGGCGCGTTGGGCAGTTCGAGGAGGATATCGTTTTGTTTTTGTTCGAGTTCCTTGAGTTCTCCCTCCATGGACTTGGCCTCGGCCGTCAGGCGCTGGTTCTCGGCCAGAAACGTTTCGACCTCCTCCTCGGACGCCTTGTTCCTTTTCAGTTCGCCGATTTGCTTGCTGCGTTTTCGCACGTCGGCCACCCGGCTTTCGACCTGGTGGGTCAAATCCCGCCTCCGGGCGTCGATCTCCAGCAAGCCCGAGAGGTCCCAACCGCCGCCCCTTCGCGCGAGGGCGCGCGCCACCGCTTCGGGGTCTTGTCTGATGAGGCGAATGTCGAACAATTTGCCGCTCCTCCATGATGTTTCCTTACGGGGTAGTGAACATAAAACGGGAGGTTGTGCGCGTCAACGGAAACATCTCCCGGAGATGAAATAACCGCGCTGGATTTTGGTTTCGCAAATGGGTATTCTCGATGAATCGGATGCGTTTTCCGGCAACGACAGGGGATCGGAGACGAACATGTTCGGCATCATGCGGTTGATAGTGCGCTCAGGAGGCGCCGTGGCCGTCTGTCTGGGGATCGTGGCCCTGGCGTTCTACGGTATCGCGCAGACGAGCGTGATGATAGTGGATGAGCCCGCCCGCGCCTTCAAGGTGCTGGGCGTCTTTTTCGCTCTCTCCGTCGTATTCTGCCTGATGCTGAAATGGGTGTTGCGTCAGGCGATCGCGCAGGCCCTCCGGCCGCTCGGCGCGGCGAAAGAGGCGACCTCGCGCCTCGTCTCCATCGGCGAGGAAGGCGGCAAGAAAGCGTTTCGCTCGCTAGGCAGCAAAACGCGCACGGCGGGAAGCGCCGTCACGTGGGCGGTGGGCGGTGCGGCCCGAACCCTGTGGCGCGTGCGCTATGTATGGCCTTCCTCCTGGCGGGGACGCCGCCGGGATGACGCGCAAAAGCCTGCGGATGTCATTCCCCTCAAGAGGAATCAGGAGGGCTCCTGACATCCGGGTTTGTCCGTGAGGCGTTTTTCCTGCTTTTCCGGTTCGTCTTCCCGTTGCTCGTAAATCAGATAGTGGCTTTGCTCCATGTTCAGGTTCCTGTAAACCGCCTGGGCCGCCGCGTTTTGCGCGTCCACGTATAGCTGGAGCCCGCAGGCGCCGGCTTGATCGGCGAGATTTTTGACGTAGTTGTGCAAGGCCCTGTAAATGCCCTGGTTTCTCTCGGACGGAACGACATACACGTTCTGAATCCACCAGTATTGGCCGTTGTTCCAGTCGCTCCACTCCAGCGTGACCCGGATTTGCCCCAGAATCTCATCGCCCCGGTGCGCGAGGTAGTATTGTCCCACCGATGGATCGGCGAGGGATTTTTCCACGCCCCGGCGGACTTTCCCGGGCTCCAGGCGCAGGTTTTCACTCTCCAGGGCCATTTCGATGTTGAACCGGACGATCGTTTCCGTGTCCTCGATAGTGGCCGGACGTATCTCGAAATTCATCATGCCTCCGAATTGTCGGGTCTGGTTCGATTGTTCTGACAGACCCTATCCAATTCGATGAAGCAAGTAAAACCTGGACCCGGTGATATCATTTCCCGAGGTTTCAGCCATGAACTTTGTGTGGAAATGCGCCTGTTGAGAAAAAAAGGGCTTTAAGCCCACAATAGATTCGGGCGTGGAGCAGCACTGCAATTTCTCGGGGTTTTTTCAGAAACTTGCCCACACGAGTGTCGTCAGGTGAAATGAAACCGGTCAAGCAGGCGGGCCGCCGTAACAGGAATCATGAGATGCGCTTGAAACTCGGGATCTGTATCGTTTCTATTGTTTTTCTCACTCTCCCGGCGTTTTCCCGGAAGATATCAAAAAGCTTCTTCTTTCCCTCCGTGCAAGCTTCGGAAAAAAAAGGGATTCCCGGAAAGTGGAAGCATTGGCGGGATTTCGTGAACGAATACTTCCGCTACCCTTTGCCTCCCATGGGCGAGGCGCCGAAATCATACAAAGGCGCTGAACGCTCCCTTTCGCCGGAGCGTTGCGGTAGCTGTCATCCCGAGCAGTACGAACAGTGGAGAACCACGCTTCACGCCAGGGCGATGAGTCCGGGCGTATACGGACAGCTCGTCGACATGTGGAAGACGAATCCCGGGGGAGCGCAAAGCTGCAACGAGTGCCACGCGCCCTTGGCGGAACAGCAAAAGCGCGCGAAGCAGAGCGCGGGCCCTCCGGCGAACTGGCGGAAAAACCCGGTCCACGACCCTGAGCTGGAGATGAGTGGACTGGCCTGCGCCTCATGCCATGTGCGCGATTGGCGCGTGCATGGGCCCCGGAAGAAAGAGACCCCCGAAGGCGTAGACGATACGACAGGCAATGGCCCGCATGGTGGTGTGGAGCGTACGCTTTTTTTCAGCCGCTCTGAATTTTGCATGAGTTGTCACCAGCACACGTTTCCCGGGCCGAACGGGAAATCGATTCAGAATACCTACAACGAATGGAAAAACTCGCTTTGGGGGGAGGAGGGCGTCGCCTGCCAGAGTTGCCACATGCCAGATCGGGCGCATCTGTGGCGGGGCATACATGACAAGGATATGACGCAGAGCGCCGTGCAAATCGACGTTTCGCTGGGAGCGGAAGCGCGCGGGGAAATCGTGACGGCCGAAATCAAGCTCACGAACTCGGGCGCCGGCCATTATTTTCCCACCTACATTACGCCCTCGGTGGACGTCATCTCCGAACTTGAAGACAAGAACGGGCGAAGAATACCGGGTTCAAGGCAAATCAACGTGATAGAGCGGAAACTCTCGTCCGATTTCAGCCGTGAAATCCATGACACGCGCATTCCTCCCCAAAAATCCATCACGTTTCGATACAGGAGAGGACGAAGAGAGGATGCCGCGAGGCTCAGGGTGCGGGTTCACGTGCGGCCCGATGCGTTTTATCACAATTTCTTCATCGAATTTCTCAAAAATCCTGCCATCTCGAGCCTAGCGCGTAAGTTCATCACGCAGGCGAGAGACATCGCGGCGTCATCGGGCTTTGATATCTATGATGAGAAATTCGAATTGAAAAACTAGGAAATCGATCCGGCGGCGCTTTTTTCTCGAACTGCGCGAACGACGTCCTCCGGCGCAATCGGCAACGTGTTGAGGTTCGGGTTTGCCGGGTCCCCGATAGCATCCGCTATCGCGTTCGCAATCGCAGGCGCCGCCGGAATGAGCGGCATCTCTCCCGCCCCCTTGGCCCCGTAGGGGCCTTCCACGTCGGGCGATTCCACGATCACGCTTGCAATTTCCGAGACGTCCAGACTCGTGGGGTTGAGCTGACTCTCGAAATCCGCGTGGGCGATGAAGCCCTCTTCGTGGTGGATCTGCTCGGCGAGCGCCCAGCCAAGTCCCTGGGCGATGCCGCCCTCTATCTGTCCGTTCAGGGTGAGGGGGTTCATGGCGAAGCCCACGTCCTGCGCGCTGGTGATTCTCAGCACCCGGGTTTCTCCCGTCTCGGTGTCGACTTCGACTTCGGCGATCTGGGTGGCGAATTCCGGCCCGGGCCTCGAGGGTTCGGGGTGGCCGCGCACGTTGTCCGTGCGGTGGGGGGGATTCTCCCCGCGGTAGGCGCCGCGCCCCGTCACGGGGCCGTCGCCTTTCCATACGGCCGAATGCGCTACATCGGTGAACGCGATGGCGCGCGATGGCGCAGCGCGCACGAATATGTTTCCCTCGCCTATCTCCAAGTCTTCCGGGGAGGATTCGAGCATGCGCGCCGCCTGGCGAAGCATTTGCTCGCAGGCGTCTTCCGCCGCCATTCGCACGGCGTGCGCCATGTTGAACGTGGTCCGGCTGCCCGCAGAGATGGCGTCGAAGGGCGTGTTTTCGGTGTCGGCGATGCGGACGCTCACCTTTTGGACCTCGGCTCCAAGAACCTCCGCCGCCACCTGCGCCATCACGGTAGCCGCGCCCGTACCGAGATCGGCGCATCCGGCCAGCACGGCCAGGCCCCCGTCCTCGTTCACCTTCACCACGGCGCCCGACGCTCCCCCGCCCGTGGGATAGCGAGCGCAGCCGATGCCCATCCCCCGCCTGATTCTGCTATTCTGGTTTTCTTTTTTCTGCTTCCCCCAGCCCGCCTTCTTCCCCGCGCGCTCGAGCGTTTCCTTGATGCTTACGCTCTGCAGAATCGTGCCTGCGGGGTCCTCGTCGTTTTCATCCATCCCGTTGAGGATTCGAAAGGCAAGCGGGTCCATTTCCAGTTCCGAGGCGATGCGGTCGGTATGGCGCTCGCAGGCGAAAGCGACCTGCGCCACGCCCAATCCCCGGTAGGAGCCGCTGGGCGGAAGATTCGTATACACGAGCAAGCCATCCACCCTGACGTTTGGAATCTTATATGGCCCCGCGCTGGTGTAGCAGGATTTGCCCAATACCATCGGCCCCGTCATACAATAGGCGCCGTTGTTCGAAGTGATTTGCACGTGGCGCGCGACGATTTTCCCTTCCCGCATTACGCCTGTGCGATAGCGCATACGGTAAGCGTGCCTCGGGTTTCCGGTGATGGTTTCCTCCTCGCGATTGAGCGTCAGTTGAACGGGCCGGTTCGACTTTCTGCTCAAAAGAACGGCCAGGGCTTCCATCAGATGTTGGGATTTGCCGCCGAACGCGCCTCCCACGTGGGTGCTCACGACGCGCAGTTTGTTCATGGGGAGTTCGAGAATTTCCGAGGCGATGGCGCGCACCACGAAAGCTCCCTGGGTGGGCGAATAGACTATCGTGCTGTCCTCGGGTCCGGGCTCTGCGAGCATGGCGCGGGGCTCGAGATAGTTCTGGTGAACGCGGGGGGTTTCGTACTCGTCCTCGAATACGAAATCCGCGCGCGCGAGCGCGGCTTCTATGGGATCGCCCGAGCGAATGAGAATATCGGCGGCCACGTTCCCGTAGCGCACGATGCCCGGATATGATGCGTAATCATCCAGCGTGTCATGCAGTAGTGGCGCGTCGTCCTTCATGGCGTCGGCCGTCGTGAAAACGGCGGGGAGCACCTTGTAATCGACATGAATTTTCTCAAGAGCGGCTTGCGCGGCTTCGGGGGTTTCGGCGGCCACGGCGGCCACACGTTCGCCGACGTAAAGCACCTTGTCGATGGCGAGCAGCGGTTCATCGCGCACGAGCCTGCCGTGGCGGATGCCGGAAAAATCATCCGCCGTGACGATGGCGTGTACGCCGGGAACCTCCAAGGCGTCTGTGGTGTCGATTTTCTTGATCTCGGCGTGGGGGTGCGGGCTCAGGAGCAATTTCGCGGTGAGGCAGCCGTGTCTCCTTAAGTCATCGCCGAAATCGGCGAGTCCGGAGACCTTCTCTGCGGAGTCGAGTCTCGGTATGGATTTGCCCAGAACCTGATATTCAGACATTTGCGCCCTCATCATGATGTTCAAGACATTATCGTTTCTTGACGAGTCCTCGATCACGAAATTGGCATATTTGAGTTTATCTTACTTTCAGCTTTTCCAAAAAGCCGCGTATCCGCCTGGCGTTCTCGCCGATATCCCCGACGCCGACGCGGGATTTCGATCGGATGTCGAGGCGCGTCGTTCCGCTGCTCGACGTGATCCGTATGACGATATCGTCGATGAAGCCGTACCAGAAAGTCGTGTCGTAGGCCTCGATGCGTCCTTCGGTTGGCTTGGACGACACCACATGCCAGCCCATGGCCTGTGCGGCGGCAAGAGCGCGCTTGAAAACTTCTTCTTTTGAAGTCTGGAAAGTAAGTGGTTTGATATCCGGATACGCTTTTTTCTGGAGCCGGGCTATGCGTATGCCCTCATAGGTAGGCGGGTTCTTCGCTCCTTTTCTGAGCGGGAGAACGGCTTGAAAGGCGGGCGGGTTTCGGGTGTCCGTCGTGATGTCGTGAATCTTGGGCACCCGTCTCGCGATCTGCATGTGCGCGTGGAGAAAGCCCGCAACGATGAAGCCGAGTGCGATGCCGAGCGCGGCGCAGAGGGTTTTTCGTCTTGACGCGTCACGCAAAGCGAACAAGCCTCCCGCCATGGAGACGGCCACGGAGAGCAGCGCGATGACGGATGCCGCTTTGAAAATCTGGAACCCCGTGCTGAAATGCCATAGCCCCCAGCGATGGCCCAGCCCCGACGCCACGGCGGCCAGCGCGCAGACGCCCGATATGAACAGGCCCAGATACGAGATGGATGAGAGGGCGCGTGATTTGTCAGCCACGGATCTTCTTTTTCAACCTCTCGATGGCGGCCTGCAACTCTTCGGGTCCTTGGGGATTCTGCTCCACGTGCCCGTAGGCGTAGTTGATCGAATTGGCGAAGTTTCTGTAGGCGACGGCCGCGATGATGTCCACGACGTTCTCCTCGCTGAAGCCGGAGACCCTCAGACTTTCGATGTCCGTTTTTTCCATCGAGTGAGGCGTGTGGGTGAACTTCTCCGCATACGTGAGCATGGCGCGGTCCGCTGGGTCGAGGATTCCCGCTCGCTTCGGGTCGTCCAGCACCTCGGCTACTTCGGCGATAGAGGCGTCATCGCATTCGTCACGGAACAACTGCCCGTGGTTCATCGCTCAGCCGTATCACCCCCCGTGAGCCGCCACGTAGAAAGCGAGCAACTCCGCCCGCCTCGTACCGAGGCTCGAGCCGCCATGAACGGCGCGGCGGAGCGTTTCACGCCCCGCCAGAATATCGGGCCTCCTGCCCATTTCCAGAAACATCTTGGGAATGGGTTTTCCCGTCTTGCGCAGGCCTTCGATGATTTCTTTTGTGGCTCCCTCCGCGGCATCCGGGGAAATGGGTTGAATCCAACTCATGGCGTCCTCCTCTGAAGATGGGGGGAAGAGGTTCTCAAGCACAGGAGAATTGCGCAAGAGAGGCGCTTAAAATCTTTGAATGTTTCCTCATATAGATGAAAGGGTTCCTAAAGATGGATTGCCGTTGCCTATCATGATGCTCGTGCTTCATTATCAATGTCGTAGTTTCGTTCTTGATTGATCGGGGGACGCCATGAAATTCGACCTGTCGCTGACAGTCATCACCGACCGGGAGATATTGTCCCAGGCTTCCGGGTGGAAATTGAGGGACGCGGTTCGCGCGGCTGCGTCGAGCGGAGCCGGCATGATCCAGCTTCGAGAGAAAAACTTGAGCGGCGTGGAGATGATTCGCCTGGCGGATGAAATGCGAGAGGTTCTGGAGGGAACCGGCTGCGCTTTTACGGTGAACGATCGGGTGGACGTCGCCATGGCCTGCGGTGCGGACGGGGTGCATCTGGGACAGGAGGATTTTCCGATTTCGAGGGCCAGGGAGATGGCGGGAGATACGTTGTTTTATGGCGTTACAGCCGGAAAACCCGAATGGGCATCGCGGGCCGCTGCCGAAGCCGCGGATTATATCGGCGTAGGCCCTGTATATGCGACGGGGAGCAAGGCCGATGCGAGGGCGCCGATCGGGCCGGAAGGATTCCAGCGGATTATCGAACACGCCCCCGGCTTGCCCGCCGTCGCCATCGGGGGAATCGGCATTGAGAACGTGGAGCCCGTCATCGAAGCCGGCGCTTCTGGCGTCGCCGTTATCGGCGCGGTGATGGGGGCGTCCGACCCGGGAGCAGCGGCCAGGGAGTTGCGCAATCGTATCGAGAGGGCGAGAGGGTGAACGGCGAAACAGCGAGAGAGATCGGCGAATTCGCCCTGATAGAGCGCCTGAGAAACAAACTTGGCTCGGTGGGGAACAGCGCGGACGTCATCGTTGGCAACGGGGACGATGCGGCCGTCATCAGGGCGGAGGATGGAAAATGCTGGGTCGTGACTTGCGATGCGCAGGTGAGCGGCGTGCATTTCCCGTCCGTGGGGGACGTTTCCGGTTTCGCCGCGGGTTACAAGTCGCTGGCGGTGAATGTGAGTGATGTGGCAGCCATGGGGGGCAGGCCGCGCTTTGCGCTCATCTCGCTGGGTATACCCGAAGAGACGCCTGTTTCGTTTCTGGATGACGTGTATGGCGGGGTTCGCGCGCTCTCGGAGCAGTACGACATTTTGGTTCTTGGTGGAAACGTCACGCGGACGAGTGGTCCTTTGTTCGTCGACGTGTTCCTCGTCGGCGAGGTGATGGAGGAGAAGGTGCTTCGCCGAAGCGGCGCCCGCGCGGGGGACCGGATTCTGGTGACGGGATATTTGGGAGATGCCGCAGCGGGACTTCATTTATTTTCCGGATCTCAAGTCCGAGTCCGGGAAGACTTGTATGCCTCGCTCACCCGCGCGCAGCTGGAACCGCAGCCCCGAGTTGCGGAGGCTGTAGTTATCGCGGAATCGGGGTTGGCGACCTCCATGATGGACATCAGCGATGGTCTGGCGGGAGATATCCGCCACCTGTGTGAGGCGAGCGGAGTAGGCGTGCTCCTCTGGGAATCCGAACTGCCCGTCTCCGGTACGCTGTCCGAAGTCGCGTCGCTCGCCGCGAAAAAGCCTCTCGAATGGGCGCTGCACGGTGGAGAGGACTACGAACTTCTCGTCACGACACCCGCTGAATCCGTAAGAGCGCTTCAGAAAGTTGTCCGACAATCGAGAGGGGCACCGCTTACGCCCATCGGAGAAATCCTGCCGGCCTCACAGGGGATTTCTCTCAAACGCGCAGACGGGATTTTCGCGCTGAAAAATCTCGCCTGGGAGCATTTTTCAGCCTGAAATTTTTCGTCATGAATGGGTGACGCACCGCATGAGCCAAGCGCTCCCATGATGAGAACCGATCCTCCACGAGAGCCGGGCCTGGAAGTTTGCCCTACGCGTCGGCCATGTCCGGGAGAACCTGCAAAGACGTTTTTTGCTGTTATCCCGATGCCGGGAAGCGCGCGTAGAATTTTATCAAGATTCCTTGACAGACAGCCCCGCGCCTTTGCACATTCTATACATTCGCAAAAATCTTCTTGGCTTTTACTCAGGATGGGGATGATGAACGCACAGGGACCATTGAAGGGAATTCGCGTGTTGGACTTGTCCCGAATTCTCGCCGGGCCTTTTTGCACCACGATGCTCTCCGATCTGGGTGCGGAAATCATCAAGCTCGAATCTCCCGGAAACGGCGATGAAACCCGCACCTGGGGCCCTCCGTTCAAGAACGGAGAAAGCGCCTATTTTTTGGGTGTGAACCACGGCAAGAAGAGTATCGTGGTCGACCTCAAAAAAAGCGAAGGCCTCGAGGTCGCTCGCGCCATTGCAAAAAAGGTGGACGTGTTTGTCGAGAATTTTCGCCCCGGCGTCGTGGAGCGCCTGGGCGTCGGGTATGAGGCGCTGTCCGCCTTGAACCCTCGACTGATATACGTTTCCGTCTCCGGCTTCGGACAGACGGGCCCGTATCGGGAACGCTCGGGTTTTGACATCGTCGGCCAGGCGATGAGCGGCATCATGAGCGCAACGGGCGAACCGGACGGCGGACCTTGCAAAGCCGGGGTTCCGCTCAGCGACCTCACGGCGGGCATGTGGGCGGCTTACAGCGTGAGCAGCGCATTGTTCGCCAGGGAGAAGACGGGCAGGGGGCAATACATCGATCTGTCCCTACTCGATAGCAGCGTGTCTCTGCTCACCAACCTGAGCGGCTGCTATTTCATGGATGGCAGCATGAGCGAGCGGTGGGGTTCGGCCCATTTTCAAATCGTCCCCTATCAGGCGCTCAAGGCCAAGGATAAGGAAATTATCATCGGTGTGACGAGCGATCGGTTCTGGGGTTATTTCTGTGACATCATCGAGGCTCCTGAACTGACGAATGATCCGAGGTTCGTCGACATTCCCAACCGCGCGAAAAATCGCGATCAGCTCATCCCCATATTGGAGCAGTATCTCTGCAGACGAAACGGGAATGAATGGCTGAAATTACTGGAGGAAAAAGGGATTCCCTGCGGCCCGGTTTATGATGTCGGCGAAGCGCTCGAGGATGAGCAGGTTCACCACAGAGAGATGGTGGTGGAAACGGAACATTCGCTTCTGGGTAAAGTGAAGACTACCGGTGTTCCCCCAAAATTTTCTGAGCAGCCGGGGAAGGTACAAGGGCCGGCCCCCTTGCATGGAGAACATACCCGGGAGATTTTGTCGGATGTCCTTCAGTGGAGTGATGAAAGAATAGAAGCGTTGGTTCGAGGCAACGTGGTCTCAGATCCGAAACCCAGATCGGAGATTGGAATTCCCCTGGAAGATTGAGGGCTCTCGATGAGCGCCTCATTTTGCAGACAGCCTTTCTATCAACCCCCCAAGCAGCGCGCCTCTCGGGGCGATCGAATCGAGTTCCAGGTATTCCTCGTCCGTGTGCAAATTTCCACCTACGGGTCCTAGTCCATCGAGAACGGCGACCCCAAGCGGGGAGAGGTAATTTCCGTCGGAACCCCCACCGGTGGGGCCGTGCTTGAATTCGACGCCCGCATCCAGGGCGATTTCTGCCGCGATAGACAAGAGTTGTTCCGTCCCATGGTTGAATTCCATGGCGGGTCTTCCGCTGATTTTTTGGAATATCGAGCGTGTCCCGTCGATGTGCGATTCGGAAATAAGGCGATGCAGTTCATTCGTCATGGAATCGAGAGTCGCTTGCCGGTCTGCGCGCACTTCAATGTGGCAGGAGGCCTCGTCCGCCACGATGTGCGGCCTGCGCCCGCCTGAAAGACCGGTGATGTTGATGGTCCCGTCTTCTCGTTCCAGGTTGTGGATGGCCACCATTTGGTGTGCGAGTTCGTGCACGGCGCTTCTGCCTTTTTGAGGTTCTACCCCTGCATGTGCCGAGACGCCGCTGACGAGCAATTTCCCGTAGCAACTTCCTTTTCTCGAAGATACGATGGAGCCGTTTGCGCGGCCGGACTCGATGATCAATGCCGCGGCGGCGTCTTTTCCGACTCGCTCTATCACTTCCCTCGAAGAGGGATTCCCGCGTTCTTCATCGGTGTCGTATAAGATACTGATTTTCCCGAATTCCTCGAATCCTTCAGTGAACAAGGCCTCCATTGCGAATTGACAAACCACCAGACACCCCTTCATGTCGGCTACCCCGGGGCCGCAGGCAATCCCGTCTTTTATGGTGAACGGTCTTTGCGCTGCGGTGCCTTCTGGAAAAACGGTGTCGCAATGGCCGATCAGGAATATGTGGGGGCCGATTTCTCTTTTGCCTTGAAGCGTCGCCAGAAGATGATCCCCCGTTTCATGCGTGCCGGGAATCATCTCTACGTCAGCTCCCATGGCGCGATATTTTTCAGCGAAATGGGAAGAGACGGCGTTCGTTCCCTTGCTGGGAAACGTCGGGGAATCGATGCTCACCACGTGGGCGATTTGTTCGATGATTTCCTCTTGTCTGGCTTCAAGCGCTTTTCTGATGGCGGCCGCGCCGATCATTCGTTTTGCCCCCTGCGATAAAAATTTCCCGCAACGGAATCTCCCGTGAGCAGGTAATCGTAAATGCCGTCGGGTACGGCCTCGAATATCGTTTGAGCTTCCTGAAGGGCTTCTTGGGAAGTGCAATGGCTCAGGTAGAGTATCCGCTTTGCGCCTTCGGGAAACCGGCTCGGGTAGCTCTCCGGATGACTCGCCAATTTCGCCAGATGATGCGCTTCAATAACTTCCCCGGCCGCCAAGCCTGCGATGGAGTGAACTTTTTCTATGCGATGGACGATTCGCTCATCCGCATTTCGACCGATTGCGGCGAGTCCCAGCACGAGTACGCAATGTGTCGCTCCTTGGGGTATGACCGGCTCACCCGGTCCCGGGGCCTTGATGAGCCGTTTCCTCGCGCCATCCGTTTTTACGACCATCACACCGTGAAAGCCCGAGGCGCTCAGAGCCTCCACCTGGCTCGCCTCGAGGCCGCGAAACATGTTCTGGGGCAGTTTTTTCTCCACCCAGACGACGGCGCCGCGCCCCGACCAATCCTGAGCGACGGATTGCAGTTCAGCGCGTCCCTCCTCGCTCAACAGCACCGGCGGCGCGTCTTCGACTCCCAGGGCGTGGAGGTTCGTCGTGCTGGTGATGATGACGGGATACGGCTCATCCAGCATCTCCCGGATGAGGCGCTTCATGAGCGTGGCCTTGCCGCCGGCGCCCATGACGCAGACCATGTCTCCGGGGGCGATGTCCATCAGCGGGCGCAGCTTTTGCGAAGAAAATGGTTCCATGGGCATCTTCAAGCCGCGGCGCGATAGATTCTCTCGATGTCTTCGAGCGTGAGTTCTTTGGGGTTACAGCTTAAAAGACGTTCCAGCTTGAAAGCGGCTTCGGCCAACTCCGGGATGGCGTGTGCGGGCACGTCCACTTCGCCGAGCCGGGTAGGCACCCCGCAATCGCGGCAAAGTTTCTCGACCGCGCCGACGGAAAGCTCGGCGGCTTCAGCCGTGGACATGCCATCCGTGGATTCGCCCAGGATTCGGGCGATGCGGGCGAATTTCTCAGGCGCCGCCGCGTGGTTTTCCTTCATGACGTGGGAAAACATCAGTGAGTTACTGACCCCGTGGGGAATGTGGAACCGCGAGCCGAGCGGATACGCCAGTGCATGAATGGCGCCCGCCCCGGCTCCTGCGAGCGCGACGCCGCCATAGTATGAACCCAGGGCCATGTCGGTTCTTGCCTCGATGTCGCTTCCGTCGTCACATACGCGCCTCAAGGAGCGGGCGATGAGCTTCATGCCCTCCAGGCTGTACATCTCGCTCAAGGGCGTGGCGTTTCTGGCCACGTAGGTTTCCAGGCAATGCGTGAAGGCGTCCACCCCGGCGGCGGAGGTGACTTTCGGCGGTGCGGAAAGCGTGAGATTGGGATCCACGATGGCGGCGAACGGGATGACGTGCGTACTCACGATGGCCAGTTTCACCTGTTCTTCCGGCACCGAGAAGATGGCGTTGGGTGTGGCCTCGGCCCCGGTTCCGCTCGTCGTGGGCGCCAGGATGGTGGAGAGGCCCGGTTTCGGCACGAGCTCTATGCCCAGATAATCCCTGGGTGCGCCTTCGTTGCCAAGTAATACGCCGATGGATTTCGCCATGTCCATCGAACTGCCGCCCCCGACCCCGACGACGAGGTCGAAAGTGTTGTTTTTGAATTCATTATATGCACTTTCGAGATCGCCGATGGCGGGCTCGGGCGGGCACTCATCGTAAATCGTGACTTGCACTCCGGCCTCTTCGAGAGGAGCCAATGCCATGTCCGCTACGCCTGCGCCCCGCACACCCTTGTCCGTGAAGAAAAGCGCGTTGCGGGCGCCTAAAAACGCCGCTTCATCCTTGATTTTCGCTATGGTTCCGAGGCCGAACCAGGTTCGTTTCGGGTGGCGTATGCTGTACATGAGGCGAACTCCTTGATCGTAAGCTGTTTTATCGGGAAATCACTGCTCGGGATATTTTGAACCCCAAAGGTCGGCATTATCCCCATGCGCAGGGCCGGATGCAACGGATTCGGGGGAAATTTCGTGAATCAAGGCATCCAGCGGCGATTCATCAGAAGCCGCCATGCGTTCCGGTAGGCGATGAGCTTTCCGGCGGGCGGGCTGATGTTTCCGAGGATGTTTTGTCGAAAAAAGAGCGTTCTTCCCGCATAGGCCGCCGGAGTGGCCGGGGAGGAATCGTTCCCGGCCGTGAAATGCCCTACCCGCGCTTCGAGCAATGCCCGCCATTCGCGGGAGAACGCCCCACCCGGGTCATATAGGTGGTTTTTCCGCGGAGTGGTTACATCGGAGGCAGGCGGATCCTGGGTCAGGGTGAAGAGGAGGCCCGCGTGCCTCAGGCTCAGCGCCCGCAGGAGGCCGTGCCCATAACCGGGTAACGCGCTCAAATTCAATATCCTGCCGGCTTGCGTCCAGATGATTCTCGCCTCGGGCGCCGCTCTCAATATCCGCTCGAGTTGCTCCAGGCCATCATCATCGGGCGGCATGTCGAGCATGAGAAAGCTCTTTTTTCCGGCCGCCAGACGCATCACCGCCCCCAAAGCCTCTCCAGCACGAGTCATTTGCGCCTTATCGGAGGAAACAGGTCGCCAGGTTATCTTCCCGATCCCGAACGCGCCGCCTTCGAGCTGCCGTTTGATGCCCGAAAGATAGCCGCTCCCGCCTCGCATCCAGTCATTCTGGGGAGCCGAAGTGGTGAGCGGTATCAATCGTCCGGGGTATTGCGCTACGGCTTTTTTGATGGCCTCCTCACGCGCCGAGGTGACCGCGCCCAGGGCGACGCCCGCGCGGTTCATGCCCTCGATCAGTAGTGCTACGCTCTTCCAGCGGTCGAGCGATATCTCCAGATCGATCAGGGGATAGGGGCCGGATGCGAGATGCTTTCTCAGCGTGCGCTCATACAGCTCGACCCGCGCCTCGCGGTTTTGCTTCGCCTTCGATTTCAGTGCGTTAGGCGGTTTCGCGGCGTCTGCAAGCCCGGCGATGAAGCACGGTCCGATGAGGAATGAGAACGAGAAGACGATGAGGCGAATCGCCCGCTTTCCCGCCCGGACGACTCCCTTGCGGCCCGTGAAAGCCACTTTCGCCTACTCGTTCACGATGGCGACGGCGCGGATGTGCGTCCCCGTGGCGCCTTGCCAGTGAAGCGGCAGGACGCTGGCCGTGAACCCGTGCGCAGCGGGGATGGCGTCCAGGTTGCAGAGGTTCTCGATGTGCCAGTATTCGCGCGTCTGGAAGAGGCGGTGGCACGGCCAGGGGTCTTTGCGCTCGAGCATCTCCTTGATGGGCAGGTCGAAGCCCGGCGCGTCGATGCCCATCACGCTCACGCCCTGGTCGATGAGCCACTCCGCGCTCTCGCCCACCACGCCGGGGTGGTCCGTCAGGTAGCGCGGCTCGTCGTTGTAGGCGGCGGCGCCCGTCCAGAGGAAGACGATTTCCCCGCCCCTTATCGTGTAGTTCTCCTTCGCGAGAGCGTCTTCCAAGTCTTTGATTTCGATGGCCTCGCCCGGTTTCTTATGGCGCATGTCGAGCCGCAGGCCCGGCCCGTAGCATTTCTCCAGCGGGATGTCCTCGGACCACGAATCGTTCCGGCCGCCGTGGCTTCTCGCGTCGATGTGGGTGCCGCAATGCTCGCTGAAGATGCACACGCTGTGGGCGAACAGCTCGGGGAAGCCCATCTTGTCGGTGCCGATGCGCGTGGCGGACTCGAACGTCGTCTCTATCATCTGGATGACGGGCTGCGGCGTGCCCGGGTAGCGCTCCATCCACATGTGGACGGGCATGGACAGGTCGATAATCTCCGTCATTTCCTCGCATCTCCCCTCGTTATGTCGCATTTCCCGGTTTCATGCGGGCGGCGATGCGCCTAATATACATCATCGCGCGCAGGGGAGAACCCCCCGGCACGCCCCCCGTTTTCCACCGGTTTCATTTTCAGAAAAACATCGTGAATTTATCGATATTTATCGAATTTTTCGGAAATTCCAGGCGGGTTCTGCGGCCTAGTGCTCGTACGCCTTGGTGGCGCTCACGGGAATCATGCAGACGAACTCCATCGTCTCGTCCGAATCGTTGTGGAAGGTGTGGTTCTCGCCCGGCGCGACGAATATGGCCGAGCCCGGCGCGATGGCCTGAGTCTCGCCCTCGACTATCACCCGCCCCTCGCCCTTCAGCATGAACACCTGGTGCTCCCAGGAGTGGGAATGGTCGGGCGTCTGCCCACCCGCCTCTATCTCGATGACCCGCATCGCCATCCCGGTCTCGCCGTCGCGCTCGCTCAGCAGCCAGCGGATGCCTGCGCCCTTGGCCGCCTTCTCCGCTTTCAGTTCCGCATCCTTGTAGTTCATCACCTTCATGGCGTCACCCCTCCTCTGGTTTGATTCGCGCCCTTCGCCTTTATCCAGGAACGCGGCGGATCATACCACACCCCGCGGCGTGAGTGTCAAAACCGCCTTTGGGCGAGAAGAGGGAACCCACTCCCCCCTTTGAGGATCAATCGCGACCGATGAGGGAGTGAATGACGCGATTGATGAGGGGTTGTTGAACAAGTTCCTCATGTCAGGGGATAAAGGCAACCCCCCTATCCCCCCTTGACAGGGGGGTAAAAAAGAAGGCCCCCTGATAAAGGGGCAAGAAAGAAAGCCCTCTTGTCAGGAGGCAAAAAAAAACAAAAGCCCCTCAACCGGCGGCGGGCGTCGCCTTTTCATACCCCCCTGACAAGGGGGGGTAGGGGGGGTTGGTTTTGTAGGGACAGCTCTCGAGCTGTCCTATCGAAGGGTGATAATCCCGTTGGGGTGTCGGTATCCCCGAGAAGGGGAATACCGGAGGTGTCCGCCCTGCCCGATCCGTTTCCGCCGGTCTCGCGACCGAGCCATTCCATCGCCGTCTGCTCGTCCTCTTCGATGGCGATTTCCACCGCGCGCTTGGCGCATTCGAGGGGGCGCTTGGATTGTCTGCGCAGGTCGAAGGGTTCGGTGACCTTTTCCTGAATCTCGGTTTGGAGTTCTTCGGGGAGGATGGGGATTATCGCCTCATCAACTTGCTCTGGTCGCGGATTGAAGTCGAACGCGATATTCCTTGCCGTCCGAGGCAGTTGTTAAAAAATCCTTAACAACTGAATTTTCGTGCAACTCTTTTTCTTTCAGTATGTTGGATATGTGGATGCTGACGTTCGCCCTGGAGGTGGCAAAAAGGTCGGCGATCTGATTCTGATTCAGCCATATCGTGCCCTCATGGGCGTAAAGACCCACGGCCGTATGGCCATCCGGGGTGTTGTATATGATGATGTCCTGTCTGTTCACGACCGGCCTCAATGACTCGATTTTTCACCCATTATATATTATCGAAAAGGAGTAGTGGGAGCATCCCTCTTCGATGGCCCCATCTCACCAACTCCCCCTTGAGGGTCGAGCTTTCCTCCTCGGGAAGACCGACGATGAAGCCGAGCGGTTTGTGCGAAGGCTGAATCGGTGGGGGGACAATCCTGGCCGGGGATTTGGATTTCGTAGGGGAGTCGGACTTCCCCGAAAAGGGGAAGATCGAACGAGCCGCCCGCGTCGTTCCTTTACGCCGTCATTCCGGCCTTGAGCCGGAATCCAGTGTCTTTTCGGTTTCCGGTTTTCCGTAGGGGCGGACCTATGTGTCCGCCCTGCCCGATCCGATTTCCACGGTTTCTTTTTCAAGCCATTCGGTCGCCGTTTCCTCGTCCTCCTCGATGGCGATTTCCACCGCGCGCTTCGCGCATTCGAGCAGGCGTTTGGATTGTTTCCGCAGGTCGAAGGATTCGGTGACCTTTTCTTGTATCTCGGTTTGAATTTCTTCGTAGAGCAAAGGGATAGGAAAAGTCCTGATATCATAAGGGTATAAATACTGTTGCGCCATTCCTCGCTGATGTTGTTTTGAAATAGCAATGCCAACATCAGTATTAAGAAATGCCATCAGGTAGTATGGATTGAGCTTTTCTTTTCTTGTTCTTAGCAATGTCAAAAAACTGCCGATTGTAGCCTTGATGTTTTCTTTGTAGATATTCGCTTTACCGATATATGCACCAACTGAATATAGAAGCACATCTTCGGCTTGGAGAACGTACTCGCTGAATTTGTCTATAAAATCTTTGGTGGTGTATAAAGCTTCTTCATCATTCCAAAATTCATCGTTTAGAGTAAAGTCTCCCAAGTGCTTTTGCGTAATAATAAATGTTTTGTCCGTATCTTCCGTTTCCGCATAGGGTGGATTTGATGGATGTCCTACCAACTCACAAAGATGTCCAAGCGTACTGCATCCGCCGGAATAGCACTTTATGGCCTTGATGATTTCATTATATTTCGGCTGGAAGTAATCTGCGTCGAATCGCTCAGCCCGCCTGACCTCGGAATAGTCTTTGAAGAAGGTTAGCTGATGTTCAGGCGTCCAGCCTGCGAGTCCGAGTTCAGTGAGGAGAATGTTTTGAGCTTGGGTATAGAGTTGTTTAGCTTGGCGATTTTTAGAATGAAAACCTTTAACAATTTCTATGATTAGCATCTTAAATTGGAAAGATGGGACGAATATCGGAACATCCAAAATATCATTGTTTGAAACTGCCGGATACATACTTGCTTTGTTTGCCCTTATCAAGCATTTGGTGAAATAGTCAGTTTTACAAAAAGCTAAAAGATACTCTGACTCGATGTTCTTTGCTCTTAAAATAGACAAACCACTACTGCCGATAATCCCGCTCTTTTCAATACAAGCGACCGCGTTTCTGTTTGGGCGGACAGTAGAAACAACGATGTCACTTTTTTTTAGGATATGGTGAGCTCGGTCCGGTTCTTCACCAAATTTAATTTTTGTGGTTTCATATTCGCAACTGTTTACAGAAATGTTGGAAATTTCCAAGTACTCAAAATCCCTATTTATAGGTGATGATTTGATATTGGGGACATTATGTTCTACAAAATCTCGGATTTTTGGATTGTCTTTAGAAACGAATTGACTGTTCCTGATGAAGTCAGGATGCCAATATTCAGCGTCAATTCTGAAATCAAATGTATTCTTAATTTCTGAATAATTTACGACTGAATATCGCATTTCAAACTTTCTCCATGACCATTGAAAGTGTTAAATAAAGGGCTTTTACTACTCTTTCATTTTCAGGTTTTGGGGGTAAGTCTCCGTGAAATAACGCACAACGCACTTGATAAAGGATTTCGATATAGGCTGCGAATATGTGAGCATTGTCATCTTCAACCCACAATCCGTCGTCTATTTGAATTTTGGATTGCTGATGTTTGGTTTTAAGGATGGATGTAAATTGGGGCGAGCCATTCGCCCAATCAATGATGCAATTTTCAAAAGAGACCTTTTTGTTTTTCCATTGTTCTTTTGTATAGCGAATATCCGCATTATCAAGTGCCCTGCACAACTCTGAGAAGTTGCCTTTGAATCTGAGAGACTCTGCGTTGCTTTGATGTATTAACTCAGAAAATCGATCTTTTAGTTGACCATCACTGGATTTAAGTAAGTTAAGAATCTCTCGGTCCTTATCTACGTTGAACCTGTCCCTCATCCAGGCATTGAGAGAGAGCCAGAGCGACATGAATAGCGGGATATAATCTATCTCTGCTTTTTTCTTCCAAAGAGAGATATTCTCAGAGTTCGACATCACTATCTCCAAAAACTCAATTTCACACCTTTCGCCCACTTGATGAACCTCTCCGAAATACCGTCGGACAGTTCGCCGTCATGGTTGTGCAGGTCATGTTCGACGATCAAGTGTCCGTTCTTGTCCAGTTTCTCTCGCCCGGTTTCGTCTTTGAGGTGAATGTAATCGCCGGAGTTGTTCTTGCCGCCCTTTTGAGAGACGGCGAAAAAGACGGGATAGTCCTCCACCCTCGGGCAAAGTGGGCCTTGCGCCGGGTCGTCGTTCCATTTCTGCGCGAACAATACGCTGGTCTTGGTGCCAGTGTGGGGCTTGAAGGTGTTGTCGTGCAGACCGACCACCGCCAGAATTCGCGCGCGCTCGGCGATGAAATCCCGAATGCGGGCGTCGGACGTGTTGTTGAATCTACCTTGCGGCAGCACGATGGCCATACGCCCGCCGGGTTTCAGGAAGTCCAGGTTCCTCTCGATGAACAGAATGTCGCGACCGACCTTGTTTTGCCACTTGCCGTTTTCCTTGGCGCCCAGTTCGTATTGATGGAGGATGCGGCTTTCCTTCACGTCGCCTGCGAAGGGTGGATTCGCCATCAGGAGGTCGAAATTGAATCGCTTGTTTTCGCTTTTTTCGGTTCTCAATTTTGCTAGCCTATCGAAACCCTTCCCGTAGGTGCTGATCCATTTTCTGTCTTTTTCCGTTCTGTCCTCCCATCGCTCATAATCCAACGTGTTCAGGTGCAAAACGTTGGTTTCGCCATCACCTGCAATCAGGTTCAAGGTCCTGGCGACGCGAACCGTTTTTTCATCGAAGTCGATGCCGAAAACCCGCAGTACGTCCTCTTTGTCTTGTTCGGAAATTTCCGCGTTGCTGAACAGATGGCCCGTGATCTGGAAGATGGTGTGCACGGGAAAACCGCAACTGCCCGAAGCGGTGTCTATCATGTATTCCCCACTTTTAGGATTGAGCATCTTCACGCACATGTCGATCACGTGGCGGGGGGTGAAGTATTGCCCTTTCTGACCTTTGGCGGATTGGCTGACCAGATATTCGAACGCCTCGTCTATGACGAGAAGGTTGGAGTTGAACAGTTTGACGTCCTGTAGTCTTGATACGCAAACCGCCAGATGTGTGTCAGTGAGTTCGAACGTCGCGCCTTGGGGGAACACGCCCGGCCATTGGTCTATGGCCTGATTGAAAATCCTTTGAATCTTGTTTTGAAGCTGCGCGTCGGTCTGGCCGGTATTTCTGAACTCCATAGGACGGAAAGTTCTATCATCAAGTTCGGCGAGGCATCCCTTGCGCTTTTCAAAATCACCTCGATCTTCTTGGCTCAGATGCTGTTCGAGCCAAAAATCTATCCTTGTCTTGTCCTCCTTGCTTTTGAATTCGTCGTAGAGCTTGGTGAAGATGAGCTTGAAAACCTCCTCGAATCCATCCACCCCCGCATTCGCCAGAACGTCGTTCTCAAGTTCGAGAATGAGGTCCTTGAGGGATTTCCTCTCGGTGGCGAGTTTGTCGTTGAGGATGAGGTCCTTGAGTTTGAAATGTCCCTTCAAAATATCCTCAAGCGATTGGTTGTTCTTTGGGATATTCGTGATATCCACGAAATGGTTCGGTTCTTTTCTGTGGTAGTGGGATATCTGGTCGCCGTTCGTCCATACGCCAATCGGCGCGCCCGTAGCGTTGCAATAGGAGTGAAGTTGCTCTTTCCCGTCCCTAAGTTTCGGCTTTTTCACTTCGACGATAATGTAGGGCGCATCGACTCTGTCCACATCGAAGACGATGATATCGGCTTTCTTTATCTCCCTACCGAAGTTGACGGGATGCTCGAATGTCAATCGTTTCTCGGGATAGCCATATCGCTCCATCAACCGGGCTGCGTAAAGCTGGCGAACGATTTCTTCCGGTTTTAGCTGAACGTCTTTTTTCCGAACGATGCAAGTTACATGAGGCGTTTCCTTGCCTCTCACAGTTTTCAAGAAGACCCTTTGCCTTAAGGCCTCGGTTTCATCCCCCGTGAACTGATCGAGATGATAATCACTGTCCTTTAGAACCGTCTGGATGATGTCCGCTTGCGTCATTTCCTCTCCGTTCGTTTGCGGGCCGGACGCAGTGAGTAGCTACGAATACAGTCCGCCATTCACTTGCACCGATAGTTTAATCTGGTTTGTATATCATTTATCAGTAACAGGATGTAAGAAGAAAATCACTTCACGAATAAAACCCCTTAGCTAGATTCTCCGGGTCCTCTTCATCAAGCGTCCGCCTGGCCGGATTGTCCCGAACGTATTCCCGGATGCGGTTCATGTCTTCATCGTCGCGGATGACGTGATCGTAAAACGAACGCTGCCATTTGAAGGAAGCCAGGCCGTTTTCGCGTATTTGTTTCGGGGATGTGGTCTTGAACGCGCCGATCAATTCCGATAATGATTTGATTTTCGCCCTACCCGTAGGGACAGGTCGCGACCTGTCCCTAGCAAATTCTCACCCTTTTCCAAACAAAACCTTCGCGTCTACCCCCTACCTCCGCAGCTTCGGATCGAGCGCCTCCAGGCGAAAATCATCCGCGCGGATGGCGGCGAGGAGGTCTGCTTCCCTGGCGAGCACGCGCCCGGAGTCGTCGGGAACCTCCGCCGCGATTTCTTTTGCGCTTACAGCCCTCACGCGAGCATCAAGCGCTCTCCCTTGGGTTCCGGTACGGGGGCGCCGAATTCTCGCGCCGTATCTATCCGGAGTTTCATCGCCTGATTGACGTGCTTGAGAGCCTCTTCCTGCGACTCCCCGTGCGCCATGCAGCCGGGAAGCTCCGGAACCTCGGTCACGAAAGCGTTGTCCACGTTGCTCCAATAGAGAATGATCTCGTACTTGAACATCATTCCTCCTCCGGTGGAGACAGGTCGCGCTACACGGGATGCTTGTGGATATGCCGTCCCCCCCCTACCTCCTCAACTTCGGATCGAGCGCGTCCCTGAGCCCGTCACCGAGCAGGTTGAAGGAGAGCACCACGCCCATGAGGGCGAAGCCGGGGATGGCGAGCAGGTGCGGGGCCAGCGCCATGTAGGAGCGCGCGTCGGCGAGCATGGTCCCCCATTCGGGCGTGGGCGGGGGCACGCCGATTCCCAGAAAACTCAGGCCCGCCGCCACGCGGATGGAAGTCGCGATGAGGAAGGTCGACTGCACGACGATGGGGCCGAGCGTCCCCGGAAAGATGTGCAGGAACAGCACGCGGCTGCTCGAGCCGCCTATGGCCTGCGCCGCCTCCACGAATTCGGTTTCTTTCAGGACGAGGACCGAACTGCGCACCAGCCGGGCGTAGGTCGGGATGGCGAAGATGCCCACCGCCAGCATGATGTTCTCCATCCCCGTGCCGATGATGGCGATGAGCAGGATGGAGAGCAGGATGCGCGGGAAGGTGAGCGAGACGTCCACGACCCGCATGATGAGGTTGTCGATCCATCCGCCGAGGTAACCGCCGACGAGGCCGAGCAGCACGCCCCCGACCGCGGCGATGAGCACGGAGAACACCCCGATGAGCAGCGAGGTGCGCGCGCCGTAGATGATGCGGCTGAACACGTCGCGCCCGAAATGGTCCGTCCCGAAAGGATGGACGAGCGAGGGGTTTTTGAGCGCCGCCTGAAAATCCGCCTTGATGGGATCGTAAGGCGCGATGAGGGGCGCCAGCAGGGACGCGGCGACGAAGATCGCGACGAAAACGCAGCCCGCCACGGCGACGCGGTGCTTGAGCAGACGCCGGAAGGTGTCCGTCCACATGCCGCGAATCGGCGCAATTTCCACCTCGTCGCGCGGGATGGATTCGACTCCGGCGGCCTCGTTCATTCGCCCGACCCCCCATAGCGGATGCGCGGGTTGAACACCGCGTAGAGGAGGTCCACCGTCAGGTTCACCACGGCGAACGTGAGCGCGAAGAACAGCAGCGAGCCCTGCACCGCGGCGTAATCGCGCAGCTTGATGGCCTCGACGATGTAGCGCCCGAGTCCCGGCCAGGCGAACACCGATTCGGTGATCACGGACCCTCCCAGCAGGTATCCCGACTGGAGGCCGATCACGGTGATGACGGGAAGCAGGGCGTTCTTGAGCGCGTGGACGTAATGGACCTTTCCGCTCGCCAGGCCCTTCGAGCGCGCCGTGGTGATGTATTCGCTGCCCGTTATCTCGAGCATGGTGTTGCGCGTCATGCGCGCGATGAGCCCGGCCCCCGTCAGGCCGAGCGTGACCACCGGCATGATGAGGTGGGCCCACGTGCCCTTTCCTCCCGCCGGGAGCCACCCGAGATAGACGGAGAAAAACCCCATGAGTATCAGGCCGAACCAGAACGAGGGCATGGATATCCCGAGCAGCGCGCCCGTCATGCTCCCGTAGTCGAACTTGGAATACGGGTTTGTCGCCGATAATACCCCGGCCAGCAAACCCACAATGGTGGCGAGAAGCACCGCCCAGAAAGCGAGTTGAAGCGTGTTCAGGAAGCGGGTCCAGACTTCGTTCAGCACGGGCCTGTCGGAGAGGATCGAGCGGCCCAGGTCACCTTGTAAGGCGCGCTTCATGAACATGCCGTACTGGACGTGGAGGGGCTGGTCCAGTCCGTATATCCGGCGGATTTCCGCGATATACTCCTCGTCCGCGAATTCGCCCGCCAGGGCTTCGGCCGGGTCTCCCGGAACGAGGCGGATGGAGAGGAAGATGACGAGCGAAACCCCGATGAGAACCGGGATGAGAAGGAACACTCTCCGCAGAAGATATTCGAACATGAACGCGCCTTCCCGCCCGAAAGAGAATCAAATCATCATGAGAGGAGATTCGATGCTATCATAACCGGGCCGAATGCACGATCCGAATCAGGCTTTTCCGGGTTGTTGGAAAAGTCCCTTTTCAGGGGATAAATGCAACCCCCCCTACCCCCCCTTGTCAGGGGGGTAAGAAAAATCAAAACCCCCTCAGCCCTGCGGGGGCGCATCGCCTTTTTATACCCCCCTGACAAGGGGGGGTAGGGGGGGTTGGTTTTCAAGGCGAGAGCCTGCGGCCCCTGCAACAGAACCGGCGTTGACGCCGGTATTCAGGTAGTGGTCAATGCAGAGCGAGAAGGACTTCCCCAACAACCCCTCACTGGAGGTTTCCCATGGCCGACCCGATTCGCCTTTTGCTCACCGACGCCGACCCGCCCCGCTTCGCCGAACGAATGCGCGGGTGCGAGGGGGCGGAGGACTTCGAGTTCATCGTACCCGAAGCGGAAGGGGAAGAGGCGCTTTGCGCCTGCGCGCCCGAGGCCGAGGCCATCCTCTGCTACAAGGCGCCGCTGCCCGGCTCGGCCATACGCGCCGCGAATCGGCTCCGGTTGATCCAGAAGCACGGGCGCAACTGCCGCAACATCGACCTTGCGGCGGCGACCGAGCGGGGGATTCCCGTGGCGACGTGCTCCCTGCTCAGAAACGCCGCCGTGGCCGAGCACGCGCTGGCGCTGATGCTCGCCTGCGCGCGGCAGGTGATTCCGGGTCACCGCGCCGTGAGCGAGGCGGCCTATCTCGATATGGGAATCGAGCCCGTCACGACGAGCCAGTGGCGGACCGGCGGGAACTGGATGAAGATGGCGGGGCTGAGCGAATTGTTCGGAAAGACGGCGGGGATCGTCGGCCTGGGCGACATCGGCATCGAGGTCGCCCGGCGGTGCCGCGCCTTCGAGATGAGCGTCCGCTACCACCAGCGCACCCCGCACCCCGGCGAGGTCGAGCGAATGCTGGGCGTCGAGTTTCTCGCGCTCGATGATTTGCTCGACGTCTCGGACTACGTCGTCCTCGTCCTGCCGCATACGCCCGAAACCGAAGGCATCATCGGCCCTGCGCAGCTCAAGCGGATGAAGCCGAGCGCCATCATCGTCAACGTGGGGCGCGGCGGGCTGATCGACGAGGACGCGATGGTGCGCGCGCTCGGGAGCGGAGAGATCGCCATGGCGGGCCTGGACGTCTACCGGCAGGAGCCGCTGCCGGAATCGAGCCCGCTCCGCGAGCTTCCGAACGTGGTCCTGCTCCCCCATACGGGCGGAGGGTCGGACTACTGGCGGGCGGACCCGGGGACGACGCTCGGCCACATCCGCGATTTCTTCCGGACAGGGGAGGCTCACGGGGTGATCAATCCGGTGTGAGGGGGGGGAGTTGCCGACCGAGGAAGGAGGAAATCAACTCCCCCTCTTGAGGGGGTTGTTGAAAACCCCTCCTCGCCTCATCCTGAGTAGCGGCGGAGCCGCGTATCGAAGGATGCCCTCTCGCCCGGCGCGAGGCGTTCGACTCCCCTCGTCCTTCGATACGCCGCCTTCGGCGGCTACTCAGGATGAGGAATGAGGCGTTGGCGGTTTGCGGGGGGCAGGTCAGGCTTTTTCAAGGGAGCACCCCCCCCTACCCCCCCTTGTCAGGGGTCAAAACCGACCGAAGAGGGAGGTTTTGCAAGACGATGTGTTTCTCGTCAATGGTTCATGCAAACGCTCGCTCATCACTCGCGTTTGACCCCTGTTAAGGGGGGGTAGGGGGGGTTGGTTTTCCGGTCGAGGGGGGCGTCCCTCTGCCCCCTGAGAAGGGATTTTCTCAACAACCCCGCCAGGGAAAACGGGGATTTTCCACCCCCCGGATGTTTACAAGTTCATCTTGTTGAAACTACAATCGGATGAAATTCACAAACTGGTGAATCGGTTATTGCGTGAGGCGATTCGGGTCGTCTGATTCCGTGATCAGGGGATTCGGATCGTCCGGGAATCGGGGCTTTTGCTCTGATGTTTCCATTCGAGGAGGGCCGTGTATGCGATACACAAGTCCCAAGAAACTGGTTAGCACCGCCGTTGTGTTCATTGCCGCAATCGTTCTTTCCGGGGGCCTCTCGTGGGCGGCGACCAAGGTCGTCTTCGTCCACGGGGCGGAGCCGAAGAGTCTCGACAACGCCCTCCACCCGGCGGGCTCCGCCGACCTGAACGTCCAGACGAGCCTCTACGATTCGCTGACCTACCACCGTCTGGACGGCAAAATCGAGGGGCGCCTCGCCACCTCATGGGAATTCAAGAACCCCACCACGCTGGTGTTCAAGCTGCGCAAGGGGGTGAAGTTCCACGACGGGACGCCCTTCAACGCCGCGGCCGTGAAGTTCAACCTCGACCGGACGCGAAGCCACAAGCGCGCCCGCCTCAGGAAATGGATCGCGATGATCAAGGAGGTCAACGTGATCGACGACCACACGGTCGAGATCGGGCTCAAGTATCCCTTCGCGCCCATCCTGCTGAACCTGGGGACGCCGGTCGCCGCCATCGGCAGCCCGACCGCCATCAAGAAGCACGGCAAGAATTTCCGGCGCAATCCGGTCGGCACCGGCCCGTTCATCTTCGAGAAATGGGTGGCGGGAGAATACATCCGCTTCAAGGCGAACCCCGATTACTGGGACGGGAAACCCAAGATCGACGTTCTCGAATTCCGCCTCGTTCCAGAAGCCACGACGCGGGTGCTCCAGCTTCGCTCGGGCCAGGCCCAGCTGGCCATGTTCCTGCCCCCGGCCCAACTCGGCGAGGTGGACAAGGACCCCAAGCTCGACCTCGTGAAAGCGCCCCTGTTCCGGGTGATCTTCATCGGGATGAGCATGCTCCACAAGCCTTTCGACAACCCGATCGTGCGCCAGGCGATGAACTACGCCATCGACACGAAGACCATCATCGAGAAGGTGATGCTCGGCGTGGGGCGGCCCATCCGCGGACCCTACGGCCCGACCGTCTGGGGCTATGACCCCGAGTTCGAGAAGATGGGCTACTCCTACAACCCGAAAAAGGCCAAGGAGCTGTTGGCGAAAGCGGGTTATCCCAACGGGTTCGAGACCGAGTTCTGGCATCCCACGGGCAGGTACACGGCCGACAAGGTGGCCGCCGAGGCCATCCAGGCGCAACTGGCGAACGTGGGAATCAAAGCCAAGCTCCGCACGGGCTCCTGGGGCCTCGTCGCCCCCTCCGTCCGGAAGGGCAAGGCGCCCATGTTCCTCTACGGCTGGGGCGTATCCACGGGCGACCCGGACATGGTGATGTACAACAAGTTCCACTCCGCCACCCACGGGCGCTCGGGCAACTATACCCGCTACAAGAACCCCGAACTCGAGAAGGTCGTGGACGAGGCGCGGCAGGTCAACGACCCGGTCAAGCGCAAGGCGATGTACAAGAAGGCGGCGAAGATGGTGATCGACAATCCGCCCTGGGTCTTCTTCAAGCAGGAAGTCATGCTCGTCGGCAAATCCAAGAAGCTCAAGGGTGTGATCGTCCACCCGGGTGAGCGGATTTACTGGCGCAAGGCGTATCTGGAAAAATAGCCGCAGGCCCTTTGCAGGCAGCCTCCTGTCCGACCCGAGGGCGGGAGGCTGCTTTTGTTTGCGCGCCCGTAAGCATCTCTAAGTGGAACAACGCGGATAGGGAGAATCGCCATGCCGGATTCCGTAAGACTGCAGAACATGCTCGACAAGTTCGAAATTCAGGAGGTGGTCGCCGCCGCCTGTTATTCCCGCGACAGGGGCGACTGGGAGACGCTCCGGGACTGCTACCACCCCGACGGGAACGTGACGGTGAGCTGGCACTCCGGCCCGGTGGACGAGTTCATCGAACGCTCCGTGAAGATGATGGCGTCCCGGGACGTGCAGGAGTTCACCAAGCACGTCAACGCGAACCCCCGGGTGCGGCTGAACGGGGAGCGCGCCATCATCGAGTACGACGTCATCCTGCACAACCGCCGCATCCTCGACGGGTACGCCTTCGATTTCCACACCTGGAGCTGCTATCTGGATCAAGTGGAAAAACGCGACGATAGATGGCGGATTTTCAACCGCACGGCCATCTACGAGAAGGACCGCATGGACGCGCACAACCCGCGCGAGATACCGGATTCCTTCTACGAGGACATGAACCTGGAGCAATACCCCCTCAACATCCGCTACCACTGCTGGCGCAACGCGCGGACCGGGCAGACGCCTCCCGAGGGGATCACCATCGCCAGGACGGAGAAGGAAGCCGAAGTGCGCGAGGCCGCCGAGCGCTGGCTGGCCGGCGGGTAGGGGTCACGAATAAAACCGCTTCACCAGATCATCCAGGCTGAAGTCGTCCGCGCGGATGGCGTCGAGGAGGTCGGCTTCCCTGGCGAGTACGCGCCCGGCGGCGTCGGGGACTTCCGCCGCGATCTCCTTCGGCACCACGAGCGCGCCGCCCCCGTCCGCGTGGATGAGGTCGCCCGGAACCACGGCCATCCCGCCGACGGATACCGGCGTGTTCACCGCCACCACGCGCACGTCCCCGCGCGAGACCGTCATGCCCGCGCACCAAGTCTTGAAGCCCGCCTTGCGCATCTCTTCGATATCGCGCACCACCCCGTCGGTCACCACGCCCTCCGCACCCAGGCGCGAGAAGAGGTTCGACATGATCTCCCCCCAGAGGCAGGCCGAGCGGGGTTTCGGGCCGACGTCCTGCTGGACGAGGACGCAGGGCTTGGGCGCCGCGGCCACGGCCTCATAGAGCGCGATTCTCGATGCGTGCGCCCGCTCCTCGCCCGGCGCGTATTCGCTCGTCGTGAACGTCACGGCGTAGCCGAGCGCCACGCCCATATCGGGGAACATGCACGCAATGCTCGCGTCGGTGTGGCCGAGCGTCCTCGGGCGCACGCCGAAGGATTCCACGGCGTTCGAGACCGTGGGCGTGTCGATCGCTCTCAGCTTCGCGAGGGTTTCATCGGATAGCGTCATCTATCGTCTCCTTATCTGATAAGAGGCCGCGCCGCGCGCGCCTCCCGTGAACGGGAAAGGTCGTAACGGATGGCCCGATTATATGATCGGGAGCGTAAGGAGAGTAGGGGGAGGGGAATACTGAATGAAGCGGCTCGATGTTGACGGACATAACAATCATGTTATATATTGCTTGATGACCCGGATGGATTTCCTTACAAAATTTCAATGAGCAAACAGCGAGGAGAAAGGATGAACAATTTCCGTGCAACGCAAGAAACTAAAGATATCGAAGCCCCTCGTTTGGGAGGGGAACAGCAAGGGCGAGTTGTTGAAATTCCCGCGTGATGTTCAAAGAGATATCGGGTACGCCCTTTACCGGGCTCAGTGTGGAAAAAAACACCCTTCCGCTAAGCCGTTAAAGGGTTTCAGGGGAGCCGGAGTTTTAGAAGTTGTTGGAAATTACGACCGAGACGCATATCGAGCCGTCTACACGGTGAAACTTGAAGATGCCGTATATGTTCTCCACGTCTTTCAAAAGAAATCGAAAAGGGGAATTCAAACACCACGGCGGGAGATGAAGATCATAGAAGCCAATCTAAAACGGTTGATGGAACGAAAAAACAAATAGACAAGTCGCCGGAAAATAAGGAAAGGGAAATGGGTAGAAAAAATATCGAAGAAGGCGTAATAAACGTATTCGAGGATTTGGGGCTTCCCGATGCCGATGAACTGATCCTCAAGGCGGAACTTCTCTCGGAGATTATGGATACCATCGAATCGAGAGGGCTCAAGCAAAAGGATCTCATGAAGCATCTCGGCATCAAACAACCCGAGGCGTCCTATCTCATGAACGGGAAGCTCTCGCGCTTCTCCCGCGAGCGGCTGATCGACTACATGGTCAAGCTGGGCATGACGGTGGAGTTGCGGGTGAAGAAGCCGAAGAAAGGCGCTCCCCTGAAGCCCGGCGCGCTGATATACACGGGGGCGTCGTGAGGGGGCCAGGGGGTGGTCTACCTGCGTGGATTGTTCTGTAGGGACAACCCCCCGTGGTTGTCCCTTTTAAGGACAGGCACGGGGGCCTGCCCCTACCCACCCACCCTCTCCCGCCAGTCACGCATGGCGGCGCGGGTGGTGTCGAAGGCGAGCTCGTCGAAGTCGATCGCATCGGGCGATACGAGCTTGACCTCGGTGGTCTCGGAAAGCGCGCGGGGGACGCCCGCCGTCACGGCGCCCGTGTAGACGATGAGCACGGTGGCGTTTCCCTCGAAGGAATACACGCCCAAAAGAGAATCGACCGCCACCTCGATCCCCGCTTCTTCTTTCGCCTCGCGCGCGGCGGCTTCTGCGACCACCTCGCCCCGGTTCACGAAGCCGCCCGGAAACGTCCAGAGCCCCTTGCCGGGGTTGTGGGCGCGCCTTAGGAGTACGGCCTCGCGTCCGACCGTCGCGACGACGCCCGCCGCGACTTTGGGGTCGAGGAAATGAACGTGGTTGCAGGACGCCGCGCTGCAGCAAAGCTGGGCGGTGCCGTCCCCCTCCGTCCAGGGGCGGTAGACGAGCGGGCTCCCGCAGGCGACGCAGAACTTCACCCCGCCTCCCAGATGAGGATGCGCCTGGGGAGCGTCGGCGCTCAAATCAGAAATTGTTCGGCTCCGGGCCGGCAGAAGGGGTTGGTGGCTTTCTCGTGGCCGATGGTGGTCTCAGGACCATGGCCCGGATGCACGATCGTATCGTCAGGCAATGTGAGCAGTTGGGTGCGGATGGCGTTCAGCAATACGCCTCCGTCGCCCATGTAGAGGTCTGTTCGCCCGATCGAACCTGCGAAGAGCGCGTCGCCGACGATGGCGTGCCCCGGCTCGTTCCCGTCCCCCGGCCGGTAGAGCGTGACGTTGCCCGGCGCGTGGCCGTCGGTGAGCCTGATCTCGAATTCGAGGTTTCCCACCGAGATCGTCTCGCCCGGCGTGAGGTAAGCGTCCACCTCCGGGACGGGCGGTTCGGGGAAGCCGTAACCGCGCGCCGCGTTCGGGATGTTGCGCAGGTTGAACAGTTCCGCCTCGTGGAGCCAGTAGGGAAGCTTGAGTTTTTCTTTCGCCTCCGCCACGCCCTCGGCGTGGTCGAGGTGCGCGTGGGTGCCGATGAGCTTGGTGAGGTTGAGGCCGTGCCCGCGCGCCACCGCGATGACGCGCTCCACCTCCGCGCCCGGGTCGATGTAGGCGCCCTCTTTCGTCTCCTCACAGCCCACGACGTAGCTGTTCATCTGGAAGGGCCCTACGGGTATCCGCTCGAGGATCAAAGAAAATCCTTTCTCCGGTCTCGGTGAGAGAGTGCTCGCCTCTTAGGAATCGGGGGGATAGATGATGATTTCGATTCGCCGGTTCGTACGGCGGCCCTCGCGCGTATCGTTGTCGGCGATCGGGCGGAACTCGCCCATCCCCGCTCCCGAGACCCGTCGCGGGTCGAGGTTTCCCACTTCGACGAAATAGCGCAGCACCCGCGTGGCGCGCGCGGCGGAAAGCTCCCAGTTCGTCTCCCAGCGCTCCGCCAGACGATCGGATATCTGCACGTTGTCGGTGTGGCCCTGCACCTGCACCTCGCGGTTCGCGTAGCGGCGCAGGAGACTTGAGAACTTCACGAGCAGGGCCTTGCTCTCGGAGCGGATCTTGGCGCTTCCCGACTTGAAAAGGATGGCGCTCGCGATGCTGATCAACACCCGGTCGCCCTCGCGCCGAACCTGAACGATTCCGCGTCGTCGTTCTCTCGAGAGTTGCGCCTTCATGTCTTTTTCGAGTTGTATCTGGAAGCGAATCCGATCCTCGAAGCGCAGGAGCTTCTTTTGCACGGCGACGAGGTTTTTCTGAAGTTCACGGACTCGCGTGCGGGAGTTTTCATAAGCGCGCTCGAAGCGCCGGGCTTTCTTGGCGCTCTCGGTTTGCTGTGATTGCTGGGAAGTCATTTGCGCGCGCAGGTCGGCCACGCGCGTCTCTATCTGTTGGCT
Source organism: bacterium (assembly GCA_022828125.1). Classification (GTDB taxonomy): domain Bacteria; phylum UBA8248; class UBA8248; order UBA8248; family UBA8248; genus Bin107. The sequence continues at coordinate 152,267 of JAJEJD010000024.1, read as the reverse complement.
GTGGCGCCTGGCCATGGTGAGGGACTGACTGAGTTCCTGGTTATCCAGGTCTTTTTGCTTGATTAGTCCTTCGAGTTCTTCGATCTTTTTCTGGCGTTCATCGATCTCGCCCTGGTACTTCGCTAGCTCTCCTCTCAGGCCTGCTGCTTCATCCGTTTTTCGCTCATAGTCTTCGATGCCCACGCATCCGGTGAACAGGGCGGCGGCGAGGAATAAAATCACGAGGCGATGTGTCTGCATTCAGTTTCCTCCTCCGGACATGAAGCGGGTGGCGTCGGCGACGTCGTGCTTGCTTCCGACGATGAAAGGAATGCGCTGGTGCAGCATTTCGGGCTGGATCTCCATCACCCTTTGGCGGCCGTCGCTCGCTGCACCCCCCGCCTGCTCCGCGATGAACGACATGGGGTTGCACTCATAGAGAAGGCGCAGCTTGCCGCTGGGGTTTTTCTTGTCGCCCGGGTAGAGGAAGATGCCGCCCTTCAAGAGATTTCTGTGGAAATCGGCCACCAGCGAGCCGATGTAGCGTCCCGAATAGGGGCGGCCCGATTCGGCGTCATCGTCTTTCAAATACGCGATGTAGCGGGTGGTGGCTTCGTCCCATTTCGAGGAATTGCCCTCGTTGATGCTGTAGATCTTCCCCCGCTCGGGAATCTGGATGTCGGGATGGGAGAGGAAGAACTCGCCCACCGAGGGGTCGAGGGTGAAGCCGTCTACGCCGTTGCCGGTGGTGTACACCAGCATGGTGGATGATCCGTAGATGACATAGCCGGCGCAGACCTGTTCGACGCCCGGCTGGAGGAAGTCGTCGAGTCCCGTTGGGCCGCTCCCGCCCTTGCGGCGCAGGATAGAGAAAATCGAGCCGATGCTCACGTTCACGTCGATGTTCGAGGAGCCGTCCAGCGGGTCGTAGAGCACCACGTATTCGCCGCCCTCGATGTATTCGCCGGGGACGTCGTAGACCTCTTCCATTTCCTCGCTCGCCAGGGCGGCCACCGAACCGGTGTGGTCGAGGGCTTTTCTCAGGACATCGTTGGCGTATTCATCGAGTTTCTGCACTTCCTCGCCCTGCACGTTCACCTCGCCGGTCAATCCGAGGATATCTACGAGGCCCGCCTTGTTGACCTCGGCGTTGATGATCTTGGCGGCCAGGGTGATTTGCGTGACGAGGCGGGTGAAGAGCCCGCGCGCGCCCGGGTGGTTTCGCTCCTCCTCGCGAATGTGTCGCTCGAGCGTCATTCCCTTGAAGCTTGTGCTCCCGACGGTGGCGGCTTCCTGTTGCATCCTCTGTCTTGCTCCTTTGTGGGCGGTCGCTCCTCCGGCTACGCGGCGGCGACTTCTCCTTCCATCGCGTCCTCATACGCTCCCGTCCGCGCGGCGCCGTTGCACTTGCACCGGTGTAGGAAGAGCCTTTGGGCGAGGGATACGTTCGCCGCATCGCCGCCCCAGCCCTTGAGCGCCGGCGCCTGCAGGGCGCGGCCGTAGGAGAAGCTGAGCTCCCAGGGGTGGGGGCCCATCGCGTTCATCGCGTTCAGGTGCGCGGTGGCGACGGCGTCGTTCTGCCCGCCCGAGAGGAAGCAAATGCCGGGTACGGCGGCGGGCACGTTTCTCGTGAGAGAGCGGACGGTGGCCTCGGCCACTTCCCCCACGCCCGCCTGGACCGGGCATCCCTTGCCCGATATCACCATGTTGGGTTTGAGGATCATGCCTTCGAGCGAGACGCGGTGCTGGTGGAGTGCGCCGAAGACGCTCTCGAGCGTCTCGTTCGTCACTTCCTCGCAGACCTCGATGGTGTTGTCCGCGTCCATGAGCACCTCGGGCTCCACGATGGGCACGAGGCCCGCTTCTTGTGAAAGCGCGGCGTAGCGCGCGAGGCCGTGCGCGTTGGCCTCGATGCAATAGGCTGAGGGGATTCCCTCGCCGATGGTGATGACGGCGCGCCACTTGGTGAACGTGGCACCGAGCGAGACGTACTCGCTAAGCCGCTCGCGCAGGCCGTCGAGACCCTCGGTGACCTTCTCGCCCGAAGCGAAGGCCAGATCCTTCGCGCCCTTGTCGACCTTGATGCCCGGCAGGATGCCGCGCGAGGCGAGCAGCGCGCCGAAGTTCGTCCCGTCCGCGGCGCTCTGGCGCAGCGTCTCGTCGAAGAGGATGACGCCGCTGATGTATTCCTCGATTCCCTCCGTCGTGAAGAGAAGCTCGCGGTAGGCGCGCCGGTTCTCCTCGGTGGATTCGACGCCGATGCTGTCGAGGCGCTTTTGGATCGTGCCCGAACTCTCGTCCGCCGCGAGGATGCCCTTGCCGGGCGCCACCATCTGGTCGGCGATTTTCGCCAGGTCGTTCGTGCTCATGATTTTGCTCCTGCTGGAATTGCCATGAGGTGAAGAAGTTATATGAAATTCCCCCATCCGGGGGATTACCCGCGATTCGCCGGTTTTGGATTCGCCGTTGCGGCCCCTGAATCCGGGCTGCTGAACGGTCCGCACGGCGTTCGATCTATCGGTTTGGAACGAAACAACCCGTCGCGCGTGGAGGATAACAAAACCACGCCGAAGAAGAAACCGCCGCGCGGGTGGAAATCGTTTTCACATCGTGCTCGAATGGGTTTTCCCGCCCGGGTGGAGAGGTCCCGGATGCCCCGTTTTTCCCTCGCGCGCCCATGAGCGCGCAAGCCGCAGGCCCTGTCCCCTTCTGGCGGATGCCCGCGTTTTATTTCCTGCATTTTTTCGCCGTGGGCGTCATGCTCCCGTTTCTGAACATCTTTTACCATTCCGTCGGCGTCAGCGGGTTCCAGCTCGGCCTGCTGAACGCCGCGCCGCGGCTCTCGAGCGCGGTAGCACCCCCCCTGTTCGGGGCGCTCGCGGACAAGTTCCGCCTGGGCAGAAGCGTGGCCTTCACGTGCGCCGTCGCGAGTTCTCTTTTAGCTCTTCTCCTGTGGGGCGCGAGCGGTTTCCTCGCCCTGCTCGTATTGATCACGCTCTTCTCCGCACTCAGAGCCCCCCTCGTGCCGATAGCCGAGAATCTCTGCCTGCGCGAGATAGAGGCCACCGGCGCGCAGTACGGCCGGGTGCGCCTGTGGGGGTCGCTCGGCTTCATCGTCGCGGCCATGGGGGCGGGCCGCCTGGTCGAGACCACCGGGGTCGCCTCCATCTTTCCGTTCGTGGCGGGCGTGGGCGTCCTGCTCGTCTTCGTGATTTTTTTTCTGCCGAGAGAGACGGGCCGCGCTCGCCCGCGCTTCCGGGCCGACCTGGGGTTGTTGCTCAAAAGCCGCCCGCTCGCCGTTTTCCTCCTCACCACGACGTTCGCCTCGATTTCCGCAGGGCCTTTCGGGATTTATTTCAGCATCCGGCTGAAGGAACTGGGGCTTTCGGCGGACCTGATCGCCCTGGCATGGACGGTGGGCGTGGTGAGCGAGATAGTCTTTCTCATCTACGCGCAGGCCATACAGCGAAGGTTCGGCCTCAAATGGATGATAGCCGCCGGCATGATGGCCGCCGGCCTCCGCTGGGAGTTCGTCGCTCTCACGACGGACGCTTTTCTGCTCATCCTCATCCAGCTTCTGCACGGCGTCGCCTTCGGCGTATTCCACGCGGGCGCGATCCAGTACGTCGACCGCCTGAGTAGTGCTGCGACGAAGAACACGGCCCAATCCCTCTACAGCGCCGCCACCTGGGGGGTCGGCTCCACGCTCGGCGCGCTGCTGGCGGGCTGGCTGCTCCCCATCTGGGGGTTCGTGGCGCTGCTCCACGTCGCCGCAGGGATTGCGCTGTGCGCGGGGCTTGCCTTCGCCGCCTTTGGCGAGAACGTGGAGTGAGGCCGCGCGGGAGGCAGGCGTCGATGGATGCGCCGCTTCGGGTGGTGCCGCCCGCCCGCGCTGGACGATCTCTCGCTTCGTGTGGGAGTATGTCGCGCTCCCTTATCGAAGGCGCGAGGTGAAACGAGGGAGACGAGGGATGAAAAAATGACCGAAAAGACCCTGTATCTGGCGAGCCCGTACGGCTTTTCCCTGCAGCAGCGCGAGGGGCCCTTGAAGGAACTCGTGGCGGCGCTTGAGACCCTGGGCGCCGAAGTGTGGGAGCCGTTCACGCGCAACAACCAGCCCGAGATGCTCGCGCGCCCCGGCTGGGCGTACCGCGTCGGGCAGAACGACATGCGCGACGTGCGCGATGCGGCGGGCTTTTTCGGAGTGGTGAACGGCTGCCCGCCCGATGAGGGCGTGATGGTGGAACTCGGCATGGCGGTCGCCTGGGGGAAGCCCGTCTTCTTGTTCCGGGACGATTTCAGGCGCTCCACGGATTGCGAGGCCTATCCGCTGAACCTCATGATCTTCACCGGCCTGCCCGAGGTCGGCTGGGAGGCCTACTACTACACCTCGCTCGATGAGATTGCAGACCCCGAGAAGGCTCTCGCGCGGTGGCTGAGGGACGAGCCGTTGGCGTGAGTGGGCAACTCTAAATTGGGCAATTTAGTATTTCCCTATGGCGTCAAAATCCAACTCCATAATCCATCCATTGGGTTTGGTGTCTCTGAGCTTAATAAAGCCGAATCCTTCGAGACGGACTAGTTCTCTGAAGAAAGTTCTGGTGGATACATCCTTGTATGCTCCTCGAATATATGGGGATTCGAATAACTCTACTACACTGAGGCTCTTCGAAGGTTGCTCTGAAAATGGATCGACGGGCTCGGTTTCCGAGATCAAAAAATCAAGAAGGCCGTATTCCCTGTCGTTAATCAGGTATCTCCTTTCGGATATCTTCTTATTGCGCGCTTGCACCAGCATGTTTCGATATACGATTCGATTGAGTTTCGTGTTGATGAAATTGTTGATCCCTTTCAACTCTTCCATGAAACCCTGCAAACCAAAAGCAATGAACGGGGTAACGTCGAAGGGTTGTTCTTCTCTGCACTTTTGAAGAAGTCTTTTGTATTCATCGTCGTTCCGGTAGAAATAATTCGACAGTCCATAGAACCCATGCACGTTGTACCCCCCCTGGAACAAGATTCCCGCCTCCACCAGGCGGGAAGCTCTACCGTTCCCATCGCCGAACGGGTGGATGGTCACCAGAAAAAAATGCGCGAGTAACGCACGTATGGCGGAGTGTTCCGCCTCCATTTTGCGGGAGCGCAAAAATTCGATGTATTCATTCATCAAACCGGGCAGTTCCTCATGCGGCGCGCCCCTGTGAACGCCTCCCAGAGACGGGCTTCCGACGGTAACCGGAAAGGCTCTCAACTGCCCGGGTGTGTTATCCGTCATGTCGGCATTCTCGGTGATCATTTTGTGCATATTCAAAATGTCAGTGAGAGTAAAAGGGTCGCTGCCGGGTTTGAATCTTTCTTGAACCCAAGTTTGCGCGGCCCCGGCGTTTCTGATCTGAATTTGCTCCTTGCTGAGTTGCGTTGCTTCATGATGATCGGTGGATTGCTCCTGAGCTTCGATTTGTTGTGAGACTTCGGCTTCTGAAAGGGGGTTTCCCTCGATGGCAGTGGTGCCGTGAATGGCGCGGACGCGGTTGAGCTTGTTCAATGTCTCTCTCCAATCAGGAGGGAGAATGAGGCTCATTGCCGCTTCTTTGGACGCCTCTATGGAGACAATGGTATTTCTGAAGCCTGAATTTTCGTATCGATATTCGAATCTGAACTTTTTCCAGTCCAATTTACCTCCTTATTTGACACGTTATTTGGCACGCTATTTGGCAAAGATCATAAATTCATAAATATATGATTATTAAATAGTTGTCAAATATATTTTTGGAAATAAGCTCTTAATCGTTCGTTATTTGACACACTATTTGACACGCTATTTGGCATAAGCGTGCAGGATAGAGGAGCTTGCTTGTCCGGGGGTTGCTTTGCTCAATCGGCACGAGGGTCTACACGGCGTATTCAACCTCGAAATTTTCCCTGGCGGCGGGAATGAGCTTGATGCCGATATTCCGCTTTCTCTGTTTGCGCACCTTTTCGAAAATATCGAATATCCGCTTCGGGTGTTCGTACCCTTTCCATGCCGCATAGGCGAGGCGGATCAACAGGTCGTTCGGTCGCCCGGGCGCTCTTCCGTTTTCCCATTTCGAGAGCGTGGTGTGGTTCACCTCCAGCAATCTGGCGAATTCGCGAGCGCTCAGGCCAGCGTTTTTTCTCAGGTAGCGGATTTCCTGCCCGTTCAGGGGGCCGGGCTTGTTGATGACGGCGTTGCCGAGCTCATCCAGCACCGAACCCATACTTTTGATTTTCAGACCCACCCCGCATCCGCATTTGATGAGATGCGCATCCTCGATGTATGCGTTATCAAGCCCGGATAACTTGAAATGGTAGTCTCCCGTTGACTCCACGTAGTCTTGACCGCATTCCCTGCATTTCATGATTTGCCCCTTTGAGTGTTCATATATCTCGCACCGTTATCAGGGTGATTTCACTATCCTCTGAGTCGATAGAGAATATGGCCGCCAGCGCTACGCCCTCAATATCCACGCCCGCGATGAAATATTCCCATGCCATGTTTTCATCGTCGTACACTGATTTGTCGTCGACGACTTCGCCATGATTTAGCAAGTAAGTAATATCGTTAAAGGAGACATTCCGTTCATTCATTCTCCGCTGACAATGCGGCGTGATGATCGCCCATCCGCGCGACCAGAAAAGGGCGGCATTTTCTTTCGCCTGTTTCGGAGAAAGCCTGTCCCGAGCCAAACAACAGCCTCCTTGTCGAATATCGCCGACAGTTGGCTTTAAGTCAACTATAACCTGGTGTATTCTTTAGCTGCGAAATTGCGGCGGCAATGGGAAAGGCTGAGTATATTCGGTGATGACTAGTTTTTCTGAATCACAACCCTCACCCGGCCCTCATCATCCGGCGTTGCGCTCTGGATGGTGTGGCCCTCGGCGGCGGCGCTTCCGGGGACGCTGGTGGCGGATTCACCGGGGTCGAGCCATACTTCGAGCGTATCGCCCGGCGCCATCGCCTCGAGCGCGAGCTTGGTTCGCACCCAGTTCATGGGGCAGAGTTCGCCCGTGAGGTCGATGGTTTCGGCGCGGCTCATTTTCAGGCTCCTCGTGAGGTTCGTCCGATGTCCGATATTGCCATCTTTTTGACCGGAACGGGAACCGGCGTGGGAAAGACGGTGGCGGGCTGCGTCATCGCGGCCCACTGGGCGGCTGAGGGAAGAAACCCCAGGGTGATGAAGCCGGCCGAATCGGGCTGCGTTCTTAAGGATGGTCGTCTCGTTCCCGCAGACGCCTTGGCCTTAAAGACGGCGGCGGGCGACCCACGTCCCCTGGAAGAGATTTGCCCCTACACGTACGAAATTCCACTCACGCCCGCTCACGCGGCCGAGCGCGAGGGCGCGCCGCCGGATGTGGTGCGCATCGTCGCGCAGGTAGAGGCGCTCAAAAAAGAAGGCGGCCCTCTGCTCGTCGAGGGGGCGGGCGGTCTTTTGGCCCCGTTGGCCGAAGGCGTCTTGATGAGCGATTTGGCGCGCCGCGCGAATCTGGCCTTGGTAATAGTCGCTCCGCTGGGGCTGGGAACCATCAACCACACCCTTTTGAGCGTGCGGGAGGCGAAGAGGCAGGGCCTTGCGATTTTGGGCGTCATCCTCTCCGACACGACGGGGGAGGCCACGCCTGCGGCGAAGCGAAATCCTGCGGCAATCGCCGAGCTTTGCGGAGCGGATGCTCTATTGTTGGGCGTGATTCCTTATCTGGCGGGTGTGGATGAAATGATGGCTAGCGCAGCTCCGGGCACCGAGGCCGCAGGCAGGCTCCTGCGCCTGGCGGAGAATTTGAAGCTGGATATGCTCAGGTAGCAGAGTGAGTTAAGGCGGGAGGCCCGCTATTTCGCGTGAACGCGCTTGCGCAGCGATTCCACCTCCTCGGGCGTGCCCAGGGCGTAGAGGTTGTCGCCCGCCTGGATCTGAAAATCAGGCCCCGGGTTGAAGCGCATCTCCCCGCTGTTGTGACGGATGGAGAGCAGGTATACGCCTGTTTCCTGGCTGATCTTCGATTCCCGGAGCGCCATGCCGACGAGGTTCGAATCCTCGGGCACGGTCACCTCGTCGAAGTCGAGATCCGTCGTCGCGTGGCCGGTCACCTCGTCGAGAAAGCCGGCGAGCTTGGGTCTCAGAACGGACTGCGCCATGCGCATGCCGCCCATGACGTAGGGCGAGACCACGTGGTTCGCGCCCGCCGCCTCCATCTTGCCGATGGAACTATCGAGCGCGGCGCGGCTCAGGATGAAGAGGTCGGGGTTCAGCGCCCGCGCCGATAGAGTGACGAACACGTTTTCCGCGTCGGTGGCGAGGGCGCAGACGAGGCTCCTCGCCTTCTCCACGTGCGCCTCCATGAGGATTTCATCCAGCGTGGCGTCGCCGAGGATCACCAGGCGCTCATCCTGATCGAGGCGCGCGACGATGGACGCGTCTTTCTCGATGATGACGTGGGGCAGAGACTCTCTGGCGTATTCCCCCGCGACGGTGGAGCCGATGCGCCCGTACCCGCAGATGATGTGATGGTTTTCGAGTCTGTCGAGTTCTTTCACCAGTTTTCGCCTCCCGAAAATCTGACGCACCCTCTCTTCGAACTTCACCTCGGCGATGATGGCGATTCCGTAGAACACCAAGCCAACGCCCAGGAGCATGAGCGCCACGGTGAACATGCGCCCTGTAGTGCTCAACTCACGAACCTCGTTGAAGCCTACGGTCGTGACCGTGATCATCGTCATATAGAATGACTCGACGAGCGACCATCCCTCAATCAGGGTATAGCCGGCCGTGCCGACGATGGTGATGCCGACAAGGGATGCGGCAATGTAACCTATACGCAAGGTTTTCCGCGCCTTCTATGAATAATCCGTTCTCGTTTCAACTTGTTCGGTCATGGATTTTAACCGCAGTGGGGCCGCGATGGCGAGGAGAGCCGGGCGAGTGATTACTGCCTATCTTCTCTCGGCCAGTTCGAACAGCTCGCTCCCGAGCCTCTCCCTCGCTTCGGCGCGGATGGGTTCCGTGGCCTCCGTGAACGCAGCGCGCTCCGCATCCGTCAGGTCCACGAAGGAAACGCCCTCTTCTTCGAGGCGCCTGCGAATGGCGATCTCCCCCGCCTGGGCGGCCTCTCTTTGATGGTCGATGGCTTCGCGGATGCACGCGCGCGCCGCCTCTTGAACTTCAGCAGGCCAGGCATTGAAGCTCGCCCGGTGGGCGAGCAGGGCGCGCGCCCCGTAAAAGTGGCCGCTCATCGTGATGCGCCTTTGGTGGTTCGTGACGCCGTAGGTGACGGTGTTGGAAAGCGGGTTTTCCTGCGCGTCCACCTCGCCCGATTCGATCATGGCGATCCCCTCCTTGAGTTCCACCGGCACGGGTTCGGCGCCCAGGAGTGCGAAGGTCCTGACGTGCGTCTCGTTGGGCTGCAGGCGGATTCTGAGACCCCGGCAGTCTTCGGGCGTCCTCACGTCGCGGACGCTGTTCGAGAGGTGGCGGAAGCCGTTGTCCCAGAAGCCCAGGCTCTTGTAGCCCGTCTGCGCCTCGATTCGCTCGCTCAGGTGCGCGCCGAGCGCGCCGTCGAGCGCGCCGTAGGCGTGGGCGGAATCCTCGAAGGTGAAAGGCAGGTCGACGATTTCGAGTTCGGGCACCCTGTCGGCGAGATAGCTCGTCGAGAAATAGCACATGCCGAGCATTCCGCATTCCACCATGGCGAGGAGGTCGGGCGCGCCGTAGCCGAAATCCATCACGTTCCAGAAGATGTCTATTTTGACTTCCTCCTCCAGCCTCTCGCTCATCTTCTCCCTGAAGAGAACCATTGCGCGGCTGTGGGAGGTATCGGGCGGGGAATAGCCCCCGATGCGGATGTGGACGGGCCCGGCCATCTGAAATCACTCCTTTTCGAAGATTTGGAGATGAAGCGCACTTGAAAAGCGCGAGCGTATCACATATATCCTCCTTCGCTGAATAGAATACCGGTTCTTTCAGTATGGTCAGGCAGGTCTTCGAAACACCCCCCGGGGTCTTGACGCATTCGCCACGCTGGGGCATGTTCCACCCTCAGATTTGTCCTTCGAAGCCGAGGAGATCGAAAAAAATGTCTTCACTTCAAGCGCAGCTTTTCGTGGAAACCGCTTCCGTCACGCTGAACCGCTTAACGAAAGATTTACAAAAGGAGTTCGAACCCAAGAAGGGGGATCGGTTCAACGTCGAGGGCATCACCTACGAGATCGGCCCTCCGAAATTCGTGGATACGGACAGGGCGATTCGCTTCGAGATCAGCTCGAAGATACCGGGTGAGGAGTTGCCCGCGTCATACGATCACGCCAAGTATTTCAAGCAGATCGAGAAAAGCAACGCCTCGGCCAAAAAGCCCGTATCCGCCGACATGGAGAACATCGTCCGCGAGACGCGCGACCAGGAGAGGAAAGAAAGAGACTACGTGAAGCTCACCTATCAGTACGGGGAGAATGAACTCTACGACGACCGGGACGTCCTCAAGGACATCGAGGAAATTGCCAAAGACTCGAGCGGCAAGAAGGCGCCGCCCAAAGTCCCGGGCGTCACCACCCTGGCGGGCCGCGTCATACTCGATCGGCTGCAGTCCTCCCTGTACGAGGTGGCGAAAGAGAACGTCGAGTCGCTCATCGACGCGAACGCGAAAGTGCGCGCGGAACTGAAAAAAAGCGCAAAGAAGAAGTAGGCCCGCGCCATGGCCCTGCGCCTCGCGGGTGTGACGGCGCATACGCCGCTCGAGAGAATATCGGACGCCCTCCTCGTTATCGAGGAGGGCGTTTTGTCGTATGTGGGGCCGCGCGGCGCCTGCCCATCGGCCCCTGCGGACGAGGTGCTCGACCTCGGGGGCGCGCTGGCGTGCCCCGGCTTCGTGGATCTTCAGGTGAACGGCCTGGGCGCGGATGCGCTGCTCGCGTCGGACGCCGCCGGCGTGCGGCGTATCGCCCGGGAGTTGGCGAGGCGCGGAACGACCGCTTTTCTGCCCACACTCACCACGGCTTCCCGCGACGAGTTGATCGACGCGGCCCGCGCGGTGGGCGAAGCGTGGGCCCTTCAGCAGGAAGAAGCCTGCGCCGAGGCGCGCATCCTGGGCGTTCACCTGGAAGGGCCGTATCTGGAGCCGGAGATGAGGGGCGCGCATCCGCGAGAACACGTCCGCCCTCCCTCGAAAGAAGAGGTCGAGGCGATCGCCCAAGCCGCCGGGGGATGGGGCGTGGGCGGCGCGCCTGGACTGGCCATGGTGACGCTATCCCCGGGCGTGGCGGGCGCGGCGGATTTCGCAAGCTGGCTGGCGGAAAAGGGCGTCGTCCCCGCCATGGGGCACACCCGGGCTTCGGCCGCTTGCGTGGAGGCGTTTCTGGAGGCGGGCGGCGCGTTCGCGGTCCATGCGTTCAATCGCTACGGCCAACCGGAGACGCCCGCGCACAGGAGCGCCTCGCCGATGGATTACGTGCAGAACGACGCGAGGCTTTCCGCCGGCCTGATTGCGGACGGCGTCCACGTGGCGCATCAATCGCTGGCGTCATTCGTTCGCGCCAGGGGCTGGGAGAGGACGGTGCTCACCTCGGACCTGGTGGCCGACGGAGGCTTGAGGCCCCGGGCCGCCGAGGATAAGACGAGCGGCGAGACGCCGGGAGACGCGGTGATGCGCGAGGGCGTTTTGACCGGCAGCCGCCTTGCGCTCTCGGGGATGCTCCCCCGGCTCAGGCATTGGTGCGGGCTCGACGCCGCTTGCGCCCTGGCGGCGGCCACGCGAAACCCCGCGCGCGTGCTCGGCCTGGAATCCGCCCGGGGCCGTCTCGCCCCGGGCCTGCCCGCCGATCTTTGCATTCTCGATTCCGGTTCCCTGGAGCCGATCGCCGTGATGATAAACGGGAAATGGGCGTCTGGCGCGCCGCCGATTGCAGACGAATGAAGATTCGCCCATAATTCGCTTTCCTGCTATGCTCGACGGTCGAGCAGAATCCGCCCCGGGCAGTCCATGATGTATGACGTCATATTTCACCATGCCATGATATTCGATGGTCTGGGCGACCTCCCGTATGAAGGCGCGCTCGCCGTTCGCGGAGACGCCATCGCGGAAGTCGGCCCCAAGGTGAGCGGCTCCGCTCATCGTGAGGTCGACGCGAGGGGTCTGGCCCTGAGTCCCGGGTTCGTCGACATTCACGGACATTCGGATTATTACCTCCTCATCAATCCCGAGGCGCACGCGAAGGTCCGCCAGGGGGTGACGACCGACGTGGGAGGCAACTGCGGCTACGCCGCCTCGCCGATTCGCGGGGCCGAGGCCGAGGAGCGCAAGAAATGGTATCGGGAGCAATTCGACCTGGAACTCCCGTTTCAGAGCGTTGGCGGGCACCTCGACCATGTGGACGAGGTGGGCGTATCGATCAACTACGCCCATCTGGTCGGCCACAACACGATTCGCGCGAGCGTGATGGGGGGCGAAGCGCGCCCGGCCCGCGCGGAGGAACTCGCCGCGATGGAAGGGATGCTCTCCGCGGGAATGGAGCAGGGGGCCTTCGGCCTCTCCACCGGACTGGTCTATGCGCCGGCTTGTTTCGCGGACAAGGACGAACTCACGGCCCTTTGCCGGGTCTCGGCGCGGGGAGGGGGATTGCTGGCCACCCACATGCGCAGCGAGGGAGACGCGCTGCTCGAGGCGATGGACGAGGTGATGAGTGCTGCCGCATCGGCGGGGCTGCCGCTTCAGATCAGCCATTTGAAGACGGCGGGCGAGCGGAACTGGGACAAGCTCGACGAGGCCTTCGACCGCATCGAACGCGCGCGCGCGAGGGGCGAGGACGTGACCTGCGATCGCTATCCCTATACGGCCTCGAACACCCACCTGAGCGCGCTGCTGCCCGATTGGGCGCATGATGGCGCCCTCGGTGAGAAGGTGGAGCGCCTCGCGAACCCGGAGGCCAGGGCGAGGATTCGGGACGAAATCACACGAGCGCACCCCGAATCTTCCTATTGGGAGAACATCCTGATCAGCCGCGTCTTCACGGAGGCGAACCGGCCTTGCGAGGGTCTCACGCTCGCCCGCCTGGGCGATGCCCGGAATACGGCCCCCGTGGATGCGATGCTCGATTTGCTGATCGAGGAGTGCATGAACGTCGAGATTCTCATTTTCATGATGAGTCCCGGGAACATGCGCCGCATTCTCGAGAAACCCTACGTCATGGTGGGTTCGGACGCAGGCGCGCTATCGCACGAGCCCCCCCTGGGCGCCGGCAGGCCGCACCCGAGAAATTTCGGCACCTTTCCCTTCGTCCTGGGCGCGCTGGCGCGAGACGAGGGGCTCTTCCCGATGGCCGAGGCGATCCGGAAGATGACCTCCGCTCCCTGCGCGCGACTGGGCATGGCGGACCGGGGACGACTCGCGGCCGGGATGAAGGCCGACCTCGTTTTGTTCGACCCCGACGAGATACGCGATGAGTGCACCTATGAACGCCCCATTGCATATCCCTCGGGAATCGAGATGGTTCTCGTGAACGGAGAGGTCGTCGTTGAGGGTGGGAGCCATACCGGGGCGCGCCCCGGCCGCGCCCTGCGCAAACTTATCCGTCGGGAGACGGCGAATGTTTGAAATGGCTACCTGGAAGACGGTGTTCGGCGCCGTGGGCGTGCTCGCCCTTTTGAGCATCCCCGTCGTTTTGTGGACGCGCCGCCGCGCCCTGAAGCGCGCAAGAGATTCGGCGCCTGAATGGAGCGGCGTTTGGGAGGACGGGTCCGGGGGCAGCGCGCCTGCCGGCTGGGAGGATGTTTCTTCGCGCTTCATCGACGATTTCATTCCGGACGTCGATGAGGACCAACAACAAGAGGACCAACAAGGGGCGGCGCAAGGCGGAAGCGTCCGTGAGGCGGCCGGGGATTTCCCGGAATCTCTGGATGACGTGGAAGAAGGCATGCGGGTCATCGAGCAGGAAGGCCGCGAGGTTGTTACTGAAGGTGGGGTTCTTCCCCCGGAAACAGAAGGAGAGGCCCTTTCGGAAGATGACGAAAAGCCTGCGCTTCCCCCGGATGAAGAGTCCGCCTCGGAGTCGGAGGCTCCCTGGTGGGAGGGATTGTCCGCTCCCCTCGATGCAGAATCCCCTCGCGGGGCGGATGAGTTACCGGCGGGAGTCGAACCTCGTCGCGAACCGCAATTCGAGGCTGAAAGCACCCTCGCCGATGAGGGAGAGGTTCCAGGAACTGCCGAAACGAGCGAAGGCGCAGGCGCTCCCCTGCGCATGCGGATTCCCGCCGTCAGCGAGGTGCGCGACGACGCGGTTTCCGGTGACGATGCGCCTGCTGCTGATGATGAAGAGGAAGACGTCCTCCGCCTCACGCACGAGGGCGAGGACGTGGCGGATGCTCCGGCGGGACCCGCGCCTGAGAACCGGGTGGAGGTGGACGATGAGGTTTCGGAAGCCGCGGACGAATCGCCGCCGGAACCTCGACTCGAAGAGCGAGAAGATGAGCCGTCGTCTCAGCCCGAAGTTCTGCTTCTCGCGGAAGCTGAACCCGATGAGGCTTCTCCCGATCCGCAAGCCCTTGAGTCCAGGGGGGCGCCTTCGGCCCCGGAGCCGGAAGAAGAAGCCGAGGCGGCTGTTGGCGAGGTAGACGTCATTTCCCTCATTCAGCGTGAACGCGTCGACGATGGACCTTTTTCGCAGGGCGCCGCCTTGGGCGAAGAACCCGAGATGACGGAAGACGCCGAGGAACTTGATTTCCCTGCAGACGACGATGCGGGGCAATCAGCTCCCGGCGCAGCGTTGCCGCCCGCCGCCTCGCATGAGGCTCCGGCGAACACACCCTCTGAATTGATAAGCGAACTCGTGGCGGATATTTGTCCGGGAGATTTGCTCCTGGCGGAAAACGTGGAGCATGAGCTTCCCGCCTGGACCCCGGGCGTTGTGAACGCCGCCGGCATCGACCTCGGTCAACGCGAGAGAACCCGGCAGTCGCCGGCTTCTGAAGAATATCTGCGCCTGGCCATTCTCGAGATAATTCTGGGGCGCGTTGAGGATGCGACGGAACACCTCAAGGAATCGCTGCGGCGCGCGAGTCGACTCGCGCCCATTCTCAACGCGCTGGCCGTGGCTTCTTATCTGAGGGAAAAGGTGGAGCCTGCGATTTCCTATTCCCGCGAGGCATTCCGCGAGGCGGGTCGGGATATTTCGGTGCTGGCGGTGGTCTCCCGGAACATGGGGTATTTCTACCAGCGAAAGGGTGATGACGAGAAGGCGGCGGAATCCTACGAGAAGGCGCTCGCCTACATCGGGCCGGAGGGCGGGCTTGAGCAACTATCCACCTTGCGCATGCGTGTCGGCCGGTTGTTCCGCCGTCTGGGGGACAAGGAAAAGGCCGGAGAGCATCTTTCCGAGGCGGCGCACCTGTTCCACAGGTCAGGAGACAGGCGCAACGAGGCGCGGGCGTACACCGCGCTGGCTTCCGTCTTGACGGAAACGGGCGAGTACGAGTCGGCGCAGGTGAGCCTGGATGATGCGCTGAACCTCTGCCAGAAAATCGAAGACAAGGCGGGTGAAGCGCTGGTGTACTCTCAAATGGGGGTGTGCTTTGCGGCGCAGGAGCAATTCACGCGCGCGCTCCGGTATTACGAGAACGCCTTGCGGCTGAATCGCGGACTCGAGAACAGAAAAGGCGAGGCGGCGAACCTGAGCGGCATGGGGAACATTCACTACGCGCGGGGCGATTTGCCCGAAGCGCGCGAGGCGTATGAGGCGGCTCTGGAGATCAACCGCGAACAAGGGAGCGCTCTCGCTCAGGGAGTAGCGCTCGGGAGCCTGGGCCGGGTGCATTTCGAGGGGAGCGAATGGGAGGCCTCGCGCGAATGTTTGACCGAGGCGCGCCTCATCTTTCAGGAACTCGGCGCGGTGGAAGCGCTCGACAGCATCATGGAGATGCTCCGGGCGCTGGACAGGCGCACCGAAGAGTGATGGCGATATTTACGGCGCGTTTTCGTCGAGCATGAATTTTTCGACCAGCCTGCCGTAGACGCGCGCGGCTTTTTTCAGCGAATCGACTTCGATGAACTCGTCGGGCGTGTGGGCTTGTTCGATGTTTCCCGGCCCCAGGAGAAAGCAGTTTCGGCTCCCGGTTTGGGCCGCGGCCATGCCCGCGTCCGAATAATAGCTCACCCCCGCGGGCTTGGGCTCTGCGCCCAGGATTTCCTTCAAAGTCTCGAAAATGAGTCTCGCGCCGGCGCTGTCGGTGTCCGCCGTCACGGGCGGACGGTCCGCAATGGTGGCGCGCAGGGAGAATTCGACCCCGCTCACCCGGTCGCAGGCTTGGGCGGCTTTTTCGTGAATGATTTCCTGGATATCCCCCGTCCGCAGGGGTGGGACGAAACGCGAGTCTATCTGCATCGCGCATCTCTCGGAGACCACGTTGGTCTTGTGGCCTCCCTCGATGATGCTGGTGACCATGGTGCATCGCCCCAGCAGGGGGTCTTCGTAGGGTAGTTGCGCCACCGTTTCCTGGAGGGCCACCACGGCGTGGGATGCAGCGTGAATCGCGTCTGCGCCCATGTGAGGCGCCGCGGCGTGGGCGCTCTTTCCACTGAAGACGAGTTCGAACCACATGGCGCCTTTTTGCGCCGTCACCAGGGCGAGTTCGGTCGGTTCGCAGGAGATCACGATATCATCGGCATTGATGTGTCCGCTCGCGATGGCCGCCTCTGTGCCGGTCATGCAGCCGCTTTCCTCATCCACCACCATGCAGCAGCGAACCGTTCCCTTCGCCTTTGCGCCGCCGTCGATTCGTATTTTAAGGTTCTCCATGGCCGCGAGACTCGCAGCGATGCCGCCCTTCATGTCGCAGCTTCCCCGGCCCCATATCTTCTCGTCTTCTTCGGCGGCGAGAAACGGATCGCGAGACCACCCCTCGCCCGCCGGCACGGTATCCATGTGATTGAGAAAGACGAGGGCGGGGCCGCTTCCCGAGCCCGTGATCTCCGCGGTCACGTTCTCGCGCCTCTCGGCGACGCGCTCGCGCTTCGCTTCGAGGCCGATGCCCCGGAAAAAGGCCTCCATCCTGTCCGCCATGGCGAACTCATCGCCCGTGGGGTTTTCACTGGGAATCGCGATCAGCTCTTTGGTGAGTGAGACGGCTTGCGCCTCGATGGCCGCATCCACGTTTTACCTCCTGATGATTGAGTGCCGGGAGCGCATGATGCCGCATTCCGGGATTGTTGAAAAACCCCTCCTCGCTCGGAATTCACCACTGCCGTCATTCCGGCGAATGCCGGAATCCAGAGCCGATGAGAGAACCCGGGGTTCAGGGAATCCCGCCACCCGCACCGAATCGCCGCATTCCCGCTTTTCTTCCATTCCCGTCCGCCTGGATTCCGGCATTCGCCGGAATGACGATCAAAACCGAACCGCCTCTAAGGACAGGCGCAGGGGCCTGTCCCTACTGCCGATTCGATCACCGACGACCCGCGAGAAACCTCCTCCTCATCCTGAGTAGGCGCGCAAGCGCCGTATCGAAGGATGGGAGGCTCTCCCGGCGTGCGGAGCAATCGCTTCCGCATTGGTCGCGATTGTCCTTCGATACGCGGCTCCGCCGCTACTCAGGATGAGGGTGTCGGGGAACGGTGGAGCCTGCCCCGAGCGAAGTCGAGGGGCCGCTACTCAGGGTGAAGAAAAAGGCGTCGGCGGTTTCCAGGGGACACATACAGGGATTTTTCAACAAACCCGTTCAGGGCCGTTTGTGTTTATTCGGTCTCACGCGGAATTGTAAAAACACCTCATCAGGGAGGCGAAATTCCGCCCCGGCGTGACGTTCCCGAGGCATGCGGCTTCTTTCGCACCGGTGACGCCCGGCAAGTTGTTTTTCTGTCCGGTGAGCGTGCCCCACGCCAGCAAGGCGAAACAGATCGCCTCGACGGCGTCCGGAGAGACGCCCCGCGCGTCGCTTTCGACGAGGGGAAGATCGCCCAGGGCGCCGCGCAGGCCGCGCATGAGGGTTTTGTTGCGAGTGCCGCCGCCTGCGGCCACTACCTCGGCGAGTGGTGGGTCGGTTGGAAAGAAATCCCGAATCGCATCCGCAACGCACGAAGCGGAAAAGGCGGTGAGGGTGGCGATGGCGTCTTTCAAGTCGCCTCCGCGCGAAACGATGCCTTCTATGGTTTCATCCACGAACGCCTCGCCGAACATCTCTCTGCCCGTGCTTTTGGGCGGTTTTCGTTTCAGATAGGGGTGCCGGCGGAGCTCGCTCAGTGTTTCGGGGCATACGCGGCCGGCCGCCGCCAGGGCGCCGTCTTGATCATGGGTTTTTTCCCCGTTGGTGATCCGCCCCGCCAGAGCGTCGAGCGTCATGTTCGCGGGTCCGCAATCGAAGCCGAAAACACCCTCTACTCCCATGGGTGGGAGATAGGTGACGTTCGAGATGCCGCCCAGGTTCAAGAAGGCGGAGGCGGCGTTATCCCGGCCGAAGAGAATTCGGTGCGCCCAGGGGGTCAGGGGGGCGCCCGCGCCCCCGGCGGCCACGTCGCGCGCTCTGAAATCCGAGACGCAGGTGATCCCCGTGCGCTGGGCGATGAAGGCGGGGTCGCCTATCTGAAAGGTGGAGGGGAGCAGCGGCCCGTGCTCGCCCTCCATGCCTTCGGGCAGATGGCGGATCGTCTGGCCGTGGCTGCCGATGAAGTCGATTTTTTCAAGCCGGGCGCCGGAGCGTGACGCCACCTCAAAAGCGGCCGAGGCGAAGGCTTCGCCCACCTCCCGGTGCAGGGAGCATACCTCGTCCGTCGGGGCGCCCGCCTCGCCCCCGGCGAGCAGAATCCGCTCCCTCAGGCTTTTCGGATATGGAGCAGCGTGAAAGTCCAGGGTTTCGACTTGCGCGCGCTCCCCCGGGAGAATCCGTACCAGAGCGGCGTCCACGCCATCGGCGGAGGTTCCCGACATGAGACCGATGGCCAGGAGGGGTCGCGAGTCGTTCATGAGGGGGGTGTTCCCCCCCGTTTCGAGCGATTCGCCTCTCCGTATATCCTTTTGTATTCGTGGTAATAGCCCAACACTCTTTTGACGTAGTTTTTCGTTTCCTGGTAGGGAATTTCCTCGATGAAGATTTCAATCGGCTTGTTGCGTCCGGCCGCCCACCATCTTTTAACGGGCAAGCGGCCCGCATTGTAGCTCGCTATCGCGGGAACGAGCGCGCCGCCGAACTCGCGGATGAGTTCGCCCAGGTGCCGCGCACCCAGGCGGGTGTTGATCTCGGGGTCGAAGAGGTCGCTCACGGACTTGATGCGGACTTTGTGCTTTCTCGCGAGTCTGCGTCCGGTCGCGGGCATGAGCTGCATCAGCCCCCGTGCGCCGGCGGGGGAGATGGCGCGGGTGTCGAAGGCGCTCTCCGCCCGGATGACGGCGTTCACCAGATAGGGGTTCGCCCCTCCGGGTTCCCTGCGTTTGACGACGAGCGGATATATTGTTTCCCAGAATTCCCTCGGCAGGTCGCTTCCGCCCGCGCGCACCGCATCCCAGAAGGATTCGTTGATCAGGTATATGGCGCGGTGGCTCTGGCCCGCCGCCGTAAAGGCGCGCGCCGCCTGGTAGCGCGAATATGGCGATGAGCCGAGGCGGCGGTACTCCTTGGCGGCGAGTTCGTGAAAGCCCATGGAGGAGAGCAGCGCGGCCGCTTCTCGGACCGGAGCGCTTTTGGGCGGTGGCCGCAGCCACTTGCGGAAGCCGGCCTCTCTCAAAGGGGGCGGCTTCGGCGCGCTTGATTCCCCCCCGCGTGCGAGACGGCCGATGGCCCGCAGGGCGAGTTGCCCGTAATAGCGGTGGCGGTGACCCCGGGCGCAGGCGCGGTAATGGGCGAGGGCGCTCTTTCGGTCCCCTGTTTTTTCCGCCGAGACGGCGGCCCAGTAAGTGGCGGATGAGACCAGCCAGTGTTCGGGGTAAGCGGCTCTCATTCTGGAGAACCCTTTCTGCGCCCCCCGGTAGTCTTTGGACTGGAAGCGAAGCCAGGCGAGTTGGAACAGCGCCTTGGGCGCCAGGGGGGAGCGCGGGTGACTGGAGATTACTTTCTTGTAATAGCGCGCGGACTTTTTGAAATTGCGATCGTCCTCATATACGCGGGCGAGCAGGTAGCGTGTCTTCGCCGCCCATTTTCCTTTTTGCGTCTCGGTGAGCAGGCGATGCGCCTGTTTTTCGAAGGCGGGTTGATTTCTCTTGCGCAGGTGGTTTCTGGCCAAATAATATCGCGCCTCCGCGCGCCTGGCGCTGCCCGCGGCGTAGTGTCTGATGGCGTGCCTGAGGGCGGGATCCGCCCGTTTCGTTTGGCGCAGGGAGAAGAGAGTGAGCGCTTCGTTGAACACGATGCCCTTGTGATAGTGGCTGTGGGAGTAGAATTTCGGGAATTGGCGCTTCAAGTCCCCAAACCCTCTCAATGCCTTTTCGAAGCGATAGCGTTTCCTGAGGAGCCGGGCGTGTTCGTAGTGAGCCCTGGGCCCCGGTTTTTTGAGCGGCGGAGAGAGGGCGGCGCCGATTCGCGTCGAGCGTCGCAGCGCCCGGCGCGCGGCGGGGTGCTCGGGATGCCGCCGCCACAACTCCCGAAAGGCGAGCGCGGCTTCGCGGTTTCGCCGCGCGGCGCGTAGCGCCTTGGCGCGCCTGAGCAGAAGATCGGGCGCCTCCAGGCTTTTCGGGAACAGGAGAAGATAGCGCTTGGCGGTCTTGGCTGCGCGCAGGGGACGCTTTTCCTCCAGGTGTATGTCGACGAGCGCCTTGTAGACGAAAGGAGGCTCGGGCGCTTTTTTTCCTTTTTTGACCAGTTTTTCGAGCGCGTGCCGGGCGACGGCGTTATCCTTGGCGCCGAGCGCGGCTTTTGCCAGAAACAAGAGTGCGTAGTTCTCGAGCGCGGGAATCTGATCGAGTGATTTCTGTAAAGATTCGATCGCCGGACGATACTGCTTGAGTTTCAAATGGGCGTGGCCCAGCAAAAAAGAACGCCTGCCGGCCAGGTCCGTTTTCTCCCGGCGCAGGGTGCGAATGAGTTCCTTGTATCGCTCCTTGACCAGGAGATTTTCTATTCGGGTGGGCAGGGGCGGGCGGGCGGCTTTTTTTTCGAGCGACGGCTTCTCGGCGCGCGCGGTGCTCGGCTTGCTCGTGGATGGTGGCGGCGTTTTTGGTGCGGGCCATGCGCTGGTCGAAAATAGAAGGATGCCGATAGTGGCGATAATGCAGGCTCGCGGCTTCATGTCGGTTTTCCGTATGTTGATTTTTATTCCCCCCGGCGCGCGAATTCGGCCTGAACGGCCCGGCGCGCCCCTTCGTCGAGAAGAAAGTCCGCCCCCGTCATCGCCAGTGCCTTGGCGCCTGTGAGCATGACGCGCCTGCCCTCCGCTCCGCCGGAAGCTTCGGCGAACTCCGGCGTGTGCGCGGAAACGCCCGATGGGACCATCTGGATTTGCGGATGAATGGTGGGCGTCTGCTGGCTGACGTTCCCGACGTCTGAGGATCCCATCCGCAGGGGCGGCGGGGAGTCTGGCTCATGAACGCCGAGAAGATTCAGGTTTTTCAGGAACAACGACGCCAGAGGCGGGTTGACCCGCATGGGGGCGTAGGTGATGGGGTTTTTCTCCGTCTCGAGTTCCGTCCCCGTGGCCAGGGCCGCGCCTTCCGCGCAGGCGATGACCCGCGGCGCCAGAGCATCGAGCCCTTCCATCGTTTTGCTCCTCACGAAAAACCACGCGGAGGCTTTATCGGGGATGATGTTGGGCGCCTCCCCGCCCTCGGTGATCACGCCGTGCACGCGATCGCCGCCGGGCAGTTGCTGGCGAAGCAAGGAGACGGCGTTGAACGTGGCGATGACGGCGTCGAGCGCGTTGACGCCCAGGTCGGGCGCTGCGGAGGCGTGGGCGGTGCGTCCTTTGAAGTGAAAGCGGAGTTCCGAGAGCGCGAGAAAATCGACATCGGCCCTGGTCTTGTCCGATGGGTGGATCATCATGGCGGCGCCCACATCCCGGAACATGCCGGCTTGCGCCATCAGCACCTTGCCGCCGCCGCCCTCTTCTCCGGGCGTGCCGAAAACGGTGACGCCTCCGTATTCGGAGCCGAGCGCTTTTCTGAGCGCCACGCCGGCGGCTGCGCTGGCGACCCCGATGACGTTGTGCGCGCAGGCATGCCCGAGGCCGGGCAACGCGTCGTATTCCGAGAGAAACGAAACGGATGGTTTCTGATCATCCGCGGCGGGCCTGTCCGCGCGAAACGCGGTGGGCAGGTTCGCCACGCCGCGGGTGAGGGCGAACCCGTTTTCCTCGAGATAGGCGCAAAGCCGCTCGGCCGCGCGGTGTTCTTCGAGGCTCAGTTCAGGGTCTGCGTGAATCGCGAGAGAAAGCGCCCACAGCGCATCCGCCTCATCGTCGATCAGCTTCGAAATGGCGGTTTTTGCCTCGTGAATATCCACTCAGGCTACGTCTCCAGGGGTGGGCGGGAGGCTCATTATCACCAGCCTTTCAAGAAGATGTCAACGATTTGCATCGACTTGTTTGCATTGACGAGTACCGGCGAAAGGGGCGATACTGCCTGCTCCGCCCAGAAGGAGAACAGACTTGCTGCCTTTTTTGGCCGCGGCCGCGTTACCGACGGGCGATTCCGCGCCACTTGCACCGCCTCAAGAAGAAATGGACATCATCACCCTCGCCACCCAATCGGGCGGCATGGTGTTTTTCGTTTTGCTGGTGCTCGTGTTTTTCTCGCTCTCTTCCTGGGCCATCATCATCTGGAAGTTCTGGGAACTTCGGGGCGCGCGGCGGCGCTCGGCGATGTTCGTCGATGCGTTTTGGCGCTCCAAGCGACTCGACAGGCTGTATGCGGAACTCGCCGAGCACGAGGGCAGTCCGGTGGGCGAGGTGTTCGCCGCGGGCTATCAGGAAGCCGAACAGGTGCTGAAGACGCGTTCCCGGGAAGGAGAGGAGGATTCGAGCGTCCTCACCTCGGAAATGACGGGGGTGGAGAGCGTCGAGCGAGCGCTGAGGCGCGCAGCGAACGAGCAGGTGAGCAGGCTCGAGCGCATGCTGACCTTTCTGGCCACCACGGCGAGCGCCACGCCGTTCATCGGGCTTTTCGGCACGGTGTGGGGTATCATGAATTCGTTTCGCGAAATCGGCGCCAGGGGTTCCGCCGGGCTCGCCGTCGTTGCGCCGGGCATCAGCGAGGCGCTCATCGCCACGGCGCTCGGGTTGCTGGCGGCCATTCCCGCCGTGATCGCCTATAATCACTACCAGGGCCGCGTGAAGGTGATCGCGGATGAAATCGAAAACTTTACGGCGGATTTCCTCAATCTGGTCGACCGCCATTTCATGCGTTTGTGACGAGCGGAGTTTCCCGTGGCCGTTAAGCTGAACCGTGGCTCGAGCATCTCGGACATCAACGTCACGCCGCTCGTGGACGTGATGCTGGTGTTGTTGGTGATTTTTATGGTCACGGCGCCTCTGCTCGAAACGCAGAACCAGGCCGTGAACGTGGATTTGCCGCAGGTCCAGGCGGCGAAGGCGAACGTGGCCGAGGATGCCGTCGTCATTACGTTGGACAAAAAACGCGACATGTATATAAATGATAACCCGCTGGTCGCCTCCGAATTAAGAGAGAAGCTCGCGGTGCTCTTCAAGGACAGGAGGCGCAAGGAAATCTTTCTCAGGGCGGATCGCGCGGTTCCTTACGGGGAGGTGGTCGAGGTCATGGCCATCATTCGCGCGGCGGGCATAGGCCGCCTCAACATGGTGACCGACCCCCTGGAGTCCTCTCGGGGCGGGCGGCGCAAACGCTGAGAAGTCGGTGGCCCCATGAATAAAAAACCGGAATTTCCGCAAAGTTCCAGTTCCTCCGGTGGACGCTCACCCAGATTGGGCGCGAGCCTTCGGGCCGCGAACGGCAAGAAGGGCGGGTTGTTCAGCGACCGCCGGTTTCTCAGGGCGCTGGCGGCTTCCGTTGTTTTGCACGTCTCGCTCTTCGTTTGGGTGAGCCTGGCGCCCTCTCAGCCGAAATACCGGTTTTTCGGAAGCGGGACGGCCGTCAGCCTGGTGGGAGCGGATGAAATCCCGGGCGGTTCGGCGCGGGGAAAATCCGGCGACCGGCCCGAGGACATCGAAGCGCCCACCCCTCGAAAAGGACCGGACGAGGGGACGAGGAAGATAGCGGCGCCTAAGAAAAAAGCCGCGCCCGCCAAGGTGAAGAAAAAGAAGGTCGTCAAGAAGAAAAAGAAACCCACCAAGAATGTTCGGCGAATCAAGACCGGGAAAGAAAAGAATAACAAAAAGGTCATTCGGAAAAAAAAGCGTGATCCCGTTCGCGAGGCGCGCCTCAAGCGGATACGCGATCGGAGGGAACGCGCCAGGCGCTGGCGTTCGCGTTTCAAGAAAAACGAAAAGAACAAACCGGCGAAAACGAAAAAGCGCCCCCGCGATGATTGGAAGAGCGATGATCGCCTGGCGAAAGCGGATCTCGCGCCCAAGCGCCAGGCGCCTCGTAAGGGATACGCCGGCGAGGGGGGAGGCGACGGCCAGGGCGGCGGTAGCCGCGCGGGAGGCAGCGGCGGCGTCGCGCGAACCGAAAAGGAGAGATACTATGGGCTGCTGGCGGAGCGCATCCGGGGTCTCTGGACGGTACCGCCCGGCATTTCGGATTTGGGCCGACTCAAGACCGACGTCACGATTGACGTGGACCGGCAAGGGAATTACCGCAATTTGCGGGTCGTACGCTACAGCGGGAACCACATTTACGATCAGGCGGCGCTGCGCGCCGTGCAGCGGGCCGCCGAACCCTCCCTGCCCAAGCCGCCCGATACGATAAAGGAAAACTGGCTTTTGCTCGGTTTCCGATTCTGTGGAGAGGATTTTTGCCGTTGATGCGAGAAAAAATTCAAACCAGACCGAACAGGCGTGAGGGCCTCATGCTTCATTGGGCGGTTTTTCTCATCGTCATGGTTTTCTCATGGCCTCAAGCTGCGGAAGCCGCGCGCGAGTTCATCGACATCTATTCCCCCACGGCCAGAAAAATTCGATTGGCTATCCCCGAGTTTCGTCCCCTCGATACCGAGCGCGACCCGCTGGGCCTCAAGATCGCGCAAGTCATCGAATCTGACCTCAGGCGCAGCGGCCTGTTCTTCATCCCCGACCGCAAAGGCTATCTGGAGAACCCCATGCGCGCGGGGATTCGAAGGGACGAGCAGCGCTTCTCCGACTGGAGCAAGGTCGTCAAGGTGGATGCCCTCATCAAGGGCGGCTACACCATTTCGGGAAAGACCATCACCGCGGAGGTCTATCTATACGATACGCAAAGCTCCGCCCAGGAGCTGGGCAAGCGGTATCGTTATTCCAGGAGCGGCTGGCGCTTGTTGGCCCACCGATTCGCCAACGCGGTGCTTCAGCACTTCACGGGCGAGAAGGGAGTGTTCGACACACAAATCGCATTCGTCTCGAGGCGTTCGCTCAAAGAGCGCGGAGAGATTTACATCATGGACTGGGACGGCGCCGAACTCAGGCGCGTGACGCGCAACGGCATGGGGAACAACACGCCCGCGTGGTCTCCGGACGGAAGATGGATGGCGTATTCTTCGTTCAAATCCAGGCCGCCCGGCGTGTTTCTGCTTCCCACGAACGGGGCGCGCGAGTTCAAGGTGAGTTCATCTCGCGCGCAGGCCATCGGAGGCGCTTTTTCTCCGAATTCGCGCTATTTCGCCTTTGCCGAACTCGTGGGGCGAAACTATGAGATATTCCGCTACGATTTGCGCACCCGCGTGAAGAGAAGACTCACGCGGAGCTTCGGCATCGACGTATCTCCCACGTTCTCGCCGGACGGCAAAAGAATCGCCTTTACGTCGAGCCGGTCGGGAAATCCTCACATTTACGTCATGAACGTGGACGGCTCGAGCCCTAAGCGCATCACGTACAAAGGAAAATACACGAGAAAATACAATACCGAACCCGAGTGGAGTCCCCGGGGGGACAGAATCGCCCTGACGAGCCGCGTCAAGCGGGGCAAGGAAATCGACATCATCACCATGACCCCGGACGGCAGAAACGTGCGCCGCCTCACGGGCAGCCAGGGCCGCAACGAATCACCCTCCTGGTCCCCCGATGGGCGGCACATCGCCTTCTCCTCCGATCGAAGCGGCCGAAAATATGTATACGTGATGACATCGGCAGGCACGCAACTCAAGCGTCTTCAACCCGGACAGGAGCCCGCCTGGTCGCCCACATCGAAATGAAATTTTGAAAATCGGGAAATAACTCTTGAAAAAACAGGAAATAGACTTGCTCATCGCGCATTCGCGCTTTATACTTCGCCTGCGTAAGCCTGTGGATGAGTGGATGAATGAAGAGGGGAAGAGTTTCCGCTCCGTGTAGTATCACGCTTCTCACTCTGAACATATACGAACGAGAGACTCCGAGGGGGATGTCTGAATGTTGTTATCGGGCCGTATTAAATCTTTTCAATCTTTGTTGATGGCTGCGGTGCTCCTGTTCGCAGTGGGTTGCGTGAAACAGACCGTGGAAACGGAAGAACTGCCACCTCCCAAACCGCCTGCTCCCATGGTGAGAAAAAAGCAACCTCCTAAACCCGTGATGAAAAAAGAAATGAGCATGACCGAGGCGGAGCGTCGTCGCAAGCGCGCCGCTTTCAAGCGCTCGTTGGCCGAATTTGAAAACGATCTGGTGTATTTTGATTTTGATAAGTCGGATGTCCGTCCCGACATGCGCGCGATCATGGACGCCAAGGCACGCTTCCTGCAGGAGTTTCCCAGCATTCGGGTGCAGATCGAAGGGCATTGCGACGAGCGCGGCACGGTGGAATACAACATCGCGCTCGGGCACAGGCGTTCACAGAGTTCCAAGGATTACCTCGTCTCGCTCGGCGTCAAGTCTTCCCGAGTCGATACGGTGAGCTATGGCGAAGAGCGTCCTGCCGATTCGCGCTCCAATGAAGCGGGATGGGCCAAGAACCGGCGAGCGAAGTTCAACGTCATCGGCGGCATTCCGGCGGGCATGAATTAGTCGCCCGACTGTCCTGCGCAAAGAAAAGGACTCCCCGTCGGCACGCGCCGTCGGGGAGTTTTTCTTCATGAAAACTTTCCAGACATCCAGACTCAGGTCTTTCTCGCTGGTTGCGCTGTCTCTTGTTTTGCTCGGCTGCCCGGAGGCGGATTCCCCGGTGGGCGGTCCGGGTTCGCCGCCTCGCCCCGCGCCGCCGGCTCAGGTCGCGCCGCCACCGCCCTCGGTGGATGTTGCGGCGATCGAGGAGAATCTGCAGGGCCTCAGAAGCGGGATGCGTAACCAGGAGCAGCGCATCGAGGAGGCGCGCGAGGCCATTCAGGGAGTCACGGACGAGGTCGAACGCGCGCGTAAGAATTCCGAGGAGTCTCTCGGAAAAACCGAGAAGTCCATCGCGAAACTTGAAGAACGGATCGAAAAGCTCGAAGACGAAGTGAGCCGGTTGCGCACGAAGACTCGCCTGGTTGCGGCGGCGAAAAAAGAGGAAATCGTCGTCAAACCGGTAGGCGTGCCCACGCAGGCGCTGCATGTAGGCGTTCCTCCCGCCAACATGTTATTTCCTTCTGCGGGCTTGCCGCAAAACCGGGACGCTGGAGCCGTGGGTCTTCCTGTCAAAGGCACGCGCGTCGCCGTCATTCCCAAAGAGCCGGCGAGCCGACCCCAAAAGCCGGCGCCAGCGCCGAGACCCCCCGATCCGGAAGAAGACTACACTAAGGCCATTCGCGTCCTGCGCGATGAGAGAAATTTCGTGAAGGCGCGCGGTCTGCTCAATGGGTTCATATCCGAATATCCCACGCATGAGTTGGCGGATGATGCGCAATACTGGATAGGGCAGTCCTACTATCAGGAGAAGAATTTCGAGCGCGCCATACTGGCGTTCAACAAGGTGCAGGTCGATTACGCCAACGGAGACAAGGCGCCGGAGGCCCTTCTTCTGGAGGCCCTCTCGTTTTTGAACATAGACGATCGCGCGAGCGCCCGGGAGTTGCTCGGCCAGGTGATTGCCAAATATCCGGATTCGGGCGCGGCGTCCACTGCCCGAAAGCGCCTCGAATCGCTTTAAGCGCCCGGGGGTTTTGTGTGCCCGTAAAATGAACGAGCCGAACGTTCCTCCCGAAGACGAAGAGCGCGCGCAGACCTTGGCGCGAGAGCTTCACGATCACAACATTCGCTATCATGTTCATGATGCGCCGGTGATTTCCGATGCGGAATACGACCGGATGATGCGCGAGTTACAAGCGCTGGAAGATAAATATCCCGCCCTCGCCTCGCCTGATTCTCCCTCGATGCGCGTCGGCGCGCCCCCTCTCGATTCGTTCGATGCGTTTCATCACGACCCGCCGATGCGAAGCCTGGAGAACGCCGTCACGGAAGAGGAGATGGTCGCCTTCGAGGAGCGCGCGAAGCGGTTTCTCCTACAGACCTACGACAGGAACATCGAGACGTTCGACTTTACTTGCGAGCCGAAGCTCGACGGCCTGGCGGTGGAAGTGATTTACCGAAACGACTCCTTCCATTCGGGTGGAACGAGGGGCAACGGAGTCAGCGGGGAGGACATCACGCAAAATCTCAAAACGGTGCGGGGTATTCCGCTCCGCCTCCGCTTTCCCGAGGAAGGCCCCGAGCCTCCGGCGTATTTGGCCGTGCGCGGTGAGGTGTTCATGAATCTCCAGGGATTCGAAAAACTGAACCGGGAACGTCTTGAAAGAGAGGAGCCCCCCTTCGCCAATCCGCGCAATGCGGCGGCGGGTTCGCTACGCCAGCTCGACTCGAGAATCACCGCCACGCGGCCCCTGGAGGTGGCGTTCTACGCCGTCGGACGAGTGGAGGGCTTTTCGTTTCAGAGCCAATCGCATCTGCTGGAATCCCTGCCGAAATGGGGGTTGCCCGTGAGTCCGGTGTGGCGAAAGTGCGCGAACCTGCGCGAGGCGGTGGAGTTTTACGAGGAATTGCTGAGAGGGCGCGCGGATGCGCCCTATGAGCAGGACGGCGTGGTGCTGAAGGTGGATTCGATGGAATTGCAGAACGAACTGGGTTCCACCTCCCGCGCGCCTCGCTGGGCGATTGCCTATAAATTTCCCCCGAAGCAGGAAACCACCCGGGTGGAGGACATCATCTTTCAGGTGGGTCGCACGGGCGCCATTACGCCCGTGGCGCTCATGAAGCCGGTGCGCGTGGGCGGCGTGGAAGTCACGCGCGCCACGCTTCACAACGAAGACGAGATGAGGCGGAAAGACGTTCGAAAAGGAGATCGTGTGCTCATTCAGCGCGCGGGCGACGTCATCCCCGAGGTGGTGGTGGTCATCGAGGAAGAGAGGCCCCCCGACGCCGAAGCCGTCCCCATGCCCGAGAAATGCCCGATTTGCGCGACGCCCGCCGAACGTCCCGAGGGGGAGGCGGTGGTTCGCTGCCCCAACCCGGTTTGTCCCGCCGTGGTGCGCGAGAGCCTGCGGCATTTCGCTTCCAGGCGGGCAATGGACGTCGACGGACTGGGCGAGAAACTCGTGAACCAGTTGGTGGATTCGGGCTTGGTGAGCGAGCCGGCGGATTTTTTCGCCCTCTCGAAAGAACAACTCTCATCGCTGGAGCGCATGGGGGAGAAATCGGCGGAGAATCTGCTTGAGGCGCTCGATAGGGCGAAAAAACCGACGTTGGCCCGTTTTATCTATTCGCTTGGCATCCGCCACGTGGGGGAACACATCGCCGAAGTGCTGGCCGAGAGGTTCGGCAGCGTCAGGGAATTGTCCCGCGCGGATACGGAAACGCTCGTCTCTGTTCATGAGGTGGGTCCCCAGGTGGCGGAGAGAATCGTGCGGTTTTTTTCCGATGCCAGATCCGCACAGATGGTGGACAACCTCCTCAAGGCGGGTGTGGATCCGCAAGCGCCCCCTGAAGCGGCGGAGGGCGGCTCCGGTGAGGCGGCTTTCTCGGGATTTTCCTTCGTGCTCACCGGGACGCTCTCGGGAAGATCGCGAAGCGAGGCGAAAGCGGCCATCGAGGCGCTCGGGGGACGGGTGATCTCCTCTGTGAGCAAGAACACGAGTTTTCTCGTCGCGGGCGAGCGCCCGGGCTCGAAGCTGAAAAACGCGGAATCCCTCGGCGTCGAGATTCTCGATGAAGATGCGTTCGAGCAGATGCTCGCCCGCGAAAAGGGGTCTTGACCTTCGTTTATTCCTTTTTCTATGATCTGAATCAAATGTCACGTATTCACATGCAGCGATACATCTTTTTTCTCATGGGAACCTTCTCATGAGCCGGGTTCGCAAGGCTGTCTTTCCCGTGGCCGGGCTCGGCACGCGGTTTTTGCCCGCCACCAAGGTGATCCCCAAAGAGATGCTTCCCATCGTGGACATCCCGCAAATCCAGATCGGCGTGCAGGAGGCCCTGGACGCCGGCATCGAGGAGATCGTCTTTATCACCGGACGCGGGAAGGTTTCGATGGTGGACCACTTTGATGTCGCGTTCGAGGTGGAATCTTATTTGCGTGACAGGGGCGAGGAGAGGTCATTGGCCGTGGTGGAGGAAATCTCGAAAAAAGCGCGCATTACGTCGATCCGCCAAAAGCGTCCTTTGGGTTTGGGTCATGCGATCTTGTGCGCCAAGCCGGCCGTGGGTGATGAGCCTTTCGCCGTCATATTGCCCGATGACATCATCAGGAGCGAAGAGCCCGCCATCGGCCAGTTGGTTCGCGTGTTCAACGCGCATGGCGGCGGCGTGGTCGCGGGGCTGCGGGTGGAAAAACACGCGCTCTCCAAATACGGGGTCATCGATCCTTCCGGCGAACCGTCGCCCACCCCGGGCGTCACGCCGCTCAAGGGGATGGTGGAAAAACCGAAGCCCGAAGATGCGCCCTCGGACATCGCCATTATCGGGCGCTACGTTTTGCCGCCGGAGATTTTCCCGATCCTCGAACGCATGAAGCCGGATGCGAAAGGAGAGATTCAGCTCACCGACGGGTTGCGGGGCCTGCTGGAACATACCAGGCTTTACGCTTATGAGTATGAGGGAAAGCGCTTTGACGCGGGCGACAAGCTGGGTTTTTTGGAGGCGACGGTCGAGTTCGCTCTGGACCGTGAGGACATCGGTCCTGCGTTTCGGAATTATTTGAGGAGATTGACAGACTCATGGTAGCGGAAGAACCAGCGTCTGACCCCGAACCTCCGGGGCGAATACATCTTCATTGCATTCAGCCGGGAGGCATTGACTGATGGATGCCGACCTGCTCTTCCGGCTCGCCGCTTTCGTCTTCCTCATGCTTTGCTCCGCCTGCTTCTCGGCCAGCGAAACGGCTCTTTTCTCCCTTCCACGTCCCAGGGTGCGCGCCATGCGTCGGGAAGGAGGAACCGGCGAATATATATCCGATCTTCTGGACAGGCCCAGGCGACTGATTACCTCCATATTGATGGGCAATGAAATCGTGAACATCGCCGCCTCCGCGCTGTTCACTGGTGTTGTGGTGGCTTATCTGGAGCCCGAGAAGAGGTGGCTCGCGCCCGTGTTCATGACGCCGCTCTTGATGATATTCGGCGAGATAACGCCGAAATCCCTGGCGGCACGGTATCCGGAGCGGTTCTCGCGATTCCTGGCGTATCCCATATCCCTCTTCGCGCGAATCATCTCGCCGCTGCGGTGGATGTTCTTGCGGGTGGCGAACGGAGTGCTCAACTTGATGGGAGCGCCCTCGCGCGATTCCCAGAGCATTCTGATGGAAGACGAATTCCTGCATCTCGTGGACGCGGGTCATGCCGAAGGTGAACTCGAAGAGGGTGAGCGAGAACTCATTCACAACGTGTTCGGCTTTCACGACAGAACCGTATCCGACGTGGCCGTGCCCCGCATGGATCTGGAGTGTTGGGAGATGAGCCTGCCCATCGCTGAAGTGATCGATCGCGTCCGCACGGCGACGCATTCACGCATTCCGATTTTCCGGCAAGACAGGGATCAGATAGTGGGCATCCTGTATGTCAAGGATTTTCTGCGCCAGGCGGGGCGGAAGAAATTCGGTCCCGAAGAGCGCCTGACGAAACAGATGCTGCGGCCCCCCGTCGTGGTTCCGGGCGGGATGAAGCTCGACCGCCTGTTCCGCCGGTTTCGGCATGAGCGGACCCACGTCGCCATCGTTCAGGACGAGTTCGGCGGCACCCTCGGCCTGGTGTCGATGACGGATCTTCTCGAGGAGATTTTCGGCGAAATCAAGGATGAACACGAAGAGACCGAGGAAACCTGGATTACGCAGGAAAGTGAAAATTCATACCTGTGCCAGGGCCGTGTTCCACTGGCCGAATTCTCGGCGATGAGCGGCTGGGAACTCCCCGACTACGAGGAAGCGAACACACTGGGCGGTGCGGTCTTCACATTGCTGGGCCATGTGCCTTCGCTGAACGAGCGGGTTCGGCTGGGGAACGTGGAATTCACGGTGACCGAGACAAGCGGCTCCCGCGTCCTTCAAGTGCGCGCGCGAAGACGGGAGGATAATTGAATTGGATATCTTCTCCGTCATCGTCATTGGCCTCATCCTTCTCCTGTCGGAAGCGTTGTTCGCGGGTGCGGAGATCGCCATCGTTTCCGCGGACCGCGCCCGTCTGCGCGCCAAGGCGGAGGGAGGGAACAGGGGCGCTTCGCTCGCCCTGGCCCTTCTGGAAAAACCCGAATGGCTCATGGGCACGATTCTAACCTGTCATAACGCGAGTTTTGTGACGAACGTTTCTCTGGCCACCATCGCGGCCATCAATTTCGTCGGCCCGGCATATGGGGAGGCGCTTTCGGTCGCCCTGGTGATCCCGCTGCTCGTGGTGTTCGGGGAGGTGGTTCCCAAGGGTTATTGCCAGGCCCGCGCCGACGCACTCGCTCCGTTGCTGGCGCGCGTCGTCTGGGGCGCCAGGCTGATCGTGTATCCCCTGGTCTGGCTCATCAGCGCGCTCATCGGCGCCGTTGTGGGGCTGAGAAGGCGAAATGGGGAGAGCACTCCTTTCGTCACGCGGCAGGAACTCGAATCTCTTATGGAAGAACAAAGCGACGGAGACGTGCAAGTTCTCGAGCGGCAGATGATCGGACGCATCTTCACGTTCGGTGAGTTGGACATGGAAAACGTGCTGGTGCCCATCGTGGACCTCTCCGCGGTGGAGGAAGAGAGCACGGTGGAGGAGGTAATCGAAAAAATCGAGGATGACGGCCACTCGAGGATTCTGATCTACAGGGAGAACCTCCACCACATCGTCGGCGTCGTGCACGCGAGGGACATTATCGGGCTGGGTCCTGACGCCTCGGGACGCCTCAGGGATAAGGATGGTCTCATCCGAAGCGCATACTTCGTGCCGGAGACGAAGCCCGCCGACAGTCTTCTTGATGAGTTGATGAGCCGAAAGGACAAGATGGCCGTGGTGGTGGATGAATACGGGGCCTGCACCGGCATCGTGACCATGGAGGATCTGGTGGAGGAGATCGTGGGCGACATCGCTGACGAGTATGACGTCGACGAAGTCCGTATGTTCCACAAGTTGGGTGAGGACCAATACATGGTCGACGCTCGCATGGAGGTCGAGGATATGCGCGAGGCGCTCGAGTTGCCCGTCCCCGATGGAGATTACGAAACTTTGTCGGGCTATCTCCTGGAGCGGTTCGAACGTATTCCCAAAGAG
The DNA here is from genome assembly GCA_022828125.1 of bacterium. GTDB lineage: Bacteria > UBA8248 > UBA8248 > UBA8248 > UBA8248 > Bin107. Next base: position 118,650 of record JAJEJD010000024.1, on the reverse strand, counting down.
GGAGAGAGCATATCCTTGGAAGGCTGGACGCTCACCGTACAATCGGCGAACGAGCGGCAGGTAGAAACCGTTCGCCTGGAGCGTAATGCCTAGAAGTTAGTTTACGGGTGAAACTCCGGCGCGTGTTCTTGAGTTGTCGCTCTGAAAGCGACTGATTCAGCGAATCAATTCTCCGGAATGGCTTCGGGCGGTTCGACGCCCAGCCAGCCCCCTATCATTTTGAGCGTGTCCCACTGGCTGGCTTCATAGGGGATGCCGTTTTTCTCAGCGTCCGCCTTTTTGCGCGCCTCGCGCTCTCCCGGAAGCAGCATCTCCGGTCCCCCACAGTTTTTGATGTCTCTCACCGCCTCGGCCAAGCGGTTCTTCGCATCCTCTATGGAATAAAGCGCGTCCAGCCTCCAGGCCTCTATCGTCTGGGTGATGCGTGCGTCGGGTTGGACGCGCAGCGTCGGAATATGCTCCGTCGCGCCGCCGCCGATGACGCCGTCCAAGTCCACCAGCACGGCGAGTCCGGAACCCTTGTAACCGAACTGCATTCCCCCCAGCGGGAGAACGGAGCCTTTGATCAATTCGTCATACGGCACGTGACCGGAAATGACCTCTCCGTTCTCATCTAGAAAATAATCGTCCGGAATCGCCTCTCCCGCGCGGCTGGCGCGTATGGCCGGGCTCACGGCGCGCTGCGTCATGGCCGCGTCGATGACGATGGCCTCATCCCCCGCGGGTACTCCCCAAGCGATGGGGTTCGTGCCCAGCCGAATCCTGTTTCCCCCGAAAGGCTTCATCCAGGCGCCGGAGGTGCATGTGGCGCGGCCTGCCAGACCCCGCTCGATGAGCGCCTCCACATAGACGCACGCCGCCCCGAAGTGATTTGCGTTGTACACGTAGACTTTTCCGATGCCGTATTCTTCCGCCAGATCGCCGGCGAGAAGGGTCGCATCCATCGCCGCCGCCGGGCCGATGCCGGCTCGCGCATCCATGGTGGCGATTGCCCAGTTTTCGTTTCGCTCAACGCTGGGGATGGCTTTCGGATCGATGGCGTCTTTTTGAATGCGCTCTACGAGCTCACGCAAGCCCGTCCCGCCCGCCACGCCATGGCTCGATATTCCGCGCATGTCCGCCGCTGCGAGGATTTCCGCCGTCACCCGGGCGCGCTCCTCGCTGGCTCCCAAGGCCATGATGATTTTCGTGGCGAAACGAACGAGCGCTTCTTCTGGAATTCGCTTCTTCTCGGTCATGTAGATGGATTCCTATGGAGGATCGGAATGTTGTGAATGATGTGCGGGGAACTCGACGATGAAGGATGCGCCGCCCTCGGGAGGCGTTGTGATCTCCAGACGCCCGCCCAGCATGAGGGCGGTGAGATGGCTTCGGTAGAGGCTGATTCCGATTCCCCGGAGCGCCCCCGGATTCTCCAGGTCCTTCGCCATCCAGTCGATGAACGAATCGAAACAAAAAGGCGGGATTTCGGCATCTCGGTTGGTGGTCGATAAAACGATTCGTTCGTTTTCTCTCCTGAGAAGCGCGTAAATGATGCCACCCTCAGGCGCGATGTGAATGGCCGCATCCAGCAGATCGTCAATGAGAAAGGTGAGCCTTGCCCTGTCGCCGTACATATCGAGCCGGGACGGCATCTCGGGCAAAAACCGAAAAGAAGGGAAACTCCAAAGCCGCTTGCCGATGCGTTCGCTGAAAAGATGCGCGAGATTTATCTCGGTGTCTTCCATGTTTGCATGGCGCGTTTCGATGTCGGCGGCGTCGGAGAGCGTTTCGATGAGGCGGCTCAAGCGATAGATGTTCCCGGATAAATCCCGAATTTCCTCTCGCGCCTTCCAGGGGTCTGACTCCTCCGCCAGTTCGAGAAATTTTTCTTTGAGGTGAGATACGGGTGTTTGGAGTTCGCGAACTGCGAGACGCAAGAACAGAGTTGCGAACTGTTCATCCGAAGGTTGTTTCTCCCCGGTGTCTTTCATATGCTTTCCCGGCTATTCTGCTGCGACAACGGGTTGAGCGCGGTGACCGATTCCAGTATGAATTCCGCCGTTCCACTCGTCATCGGACTTAAAGAAGACACTTCGCTCAACGGAACCCACGTGGCTTCCGAAATATCACTCGCCGCCTGTAGCACGCCCCCGGTGGGTCGGCACACGAAATCGATGAGCACGTAATGAAATTGCACCCGCCCCCATTCGTCCCGGGTGACGCGGTTCAAAACCCTGCCCTCGGAGAGGATCTCCACGTCCAGGCCCGTCTCTTCCTTGACCTCTCGTATGCAGGCTTCTTCGAGGTCTTCACCCAGGTGAACGCCTCCGCCCGGAATGCTCCAGGCGCCCATTCTGGGAGGCTGCCCCCGGCGGACGATGAGGACGTTTTCGTTCTCGATGATGATGGCCCCTACGCCGACAATCGGGCGAAGCGGATATTCACGCCCCAATCTCTCGGCTCCTAACTTGAAAGATAAAAGAAAAACACACAGTTTTTTGGATTGTAACGGTTTTATCTGGCTTATCGACTCCAAGATAGCATGTTTTACGTCCCGGGGGTTATGGCGAGTCGCTCGGATTACTGAAGATGGGGGTATTCGTCTTCATTCATTCCGTTGACACGCCGGAGTGGGGGCCGTATCATTTTTTCGGTTTTTGAAGCCTGCCCTTTGGAGCATCCCTGAATCGAGGGCGCTTTCATCCCCCCATCAGCCAAGAGGTATGCGTGGCGAGCAGGGACGTCCGCGCCGGGGAGTCGCGTATGCCGCCCGAAGTCGTCTTCGCGCTCATGTCGTTGTGTTTTCTCGGCGTCAATGACTTTCTCTACAAGTGGGGCCAGCAGTGGGATATGCGCAGCGGGCCCTTCATGTTCCTGCAAAACATGGCGTACCTGCCCAACGCGTTCGGCCTGGCTTGGTATCGAGAGGAGTTGCTCTGGAATCCGGGCCTCGCCTTTGGATTCATCAACGGAATTCTGGCGTTCACCGCGTTCCTGTTCGTTTTGCTCGCCTTAAGAAGGGGCGAGGCGGTGGCGCTCGTTCCGATCGTCCGCCTGAACTTCGCGGTAACGGCCGCCCTCACGATTTTCTTTCTCGGCGAGAGCGTCAATCTCATCAAGGGTCTCGCTCTGGTTCTGGCGGCTTTCGCCGTGACGGCGGGCGGCAGCGGGGTGGCGGCGTCCGTCGGGGATAAGCGCTCCGTCGGCCTGGCGGTCGGCGCCATGTGCATGTTCGGCGTCATCGGGCTTTTCTACAAACTGGGACTCGGGATGGGGGCCAAACCCGCCATGATGACGGCCATGCAAAGCGTGGGGGTCTTCTGCATGGCCGTGCCTTACGTGCTCATTCAAAAAGACCCGTTGCCCAGGGGCGGCGTGCCGCTATGGGTCCCATTCGTTTGCGGCGTGCTCACCTCTTCGAGTTATGTGGCCATCGCCGTGGGGTTCACCTACGGCGAGGCGGTCGTCGTGGCGCCCATCGCCCAGTTGAGCTTCGTGTTGACCGGGGTGCTCGCCATCATCTTCTTGAAGGAGAAATTGACGCTCAGAAAAGGGGTGGGAGTCGCATTCGCCGCGGCGTCCGTGATTCTGTTTTCCAGAGGCTGACTTTTACAACACTTCTTCGTTTCGCAAGCGCTCGATTTCCGGGGGCGTCATTCCCAGCCATTCGCCGAGTATTTTTTCGGTGTGTTCCCCCAGGGCAGGTCCCGTCCAGGCGATATCGAGGGGCGTCTCCGACATTCTCGGAAAAGCGCCCTGCATGGGCACGGCCCCGAAATCCGCGTCAGGCACGTGGCGAACCAGGTTTCTTGCCTGAAAATGGGGGTCCGAGAGGATGTCTTCGATGTCGTAGACGGGACTCGCCGTAACGCCGCCCGCGTTGAATCTATCCATGTTTTCGTCGCAGCTATATCTTCCTATGGCGTCGGCCACGATTTTGTCGAGCGCCTCCTGGTTCACGACGCGCGTCTCGTTGTTCTTGAACCGATCGTCGGTGATGATGTCTTCGCGTCCCAGGGCACAAGCAAGGCGCTCATACATCGGCTGGGTGGAAGCGGATATCGCCACCCACTTTCCGTCGCTCGTGGGATAGATGTTTCTGGGCGCCGAGTTTTCGGAGCGATTGCCCAGGCGCGGGCGCTTTTTCCCTTCTATTAGATATCGGGCCGCCTGTGGGCCCAGCATCGTGAAGAGCGGCTCATAGAGCGCCAGATCGATGACCTGCCCCTTGCCGCCTCCCAAAGCGTCGCGGTGGTAGAGCGCAAACATGGTGGAGGCGACCCCCTGGAGTGCCGCCGTCATGTCGGCCAGCGGCTGGGGAGGAGCCAGGGGAGGGGAGTCGGGAAATCCGTTCATATCGGCGAAGCCGGACATCGCCTCCACCAGGGTGCCGAAGCCCGGCCTGTCTCGATAAGGCCCGTCCTGCCCCCATCCGGATATCCGGACGACGATGAGTCTCGGGTTCACTTTCCATAGATCCTCCGGCCCAAGGCCCCAGGATTCGAGTTTGCCGACGAAAAAATTCTCGGCGAGAACGTCCGCCTCCGCCGCCAGCTTTCGGATGAGGTCTTGACCTCGCGATGTGGCGAGGTTTACCGTGATGGATTGCTTTCCGCGGCCATAGACCTTCCACCAATAAGGGTTCCATGCCCGCAGCGTATCGCCATGGCCCGGGGCTTCGACCTTGACCACATCGGCGCCGGCGTCGGCCAGTTGCATGCCGTACATCCCGCCCGAGACGAGGCGGGTCAGGTCCAAAATTTTGACGCCCTCAAGGGGTCTGCTCACGGCTTTTCTCCCGTCCGTTCAAAAGAGTAGCCTTCATCTACTACTATCGGAATCAATCTTTCAACGTAATCCACAAGGCGGCGTGATCGCTCGGCGGCCTCGGGTCGCCCTTCACCCAGTCGATGCGCGCGTCAAGCAGCCTGCCTTGCGCACATCGATTGATGAACGCGTGATCCAGGCGGAAGCTCCCTCCACCGCCGGGTGCGCGCCAGGTATAGGCGCGTTTTTGTCCGTTGACGCTGCGGTACGCGTCCGTCCAGCCCGCTTCCGACATGGTTGTCATGAAGTCGTCTTCGCGCCTGTTGAAGCATTTCACGCTCTCGTCCTCGCCGATTCGCCCGGTGTTGAAATCGCCCGCCACAATCGCGCCGCCACCGCGCCAGCGAAGCGCTAAATCGCGAATCGCATCCAGGAAGGGATATTTTTTTCCACTGACTCGATTAAGTACGTGTACGGCGGCGATGGCGATGGACGCGGGCGCGCGGACGTGAGCGAGCAGGCGGCGTTCTGCCGGCTCGGGCGGCCTCTTCCAGTGAATGCGCTTGAGCGGCCAGCACGAGGCGAGGAGAAGAGCGTTTTTAGCCGGTTTGCTTTCGGATGCCGTGCTTAGCTGGTAGGGCAGTCCCAACTCCTCGATGCGGAAGGCGATCTCCCGGCTGGGCGGAGTGCCCCGAAATTCTGTCAGAATGGCGATATCGGGATTTCCACTACGAATGTACTCCACGATGGCGGGTGCCCGGCCGCCGCCGCCGTGCATGATGTTCCAGATGAGTATTTTCATGGCGAAAGGAGTGTAGCGGTAGTAATATGTCTGACGCCAATGGAGGTAGCGTGTCTCCATGAAAAGTGAAAGCCGGAAGATGTCGAGCCCCGCCTGGGCGCCGACCCGGCGGGGAGGAATTTTGTTGAAGAGGATATGCGTTTTTGCAGGATCATCGAAAGGGGTACGAACCGAATACCAAGAAGCGGCGCGAACCTTAGGCCATGCCTTGGGCGCGCGTGGAATCGGCGTGGTGTATGGCGCTGGGGGAATCGGGCTCATGGGCGTTCTGGCCGACGCCGTTATCGAGAAAGGAGGCGAGATCACCGGCGTGATCCCCGATAAGTTGATGGACATGGAAGTCGCCCATGAGGGGATCACCGAACTTCGCGTCGTACGCACGATGCACGAGAGAAAAGCGTTAATGGCGGAACTGTCCGAGGGCTTCATCGCATTGCCAGGGGGGCTGGGCACGCTGGAGGAGACCATGGAGATGCTCACATGGCTTCAACTCGGGTACCACGACAAGCCCGTCGGCCTGCTCAACATTCGCGGCTATTATGATCCTTTGCTGGCATTTTTTCGCCACATGAACGAAGAAGGTTTCATCTCGGAGAAAATCCTGGATTCCTTCACGGTCGACGACGCGCCCGAGGGACTGGTGCAGTCGATGCTCACTCCCAGGTGAGTGCTGCGAGATAGCCCACGCCCTCATCCAGCGCTATCTTCGCTTCGATTCCCTGCGCTTGTTTGTGCGCCTGGATGGTTTTGAGGTGGGCGTATCCCTCCCAGAGCACATGGCGAAATGTCCACTCCAGGTTGTAATGAAAAACGTTGTCTTTTTTCTTGTCTCGCCAAAAGCCGTCTGGGTGGATTTTGAGCACCACGTTTTCAATCCAGTCGATATACCGATCACCGGAGGGCCATTCGTAGTTTCGGGGAACTTCTCTGATTTTGGTTTTTTCCCGCAGTGATTCGAGGGTTTCGTTTTTGAGAATGTCCAGAGCCAGCCGGCAGCCGTCTTCATAAGCTGCGAGCAGATCGTCCATCTCGTGGAATCGGCCGGGATCGAGGAGTCGGTCCGCGCCACCCGTGTCGTATAGGGATCTCGGCCTCGGCAACTCCTCTCCAAACAGGGATTTCCCCCAGACCTGCAAAAACCACCTGTAATTCACATAACCCATGTGGCTGACCTGTTCGCGGATCGACCAAAGGCCCCAGCTTTTCCCGGGTTGTTTTTTATCGAGTTGCTCCCCGGTGAGACCCTCCACCTCACGGCCATACATTTCGGGCAACAGGGCGTATTCGGAGAAAATCTCCGCAGCGGGTCTTGAAGCGTCGAGGGGCATTTTGAACATCCTCAAATGGAAACGGAGTTGAAAATATAACACGTGACATTCGGTTTTTCCTGTGCGCGCTGATTTCAGGTGGAGACTTCTCGTGTCATAATGAGAATCTATCGCTTCGTTACATCTCTCTGTCTCTTGGATAGCCTTTGATCGAGTCACTCCCTCCGGTTTTTCTGTCTTTTTTGTCCGCTGTCTTTTTGGCAGTCACGCAAACCATCTATCGAGGCGCCCTGCAGTGGATAGGGCCGAAGGCTATCACCTTTGTGACCAATTTGACGCTGGTGACCTACGCCTCGACCATATACATACTGGGTGCGGGTCTCGAAAAATGGCCCCTGGTGGGGATATTCTGGTTCGTGCTGGCGGGGCTTTGCTCTCATTTCCTGTCGAGAAACATCAACTTCATCTCGGCCACGCTCATCGGTATGGCGCGTTCTCAGATTCTTGCGCAATTCTACCCCATATGGGGTGCCCTTCTGGCGATGCTCCTTTTCGGCGAGACGATGACCTTCCCGATCGCCCTGGGCACTTTCGCCATCGTGTTGGGCGCGATACTACTGGTGCAGGAGAGAGGCGAGAAGGGAAGGCGCGCTCCGCTCTGGTACTATCTTCTGCCGCTCCTGGGCGCTTTTTTCTTCTCCTTCGCCCCGCCCTTGCGCAAGCTCGCTTTTCAGACGATTCCCTCGCCCGCTTTCGGTATCGCCACCACGGCGCTCGCGGGCGCGCTTCTCCAACTCGGCTCCATACCGTTCGTCGAAAATCATGAACTCAACCCCAGGACCTGGAATCAAAAGAGCTTGTGCTTGGTTCTCATCGGAGGATTTTTCAACGTTATTTCGGCGTACTGCTTTTGGCTCGCCATCAAAAACGGAAAGCTCATAGAGGTGATCCCGATAAACCGGCTCTCCATTTTATTCCTGATCTTGTTTTCCTGGGTCTTTTATCAAAGGCTCGAGCGCATCAATTTGCGGGTGATCGCCGGGGGGCTACTTGCCGTGGAGGGCGCCGTTCTGATCGTATTGGGCAGATAGGTGCTCATTCATTTTGAGTAGGCCGCGCTTTTGTGGTGGTTCGTGAGGTGTGAAATGGGAAATTTGATTGTGGAGGCGCCGCCTGAGTTTCGTGCTTTGCTGGGTGCCTTTTTGTTCGCATGCAATCAAATACTCGTTCGCAGACTGCTCGAACGCGCCTCGGCGATCACCATTATTTTTTGGGTGAATGGGTGGATGGCGGTCCTCGCCGTCTTTTTCTCGCCATCGTTCGATATCTATGAAGGCGATTGGGTGGCGGCTCTCATCTTATTTCTCTTCACGGGTTTGGTGGGGAATCTCATAGCGCGCTACAGCGCTCTTCGCTCGAGTGAGTACGTCGGGGTGAGCAGAACGAATGCGCTTGTGGCGGCGACTCCCATCGGTTCGGCGCTGATGGGCGTGCTGATTCTGGGCGAGCGCCCCGACTCCGGCGTCTGGCTGGGAATCTTGCTCATCGTCATCGGGATGATCTGGCTCACCGGCGAGCGGATAACGGGAGAGTATTCGCTGAAGCGTTACACCTTCGCTTTCATCGCGATGGCGGCGTTCAGCGTCACGCCCTATCTCCGAAAAGCCGGACTGGCCGCCATGAATGCGCCCTGGCTGGGAATTCTGGTGGCCACACTGATAGCCAACGTGGGTTTGTTGGCTTCTTCGCGCTTCGCCTCCCAAGCCCAGAAATTTCAATGGAATTTGCAGCTCGCCGTTGCTTGCATTCCGGCGGGCGTGTTTGGGTTATTCTCCGCCGTGCTGTTCTGGACCTCACTGCGCGACGGGCAACTCGCGGTGATTTCCCCGCTCGTTCGCATGACCCCGATTTTCGTTCTTTTGCTGTCGGTGATGCTGCTGCGCGACCTGGAAGTCATCACGAAGCGTCTGGTGGTGGGAACGCTCATCGTCGTGGCGGGAGCTGTTCTGGTGACGTCGGGCGGTTGACGTTCCACGCGAGCGAAAATCGGGATTTTCGTTTGACCGGGGTCGTTTGTGTCTGCGAGAATGCGCCCGTCTTCATCATTTCAAAGATGTGTTTTCCGCATCAAAATTGGTGAGATGCGATGCGGGGAACCCTACCAAAAATCGTGGGGGTGCGATGAAAATACTCAAGATCATTCCCGAAAAATGTACGGGTTGCATGCGATGCGAACTCGCGTGCTCATACGAGCAGACGGGGACGTTTCAGCCCTCGAAGGCTGTCATCCGGGTTTCTGCTTTCGAAGGTCATACGAGCTATGCGCCTTATACCTGTCCTCAGTGTGACGAGGCATGGTGCCTGACGGCGTGTCCGGTCGAGGCGATCGGCATCTCGCCGGCCGGGGCGAAGGACGTGGCGGATGACATTTGCGTGGGCTGTAAGCTCTGCACCATCGCCTGTCCCTATGGAACGATGTTCTATGACATCGACACCCACAAGGCGTTCAAGTGCGACTTGTGCGGTGGTAACCCCGCGTGCGCGTCCGTGTGTCCCACAGACGCCATCGTTTTTGAGGAGGCCGATAAGACCGACTGGGTCGGGCCCTTTGCCGCGGAGCGGGCGAAATCGCCTGCCGGACCGCTTGCGGGGGTGCTCTGATCATGGCCAGACACGTCATCGTGGGCGGCGGAACCGCCGGCTGGAATGCCATCACCACCCTCAGGGAACTGGATCAAGGAGATTCCGAGATCGTCCTCGTCGCGGACGAGACGCCGTATTCTCGGATGGTATTGCCCTATTACCTGGCGCGGGACATTGCGGAATCACACGTCTATATCGCCTCTCCTCCCAAGCTCGCTGCTCTGAACGTGGATGCGAGGCTCGGCGCGCGCGCCGAGAGAATCGACGCATCCGCGGGCAAGCTCATCCTCGAGGGGGGCGATGAGATTGAATACGACAACCTTCTAATCGCCACGGGTTCCTCTGCTGTGAAGGCCCCGGTACCCGGTGCGGACGGGAAGAACGTGCACAGCTTCTGGACGTTTCCCCAGGCGCGCGCCGTGGCGTCCGGCGTAGGCGAAGGCGCCCGCGTGGCGATGATCGGCGCGGGATTCATCGCCTTTACGATTCTGAACGCCCTGGTGAATCAGGGCGTGAAGCTCACCGTCGTGGAGCTCGAATCCCGCATTCTGCCGCGCATGATAGACGATACGGGCGCCGGAATCGTTCAAGATTGGCTGAACGAGCGAGGCGTGGAAGTGAGAACCTCGACGCAAGTGACCTCCATCGAGGACAAAGGGGATGCGAAACTCCTCAAATTCAAGGAAGGTCCCGATTTGGAGGTCGACCTGGTCATCATGGCCACGGGCATCAAGCCCAACATCGATTGGGTGGCGGGCAGCGGCCTCGAGACCAACCAGGGCATTCTGGTGGACGAGCATTGTCGCACGAACGTGGAGAACATTTACGCGGCGGGAGATATCGCGGAAGGCCCCGACGCGGTCACCGGCGAGAAGGTCGTACACGCCATCGAACCCACCGCCATGCAGCATGGCCGCGTGGCGGCGGCCAACATGGCCGGCCAGGAAGTGGCGTATAAGGGCAGTCTGCTCATGAACATCGTGGACGTGCTCGATATGGAGATCGCGAGCTTCGGCGCCTGGGATGATGCGGATGCCGAAGTCTTCGAGGCTGTGCGGCCAGAGCGGCCCGCCTACAGAAAGCTCCTGTTCCACGGTGGGAGGCTGACCGGCGCGATCATCCTGGGGAAGACCCGGGAAATCTGGACGACGAACGACGTGGGGATGCTGAAGGGTCTCGTGTATACGGGGGTGGATATCTTGGAGTGGAAGGAGCATTTACGCGAGAATCCATTCGACGTGAAGCGTGCATTCCTGGCCTCGGGCGCCGCGGGCGGCTTGCTGCCGGAAACCGTTTTGGGGCGTCCGTCGATATCTGCGCATGAAATAGCCATTTCTTCATGAACAAGGAGGTCGATGTCTTGACTGATTACGCATATGCAGGAGAAATCCTCAGGGTCGATCTCTCGAGCGGGAAGACCTGGGGAGAGAAATTCGATGTCGCAGACCGCAGAAAATGGGTGGGCGGCGCAGGCCTGGGCGCCAAGATTTTGTGGGAAGAAGTGCCGCCCGAGGTTGGTTGGGATCATCCCGAAAACCGCCTCGTTCTGGCTACGGGCCCTCTGGCGGGTCTGCCGGTCTGGGGAACGGGCGGGCTCACCGTGGTGACGCGGGGCGCGATGACCAACGGCGCGACCAACACCCAGGCAAACGGATTTTTCGGCGCGAACATCAAGTATTGCGGCTATGACGCTATCGTCTTTCAGGGAGAATCGCCCGATTGGGTTTATCTCCACATTCGCGATGACGGGGTGGAGCTTCGCGACGCCTCCGGGTTGCTGGGCCAGGACACCTGGGAGACACAGCAATCGCTCGAGAAGACGCTGAATTTGAGCGGCCATAATTTGAGCGTCTACAGCATCGGGCCCGCGGGCGAGAACCTCGTGCGCTTCTCCGCTATACAGGGGGATTACGGCCACGTGGCGAGCAAGAACGGTTGCGGGGCCGTAATGGGCAAGAAAAAGGTGAAGGCGGTGGCTATCGAGCGCGGAACGAAGGGAGTCGCCGCAGCCCATCCCAAAGCGCTCTTTGCCGCGGCGGACGATATCGCCCACAGCCTCCAGACCGATCCCTCCACCAAGGGGTTGTACCTGTACGGTACCCTCGGCGGCGTCCGGAACTTGCAAGGCATGGGGGCGCTCCCGATTCGAAACTACACGACGAACGTATGGCCCGAGGAAGTCGAAACGAAGCAATGGGAGGCCAACGGCCTGCGCGAGGGTTTCGACCACCGGGGCCATCAGTGCAGCGCGTGCGGCATGCACCATTGCCACATGCAGGTCATCTCCTCGGGTCCTTATAAGGGGCAGGTGGTTGACGAGCCCGAGTACGAGGGATGGTCGGGCGCGGGCTGGACGATTGGCGCCACGGACCCGCAGCAGGTCACCTGGATGAACACCCAGCTCGATCGCGCATGTGTGGACGTGAACGAGTTCGGCTGGCTGTGCGGCTGGGTGATGGAGTGTCAGCAAAAGGGCTACATCACGGATCAGGATCTGGGCTTCCGCCTGGAGTGGGGCGATATCGACGGGGCCAACAGATTGCTCGAGATGATCTGCAAGCGCGAAGGCATGGGCGACCTCCTGGCCGAGGGAACGAAACTCGCGGCGGAGAAACTCGGCGGCGAGGCGCAGGATTGCGCTATTTACACGGAAGTCGGAAATTCTCCGAGGGGGCACGACCACCGCTCCCGCTGGGAGGAAATGATCGATACCTGCACGGGTTCGGGCGGAACGATGGATACGGCTCCCCCGGTTTTCCCGACGGATTACGACCTGCCCGCGCGTGTGCACCCACAGGACGCAGAGGCGGTGCCCAAGCATGTGGGCGGTCTCAGGGGCCGACGCGCGTATGAGGATTCCCTAGGGGCGTGCGTGTTCACTACGCGCGCGCCGATGGACGTTTTATGTCGATCGATTCAGGCGGCTACCGGTTGGGACGTGGACAAGGATGAAGCGATGCAGACCGGCCGGCGCATCAACGCCTTGATGCGCGCGTTCAACTTGCGCTGCGGCATTGGGCCTGAAGTCGAAAAGCCATCCAAGCGGTATGGTTCCACGCCGGTGGATGGACCGATCGCGGGCGTTTCGATCATGGATCAATGGGATAAAATGCTCGATATCTGGTACGAGACGGCCGGCTACGACAGGGAGACGGGCCGCCCCAAACCCGAACTTTTGCGCGAGCTCGATCTGGAAGATGTCGCCGAGGCGCTATGGGGTGCGAACGTATAGCTCACCTTGAAGTCAGGGGATGACGCGATGAACGAGACGAAAAGCGTCAAAGGAATTCGTGTCCGGCTGGAGTTCATCTCCTGGGCGTCGACTTTCGTGGGCGGTGACGGGAACGAGCGCAAGGTTTTCGATGAGGAGGTTCCTGAAGGCGCCACGCTTCGCGACGTTCTCAAAAAGATGAGCCGACGCTACAGGTCCCTGGATGAAGCGCTATGGCACAACGGCACCGGCCAACTGGCCGAACACCTCGAAATTGCCGTAAACGATGCGCTCTTGGGCATTCATCACACGCTCGATTCCGAGATGAAAGAAGGCGACCTCGTCCTCTTGATGGGACAATACATGGGGGGATGAAAGGACAGCGTAATCTGATAACGGATATGTTTTCCCTTCTCATGAAATTTAGCATCTGCCCTGAGATACTACAGAGAAGCTTTACCACCTTTATTGAAATCGTCTCGTTAAAACGGATGATTCGGGTCGAGCATGCCCAAAAATTCACGGCATCGTTTCGCCTCGTCGGATTCTCCGATGGCTTCGGCGCATTGCGCCAAACCGTGAACGGCGCGCAAAAACGGCTGATTGGCCGGGATTTCCCAGGGAATGCGTCCATCGCCGCGCCAGCCCGAGGCGCGGGCCTTGTCCAGCCCTCTGTGGTAGGCGACCCGGAAGTAGGCGTATGCGCTAATCGTCTCTTCGTTTGCGAGTGCAATCCGCCCCATGGCCACCCAGCCGGATAAGGTGTCCGGGTATCGAGCCACGAGGCTTTGCAGTTTCTCCATAGATGGTCCGCGGTTTTCCTCGCTCGATAAAATGGCATCGCAAAGCGAATCCAACGCATCGAGTTCCTCTGGCTCCGGCGGAAGCGATGTGCTGGGAATCCCGCCTGAGGAGATGTCGAGCAAATCATCGGTTTCATTCGGCATCATCAATTCCTTTTCGTAAAGTTTTCGGATGTCATTATATGTCTTATGTCATGATGGCGCATTTGCCGTTTGATATTGACGTCCCGAGGTCGGTTTGTTAGCTTCAATCCGCCCGAGATGTTCCGTAACATTCCCCACGCCTGAATAAAAAGTCTGGAGGTTCCACTCGATGTCATCGGCACTTGCGCTGAAAGATCCCGATATTTTCGCCGCCATGGAAGATGAAAGAGAACGTCAGGCGGACGAGCTCGAACTCATCGCTTCGGAGAACTATGTGAGCCAGGCGGTGATGGAAGCGGTAGGCGGCGTGATGACGAACAAATATGCGGAGGGATTTCCGGGAAGGCGCTACTATGGCGGGTGTCAGTTCGTAGACGTGGCCGAATCCCTCGCCATCGAACGGGCGAAGGCTCTTTTCGACATGGATCATGCCTCCGTGCAGCCGCACAGCGGCGCCCAGGCGAACGCCGCGGTGTATTACGGTCTACTGGAGCCGGGCGATACGCTTTTGGGGATGAACCTCTCGCATGGTGGCCACCTGACCCATGGGCATCCTGTCACTTTCTCGGGGCGGTGGTTCAAGGTGGTGGCGTATGGCGTAGACCCCGAAAACCACGTCATCGATTTTGACGAAGTGGAAAGCCAGGCCAAGGAGCACCGTCCCAAAATCATCGTCGTGGGGGCGAGCGCGTATCCGCGGTCCATCGATTATGCGCGCTTCAGGGAGATTGCAGATGAGGTGGGCGCCGTGGTGATGGCGGATATCGCCCATGTTGCGGGTCTCATCGCCGGCGGCGCGCACCCCAGCCCTGCGGGCCATGCCCAGATTGTCACGACCACAACGCACAAGACGCTCCGGGGTCCTCGCGGCGGGATGATTCTTTGCGACGAAGACTACGCGACCGAGATGAATAAAGCTGTTTTCCCCGGCCTTCAAGGCGGACCCTTGATGCACGTCGTCGCAGCCAAGGCGGTGGCGTTCAAGGAGGCAAATACCCCGGAGTTCAGGGCCTATGCAGAGCAGATTGTGAAAAATGCAAAGGCGCTCGCGAATGCACTCTTGGAACGCGGAATCCATCTCGTCTCGGGCGGCACGGATAATCACCTGATTCTACTCGATCTGCGTGAGGCCGGTTTCAGCGGCAAGAAGGCGGAAGCCGCCCTGGGCCAGGCGGGAATCACGGTGAATAAAAACGCGATTCCTTTCGACACCAGAAAACCGGCTTTCACGAGCGGGATCCGCGTCGGGACGCCCGCGTTGACTTCGCGCCACATGAAAGAGGCCGAGATGAAAGTCGTGGGCGATTGGATAGCCGACGTGCTGGCCGATATTACGGATGAAGCGCGTATCGCCTCGGTAAGGGAAGACGTACGCTCGCTTTGCGAGAAATTCCCGATGGGTCCGGACGGATCCAGGCCGGAATAAAGCGGCTTTTCACGCTACAGAGGCGGCATTTCCACTTTCACCGCACCTATTTTTTCGAGTTGATGCACCAACGCCAGCGTATGGTGGTCATGAAAAGGCGCGCCCATAATTTGCGCGCCAAGCGGCAAGCCCTCCTCGCTCATGCCTGATGGAAACGCGGTGGACGGCCCACCAAGGAAATTCCAGAGCCTCGTCAAGGAGATCATGAGCGTTCGAATCTCGACTTCTTTCCCACGCACCGTTCCGGTTGACTGAGAGCGCAAAGCGGCGGGAATCGGCGTGGCGGCGGAGAGAACGAGGTCTACCTGACCGTATACTTCCCTGCAGATACGCTTCGTCCATTGTTCCCGGAATCGAAGCGCCTGGATATACGATGTGGCGGGAATGAAAAAACCGGGCCTGATTCTCTCAAGAACCGCGGGATCAAAGTCTTGCGCGTTTTCTCGTATGTTTTTTTCGTGCACGGCCGCCGCTTCGGCTACCATCAGCACGGCCGCCGCATGAAACGCAGTTTCAACATCGGGTATTTCAATATCGACAACTTTGGCGCCCATTTCCTGAAGCGTCTTGGCCAGATTGTTCACCGCTTCCGCCACGGGCGGTTCCGAGCGTTGTTCATAGTATTCTCGCGCGTGGCCGATGCGGAATTCTTCGATGGGTTTGTTCAGCCCCCCCATGAAGTCGGGTGGCTCACAGGCGATGGATGAGGCGTCGGCCGGGTCGTGTCCCGCGATGGCGGACATCATGAGCGCGCAGTCCCGGGCGGATCTGGCCAATGGCCCGAAGGAATCAAGCGACCACGACAACGGCGCGCAGTTCGATTTCGTGACGAGCCCATGCGTGGGTTTGTGTCCGATGACCCCGCACAAGGATGCGGGAATCCGAATGGACCCACCCGTGTCGGAACCGATGGCGATGGAAACCTGGCCCGTCGCAATGCTGTTGCCCGAACCGCCGCTAGAACCTCCCGTGACCCGCTCGGTATCCCACGGATTTTTCTGATCCCCGTAATGGGGGTTGTGCCCGGTGGGGCCAAAGGCGAATTCATGCAGGTTGAGTTTTCCGAGTATCACGCCGCCTGCCCGGCGTATCTTTCGGGCCAGCAAGGCATCCGAGTCCGCGACGTTGTTTTTGTCGATAATGCTGCCCGCCGTGGTAGGCAGGCCCTCCATGTCGATCAAGTCTTTCAAGCCTATCGGCGCGCCAGCCATGGGCCCCGGGTCGTCGCCCCGGGAGATGGCGGCGTCTACTTCTTGCGCTGTCTTCAGGGCGCCCTCTGAATCGAGCTTGATCCAGGAGTTCAAAGCCTCCCCGGTTTTTTTCGAGCGTTCCAGATGCGCCTCGGTGACTTCGACGGCACTGATTGTTCTCTCTTTGATTCGTGCGACGATTTCCGCAGCGGTGAGGGTCGTGATGTCGCTTGTCAATTTATTTCTCCCTCGCGAGGGAATGCAAGAATCTGGAGTGTCCGGCAGGTTCTGTTTTTGGGGAAAGGTGTTCCCGCAATAGTGGATGTCCTCTCTCCATGTTTTCTATCGTGGCGATGAGGAGGGAGCGTCGTTCGGAGTCGAGTGAATCACCGAACACGTCTTCGCAACGGGACTTTAACGAATCGTCTGAGATTGGCATTTTTTCTCCTGAGCGAAGAAGGGCCTTATGAACATTGGATAGTGTGGCGATTGATTCATGAATGGATACATGATGCGTTTTCTCAAAGGGCATTGCAATCGAAACAGCGGGATATCGTCGATAACGGTATGAGAGCGAAGAGGGTTCGATTTTACTTGTGGTTGCCTCCATGCAAGTCAAAGGGCAAAATAGAGAGTGTCTTTGTTCCACTTCGCCCTCCAGAGGAACTCTTGAGTAAATACAACAGGTTCATCTTCATCATTGCGCTTTTGCCATTATGGGTAAATGGATGCGTGCCCGGAGCGTTTCTGGTCGCCCAAAAGGGCATAAAGAGCGCCTTTGAGGACCGCTCTCTGAACCAGCAGCTTGAAGATGCGAAAATACACGCAAATTTGTTGCAAGAGTATTTGCGGGTGGACAGTGGTTTGCCTGTCGACGTGAATACGGACGTGTGGGAAGGAAGGGTGATGTTGACCGGCATGGTGGATGCGGAGACAAAGCGAGAAGCTGTTTTAAGTATTGCGCGAGGCGACCCTAGAATCAAGGCTATATATAATCATATCCTTCTCGGTTCTTCGGACGAGGTCGAACGCAACCGTGAGGTGGCGAAGACGAAACCGGCCGTAGAGCGCGATATCGTCAAGCTCAGCCGAATCGCCAGCGATGCGTGGATAGAAGCCAAGCTCAAGGGCCAGTTCTTGGCGACCCAGGGTGTAAATTCCGTGAATTACCGCTGGCAGTCGGTGAGAAACAAGGTCTACGTGATCGGCCGTGCAAGAACGGAACTTGAAAAAAAACTGGTACTTCAGATTATTCGCGGGACAAAGGGTGTGATTCATCTCGAAGAATATATTCAGGTGAAACCGATTCAGAAATAAAATTTCTCCGGAATTCTGCTTTCAAGTGGTTTTCGAATAGATGATTCGTTTAAGCGTTTTGGATCAATCTCCGGTCCGATCGGGAGGAACGGCGGCGGACGCCATCGGCGAGACCGTCGAGTTGGCGCAAGTTGCCGAACGCCTGGGCTATTACCGCTACTGGCTGGCGGAACATCACAGCCATGGGGCGTTCGCGGGCACGTCGCCGGAAATTTTGATCGGCAAAATCGCCGCGACGACTGAGACGATTCGCGTCGGATCGGGCGGGGTCATGCTCAGTCACTACAGCGCGCTCAAGGTGGCCGAATCGTTCCGGGTGTTGGAGACGCTCTATCCGGGCCGCATCGATTTGGGTTTGGGCCGCGCCCCCGGAGCCGACAGGCTCACGTCTGCGGCTCTGGCGCCTGAGCAGAGTGGTTTTCGCTACGATGATTTCCCGCAAAAAGTTTCTGACCTTAGAGGCTGGATTGATGGGTCGTTGCCCGAAGATCACCCCTTCGCCCGGATACGCGCCATGCCCACCGGAGAGACAGCACCCGAAATGTGGCTCTTGGGAACTTCGGATCAAAGCGCGATTCTCGCTGCCCATTTTGGTTGTGCCTTTTCATTCGCACATTTCATCAACACCTATGGCAGCGTTCAGGTCATGGATATGTACCGCAGGGATTTTCGTCCATCAGCCAAGTGTAAAGAGCCCGCGGGAAGTCTGGCGGTTTTTGTGATTTGTGCGTCGAGCGAAGAAGAAGCGCTCTACCATGCGGCCAGCAGACCTCTGGTCATGCTCAGAAGCCGCCGTGGCGAGGGAGGAGGCGTACCCACGCCCGAGGAGGCGCTCGCCTATCCGTGGACGAACATGGAGCGCGCCTTTGCTGAGGATATCGACAGCAGAACCATCGCCGGGGATCCTGAGCAGGTCAAGAAAAGACTCGAGGCCCTGGCTTTTGAGCACAAGGTCGAGGAACTCGTCGTCGTTAATGTGATGTACAGCTTCGAGGCCAGAGTGAAATCCTATGAACTTTTGGCGGAGGTTTTTGAGCTGAAAGGAAATCCGTAAGGTCTTAGACCCGAAAAGATGGTTCTGCTACGCTTCGCCGTCACCATGAGGTTCATAATTTGTACACTATGAGTGACAATGTGTTTTTTGCCCACAAATATTCTAAAGGAGTAATTCATGGCGCTTTCTGCTGTAATGACGACGAGCCGGGGTGAGATACGGCTCGATTTGCATGAAGACAAAACCCCGGTGACGGTGGCCAGTTTTGCGAACCTCGCGAAGCGTGGTTTCTACGATGGCCTTATTTTTCACCGTGTGATCTCTGATTTCATGATTCAGGGCGGCTGCCCTTTGGGTGCTGGAACGGGTGGCCCCGGCTACAAATTCGAAGACGAGTGCTCTCCCGATCTTCCCCATGACGGTCCAGGCGTTCTCTCGATGGCGAACGCAGGCCCGGGCACGAACGGTTCTCAGTTTTTCATCACTCATGTGCCTACTGCCTGGCTCGACGGCAATCATACCGTTTTTGGCCGAGTCACTTCCGGGCAGGACGTGGTGGATGCCATTCAGCAAGGTGACGGGATTGAGAAAATCGAGATAGAGGGCGACACCTCCGAGTTGTTCGAAGCGCAAAAAGACAGAATTGTGGAGTGGAACAAGATACTGGATGGCTAGAGCGTTAGGCGTGTTTTCTGGCCTTTAGTTCTGTTTTACGCAACCGGAAGATTTCGGGGGTTATTTCCAGGCATTCCCCTTCGCGTAAAAACTCGAGTGCTTCTTCCAGGCTGAATCGTTTGGGCGGTATGAGTTGAGCGGATATGTCGGCGTGGGCCGCCCGGATATTGGTGAGTTTCTTCTCCTTTGAAATGTTCACGAACATGTCCTGTTCGCGGCTGTTCTCGCCGATGATCATCCCCTCATAGACTTCTTCTGTTGGCGCGACGAAGAGAGTTCCGCGCTCTTGTATGTTTTCCACCGCGTAAGATGTAGTTTTGCCCGCGCGGTCCGATATCAATGCGCCCGTCGATCTGCCCGGGAGTTCACCTGTCCATTCCCCCCATCCGGCGAAAATGTGGGTGAGTATGCCTGTTCCCCGTGTCTGGGTGAGAAATTCGTTTCGATAGCCGATGAGGCCACGACTGGGAATGGAAAATTCGAGCCGCGCACGTCCTCTGCCATGGTTGATCATTTTGGTCATTTTTCCTTTGCGCGCTCCCAGTCCCTGTGTAATGGCCCCGATGAATTCTTCCGGAATGTCCACTACTACGTTTTCCATAGGCTCCATGATTCTGCCGTCTTGTTTGCGCGTGATGACTTCAGGTCGGCCGACGGTGAGTTCGTATTGCTCGCGCCTGAGTTGTTCGATCAGGACGGCGAGTTGCAAAGAACCTCGGCCGGATACCCGCAAGGCGTCCGCAGAACTGGTTTCCTCGACTTTAATTGCCACATTGTTTCTCGCCTCCCGCAGAAGTCGCTCTCGAATCTGGCGCGAAGTGAGGTATTTCCCGCTGCGACCTGCCAGGGGAGTATCGTTGATCCTGAAATTCATGGCGATGGTGGGTTCATCAACGCTGATGGCGGGAAGCGGGACCGGGTTGTCCACATCTGCTATGGTGTCCCCGATTTCCACCTGCTCCAAGCCGGCTACGGCAACGATATCACCTCCGCGCGCTTCTTCCATCTGGTAGCGGCTCAATCCCTCATAGCCGAATAAAGAGGCAATCTCCCCTTTCATCTGGTTCCCGTTTGGCCCTAAAACCAAGGCTTGGGTCTTTGCCTTGAGTTGTCCATTCCAAATTCGGCCGATAGAGAGACGGCCGACATAGCTGTCGTATTCGAGTCGGGAGACGAGCATTTGAAGTGGTTTGTCCGCGTCGTATGAGGGAGGAGGGATGTCGCTTTGGAGTGTATGGAATAAGGGCTCCAGTGTGGGAGAGAGGGCATCGGGCCCGAGGCCAGCTTTGCCCTCACGAGCGACGGCGTAGATCACGGGAAAGTCAAGCTGGGCTTCTCCGGCGTCCAGATCGATGAACAGATCGTAGATTTCGTCGAGTACTTGCTCTGGCCTGGCGTCTGAGCGGTCAATCTTATTGATGACCACGACGAAGGGGAGTTCCCGCTCCAGGGCTTTGCTGACAACGAACCGTGTTTGCGGCAGAGGACCTTCCGAAGCATCGACCAAAAGTATCACGCCATCCACCATGGAGAGGACGCGCTCCACCTCGCCGCCGAAATCCGCATGGCCCGGCGTGTCCACGATGTTGTAGCGTATTCCCTTGAAATCAATGGCGCAGTTTTTCGCCATGATGGTGATTCCCTTCTCCCGCTCGAGATCCATCGAATCAAGTACGCGCTCGGCTACGTCTTGCCCTTCGCGGAAGATGCCGCTTTGCCAAAGCATGGAATCCACCAGCGTGGTTTTGCCGTGATCGACATGAGCGATGATGGCGAGATTTCTCAGTTCGGTTCGTTCAGTGATAGCCACTTTATCCTCGCGTCAAGTTTCGCAACATGAAGAAAAAATCCAAAGCGCGGGGATAATGGAGGAATTGGAAAGTGATGACAAGAGAAGAAAGGCTTCGCTTTTAATTATGAGATGCTGGAAATTCATAAATAGGATACTATGACCCGATGGATTCCTGATTTTTCTGTTCACACTTCAATTGGGGGGGATTCGCCTTGAAATTTTCTTTTTTCATGATGCCAATTCACCACCCTTCTGAAAATCCGTCGCTTGCCTATCAGCGCGATATTTCACTCATCGAATATGCCGATGAACTCGACTTTGATGAATTCTACATAGGTGAGCACCATTCCGGTGGTTGGGAGACGATTCCAGCGCCCGAGATGGCTCTCGCTATGGCAGCAGCCAAGGCGAAACGAATTCGATTGGGTACTTCCGTGATCAGCGTCCCTTTCCATCATCCGTTTCACTTGGCGGAGCGAATGGCGTTTCTGGACCAACTCACCAGGGGACGCGTCATTTTTGGCGTGGGCCCAAGCAATCTGGTAAGTGACATCAAGCTGTTCGATATCCCACCCGGCGATCTGCGTCCGATGCTGAACGAATCGGTGGATATCATGGTCAAACTCCTGGAATCGTCCGAGCCTTTCGATTATGAGGGACGATTCTGGAAGTTGAGGAATGTGTGTCTTCAGGTGCGCTCCTACCAGAAACCCAGAATGCCGCTCGCCATCGCATCGGCGGGAAGCCGTGGGGCAATCGATATGGCCGCTCGATACGAGATGATTTTGCTCTCCTTCGGCGGCAAGAAAATCATGGATAACCTCTCGCTCTCCGAGCAATGGCCCTATATGGAGGAATGTGCGCGAAAATACGGCACGCAAGTGTCGCGTGAGAACTGGAGAATCACCACGTACGTGCATCTTGCCGAAAGCCGTGAAAAAGCGTGGGCCGATATCGAAAAGTATGCTCTCCGCGACATGAATTATTTTATGGATATCGGCTTGAAACCTGCGTATGAGGCGTATCCCGATCAGCCGCGCACCGAAATCACACCGAAAGTGGCCGCGGAGCAAAGATACTGGATAGTAGGTACCCCGGATGACGCGATAGAGGTCATAGAGAAAATACAGGAGGAATCAGGCGGATTCGGCGGACTTATGCTTACGACGCAGGAATGGGTGCCCGATCAGAAGATAAGGGCGTCACTCGAGTTGTTCGCACGATACGTCATGCCGCATTTCAGGGGGCATACAGAGGATTTTCAAAACGAGTGGCGAAGGCTGCAAAAGGGCGTGGCGCAAGGCGAAATGCCCGCATCGGGAGGAGCGCCTTCCTGGGAAACGCCCGGGTTGGAAGGGCATAGGAGCAATTTATTCACCTACCCACCAGGAAGCGAGAATTTTCCAAAAGAGGACTGATGGCAGAAACGAACACGGGGAGGAACTTGCCTAAACATAGCTGTACAGACGGTATATTCTCCCTGTTGAATTGGAAAAGTTTAGAAATACGATGCCAGACTGGAGGTGTTGAATATGGGCGTTACGTTTTTCCACAGTGTGGAGGACGCCAACGATCCTTTACTTATCATGGCGTTTTCCGGATGGAACGATGCGGCGGAGTCCGCAACTTCGGCGGCGCGTTATCTGGTTCAACACTTCGAGGGAAAACGGGTGGCGCAAATCCAGCCGGATGAATTTTTCCAATTTGCAGATCAGAGGCCTACCGTCAAGCTTGGTGAATCCGGCGAGCGGCGAATTACCTGGCCGCCGAACGAATTTTTCTATTGTCGAACGCCGGGTCTTGCGCGCGATCTCATTGTCGGAATCGGAACCGAACCTCATTTGCAATGGAAATACTTTAGCCGCGATGTCCTTGCGATAGGCAGCCGCTACGATGCGCGTATGATCGTGACAATGGGAGCGTTGCTCGCGGGAGATTTACATACCCAACCCAGCCGTTTAATGGCTATCGCCACCGATTCGGCATTGGTCGAACCCTCGGGCGTGGAAATAACGCGCTATGAGGGACCTACGGGAATTGTGGGTGTTATCCATACGCTCATGCAGGATAAGGGTTATCCGGCGGTGAGCTTATGGGTGAATGTACCGCATTACATCGCATCTCTATCCAACCCAAAAGCAACGCGAGCGCTATTGGACAAATTGAGTATCTTGGGTGGTTTCGAAATATCCTTGGAGGATCTCGATATCGCAATCGATACGTTTGATGGACAGGTTGAGCAAATCATCGCCAGAGATCCTCGCATTGCAAAATATGTGGAGGATATTCAGAAGGGGCAGATTCCGGATGAGGTTCCGGGTTTTGATTTTGGGGACGCGCTCGACGGGGAAACCGAGGAAGAGGAGGAAAAGCTGCCTCCCGGCGCCGAGGTAGCTGATGAGATAGAGCGCTTACTCCGGAGAAAACCCGATGGGCCGGAGTCAGACTGAGCGATTGGCAACTGTTTCTTTGCAATCATGCAAATCAATTCAATCATATCGAAAAGCATGAGTCTTTTATGAGCGGAGGTTGTAATGTCGGAACGTTTTTATCAAGAGATGTTCGGCGGGCCTGATGATGATGGAGACCTCATCGGCGCCGACATGCCGCGAGTAGATGGTCCTCCCAAGGCGGATGGCTCGCCCGTATTCGCTGCAGATCACAAACTGGTCAATCCGCTGTATGTTGTTCCCGTGACGGCTCCCATCGCTTGTGGAACGCTGGAGCGAGTCGATACGACCGAGGCGGGAAATGCGCCGGGCGTTGCCTGTGTCCTGACCGCCAAGGACATTCCCGGCCAGAAACTCTACGGCATGTTGATTCCCGATCAACCGGCTTTGGTGGAAAAACGTATTTACTCACTTCAAGATGTCGTGGCCATTGTGGCGGCGGACACGCTGGAGCAGGCGGAGTTTTCGGCCGGGTTGGTGAAAATCAAAGCCAAAGCGCTTCCGGCTGTTTTCGAAACACAAGATGCTCTGAAAGATGATGCCCCTGTTGTTCAGCCGGAGCATCCGGTGGCCAAAGGCAATGTGCTCACCCACCTGAAAATCCGAAAAGGAGATGTGGAAGAGGGTTTCGCCGAGGCGGACGTGATTCTGGAGAATACGTACGAAACGCAGTTCATCGATCACGCTTATCTCGAACCAGATGCGGGTTATGTGGTTCCCAACCCCGATGGCTCCATCACCTGCACGGGGCCCACCCAGTGCCCGCATATGGTGAGGCGCGTCATCGCTCCGGTGCTGGGTTTGGGACAAAACGAGATTCAGTTCATCTCAACGCCACCGGGTGGTGGTTTCGGTGGAAAAGAGGAAACCTCCATTGAAATCGCCATGCGGGCGGGCTTGGTCGCGCTTAAGACAGGTCGCCCCGCCATCTACAACTACACGAGGGAAGAATCCTTGGGCGGCAAGGCGAAACGAGTGCCTGCGGTGATCCAGCATAAAATCGGCGCCAGGAAAGACGGCAAAATCACCGCCATGCGCATCCACATTTATCTCAACAAAGGCCCGTACGCCGCGGTAGGACCCGGCATCATCAAAAAGCTCATTATCCATTCCTCCGGTGCTTATGAATGCGATAACGTCTGGGCCGACGGCTATCTCGTGCTCACGAACAACATCAATACCTGCGCCATGCGTGGTTTGGGCGTTCCCCAGGTTCATTTCGCGATTGAGAGCCAGATGGACGAGTTGGCTCTTTCGCTCGGAATGGACCCCTTCGAACTGAGGCGATTGAACGGCTACAAACTCGGTTCTTCGACTGCAACCCGCCAGGTGTTGGACCAGAGTGTGGGGTACATGGATTGTCTCGATGAAGCGGAAAAAGCGCTTGGGCCGCATCCGAGAGAAAACGCGAACGGAGGAGGCCTGCTGTACGGGCGTGGTATGGCGGGGTTTTGGTATTCCACGGGCGCCGCATCGCCCTCGGATTCCTGCGGCGCGCAGATTCATGTCACCGATGATGGAAAAGTGCAGGTGGGTGTAGGAATCATCGAACTCGGGCAGGGTTCCCACACGGTGCTCGCCCAGATAGCGGCGGAAGCCATGGGCGTGCGTTTTGAGGACGTGCGCATCATGCAGGTGGATACCGATGCCGTTCCCGAGAGTGGTTTTACGGCAGGTTCGCGTTCCACCACCATTCCCGGCAATGCAATTTGCGAGGCCATTGCGGAGGTTCGGAATATCCTGTCCCCCGTAGCGGCGGAGATGCTCGAGGGGCCGGCCGAAGACATCGCTTTCAGGAATGGGCGAGTGTTCGTCAAAAGCGCGCCTGAGCGTTCTATCTCGTTTGGCGAAGTGGTTTCACAGGCGCTTTTGGTCGGCAAGCAGATTACAGGCCAAGGCTGGTTCAGCACTGGTCCCTTGACGTTTAACCCCGAAACCGGAGAGGGCGAGCCGTTCATGGTATACAGCTATGGCGTACAGGTCGCGGACGTTGCGGTCGACCCGGACACGGGGGAGGTTTGGGTGAGTCGTATGGTCGCCGCCCATGATGTGGGACGGGCCATCAACCCGCAAGGGGTAATCGGGCAGATTCAAGGGGGCATTGAGATGGGCCTTGGACAAGCCTTGATCGAGGAAATCGACGTGCATGATGGTCGCGTCCTTACGCCGGATCTGGCCCGATATGAAATTCCTGTTTCAATGGATACTCCCGAGTTCACCACCATTATCGTGGAAGCGGCCAATGAGACAGGGCCCTACGGCGCGAAGGGTGTAGGGGAGAGTTCTCTGGTGCCCACGTTGGCCGCGATTTCCAATGCCGTGCGTGATGCCGTCGGTCATCGGTTCACCAAGCTGCCCATCACGCCGGAGAGCGTCGCCATGGCTATTCATAAAGAAAGCGTCGAAGCAGAGTAGTCACATAGATAATTAAACAAGCCGGGCGGATTCAAATGCCCGGTATTGTTTTGCCCTTAAAGCAATTAGGATCATGATTTCAGGCCATAAGTGAGGGACGTGAAGAGAGAGGCATGTAATGCGGGCGTTCGTGATGGCGGCCGGTTATGGGAAAAGATTGGGAGTGTTGGGAGAAGAGATCCCCAAACCGCTTTTGCTCTTGGGTGGCGTGCCGCTCATCGGTTTTGCGCTGGAGAAATTGGCGGCTATCGGTGTGAAAGAAGCCGCAGTCAATTTACACCATGGCGCGGAGAAAATTCGCTGCGCTTTGGGCCATTATGCGCATGGCCTCCATATTCACTATTTTCATGAGCCTGAGATTCTGGGCACTGCCGGCGGAATCAAGAATGCGGAGGCGTTTTTGTGCGAGAAAAACGAGCCTTTTTTCGTCATCAACGCGGATGCTCCGTGTGGTGCTGATTTGAAAACTGCGCTGGACCATCATGAGAAAGGAGATTTCCTCGCCACCCTTATTCTCAGGCGTTCGTCCGAGGCTCAAAAGTATGGAGTGCTCGAGTTTGATGCGACAGGGCGTTTGCGAAGTTTTTTAGATGCGAGCGCGCCGGGGATTCCACGGGAGAAACTGAGCCAGGCGATGTTCACCGGTTTGAGCATCATGTCTCCTGAAATGTTGAGTCATATCCCTGCAGGAGTGGCGTCGGATATTTCAACGCAAATTTATCCCCGGTTGATGAAGAGCGACGCTCGAATCGGAGCGGTTTTGAGCGATTCCTATTGGATGGATGTCGGCACTCCGTCGCGGTATTTGCAGGCGAACATGGACGTTATGTCCGGTGAATTCGCGCCGGATTTCAGTTGGCCCCCATCGGAGTTGTTATTCATAGAAGGCCCCGTCATGAAATGGGGAGAGGGCAGCATTGAGCCTCCCGTCTTGATGGGCCCCGATGTTGTCATCCGAAAAAATGCGAAAGCGGGCCCCTTCACTGCTATCATGGCGGGTGCTACTCTTGGGAATAATGCCGTGGCGCGAGAATCCATCGTTTTTCCGGGCGGGATAATCGATGAGAATTCCATTTTGGAAAGATGCATCGTCGGGCCTGGTGCCATGGCTTCATCTGGTAACGGAGAAGTGTGTGAGATGGTTTTTCTCCACAACAAAGAACAGTCGAAAATTTATGACGCATGAACCGGTAAAACCTTTCATCTTGTGAAGGAGTGGGTGTTGAAAGAGCCGACGACAAGGACGGCGCTGGCCGCAGGACGCTCTCCTGTATTCGCCACGGGGGGTTTGGTGGCGACCAGTCAGCCCCTGGCCGCAGAAGCGGGTCTCCAGATACTGAGAGAAGGCGGAAACGCCATGGACGCGGCCATCGCCGCAGCCGCGGCATTGAATGTAGTGGAGCCGCAATCCACAGGGATTGGCGGGGACATGTTCATGCTCTATTGGGATGCCGATACGAAAGAACTTCTCGGCTTGAACGGCAGCGGAAAGAGTCCGGCCAAGGCTACGCTCCCACGCTACCAGGAATTGTTCTCCATCCCGGAGACGGGAATTTATTCTTGCACCCTCCCGGGCGCGGTGGATGGCTGGTTCGCCGCCCACGAGCGATGCGGCAGCGGCAAAAAAACGATGTCGGAGCTTCTTCGCCCGGCGATTCAGTATGCGGAAGACGGGTTTCCTCTCTCTCCCATTATCAGCCGCGCATGGGCGAACCAGGCGGAAAAGCTGGAAAAATGCGCATACTCGCGTCGATTCTACCTGCCGGGAGGGCGTTCGCCGAAAGTTGGGGAGAGGTTCCGGAACCCGAAGCTGGGAGAATCCTTGCGTATGATAGCCGATGGCGGGCGTGAGGCTTTCTACGAAGGCCCGATAGCCGAGGAGATCGTCCGCTACACGAAGGAAATCGGGGGTTTGTTCGAACTCGAAGATTTCGCCGCCACGAAATGTGAATGGGTTGAGCCGATTCGCGCATCCTACCGCGGCTATGAACTTTGTGAGATACCGCCCTCGGGGCAGGGCGTCACGGCGCTGATCTGCCTGAATCTCATCGACGCATACCCTTTCGGGGAGATGAGTTATGGTTCAGCTGATCATCTCCACATCGTGATCGAGGCGATGAAACTCGCCTTTGCGGATAGAGATCGCTACGTCGCGGATATGGACAAGGCGGATGTTCCCCTGAAAGGGCTGCTGTCTTCAGGATATGCCGGTGAGCGGCGAAAACTCATCGATAAGGAAAAAGCCGGCAGCCCCGCAGCCGGGATTCCCGAGACCTGGAACGACACGATTTACCTCACCGTGGCGGATTCTCGGGGCAACATGTGTTCATTCATCAACAGCTTGTTCCATCATTTCGGCTCCGGCGTCACCGGGGGCGATACGGGCATCATGCTCCAGAACCGGGGCAGCGGCTTCGTGCTGGAAGAAGGCCACCCGAACTGCATCGCGCCCGGGAAGCGGCCCCTGCACACCATCATTCCCGGTTTCGTGATGAAAGATGGAGAACCCTGGATGAGTTTCGGCGTCATGGGAGGCGACATGCAGCCGCAGGGCCACGTGCAGGTTCTCTCGAACATGGTGGATTTCGGCATGGACGTCCAGGAGGCCATCGAAGCGCCGCGTTTTCGCGTTCTGGGGGGCCGGGCGGTGGCGATAGAGAGCGGTGTGCCGGAGGCCGTGCTCCGGGAGCTGGAATCACGCGGCCATGACGTCCGCCGCGCGGGCGGCTATGAGGGCTTTGGCGGCGGACAGGGAATCGTCCGGCTGGATGACGGCGTTTTCATGGGTGGTTCCGACCACCGGAGAGATGGTTGCGCGGCTGGTTTCTAGTCATTCCGCGCAGTCAGATTGAAGCGGGGTTGGCGGCGTTGAGGGGCTTTTCGCCATGAAGCGTTTGCTGGTGTTGATTTTGATTGTCGGCTCCCTTGTGGTCGTCCGGCCTTTGGTGGCCGCATCCGATTGTCCTCTCAAGGGCCATCCCGTGGGCGATGGCCGCTGGGCGCGGCAAAAATCTCTGCCACTTGAGACGCGGGACGTTCGAATCCGGTTCGAAAACGGCGCGACCGCGCGGATGAAGGCGGTTCGACTGCGGCATCAGGATTTTGAAATCAGGCTCCACTGGCGCGAGAAATCAGAGTGGTTCTCACCCGTTGACTTCGGCGCCATCGGCAAAAAGCTGGGCGCCGCCGTGGTTCTCAACGCCGGCTATTATGACGAAAACGGGCGGCCGATGGGGTATTTCCGCTCGGGCGGCAAGGTGTTCAACAGCCGCGTGTTGTATCGGGGGCGCAAGACGTTCCTGCATTACGGAGCGGTGTTCACCGTAGGACGGGAAAACGGGCGGCCCGAAATCGTTTCCCGCGAGAACTTCGAGGGTTCGGGCGCCAGCGAAGCGTTCCAGGCGGGGCCTCTGCTCGTCGAGGACGGGAAGCCCGTTCAGGGGCTGTCCCGCTACCGCGAATATCTGCGCGCCTCGAGGAGGACGGTCGTCGGCACCGACGCCGAGGACAGGCTCATCGTTCTGGTGAGCGAGGCCGAGACGCGCGGCATCTCCTGGTGCGAGCTTCAGGAGTTTCTCGTTCTGCCCGAATCGAAGGGCGGACTCGGCGTCCGCGACGCCATGAACCTCGACGGCGGCTCGAGTTCGCAGTTGTGGGTGCGGGGCGAAATCGAGATTCCGGGGCGGGCGGCGCCCACCTACATCATCGCGGTTCCGAAGCCGAAAACCAGATAACCCCTTATATATCAAAGCTATAAATTTTCAGAAATTTACCGGAAAACCCCGTGAATTTATCGATATTTATCGAATTTTTCGGGAATTCCGATTCGCGGGTCGAACGCGGTCGAAGAGCGGGTTTCCATCCCGGCCAATGCGGGAGGAATGGACGGCCGGGGAGCGGCTGTGGTTTGCCGACCGGATAAAAGAGGGGCTGCGACTCTCCGATCGAACCGGATCACCGTTTCCATTTTCTCCCCTCCTCCCGCCGGTTCGACGCTCCGTTTCCCGCGCGGGATTATCGCCCGTGCCGGGGAATGCCCGATGACGGCAAATGCGGGGAATTGCAGGCACCCCGCGCGCGGGGGGGGTCTTCCGCAAGAGCGGGTCCGCGCCTCCGCCCGCGCTGTTCATCATCAAGGAGAACGCGCCGGTTTTCCTCTACGGGCTAAATCCGACCGATGAGGGAGGGTTCGCCGTGGCCATGGAGAACGGCATTGTCCCGACCAGGGGTGTTCGATACTCTCCGGTGACGGGACGAGCGTTTTCCGTCCGCCATGACGGCGGGCGCGACGGAGGAGACACCACATGCGTGACATGGAAGGAAAAGTCGCCCTGGTGGCGGCGGGCAGCAAGGGCCTGGGCCGCGCGTCGGCCTTGAAGATGGCGATGCGGGGCGCGAGCCTCGCCATCTGCGCGCGCGATGAGGCCGCCTGCGCCGCGGCCGTAGCGGACATCGCGGAACAGACCGGCGTGGAAACCTGGCATTGCGCGGCGGACGTGAGCACGACCGAGGGCGTGCGCAAGTTCGTTCATGGGGCGGCGGAGCATTTCGGCGGGGTGGACGTTCTGGTATCGAACGCGGGCGGCCCGCCCCGGGGCGTCTTCGATGAATTGGCGGACGACGCCTGGTTCGACGCCTTTGAACTAGGCGTCATGAGCGCGGTGCGCCTCGTGCGCGAAGCGCTGCCGCACATGCGGGGTCGCGGCGGCGGGAGAATCCTCTTCATCCTGTCGAGTTCGGTGCGCGAACCCATCGACGACCTCCTGCTTTCGAACGTCATGCGGCCCGCCGTGGCCGGCCTGGCGAAATCGCTCTCGCGCGCACTCGGCGGGGAGAACATTCTCGTGAACGTGGTCATGCCCGGCGTCATCAAGACCGAGCGCGGGCTGCATGGCCGCAGGTCGCTGGCGAAGCGCTTGGGGATATCCTTCGAAGAATCCGTCGCCCGCGTGGAGCGCGAGGTGCCGCTGGGCCGCCTGGGCGAGCCCGAGGAGTTCGGCGCGATGGTCGCGTTTCTCGCCTCGCCCGAGGCGAGCTACATCTCGGGCGGCGTCTTCGCCGTCGACGGAGGGAGGCTCAGGGCGATTTGAGGTCAATCTCGACTGATCAGGGTTTGTTGAAAAAATTACCCTTGGCCGGAATGACGAACGAAAATAGCACCTCTCGCGATGATGGAGAAATACCGTAGGGACAGGCCTCCGTGCCTGTCCTGACGAAGGACAACCACAGAGGATTTTCCTGCCCTCCGTAGCAGGGACAGGTCGAGCGACCTAGGACAGGCACGGAGGCCTGTCCCTACGGTGAGCAATTCGATGATCGGGATTCCCTCCCCGCCGAGGGGGTTTTTCAACAATCCCGATCAGGGAGAGATTGCCGACCGATGGAGAACTGCCCTCTGCGATTGAGAAACCGTGGCGTGATCGCCCCGAGTTCAATCGCGTTTTTCACTGAAATGGGTGATTTCAGCATTCGGTGAAATATTATTTTTAGTGAAATGTCTTGACAATTTTCATTATAATGATATTTTCAGCAAATGATGAAATATACTCAAACAATGAAAGAGCAAGATGTCATAACCAGCGATGCGGTTCGCGACTTGCTCTGCCATGTACCGGATGTGAAGGTGGGCTCGATTGTCTATCAGCAGAATGTCGGACGAGAGTACGGCATCGATGGACGGATCGACCTGAGCCGTGACGGCGTCGACTATGCGCTCATCATCGAAGTGAAAGCAAACGGGGCGCCGCGATTCGTGCGTGCGGGAGTCTACCAACTCGAAAGCTTCGTGGCGCATTTGCTTCAATCGGGTCATGTGGATATCGGCCGGCGTCTGATTCCAATGATTGTCAGCCCTTACCTGTCCCTGGAGTCGCGCGCAATCTGCAAAGCTCACAATGTCGCTTATCTCGATCTTTTCGGGAACGCGCATCTCGCTTTCGATAATGTCTATATCGATCGGGCTGTTGCAGGTAAGCCGAAGTCCGAAACCCGTGCGCTACGGTCGATTTTCACTCCCAAAGCGGGTGCTGTCCTGCGCGTTATGCTGCGTGATCCGAGCCGCGCATGGCGTGTCGCCGACCTCGCTGAAAAAGCCAATACAAGCCTTGGTCATGTGAGCAATGTTCGCAAAGCTTTATTCGAGCGGGAATGGATCGAACAACAGGACGACGGCGCAGTCCTCACCCGGCCGGACGCGCTGCTGAAAACTTGGCGAGAGAATTATCGCCGTCCGTCCGGTCATCGCATCACCGGATACACGCATCTTCATAGTGAGGAACTCGAAAAGCGACTCTCGGGAGCGCTCAATCCGTATCAGCAGCGCCCGCGCGCGATCTATTCATTGCATTCCGCAGCCCAATGGTTCGCGCCTTATGGCCGGGACGGGACATACAATTTCTATGCTGATGAGCTTGGTGTTCAAGCCTTGATAGAGACAATCAGACTAACGTCTGTCGCAAAAGGAGCGAACGTCGTCATTCGTGTCCTCAGGGATGAGAGTTTGTTCGACGACGCCATCGAACCTGCGCCGGGCGTTTTCTGCACCAGCCCGCTCGTCACTTATCTCGATCTGTGGAACGGCAATGACCGCGACCGTGAAGCTGCCGAGTATATAGCAAGGGAGTCCTTCCCGTGGCTGGAATAGAACAGCGGTTTGCCCATGACTATGATTTTCGTTCCACTGCGGCGGTCAAATCCGTATTGATCGAGATCGGACAGATCCTGGGCAGTTTCCAGGGCAAGTTCGTGGTGATCGGGGGCGTCGTTCCCTGGCTGTTGCCGAGCGAATCTGAAATGTCCCATGTCGGCACCTTGGACGTAGATCTGTGTCTCGACGCCGAGGCCCTGGGCGATGGGGAATACGCCCGGCTCGTAGAGTCCCTTCAAGCGCAAGGTTATGATCAACGGGACAATTCACCTCGCTTTCAGCTCGTGCGCTCCGTGCCTGCGCGCGGTGGGTCTGACATTCCCGTCGATGTGGACTTTCTCATGCCGCGCGAAGTCGAGATAGCGAAGAACATCCCGCCGCTTGTCGAGGAGTTCGCCGTTCAGCGCGCCGACGGCGCCGATCTCGCGCTTAAATTCTACGAGATGGTCCTCATCGAGGGTGAAATGCCCGGCGGTGGGCGCAATCGCGTGCATATTCCCGTGGCGTCGACCCCGGCGCTGTTGGCCATGAAAGGATACGCCATCGCCAATCGTTTGAAACAAAAAGACGCCTATGACATCTATTTCTCCGTCCGCAACTTTTCAGGCGGGCTGGACGCTCTCGTCGAAGCAACGAAGCCGCTTCTTGAAGTCGATTCGGCGCAAGAAGGCTATCGGTTGCTCTCGGAAAAATTCCGCGACATGAATGATTTCGGTCCGACCAGCGTGCGGCAATTCGTGGAAGGTTCCAACGCGCTCGGTGATCGCACTGCGGACCAATGGCAACAGGACGCTTTCGGACAAGTCGACGCATGGCTCAAAGAACTAGGTTTGAGATGAGCCGTCAGTACAGGTCGAGATTTGTCTCTATTTGCAATCTTCCAACTCTAGCACCAGTCCAAACACCCTCACCCCGATAACACTTGCTTCCCCGCGCATTCGCATCAGTGATCAATTGATGTCTCCCCCTGAAACGAATGCGCCCCATCTTTCTCCCGCCTCGCGCATGGAATATACTGCCGCTACTGATCAGGCAGGCAATCGGGATTGCCCGGAAAGGCCGGACGAACGGCCCGAATCCGGGGGGGTCTCGGCCATGACGCAGAAGGGAGACGCCATTGAGCGGCTGGCGGATCGGCGTGGACGTCGGAGGCACCTTTACGGACGTGGCCCTGGTGGAGGAATCCACGGGCCGGACGGGCGTCTACAAGGTCCCCACGTCTGTCGGTGAGCCGGTTTCCGGCGTGCTGGAAGGCGTGCGGGAGGGACTCCGTGGCGAAGGCCTCGACCCCGAGGACATCGTCTACTTCGGCGCGGGCTCTACGCTTGCGGTCAACACGATCATTCAGCGCACGGGCGAGACGACCGGGCTTCTGACGACGCAAGGATTCCGCGACGTCCTGGAACTCCGCCGGACCCGGCTTCCCGATGCGCCCAGCTTTGAAGCGGCCAGACCCGTGCCGCTCGTCCGCCGCGCCCACGTCCGGGAGGTGAGGGAGCGCGTCGGCGCGGACGGGAGCGTCCTGCGCCCGCTCGAGCCGGATTCTGTGTTGAGAGGGGTCGGGGAACTCCTGGGTGCGGGCGTCACGGCGGTGGCCGTCAGCTTTCTGCACTCCTGCGTCAATCCGGTCCATGAGCAAGCGGCCCGGGCGGTCATCGCCGAACGCTGGCCCGAGCTCTTCGTCTGCGCGTCGTGGGAGACGTGGCCCCAGCAGCGCGAATACGAGCGGACGCTCGTCTGCGTGATGAACGCCTACGTCGGCTCCACCATGCGCTCCTACTACCGGCGGCTGGAGGAGGGCCTGCGGGCGATGGGCGTCGGCTGCCCGATCCTGATCACCCAGTCCAACGGCGGGACGGTCTCCATCGACGAGGCGGCGCGGATTCCCGTGCGCACGATGTTCTCGGGGCCCGCTTCGGGTGTGATGGCGGCGGCCAAGTCCGTCCGGGAATCCGGCGAGGCGAAGCTCTTCACTTTGGATATGGGAGGGACCAGCGCTGACATGTCCCTCATCGACGGCCGGCCCCGCGTGAGCGTGGAGAGCACGATCGGGGATTTTCCGCTATTCGTTCCGGCCGTCGCCATCGAGACCATCGGCGCGGGTGGTGGATCGATTGCGTGGGTCGACCCGCACGGTGTTCTGAAGGTGGGCCCCCGCTCGGCGGGGGCCGATCCGGGACCGGCGTGCTACGGACGCGGAGGCCGGGAGCCGACCGTCACGGACGCCTACCTCGTAACGGGCATACTGGGCGAGAACGACCTGCTGGGCGGCCGGATGAAGCTTTCGCGGGCGCAGGCGGAAGAGGCCATAGGCGGACTGGGCGAGGCCCTGGGCGTGGAGACGACCCGGGCGGCCGAAGCCGTCCTGCGGGTCGCGACGGCGAACATGGTCGCCTCGTTCCTGCCGATGATCGCGCGCTACGGCGTCGACCACCGCGAATTCAGCCTCCAGGCCTTCGGGGGCGCCGGGCCCACCCACGCCTTCCTGCTGGCGGCGGAAGCCGGCATCCGAAGGCTCGTCATCCCCCCTGCGCCGGGCGCGATGTGCGCGGTGGGAGCGGCCGTGGCGGACGTGCAGATGGATTTCGTCCGCAGCGTCCTCACCGACACCTCGGATGTGGAGGGGATGGAAGAGATGTTCTCGGAGATGGAGGAGACCGCCCGGAGGTGGCTCACCGAGCAGGGCTTGGAAACCGGGTCGGCGGCGTTCGAGCGGAGCGCGGATATGCGCTACAAGGGGCAATCGTTCGAGATCATGGTCGGATTGACCGGGAACGGGGATTATCAGGAAACCTTCCACCAGAGATATGAGGAGACTTTCGGCTACCGCGACCCCGGGAGCGAGATCGAGGTGCTGCAGATACGAATGCTCGCCAGGGCGCCGAACCCGGTGGTCGGCGCCGCCGTTTCTTCCTCTTCGCTCAGCGAATCGGATCGACCGGCGCCCGTGGAGACCCGCGAGGTGACGCATCAGGGGAGCCGGCTCTCGGTTCCCGTCTACCAAAGAGCGCAAATTCCCGCCGGCCTCCGGCTCTCCGGCCCCGCCGTACTCCTTCAGTACGACACGACCGTTTTCGTTACGCCCGGGTTCGACTTCCGGGCCGACCCGTCGGGCAACCTGCACGCGGAGGCGGCCGGATGAGCGAAACTTCTTCACCCCGAACGAACTCCGACCCCGTCCTGCTGGAAATACTCCGGTGCCGGTTCCAGGGGATCGTGGAGGAGATGGGCGAGCTGCTGACCCGCTGCGGGCATACCGTCTTCGTCAAGGAAACCCAGGATTTCATCGTCGCCCTGGTGACGCCCAAGGGAGAGGTGGCGGCCTGCTCCGTGGATATCGGGCTCTGGATAGGGGTCGGCCAGAAGTTCGGGGCCGTGATCGAAGCCGGCGGGCCGTACCGGCCCGGCGACGTCTGGTTCACCAACGACCCGGAGCAGAGCAGGGGCCTGGTCACCCATCTGCTCGACGTCTTCTGCTGGCGTCCCGTCTACCACGAAGGCGAGCTCGTCTGCTTCGCGGTCGCCTTCATCCATTGCACGGACGTGGGCGGGCTCGCGCCCGGATCCATCGCGCCTTCCGCCGTCGACCAGCATCAGGAAGGCGTGGTCATTCCGGTGACCCGGCTCGTCGCCGAAGACGAAATGCGGGAAGACATCTTGCGGATATTCCTGCGGAACTGCCGAATTCCGGACAAGAACCGGGGCGACGTGCTGGCGATGCTCGGGGCGCTCAAGCGCGCGGAACTGCGCGTCACGGGCCTCGCCGAAAAGTACGGCGCGGACCTCTTGCGGACGGCGCTCGACGACGTTCTGGATTACGCGGAAGCCCAGGCCCGCTCGCTGATACGGGAGGTTCCCGATGGAGACTACGAGTTCTGGGACTACCTGGAAGGGGACCTGATGCCGGAGGGACGCCACGTCCGCATCCGCCTCACCTTGAGGATTCGGGGCGAGGAGATGCTCCTCGACTTCGAGGGCACGGACCCGCAGGTGGCGGCGGCGTTCAACGTCCCCTCCTACAGC
This sequence comes from bacterium, assembly GCA_022828125.1. Classification (GTDB taxonomy): domain Bacteria; phylum UBA8248; class UBA8248; order UBA8248; family UBA8248; genus Bin107. Next base: position 82,102 of record JAJEJD010000024.1, on the reverse strand, counting down.
ATGGACGGCCACTACCTCCTGGTCATGGGCGTGGTCAACTTCATGCGGAGCGTCAAGCCGGACACGGTGTACAACTCGGGCCTTGTCCGCCCCGTCAAGGTGAACGCGCCGCGTGGGTCCCTCCTCAACCCCGAGCCCGGCGCGCCCTGCGGCGCCAGACAGGCCACGTTCTTCAAGGTGGCCGATATCGTTCTCGGCGCCCTGGCGCGCGCCTGGCGGGAGCGGATGCCGGCCGCGGGCTGCGGCCAGGGTTCCATCATGCTGGTGTCCGCACCTGATTTCACCACCGGGACGAACCTGGTGAGCACCGTCCAGCCTCTCGTGGGCGGGTCGGGGGCGCGGCCCTTCGACGACGGCACCGAAGGAGTCGATTTCACCACGGGCTTCTACCGGAACATCCCCACAGAAGTTTTGGAGACTGAGATACCCGTCCTGGTCGAGCGCTACGGGCTGAAACCCGATTCCGGGGGAGCGGGGCGGCTGCGCGGCGGGTGCGGGCTGGACTATTCCCTCCGGATTCTCGTACCCGGCGGGGTGGTGACGGCCCGGGGGCTGGAGAGGTTCCATTTTCAGCCCTGGGGCAGGGAAGACGGCCGGCCGGGCGAGGCGGGACGCGCGTTCCTGCAAGCCCCCGGCGGGGAACCCGAGCCGATTGAGAAGATAAACGTGCTCGATGTTCCCGCCGGCGGCGTCGTCCACGTCCACTCGGCCGGGGGCGGCGGCTTCGGCCCGCCTTGGGAGCGCGACCCTGCGCTTGTGCTGCGCGACGTCGAGGACGGGCTGGTTACCTCAGAGAGCGCCGTGGAGGTCTATGGCGTGATCATCCGCGCTGGCCGAATCCTGGAAGAAGAAACGGCCGAGCGACGGCGGCTGCTTGCCGATGAACGCGGCGGCTCCGAGGCGGCTCTCTTTTCGTTCGGGGCCGCCCGGGAGGCGTTCGAGCGGTTCTGGCCGGATGAGTTGCAGTTGGCCGTCAACCGGGCCACGGAGGGCATCCCCCCCGCCATTCGCCGGCATGTGCGCTTCGAGGCGATGCGGGCTGTCGAGGAGGCTCGCTCGGGAGCGGAGCCGATAGATGAATCCTGGCTCGAGGCCAGGGTGCGTGAAATCACCGAGGGGATGGGCCCCAAGTCGACGCATTCTGCCTGAGGCGAAGTCAGCAGCCAATCGGGTTGTGAGCACCCCGATTCATTCGCTCATTCTCGTGGTTTACGCCGTCATTCCGGCTTTCGCCGGAATGACGGTGCGGTGTGCTTGTTTCCGTTATTCAAATGTCAGGTTGTGTTTAACCGCCCGGAAACCCTCACGCCAGCATCAGACGCTCGCCCTTGGGTTCGGGTATCGGGTCGCCGGCTTCTTTCGCCGTATCAATCCAGAGTTCCATCGCCTGGTTGATGTTCTTGAGAGCGTCTTCCTGGGTATCGCCATGCGCGGCGCAGCCGGGAAGCTCCGGAACTTCGGCTACGAAAGCGTCGTCCGCGTTGCTCCAGTAGAGAATAATCTCGTACTTGAACATCACTCGTCCTCCTGCTTTCAAAAATACCGTTTCCTATTCATCCTGTCATCCGGCGGCGTGATCGCGGTAGACGGGGGAAAGTTCAAGGCGGTTTGAGGGAGTTAGGGTGTCTTGCGGTCTGGTAGGGACAGGTCGCGACCTGTCCCTGCTTGCTCCAATGCCCCACCCCCGTTGACACATGCCTCCCCCCCGCATCATATTGAGGGGTTATCGTTTCGTTTGTCGCCCGCATCACCCATAGAGTCGTCACGAGGAAATGAGTACCCGAATCGAAACGCCCCCCGCCGTCTCCCTGATGGAAGACATCCGGGTCGAGGGCGCGCGCGAGCACAATCTGAAAGACATCTCCCTCAAGCTCCCGAGGGAGCACTTCATCGTCGTCACCGGCCCGAGCGGTTCGGGCAAGTCCTCGCTCGCCTTCGACACCATTTACGCCGAGGGCCACCGGCGCTACGTGGAGAGCCTCTCCACCTACGCGCGGCAGTTCCTGGAGCGCGTGGACAAGCCCGACGTGGACTACATCGAGGGCATCAGCCCCGCCATCGCCATCGAGCAGTACAACCCGGTGAACCATTCGCGCTCCACGGTGGGCACGGCGTCGGAGATTTACGACTACCTGCGGCTGCTCTTCGCGAAGGCCGGGAAGATCCATTGCCCCGATTGCGGGAGCGAGGTCGCGCCCGCCACGGTCGACGGCACGGTGGCGCTCCTGCTGGGCGCCCATGAGGGTGCGAGAGGGTTCATACTTTTCCCGATGGGAGAGATGGACGCGGAGGATATGGAGGGGGAACTCAAGTCCCTCATGGCGCAGGGCTACGTCCGCGTGATGGTGGACGATGAGATCGTGAACATCGGCCCACAGCTTTTCGAGAGGCTGAAAGAAGAGACTGAACCTGCGCCCAAGGCGAAGAGGCGGGGCCGTCCCCCGAAGAAAAAGCCGGCAGAAGAGAGGCCCGCCGTGCGGAACCATCGCGCGATCCGCGTGGTGGTGGATCGCCTCAAGCTCTCTGCGAGAAACCGCGCGCGCCTGGGCGAATCGCTGGAGACGGCGTTTCGCGAAGGCGGCGGCGTCGCCGAGGTGCAGATCGTGGACGGGCCGAGACTTCGCTTCAGCCAGCGGCTCGAGTGCTGCGGCCATACGTTCGAGGAACCCGTCCCGCACACGTTCAGCTTCAACAACCCAAACGGCGCCTGCCAGGAATGCGGGGGGTTCGGCAACACGCTGAGTTTCGATGAATCGCTCATCATCCCCGAACCCCGGAAGACGCTCGCCCAGGGGGCGGTGGAGCCCTGGGCGCGGCCGCGCTACCGCCGCTATTTCGGCGAACAGCTCCAGGATGCCGCGAGGGACGAGGGACTCGACATCCACACCCCTTGGCAGGAGATGCCGGAAGACCAGAAGAAGCTGGTCTTCGAGGGTTCAGGGTCGTTTCTGGGCGTATACCGGTTCTTCGAGAGGCTGAAGCGCAGGAAGTACAAGGTCTGGGTGCGGGTGCTGATCAGGCGCTACCAGAGCCTGCAGAAATGCGCCTCGTGCAACGGGACGCGCCTGCGCCCCGAGGCGCTCTGGATCAAGCTGGGCGACCGCACCATCGCCGATATATGCGCCATGCCGGTGAGCGAGCTCAGGAAATACTTCGAGGCGCCGCCGCTCACGGCGGATCAGGGCGCCCGCGCGGGCGACGTCCTGAAGCAGGTGCGCGAGCGCCTCGATTTTCTCCACAAGGTGGGCCTCGAATACCTCACGCTCGACAGGGAGACCAGGACCCTGAGCGGGGGCGAGCACCAGCGGATCAACCTGGCGAACCAGCTGGGCGCGCATCTCACGGGCACGCTCTACATTCTGGACGAGCCGACCATCGGCCTGCATCCGAGGGACAACGCGCGCCTGGTGAGCATCCTGAAGGACCTGGTCGACCGGGGAAATACCCTGCTCGTGGTCGAGCACGACCGCGACGTCATCGACGAGGCGGACCACGTCGTGGATTTGGGCCCCGGCGCGGGCGAGCGCGGCGGCGAGGTGGTTTTCTCCGGTCCCAGAGAAGAGCTCGACTGGTGCGAGCGGTCGGCGACGGCGAAGTTCCTGAACGGCGAGCGCGAGATCAGCCCGCGGAAGATCAAGCGCGGGGATAACGGCAGCTGCTCCTACCTCTCCCTGCTGGGCGCGCAGGAGAACAACCTGAAACACGTGGACCTCCACGTTCCCCTGGGGCGTCTGGTGGCGGTCACGGGGGTCTCCGGCTCGGGCAAGAGCACGCTGGTGCACGACACGCTCTATCCGGCGCTGGCGCGCATCCTCCACGACGGCAAGGGCGCCATCGGCCGCTTCGAGCGCATAGAGGGCTTCGAGGAGCTCGATTCGGTCGTATTGCTCGACCAGAGCCCCATCGGCAAGAGCCCCCGGAGCAACCCCATCACGTACTTGAAAGCCTACGACGCGATCCGCCGCCTGTTCGCCGAAACCCCTCTGGCGCGGAACATGGGCTACGGCCCCGGACATTTCTCGTTCAACACGGCGGGGGGGCGGTGCGAGTCCTGCACCGGGAGCGGCATCCAGAAGATTGAGATGCACTTCATGGCCGATATCTTCATCCGCTGCCCCGACTGCGAGGGCAGGCGCTTCAAGCCCCAGGCCATGGAAATCCGGTACAAGGGCAAGAACATCCACGACGTGCTGAACCTGACGGTGGATGAAGCCAGCCTCTTTTTCGATCACGTGCCCTCGGTGCTGAACAAGCTGCTCATCCTGAGAGACGTAGGACTCAACTACCTCCGGATCGGCCAGCCCGTGAGCACGCTCTCGGGCGGCGAAGCCCAGCGCCTGAAGATAGCGGGCCAGCTGGCCGCCAAGCCGCCCCGCGACGTGATGTACCTGATGGACGAGCCGACGACGGGCCTGCACTTTCAGGACGTGGAGCGGCTGCTGAACGTGCTCACGCGCCTCGTGGGGCTGGGGAACACGGTGGTCGTCGTCGAGCATAATATGGACGTCATCCGAAACGCGGAGTGGGTGATCGACCTGGGCCCCGAGGGAGGCGAGCGGGGAGGCCGCGTCGTCGCCGAGGGAACGCCCGGGGAGGTGGCGCAGAACCCCCGCTCGCATACGGGTAGCTTCTTGAAGAAGTATTTCGAAGAAGCGGTGGTGGGCTGAACATCTTAAGACGCCTCGTTACTCTCCGGCGCCTTGCGCTTGCCGCTTTGATTCTCTTGGGTCTGTTGCTCGTCGCATCGCGTTTCTCTCCGAGTTTCCGCCACCCCGTGGATTCCCTCCTGCTGGCCCAGGGGCTTATCGACGCTCAAAGCGGGGGCTTGCTCTCGCTTCTCACGAAAAAGCCGAGGAGAACCGAGATTTCGTTCGGCGGCGTTTTGGCGGATTCCTATTCGCCGCATGATTCCCCCGGCTGGGGCGATGCGCCCCCGCGCGGGTGCGTCGTACTCGTCCACGGAATGGCCACGATGGGCAAGGCGGATCATCGGCTGATAGCGTTCGCGGAGTCGCTCGCGAGGCTGGGCTTTGCGGCGCTCGTCCCCGATCTGCCCGGCATGAGGCGGTTTCGCGCCGAGGAAACTGACATCTCGCGCATCGAGCGGGCATTCTCGTGGATGACGCGGGGCGGCGCGGGTTCATTCGAGAGGTGCAGCATTCTGGCGTTTTCGTTCGCCGCCGGCCCGGCCCTTCGCGCGGCGGGGAGGCCTGCGGTGAGGGAGAAAGTGGCCGCCTTCATCGGCGTGGGCGCCTATTACGATCTCAAGAACGTGTTGAGACACCTCACCACGAGCGGCGGGCAGGGCCGGCCCGCCTTCCCCGGCGGGCTGCCCATCCGCCACGGCAAATGGCTCTTCCTGCGTTACAACACGAAGCTCCTGGGCCTGGACGCCCACCGGGGTCGGGTCGAAGCGATCGTTTCGAGAAAGCGGCGGGACGAGGCGGCGGATGTAAGCGATTTGCTCACGGGCTTGCCGGGTAGTGCGCGCGCGATCATCGCCCTGATGGAGAACAAGTCACCAGAGCGCTTCGAGGCGCTTTTTGCACGGCAGGATGCGGCGCAGCGCGAGCGCCTGGGAAGCTGGGGGATGCGCGACGTGGTTCCCGGTGCCGGGGGGAAGAAGTTTTTTATTCACGGGCGCGCGGACCCCTTCATCCCGGCGTCGGAGAGCGTCCTGCTGGCGAGTCGCGCGCGGGAGACAACGGGTGAGGCGGCGTCAGCCTTCGTGTTCGGCGGCCTTCGCCACGTGGGTATCGAGGCGGACCTCTTTTCACTCGCGCGGATTCTGGAGGGCGCTCGTTTTCTGGGTTTCATATCCACCGTCCTGAGCGCGATGGAGGGGGGATGAGGGGTTGCGCGCGCGCCCTGTCCGCATGGCGCGGCGGGGGAGCGATGTAGTAGGCTACACGCGGATTCCTCCTTAACCGAAGAGGACGGCGGCATGGACGAACGGAATACCATCACACGGGTGGCGAACGCACAGTGGATGGGGGATTTGCGCGCGCGGATACAGGCGCGCGATTGCCCGGAGTTCTCGAGTGACGAGCCCGTGGAGCGCGGCGGGCTGTTCGAGCATCCCACCCCCGCCGAGTACATGCTCGGCGCGCTGACGGGCTGCGGCGCCGCGCACGTGGAGTTGTTCGCGAAAGAGGTCGGCATGCCGCTCGATGACTGCGCGATCGAGGGAAGACTCATCATGGAGCGCTTCGCGCCCGGCGACCCGCACGCGGAGAACGGGGGCGTCACCGGCGTGGAGCTTGAGATAGAGGTGACCTCGGCGGGCTCGGAAGAGGAACTGGAGCGGGTGAAGGAGAAGTTTCGCGCGGGCTGCATTCTCTATCTGTTCATGAGCGCGGCGACGCGCGTTGCGGACAACTGGACGCTGAAGCGGCCCGAATAGCGGCCGTTCGGAAAGTCTTCAAGAATACCAGAAAGCGGTTATGAACCTATCTACCCATGTCGTGGGCCTGCTGTTCGCCGCCTCGGCGCTATTGAGCTGGACGAGCCTCTCCTTTTTCGTGCGACTGGCGATGAAGAACGCGCCGCTCCTGCGGACGACGGCGTGCATGTCGACGATGAACGGGGTCTTCGTTTCCGTTCTGATCTACTTCACTCTGCCGGCTTCGGCCTTTCATCCCGGGTCGACGAGAACCTGGGTATTGCTGCCGATCACCGCCTTTTTCATGATCACCATCTCGCGGCTCACCTACTACTACGCCATCCGGCGCATCGGGCCGAGCCGCACCATTCCCATCGCGGCGAGCACGCCCGCCGTCACCGCGCTTCTGGCGACGATATTCCTGGGCGAGCCGTTCACGATTCTCATCGTCCTGGGGCTGTTGTGCCTCATCGCGGGACTCAACCTGGTGGTGCGCTCCGCACCCGCGCAGCCGAACCTCGAGATGGGCCATACGCGCAAGGATGTCGTCAAGGGCTACATATCGGCGGGCCTGACCACGCTGAACTGGAGCGTTTCGGGCGTCATGGTGCGGACCATCACGCTCGACATGAACGCGCTGGCCGCCTCCGCGCTCCTCATCTGGATAGGGCTTGGCTTCGCCTGGGTGCTGGCGGTCGGCTTCGCTCACAGAGAGACGGCGGAGAAAATCCCGAAGGCGAGCTGGAAGTGGATGCTCATGGCCGCCGTCTGCCAGACGATAGCCGTGCCCTCGTTCAGCAGCGCCATGGCGCGCACCTACGCGGTGGGCGTCACCTCCATCACGTCGGTTCAGCCGCTTCTCGTGATCACGGTGTCGCACCTGTTCCTGAGGGAGAGCGAGAACATCACGGGCAAGCTCGTGCTTGGGGCGGTGATGACGGTGCTGGGGACGATCCTGATCCTGATCCGCCTCTAGGGTTTCGGGATGCGCTCCACGCTCTTGCGCGAGAAGACGGCCTCGTGGCCAAAGCGATCGCGGATGCGGTCGAGACTCTCCACGAGGCGCTCTTCTTTTTCGCGCCCGGCATCTTCGAAAAGCTGGGGCTGCTCGCGGGCCTCGTCGAGTCCCGAGAGGTAGACGCCCAGCAGGCGGAATTTCCGGTTCCCCCCCTCTTTCGCGCAGGTGCGCCGCAGAAGGTCGAGCGCGGGTTCGATGATTTCTTTATCCAGGTGGGTGGGTTTTTCGAGCGTGAACGAGCGCGTGAGCGTCGTGAAGTCCGAAAACCGGAGCTTGAGGGTGATGTGCCTGGCGCACAGGCCCTTTCGGCGCACGCGCGCGCTCGCCTCCTCGGCCAGGCCAGTGAGAACCGCTTCGAGCTTCGCGCGCTCGGCGGTGTCTTCCGCGAAGGTGGTCTCCTTGCCGATGCTCTTGGGCCGGCTTTCGAGTTCGAGTTCGGAATCATCCAGCCCCCGCGCCTTGCGGTAGAGCTCGGATCCTAAGTTCTTGAACTGCGCCTCCAGAAAGGGCAGCGACTGGTTACCGAGATCGCCGACCGTCGAGATGCCCAGGCGGTTCAGTTTCTTGACCATCACCTTGCCCACGCCGGGGATTTTGCTCACCTTGAGCGGACGCAGAAAAGCCGCCTCCCCGCCCGGGTAGACGCGCAGGATGCCCGCGGGTTTCGAGAGGCCGGATGCGATTTTCGACACCAGGCGGCTCGACGCCAGTCCGATGGAGGCCGAGCAGTTCGTTTCGCGCAAGACCGCCTCTCTGATCCTCGCGGCTGTCTGCAGCGGGGGGCCGTGCAGGCGTTCGGTTCCGCTCAAATCGAGATACGCCTCATCCACGGAGACGGCCTGCACCGCGGGCGTGAAGTCTCCTAAAGTCTTCATCACCCGCCGGGAGGCTTCTCCGTATTTCTTGTGGTTCGCCTGGATGTAGACGGCGTGGGGGCAGAGCTCCCTGGCGCGCGCCATGGGCATGGCCGAGTGGACGCCGAACGCGCGCGCCTCGTAAGAGGCGGCGGAGACTACGCCGCGCCTTCCCGTGCTGCCGCCGACGATGACCGGCTTGTTCTCGAGATCAAGCCGGTCCATGCGCTCCACGGACACGAAAAATGCGTCCATGTCCACGTGCGCGATGAGCCGATCCCGGATCGGCGACTCCGGCGGCGGATCTTCGGGGCGTCCCGTCATGCCCGTTTCTCTCACGCGAAACGCGGCGGCGTCAATACTTTCTCAGCACGCCCACGACGACGCCCTGGATGTGGAGGTCCGCTTCGTTCACCATGATGGGCGCCATCGCCTCGTTGGCGGGCTGGAGCCGGATTTGCGAGCCTTCCCTGTAGAAGCGCTTGAGCGTAGCGGAATCCCCGTTCACGAGCGCCACCACGGTCTCGCCGTTCAGCGCATTGCTTCGGCTCTCCACGATCACGTAGTCCCCGTCGCGGATGTGGTCTTCAATCATCGAATCGCCCTTCACTTTCAGGACGTAAAGATTGCCGTCTCCGGACGACCAGGGAAGGGGGATGGTTTCGGTATCCTCTATCGCCTCGAGCGGCATGCCCGCAGCGATCATGCCGCGCAGGGGGAGCTCCACACGCGTCGGTTCGGCGCTCGCGGCGATGGTGTCGGAACCCGGTATGAGTTCGATGGCCCGGCTTCTGTTCCAGCTTCTCTTGATGAGGCCTTTTTCCGCGATGTTCTGAAGATGCTTGTGCACCGTGGCGGGCGAGGTGAGGTGAAAGTGCTTGCCGATCTCCACGATGGAGGGCGCATAGCCGTTCGCCCCGATGAACTCCTTGATGAACTCGTAAATTTCTCGTTGCCTGCGTGTGAGGAACATGAGAGATCTCCCTTTCAGGATCGTTGGGTCGGACCGGAAGGGTCTTTCCGGGTCCACGATGTAAGAATCTCCAGATGAGCTGTATGGGGGAACATGTCGAACACATGGGCGGCCCGGGCGCGATAGCCGCTCATGGCGAGTTCGCGGGCGTCGCGGGCGAAGGTGGCCGGATTGCAGGAGACGTAGACGACTTGGCTGGGCGCGAGCGCCGCAATCAGGGGTATCGCTTCGAGCGCGCCCTTTCGGGGCGGGTCGAGTACGACGACGTCAGGCCTCTCGCCGCCGAGTTTCGAGACGACCTCCTCTTCCGTGAGCTTATGGGCGCCCCGGCAGAGAAAGTCCGCGTTGCCGACTCCGTTCTCCTCCTGGTTGAGTCCCGCGTCGGCCACGGCGTGGGGATTTTCCTCGACCCCCAGGACGCGCCCTGCCCTCATCGCCAGCGGGAAGGAGAAGTTCCCCGCCCCGCAGTAGAGGTCCAAAACGCCGGTCTCATCGTTCAGCCGGCACTCTTCGACCACGCTTTTCACCAGCAGTTGGTTCAGCGCGCGGTTCGGCTGAATGAAGGATTCGGGCGATACGCCCAGAGATAATTCGGGGTACTCCGTATCGGGCCGGTACCGGGATCGCCAGCGGGGCGGCTCCCCGGGTTCGCGTCTGCCGGCCGTGGTCAGCGGAAAGTGGTTTTCTTCGGCGAATTTCTTCCAGGGGCTCAGGGTCCTGGGGTCGATTCTGCTGTTTCCGCGCTCCCGGTGCCCCGCCGCATGGAGATGAAGGCCCACGGACGCTCCCTCCTCTTCTCCGAGGGAGGTTATTTCCACGGCTTCGACTCTCCCCGCCTTGGGTTCCGACTGGAGGAGGTGCCTGATCCGGCCGAGCGCGTCGGCGATGGGCTGTTCCACCAGCAGGCAGTCCTCGATCTCGACGGGGCGCTGCGTCCCGGGGGCGAAAAAGCCGATCTCCGAACCCCGTATATGAAATCGCGCGCGCCTGCGGTAGCGCTTTTCGTTTTCTGCGAGCGCGATGGTGTACACGGGAACGACCGGAATGATTTTCCCGATGCGGGCGAGGGTGTCGAGAAAGATTCGTTTCTTGGCTTCCGCCTGAGCCGTGGGATCGATATGCTGTAAGGCGCATCCCCCGCAGTCGTTCCAATGGGCGCACGGGGGCGCGGTTCGCGCCGGACCCGGCCGGATGACTTCCGTGAGTTCGCCGACCAGGTGTTTTCCCTTCTCCTTGGTGATGCGGAAGCGGACGATGTCTCCGGGGGCCGTTTTGGGAATGAAGACGGCGCGCCTGCCCAGGCGGGCGACGCCCGCCCCGCCCGTAGCGATGCTCTCCACCCGCGCTTCATGGAGGATCTCGTTTTGATCCGGAAGAAGAGCACTCATGGCCACCGGGTTCTCCTGACATACATTTAACGAAAATTACGCATCCTTAATACAAACAAATTACGAATAATTTTGCAAGCCCTTTTTCGTTTTCCTTTTTGGAAGATTTCGGGCGATAATCCCGGAAATTTCAGGGTGAACGGATATATTTCAGAAAGCGTCCGGGTTCTGTTCCGGGGAGGGGATGAAAATGCCGTCTGTTCGGTATGAGAAGGAAAATGCTCTGGGCCGCGTCACGCTCGCGCGCGCCTCCGAGGCGAACCGCCTCACGTTCGAGATGATGGAAGAACTCACGCAAGCTCTCCTTCAGGCGGGCGAGGAATGCGACGTCGTGCTTCTGAGCGGCGAAGGCGCGGATTTTTGCGCAGGACGAGAGAGCGTGCGCGGCGGCGCTGGGATGCCGCCCGTGAACGCGATAAGGGAGCGCTTCCGGGGGATCGTGAGGATGAACGACGCCCTGGAGTTCTCTCCCGCCGTGACGGTGGCGGCCTTGAGGGGCCGCGCCTACGGGCCGGGGGCGGGCCTCATAAGCCGCGCGGACCTCGTGCTGGCTTCCGATACCGCGCGGATCGCCTTTCCCGAGATCAGGGAGGGCTTTCCGCCCACGGTCGTCATCAGCCATCTGGCGAGGAAGCTGGACAGGCGCCACGGCTTCGAGATGGTCATCACGGGCCGGGAAATAGACGCCGAAGAGGGCCGGCGCATCGGCATGGTGAATCACGTGGTCGCGGACGCCGATCTGGATTTGGAGGCCGAGCGTCTGTGCGCGGAGTTATGCTCTCTGGGCGGCGATTCGCTGAGGCCGACCAAGAGTTTCTACCGTTTTGCGGAGACGGCGAGGCCTGAGGCGAACGCGGACCATGCGGTGAACCTCATCGCCAACGCCATACACGCGAAAGGAAACGTCGGATAGCCCGAGGCCTTTGACGAATCGCATGCGCGGGGCCTAATCTCGAGGGACAATTTATTATTGGTGAGGAACGGAGCGCGAGAGATCGCGTTTGTTTCATCGTAATCAAGGAGATCGGATTGATGGTGAGCATGACGGCTGGACACGCGGTGGCGGATGCGCTCGCGAAACTGGGGGTGAAGCACGTAATCGGCATGGCGGGATCGTGCATGATCGAGATACTCGACGGCATGTACGGGCGCGAGGACATCTCCTTCCTCACGGTGCGCCACGAGCAAAGCGCCGCCCTCATGGCGGACGCCTACGCGCGGCTCACGGGAGAGGTGGGCGTGTGCATGGCGACGAACGGCCCCGGAGCCACGAACCTCGTCACCGGCGTGGCGCATTCGATGATGGCGCAAAGCCCGGTGCTGGTCATCACCGGCGCTCCCATGATGAAGGACACCTTCCGCGAGTCCACACAGGAACTCGACCAGATAGCCATGTTCGCCCCCATGGTGAAGTGGTCGGTTCAGGTGAGAAAACCCGAGCGCGCCTTCGACGTCATCAACGAGGCGTATCACGTGGCGACCTCCGGCGTGCCCGGCCCCGTGCACGTCGACCTGCCGCGCGACGTGTTGAACGAGACGGCGGATTATCCCGAGAACGGAGTCCCGGCGAATCCGGTCCGGGCGCGGCTCGCCCCCGACCCCGATGCGGTCGCGCGGGCGGCGGCGCTGCTCGGCTCCGCCGAGCGTCCCCTGCTCATCGGCGGCGGCGGCGTGCTCTGGGACGAGTCGAGCGACGATCTGATAGCGCTCGCCGAAGCGCTCGACGCCCCCGTCATGACCTCCACCGGCAGGGACGACGTGGTCCCGAACGGGCATCCCCTGTTCCTGGGTTCCATCGGGCGCGGAACGCTGCCCGAGGCGCGCGCTCTTTTCGAAGCGGCGGACGTGGTGTTCGCCGTCGGCACGAGACTCGCGCATTCGACCACGTTTCTGCGCCCCGATTTCTTCGGAAGCGCCAGGCTCATTCACGCCGCCGTGGACCCGCACAACATCGGTCGCAACTTCGCCACCGAGGTGGGGATGAACGCGGAGGCGGGCCTTGCGCTCCGGGCCGTTCTCGGCGAACTGGGGGAGAAGACGCCGCGCCCCGCGTGGCGCGCGGAGGCAGCGGCGGTGCGCGACGCGCAGGAAAAACACCGCGAGCGCGCTCTCGAATACGGCGGGAAGCCCATCGACCCCAGGCGCGCGCAGATGGCCCTCGCGAGGGTCCTGCCTGAGAACACCATCATCACGAACGACGCAGGAAGCGCCGCGGGCTACATATACGAATACCAGAGGTTCGACCGCGCCAGGAATCTGGTGGCCCCGCAGGATCTGGCGGCCATCGGCATCGGATATCCCCTGGGGCTGGGGGCGAAGCTGGCGCGCCCGCACCAGAAGGTCGTCACCATCAGCGGCGACGGCGCGTTCCTGTGCAACGGGGCGGAACTCGAGACCGCGATGCGCGAGAACCTGCCGACCGTCTGCGTCATCCTGAACAACTTCAATTTAGGCTCCGAGCGCGCCTACCAGAAGCATTTCTACGATGGGCGCTACATCGCCGACGCCATCGGCAACCCCAGGTTCGACGAGTACGCGCGCGTATTCGGCGCGGCGGGCTACCGCGTGGAAGACCCCGAAGATTTGGAGGACGTCTACGCCCAGGCCCTCAAGGAAGAAGGCCCCGCCGTCGTCGACGTGATCATCGATCAGGACGTCTTCCCCGAACCGAGACGCAAGGACGCGGTGAAGAAGTAGGGCGGCGGGCGGTTCGGGGTATTTCCCCAAGTCGGGTATGCCGGGATCCCGTAGCAGGACAATCCTTTTGGATTGTCCCGTCCCCCGTGGTTGTCCTTCCTTTGGACAGGCACAGGGGCCTGTCCCTACGATGCCGTTCGAGGCGTTCGCTCCCGTAGGGGCGGTTCGCGAACCGCTCCTACTAACCTCTCCCCCGTAACGCCCACGCGCTCGTTGCGTAGGAGCACCCGCCGAGGACCGCCGCTCCCAGGACGAGCCAGCCGAGCGCCTCGAAGCCGCCCCACTGGATGGCGAATCCGCCCAGGGAGGCGCCCAGGAACAGGCCCACCTGGTTGCTCGTCGAATAGAAGCCGATGATGGCGCCGCGCGCCTGCGGGGCGAGCGATATCAGGTCATCCATTACGATAGGACGGCTCAAGTTGCTGAAGAACGAGAAGAGAAAGCCCGCCGTTATCGTCAACGACAGAATACCCAGCCCCGAGAAGTGAAACGCCAGGAGTTCTCCCTGGAGCAGCACCAGGGCGGTGATGACGAGGAAGCGCCGCCTCACGCCGGCGAGCGTACCGCCCAGCAGGCCTCCGATGAGCGCGCCCACGGACATCGCCGTAATCAGACTTCCCGCGGTGGAGAGAGAAACGTCGAAGGTGCGCATCAGAAAGACGGATACATAGGTGAGGAACGTGGAAGTCATGAGCCGCTCGCTGACGTTGCCGCTGAGCAGGAGCCAGGTGGCGCCCTGGCGCATCCACACGAAGCTGGCCAGAAAGGAAGTGGGTACGTCGCTCAGCTTTCGGGAGGGAAGCGATCGGAGCATGAAGAAGCAGAACCCCACGCCGAAAAGACCCGCTATCCAAAGGGCGTTACGCCACCCGAGGTGATCCGTCAAAAACGCGACGCCCGGGACTCCGACGAGCAGTCCCATCGCCACGCCCGCCGTTGCGAAACCGATGGCGAGTCCGCGCGCGCGGCCCCTGAAGTTGTCGCCGATCACCGCCACCCCCGTGGGCGGCACGAGCGCGCCGCTCAGTCCCGCGATGAAGCGGCAGACCGCCACGGCGAGATACCCGTCCGCGAACGAGGTGGCGATGTTGGAGAGGGAGAGCCCCACCACCCCGATGATGAGCACCGGTTTTCGGCCATAGCGATCCGATATGGGCGCCAGCAGGGGCGCGCCTATCCCCCAGGGGATGAAGGTGATGGCCGCAAGCTGTCCCATGGCCGTGAGGGAGAGGTCCATGTCACGGCCCATGACGTCCAGCATGGGCCCCAGGATGAAGGCCGTGGTGTAGGCGATGAATATGGTGATGAAACACGTGAGGATGATCAGCCAGCCTTCCCGAAGGCCGAACTCCCTTTCTTTCCTGGATGAAACCATGCGCGCTCCCGGGTTCTGGATGACCGGTAAGGCTTATCCTCCATACCGGGTCATCCCGCAACTCCTGGAGGCGGACTTGCGAATCTTCCGGTTTATCGTCGGCCCTTGCTCAGCAGTTCTTCCAGACGGGTTTCCGTTTCTCCATGAACGCGTTCTTGCCCTCGCGGTAGTCTTCGGTCTTGTAGAAGCGGTTCATGATGGGCCGGCACAGGCGGTAGCCCTCGTACATCGACACGTTGGCGGCCACGGCGATCTCTTCCTTGGTGTGCTGCACTGTCATGGGCGAGCACTCGATGATCTGCTCGGCCATGGCGGTTGCGGTGTCGAGGAGTTCCCCGTTCTTGGCGATCTTCACCACGAGGCCCAGACGGTAGGCTTCTTCCGCGTCGATGAGTTCGCCCGAGAACATGTACCATCTGGCGAGCCCCGGAATCGCCGCAGGCATGCGCATGGCCCCGCCGATGCTGATGATGCCGATCTTGGGCTGGGAGTAGCCGACCATGGCGTCTTCCGAAACCACGCGGACGTCCGCGCCCAGGAACAGGCTCATCCCCCCGCCGATGGCGTAGCCCTGCGCCGCGCAGATGATGGGCTTCTTGATCCAGTCGAGGTCGCAGTAGAGAACCCCCTTGGGGCGCACGGCACCCATCTTGAGTTCGTCTTCTTCGAGGTTCTGATCCCAGCCCGAGCAAAACGATTTCCCCTCGCCCGCGAGAATCGCCACCCACACCTCCTTGTCGTCGTTCACATCCTCCCAGCACTGAAGGAGCTCCATCGCCGTGGCGAAGCTCAGGGGGTTCAGCTTGTCGGGCCGGTTCAGGGTGACGTAGGCGATCTTGTTTTCCTTGCGGTATTTCACGGTCTTGAGTCCGAACTCTTGCGTCAGGTCCATGACATTTCCCCTTTTTGAAAATAGTCGTTCCGGTGAATCGACGATGAAAACGGCCGGCCTCTAGTTCACCCGCCGCGTCCTTCCGGCCCAGTGTTTTTCGCGAATCTCGCGCCTTAAGACTTTTCCCTGCGCGTTCTTTGGAATTTCGCTCAGGAACTCGATGTCCCTGGGTTTCTTGAAGCCCGCGATCTCCTGCTGCGTGAAGTCGATGATGTCCGAAGGCTCGGGCGATTCCCCCGGGCGCAGCACCACCATCGCCTTGACCGCCTCGCCCCACCGCTCATCGGGCACGCCTATCACCAGCGCTTCCAGGACGGCGGGGTGGCGGCACAGGGCGCGCTCGACTTCTGAGGGATAGACGTTGAACCCGCCCGTGATGATCATCTCCTTCTTGCGGTCCACGATGTAGAGGTATCCCGCCTCATCCGCCACCGCGAGGTCCCCGGTGTGCACCCAGCCGTTTCGCATGGTCTCCGCCGTGGCTTCGGGGTTGTTCCAGTAGCGCGCCATGGCGTAGTCCCCTCGGACGCAGATCTCTCCCATCTCGCCTGCCGCGACGGGGCGGTCGTCATCGTCCAGGAGTTCGAGTTCCACGCCCGCCGCGACCCTCCCGCACGAGGCGAGGCGCGCACGCTCCCCGGGCGTTCCGTCCAGCACGTGATCCCACGGGTCGAGAATCGCGATGGGCTGGCGCGCTTCGGTCAGCCCGTAGGTTTGCCGGAAGATGGGGCCGACTTGATCGATGGCGTGCCTCAAGTTCTCCTCCGATATGGGAGCGGCCCCATAGGTGATCGTGTGCAGGTTCGATAGGTCGGCGCTCACGAGCTTTCCGCATTCGATGAGCCGCTGCACCATCGTGGAGACGAGGTAGGTGGTCGTGGCCCTCTCTTTTTCCGCCATATCGAGAAAAAGCTCCGGCTCGAACGCGGGCATGACGACGCTGCGTGCGCCTCTTAAGAACGTGGGTTCGATGAAATTGAATGAGGCGTGCGTCATGGGGCCCGCATGGAGCATGGAATCTTGCGCGCCCATGCGGTAGTCGAGGTTTCTGAAAAACTTCGCCAGCCACGCGACGTGCGTACGGTGCGTGTTGACGACCGCCTTAGGAATTCCGGTCGTGCCCGAGGTGTAGTGAAGATGGAACAGGGAGTCCGGCCCGAGGACGACGCCGGGCTCTCGGCCTGAGCTTTTTTGCAGCCACTCCTCGTATGCGGTAACGCCCGCGTCCTCCCAGCCTACGGCGATGATGGCGCGCAGACCCGGACATTCTTCTCTGATCCCTTCGGCGTATTCCTTGTGGGCCTCGTCCAGGATGAGGAACGCGGATTCGGAATCGTTCAGCATGTGGACGTGTTCTTTCAAGACGTTGCGCCCGTGCAGATTCAGCGATGCCCCGCCCGCCATCGCGACGCCGAAGTTGATCTCGATGATCTCGGCGCGGTTGCGCATCAGCTTGGCGACGCGATCGTCCGGTTCGAGGCCGCTTGCGATGAGCGCGTTCGCCGCCCGCTTGCTGCGATCATGGACGTCGGAAAAACGCAGGCGGCGCTCCCCGTCCACCACGGCTTCACGCGGGCCGTATCTCTTCGCCGCCCAGGCGATGTTCGCGCCCGGGTGTATGGCTGGAGTGTCGTCTTGGTTCATGGGCGAAAATTATAGAGTCGCCCGAGTCGAAATGCTACGCGCTCACCGGGTTTTTCGAGGCGGCGAGCCGGTTGAGAACGGGCCGGATGTCGGCGCAGTCTTCGAGCGCGGAGAGTTCTTCGAAGGCGCGCTCAACGAGTTCAGGTTCGAGCCCGACTGCTGCGGCCTCGGCGCAGGAGAAGAATTTATCGCGCCTCTCTCCTTCGGTCATGGCCCAATCGGGAGAGCCCTTTATCTTGTCGTGCGTCACGTCGGCCTCTCTCCCGTCTTCGAGCCGGACGCGGATGCGCACGGGCGTGAGCAGCAAGCTCCCTTCCTCCCAGATGTGGACCCTGGTTC
Organism: bacterium; assembly: GCA_022828125.1. Taxonomy (GTDB): domain Bacteria; phylum UBA8248; class UBA8248; order UBA8248; family UBA8248; genus Bin107. The sequence goes on along the minus strand of JAJEJD010000024.1, from coordinate 64,540 downwards.
TCTGCGCGAGTTCGATCACCTCGGCTCCCGAGACGATCGTTGCCGGATCGAAGTGCGCGATTCGCGGCACGCCATTCAGGAGAGAGAACGCCGTCGTCCACTGCGCGCTGAACTGCGCGTCCACCTGGGGGTTTTCCCTGAGCTGAAACGGCTGTCCGATCATCGAGTGGCCGATGGGCGTGGCCCACACCTCGACGCTTTCGACGTCTTGCGCCTCGAAGGAACCGAGCCGCTCGCGCGCCTCCAGAGCGGCGCTGATGTGAGGATGGGACACCCGGCAGCTCGGGTAGGGCTTCATGCCGACCCGAGTGACGTGGAACCTTTCGCCCAGCTCTCTCGTGAGCGCGTCCGGGTGGCCCTCTCCGCCGCCGAAGAGTTCGATGATGCCGTCCGCCCCCTCCACGATGCGTCTCGGGCCGGTGGCGCCGGTTTGCGCCAGAACGGCCGAGTGCACGCCCGCCCGGGCGCTGAAGGCGGGCTGGAGCCGCTTGGCGACCGTGCCGTCGAGAAGCGCCTGGCGGTTGCCGTGTGATTGCGCGTAGCCGAAGCCAGCCGCGTTGGCGATTCCCTCCTCGTCGAGCCCCAGAGCACGGGCGGCGGCCATGGAGGCCGAGACGGCGCCGAATACTGTGGTGGGCAGCCAGCCCGGATGAATGCTCTTGTGCACGACGGCGTTCAACCGCAAAGTCACGTCCGCAGCCCCCGCCAGGGCGGCGATGACCTCACGGCCCGGCATCGCCCGCCCGAGGCTCTCGCCTGCCGCGAGGAGGGCGGGAAGAATCGTCACGAAGATGTGGTTCTGGGTGACGTCTTCGGTGTCGTCGAAATCGTTCGAGTGAATCATGGCGGCGTTCAGCCATGCCGCTGTCGGTGCGGGTACTTTTCCTCCGAAGACGAGCACCGTCGCTTCGGGCGCGCCGCCCCAGCGGATGTGGCGTTCGATAATCTCGGGGTTCAGGGGCGCAGCTGAACCCGCCAGGGCGCAGGCGAGCGTATCGACGATGAGGCTTCTGGTGGCCTCTACGGCTTCAGCGGGCAGATCCTCGAAGCGGAGATTCGTGTAATGCGCGGTGATTTTCTGCATGGGGTCCATCTTCGTCTCCCGGCGCGGCTTCTTTGTTATCGGGGGCGTTAAGCAGCCGCCTTTATTCGCGGCCCGGCTGGAAGATGGCCACCAGCCTCACGTCTTCTGTGCCCACGCAGTGGTTGCAGTGGCGCGTGCCCTTGGGCATGAAGATGAATTGTCCGGGGCCGTAGTTGATCTCGCCGTCGTCCAAGTCGTACCTCCCCGTGCCGCTCACGCAGAATATGACCTCATCCTCCTCGTGGTGATGCCAGTCGTGCGTCTGTCCCGGCTGTATCAGTGAGTAGTAGACGGTGAGGTCGGTGCCTTCGCCCTCTTTCGATACGATGGCCTTGTGGCTCGCGCCGCCCGCCATGCCTTCCGATTCACGTTCATCGGGCCGTATGAGCCGTGCTTTTCTTTCTCTCGTCGTCATGTGGACTTCTCCTCGGGGGTTTCGATGATGGTTGTTCTCAAGGCGCGTGCTGCATGCACCGCTCGTGTCGGGATGAGTGTCCGCCGATATGTGAAGAATAGTCCGCTTGGCCGAAAAGTGAAAGCGCATCGGGCGGCGTGGGCTCATCTCTTGAAGGCGGTGCGCGGCGAATGCTAATCTCTAGATGCAATGGCTCGAACCCGGCAAGCCGCCGGTTTTTACTTCGGTGAAAAGGGTGATTCCGATGAAGATACGCATCGGGCGAATCTGTGTCCTTGTTTTCCTGGCGATGGCGCTTTTGGGATCTGGAAGCGTTATTGCGGCGTCGGCAGATGCGGACGGCCCCATCGAGAAGAGGCCCGAGGGTTTCGATACGCCCGAACTCAGCCGCTCTCGTTTTCTCGGGTGGATCCGGCGCGACCTCAGCAGGCGAATTCCCGGAGAGGAAACCCTGATCAAGCAATACCTGGATGAGTGGGAATTTCAGTTCGAAACGCTCACCATCAACAACCGTATTTTCGCGATCAACATCGACGTGGACAGCAAGTATCCATACGACATCACGCTGCTCGACGTGGATTGCGACGGAATCTACGAGACCAAGGTGGAGGAAAAACCGGGGCAGCAGCCGGTGGACATGGCGATTCCCGAATGCGTTTTCCGGGTCTCGACACAACCTGCTCGCTGATGGAGCCCGCTGGTTCACGATGGCGGGCGAAATGATCTGGAATCTAAATCATGCGGCTTAAAAGGGTATCTTCCGGCGCTCTTTTCGTTCTTGTCGCTTTCATCGCTCATGCGAACGCCTTGAGCGCGAATGCGGCGGCCCCGGGGCTTCGCCGGGTCGAGGTGAAGGACATCCTGGTCGACCAGAGGAACGACCAGCCGGTCTTGCTGCTGCGGGAGAAAATCGGGGGCAAGCTGTTGCCCATCTGGATCGGTCCGGCGGAGGCGCGGGCGATTCTCATGGAGCTTGAAAAAGCCGTGGATCATCGACCGATGACGCACGACCTGATGCGCAACATGCTGAAAACCCTCCAGGCGGAAGTTCTCCGGGTGGTCATCACGGAGGTCAAGGAAGGCACGTATTTCGCTCTGATCGATATGAACGCCGGGGGCCGGCGCTTTTCGCTCGACAGCCGCCCTTCGGACGCCGTTGCGCTGGCGTTGCGGATGAAATCTCCGATATACGTGAAGGCCATCGTCATGGAACGCGGTTTCCATGCGCCGCGCGAATACACGCACCCCGAAAAGCTGGGGCTCGTGCTCCAGAAACTCACGCCTGCGCTGGCGCGCTTTTTCGGCGGTGGGGAGGTGAGCGGCGTCCTGGTGTCTTCGGTTCGCGAAGGCGCTCCAGCTGCGCAAGCGGGCATTCGCCGGGGAGACGTCATATTCGAAGCGGGGGGAAAGAAAATCGAGACGGTGGATTTTTTCGAAAAGACATTTCTGGAGAATCCACAGGAGATAGAGGTCTCCATACGCAGGGGTCCGGGCGGGAAAAAATGGCGCCTGAAGCTGGGAGAGGGGAGATAAGGCGATGGCTGAGTACTCACCAGGTGCGCAAGACGGTCTCATCGTTGTCGATCTGCAAGTGGATTTCTGCCCAGGCGGAGCGCTCGCCGTCGCCGAAGGAGACGAGATCGTCGCGCCGGTGAACGGGCTTCTGAGTATTCCGGGCTGGATGAAGGTGGCGACGCGCGACTGGCACCCCGCCGATCACACCTCGTTTGAGGCGCAGGGCGGGATATGGCCCGTACATTGCGTGGCCGAGACACGGGGCGCGGCCTTTCACCCGCGAATGAACGCAGGCGTTGTGGAAATGGTGGTATCCAAGGCTACGACCCGCAACGCCGAGGCGTATTCCGGGTTTGACGGCACTTCGCTTGCCGATGATTTAAGAGCCGAAGGAATCGAGCGTCTTTTCGTATGCGGGCTGGCCACGGATTATTGCGTGAAGGCCACGGCGCTCGACGCGAGGCGCGAGGGGTTCGAGGTCGTCGTGGTGGAAGACGCTATCCGGGCGGTGAACGTCAACCCCGGAGACGGCGAGAAGGCTATCGAGGAGATGCGCGCGGCGGGCTGCGCCTTCGCGCCCTCATCGGAAATTCGTTCGGAATAAGCCCGTTTCGAGGAGGTCGTCTTGGCTTTGGTGCGCGTTCAAGTTCCCGCGAGTACGACGAATCTGGGTCCGGGGTTCGACGCTCTGGGCGTCGCGCTCCGGATTTACAATCGCATGGAACTCGACATCCTCCCCTGGGGCGTGGCGCTCGAGGTGGAAGGAGAGGGTCGCGATGTCATCCCGAAGGATGAATCGAACGTCTGTGTGCAGGCCGTGAAGCGCGTGTTCGATCGGGTCGGCCGGCCCTTCAACGGCTTGTGGATGAAGCAGCGAAATCACATACCGCTTGCGCGCGGGTTGGGGAGCAGTTCGGCCGCCATCGTGGGTGGAATCGTGGGGGCGAACATCCTGCTCGGCAGTCCGTTGGGCATGGACGAACTCGTGCAAATCGCTGTGGAGATGGAAGGACATCCCGACAACGTCGTGCCCGCGCTGATTGGGGGGTTCTGCATCTCGGCGACCACTACGGACGGCAAGACCATCTACACGCGCATATCCGTGGTGGAGGATTACCGCTGGGTGATCGTGATCCCCGACTTCGAAGTGAGCACGCAAGCGGCGAGACAGAAACTGCCCAAGGAGGTTTCTTTGGGCGATGCGATCTTCAATGTCCAGAGGGTCGGTGTCCTCATGGCGGCGTTCGCCACCGGCCGCGATGAGTTGTTCCGCGACGCCATGCAGGACAGGTTGCACCAGCCCTACCGGGCGGAGTTGATGGGGCCGCTGGAGGAAGTATTTGAAGCCGCCTACGGAGCGGGCGCGCTGGGAGCGTGCATCAGCGGAGCGGGTCCTTGTATTCTGGCGATATGCCGGAACCACCCCGGCAGGGTGGGCAATGCGATGCGCGAAGTATATCAATCGCACGGAATCGGATGCCGGATGCACGTGCTAAGAATCGACCTGCGCGGCGCGCATGCGGTCGATTCGAACTCTGTGTTCGGGCCGGAGGCCTCCTCGATCGCTGAAGCCTCAGCTTGAAGCGGGGCGGGAGTCTTTCGACCACCATTTTCGCCACAGATATTTTCCACCCCACAAGAGGGCCGCGGCTCCCAGGATGAGGATGAAGACGGCTTTGCCCGTTCCGACCATCTGTCGAAATTCGTCAATGTGCTCCCCGAAATACCAGGCCGCCGCGAGCAGCAACGGCACGCTCAGGAGCGCCGCTGCCAAGTCCATGCCGAAGAATATGCGAAGCGGAAGCCGGGTGATTCCCGCTGCGAGGAAAAGCGGCGCGCGCAATCCCGCAACGAAGCGGCCGAAGAAGATGGCCTTTTTCCCGTGACGATCGAAAAAGCCGTGCACTTTCTCCATCCGGTTTTGCGTGAAGATTGGGCGGAGCATGCGGTGATCGAGTGCTTTCGGGCCCATCCAGTAGCCGAAGCCGTAGATCATCAGGTCGCCCAGCATGATGCCCAGCAGGTTCACGCCGAGCGCGGGCCAGAAACTCATGGTACCCAGATGCACGAGATAGCCCGAGGTGATGATGGGGATGTCTTCAGGAACGGGGAGGCCGAGGCCGCAGAGTAGCAGGACGAGAAACACCCCGCCATAAGCGAATTCCACCAGATACTCCTGGAGAAACCCGGACATCTCGATACTCCGGCTGGTCAGCAAGGCGATTGTTCGGGGGCGCGCCTGCGTCTTATTTCAAAATCAGCGGGATACCCGCGTTTACAAGACCTATCTGGGGCCGACGCACTCCAGCATGTTTCCGTCGGGGTCCTGGAAGAAGATGATGAACCGGCCCGGCACGACCTCGGTGATTTCGCCCATCATCTTCACGCCCGCCGCCACGAGTGCGTCGTGCGCATCCTGGACGCTCTCCACGGTGAACGTGAGGTATCGGTATCCGGTCAAAGCGTCCACGATTCCGCCGCCCGCCGGCGGGTCCGAATCCGCCTGGACGACCTTGAGTTGCACTTCGCCGGCCTGGAACGCCTTGAACTCGAATCTTCCCGAGGCGCAGCCGGCTTGTGAGGCCTTATCCGCAGTAATCTCGACTTCGCGCACGATCGGAAGGCCAAGCACGCCGCCGTAGAATTTCTCGGCGACGTCCAGATCCTTCACCACGATGCCGATGTCGATGGATTCTTTCGCCATTTTGATCAGAGACATTTCATGCTCCTGTCGTTTTGAGGGACATTCTTGTGATGCCCGCGGTTGTTCTGTAAAGGGTTTCGAAACGGGGGGAGAATACCATTCTCCCCGTGCGGGGGAAACTCCCCGAGGTTGAGTTTCATGCGTTGGGGTCAGGAGATATTCACCCCGTTCGAATCTTGCTAGAATCGGCGGACATCGTGTTTCAGGAAGGAATATCTCGTTTCAGTCTCGAAACATGCGTGAGCGGTTTTCTCCGTTCAATAAGTGGAGTTTCATCAAGGAGGGATGCGAATGCGTTTGGAGGGAAAAACAGCGGTCGTCACGGGCGGCGGCGGCGGAATCGGCCGGGGCATCATTCGAGCGTTCGCCCGCGAAGGCGCGCGGATTTGCGTGGTCGACATAAACGAGGAAGTGACTCAGCAGGGACTTGATGACGCCGGCGAGGGGGAGCACTTCGCCCTGGCGGCGGACGTGACGAGCGAATCAGAAGCGGAAAACATCATAAGCACGGCCATCGAGCGGATGGGGCACATCGATATACTCGTGAATTGCCACGGCAGGGCGTCCGCACTCATGGGAAACCCTATCGACAACATCACCCTTGAGGAGTGGAACGCCGTCTTCAACGTGAACGCAACGGGCGTGTTCCTGATGTGTCGCGCTATCGCCTCCCACATGCGCGAACGCAAATACGGGAAAATCATCAACCTGGCCTCGCTCGCCGCAAGGCGCGCGAACGAAAACGTGCCGCATTATTGCGCTTCCAAGGCGGCGTGCATGAACTTCACCATGAGCCTCGCCAAGGAGATGGCTCCCTACAACGTGAACGTGAACGCGATCAACCCGGGTCTGTTGTGGACGAACCTCTGGGAGAAGGGCCACGGCGTCATCATCGGCGCGGAGACGGACAGGCCTCCCAGACGGGTTTTCGACGAGTTCGTACAGGCGGCGGTTCCCCTGGGCCGCGAGCAGACGCCGGATGACGTGGGCCACATGGCGGTCTACCTCGCGAGTGATGAGAGCAAAAACGTCACGGGGCAGGGCCTGCTCCTCGCAGGTGGGGCCTGGATGGTCTAAGCAGGTCGAACGAAACAACCCCGGTGTCATGAGTCCAGGTTTCCTGCAGGGAGGAATGCGAATGCGCCTGGAAGGGAAGAAGGCGGTCGTAACAGGCGGCGGCGGTGGAATCGGCCGGGCCATCGTCCGCGCTTTCTCCCTAGAGGGCGCGCAAATTTGCGTGGTCGACTTGAGCGATGAGGTAACTCAAGGAGGACTCGACGACGCGGGCGAGGGGGCGCATTTCGCCCTGGCGGCGGACGTGTCGAGCGAGGCGGAAGCGGAGGAGATCGCCCGGACGGCTATCGAACGGATGGGGCATGTCGACATTCTGGTGAACTGCCACGGCAGGGGGGCCGCGCTCGTGGGAAGGCCCATCGACCGGATAACGCTGGATGAATGGAACGCCGTCTTCGCGGTGAACGCGGCGGGCGTTTTTCTGATGTGCCGGGCGATTGCTCCTCACATGCGCGAGCGACGGTACGGGAAGATCATCAATCTGGCCTCGCTCGCTGCGAGGCGCGCGAACGCGGACGTGCCGCATTATTCCGCGTCCAAGGCGGCGTGCATGAACTTCACCATGAGCTTCGCCAGGGAGATGGCCCCCTACAACGTGAACGTAAACGCGATCAACCCGGGGCTTTTGTGGACGAACATCTGGGAGAAGGGCCACGGCGTCATCATCGGGGCGGATACGGACAGGCCCGCGAGACGGGTATTCGACGAGTACGTCGAGGCGACGGTTCCCATGGGACGCGAGCAGACGCCCGACGACGTGGGCCACATGGCGGTCTATCTTGCGAGCGATGAGAGCAGAAACGTCACCGGACAGGGAATGGTCGTCGCAGGCGGGGCCTGGATGGTATAGCGGAGGGGAAAATGCGAGCAGTCGTGTTGAAAGAGTTCGGAGGGGTGGAGAATTTCGAGGACGCCGAATGGCCCGAGAGAGAACCCGATTCGGACCAGGTGAAAATCCGGGCGAGAGCGGTTTCCGTGAACCCGACCGATTTCAAGGCCAGACGGGGCGGCAACCAGGGTGCGGTTCCCATCATCCTGGGCCGGGATACCGCAGGCGTGGTCGAATCGGTGGGCGAGAATGTGGCGGAGTTCTCCCCCGGCGATGAGGTGATGGCCTATCTGCCGAGGTTCGGTGACAGCGGCGGGGACGGGTATGCCGAGTTCGTGTGCATCCACCAGGCGTTCGTCGTGAAAAAACCCGGGAACGCCACTTTCGAGCAGGCGGCCGCGCTGCCGCTCGTCTCGCTGACCGCCCATGAGGCGGTGATCATGAAGGCGCGGGTGCAGGCGGGAGAGGCGGTATTCGTGGCGGGCGGTTCGGGTGGCGTCGGGACCATGGGGCTTCAGGTGCTTGCACGTATCGGGGCGTCTCCCATCGTCGTGACGGCGGGAAGCGATGAGAGCGCAAAATACATCGAAAAATTGATCGCGCCCGTCCCGGTCGGCGTGCTCAGGTATGCCGGGCTATCGCTCGATGAGTTGGCTGATAAGGCGGTGGAGATGAACGGAGGCCGTCTATATCCGGCCACGTTCGATTTCGTGGGCCGCGAGATGAAGAAACTCTGCTGCGAGGTGGTGGACTACTGGGGGAGAATCTCCTCCATTGCGCCGGAGCCGGGCGCGCCCATCGACGAGTTTTTCTCATCCCAGGAAGGCCCTCTGTTCACCAAGTCGGCTTCGTTTCACGGCACCTTCCTCCGCGCGCCCGTGCGCGGGGGCGGTCCTGCCTATTACGGCGTCTACAAGAAAGCGCTGGAAGAAATCCGCGACTGGGTGGAGACGGGGGAGATCAGGGCGCCGGAACTCACTGATATGGGGGTCATGAACGCGCAGAACATCGCCGCCGCCCACACGCTCCTGGAAGAGGGCCACGTGCGCGGCAAGCTGGTCTTGCGGGTAGGCGAATAGAGCAGATTCAAATGAGGTGGCGATGATAGAGCCTCGAATGAGGTATGAGAAAAAATTCGCGGAAGTCCTGGGCCGGAAGATGGCCTACGTCGAGGCGGGCGAGGGGGATCCTATCGTCTTTTTTCACGGCAACATCACTTCCTCCTACATGTGGCGGAACGTAATTCCCCACGTCGAGGGTCTGGGCCGCTGCATCGCGATAGACAACATCGGCCAGGGCGACTCCGAAAAACTCCCAGGCTCCATGTATCGCCTGGTCGATCACCAGCCCTTCACGAACGCGCTCATGGATGCCCTGGGGGTCACGGAGAACGTCACCATCGTGACGCACGACTGGGGCGCGCAACTGGGCTTCACGTGGGCGTCGGAGAGACAGGATGCGCTCAAGGGCGTCGTGATATGTCAGGGAGTCGTCGGCGATTTCGAGTGGAGCCATTGGCCGCCCGAAGTACAGGCGCTTTTCAAGAGGTTCAGGAGCGGGGAGGGTGAAGAACTCGTCCTGGAGCAGAACTTCTTCGTGGAGAAGATTCTGCCCGCCATGGTCATCCGCGAGGTATCCCCGGAAATTCACGACGAGTACCGGAGGCCATATCGCAATCCCGGCGAGGACAGGAGGCCCACGCTCACCTGGCCGCGCGAGATTCCCATCGAGGGCGAGCCCGCGGACGTTCTTGAGATCATCGAGCGCAACAACGCCTGGCTTGAAAAACATCCCGCCCCGAAACTGTTCATCAATTCAGACCCCGGCGCCGTGCTCGTGGGGGAGCACCGCAGGATGATTCGCAGTTGGCCGAACGTGAAGGAGGTGACTGTGGCCGGGTTGCACTACTGCCATGAGGACTCGCCCGATGAGATGGGCCGGGCGATTGCGGGGTGGTATGCGTCTTTGGGCTGATATACTTTTCGCTGGTATGGAGGCAGTCTGAAACCGCCGCCGCGTGGGTTGCGATGAAACCGAAAATCGGCAGACGAAAATTTCTCAAGCGCGCCGGTCTCGTGGGGCTTGGCGCGTTGGGTCTTGCGGGAGGGTGCGCGAAGATGGGTCTGGGTATCAAGGGGCCGACGGCGCCGCCTCCTGAAGCGCAAGGCCTCGTCTCGCGTGAGGCGGCTTCTCTGTATTTGCCGCACGGGGGGCCGGGCAAGTGGTTCAACCCCTGGTGGCCGAATCCGGGCTCGCGGGTCAATCTGTACAAATGGAAATTCCTGTACCGAAACGAGTTCGCAGAGATCAAAAACGCCAAAACGCCAGAAGTTCCAGTCGTTTCCAACGACGGCGCGTATTTGTCGAAACCGCAGAATGAGCCTTCCATCACCTGTGTCGGGCATTGCGGCTTCATCATTCAGGACGGCCCGAACGTCGTCCTGGCGGACCCGCATTTCGGCGCGGGCGCTTTTTGGCATGGACGCCGTCAGCCGCCGGGCGTGCCTGCGGCTTCGATTCCGAAGGGCGCCGCGGCGCTGATCTCCCACAACCATTACGATCATCTCGACGCGTGGACGATTGAGAACCTGCCCGAAGATGTAATCTGGCACGTTCCGATGGGGCTTGGCGCGTTCGTGGAATCGCTCGGCAGGCGCGCCGTGGAGCTCGACTGGTGGCGGAGTGCCGAGCACGGCGGCACCCGCCTGACCTGCCTGCCCGCACAGCACTGGTCGAACCGCTTCGGGATGGCGCGGGACTCCACGCTCTGGTGTTCGTGGCTGGTCGAGACCGGCGGTCGAAAGTATTATCACGGCGGCGACAGCGGCTATTTTCAAGGGTTTAGGGAGTTCGGCCGCAAGTACGGCCCCATCGACGTGGCGATGCTCCCCATCGGCGCGTACGAGCCCCGCTGGATGATGCGCTATTCCCACATGAACCCCGCCGAGGGGCTGCGGGCGTTTCAGGAACTGGGCGCGCGCCGGATGATCCCCATGCACTGGGGTACGTTCGACCTGACGGACGAGCCGCTCGACCACCCGCCCAGGGTGCTCAGGCAGCGCATGGCCGAGACGGGCGCGGACGCCTCGCGCGTCCGGATCATGGCGGTGGGCGAGCGGTGGAAATTCCTGTAAACTATTGACTTTACTTGGCGAAACAGGGGAGAGAGCAGACATGGGCAAACGCAGGAACGAGGCCGAAGACGAGGAGGTCGCGCGCAATAATCTCAACCGCCTCTTCGGCAGGCTCGCCTTCGAGAAGGGCAACGCCTACGGGCGCGGGGATGATGAGGAAGACCCGGTCGCGCGGCTCAAGGACGATTCCATCGTCACCAGAAAGCGAGTAAAATCAAAGAGATCGCCGGACGACGCCAAGCCGCCCGAGGCCTATCCCGGCCCTTAGGGGCCGCGGTTCGGTAGCGGACGCCCGCCCGCGATTGCACCCCCGCAGTTCCCCGCATTTACCGTTGCGCGCCCGCCTGCAGGGCCGTGGTATGCTCACGACGTTTCTGCGGAGGAGGATTTTCGCCCGCGCACATCCCCGCAATTCCCCGCATTTCCCCTCGAAAATTTGTCGGCAATTTACCGAAAAACCCCGAGAATTTATCGATATTTATCGAATTTTTCGGAAATTCCATATCTTTGAGCGAAGCGATCAGCTTCGCTATCATACCGGAATCCCCCGAATCCGCGTGGACGCCAAATGCGGGCAAATGCGGGTCGATCTCGAACGAGACGCAAGGAATTTTGTCCGGACTCCGGGAAGGCGTGATGGGCGCTCCGCCGCGTGAAAAAACCAAAAGCAAACGGGCGGCCTCTCCAGCATACCCCATCGACGCGAAAACCCCCGACGCCAAATGCGGGCAAATGCGGGTCGATCTCGAACGAGACGCAAGGAATTTCGCCCGGACGCCGGGAGGGAGTGATGAGCGCTTCGCCGCAAATGCGGGCAAATGCGCCCCCCGCGCGAGGGATGAATACCCGGACGGAAGGTACGGAATCAAACCCGACCGGCGAGGGGTTGTTGAAAAACCCCGTTTGGGGAGCGAGCGGTATTGGGGGTTGCGCGGCGATACTTCTTCCCTACCAGCGCAGGCGGCCACAAAACCTCATCCTGAGTAGGCGCGCAAGCGCCGTATCGAAGGATGGGAGGCGCCTCCCTTCGTGCGAGAGTGCATCCTTCGATACGCCGCCTTCGGCGGCTACTCAGGATGAGGAAGACGGGAGTGGAGCTTGTCCCGAGCGAAGTCGAGGGGCCGCTACTCAGGATGAGGGAGATGTGAGGACTTTTTCAACAACCCCGGCGAAGGGCCGTTCGCGAAGCCGGGCGGACTCACGGGTGCGCTCCCGCGCGATTGATGCCCCCCCGCCCGTTTCTTTGTCGTTCACTCCATCGATGAACCTCACGTCGGCGACTGCGTCGGCCGGATGACGGAAGCCGCGCAGCCGGCGCCAGCGCTTCCGGGCGTTCGTGACGCCGGATATTTCAAATCAATTTTCTTGACAAACTTCGTTGCCATAGCCAACATATTCTTTGCGGCGTGATCTATGGGTTGACCCGGTAATCGGGTCGTTTGCGAAATACAAGACCTCATTTTCGAGGGAATACGCAGGAACCCACCCCAAAGCTCATAGGTTGAGCGGCATCCGGCCCAATCCGTCCAGGCTGACGCCGATACAAAAATGAAAAGCACGAATCTATGCAAGGAACCGGGTAACGGCTCAAGAAATGAAAGCGGCATTTGCAAACATAGATGTCTGATTTGATCATTCAGGATCAAGATTCGATGAACTCGATCTCTAAAATCTTTGTCGATTTTGCTGAATTATTCCCATTGGTTCCCATGTTTTTCGTTGTCGCCAATTCGGCATCGGCCGATGCCGGCGCGATAAACGTCGACCCCTCCGCAACCGCCGCCGCGCCGTCCCCGGCGCCTCCCGGGGAGCGCTGACCCGGTGCCGAAGTATGATGCCGCCGTCATCGGCGCGGGACCGGTGGGATGCGTGTGCGCAATCGTCCTTGCGCGCAAGGGCGTCCGGGTGGCCTTGCTCGAAGCGAATCCGAACGTGTCGAAACGCCTTGCGGGCGAATGGCTGCATCCGCCGGCAGTGAGGTTGTTGCGCGACGTCGGGATTGATGTCGACACGCTTTCCGGCAGCAAGCCGGGCATCGGTTTCGTGGTGCTGCCCGACGACGGCTCCGACCCGATCCTGCTTCCTTATCCGGACGGTTCACCGGGTCTGGTATGCGACCACGCGCTGCTCGTTTCGAGCCTCCGCGAGGTCATAGAGAACGAGGCCGATGTCGATTTCATTTCCCACGCGCGGGTCAATGCCGTTGAAAACGAACGCCTCACCTTCACGAAAAACGGCTCGGAATGCGCCATAAGCGCCGACCGGATTATCGGCGCCGACGGCCGCGCTTCGATCGTGCGCAGATCCCTGGGGTATTCCATGGACCCGATGCTCTGTTCGCGGATGCTCGGGGTGACGCTACCCGACGCCGACCTGCTGTTTGAAGGATACGGACACGTGGTTCTGGGCGGACCGGGTCCAATTTTCATTTACGGACTTGCGAACGGCTCCGTCCGGGTCAATTTGGATGTCCCGTTGGACTGCTGGAATTCCAGCGACCGGATAAGTTTCCTGTCTGAATCCTATGGCGGGCTGCTTCCGGAATATCTCGGGCAGGCCTTCGTCGAAGCGCTGCACGACAGGCGATTCCATGCCGCCGCCAACCAATTGAGACCGCGCGTCACATATGGGAACACGCGCCGGGTGCTTATCGGCGATGCGGCCGGACACTATCATCCCATGACGGCGGTCGGCATGACCCTCAGCTTCGGCGATGCGCTGGCGCTCTCCGAATGCGAGGACTTTCAGCGATTCACCGCAGAGCGGTTCCAGGCGATCCGTGTTCCCGAGTTCCTCGCCATGGGGCTTTATGAGGTGTTGGCCGATTACCGCACCGAATCGGTCATGCTCAGAAAGGCCGTCTACCAGGGCTGGCGAGCGAATTCGGGGTATCGGGACCGGACCATGCGGATACTCGCCTGCGAAGAGTTGTCCATGCCGATAACGGTTTTCTCTTTTTGCGAAACCGTCGCGCGGGCAATGGGCCGGGAGATAACCTTCTCCATCCGCAGGCTTTCATGGCGTCGGACTCTGGGGAGCTTTCGTGCGTTGGCCGCTCGCCTTTGGTGGTTGCTGCTCGGCATCCGCCAGTTGAGGGAGGCGACCAGGGAAGGAAGGGAGGAAAGCGCGAAGGCGCGGGAGCACCTGCGACGGGCATTCCCCTATTCCATCCCTTCGAGAACCGAACCGGAGCGGCCCGCCCGCGCCGGAGAGGTTGAATCGCCCGATGCCGGCCCGGCGCTGGGCAGCGCCGCCCAATGCCTCGTACGGCTGCAGAGAGAAGACGGCGCCTGGGAAGGCGAGATGGTCTGGTGTCCCATGCTCACGGCGCAATACGTGCTGCTTCACCACATCATCGGCCGGCCGCTCGATCCGGGAAAGCGGCGCCGGGCGCTGCGCTCGTTCGAGAGGACCCGTCTCCAGGACGGTTCATGGGGCCTGCACGAGCATTCGTCGCCCCATCTGTTCGTCACCGTCCTCGTTTATGTCGCGGCGCGGCTGCTCGGCGTAGAGCCGGATGACCCCTTGATCGCGCCGGCCCGGCGGTTCATTCGGGCCGAGGGAATTCTCGGCATTCCGAGCTGGGGCAAATTCTGGCTGGCGCTCCTCAATCTTTACGATTGGAGCGGCGTGAACGCCGTTCTGCCGGAATTGTGGAGCCTGCCGCGGAAGATACCGCTGCATCCCTCCAACTGGTACTGCCATACACGGCTCATCTATATGGCGATGGCGTCGATTTATGCCCGCCGGTTCCAGGCGCCCGTCACACCGGTTATCGCCGCGTTGCGGGAAGAGTTGTATCCGCAAGGCTTCGCCGAGGCTGATTTTCCCGCCGCCCGGAACCGGCTTCGGGACGCCGATCTTTTTGCAAGGCCGTCCGTCTGGCTCAGGCTCGGATATCGGTTTGCGCGGCTGGTCGAGCGGTTCCACAGCAAACGCCTGCGCGCACGGTGCATGGATGCGATTCTCGGGCAGATCAGATGGGAACTGCAGACCACCAGCCATACGAGCATCTCTCCGGTCAGCGGCATTCTCAACATTCTGGCGCTGTGGCTGCACGATCCGGACGATACCGATTGCCGAGGGGCGCTGTCGAAATTGGATTCCTGGATATGGGAAGACGAAGACGACGGCTTGCGGGTCACCGGAGCAAGAAGCGCTTCGTGGGATACCGGGTTCGCGCTGCAGGCCCTGGCCGCCATGCCCGAGACGGACCGCGTTCGGGATGCGCTCCGGCGCGGCGCCGATTTTCTGCTCGGCGAACAGATCAGGACCAGCTTTGAGCGGTTTCGTGAAGCCTACCGCGCCGACCCCAAAGGCGGCTGGTGCTTCGCCGGCGGGTGGCATGGCTGGCCGGTGAGTGATTGCACGGCGGAGGCGCTGCTCGGACTCGTCGCTGCCCGGGGTGACAACGCGGACTCGTCCGTGCTCGACGAAGCGATTGGCTTTATGCTGCGAAGCCAGAACCCCGACGGCGGCTTCGGCAGTTATGAGGCCAGACGCTCGGCAATTGATCTGGAGCGCTTGAATCCTGCGGAGATGTTCGGCGAATCGATGACCGAGCATTCTTTCGTCGAATGCACCGCGTCTTGCATGGCGGCGCTGGCCGTCTGCCGGGACCGGTTTCCCGGAATCGGCGACAGGTCAGGGGTTGCCGACTCCATCGCCCGGGGCGCCTCGTGGTTGCGCCGGAACCAGATGGCCGACGGCAGTTGGCGCGGCGTATGGGGGGTCCAGTACATCTACGGCACCCTTTTCGGCATCAGGGGCCTTGTTTCGGACCGGACCGGTCCAGACGACCCGGCGCTGCGCGCCTCTTGCCGCTGGCTGCTGGAGCGCCAGCGGCAAGACGGGGGATGGGGCGAACACCACAGCGGCTGCCTGAGCGGTCGCTATGTCCCGCATCAGGAAAGCCAGGTCATACAGACCGCGTGGGCGCTGATCGCACTCCTCGAGGCGGGCGAAACGGACTGGGCCGCGATTTCACGGGGCGCCTGCTTCCTGCTTGATACGCAGGAAGCAGGCGGGACCTGGCCCAAGCAGGACATGGCCGGTGTTTTTTTCCGGACGGCGCTCCTGGATTACGTGCTCTACCGCCAGTATTTCCCCCTGCACGCGCTTGGTCTCTACGAGCAGCGTCGCCGGAAGCGCTTATAAAGCATGATATTTGGTTTACACTGGCGAGTGGTCAACATATCATGGCTTGAAGAGTGGCGGCCATGGACATGAAGCCGGACGGCGGAACCGGAACGGCGGAGAACGTCTCGCAGGGACATGGAAAAAAGGGGCGCCGGAAGATGCAGGAATCGGCATCGCGAGAAAGAATCGAGTCCCGAACAATGAGTGTGACATGATATGAAGCACTCGTTGAATATCCCGCAAGAATTCATCCTGACGATTCTCAACGAGCAGACCGGTTACTTCCACCAGGTGGAGGGCTGGACGTTGAACTGCGCCACCATCGGCGCGGTTCTGGCCGATCTCTCCCTGAAATCACGCGTTGATACGGACGAAAAATCGCTTTTTCTCCTGGATTCAACCAAAACAGGCGACCCGGCGCTGGATTTATGCCTGGAGGAGATCGCATCCCATCCCAATCTGGAAGAACCGCGATACTGGATTGAGCGGCTTGCGGTTCATTCGGAAGACATCATCGACGCCACGCTGAAACACCTGATCAATTCCGAAATTCTGACACACCATGATGGTGAGTTTTATACGACGAACCACTGCGCCTGGCATGCGGAATTGGAGCAATATCCCAAAAGCGAGAGCGTCGGAAAGTACATCAAATCGAGAATCGAGGAGGTGATTTTCACGGATGTTATTCCGGACCCGAGGGATTCCCTGATAATCGGTCTTTTGAATGCGTGCGATATCATCAAATTTATTTTCGAGCTGGATGAGGAAGAGAAAAATCGAATTGACCTGGTTTGTAAAACGGAACTGATCAACCGGGTCATTTCCACCGCCGTCAAGCAAGTCGCCGTTGCGCCCACATTGCAACACTCGCCCCTCACGAAACCGATTCCGAAGATTCCCCTGAAGAGCTTGCTCTCGAATCGTCATTTGTGGGACGGCAACCTGCCGGCGCTGTTCGGGAATCTGGCCGACCAATATGGTCCGGTCTTTCAAATCAGTGCGCCGTTTCAAAAGCCGCGGACATTTCTGGCCGGGCCCGACGTCAATCGTTGGATGCGGCGGAATTCCCGAAGGTTTTTAACTTCCGGCAATTTTTTTCGCAAGATGGAGATGGTTTGCGGCGCAAACAATTTGCTGCCGTCGATGGACGGCGCCGATCATTTCCGGTTGCGCAAGCTGATGGGGAGAATTTACTCGAAAGCCAGTTTCCATGAGAGGCTGGGCGATATGTTCCGACTGAGCCGCCAATTCATGATAAGCCAGGAGTGGCAGGCGGGCTCGAGACTGGAAGTGCAGCGAGATACCCGGTTGATGACCAATTTTCAAATGTCTCAGGTTCTTGTTAGTACGGATACGCAAGATGTGTTTGAAGACCTGGTCAAATGGAATGAAAGGGCAATCCTTTGCTACGTTGCGGATTTTCTGCCGAAATTCCTGACGCGCACTCCCGCCATGAAGTACCGCTTTGGGCTTTACGAGAAACTCCTGCGTCGCATCGAGCAAAACCATATACCCATTCACCGCGCAGGCGTCGCCGAGGAACTGGCGGACGAACTGATTTCCCTGCACAACAGCGACCCGCAGTTTATCCCGGAGCAAAACCTGCTGTTCATGCTGGCGGTGACGCCCGTGTTTCAAAGTATTTATCTCGGGGACATGCTGGGATTCGTGCTTTTCGAAATGGCCAGGCATCCGGATATTGTTGCGAGAATTCGTGAAGAGGCAGACGCGCTTTTCGATGGCGGCGACCCGGATAAAGATGAGTTTTCGCCGGACAGGTATGACGTCACCAGGCGTTTTCTCATGGAATGCCTGCGATTGTATCCGATTATCTGTATACATCTTCGCGATGTCGCAAATTCCTGCGTCGTGGAAAATTATTCACTGCCGCTCAGGGAACGGTTGTACATCGTGCAAACCGCGGCGCATTACATGAGTGATTGCTTCGCAGACCCCTACGAATTCGATATCGACCGTTATCTGCCGCCGCGCAATGAGCATCAGGGTCCCGGATACGCTCCGAACGGCCTGGACACCCACTCGTGCGCAGGATGGGCGTGGATGCATTTGCAGTTGACGGTTACCGTGCTGGTTATAGCCCATCATTTCGAGTTCGCGCTGCCGCCTAAGGACTACAAGCTGAAAATCAACCCGTTCCCCGCATTGTCGGTTACGAAGAAACTTCGGCTGCGCATCACAAGTCAGTTGCGCGAAATTCCGGCTTGAAGGCGCTCCCGCAAGGCCTGGCCGGCAATACGGACGCTATCGGGAATGAGGGCATGCCGCGAACACGGACGGGCCTGTTGAAAAAGCCCCCGAGAGGGTAATGGCAACTCCCTGAAAGGGAAACCCCATAAAGGCAACCCCCCCTACCCCCCCTTGTCAGGGGGGTAAAAAAGACCGACGCCCCGGCAGGTGGGGAATATGAAAAAAGACGACGCCCGCCGTCGGACCCGGGGTTTTGGTTTTTCTTACCCCCCTGACAAGGGGGGGTAGGGGGGGTTGCCTTTGTCCCCGGACAAGAGGGAACTTTTTCAACAGCCTCTTTTGAATGGCGGAAGTCGGCTCACAAGACGCTGACGGAACTGCGCCGGCGGGGCGGGCGGCGGCCGAAGCCGGACGCGGCGCCGGAAGCCGGACGCGATGCTCCGGCCTGCCCGGCGCATCGACGGCCTCATGCGTTCGGCCCACGCCGTCACGAAACGTCATAAAGGCCGGTCGCCGAGCGCCGGCCCGTGTTTCGCCCTGTCGAGCGCCAGCAGAAGCGGCGGCAACAAAAAGAGGTCTGCAACGAGCGCAATGACGACCGTCATTCCGACCAGCAACCCGAGCGTCTGATTGGTCACCAGCCCCGATGCGCCGAAGACGAAAAACGCCACCGCAAAAATCAAGGTCGTGCTCAGCAGCGGTTTTCCGACAAGTTCGAAAGTCGGCGCGATAGCCTCGGAAGGTGATTTGCCCTCTTCGCGTGATTTCAGGTATTTGGACAGGAGATGGATGGTATCGTCCACAACGATGGCGAACGCTATCGCGGTAACGATTGACGCCGCAATGTTCACGGTTCCCACGGCGTAGCCCCAAGCCCCCATGGCCATGATTGCCGGAACGAAATTGGGGATTAAACTCAGAAGCCCCAGACGAAGGCTTTTGAACGCGAAAATCAACATCAGCGAGACGATCGATATCGCGATGAAGGTGCCGAGTAACATATTCACGATGTTTCTCATCACCGAGTAAGCGCCGACAATGGCGACGCCGGTCGCTCCGGTTCGCATTTGCGGCGCATTTTTCCCCAGCCAGGCGGAAGCGCGATTGTCCAGCGCAATCTGCTCCTTGACCGACATGCCCCCGATCACGACGGTCATCCGGGTCGCCGAACGCTCGAAGTTGAGCAGATTGTTTATGTCGCGGCCGACCGGCAGGGAGAACTCATATAAAAGCAGGTATTGCGCCGCAAGGTCGGAGTTTGCCGGCAGGGCATAGGAGCCTTTTGCGTCATTGTGCAGATTCTGATTGATCCGCTTCATGATATCGGCAATCGAGGTGACGTGAGAAACTTCAGGCTGTTCGCGAAGCCAATTGGCGAACGAATCCACCCGGTGCAGGTACTCGATGTCGGTGATTCCCCCTGCACGCCCGGAATTCAGTGAATACTCAAAGGAATCCAGCCCGGAAAAGTTCTCGTTTATGAAATCCCCCGATCGGCGCAGTTCGTAGCTTTCGTTCAGCAGCTTGGCGTTGTTGTTGTCATTCAGTTTAATCCTCGAGACGCCGAATGCGCTCACCAGAACGAGTATGACGAAAGTCCAAAGCAAAATGGTGCTTTTGGAAACGACGAAATCTCCCAAACGCCTGAAAGCTGCCGTTCCATTTTTCTTTTCGGCGGGCGCCCGCATGGGCATCATCGCCAACAATGCAGGCAAAAGCGTGACCGCGTAGACAAATGCGAACATGGCGCCGAACGCAACGATATTTCCCATCACTCGAAACGGGGGCATTTCCGAGAAATTCAGACTCAGAAAACCGATCATGGTGGTGAGCGAAGTGAGGAATATCGGATGGGCGTTGATTTGCAGGGAATGAATAACAGCGGCTTGACGTTCCATTCCACGAAGCATTCCATCGGTCATTCCCTCGATCAGGTGGACGGAGTGCGCGATGGCGATCGCCATCAGAACGAATACCGCGGCGCCGCTTTCCGCATAGAATTTCAATCCGAACCAGCCGGCCAAACCGAAACTCGACGCCATCGCCGCAGCTATCATCGCAAAAATTCCACAAACGCTCCAAACCGAACGCAGTAATAAAATGGCCACCAGAACCATCATCGCAAACGCGATTGGCGCCAAAAAGGACATATCTTCATGCAGCGCCTCGCGAACCGCCCGGTTCAACAACAGTTCACCATAGACGTGATATGCGATGTCGGGGTTGGCCGCGCGCTGTTTGTTGACGAGACCGTAGAGACCGTCGACCACTTCGATTTTGCGCTGTTTCCGTTTTTCGTCGGGAATCGCCAGGCTCACGATCAGCCCGGCCACGCGACCGTCGCGAGAGACGAAACGGCCGGCCGTTTCCTGCGTGGTGAGCGCAATCTTCCGGATGCGGGCGAGTTTGGCCTCGTCCAGCGAAGCCGCGTCGTCGACCAGCTGCTCGACGATCAGGGTGTCGTCTCTTCCCTCGGTGTGCAGGTAATTGGTTATCGAATCGACACGGACGGAATAAGGCGTTTGCCACAACACCTCCGTCAGTTGCTCAATCGCAACGAGTGCTTTGCGCGTGAAAACGGTGTCGTTCGGCGGGGCAACAATGACGAGCACGCTGTCCGACACTGCGTAGGTCTTCTCGAAATCGTCCAGTTTGATCAAATGCGGATCGTCCGGGTCGAAGTGATTTCGGATGCCTACATTGACGGTAATCAGGTGCTGCGCTCCCGCAGCGAGAACCGCGGTCACCAGGAGTGTGAGGGCTATCGTCCGGAAGTAACGACCCACTACCAGATCGAAAAAACCGGACTTCGGCTTAGATGTCATGTTCCATGCGCCTTCCCGCGGTATTCGGTTCTTTCACGCGACGCCGATTCCTGCATCTTCCGGTGATCTTTTTCCCCATACCTCTATGAGAGCTGCTTTCTATTGTATGGCTTCACGTCCATGGCCGCCACTTTTTTATGACAGGTTGGCTTCTCGCCGGCGCAGGCCGTGAGACAAGGGCAGGCATAACGAAGCCGCGGCCCTTGCGGGCGTCATGAAACGGGCAATGGGCGCAACCCCTTCCCGCGCGCCCTGCCTATTCGTTCACGTGCCAGGTGTCGCGCATCGCGCAGCCGCTCGCCTTGTAGAGGTTGTACACCGGGCATCTGCGGGAATACTCCGCCTTGAGCGCCTCTATCTGCTCATGGTCCGCGTCGATATCGAGCCATATCTCGCTGTGCGCCTCGGTGGGGTGCGGCTGGTAGCCCTCCCGGCCAGCGATGCCCCTGGGGCTGTAGACGATGGCCGATTTCACCTTGAGGGAGCCGATTTCCAGCTTCGCGTCCCTGGCGCATCTCTCGAGCATCACCGCGGTGCAGCCGGCGAGCGAGGTCGCCTGATAGTCCATGGGCGAGGGGCCCTCGCCGGAGCCGCCCAGGTGCTTGGGTTCGTCCATCACCAGGGTGTATCCGCGCATCAGGGTGACGATGCTCTTCGAATGGCCCTTGAAGTCCGCTTCCGCCCAGTTCTCCGTGGTTTCGGGTAGTTCCTTCGGCCGAATCGCCATTTCCGCGCTCCTTTTATGACGGATGATGAAAAGTTCGAGTTCCCTGCCCGGGAGGCATCCCCGCAGGCTTTCCCCGCCTGCGTCTTTTAGCAGGGAATCCGGGGGAAGGGTAGCCGGGGTCGGACGCGCGTGAGGAGGGGCTGTTGAAGAAGTCCCCTCCTCAGGGGATAAAGGCAACCCCCCCTACCCCCCTTGTCAGGGGGGTATAAAAAGGCGATGCGCCCCCACCGGGCTGAAGGGGTTTTGCTTTTTCTTGCCCCCCTGACAAGGGGGGGTAGGGGGGGTTGCTTTTCTGTCAAAAGGAGTGGCCCCGGGTGTCCGCCATTGGTTCCTGCCTGAGCCGCGCCTATTTCAGCCGCTCATAAACCTTCGTCCCCTGGAGTGCTGCGTTCTCTTTCGCGTAATCACGCGGCGTCTTGCCGGATTTGTTTCTGGCCGCAGGGTTCGCGCCCGCATCCAGCAGGGCCTTAACGACCGCCGGCGCCTTGCTCTCCCGAGCCGCCGCGTGCAGGGGCGTTTGCTTGAACTTGTCCCGAATGTTCACCTTGGCGCCCGCCTTCACGAGCGCCTCCACTATCGCCGGCGTTTCGCTGAACGCAGCGGCCGCGTGCAGGGGCGTCGTTCTCCTGTAGAGATTCCGCGCGTTGGGATTCGCCCCCGCCTTCACGAGCGCCTCGATGACCGCCGGGTTCCTGCCGTAAGCCGCCGCGTTGTGGAGGGGGGTGTCTCCGCTGAATACGCTCCGCGAGACCGGGTTCTCCCCGGCCTTGATGCACCGGGCGATATCCTTTGCACCTGCGCGCTCGAAGAAGGCTTGCGTATTCCAGTCGTCGCACGAAACCCCCGCCGCCATGACGGACGCAGCGCCCGTCCACGCCATGAGCCACAGGCAAAGCACCACCGGGAGCGGCCTCATCCTCACCCTCGCTTCCACTTCACGAAATCCAGCCACCAGGTCTCCCTTACCGCATTCCCCAGATTCGGCCGCATGGCCGCGCTTCTCGGCGTGCCGTAGGCGGCTTCCTCCCAGGCGTCCGATAGCGGGATGGCCGGGTCTTCCATGTCGTAGATCGCGATGATGCGGCGCGCGCCCGTCTTCGTCTCCTGTATCTCGGCCTCCGCCGTTGCCCCGCCGGTAGCCTCGGATTCGAGCTGATACACGCGGCCCCGCGTCATGCCTTCCACCGCATACAGGCGCTCCAGGTGCTCTTCGCGGTACCAGGCGAGCATCTCCTCTTTCATCTCCTCGGTGTCGGGGTTGGGACTCACCATATAGAGCCAGGGCGAATCGTAGCGGTGCGGCTCGCCGATGGAAGTCTGAAGGCTGTAGACGGCGCGCTCGGCATTGTTGATGAAGGCCATGCACTGGCGTGTCCACGGGGAGGGGTTGTCCCTCGATTCTTTGTAGTAATCGCTCGTAAACGCCGCAAGCGTGTCCCCCTCGAAGGTGCAGAGGATGTTGTGGTTCGCGTTCTTGTCCACCGCGTTGTAGCGGTAGCCGACGCGGAAACCGGGGCCGTCCATCCTGTCGGTCGAGTGCTCGCAGTTGTGCCACTTCCTGAATTCTTCGGTGTTCTCGGAAGCGACGTTCAGCCAGATGGCGACGAGCGCCTGGGTCGGGTTCATCCGGTGCTCTCCTTTTATTCGATGCCCGCGAGGCGTTTCGCGTAGTCGATGGCGGGGGCGACCTCGTGCTCGCGCCAGATGGTCATCTTCTCCGCCTCGATGCTGCCCTCG
Source organism: bacterium (assembly GCA_022828125.1). Lineage (GTDB taxonomy): Bacteria > UBA8248 > UBA8248 > UBA8248 > UBA8248 > Bin107. Next base: position 41,146 of record JAJEJD010000024.1, on the reverse strand, counting down.
GCGTGAATCGCCAGCACGGCCTGATAGCCCGCGAAGTCGGACGCGGTGATCTCGGCGATCAGGTTCATGAGCCTGAGGCGCTCTTCCGTCGACGCGGCGGGCGAGGCGCCCAGGTATTTGTCGATGAGCTCGGCGAGCTTCGGGTCGTCCATGTCCTCCGCACTCGGGCCCGTGACGAGCAGCCCCCCCGCGATGTCCTGCACCCACGCGAGCGCCTGGTGGTAGCCGGTGGCGAAATGCAGCTTCGCGATGTTGATGATCTCCGCGTTCGGCACGGCGACGCCGTCGGTCACCTTGCACTCCCTCGCGGCCTCGCGCGTCATGCCCCGGCAGATCTGCGCGTAGGAGATGAGCTTGGCGAGCTTGTCGCGCACGTGGCCCGCGCGCAGGATGCCGTTGTACTCCGCCATCAGGTGCGACGCGCCCACAAAGAGATCGACCAGCGGCAGCTTGTAGCTCACGGCGGTGAAGCGGTGGAACTCGACGAACGTCTTGGCGAGCGGCCCGGCCATCTCCACCTCGCCGTTTAAGAACACGCGCTCCCAGGGGACTTTTACGTCGTCGAAGACGGTGAGCGTCTCCATCATCTTGTGCTTGCTCGAAATCGGGTTTTCGAAATCCGTTCCCTTCCGGCCCCCGTAGCCGCTCGCCAGCATGGTGAGGCCTGCCGCGTTGGCGGGCACGGCGCAGGCCACCGCATAGGCTTCGTCGCCCGCGCGCATGTTCCGCGTCGGCAGCACGATGATCTCGTGCGCGTTCGTGGAAACCGAGGTGTGCACCTTCGCCCCGCGGAGAGTGATTCCCTCCTCATCCTCGGCGGCGACGCGGACGTAGTAATCGGGATGCGCCTGATCGGCGGGGCCTTTCCCTCTGTCTCCTTTCACGTCTGTCTGGGCGACGGCGACGGCGAGGTCGTTGTCCCGGCAGTGCTCGTGGAATTTCTTGACGCGCTCCAGGTAGCTCGTGCCCATATTCTTGTCCATGTAGGAGGCGAGGAGACGCAGGGCGAAGAGCGCGTCGGTCCCGATCTCCTTGATGAGGACGACGAGGGTGCCGCCAAGGGCCGTGGCGCGCTCGATCAATGCGCTGCGCTTTAAGAGGTCGTCCGCGTTCTCCGGGATGTGGTAGTAGCGCGAATAGGGGCCGTCCGGGCCGTCGACGAGAGCGAGTTCTTTATCCTTCTCGTCTTCGGCCATCTCGTAGTCGATGGCGGCGTGATCGACCGCAATACCGATGACGGGGTGGGCGGCCACGTCCTCCACCCGCTCGCCCCGGTAGTAGACGACGCGGCCGTCACGGAGACTCTTCTTGTATTCTTCGGGACTCATGAGCGGCATGGTGGTTTCCTCCAGGCTCAAAGCCGCGCTCTCGGGGGCGGCATTTCGTGATGTCAGGGAATGGCAGGGTATCTTCTTTCGGGCTTGCGCGAAACGCCGCCCACAGGTCGTAAGCAAAAATAAGGGCCGCCCGCGCATTCCCGCGCGGACGGCCCGGTCGGTTCCGCCTTTACGCCAGTTCGCTCAGCTTGCCTTCCTTGTCGTAGGCCTGAAGCTGCGGGAAGCCGCCGATGACCTCATCGTCGATGACGATCTGGGGCACCGACTTGCCGCCGGTGCGCGCGATCATGGCGTCCCATTCGGGCGTGCCGCCGAACACGAGATGCTCGGTCCATTCGAGACCGCGCTTTTTCAAGAGGTTCTTCGCGGCCAGGCAGAAGGTGCAGGGTTCGGTGGTGTAGACTTCGATGTTTGCCGCCATTTCTCTCTCCATGAAGACGGTATGGAATGTCGATAGCCGACTCGTCCATAAAATAGCAAAACCCCGCGCAATCGTCATCCGAATTAGTAGTTGTTGAAATAGTCCTCCTCGCTCGGAACTGACTACCGCCGTCATTCCGGCGAAAGCCGGAATGACGGCTAAAATCCGAACCCGGGCGGCGCAGGCTCTCTCCTCAAAAAGCAACCCCCCCTACCCCCCCTTGTCAGGGGGGCAAGAAAAAGCAAAACCCCCTCAGCTTGGCGGGGGCGCATCGCCTTTTTATACCCCCCTGTCAAGGGGGGGTAGGGGGGGTTGCTTTTTAAGCCGAGGGAGGTGTGCGGGGCCTTTTTGCCTGCGGAAATCGTTGACACCGCAGCCCAAAAACTATATATGTTTCACCCTGTTGTTTAGGAAACATATTTTTGTAATCATTGTTTGCTAAACAACCGGTTCGACCGCCCGGCCCCCTCACAGCCTGCGGAATCGTGCGGCCGAATCCATCGGACAGACACAGCCGCGCCGGTTCGCTCCGGCCCGGATACGGATAGACTACAGACGGGTGAGGTGATGGCGAGCGAATCCCAGGACAAGCCGAGCAGGACAGGCATGAGCCGCTCCGTGGAGAGCATGCTGCGCGTGGGCGCGCGCATCCGGGGCATTCGCCTCTCCCACGGCCTGACGCAGGAGGAACTCGCCCATCGCTCGAACCTGACCAAGGGGTTCATCTCACAGCTCGAGCGCGACCTGACCTCGCCCTCCCTGGAGAGCCTGCTGGAGATTCTCGAAGCGCTCGATACGGACATCGTCGAGTTCTTCCAGGGCTTCGAGGGGGGAAGAATCGCCTTCGGCCCCATCGATTCGCGCCACGCGACGACATACGAGGAAGTCAGCGCCTTCGAACTCATGGTGCCCGGTACGGCAAACCGCAACATGGAGCCCGCCCTCGTGACGATGGAGCCGGGCCAGTCGATTTATGAGGACGCGCACGCGGGCGAGGAGTTCGGCTACGTGCTCAAGGGCAAGGTGCAGGTCACGTGCGGAGAGAGGCGCGCCAAGGCGAAGCGGGGGGAGTGGTTTTATTTCGCCTCGGACAGGAACCACCGGGTGGCGAACCCCTACAAGAAGCCCGCGAAGCTCCTGTGGGTATCCACGCCGCCCAGTTTCTGACGCCAGGGATGACGGGATGAATTGTCAATTCACTTTTGGAGGAAGCCCAAGTTGAATTCCCTGGGCCGCCACCTGCTGGCGGAATTCTATGACTGCCAAGCCGATGTCCTGAACTCGCCTGCGCGCATCGAGGCGTTGATGAACGAGGCCGCGCGCTTAAGCGGAGCCACCGTCGTCCAGAGCGTGTTCCATATGTTCAGCCCCCACGGGGTGAGCGGGGTGGTCGTGGTGGAGGAAAGCCACCTGGCGGTGCACACCTGGCCCGAGCACAGCTACGCGGCGGTGGATTATTTTTCCTGCGGCGAGGTGGACTGCGACACCGCTGTGCGCTATCTCGCGGAACACCTCCGGCCCGCCCGCGTGGAGACGAAAGTGGCGCCGCGCGGCGTCATCGAGGGGAGCGAAGCGCCGCTTGACGCGCCCTTCGCCTCCAATGGAGAAGGAGAAGCTTCAAACGGAGAAGGGGAGGCCTCCTTTTCCCTCAAGAACGGGGAGGGAAACGAGCGGTGATAGTCGCGACGCCGACCAGGTATTTCATGGCATGCGGGTGTGCCGAGGGCGTGACGGAACTGAACGCCTTCGACGCCGCGCTCTTGTGCGCAGGGGTGGGCGACACGAACCTCGTGCGCGTGAGCAGCATCCTGCCGCCCGGGTGCGAGGAGGTGACGTCCATTGATCTGCCGCCGGGCGCGCTGGTGCCGACGGCCTATGCGTCCGTGACCTCCGCAGTACCGGGCGAGGTGATCACGGCGGCGGTGGCGGTCGCCCTGCCCGAGGACGAGGCGCATCCGGGCCTCATCATGGAGCATCACGGCCACGCCCCCGGCGAGCAGGTGGAAGAAGAAGCCCGGCGCATGGCGGCGGCGGGCATGGAGGTTCGCGGAAAGAGGATCCGCGAGATCAGGAGCGTCGCCGCCGAGCACGTCGTCGTGAATACCGGCGCCGCCTTCGCGGGGGTCATCCTTTGGAACTGACGCGCGCCCCCTTCATGCCCGAGAACCCGCCCGCCAAACCGTCGACCTGGTTCACCGAATTTCACGGCCCCGGCACCGGCCTCACGATGAAGGTGCTGCGCACGCTCTATTCCGCAAAGAGCGCGTTTCAGGAGATCACCCTGGTCGAGACCGAGGATTTCGGTCGCGTCCTCCTGCTCGACGGGATCATCCAGACCACCGAGCGGGACGAGTTCGTCTACCACGAGATGCTGGTCCACGTGCCCCTGTGCGCGCATCCGGAACCCAGAAACGTGCTCATCGTCGGCGGCGGCGACGGCGGCTGCGTGAGAGAGGCGCTGCGCCACGAGACGGTCGAGCGCGTCACGCTGGTCGAGATCGACGGGATGGTGGTGGATTGCTGCCGCGAGTTCCTGCCGTCCATCGCAGGCGGTCTGGACGACCCCCGCGTGGAGGTGCGGATCGAGGACGGGGTGAAGTTCATCGCGGGCAAAGAAGCAGCGTTCGACGTCATCCTGGTCGATTCCACCGACCCCGTCGCCATGGCGAATCCGCTCACGCAGGTCTCCTTTTTCCGCGCGGCGAAGCGCGCTCTTAAGCCCGGCGGGCTTTATGCGGCGCAGACGCAAGGCCCCGTGTTCGAGGGTCACAGGATGCGGCGTATCACGAGGCGCATCCGGCGGGTGTTCCCCGGCGCGGCGACATATCTCGCGAACGTGCCGACCTATCCGGGCGGGATATGGTCGTTCGCGCTGGCGCCCAAGTCGAGGAGAACGGACGTCCGCGCGAAGCCGAGACCGCTGCCTCCCGGTGAGAAGACCCACTACTACTCCCCGGAAATCCATGAGGCCGCGTTCACGCATCCCCCATACGTGGCGGAGATCCTGGGCTGATGGGCGGGGAGGCCCGCCCGCGTTTTCTCTGCGCCGACAGCTCTTTCGAATCTGCGCGCGTCGTTCTGCTGGGATGCCCCTTCGATGAGACGGCGAGTTTCAGGCGCGGCGCGCGCTCAGGACCCGATGCGATGCGCGAGGCGTCCGATTGTCTGGAAACCTACAGCCCGCATCTGGATAAGGACTTAGGCGACGCCGCCCTGTGCGACTTGGGCGACGTTGATTTGCCCTCAGACGATACCCGGGCCGTTCTCCATTCCATCCAGGCCGAAGCCTCGCGGATATTTCAGGCGGGCAAGCGCCCCATATTCCTGGGCGGTGAGCATCTGGTGAGCCTGCCCGCCGCCGAGGCGGCGCTCGGCGTCTACCCCGGTCTGGCCGTGTTCCAGTGGGACGCCCACGCGGATTTGAGAGAGGACTATCTCGCCGAGCGTCTCTCGCACGCCTGCGTGATGCGGCGAATTCTGGAATTGGAGGGCGTCGGGCCGCTTCGCCAGTTCGGCGTCCGCTCCGGCACGCGCGAGGAGTTCGATTGGATGCGGGCGAACGAGGCGCTCCGCCCCCTGAGCCCGGAGGCCGTATCGGCAGCGCTAAAGGAGACAGGCGATAGCGCCATTTACCTCACGGTCGACGTGGATGTCGTGAACCCCGGCGAGATGCCCGGCACGGGCAGCCCCGAACCGGGCGGCCCCGGGCTTGATGCGCTCACCGACTGTATTCGCTTTCTCGACGCCTCCGGCGCGCGCATCGTCGGCGCCGACGTGGTGGAACTGGCTCCAGAGTGGGATCCCACAGGCGCTAGCGCCGTCGCCGCTGCAAAGCTGGTGCGCGAACTCGCGCTCGTGATGGGGGCGTGAAGGGGTAAATTTTTCCTGTTGACGAAGACTTGGAACAGTGCCATACTTTTTCCACTACTCCCCCAGTGGCTTCGACCGCTGGGTGCGGGGCCTCTCATGAGGCCCTGCTTTTTTAGGTAAGACATGCGGACTTATATCTACGTCGATGGATTCAACCTCTACTACCGCTCGCTGAAGCAAACGCCGTTCAAATGGCTCGATCTCTCCGGTCTGTTCCGTGACGTATTGAAGCCCCACCACGATATCCGCAAAATCAAATACTTCACGGCGCGCGTCTCGGCGCGCCCGAATGACCCATCCGAACCGCGGCGCCAAAATGCCTATTTGCGCGCATTGCGGCATCATTGCCCGGAGGTCGAAGTTTATTTCGGGCATTTTCTGACTCATAAGATTCAAGCGCCGCTTGCCGATACCGGCAACAGGCGAAGGCTGGTGAGTGTCGTCAGGACCGAGGAGAAAGGATCGGATGTCAATCTCGCCGTACATCTCCTGAACGACGCGTGGTTGGATGTCTACGACTGCGCGGTTGTAGTTACGAACGACAGCGATATCGCAGAGGGCATGCGTCTCGTGAAACAGCACAAAAGAAAATGGATTGGACTGGTAACACCCGGAACGAGCCATCCGTCTCGAGAGTTAATGGCCCATGCCGACTTCTCCCGCCGAATTCAAAAGAGAGCGCTGCGAAAGAATCAGCTTCCGTCCCCGATTCCGGGAACCAGCATCACCAAGCCGTTCAACTGGTGAATTCGCTTGACTCCTGTTGCGGGAACGCCCGCCCTGATCGCCATCGCCGCCGACAGGCTGGTGCGCGAACTCGCGCTCGTCATGGGGGCGTGAGACATGGATAAAAAAGAACTCATCGGCTTCTGGGCGCTGGCGCTCCTGTGGCTGCCAGCCGGGATGGTCGCGAGCGTCATCGTGCGTTTCGGGGCTGAGCCGGCCATTTGGGCGCAAATGCCGATGGCAATGGTGTCGCTTATCCCGGTCGCGCCCTGCGGCCTTCCGCTGGCGCTGGGCTGCCGGCGGCTGTGGCGGCTGGGCTACCGCCGCGACGCTTGGACGTCGGGAATATTGCTCGGCGTTTTCACTATGGCGACGACGCTGGTGGCGGGACTGCTCGGCCCGATAGCCATCGCCCTCTTCGCGGTTATCCTGAGCCTGCCGGTCTGGGCGGCGGCGTGGTGGCTCGCGCGGCGGGGGTGAGGATGGAGCAAGGAGTCATAGCGGCGTGATCCGGGTCGTGAACTGGAATATCGGCAAACGCATGGAGCCGTGGCGCGAACTCGCGGAGATGGCGGGCCGGGGCGAGGCGGACGTTGCGCTCCTCCAGGAAGCCGGAAGCCCGCCCGGTGATCTGGTGCATCTGCTTCCAAACGAGGACGGCGTATTCTGGGACCGTCATCTGTATGACCGCTGGTGTCTGGTCGTCGGGTTGAGCGACCGGGTCCGTGTCGAGCGGTTCCGGCAGGTTCCGCCGACTAGCTATCTCGGTGAGGGTGACATCGGCGTGAGCGGCATCGGGACCATCGCCGCCGCGAGGGTGATCCCGCTCGAGAACGAAGAAGAGACTTTCGTGGTCGTGTCCATGTACGCGCGCTGGATGAAGCCCCATCCCTCAACCGGAAGTCCGTGGAGGATAGGCGCTTCCGACGTTTCGGCGCACCGGATACTCTCGGACCTCTCGGCCTTCATCGGTCACGTCGATCCGTCCAAACACCGCATCCTGGCAGCGGGTGACCTGAACATGTTCTACGGTGCGACGGGTCATGAACTCTCGCTGCCGGACCGCGAGCGCACGGTCTGGGCGCGGCTGGAGGCGCTCGGGCTGGAGTTTCTCGGGCCGCAGGCGCCGGACGGACGCCAATCGGCGAAGCCGCAGCCCGATGTGCCGGCCGACACGAAGAATGTCCCAACATTCCACATTATCGGGCAGTCACCGGCGGATGCCGACCGCCAGCTCGACTACGCCTTCGTCTCGCGCGGCTTCCATGAGAGTGTGAAGGTTCGCGCGCTCAACGAGGTGGATGAGTGGGGCTCCAGCGACCATTGCCGACTGATGATCGAGGTCGTCACGGGATGAGGCGTCCGACCGGCCTGTAGCGCGCGGCGCCAGGCCGGCGTGTGAACAGGCGCTGGTGATGGGCGGGTGAGACGGACGGCGAAGCCGTCGACGTGGACCTGATCGATTACCACTGATATAAAGGAGGATGAGCGATGAGCGAGAGTGAACGTGTCGGCCCGATGCTGAACCCGCCGCATCTGGGCGAACTGGTCCGCGAGAGCATGGAAGAGGTCGACTGGAACGTCACCGAGACTTCGACACGCCTGGGATGTGAGCGCGGGACGCTTTCTCGCCTGCTGAACGGAAAGGCGGGAGTGTCCGCCAACATGGCGCTTGCGCTGGAGGGCATCGGTTGGGGGACGGCCGACCACTGGATGCGCATGCAGGCGAGCTACGAACTGGCGCAGGTCCGCAGGGAGCGTGCCCGGGGGAAACAGTTGGCTGATGTGAGGTCGGCGTGAACCTGCGTTGTAGTGGTGTTGTGGAACGTGAGGCTGTTTACTTTCTTGTTAATCGATGCTCCAGATAGCGGCATCTTTTCTACATTGTAGTATTCTAGTGTCCTGCAAATATCATCATCTTCCGTTCCCGTAACGCTGATCGATATAATCCTCAACCTCCTTCTTGGTGGATTCATCATCTCTCCCGACCACGGAGAGAATGTAAGATATTCTTTGTGCTCTTTTTTCTTCTGGGGTCATCGGTCGCTGCGCCGCTGCCTTTATAAGTGTGATAAGTTCATCATTTTCGGCTACTGGGTTCATTGTCTCCTCTTTTCTCGGGTGCGGGGTCTCTCACGAGGCCCCTACTTTTTTTGAATTGCCGAAAACTATTTACATCGATGGATTCAAGCCCGCCAACCGGTGAATTCCCCTAACCCCCCTCGGCCTCCACCGCCGCGGCCATCTCGGCCATCGAGAAGAAGATGAAGTCGGTCGTCGGCATGTTCTCCACTTTTTCCGTCGCCCCCCAGCTTCCGCCCTCGGACAGCCTCTGCCGGTCGATCCAGGCGTTGGCGAGGCCGAAGCGGTTCGCGGGCGCGTGGTCGTGGCGCAGGCTCTGCGCGGTGTGGAGGATGTCGGATTTGTCCAGCCCGAAATCGGATTTGAGGTGCGCGAGGAGATACTCGAAGTTGGCGTCTGCGGGCTTGTAGGAGCCGATATCCTCGGCGGTGTAAACCGCGTCGAACGCGACGCCGAGTTTCCTGTTCGAGGCGGCGAAGCCCTCGCGGTGGACGTTCGAAAGGATGACGAGCCTGTATCGGCGTTTCAGGACGCGAAGCGCGTCCGCTGTATCGGGAAACGCGGGCCACAGCGGCACCGATGCGCCGAACGCTTGATCGAGCGCGCCGCTCGTCTGAAGGCCCAGGCTCTCCGCCATGCTCCGGTGGACTTTTGCGAGGAGGTCGGGATAGCGAAGCCCGGGCGAGGCGTGCTCGTGATGGGCCTCCCACTTGGCGAAGGCTGCGAGCGCGGCCTCGCGCGTCACCACAGAGTCGCCGCCCTCCATGATGAGCGGCTGCAGCGCGTCCCAGATGCCGGTCTCCCAGTCGATGAGGGTGCCGTAGCAGTCGAACGTGAGTACTCGGTAATCTGTCAGTCGGGCCATGGTTCCGGTTTCCTGTGCGGGGGGATTCGGTTTCCTTTTTTCGGCCAGGTTTAAGCCTGTTCGATTCGAGTTTCCGGGTCACGCACGGGGACTGTCAAGAGCGCCCCCGCCTGCCTTATTTCAAAGAATCTCGTTTGCATGGCGAGGTAAAATGTTTGTATAGTAAATATCTCTTTGTGATTAGTGAGATTGTATACAGTATACTTTATTGACGGCGGTTTTGCTCCGGGAACCCCAGGCGGCGAAACCCGCTGATAATGAAAGTATTTTCAGAGCCGATTCATCATCTTGCGCTTGGAGACGCCCATGGCTGAAGAAAAACCCCGCCAATTCGTTGGCAGCGTGGAATTCAAAAAGGGTCTCGAGGGGGCCATCACGAACGAGAGCGCCATCAGCTACGTGGATGGAGCGAACGGAAAGCTCATCTACCGCGGATACAGCATCGACGATCTCTGCGCCGGGGGCGGTGGCTACGAGGAAACGGCCTACCTGCTGCTGAACGGAAATCTGCCCACACAGGCGGAACTCGACGTCTTCAACGCGGACCTGGCGCTGCGCCGGCCCATCCCCCAGCCGGTGAAAGACCTGATCGTGCAGATCGCCGGCACGTGCCACCCCATGAGCACGCTGCGCACCGCCGTCTCCATGCTCGGCTGCCTGAACCCGAAGGAATTCGAGGTGACGGTGGAGAACAATTTCGACATCGCCCTCACGCTCACGGCGCAGTTTCCCACCCTCGTGGCGGCCATCCAGCGGGCGCGAAGGGGCGAGTTCCTCATCGAGCCCGACCCCTCGAAAGGGTTGTCCGAGGATTTCCTGCGCATGATGACGGGCGAGACGCCCGACGCCCGCACCGTGGAGGTGATGGACATGGCCCTCATCATCCACGCCGAACACGGCATGAACGCCTCCACCTTCTCCTCGATGGTCACGAACAGCTCCTTGACGGACTTCTACAGCTCCATCGTCGCAGGAATCGGATCGCTCAAGGGGCCGCTCCACGGAGGTGCGAACGAGGCCACCCTGCGCACGTTCCAGGAGATCGGGGACCCCGCCACAACGGAAGACTGGTTCGCCGAGGCGAAGAAGAACAAGGTGAAGGTGATGGGCTTCGGCCACCGCGTCTACAAGGCCTACGACCCGAGGGCGCGCCTGTTCGACCCCATCGCCAGGGAGTTCTCAGAGCGCGCCGGCACGGGCCATCTCTACGAGATAGCGAAAAAGCTCGAAGCCCTCGTGGTGGCGGACTTAGGGGGCAAGGGCATCTTCCCCAACGTCGATTTCTTCTCGGGCGTCATCTATGACGCCATGGGCATCGACACGGACATGTTCACGCCCATCTTCGCCGTGCCGCGCATCGCCGGGTGGTCGGCGCGCATTCTCGAGTACCTGCCGGACAACCGGCTGTTCAGACCCCGTGCGGTCTATATCGGCGACCTGGAATCGCAATACACGCCGATTGCCGAGCGCGGCTAGACACAAAGCGCAAACCGAAAAGCGGCCTCTCGAACGGGGGCCGCTTTTTTTCGCCTGTTTCTTGAATGATCATAAATCGAGGAGGGGCCCCGTGGCGTTTGAAGACGGCTTCGTGGTCGAGACGAAGGGGTTTGCGGACGTTCTGAATGTCACCCCGCAGGTGGAGCGCGCCGTTTCGGCGAGCGGGGTGCAGAGCGGGATCGTCCTGGCCTTCACGCCCGGCTCGACGGCGGGTCTCACGACGATGGAGTACGAGCCGGGGGCGGTTTCGGATTTGAAGGACGCTATCGCCCGCATCGCGCCCGAGGGCATCGCCTATGCGCACGATGCGCGCTGGGGGGACGGGAACGGTTTCTCCCACGTCCGCGCCGCCCTGCTGGGGCCGAGCCTCTCTCTTCCTATCCGGGGAGGCGCGCTCGTCACCGGAACCTGGCAGCAGGTCGTCCTGGTCGATTTCGACAACCGCCCGAGGAGCAGGCGGGTGGAAGTGCAGGTGCTGGGCAATGCGTCCTAATTCATCCGCGCCGGATGCGCACCCGTCGGCGTAACGGCCGGAAAAGGAAAGTTCCCGAACTCTCGCAACGAAGTATGAAAGGCTAATCGTCGCCTTCGGCGAACTCCTCGAAGGTGTAGAACAGACCGTCCAGCACCCGCGCGGCCTGTTCGTCCACGCCCGGCTTGTCGAGGGGCAGGTCGATGGCGTAGCGGAACACGCCGTCGTGGTAGTGCTCCACCTTGTGTTCTTCCTCCTCGCCCGCTTCCTCCATGCCGTCGTAGATGAAATCGTCTATCGGGTCCTTGCTGTCGAGGATCGCGAGTTCGATGTCCTCGTTCATGTAGCGGTCTTTGGTGGCGAAGCTGATGCGGAGCTTTCCCTCGGCCTCGTTCTTCACGAACTCGAACCAGCAGACCTCGTTCATGACGAGCCGGATGGAGCGGCCCGAAGGGTCGGGTTCGGGCGTGAAGCGGTCGTCTGCCGCGTAGCGTTTGATCATGCCTGTGATGATGTCTGCCAAAACAGGAGCCTCCCTGCGCGTGGGTTTTCGAGAGTTTGAGAATGTGGTCTTGCTTCTTTCGGGGGGAAATATAGCTTGGAGTCTTCGTTTCGCCAAGCGGCGCCGGGCGTCGGGAAACGAGAGGTCTTCCCGGCTTGTAGGATCGTTGAAAAAACCTGAGTTTCGTGATTCGGGGTATGGAACTGACCTAGGAGAGGGTGGTTCTTGTAGGGGCCGCATATATGCGGCCCGTGTAGTAGGTGATAAAAGCTAGGGTCGCATATATGCGACCCCTATACACAAACTTTCCCTCTCGGGTTTTTCAACGGCCCATCGTATGGACGCTCATAGCGGGATGTATTTGGCGGTATTACAGAAAGACGAAGGGGGTGAGCGGTCGCGATTCAGCCACCGCTCACCCCCGGTAATGCCTGGTCCTGTAAACCTATTTCTTCATCGTCATGGCCTTGATGAGTTGCGTGTAGCCGTCGAAGTTCGGCTTTCTGGTTTTTTCATAATCCGCGCCGCTCACGAACACGACGTTCTCGCCGATGCTGCGCATGAAGCGCTTGAAGGACTTGTTCTTCGTGAGCTTCTCGAAAGCGTCCCGGAGCTTCTTCAGCCTGTCGGCGGGCGTCTTGGAGGGCGCCATGAAGATGCGGTCCATCGTAAAGCCCACGCCCTTGTAGCCGAGTTCCGTCGTAGTCGGGACCTCCTTGAAGTCCGGGTCCTTCGAGAGGCGCATATCGCCCGTGAGCGCGAGCACGGTGACCTTGCCCGCCTTCTTGTGGGGGCGAAGCTGGGTCGGGAAGGCGATGCCCACGTCGTCCTGTCCCGAGAGGACGGCGCGCAGCGCGGGGCCGCCGCCCTTATGCGGAATGAAGTTCACCTTGATGCCCGCCGCGCGGACGAACTGCATGGAGGGCACGTGGCCCGCGCCCCAGACGCCGCTGTGGCCCCAGTTGACCTTGCCGGGGTTTTTCTTGGCGTAGGCGACGAATTCCTTCATGTTCTTCCACGGCCTGTTCGAGAGCGAGAAGAACACCGGCTGCCCGTGGTTGATCTTGGCGACGGCCGAGAAATCGCGCAGCGTGTCGAAGGGCACCTTGCGGGTCTGCGGCACGAGCTGGTCGAAGCCGTTGTGGGTGAAGAGCAGGGTGTAGCCGTCCGGCTTGGCCTTGGCGACGAAGCCGGTGCCCTTCATGCCCGCGCCGCCGGGCACGAGCTTCACGACCATGGGCTGGCCGAGGATGTCGGCGATGATGCTGGTGATGCCGCGCGCGTGGAGGTCGTGGCTGCCGCCCGCGCCGACGGGCAGGACGAGCGTGATGGGTCTGTCCGGATAGGCCGCCGTGCTCGCGGAGGGTGCTCCCAGCGCGACGACGAGGGCCAGCGCGGCCAGGATGACGAAGAAGCGTTTTTTCATGATGATCTCCCTTGATGAATGTGCCCTCAAGAGGCGGCGGACCCCCTGGTTCGCCGCCACATCGGGGCAAGAATGAGATATGCGATCCAAACCAGCGCCGCTATGAGAAAGGCGGACGCTATCGGACGTTGCAGGAACAGGTACGAGAACGGCGCCCCCTTGGCATACAGCATCGACTGGCTCAAACGATACTCTATCGGCTCGGCCAGCACAAAAGCGATGATCAGGGGTGCCAGGTCGAACTTGAACTTCCTTAAAATATAGGCGCAAACGCCGATGATGACCATCAAGATCACGTCGGTGTTCGCCCCGGTGGAGAGCGTGCCCACGAAGGCGAGCGCCACGATGACGGGGATGAGGTACGCCTTTTTGAACTGAATGGCGCGGGCGAAGGGTTTGAGCAGGACGTAGCCCAGGAAGAAGAACAACACGTTCGCCAGCACCATCGTGAGGATGAGGGCGTACATGAGCGCGCCTTGCTCCTGGAATATCTGGGGGCCGGGCCGCATGCCGTGCGCCACGAACGCGCCCAGCAGGATGGCCGTCACGTTGTCTCCGGGGATGCCGAGCGTCAGCAGGGGGACCAGCGTGGGGCCGTTCACGGCGTTGTTCGCGGCCTCGGGCGCCGCGACGCCGTCGAGTTCGCCCTTGCCGAAGTTCTCAGGATTCTTGGAGGCGCGTTTCGCCGCGCTGTAGCCGATGAAGGCGGCGACGACCTGCCCCACGCCCGGCACCATGCCGATGCCCGTCCCGATGGCGGTCGAGCGCAGGATGGAGCGTATCGACGCCTTGAACTCGCGCCAGCGCAGGCGCTCTCCCGCTTTTGCCAGGTCCACGTGCTCGCTGATGAAGCGCACGGTGCGCGTTTCGACTGCTTCGAGCACCTCGGGCATCGCGAAGATCCCGATCGCCAGCGGGATGAGGGGGATGCCGCCGCTCAGGGCTTCCAGGCCGAAGGTCATGCGCGTGGCGCCGGTGGTGGCGTCGGTGCCGATGAAGCCGAGCCCCATGCCGATGCAGGCGGCGATGGCGCCCTTGAGTCCCGAATCGCTCGATACGCTCGCGATGAGCACGAGCGAGAAAATGATGACGGCGAACACCTCGGGCGGGCCGATGAGCAGCGTGATGATGGCGATGGGGCCGATGAGCGCCAGAGTGAAGATGTCGGACAGCGTATCGGCGATGGTGGAGGAGAACAGCGCCATCTCGAGCGCCTTGCGACCCTCGCCCTTGCGCGTGAGCGCGGGGCCGTCGAACGTGGTGGCGATGGACGCGCCCGTTCCCGGTATGCCGACCAGGATCGCCGGGATGCTGCCCCCGTAGATGCCGCCCTTGTAGATGCCGATCAGGAACGGGATGCCGAGCATGGGTTCGAGCTTGAAGGAAATCGGAAGCAGGACCGACATGGCGAGGATGGTGGTGAGGCCCGGCATCGCGCCCACGAACATGCCGATGGTCAGCCCCGCGCAGATGTAGAGATAGGTGTCCACCCGCATGAGCAGGGCGAAGGCCTGAAGGAAGGCGTCGAGCAAGGCAGGGTCTCCCTATTTCCCGAGAAAAATGCCGGAGAGGAACTTCATTATCGCGTCCTCGACGACGGCGATGGCTTCGTAATCGCTTCTCGGCAGCGAGATGAGCAGCAGCCTCTCGAATATGAAGCGCACGACGATGGGCATGAGAACGGCCACGGGCGCGACGACCCAGATTTGCCGGATGCCCAGATACCAGATGACCGCCCCCGCCATCAAAAGCGTCGAGAGGCCGTAGCCCAGCGCCGACACGAAGAGAGAATAGGCGGCGATGATGACGATCATCGCCACTCCGCGCCGGAAGCGCGCCGCCTCGCCCGGGTTTGCGGCGGATTGGACGTAGCGCGCCCTTCGCCAGGCGTCCAGCAGGTAGAACGCGCACAGGGCGGCCAGCACGGCGAAGGCGAGCCTCGGGAAGAAGACGGGCGTGAGGCGGAGGAAATCCTGCGCGGAGGAGATGCCGCCCGTCGCGATCAGGTAGGGCATGAAGACGGCGAACCCCACGGAGAGGAGCATCATCGCCGCGGCCAGGCAGATTTCGAGGCGCAGCATCGTGGGGCTTGGCGCGTTCGTAGATTCGTTGTCCGCAGACATGGAGCGTCCTGTTGAATGGGGTCTTAACGTTACCGCCGACCCGGAAGCGTTCCTCATCGCCCGATGAAGTGGTTTCGCTCCAAGGATTTGCGTATTATTCACCAATCGGATGGCCGGAGCAAACTTTCATTCCCCTCTTATCAGGGAGCGCCGCCGCCCCCGCGGTGTGCGGATTCAAGGAGAGCAAGTCTTATGAAAATCATCAATTCCATGAGCGTGGACAAGGACAACGCCTATGAGCCTCCCTACTCCATCATGTGGGGGGTGAACGACGAGACGACGGACACCAGGGTCATGACCATGCAGCGCACCATCATCCCCCCCGGCGGGAAGAACAAGATGCACACCCACACGTGCGACGCGGTGTTTTACGTGAACAAGGGGCCGATTTACGTCTATTGCGGCGACCCGGAAAACCCCGAAAAAATCCTCGTCGAGGCGGGACATTTCTGCTACGCGCCTGCGGGCGAACCGCACGGGCAGGAGAACCCGAGCGAGACCGAACCCGCAGAACTCATCGCCACCTACGGGAACTGCTCCCACCAGGACAAGGCGGGCACGACCTTCGTGCAGTAGCATCTCACCAACCTTATGGATGGAGTCATTCGATGGATCGAGGAATCTGGGCGTCCTGGTACGACCTGCCCGAGGATAAAAAAGAAGAATACTGCGCGTGGCTGCACGGGCGTCACCTGCCCGCCATGCTCAGGCGGCCGGGTTTTCTGTGGGCGGCGCATTATGAAGTCGCAGGTGAAGGAGCGCAGATGGAGCAGGTGAAGAACACGGCGCTGACCTACACAGCACCCGGTGAACTTCCCGGCGGAACGGGGTACGTGCTGCTCTTCGGGGCGGTCTCGCCGCATGTATTTTTCGACCCCACGCTCGCCGACATCGCGAAGGAATACGACGATGAGACGCGCGCCATGCTGGGCCTTCGCGCGGGGTATCGCGAGTGCATCTTCAGCGAGGAGGCGCGCGTCGACGGCCCCGATGTCGCCGCGAGAGGTCCCGGTATCACGCCCGGACCCGCGATCCAGATGGGGCAGTTCATCTCCCGGGACGCGGAGGCCGAGCACGACCTCGGCGCATGGTACGCGCAGTACCGCCTGAAATTCATGGAGGGGATGCCCGGCTGCATCGGCGCGCGGAAGCTGCTCTCCGCCGCAGGCTGGGCCAAGCATTCGATCATGTACGAGTTCACCTCGCTCGAAGCGCGGGAGGAGGGCTTCCAGAAGCACGAGAGCCTCTCGCTCGATGAGAGCGGCTGGTCGGGCCGGGTAGTGAGGTCGCTCGTCCACGCCCCCGGCAGCCCGAGCGTGGGCCGCCGCCTGTGGCCTCCGGTGAACCGAGCCTTATAACCCGTATCGGGAGGAATGATTCATGGCGCAACTACCGATTCTAAGCGATGAAGAGGCAGGCCCCGAGGCGGCCGTGGTGTTCGACGCGAGCCGCAAGATGTTCGGCCGCGTGGCGAACGCCATCCGGGTGAGTTCGGCCAGCCCGAGGATGCTCCAGCCGCTGTTCGGCTTTCTGATCTCGCTGTGCCGGGCGGAGATTACAGACGTGCTGGATGCGAAGACGAAGGCGCTCCTGATTCTCAAGACCTCGATGGAAAACGGGTGTAAGTACTGAACGGCCCACAACGTCACGTTCGGTCGAGCGTGCGGGCTGTCGGATGAGCAGATTGACGCCGTGAGGGACGACACCTATCAGGATTCGGACCTGTTCAACGACGCCGAGAAGGCGGCCATCGCCTGGGCTTATCACCTCACGAAATACACCTTCGCGCAGAACCCCGAGGCCTTGGAAAACATGAAGAAACACTACGATCACGCCCAGCTCGTCGAGGCGACGCTGGTGTCGGGCTATTTCAACATGTGGAACCGCTTCACCGACGCGCTTGAAACCGACATCGAAGGCGATGACCAGATGACCCTGTTCACCAAATCCGCCGTGATCGACAAACAGGACCTGGCCGATTTCATGAACGAATGCTGGTGGGCTAAAGAGAACGCAACTGAAGAAAAAGAAGCGCTCCCGGCTTCCGCCGGGTCTGAGGGGTGATTTTCCAGGGGTTCACGGGAAATGCGGGGCCGTTCTGCGATCAGACGCCCAGG
This sequence comes from bacterium, assembly GCA_022828125.1. Lineage (GTDB taxonomy): Bacteria > UBA8248 > UBA8248 > UBA8248 > UBA8248 > Bin107. The sequence goes on along the minus strand of JAJEJD010000024.1, from coordinate 23,708 downwards.
AAGCGGGATTTGATCTCCTCGTTCGCGGCGAGTTCATCCGGCGTGGAGGAATGCACCACGCGGCCCCGGTTGAGCACGTGAACGTAATCGCAAGATGCGAGCGCGAACTTCATGTTCTGCTCGACCAGCAGGATGGCGAGCTTGCTCTCTTTCAGTTTCGAGAGTGTCTCCCCCATCGCGCGAACCAGCAGGGGTGCGAGCCCCTCGGTGGGTTCATCCAGCAGGAGCATCTTCGGGTTCGTCATCAGCGAGCGGGCGAAGGCCAGCATCTGCTGCTCCCCGCCGCTCAGTTGATTGCCCATGTTGCGCAGACGTTCCTTGAGGCGCGGAAAGAGGGCCAGCACCCGATCCGTGTCCCAGGATTCTTCGCCGCCATCGGCAGCGCCTTCCTTTTCCCCGAGCAGGAGGTTTTCCATCACTGTGAGCGAGGGGAATATCCGCCGCCCCTGCGGCACGAGCGCCACGCCCAGTTTTACGATCTCATGCGGCTGCAGCGCCGTGATGTCCGCGCCGTCGAACGTGACTTTCCCCGTGCGCGGCTTCGTGAACCCGATGATGGAGCGGATGAGCGTGGTCTTGCCCATGCCGTTTCGGCCCAGCACGGCCATCACCTGGCCCTCTGCGATTTCGAGAGAGAGCCCCTGGAGGACGTAGCTGTCCCCGTAGTAGGTGTGGATGTCCTCCACCTTCAGCATCGGGCCGTTGTCAGTCATGGCCTAAGTATATCTCCTGAACGGTCTGGTTCGCGCGGACCTCTTCCTTGGGGCCGTCGGCGATGACTTCCCCCTCGTGCATGACCATCAGCTTGTCCACCAGCTCGAAGGCGACGTCCATGTCGTGCTCGATGATGAGCATCGTCATCTCCGGGTCGAGTTCCTTGAGCAGGGCGACCACCTCCGCGGATTCGGCGGGCGAGAGCCCGGCCGTGGGTTCGTCCAGAAGCAGCACCTTCGGGTTCTCGACCAGGGCGAGGGCGATTTCGATCTGCCGCTGGTAGCCGTGGGAGAGGTCTTTCACGATGAGGTTTTGCATGTCCCACAGGTTGAGTCTCCGCATCATCTCCTCGGCCTTGTCGTAAATATGCCGGTGGCTCTTGATGGTGCGGAGCATCGAGAACTTGGATCGCTCCAGGGCCTGCGCCGCCAGCAGGACGTTGTCCAGCACGGACAGGTTGGGAAACAGGTTGGTGATCTGGAAGGTCCGCGCCATGCCGAGATGGGTCCGCCGGTGGGTCGGCAGCCGCGTGATGTCCTCCCCGTAGAGATGAACCCTCCCGTGCGTCGGGTCGAGTTCCCCCGCTATCATGTTGAAAAACGTGGTCTTCCCTGCGCCGTTCGGGCCGATGATGCCCCGGCGTTCGCCGTTCTCCACGGTGAGGTCGACGTTGTTGACCGCGACGAGGCCGCCGAAGTGCTTGGCGAGTCCCTCCACCTTCAGACATGCCGCGGACCCGTTCGATCCCTGATGTGATTCCTGCTCCAAGGCCAACTTCCTCCCTCGCGTTCAGCCTTCCTCTGCGGTGATGCGGGGCCGCCGCGCGCGGATACGGGAAGATTCCCGCCCCACACGCGACGGCCCTTGTTCAGATGTTTAGCCGGCCCCTAATTCCCGCAATTCTTGCACGGGGGGTAATCCCTGCTGTAGGGCGGGAGCTTCATGAACTCATCCGGCTTGTAGTTCCAGAACTGGCTCACGTTCGGGATGATCGCCAGAACCTTGTTCCTTTTCTTGCCGGTTTCATCCTTCATCGTCATGCGGACGTAGACGTTCATCTTGAACGTCCCGTGGCCGTCGGACGCCCTCGGCCCTGCCGGCATGCCGGTGGCCACCTTGAGGTTCCTGAGCGCGGCGAAGAATTTGTCCTTGTCCTCCACGTTGCCCTTCACTTCCTCTATCGCCTTGTAGATGGACACCAATCCGCCGTAATACCCCTCTGCGTAATAGCCGGGGTCTTTCTTGGCGTGTTTCACGAACGACTTGACGAAGTCCTGGTTGTCCTTGGTCTGGATGTCGGCGCTGTAGATCAGGGCCGAAATCCAGCCGAGCACTTCATCGCCCTGTGCGTCGAGGACGAATTCGTCCGTGTTCGTCCCGTTGCCGAGGATCACGTACTTGTTCGCCAGGCCCGCCTCTTTCAACTGTTTCGGCAGCCGCAGGGCCTGCGCCCCCGCCAGCGTGATGAACAGGGCGTCGGCGTCTTTTTTCAGCTTGCCGATGTAGGGTCCGTAGTCCACCGTATTGATGGGCATGTACATCTTCTGGATCACCTTGCCGCCCATGTCCTCGAACACCTGCTGAAAGCCGCCCGTCGACTCGTAGCCGAACGCGTAGTCGGGCCCGATGGTGATCACCTTCTTGATGTTCGGCATCGAAGTCCGCACCCAGTGGGCGAACGCGTGCATGGGCTGGCTGCAGGAGAAATACGTGACCGCGTATTTCTTGCGTTTCCGCTTGGAGATGTCGTCGGGGCACGACCAGATGAGGATCGGGGTCTTGTAGCGGTCGGCCAGCGGCGCAATCGCGTAGCCGGTCGAGCCGAAAAGGCCGCCCATCACGATGTGCACCTTGTCCCGCGTGAGGAGCTTCCGCACCCGGGTCACGGCCAGGGCCACCTTGCTCTCGTTGTCCTCGATGAAGAATTTCACATCGCGGCCGGCCACCTTGTCCCCGAACTTCTCGCGGAACACCTTGAGGGCGTTCATCTGGTCCGAGCCGTGCTTGGCGAGAACGCCCTTCTTGGAGGTGAGCAGCCCGATTTTGATGGGCCCCTTCGCCGCGAGCGCAGGCCCTGCGGCGAGGAGCGCGGCGAGTGCAAATGCGAGGGGAACGACGAGAAAAGCGATGCGTTTTCGAATCATGGGAATTCCTCCTCTTATAGACGATGACGGCCCTGGAGTGGGCCGATCATCCGTTATTCGCTTCTTGAGCCTTCGTTCTCAGTTGCTTGATGAAGCCCATGATGCCCTCGGGCGCGAAGAGAACCACCACGATGTAGATGCAGCCCACGACGGTCAGCGAGCGTTCGGTGAACATGTTCACGGAGTTGTCGAGAATGACGAATATGGTGGAGCCCAGGAGGGGGCCGGCCAGCGTGCCCGGTCCTCCCAGCGAGACCATCAGCAGGGCGTTGAACGAGGTCACCAGTTCGACGTCGGTCGGAGCGACGTAGCTGTTGTAGTAGACCCAGAGGAAACCGGCGAGGCCGCTGAAAAGGCCCGAGATCATGTAGATGATGAACTTGTGGAGCCATACGTTGTAGCCCAGGGCGCGCATGCGCGATTCGCTCTCGCGGATCCCCACCATCGTCTTCCCGAAACATGAGTGAACGAGAACGGAGAAGAACAGGAAGACACCCGCGGCCACGATGAGGGTGAAATAGTAGTAGGTGATCGTGTCTTCCATGAATAAGGGGCGGTCTATGCCCGCGATGCCGTTTTCCCCGCCCGTCATCGAGTCCCAGCGATAGGCGAGTCCCCAGATGAGCATGGCCAGGGCGAACGTGATCATCAGGAAATACACGTCCGACGCCCGCAGCGCGACGAGCGCGCAGATGGCCGTTACCACCGCCGCGGCGATGATCGCGACGACGAACGCCTCGCCGAACGAAGCGCCGTAGGTCGCCGACATGATGGCCGTCGCATAGGCGCCCGTGCCGAAATAGGCCGCATGGCCCAGAGAGGCCATGCCGGTGTAGCCGAGCATCAAGTCGAGGCTCAGGGCGAGAATCCCCCAGATCAGGCACTGGTTCAGGACGAGCACGGAGAATTCATCCACGAACAGCGGCGATACGATTGCAAAAGCCAGGACTGCGGCAATCGCAATCACTCGGCCACGGGTGGCCAGAAGTTCCCCCCTCACATCGCTCTCCCGAACAGCCCGGAGGGACGAATGGCGAGAATGACGGCCATCGGCAGGAACAGGGTGAAATACGCGAATTCGGGAAAGAAGGTTTTGCCCAGATTGTCGATGATGCCGACGAGCAGGCTGGCGACGACCGCGCCTTTCAGGCTGCCCATGCCGCCCACGATGATGGCGACGAAGGCGAAGGGCAGGATCTCGAAGTCAAGCCCCGCCTGGATGCCGAGCCACGGAGCCGCCAGAACGCCGCTCATGCCGGCCAGGAACGAGCCGAGCCCGAAGACGAGGCTGAACACGACGGGCACGTTCACCCCCATCCCGCCCGCCATCTCCACGTCGTCGACGGCGGCTCTCACCGAGGAGCCGATTTTGGTCCTGCTCTCGAAGAACCACAGCGCCGCCGCCGTTACCGCGGCGAATACGATGAGGAACAACCTGTACATCGGGAAGGAGAACCCCCCGATCCGTCCCGTGCTGGCCAGGAACTTCGGCGCATCCATGCTGACCGGATCAGGCCCCCAGATGACGAGAATCGCGTCCTGAAGAACGAGAACGAAGCCCATGGTGATGAGCACCTGGCCCAGGTCGTTTCCCTGAAGGCGGCGCAGGAAGACGCGCTCGATCACGATGCCCATAATGGCGATCGCGATTCCGCCGATCAGGATGGCGAGGAAAAAATTCCCCGTCTGCTTGAGGGTCGTGAGTCCGAAGTATGCGCCCACGAGGAAGTAGGTCCCGTGCGTGACGTTGATTACCTTCATGACGCCGAATATCAGGGAGAGGCCCATGGCCAGCAGGAAGACAATGGCGCCGTAGGAGACGCCGTTGAATATCTGGGTGAGCCAGAAGGTCATACGCATGCCCCCAGCGAAAGGGGTTCGGCGCGATGGAAGGAGGGACTGCGCCGGCAGTCAAAAACGCTGCATCTCTCCTTCCAGGGAAGAGGATGATATATGGTATGAAATGTATGCTCCGAACTATATCATAATCGTGTTAAAATGCAATGGTATGACCTTCAATACCATTTACGAAAAATCAGGAATCTCACGCGGTTCCGTTCGCATCGGGATGCGCGTCATCGGATAAAAGTGATTTTTGGCGGGAGATTTTTTCATACCCGGGAGACAGGATCGTTTCCCAGGAGGGCATACCATGAGCACAGACGATATCTGCCGGCTCGGGCTTCACGAGCTTTCAGAACGAATCGGGGAGGGCGAGCTTTCTCCCGTGGAAGTGGTCGAGGCGTTCCTGCGCCGCATCGATTCGCTGAATCCCACCATCCTGGGCTTTCTCGAAGTGACGGCGGACGCCGCGCTGGCCGAGGCGAAGCGCGCGCAGGAGGAAATCGCCGCCGGCCGCAGGCTGGGTCCCCTGCACGGGGTTCCCTACGGGGTCAAGGACATCGTCGACACGGCGGGCGTGCGGACGACGCGCGGTTCGAGTTTTTTCCGCGACAACGTGCCCGAGGAGGACGCGGAATGCGTCGCCCGCTTGAAGCGCGCCGGCGCGATTCTGCTGGGCAAGTGCCATACCCAGGAGTTCGCCTCGGGGCCGATGAGCGAAAACGTCCACTTCGGCACGGCGCGCAACCCGTGGGACACCGGGCGCATGACGGGAGGCTCGAGCACGGGGTCGGGCGCATCCGTCGCCGCCGGCCTTTGCCCCGCCGCCATCGGGACGGACACGGGCAGTTCGATCCGCGGGCCTTCGGCGCTTTGCGGGCTCGTGGGACTCAAGCCCACCCACGGGCGGGTGAGCCTGCGCGGCGTCTGCCCCAACTGCCTGAGCTACGACCATGTGGGGCCGATAGCGCGCTCGGCAAAAGACGCCGCTCTCTTCTTGCAGGGGATGGCGGGCTACGACGCGCAGGATCCCTACAGCCGCAACGCGCCGGTCCCCGACTTCTCCGCCCGGCTCGGGGAGGGCGCGGTGGGCTTAAGGGTGGGTCTTTGCCCCGGTCTTTCGGGCGATTTCGAGGCGGACGCGGAGGTGGTGGGGGCTTTCGAGCGGGCCGTCGACGCCTTCCGCGAGTCGGGAGCGCGGGTCGAGACGCTGCCCTTCACCGATGCGGAGCGCTTGATGGCTGTGAGCCGCGTTATCATCCAGTGCGAGTTCGCCGAGTTCCACAGGCCGCTCTATGAGCAAGACCCCGACGGCTACGGCCCCTCGACTCGGGAGCGGGTGGAGGCGAGCCTCGCGGGCGCCGACCTGGACGAGTACATCCGTGCGGGGCGCGAGCGGGAAATACTGAGACGCAAGGTGCTCGATCTCTTCGAGCGGGTGGACGTCATCCTGACGCTCGCCCTGCCCTGCATCGCCCCGCGGCTCGACGACTTGATGGCCCATATCAACGGCGAGGAGGTGGATTACTCCCTGGGGCTGACGATGCCGTTTCTCACCCACCAGAACCTGACGGGATTCCCGGCGGCGGTGGTGCCCACCGGGTTTTCGGAAAAAGAGGGCATGCCCATGTCGCTTCAGGTGATAGGCCGCCCCTGGGAGGAGGCGGAGGTGCTGCGCGCGGTCCACGCCTACGAGACGGCGACGCCCGAGCTGCGGAGCCGGCGTCCTGGGTTGTAAGGGGTTGTTGAAGAAGTCCTTGTCGGGGGGCATCGCTTTTATACCTCCCTGTCAAGGGGTTGTTGAAAACCCTATCCGACCTTCGAGATTGTTCGCTGTAGGGACAGGCCTCCGTGCCTGTCCGAGGCCTCTTACGGGCATGGACATTCCCGATACGGGCGGGCACGGAGGCCCGCCCCTACGGTTGAAATTTTCATCTGTGGGCGAGCGCGGCCATAATTCGCCATTTTTCGTTCATCGAGACTTTTTCAACAACCCTCTCAAGGAGGGGTAGGGGGGGGGGTGGTTTTCAAGGCGAGAGCCCGGGCCGCGCGCATGATTCGCTGATACAGGCGGCCCGGCGCTGCCCAAGCAGAAGGAACCAGGTATGCAGATGAAAGCAGCCGTTTATCACGGGCCGCGGGACATCCGGGTGGAGCAGGTGGAGCGGCCAAGCGCCGGCGAAAATGACGTATTGGTGCGCGTCAGGGCGTGCGGCATTTGCGGCTCCGACCTGCACATGTACCGCCTCGGTATGTTCGAGGTCCTGGGCCGCCGGATCGACGACAAGCGCCGCATCATGGGTCATGAACTGAGCGGTGAAATCGTCGAGGTGGGGGAGAAGGTCAGCGGCTTTTCCGTCGGGGACCGCATCACCGGGCTGGGCCACGGCGGTTTTGCGGAGTACGTGCCGGTACGCGTAAGCGAGCGCAGCCCGCACATCCTGCCGGAGTCCGTCAGCTTCGAGGAGGGCGCGACGCTCGAACCGCTGGCCACCTCCCTGCACGGCGTGTCCCTGGGCCAGCCCGCGGCCGGTGAGACGGTGGTCGTTCTGGGCGCGGGCATCATCGGTTTAGGCTGCGTCCAGGCCATCCGGGCGATCGTCGACTGCCGCATCATCGTCGTCGACGCCTCCGAGCGCCGCCTGAACATGGCCGAAAATCTCGGCGCCGACGCCACCGTCAACCTGAGCGAAACCGACCCGGTGGAAGCCGTGATAGAACTCACGGGCGGCGCCAGGCCGGTGGAGCGTTTCGGCGTTCGAGGCGGCAACGCCGATCTGGTGATCGACTGCGCCGGCGCGCCGTCTTCGCCGAACGAGGGCCTGCTCATGCTGAAGCAGGACTACGGCCGTCTGGTGCTGGTCGCCCTGTTCGAGCACCTCGGGGATCTGGACTTCAACCAGGTGGTGCGCAAACACGTCACCATCCACGGGTCATGGACCTGGACCGGGGACGACTACCGCCGCGCCATCGAGCTTGTGGAAAGCGGGAAGATCCGGCGCCGGCCTCTGATTTCCCATGTGCTGGACCTCGATGAAGCTCCCGAGGCGTTCGCCGTTCAGGACAAGCCGGACGCCGCCGTCAAGGTGATTCTGAAACCCTGAGGACCCAGGGGCGTTTGCCTAGTTTTCGTCTTTTCCGATGCCGAGCAGTTCGTCAACCAACTTTCTGCGCTTCAAGAGCAGCATCGCGGCGATGATGACGGTGGCGCACATCAGGGGGATGTCTCCCTTGCTCACGAAGATGATGACGGCAGGCAGGAGCAGTATGGCGATGAGTTCCGCGTGGTCGCGCCTGCCGGTTACGACGGCGATGAGCAGCGCGATGGTCGCGCAGATCGCCAGGGACAAGGGCGATACGCCGAGCAGCGCGCCGCATGTGGTCGCCGTCCCGCGTCCGCCCCAGAACCCGTGAAACACCGGCAGTATCTCGCCCAACACCACGCAGACGAAGGCCAGAGCGACGATCCAGGGAGAATCGCTCATGTACCACGCAAAGCCCAATGCCAGTTGCGCCTTCAGGAAATCGGCGATGAACACGAGCGCGCCCACGCGATCTCCCAGCACCATCCAGGCGTTCGCGAAATCGAGTTGTCCGCTTCCGTACACGCGCAAATCGATCCCGCGCGCCTTTGCAGCGAACCAGGCAGCGGAAACCGAGCCGATGTCGTAAGTGATACACCCCACGATGATGACAGGGACAAGAATTTCCAAGAAAACCTCCGGACAAGAAAAATCACGGCCCCCCATTTTGCAGCATTCTTCCGCGTATGAAAAGCACTACGAGATATGAAGCGAAAGACCAGGGGCATCGTATATGGCGGGAACCCGCGCGCGTTCCGGCAGGGTCTTTTTATTTGTTCAGAATTTCTTTATTTCGCCGCTGGAGGAAGACGCTGCGGATCAGGGTGTAGTAGTCAAGCGCAAGCGGGTCTTTCTTGAGCAGTTCGATGGGTTCGATGAGACGCTCGCGGGCGTCGACCACCTCCAGGAGCCTCGCACCGAAAAGAAAATCCGCTATATTGTGTCTGTGTCCGAAGATGATTTTCTCCGCATCGTCACCGGCGGTGCTCAGGTAGTTGAGCGGATTGATGAAGGCGTCCCCCACCTTGCCCAGGCCGTCCCGGACCGTTGACGGCCCCAGAATGGGGAGCACGATGTATGCGCCTTCTTCCATGCCCCACACGCCGAGGGTCTGGCCGAAATCCTCCTCGTGATACGGCACGCCCATACCCGCCGCCACGTCGAACAATCCTCCCACGCCCAGGGTGGTGTTTACCAGAAACCGGCTCAGGGTCATACCGGCGCGCTCTCCCTCCCCCTGGAGGATGTCGTTCGCCAATATGAAGGGGGCGTTCAGGTTGCGCATGAAATTGCGGAACGTATCGCGGATGGGTTTCGGGAATATGGCCCGGTATATCTTTGCGAGCGGGAGGAAAATGACGGCGTCGAGCGCCTCGTTGAAACCGAAGACCGCGCGGTTGAAGTCCTCGAACGGGTCGATGGATTCAACCGTTTGTTCTTCTTCGTCGATGTCGTGGTTCGAACCCCAAGCGACATGAGCCGGCGCGCTCAAAAGAGCGAGGCTCAAGACGAGGGCGAGCAGTCCGCGCAGCCATGGAAATCGATGTCTGGTTCCTCTCGTCGGGCAAGACAATGGAATTCACTCCGTATTCACGTCGTGTCGCGGTGCCGGAACATGGCTTATTCGAGAATATCGAGGCAATCTCGTGGACGACATGATAACTTGACGGCTGGAAGGAAACCAGAAATATTTCCGGCGATTCCGCCCCCTAGGACAGAGCGCCTCCGCAGGACGAACCCGCCCCCGCCGTGCAGCCGAAGCAATGATCGCCCAGCAGAATTTCCCGGCCCAGCAGGTCTTCCGGCGAGATGTCCCACAGTTTCAGGGGCGTTCCGTTGCCCAGGGACATGTCGAGCATCTGGTTGAAGTCGCAATCGTACAAGACACCGTCCCACCCCACGCTGATGAGGTTTCGGCACATCAGGCCGGGGAGCGTCTCGGGGTTGTAGGCTTCGCGCAGCGTGGCCATGTAGGAATCCAGTTTGCCGTTCACCTTCAAATAACTGGCGAAACGGGTGATGGGCATGTTGGTGATGGTGTAGAGATGATGGAAGCGGATGCCGTAGCGCTTGAGGAGTTCGCGTTTGTAGTCCGCCTCGAGCGCTTCCTGGGGTGGCGGGAGATTATCGTCCACGGGGTTGTAGACGAGGTTCAGCTCCAGTTCTCCCGGCGGGCCGAACCCCGCCTCGTTCAGGTCCCGCAGCACGCGGATGGACTTTTCAAAAACGCCGTCTCCGCGCTGGGCGTCCACGTTGTCTTCGAGGTAACAGGGCAGCGAGCAGATGAGCTCCACCCGGTTATCGCGGTAGAAGTCGATCAGATCCTCCTGGCCCGGCTCGTAGACGACCGTGAGGTTGCAGCGAACCATCACGTGGCGGCCCTTGCGGCGGGCGCTGCTGACGATGCGCCTGAAATGGGCGTTGAGTTCGGGCGCGCCCCCCGTGATGTCGACGGTGGGGATCTGCGTATCCTCGAGCCATTCGATGATGCGGTTCGCCGTCTCCTCGGTCATGATCTCCTTGCGGTGCGGGCCGGCGCCCACATGGCAGTGCGCGCAAGTCTGGTTGCAGTATTTGCCCACGTTGATCTGCAGCGTGGTGAGTTCGGTGCGATCCAGGAGGGAAGTGTCCTCCCGTATGTGGTCTATGAAACTCACGGCCCCGTTCGAGGACAGAGGCAAGGATATGTGTGCGGGCATCGTTTCTCCCGGGGGCAAAGAATCGTTCTTGAACTTAAGCGGTTCGCACCAGTTTTCTGCGAAGCGATTTGATGCGTCTTCTCACGCGCTTGAGCTGAACGCCGTCTTTCGCCTCGATATGCTGGTCCCGTATGTTCTTGAGGGACTTGATCTGTTGCTTGACGGCGCTCCTGTCTATTTTGGAGGTGCGCTTCGCCTCGAGCAAAGGAATGTCGTTTATCTCCTTGAGCGCCCGGATCAACTGGGTCTTGTCCATGCCGTGGACGCCCGATATCTTTCCGCCGTAGGCCAAGGCGGCTTCCTTGAGCTTGGGCACGTTCATCTTGTCGATCTCTTTCGCTGTCAGAACGGGGCCCGCTTGTTCTGGCGCCTCGTCTTGTTCAGGCTGCTCAGGCGCTTCGGCTTCGTTTGTTTCTTCTTCTTTTTCTTCTTCCGCCATTTCCCTCTCCATTGAAAAGCGTTTTCGCCCCGATGCGCGTTCGCGCGCATTCATGGGGAATGGTATCGCCAAATGGTTCCCACCCAAACGGGTTGACCGCCAAACCTAGCAAAACGGGATGCGATAATCAACGGCCTCGCGCGCGTGCGGCCCGCCAGGGAAAAAATGGAAGAGGCCTTGCCTGGCATAGTTGCCTGTGCGGCTAGGGGCGGAGGATGGGTTCTTCAATTGCGTCGATAGATTCTTCGAGACTTGCCCGCCGGTGGCCGCAATGATAGAAACTGGATATACGTTATTTTGCAACTCGGATTTTCACTGGACAGGAAAGGCGTGGCCGTGGCCGAGAAACTACTCGAAGTAAGAGATATGGTGAAGCACTTCCCGGTGCGCGGGGGCGTATTCTCCCGGATTCGCAACTATGTGCGCGCCGTGGACGGGATAAGTTTCGATCTGGAGCCGGGCGAGACGCTCGGGCTCGTCGGGGAGAGTGGATGCGGCAAATCCACGACCGGACGGGCCGTCCTGCGCCTCATCGAGCCGACCTCGGGCGAGGTGAGCTTCCAGGGCACGGACGTCTGCTCCCTGAACAGGGAGTCGATGCGCAGGCTCAGACGCGAGATGCAGATCATCTTTCAGGACCCGTATGCTTCCCTGAACCCGCGCATGACGGTGGGCAGCATCGTCGGCGAGCCGCTGACCATCCACGGCATCGCCAAAGGAAAGGAAAAAGAAGAACAAGTCGCCTCCCTTCTCCACCGGGTGGGCTTGAGGCCCGAGCATATACGTCGCTATCCGCACGAGTTCTCGGGCGGGCAGCGCCAGCGCATCGGTATCGCCCGCGCCCTGGCGCTCAACCCCAAACTCATCATCGCGGACGAGCCCGTCAGCGCGCTCGACGTGTCGATTCAGGCGCAGGTGATCAATCTGCTCGAAGACCTGCAAAAAGAATACGGAATCGCGTTCGTGCTCATCGCGCACGATCTGGCCGTCGTCCAGCACGTAAGTGACCGCATCGCCGTCATGTATCTGGGCAAGATCGTGGAGATGGCCTCGGCCGACAAGGTGGTGATGGAGCCGAAGCATCCCTATACCGAGGCCCTGCTCTCCGCCGTGCCGATTCCGGACCCGACGCTCAAGAAAAAACGCATGATCCTGACCGGCGACGTGCCCAGTCCCGTGAACCCTCCCTCGGGGTGCAGATTCCATACGAGGTGTCCCTACAAGGAAGACAGGTGCGTCGCGGAGGAGCCGCCGATGCGCGAAATCAGCACGGGTCATTTCGCGGCGTGCCACTTCTCGGAAAAACTCTATGGTGGGGCGCCGAAAACGAACGGGGCGCCCACTGGCTAGACGGTTCCGGTCGTCGCCCGACGATGCGCGGGCGTATCGCTTTTCCTCGGTTGGGGCGTTGCGCCCTGCCGGGGCTTCGGCCGACGTGTGATGGACGAAAAATCCCCCAAAACAATCTCTCCTCTCCTGCTTTTTGCGCTCATCACGGCCCTGTTTGCCACGGGTGCGGCTTATTTCGCCCATCGGGCCGTCCAGGGTGCGCTCCTGAGCCGACACACGGAGCGCGACGCGAGGCGCCTGCAGGACCTTAAAACGAGGATGCGGGGTCGCGTCGACTCTCTCCTCGGAAAGATTCAGGGGGCCGAGCTTCTCATGGCGGCGGTATCGGGCGTCGCGAACAGGGAGGGGAAAGCGCTTTCGTTCCTCCTGGGCGCGGAATCGAGAGAATCCTTCGCCGCCGCGGTGCTGCTCGATGGACAAGGCGGGGTCGTGGACTCGCGCAGGGTGGGGAACATGCCGCCCCCCGGAGCCGAGGAGAAAGGTCTCTGGTCGGGGGCGAGGCGTGCGTTTCTCTCCTTATCGAAGCGGGCAGGGGAGGCGGGACCGCCGAGGCGGAGATTCGACGTTCAGTCGAGCACACTGAACGGCGCACCGGTCGTGCTGGTGTTGGCGCCCTCGGCGTCGACCAAGGGTTTTTGGGGCATCGTCACTTCTGCGGAATCCTTGTTGCCCTTGCGAAAGGGAGAATCGGCTCCCGGCGAGAGCGTTTTTCTTTTGGCCGAGCCCGAGCAGAAGGTTCTCTTCGCCAGGCGAGGGGAGAAGTTTTTAGCCGATAGCATCGACGGGGCCTTCAAGAGGGAACTCGCCTCGACGCTTGGCGTTCCGGTTTGCTGCGACCCGGCTGCGTTCAACGCCGCGAACGAGAACAAACGCTCGATGTCGCAGTCCATATTCCACCTCGGCGTGAGGCGATTGCGACTCGTCCGTCTGGCGGAGCGCTCGGAGGCGGACTCGGGATTGACGATACTGATCAGCGTGATGGCGGCGGGCTGGCTCGCGTCGCTCGCCCTGTTTGCCTTTCTGAAGCCCGGCGGAGGGAGCGAAGCCACGGTTCCCAGGACGAGAGGGTCCGGGGCGGGCGAGGAAGCGCCCGGCCGGCGGCTCGATTCGGAGCAATTCGCCACCATCTCGAGAATGAGTGAATCCGTGGCGGCGGGCGCGCACTTTCAGGACGTCATCCTCGCCGTTACGCGGGAAGTCTCGCGCTTTTTCTCGACTGAGAGGTATTACGCCGCGTTGTACGACGAGTCGACGGAGCGGTTCCTCGAGTTGCGATCTTCACGCCTGGGCCGGGACTACCGCCGCGCCATCGCTTCCCCCGACTCCGGCCTGCCGGAGAGGATCGCCCTCCGGGAAAAGGAGATCGTCGAGGTGCCCGACGCCGACGAATGGTACGGCGCGCCCGAGGTGCTCAAGAGCGAAAAGGTGGGCGGTGCCGTGGCCTTTCCCATGGTCGCGCTGGGAAAAGTGGTGGGGCTGGCCTCGTTCTATTTCGATGCGCCCCGGCAGATGTCGGAAGCCGAGGTCGACTATTGCGCCATCCTCGTTCACCAGGCCGCCGCGGCCGTATCGCGGGTGCAGGCCGCCGCTCCCCAGGTGCGCCCGGCGCATTCGCCCGAAGACGCGAGCGAAGACGAGGCGTAGAAAAAGCCCCTACAAAAGACCAATTTCCCCATCTTCTGCCACAACTCTCCCGCATTTGTCGGTTTGACCATCCGTAGGGACAGGCCCCCGCGCCTGTCCTGACGAGGGACAACCACGGGGGGTTGTCCCTGCAAAAGCAGGGTTCAGCCTTCCATCTCATCCGCCATGTCTGCGATGGCGCGGCCTATCATCAGCGATGCCGTCGCCCCCGGCGAGGGGGCGTTGCACACGTGGACCGCGCCCTCGGTCCGCATGATGGAGAAGTCATCGAGCAGCCCGCCTTCGCGGTCCACCGCCTGCGCGCGAACGCCTGCTCCGGCGGGAACGAGGTCCGATTCACGAATTTCGGGCATGAGTTTTTGCAGCGCGCGCGTGAAGGCGGATTTGCTGACCGAGCGGACCATCTCGCCCAGCCCCGTCCTCCAGTATTTAAGCGCCAGCCGCAGGAAGCCGGGGTAGGTGAGCGTCTCGAAGAGATCGTAGGGGTCGATTCGGGTCTTCGTATAACCCTCCCGCATATAGGCCAAAACGGCGTTCGGCCCGGCTTCGACGCTCCCGTCCACGCGGCGGGTGAAGTGCACCCCCAGAAAAGGAAACGCCGGGTCGGGCACCGGGTAGATGAGGCTATTGACGAGCGAGCGGCGCTCGGGGGCGAGTTCGTAGTACTCGCCCCGGAAGGGCACGATCTTCATCGGCGGCGCGCCGCCCGCGAGCCTGGCGACCCTGTCGGCGTAAAGCCCTGCGCAGTTGACGATGAGTTTACAGCCGAAATCCCCCGCCGTCGTCTCGACGCGTTTTTCTCCTTTCGAGGCGGCGATGCCGGTGACTTGCGCTTCGGTCTGTATGCGCTGTCCCCCCTCGGTGACGATGCGGGCGTAGGCGCGCACGACGCCGCCGTAGTCGATGATGCCGGTGGAAGGCACCCGAAGCGCCTTGACGCCCCGGGCGTGGGGTTCGAACTCGCGGAGTTCCTCCGGCCCCAGAACCTTGATGTTCTCGATGCCGTTCGCCGCGCCCCGGCGGCGCAGTTCCTCCAGGCGGGGGATTTCCGCCTCCTCGGTAGCGACGACCACCTTGCCGCAGATTTCGTGGTCGACCCCGTGTTCTCGCGCGAAGCGCACCATGGCGGCCGCGCCCTCTACGCAGGTCTTCGCCTTGAGCGAGCCGGGGCGGTAGTAGAGCCCCGCGTGGATCACGCCGCTGTTGTGGAGCGATTGGTGGCGGCCGACCTCGGCTTCTTTCTCGAGGACGAGCACGCGCTTGCGCGGGTGGCGTCGGGTGATCTCCATGGCGGTGGAAAGCCCGAGTATGCCGCCTCCGATGACGATGACGTCCCAGGTTGTTTGGTTCATCCTCCGACCTCGAAAATAATAACAATAAGAAAAACAAGTGATTTTTCAGTCGATGAGAATACCCCAAATCGCTGGAAATGACCTGCTGAAATTTAGTTTCCTGTTGACATCGAGTTTTTCGCTCATTATCCTTGGATTGGGCAATCATTCCGAGAACAATGAATCGGCAAATGCCGAAATTTAGAGGTTTTCCCTAGGAATCGCCATCCATAAGGACACTCTTGGGTGCCGTTGAAACAGAGGAAACGCTCATTGTTCATGCACGGCAAGTCTATTATCCACCTCACCTCACTCAAGGAGAATACGCGATGAAAAGGACAATGAAATTTATACTCGCTTCCGTCGTGGCGATTTCGCTGGCGGGAGCGGCGGTTCCGGCGAGCGCCGCGAAATTCCTCGTGGTCGGCGGCGGCTCCACCACGGGCGTCTACTATCAGGTGGCTCTCAACGTCTGCAAGCTGGTGAACCAGAAACTGAAGGGCCAGGGTTACAATTGCATCGGCCGTCCCGCGCTGGGTTCGGTGTTCAACATCAACGCCATCAAGCGCGGTCTGCTGAACTTCGGCGTCGCCCAGTCCGACAGGAACTGGCAGGCGTATAACGGCGCGGCCGACTGGAAGGGCAAAGCCTTCAAAGGCCTGCGCAGCGTCTTCAGCGTGCATCCGGAGACCGTCATGCTCGTCGCGCGCGCGGATTCGGGCATCATGAAGGTGTCGGACATCAAGGGACGCCGGGTCAACATCGGCAACCCCGGTTCCGGCCAGCGCGGAAACGCGACGGACATCCTGAAGATCTACGGCATCGACATGAACAAGGACATCAAAGCCGAGGGTCTGCAGCAGGGCGGGGCGAGCCGCGCGCTGGTGGACAAGAAGATCGACGCGTTCTTCTATACCGTGGGCAACCCCTGGGGCGGCGGCCTCGAAATCTCCAACAGCACGGCGATCCGCATGATTCCCCTGAATGCCAAGGGCATCATGGATCTGGTGGCCGGCAAGCCCTACTACGTGATGACGAACATCCCGGGCGGCATCTACAAGGGCGTCGACAAGGACGTGCCGACTTACGCGGTGAAGGCCACTTTCGTGACCGGTAAAAATCAGCCCAACGACGTGGTCTACAACGTCGTGAAGACCATCTTCGACAATCTCGACCAGTTCCGCACCACGCACGCGGCGTTCAAGTACCTGACGAAGAAAGACATGCTCGGGGGCCTCTCGGCTCCCTTCCATCCGGGCGCCACGCGTTATTACAAGGAAAAAGGCTTGATGAAGTAGTGTAATTTCGGACGAACGTCTACCACATGGGCCGGGGGCCGCACGCCCCCGGCTTCGTGTGGTGATTCGAGTTTCATTCTTTCATGAAGTGGGGTAAACGTTTGAGGGGCGATTGAATGAGCGAGCCGGGTGATTCCGCAGACGCCTTGAGTGATGCGATTGACGAGGAATCGAAGCGGGCAGCGGAGGAAATCGCCGCCGAAGCGGAATCCGGCGGAAGGCAGCCCAAGAACCTGACGGCTTGGCTCGTATCGATTCTGGCGATCTCCTGGTCCTGTTTTCAGCTCTACATCGCCTACACCCCCCTGAACTCCATCATCGCCAGAAGCATCCATCTCACCTTCGCCATCACGATGGTCTATCTCGCCTTCCCGGGAACGAAAACACCGGGCGAGGGCTGGGTTCAACGCATGTCGATCCAGCTTTTCCCCGGCTTCATGCGGCCCCAGCGCTCCACGCGCGAGGTCATACCCTGGTACGACTACGCACTCGCGATCCTCGCAGGGCTGGGCGCGTTCTACATGGCCTGGGACTATGTGAACATCATCCAGCGCTCGGGTCTCCCCATCCAGCGCGACGTCATCGTGGGGGCGATTCTCGTCGTTCTGCTTCTGGAGGCTGCGCGCCGCGCGCTCGGACCGGCATTGCCGACTCTCGCCATCTTGTTTTTGCTCTATTGCTTCGTAGGACCCTACATGCCCTCGTTCATCGCGCATCCGGGCGTTCCGCTCGAATTCGTGGTGGACCACATGTATCTGAGCGACAGCGGCATCTGGGGCGTGCCCATCGGCGTGTCGACGAGCTTCGTGTTCCTCTTCGTGCTTTTCGGCTCGCTACTCGACAAGGCGGGTGCGGCGAACTACTTCGTGCAGGTGGCCTTCGCGGCCCTGGGCCGCTTCCGGGGCGGGCCCGCCAAGGCGGCCGTGGTCGCCTCGGGCATGACGGGGCTGGTCTCGGGTTCTTCCATCGCGAACGTGGCGACGACGGGAACCTTCACGATCCCGCTGATGAAAAAGGTCGGCCTGCCCCCTTACAAGGCGGGCGCCGTGGAGGTGGGCGCGAGCACGAACGGACAGCTCATGCCGCCGGTCATGGGCGCCGCCGCGTTCATCATGGCGGAATTCCTGGGATTGGCGTATCTCGACGTGGTGCGCGCCGCCATACTGCCGGCCCTGCTGTCTTACATCGCCCTTTTCTATGTCGTTCACTTGGAAGCGCTCAAGCTGAACCTGAGGCCGCTCAGGGAGGATGAACTGCCCTCGTTCTGGCACACGCTCATCAGCGGCATCCACTATGTCGTTCCCATCCTGGCGCTCATCTACACGCTCGTCATCCTGCGCATGTCGGCGGTAGCTTCGGCGTTCAACGCGATCCTGCTGACCATGGCGATCATCGTCGTCCAGCGTCCCATGCAGAACACCATATACGTCCTGGGCGACATGAAGCGCGAGAAGGGCGTCGCCCACCTGCGGGAGTTGTTCGGCGAGGCACATTTCAAGGAACTCGAAGAGCGCTTGTGGGACGGAGTGCTCTCCGGCTTCGGCCAGAGCTTCGGCGACGTGTGGCAGGGGATGATGGCCGGGGCCAAGAACATGATGGGCATCGGCGTAGCGACGGCGGCGGCGGGCATCATCGTCGGTACCGTCACCCTCACCGGTCTCAGCGGCCGCTTCATCGAACTCATCGAAATCGTCTCCCTGGGCAACGTGGTGCTCATGCTCCTGCTCACCGCGATATGCTCCCTCGTCCTGGGGATGGGCCTGCCCACGACGGCGAACTACATCGTCATGGCGACGCTCACCGCGCCCGTCATCGTGAGCCTGGGCGGCAAGGCGGGCCTCGTGGTGCCGCTGCTCGCGGCCCATCTGTTCGTCTTTTATTTCGGCATCCTGGCCGACGACACGCCGCCCGTGGGTCTCGCCGCGTTCGCCGCCTCGGCGATAGCCAAGTCCGACCCCATCCAGACGGGCGTGCAGGGCTTCGTCTACGACCTGCGGACCGCCGTGCTGCCGTTCGTGTTCATCTACAACCTGGAACTCCTGATGATGCAGGGCGTCGGCCCCAAGGGCGAGATCATCTGGATCAACGATGTTCTCAAAATCGCCTGGGTGTGTTTCGTCTCTCTGGCGGCGATGTTCGCCTTCGCGTCCGCGCTTCAGGGCTATTTCGCCGATAACTGCAACTGGGGCGAACGGGCGATCTTGATGGTGGTGTGCGTCTCGGCGTTCAGACCCTCGCTCATCACGGATTTCACCGGCGGCCCGCGCCCCGTGGTCCAACTCATCGCGGTGGCGATTTTCGCCGCCTTGTACTGGTATCAGCACAACAGGCGAAAAGGGCAAACGCCCCAGCCGGCGCCCGCCTGACGCGCGCGGGCCCCTCGGCCCGGCATCATTTCCGGATTCCCCCAGGTTCCAGCACGAGATTGGATTGTGATAGGCTTGCGGCCTCATCGGGGCGTGGCGCAGCCTGGTAGCGCGCCTGCTTTGGGAGCAGGAAGTCGGAGGTTCAAATCCTCTCGCCCCGACCATGGAACTCTCCTTTAGTTGCTTCCTTGAGCCTGTGGCGAAGCGCATCCTGAAATGATGAAATTCATCGACGCCCGCAGTGCGCAAACCCGCTCGATTCTGTTACCTTACGGGCGGATGAATCTCCCATATTCTCGAATCGTTTGATTTTTTTCACAGGAGTGCGTTCGTGCAGAATCATTCACTACCCCTTTCCCGCTTCAAGGTGCTCGATCTCACCCGCGCGCGGGCCGGCCCCACGGCGGTTCGCCAGTTCGCGGACTGGGGGGCCGACGTCATCAAGATAGAAGCGCCCCCCGCGAGCGGCTTTTCCGACAACATGGCCCAGCCCCGGGGCGGCTATGAGGCGCAGAACTTACACCGCAACAAAAGAGGCATGACCCTCAACCTGCGCGAGGAAAAAGGCCGCGAGATTTTCTTCCGCATGGTGGAAGGCGCCGACGTGGTGATCGAGAACTACCGGCCCGACGTGAAGCACCGCCTGGGCGTGGACTACGAGGCCTGTCGCGCGGTCAACCCGCGCATCGTCTACGGGAGCATCTCGGGCTTCGGGCAGGAGGGACCTTACAGCAAGCGGCCGGGGCTGGACATGACAGCCCAGGGGCTGAGCGGCCTCATGTCCGTCACCGGCAAGCCGGGAGACGGCCCCATGCGTGTGGGCATTCCGCTCGCCGATCTGTCTGCGGGCTTCATGCTCGCGCAGGGGATTATGATCGCCCTGCTCGAGCGCGAAGTCTCGGGCGAGGGGCAATGGGTGCACACCTCGCTTCTCGAAGCCCAGATTCAGATGATGGATTTCCAGGCCGCGAGATACCTGCTTTTCGAGGACGTGCCCAACCAGCAGGGGAACAACCATCCCACGTTCTTGCCGGCGGGCGTCTTCGAGACCGCGGACGGGCGGATCATCATCCAGTCCGGCCCCCAGCATCTCTGGGAGCGCCTCGTGGGCGCTCTGGAGATGCCCGAACTCCTCGAGAATCCCGACTATTCGAGTGTGCCGAAGCGCTTCGAGAACAAGGAGGCCCTGCACGAGACCATCAACAATCGGACACGGGCGAAGCGGGGTGCGGAGTGGATCGAGATACTGAACGAGGCGGGAATCCCCTGCGGGCCCATCTACACGGTGGACAAGACGTTCGCCGACCCCCAGGTCAAGGGGCTGAACATGTCGCCCGAGGTCGAGCACCCCGAGATGGGGCCGATAAAGATCGTGGGTCAGGCGGTCAAGCTCACGCGCACGCCGCAGAAGATGCGAAACGCGACGCCCGAGGTGGGCGAGCATACCGAAGAGATTTTGAAGAATCTGGGCTACGATGCGGACGCGATAGATGAATTGCGCGATGAGGGCATCGTCTAGGAACAACCCTGCCCCTTCGGGGGGCGCAGCGTATGGAGTGTGGAATGCAGTTATCGACGGAGAAGATGGCTTTCGAGGTGGACGGCGGAATCGGCTGGATGATCTTCAACAACCCCGAACGCAGAAACGCGCTCTCGCTCGAGATGTGGGGAGCCATTGCCGAGATACTCGAGAATTACGAGGCGGACGGCGACATCCGCGTCGTGGTGATGAAGGGCGCGGGCGACAGGGCGTTCGTCTCGGGTGCGGACATCTCGCAGTTCGCGAAGAACAGGAGCAACGCCGAGCAGGCCGCCGAATACACGCGCATATCCGAAGAAGCCAAGGAGATCATGGTGAGCATGAAAAAGCCCCTCATCGCCATGATCCGAGGCTATTGCCTGGGCGGCGGGCTGGGAATCGCGCTGAACGCCGACATCCGGGTCGCGGCGGACGATTCGCAGTTCGGCATCCCCGCCGGGCGGCTGGGCATCGCCTACGGTTTCGACAACCTGAAGCAACTCGTCGACCTCGTGGGGCCCGCGAAGGCGAAGGAGATTCTTTTCACGGCCAGGCGCCTCCCGGCGGCGAAGGCGCTCGAGATCGGGCTGGTGAACGAAGTAGTGCCCGTGGATGAGTTGGAGAATTACGTGGTGGACATGGCCTCCACCATCGCGAACAACGCGCCGCTTTCGGTCAAGGCGTCCAAGCTCACCATCGGCGAGGTAGTGAAAGACGGCGCCGATCGAGATTTCGACATGATCGCCAGGCTCTCGAAAGAATGCTTCGACAGCGCTGATTACAAGGAAGGCCGCACCGCGTTCATGGAGAAGAGAAAGCCCGTCTTCACGGGCAGGTAGCGCGGACCGGGAGCATCCGATGAATGACGAGATATTCGCCGAGGTCATCTCCCCCGCGGGCATCCCCAGGATACCGGATGAGGCCCTGAATCCCAGACCGGAGACGCTGGAGGGTGCTACTCTCGGGATACTCGAGAACAACAAGGAGTTCTCCGACTGGGTGCTGGACAGGGTGCGCGACAGGCTTCGGGAATCCTTTGAAATCACGGAAGTCGTCCAGCGCCGGAAGCATCACCTCGCCCAGGCGGCATCCCCTGAAATTCTCGAAGAATTGAGCGCGCGCTGCGACGCCGTGCTGGTCGGCGTGGGGCACTGAGGCTCCTCCACGTCGTGGAGTGTCCGCGACGCGGTCCGGCTCGAGCGGCTGGGAAGACCCGCCTGCGTCATCGTGAGCCGGGGCTTCAGCCACAGCGGCCGCGCGATAGCGCGCAGGCAGGGCTACGGCGGCCTGCCCGTCGTCGAGATGGACCACCCTCTGGCTGCTTCTTCGAGAGAAGCGCTTCATCCCAAGGCGGACGCCGTCGTGGCGGAAGTCATACGCGCGCTCACGGGCGACCCCGCGAAACTCCGGTCCGAGTATGCCGAGAAGAAGTTCAGGGGTCCTCGGAATCTTTGCCCGAAATAGGGGGAGGCGGAAGTTGGCCGGTAACATCGAAAACCCCTCTCTGGAGGCGGGCAGGCGGGTTTTGCCGGTCACGGGCTCCCTCGATGAGATGAACGCCTATTTCTACGAGCGCGGCTGGACGGACGGGCTGCCCGTCATCCCGCCCACGCGCGAGCGCGTGGAGGGTCTGCTGTCCGGCTGGGCGGGCGATCCGGATGAGGAAATCGCAGAGGTTCCTCCCCTCATGGGGGTGGCGACGGCCCGCGCGGTTGCGGTGAACGCCGTGATGGCCGGCTGCGCGCCGGAATACCTGCCCGTCGTCGTCGCAGCCGTCTCCGCAATTACCAAGCCGCGCTATGGCCTGAGCCACCGCCAGACGACGACGCACCCCGCCACTGCGCTCATCATCGTGAACGGCCCTATCGCCAAGCGCCTTAAGGTCAACTCAGGCTCCGGCCTTTTCGGCCCCGGCTGGCGGGCGAACGCGACGATTGGCCGCGCGCTCAGGCTTTGCCTCATCAACCTGGGCGGCGCCGTTCCCGGCGAGGTGGACCGCGCCCAGCACGCCCATCCCGGGAAATATACCTACTGCATCGCCGAGAACGAGGACGCGAACCCCTGGGAGCCTTATCACGTCGAGCGCGGCTTCTCGCGCGATGAGAGCACCGTGACGCTCACCTGCGGCGAGGCGCCCCACTGCATCACGGACAACTACAACACCGAACCCCATGCGCTTCTGTTCGGCTACGCGGACTCGATGGCGACGCTGGGCGGGAACAACCTCTCCTCCCAGGGCGAGCCCGTCCTCGTCATGGCGCCCGAGCACGCCGCCTACGTCGCGCGGGCCGGCTGGAGTAAGGCGGACGTGAAGCGCTATCTCTTCGAGAAGGCGAGGAAACCCTGGAAGTACGTGAGTGTTCGCGGAAAATCGAAAGGCCCGACCTTTCCCGTCTGGGTGGACAGGACGGACCCCGAAGCCTCCGTGCCCATCCTCACCCATGCCGACGCCCTCATCCTTATCGTGGGCGGCGGCGAGGGCCAGAAATCCATGTGGATTCCCACCCCCGGCGCGCAGACGCTCAGCGTCACCGAGAAGATCAGGGAGTAGGGGGAGTTGCTCCTTTGACGAAGATTTTTTCAACAGCCCCCTAGAAGAGGGAGTTGTGGTAGCATCCCGTCTTCGTGTGTGAAAAGGATGGGAGTAAGTGCAAATGACAAATCAAACGAAGCCGTGGGATGCGGCGGATCGCCTCAAGACAAAAGAGGATATCGCTCTCTACCTCGAAGCGGCTTTCGAGGATGGCGACCCGGCGCTCATCGCGGCGGCATTGGGTGACGCCGCGCGGGCCAAGGGGATGACGAAAGTCGCCGCCGAGACCGGCCTGGGCAGGGAGAGCCTCTACAAGGCGCTTTCTCCCGAGGGGAATCCCGAGTTCGCCACCGTTCTCAAGGTCATGCGCGCCCTGGGTCTTCGACTTCGCCCATCTGCTTGAAAGCCCGGCAACGATGCCTGATGTCCTCATGAAGCTCCGTCGGTGTGCTTTTCGGTCATCTTTCCCTGCTTTTTCTGAAAACTCCCCCGCTTCCGACTCCCAAGATTTGGAAAAAAAGTTGTGAGAACGTCCCCATCGTGGTATTTTTGAGTTACGTAGCGCCATACGAACACATCCGGGGATGTTGCTTCATTTTCTTTACGCCCGCGAGGGCCCACGAGGAAGGAGAGTTGCGATGAAAAAGCACCTGTTCACCGTACTTTGCGCGTTTGCCGCCGTGGCGGTAATCGCAAGTGCCGCGTTCGCCGCCAGCCCGACGCTGGAGACGGTTAAAAAGCGCGGC
>JAJEJD010000032.1 GCA_022828125.1 bacterium | reverse complement strand
TTGGGTCTTGTTCCCGATTCAACAGGGAGGATTCACTCCCCCCCTTGAGGGGGAGTCGAAGAGCTGAGGGCGTAAGCCCGAAAGCGATTCGGTGGGGGGTATAATTCAGACTGGCGATAAAACGCATTTTACCCCCCACCGAGTCAGCCTTCGCACAAACCGCTCGGCTTCCTCGACTCCCCCTCAAGGGGGGAGTGAATCATACTCTTTCATCGGACGAGCCAAATCCTCGTTAATCAGGACTTTTTCAACGGCCCCCATCAGGGGATGAAATCGAGGTGGCTCTATCCCCTAATCAGGCGGCCCGTAAGCCCCCGGCGCCAAGGCCTCGATGTCCGTCACGACGTCGAGGATGACGGGGCCTCCCTTCATGCTGAAGGCCTGATCGAGGGCGGAGCCGAGTTCGCCCGGCTTTTCCACGCGGATGCTCTGAGCGCCCATGGACTTGGCGATCTCCGTGAAATTCGTCTGGTTGAAGTGCCAGAGCTCGTGCGCCTTTCCGCGTTGCTCCCCGCCGTAGGCGTCGTCGAAAATCTTGGTCTCCTGGTTCTGGGAGCCGTTGTTGTTGACGAGGATGACGGCGTGGATGCCCCAGCGCACGGCGGTCTCGACTTCGCCGATGTGGTACCAGAAGCCCGCATCGCCCGTGAAGAGGATAACGGGCCGCTCGGGCGCGCCGCACTTGGCCCCGAGGGCGGCGGGGAACCCCCAGCCCAGGTGGCCCGCCGCGCGCATGAAGCTGATGTCAGGACTTTTGAGATCGAGATAGCCGCCCGTCCACATGCCCGAATGCCCGGTGTCGGCGAGGACGATGGCGTCAGACGGCAGGTGCTCGCCCAGCGTCTTGCAGACGCGCTCGGGCCGCATGGGAGCGGCGTCCGAGTTCAGGAGCGGCGCGAATTCCGCCCGCCACGCCGCGCCCACTTGCTCCACGCGCGAGAGCCACGCCCCGCGTTCGGGGACTTCTTCCGCGGCTTGTGTCAGCTTTCCGAGGGCGATTTTCGCATCCCCGATGACCGACGCCTCGAGCGGGTAGTTGCGCCCGAGTTCTTCGGGGTCGATATCGAGCTGCACGGCCGCGACGCCGATTTTCGGCACGCGCCAGAAGTGGGTGGTCATGCCGCCCGTCTGGGTGCCGATGAAGAATACGAGGTCGGCTTCGGATACCAGCTCGTTGGCGCTCCTCCTCGAATACGTGCCCACCACGCCGACCGAGAGGGGGTGATCGCCCGGAATCGATTCCTTGCCGTTCATGGAGGTGGCGACGGGGATTTGCAGCTTCTCGGCGAAGGCGACGAGTTCCGCGTTGGCGCCCGAGGTCCGCACGCCGCCGCCCGCGACGATGATGGGCCGCTCCGCTTTCGCGATGACCGCAAGCGCCTCTGCGATGCTCGCCGGTTCCGGCTCGGGCCGGTAGGCGGGGACCTGTTTGAAGTTCTCCTCCACGATGAGTTCGAGATCGGCCACGTCCTGCTCCACCTGCCCAAGGTTCCCGCCGAAGCGCAGGTGCACCGGGCCGGGCGTGCCAGAGGTGGCGACGCGGAAGGCCTGGCGCAGCAGATCGGGGAAGCGCGAGACGTCATCCACCGTGGCGTTGAACTTGGTGACCGGGTCGAACGCGCTGATGTCCTCGGTCTCCTGGTAGGCGTTCCGGTAGCGTATCTGCGGCGTCGTGCCGCCCGTGAAGGCGATCATGGGCGCGCAGGCCAGGTGGGCGTCCCGAAGCCCCGCCGCCAGGTTCACGCCGCCCACGATCTGCGCCATGCAGACGCCGGGGCGGCCCGAGGCGCGCGCGTAGCCGTCCGCCATGTAGGCCGCCGCCTTCTCCCCGTGCGTGAGGACGCGGGCGATGCCGGTGCCGCGCTCCTCCATCTGGGCGAGCGAGTGGCTCAATATCGTCGGCACGAAGAAAATGTGGGTGACGCCGTAGGCGTGGAGGGCGTCAGCCATGAACTGCGCCCCGCTCATCTTGGGCATGTCGTTATCCTTGAAAAAGAGGGTGTTCACCGGAATGACGAACAATAACCAAATTCATTCTCACTCCCCCCGAAGGGGAGTAATTCTATTATTCCCTTGCGCATCCGGCGCATGGAGTCCCGCTGCCGGTTCATATATATCATCGGGACCGACCAGGCAAAATTGACAAGATTTGCCTGTCATAAATATCATGATGGAAACATTACTTTCATTCAGAATTCCTTTATAAAATCGGACGAAACGTTTTGAGTGAGGCTATAAACTATACCGGCCCCTTGGAAAATATTCAAAAAACAAGTCAATTTGAAAGTTGGCATCATAGATTAAGACGAAGAAGAAGTTTACTTTATCAAGCGGTATCCATTGCTATTGTGAAATTAGAATCGGGAGCGGGGGCGGATAGAACTTCTGTCGGTGGTGGTGTTTGGGAATATAGACATCATGGACAACCGGAAGCATTCCGATTATATTACGGAATCGTGGATGGACAACCTTGGCTATTGTGTGGTGGAACAAAAAGCAATCAGCAAACAGATATAGACAAGGCGAAAACCCTTCTTCAGGGGATATAATGATGGATTTTGCAAGAAAGCATCGCGCATCCATAGAAACACTG
The DNA here is from genome assembly GCA_022828125.1 of bacterium. GTDB lineage: Bacteria > UBA8248 > UBA8248 > UBA8248 > UBA8248 > Bin107. Next base: position 203,388 of record JAJEJD010000032.1, on the reverse strand, counting down.
AAAACAGAAGAAGACAGAAAAGGATTTTTAATTTTGGCCCAAAAAGAAGACCAGAAGTTTTTCGCCCTTGCAAAGAAAATCGTAGCCGCTTCAAGAAAACTTTATGGTGTTGAAAAACCCGTCAAAACAAAAAAGAGCGATGTGACGACGGTTGCATAGATCGGGCGCCGTCAACTTTGCTTGATTGTGATCCCTAAGTTTATAATTCTCCTATTCATCAAATCCCTATCATCGCTTTCGCTTCATCCACGCTCGCGATTTCGCGGCCCATCTCGCCCGCGATGCGCGCGATGCGCGCGACGTGATCGGCGTTGTCGCCGAGTTGGCCGGGGTGCAAGTATGGCTCGTCTTCCGTTCCCACGCGCACGTGGCCGCCGTGCATGACCGCCATCGTCTGCATGTGGATATGGGTGGGGCCGGTGGCGCTCGCGATGTAGACCGAATCGGCGGGCAGGTTCGAGACGCGGTGCAGGAACTCGCTTAAGGAAGGCGGCGACCACGCCCCGCCCGGACGCCCGAAGAAGCACGTCATGAGGATCGGCGGCTCGACGAGGCCCTTCTGGAGGAGGTCGTCGATCATCCAGGTCTCGCCCAGGGTGAAGACCTCGAACTCGGGCTTGACGTTGTAATCCCTGCAGAGCCGCATCATCTCGGCGAGTTCCTCGCGGGGGTGCAGCATCATCACGTCGCGCGCGATGAAGGCCATGTTGTGCGCCCCCACGGCGACGGACATCATCTCGGGATGGTTCTTCACAACCTCTTTTCGCTGCTCGACCGTCTGGGTCGATATGCCGTACTGGAGCATGATGCCGCACCTGTCGCGTATGGCTTTGGAATGCGACGCCCAGGCCTCGTAGTTCGTGGGCGGGGCGTGGATGTGGGCGGTGGAAGCGCCCGCCTCGTAGGCCTTCTCCACCGAATCGGCGAGGGCTTCCGAATCCGCGAAGCGCTGCGGCACGCCCTCGTGCATCGAGGTGTCCGCCGCGCAGTTGATGATCATCATCTTTTCCATTTGGTGTTCCTCTCTCGATGCCGCGTTAAAGTTCGGGAATTATTTGCGCCCACCCTCTTGGGAGAAAGAGTTCGTTTTGGTTTTGCCCCCCCTTGTCAGGGGCTGTCGAAAACCCGGGGAGGGAAAACTCGTTTGTGTGTAGGGGCCGCATATATGCGGCCCCTACAAAAACCGTCTCCACACTGGTAGCGCCAAACCCTCTTGCATCAAAACATTTTCAACAACCCCCACAAGAGGGAGTGATTCCCCTCAAGTCTAGTCCATGCCGAGTATTTGCTTCGCCTCATCCACCGTGGCCGGGTCGCGCCCGAGTTCGTGGCCGATGCGCGCGATGCGCGCCACGAGCTGCGCGTTGTTTTCGCACAGCACGCCCTCGGTGTAGTAGGGCTCATCCTCGGTGCCCACGCGCACGTGGCCGCCCTCGATGATGGTGACGGTCTCGAGCGCGTTCGAGGTCGGCCCCGCCGAGCTGCACGAGAACACGCACCCCTCGGGCAGGTGGTCGATGCGGTGCAAGAGTTCCTTGAGCGTGGCGGGGGCGTAGAAGCCGCCCGGCCAGCCGAAGAAGATGGTGATGACCACAGGATCTTCCACCAGCCCCTTGTCGAGCAGCCATTCCAGGTTCCACAGGTGGCCCAGGTTGAAGCACTCGAACTCGGGCTTCACGCCGTGGTCGTTGAACAGGCGCACCTGGTCTTCTATCTCCTGTCGGGAGTGTTCGACCAGGAGATCGGCGTCCACGAAGGCGAAATCATGGGAGCCCAGGGCGATGGAGGCCATGTCGGGCTTCAAATGAATGATCTTCTGGCGGCCCGGCAGGCCCATCGCGGCGATTCCGAACTGGATGAGCACCTCGGGGCAGGCCTCGCGGATGGCGTTCGTGAGCGGCTCCCAGCTTTCGAGCTTCATCGGGATGCCGTGGATGTGGGCGATGGCGGCGCCCGCCTCGTAGCTTTCCTTCACTTCTTTGGCGACGGCGCCGGGCGTCTGGAGCCGCTTGGGAACGCCCGCGTGCTTCCGGCTGTCCGCCGCGCAGTTGGTGATGATGAGTTTCTCCATACGGTGCACTCCCAGGGCTGTTCTTGCGGTGGTTTCTCTAATCCAGGGAACCTTCCACGTAGAGGAGGTTTCGGATCCTCTGCGTGAGTTCGACGAACATCTCGTCGCCCATCGTGGAGAGCGAGCGCGGGCGCGGGATGTCTACGGTGATGATCTCCGATATCCGGCCCGGCCTCGGCGTCATGACGATCACCCTATCGCCCAGGAACACGGCCTCGGGGATGGAGTGGGTGATGAAGAAGACGGTCTTCTTGCTCTCCAGCCAGATTCTCTGGAGTTCGAGGTTCATCTGCTCGCGCGTCATGGCGTCGAGCGCGCCGAAGGGCTCGTCCATCAGCAGGACGTTCGGGTCGTGGATGAGCGCGCGGATGATGGCGTTTCGCTGGCGCATGCCGCCCGAGAGTTCATGGGGGTATTTGTCCTCGAAGCCGTCCAGACCCACGAGCTTGATGAGGTCGTGCGCGCGGGGCAGCGTCTTCTTCGCGTCGAGCCCGAGAATCTCGGCGGGCAGCATGGTGTTCTGGAGCACGTTCCGCCACAGGAGCAGAACCGGGTCCTGGAACACGATGCCCACGTCGTTGCGCGGGCCGTCGATGGGCGTGTTCTTAAGGGTGCAGGTTCCCGAAGTCTTGGCGAGCAGGCCGCCCAGGATCTTGAGCAGCGTGCTCTTGCCGCAGCCGCTCGGCCCGACGACGGAGATGAACTCGCCCTCCGCGATCTCGAAGTTGATCTCCGTCAGGGCGTGCACGATCTCGCGGCTCGCGGTGACGTATTCCTTCTCCAGGTTCGATACCGAAATATATCCGTTCATCATTCCCCGAAACCCCCGGCGAGCCGCCCCGCCGGGGGCCGTTTCCTGGATAAATTTGCTTCTATGCGCCCATTTGCTTGTCCGTCTCCGGCGCCCAGAAGAGCACTTTTTTCTTCACGAAGCGCACCACCTGGTGCATCCCCAGACCCATGCACGAGAGGATCACCAAAATGGCGAACGTGCCCGTCGTGTCGCTGCTGAAGCTCATCTGCATGAGCAGAATGCCCAGGCCGCACTGGCCGCGGCCACCCCACATGCACTGGCCCGCGCCGACGAACTCGCCGAGAATCGCGCCCAGCAGGCTGAACACCACCGCTATCTCGAAGCCCGCGAAGATGAAGGGCAGGGCGTTGGGGAACTGCATCTTCCAGAACATCTGCCAGCGCGAGGCGGAGAGCGAGCGCATGAGGTCTATCTGGTCCGTCGCCGCCGATTTGAGCCCGACCATGGTGTTCACCAGAAGCGGGAAGAACGCCACGAGGCCGGCCAGGAAAATCTTCGACTTCACCTCGTAGCCGAACCAGATGATGAACAGGGGCGCGATGGCGAGCTTGGGCAGGGTCTGGAACGCCACCACGTAGGGCATGATGATCGCCTCGACCCATTTCGACTGCATGAAGACCAGCCCGAGACCCAGCCCGATGAAGCTGCCCATGAAAAAGCCCATGACGGCCTCGAACAGCGTGTGGCTGATGTGGTTGTAGAAGCTCGTCTTCATCAGCCCCATGAAGTCCGCGGCCCCTCCCACGCCGCTGCCCACGTCGTAGAAGAACAGCCCGCGCATCAGCGCCGTCGCCACGCCCGAGGGCGCCGGGAAGATGAAGTCGTCCACCTCGAAGTAGTTCACCGTCCACTCCCAGACGACGAGCAGCACCACGAAGGATACGCCGAACAGCAGATACGGCCTTTGCAGCAGCGTCTCGGAAAGCGAGGGGCCGCCCGCGCTCTTTGGTGTTCCGCTTCCCTGGGTGTCGTTACTCATCTCGTATCCTGCGTTATTTCTGCATCTTCATCATCGCCTTGAATTTCTTCAATTCCTTGGCGAAGTCGAAGTTCTTGGCGCGGTTGATGACCTCGTTCCGGTCGAAGTTGTTGACCTCGTCGATCAACTCGTTCGTGTAGAGCGATTTCACCTGCGCGTCCGTGAGTTTCTTGTCCAGCCCAACGAACTTCACGTATTCGGCCCACTCGCCGTCATGGTGCGCGCCGAACTTGTCGATCTTCTCGTCATCCAGGCGAAGCTTCGGCGCGCGCGCCTTGAGCACCTTGATCATCAAGGCGGTGGCCTTCTCGTCGCTCATGCCCTTGGGCTTCGATTCAGGATAGAGCACCCAGTGGATCTTCAGAGCGGCTTCGGGGTTGGTGTAGAAGAAGAGGCTCCCCTTGGCCAGGCCGCGCAAAAAGCCCACCACGGTGTCGCGGTTGTCCGCCAGGAACTTCTTGTTGATCCACACCACGTTTCCGAAGAGGTTCTGCGTCCAGTCCTTCTGGTAGGGGATCATGTCGAACTTGAACCCGCGCGCCTTCGCGAGGGTGTACTGGATGTCCACGTTGGCCCAGGCGTCCACGCGGCCGAGCTTCATCGCCGTGGCGGCTTTGGAGACCGGCCCGACGGGAAGATACGTCACCTCCTGCTTGTCGGCGGGGATGCCGCAGGTCTCGAGCGCCTTCCTCACGAAGATGGGGCCGGAATCGCGCTGGCTCATGACGCCGACCTTCTTGCCCTGCAAGTCGCAGACGGACTTGATGCTGCTGCCCGGCGGCACGGCCACGCCGTCGGCGTAGATGGCGTCTCTGTTCAGGATGTAGACGCCCTTGACGGGAGGCATCTTCTTGCCGCGCGCGGCGCGGAAGAGGATCGGGATGGGCCTCGGCAGGCCGACGTGCGTGCGGCCCGAGAGCACCCAGCCCATCGCCTGCGCGCCGCCCTGAGCGGCGACGAACTGCGCGTCCACGCCGCTTTCCTGGTAGTAGCCCAGGAAATTCCCGATCCAAAGAAACGATATGCCCGGGTTGAACAGCGGGTTCGCCATCGTCACCTTGATGTTCTTGAGTTTCATGGCGTCGGATGGGGCCGGCGCCGCAATGAGGAGCGCGAACAGGGCCGCGACGGCGATGATGAGCCTTAATTTCTTCATGATGGTTCTCCTTCCTGGGAGTTATGAGTCAGCAAGAATCCTCTTCCTAATCCTCCACTATCGCGACCGGCCGCACCCACGCGCCGCTCGCGTCCTTCACGTTGATCGGGAAACAGCATATCTTGAAGCCGTGCGGCTTCGGGATCGCCCCGATGTTGGTGATCTGCTCGATCTGGAAATACTCGCGCTGCCTGCCGAGAATGTGGTGACACGGCATGAGCGACTCGCGCTTGCCCGCCTTGAACTCGGGCACCTGGAAGCTGAAGGGCCTGTCGAAGCCGAAGGCGTCGATGCCGATGACGCGCACGCCGCGATCGAGCAGGTACTCCGTCGCCGGGATGCTCATGCCCGGGTGGAGTTCGGGGTAGTCGGGGCTGTCGCGGTGCTCGTCCGTGCCCGTCCAGAGGAGCACGATGTCGCCCGCCTTGACCTCGTAGTCGATCCTGGCGAGGCACTCCCTGATGTCCTCCTCGCTAATCCAGTCGCCCGTGTTCTTGTGCCGCAAATCCAGCACCACGCCGTCGCCGTAGCACCATTCGAGCGGCACCTTGTCGATCTTGCGAGAGGGCTCGCCCGCCACGGTGGGGCCGTAGTGCCAGGGGGCGTCCATGTGGGTGGCCGAGTGGGTGGATACGGTGACGAACTCCGCCGCGCCGCCCACGCCGTCGTGAAGCTCCTCGATCGGGATGTCCCAGGTCTTGGCCGAGCGCGCGCCGAACTCCTCATGGTCGAGGTAGGTGACCTCGGGCGGGCGCGGCTCGTTCGAGCCGTTCATGATGGGGGTGCTGAGATCGATGAATCGCGTGGCGCACATGGTCAATCCTTTACTGGTTGAAAATCTGTCTTTCGGGTCGCCTAGACGACCCAGAGTTTTCTCTCCTGCGGGTAGACGGGCTCATACCCGGTTTCGGTGACGACGACGGTTTTCTCTATCTGGGTTCCGCCCATGCCGAATATCTGGCAGGGGTTCTCCACGCATATCGTGGTGCCCGCCTCGAGCGGGAAATCGCTCGATTCCGGCAGGAAGGGGCTGCCCTGCGGCGCTGGTTCGGCGAGAACGTAGGGCACTTCGCGCTGCTCCAGCCCGATGGCGTGGCCGGCAAAATTTCCGTTGTGCTCGGGCAGCCCCGCCGCGCGCGTGGCTTCCAGCATGGTGCGGTGAATGGTGGAGCCGAGCACGCCCGCCTTGACCTTCGACATCGCGGCCTCGAAGCCCTCCTCGGTCGCCTTCCACAGGTCGAGCTGCGCCTTCGTCGGTTCGCCGAGCACGCCGCCCCAGCCGGTGTCTCCCTGGTAGTTGTTCAGGACGACGCCGGCGTCGAACTTCCACATCTCGCCTTTGGCGATCTTCTTGTCCGTGGGCGGGAATATGCCCGTCGCCCGGCGGCCCGAGCAGAAGTGGAACCACTGCCACTTGCCGCCCATGCGCCCGACTTCCGCCGCGAAGACCGACGCCACCTCGCGCTCCGTCGCGCCCTCGGCCACCGCGTTCGAAGCGGCGGTCGCCGCCTTCTCGTTCACCTCGGCGGCGGCGGCGAGCGCTGCGATCTCGTCGGGCGTCTTGACCATGCGGATCAGGCGGAAGAAATCCGCCGCGTCGACGATCTCGGCATCCGGCAGGGCCGCCTCTATCTGGGCGCGCACGTTCGGCATCACGCGCTCCTGATCGAGCGCGAGCCGCGCCTTCGTGAGGCCGCGGTTTTTGAGCGCGAGCGCAAGAGCCTCGCCGGGGTTCTTGCCGCGTTTGTGGTCGTCGTTGTAGAGGCCCAGGTAGGTTTCTTCTTCAGGCGTCTGCGCCTGCTCCCCGGTCGGCTGGATGAGCGCGCTCTTGCCGCCGAAGGTGTAGAGGTCCTTGATCCAGGACTGCTGGGCCGAGACGTAGGTGACCTCCTGGCCCGGCACGATGAGGGCGGGGGCCGTCCCCTCGTCGCGCGCGAAGACGGCGAGCATGTGGACGGAGTAGGCGTAGACCTTGTTCGACCAGCCCACGGTGCTGGCCAGATAGGTGACGTTCTCGGGTGTGGAGGCGATGATGGCGTCGAAGCCGAAGTCGGCCATCAGCCCGCGCGCGCGCTCTGCGTTCAGATACATGGTGCGTTCCTCAAAGCTGGGGGATCCGGATAGGGCCGAAATGCCCCTACCGGCCTCGGCGCTCCTGAGCGATCCGCGTTATGTTGATTGCGGGAAGCCTATCAAATCGGCCCGAGCGTGAAAAGCGAAGCGGGGGTTCGAATAGCGATAATTCGTTCCACATGGCGGGACGGGGAGGGGAATTTTGGAAAGTATAGAAGCACAGGATTGTATGGGGAGAATCTCGTAGGGGCGGACCTGTGTGTCCGCCCGAAGCATTAAACGAGTAAGAAAACAACGTACAGAGAGGGTACGGGTAGGGACAACCCCCCGTGGTTGTCCTTTATCAGGACAGGCACAGGGGCCTGTCCCTACCAGCACCCTTGCTCTGTTTGAAGGGGGTGTGGGTTAGGTTCGTATCCCCGCTCCGAATCATCAGGGCGGACACACAGGTCCGCCCCTACGAAAAACACGATGAATTTGCAGGGTCAGACATATATGTCTGGCCTGTGTGTTCTCCCCTATTCCCTACACAGGCTGCGCGCCCGCAATCTGGGTGCGGTGCATCAGGCGCGGATGCGTGCCCGCGTGCGGTTCGCGGTAGTGCATGGTGCAGCGGTTGTCCCACAAGAGAACGTCGCCGAGCCGCCAGACGTGCGCCCAGACGAGCTCGTCCCGGCAGGCGTGCTCCCAGAGGAAATCGAGAAGCTCCTCGCTCTCCCGCTCTTCCATGTCGTCGATGTACTGGGAGGGATACGCCCGCCTGCGGCCCAGGTAGAGTGCCTTCCTGCCGGATTCGGGGTGCGTGCAGACGAGGGGATGGTGCGGCCCGGGGACTTCCGAGGGCTTGGTGGGCAGCTTGACGCCGGGCCGGAGCGTGCCGGCCGAGTTTCTGCTCGCGTCGTGGACGGCGGTCTTGCCCTCGATTTTCTGTTTCACGTCCTCGGGCAGGGTCTCATAGGCGGTGTACTGGTTGCTGAAGCAGGTGTTCCCGCCCGAGGGGGGCAGCCTCCGCCCGTAGAGCATGCTGCCCGCGGGCGGTTTCTCGGCGTAGGAATTGTCGTTGTGCCAGACGACCTCGCCGGATCCCAGGCTCTCGTTCTGCTGCACGGGATTGCCGTCATCGTCCAGGTTGTGGACGACGGTGATCTCGGCGTACTTGGCGGCCCAGGTCTGCTCTTTCCCGGCCTTGTCGTAATAGGCCTTGGCGGCGGGCACGACGGCCTCGCCGAAGATGCGCGTGGCGTCCAGGTGCTGCTCTTCGGTCATCTCCTGATCCCGGAACAACAGGACGAGGTGCTCCGTCCATGCGTCGCGCAGGGCCTGCTTCACCTCTTCGGGCATGGGCTGCGCCAGGTCGACGCCCCTGACCTCCGCACCCAGGGCGGCGCCTGTCGGCACCACTTCGAGACTGTCGAGCGTGTTTTTCGTACTCATCGCGTTGGACTCCTATCGTGTGAGTTTCTCTCCTCCGGCAGAGACGCCCGGATGATGTGATTGGCTGTTTCCACCAGTCTATAAAAACGGCGCTTGCGTGTAAAGATTTCAGGCGGCAGCGCCCGCGCGCGCGCGTCTTTTCTGCTCCGCGTGAATCAGCCAGGCGAGGCTCGTGGCGACGAGGCAGAGCAGGGAATAGAAGAGGAACGATTCCCTGAGCCCCACCGCCTGGGCGATGAGGCCGCCAATGAAGGGTGACGCCACCGAGGCCGCCTCGTTCGCCGTATACATGAGTCCGATGGCGCTCGTGCGGTTTTTCTCGCGAACCACGCCGGTGGTGAGCGTGAGCATGATGCTCTGGGAAGGGTTCAGGCACGCGCCCAGGAGCGCCAGCAGGCCGAAGAAGATGATCATGGATTCGGCTTGCGACAGGAAAGCGAGGGAGGCGGCGCTCGTCGCCATCATGAAGAGGATGATGCGTGTCTCGTTCCTCGGGTCGGAGTATTTCCCCCATATCACGGCGAAGACCGTTCCGACGAGGAAATAGGCCGTGATCGCCCAGCCCACCTCGATGGTGCCGAGCCCCAGCCCCTCGGCCAGCAGGAGCGGCAGGAACGTCATGATGCCCCTCAAACCCATCACCCGGCAGGAGGAGAGCAGCGTCATCAGGATCATGAATTTATCGCCCAGCAACTCGCCGAACGTGGATCTGGCCTCTTTCGCCATCGACTCGCGCCTGCCGGGCGCGTCCTGAAACCGCAGCCAGATGAGGAGCGCGCACGCGATGCCCGGCAGCACGAAATACTGCGCCGCCGACCGCCAGCTCGCGAGATAGACCGTGAGCCAGCCCATGGCCACCGGCGTCAGGATGCTCCCGAAATCGCCCCCCGCCTTGAAAAGCCCCATGGCGAGGCCGCGGTTCCTGGGGCTTTCTGCGGCGATCATCGAAACTGCCGCCGGGTGATAGGCCGAACAGCCCAGCCCGCTCAGGAAGACGAAGGTGAGCAGGGCCGCGTAGGTATCCGAATAGCCGTAAAACCAGGCGGGCAGGGCGTTGAAGAGAAGCGAGAGCCCCAGGATGAGGCGGGTTTTGCCGGTGAAATCCCCCAGAAACGAGATGGGCAGCTGGAACAGGCTGCTCGACAGCGCGTAGACCGAGGCGATGAGACCCGTCTGCGCGTAGTTCAGGCCGAAATCCGCTACGATGAGCGGGAGGATGGGCGTCAGAATCCGGTTGTAGAGCGAGTTCACCGAGTGGCTCGCCGCGATGATGAAGATGTTGGCGTAGGCGCTCATACAGATTCCAGGGAGGAGAAATGATTGAACGATGAAGCCGCGCCATTCATACCACTAAACGGCGCGCGCGGGGAAGCGCGCGCGATGGGGGTGCAGGCGCGGGGTAGTTGGAAAAGCCTTTGCCAAAGGAGCAACCCCCCCTACCCCCCCTTGTCAGGGGTCAAAACCGACCGAAGAGGGAGGTTTTGCAAGACGATGTGTTTCTCGTCAATGGCTTATGCAAACGCTCGTTCATCACTCGCGTTTGACCCCTGACAAGGGGGGGTAGGGGGGGTGGTTTTCAAGGAGAGAGCCTGCGCAGCCTGGGTTTGGATTTTGGCCGTCATTCCGGCGAAAGCCGGAATGACGGTGGTTTTCCCACATCGAGGAGTTTTTCAACAATCCCGCGCTCGCTCACGATTCACCGGGGGTGTGATATGCTATGCGCGAACCTGTTTCCGCTCGTCGTGACGGCTGTCCGGGGAAGTGTGCGAAGAGGCATCAGCGCGTGAAATACGATCTCGATACGCTTCGCGGAGACCTTTTCGGCGGCGTCACCGCCATGGTGGTGGCCCTGCCGCTCTCGCTGGCCTACGGCGTGGCGTCGGGCATGGGGGCCGCGGCGGGGCTTTACGGCGCGATAGCGGTGGGCTTTTTCGCCGCCGTATTCGGCGGCACGGCGACACAGATATCCGGCCCCACGGCGCCGATGGCCATCGTGATGGCGGTCATCATCTCCACCTATGCGGGGAACCTGACCGAAGCCCTGACGGTGGTCGTGATGGGCGGCCTGATGCAGGCGCTTCTGGGCGTGTTGAAGCTCGGCCGCTTCGTGGCCTACACGCCCTACGTGGTCGTCTCGGGCTTCATGTCCGGCATCGGCGTCCTCGTGATGGCGATTCAGGTGCTGCCCTTTTTCGGCTCGGCCCCCGTGCCGGGCGGGGCCGTGGGCATGATTCTCGCGCTGCCCGAGGCGCTGACACACATCAACCCGAGCGCATTCGGCGTGGGGCTCGTCACGCTCGGCGTCGCGGTCTTCTGGCCGTCCCGGTACAGGAAAATCCTGCCCACGCCCCTCGTGGGGCTGTTCGCGGGCACGCTCGTGGGCGTCTTGTGGCTGAACGATGCGCCCGTCATCGGGCGGGTGCCGACCGGCCTGCCGGGGCTGCAGATCGGGCTCCCGTCGCTCGGCTTTCTGGCGCGCGCGGTGGAGCCCGCGCTCATTCTCGCCCTCATCGGCTCGGTGGTGAGTCTTCTCACCTGCCTGGTGGCCGACTCGCTCACCCGCACGAGCCACGACCCGGACCGCGAACTCATCGGCCAGGGCGTGGGCAACGCGGCCGCGGGCCTGATCGGTGGACTGCCCGGCGCGGGCACACCCGTGTATACCGTGCCCAACATCCGCTCAGGCGGGCGGACCCGGGCGGCGGGGGCGATATTCGCGCTCTTCCTGCTGGCGATCCTGCTGGGACTGGGACCCTACGTCGAATCGATTCCGCTCGCCGCACTGGCGGGGGTCCTGATCAAGGTCGGCTGGGACATCATCGACTGGGGTCTGCTCACCCGCCTTCACCGCATCAAGCGAGAACACCTCTTCGTCCTGTTGACGACACTGTGCCTCACGGTGTTCGTCGATCTCATCAGCGCCGTGGCGATAGGTCTCATCGTCGCGGGTCTGGCCCACGCGGGACAACTCGAGAACCTCGAACTCGACAGCGTGGTCTCCGTCCCCCTGCTGGACCAGATGTTCCTCTACGAGGGAGAGGAGGTGGAGGGCGTCGACCCGTTCGAGGCGCGCGTCGGCATGGTGGCGCTCCGGGGGAGCTTCACCGTCGCGTCGTCCAAGAAACTGGTGCGGACGATCAGCCTGGACATCAAGGATCACGAGGTCGTCATCTTCAATTTCACCGAAGCCACCTACATCGACGACAGCGCCGCCATGGTCATCAAGCAGCTCATCGAAGTCGCCACTGAAGAAGACACCGAGTCCATCGTCATCGGCCTTACGGGCGACGTCGCCGAGACGCTCGATGCGCTCGACGTCCTGCGCGAGGTGCCGCCCGAGCGGGTCGTCGAAGACCTGGACCAGGCGCGCGAGATAGCGAAACCCCTCGTCGGCGTTTGAGGGGAAGGATGCGCTCCAAGATGAAAAAGGGTTTCCTCCCGTGAACTACGATCTCAAGACGCTTCGCGGGGACGTCTCCGGCGGCCTCACCGCCACGGTGGTCGCGCTGCCCTTCGCGCTCTCCTTCGGCGTGGCGTCGGGCCTGGGCGCGGCGGCGGGGCTTTACGGCGCGATTGCGGTGGGTTTTTTCGCGGCGCTCTTCGGCGGTACGCGGACGGTGATTTCAGGCCCTGCGCCTTCCATGACGGTCGCCATGGCGGTCATTGTCACCACCCACGCGGCGAACCTGAGCGAAGCCCTGAGCATCGTCGTTCTGGGCGGCCTGCTGCAGGCGCTTCTGGGCGCGCTGGGGGCCGGCCGCTTCGTGATCTATACCCCCTATGTGGTCGTCTCGGGCTTCATGTCCGGCATCGGCATCATCATCATGATGATCGAGGCCTTGCCCTTTCTCGGCGCGCCGCCTGCGCCCGGCGGCTTCATGGGCGCGATTCGCGCGCTGCCCGAGGCGCTCGGGAACGTCAACGCAGACGCCCTGGGCGTCGGCGCCGCTACGCTCGCCGCCTTCGCCTTCTGGCCGCGCCGCTTCGCGAAGTTTCTGCCTCCTCCCCTGGTGGCGCTCGCAGTGGGCTCGCTTCTGGGCGTCTTGTGGCTTCATGAGGCGCCCGCCATCGGGCGGATGCCTGCCGGCCTGCCGGAACTGCAACTGGGACTGCCCTCCGCCGGCTTCCTGCTGGGCGCGCTGCAGCCGGCGATCGTACTCGCCCTGCTGGGTTCCATCGACAGCCTCCTCGCCGCCCTGGTGGCCGATTCGCTGACCGGCTCGCGCCACAACCCGAACCGCGAGCTGGTGGGGCAGGGGATCGGCAACGTGGCCGCGGGCCTCATCGGCGGGCTGCCCGGCGCGGGGGCCACCGTGAGCACGGTGACGAACATCCGCGCGGGCGGGCAGACCCGGGTCTCGGGCATGCTGCGCGCCGTGTTGCTGCTGGCGCTCCTGCTGGGTTTCGGGCCTTACGTCGAGTCGGTGCCGCTCGCCGCTCTCGCGGGCGTGCTGATGAAGGTGGGCTGGGACATCATCGACTGGCGGCTCCTCGTCCGCGCCCGCCACATCCGGCGCGAGCATCTTTTCGTCATGCTGATGACGCTCGGCCTCACGGTGTTCGTCGACCTGCTGACCGCCGTGGCCATCGGGCTCATCGCCGCAGGGATGGCCCACGCGCGGCACCTCGAGCGCCTGGAGATTGACAACGTGGTCTCCGTACCGATGCTCGACCACATTTTCTTTGGCGAACATCAAGACGCGGCCTCGGTGAACCCCTATGCGGCGCGCGTCGGTCTGGTGTCGCTCCGGGGGAGCTTCACCGTCGCCTCATCGCATGAGCTGGTCGCGGCCATCAGCGCGGACATCAAGGATCACGAGGTCGTCATCTTCGATTTTTCGGGCGCCACGCATCTCGACGACAGCGCCGCCATGCTCATCAGGCGGCTCATGGACGTCGCCGCGCAGGAGCGCACCGCGTTCATCGTGATGGGTCTCGGGGGCGACGCCGCACGCACCCTCCGCGCGTTCGACGTCCTGCGCGACACGCCCGGGGAGCGGGTCGTCGAGACCCTGGAGGAGGCGCGCGAAACCGCGAAGAAGATTCTGGGTGTGTAGGGGGGACTTGTGGGTTACTGAGGTTCGCAGAGAGTATTGATTTAAATCGCTTCAATGTGGGATGCCGCTTTGTGCGGTAGGGCACCCTGCCAGTTGGCTGATGCAAATCACGTGAAAGTTGGTCATGAACGAAAACGGTTGCTAGATACCGAAAATTAGTATGGCATAAGGTGCGATATTGCGCCAAAGTACATATCGAAAATAGCTGAAAAGATTTCAAACTCAAACGAGCCAGACCGACTCGAACAGTAGCAGGCTCATGATTCTCTAGGAGAATGAATGATGATATTGACAATAGTCAGTACCGTTATAGGTGCTTTAGTTGTGCTTGTGAGTTGGCGCATCCAGCTAATCGGTAAGAGAAGATTTGAATTTGCGGAAGAAGCTTTGATTGCATTTTCAGAAGCGAAGGAAGCGCTCGCTTATGTCAGAAATCCATTTGGATATCAGGGAGAAGGTTCAACGCGAGAGCGAGATAAATACGAAACAGATCAGCAACAACGCCATCGTGATAAATACTTCGTACCGATTGAACGGCTCAGAAAAGTTAATGACCGATTCTCGGGATTAGAAAAAAGACAACTTCTCAGCCGCTACCATTTCGGCCAAGAAGCATATAAAGCGTTTCAGGTATTGTATGACGCTCGGGCGGAAGTAATAGTTTCCGCAGAAATGCTTATGGATGAAGAGCCAGGAATGCCACTTTCAGAAGAAATAAAATCAGAGAGAAGGAATATCTACGCAAGCGGAGGAGAAAATGACGAAATCACATCACACATAGATTCAGCTCAAGAAAAACTCGAAAAAATCTGTGCGAAACATTTCAAATATAGATCGGTGATATGGCCGTTTTAGGGATGGGCATTTTTTGCTGATGTCGACGAAAGCTAGTCGTGAGTAGAGAAACAAGCAAGATTCTGGCGAGGGTTCGCACGCCTGACCCTTCTCTCATTGATCCGGGATTTTAGCGCTGAAAAGCAGGGTTGTGTCTCCTCTTAGTTGTAGCCGGGCGATGCTACTGCGATGCACGACTTAAGAAGGCAAGCTCTCATCACCCTCGCCGAGCGCGCGCTGCATGATCACGCAGTCGAGCCACCGGCCGTGCTTGAAGCCGACCGACGGCAATACGCCGACGAGCCTGAATCCGGCGCGCTCGTGCAGCCTGATGGAAGCCGCATTCGCCGAATCGCCGATGACAGCGACCATCCGGCGAAAGCCCTTTCGGGTGCATGCGTCGATCAACCTGTCGAGCAGCGCAGCACCCAGCCCCTGGCGCATGACGCGATGGTCGACGTAGACGGAATTTTCGACGGCGTGGCGGTAGGCCGGCCTCTGGTGGTAGGGCGCCGCATAGGCGTAGCCGCGGACGGCGCCGTCGACCTCGGCTACAAGCCAGGGGAGGCCTTTCTCTTTTACGGCGCGGAAGCGGCGGCGCATCTCTTCCAGATCGGGTGGCTCCTCCTCGAACGTGGCCGTGCCGCGCAGCACGTGGTGGGCGTATATCTCCCGGATCGCGGGCAGGTCATCTTCTGTTGCGTCGCGGACGAGCGGTCCCGCTTTGGAATCGGCCTTGCGCAACCTTTCTCCCTCCCGGCTTTCGAGGGTTCACGAATCCGGCGCCCGGGGCGTCCGAGCCTAAGTCTCACGCCTGCGTCACGCCATGGGTATCATATATCGCCGCATGAGCCTGTGGATGGTCATCCGGAAGAGCTGGTCGGTGATGAGGCCGAACGAGCCCAGCATCAGGAACCCGACGAACATCTCGGCGGGCGCGATGATGTTCGTGCTCTGCATGATGAGGAAGCCGATGCCCTGGTCGGCGGCGAGCATCTCCGCGGCCACGACGCCCATGAAGGAGAAGCCCAGCGCGAGCCTGAGCCCGGTGAGGATGTGGGGCCAGGCCGAAGGCAGGACGACCCGCACGAAGATGTCTTGTTTGCGCGCGCCCAGGCACAGGGCGGCCCGGACGCGAATCTGCGGGGTGGAGGCGACGCCTGCCGCGGTGTTGAACAGCACCGCGATCCCCGAGGCGTAGGAGATGATGAAGTATTTCCCGATCTCGCCGATGCCGAAGATCGAGACGACCAGCGGAATGAGGGCCACCGGCGGGATGTTCCGGCAGAACTCGAGCGGCGGCTCGATGAGGTCGCGGGCCAGGCGAATCGCCCCGGTCGCCACGCCGACCACGACCCCGATGACGCAGCCCAGGGCGTAGCCCAGGACGATGCGCCTCAGGCTCGCTCCGAGGTGGGCGAACAGCTGGGTGTTCCAGATCATCTCGCCGAGTTTCCCGGCCACCGAGACGGGAGAGGGGACGATCGCCTCCTCGAAGAAGGTTCCGCTCGACGTCCACCAGACCCCTGTGAACACCAGGATCGAAACCGAAAGCCTCGCCAGTTTGCCCGCATTCATCCTTTCCCGTCTCCCGTTGCGTATCAGTCGAACGCGGCCGTCTGCAGCATGTAGCGCCGCATGAGCCTGCCGATGGTGAACTGGAAGGCGCGATCCGTCACGAGACCGATCAGGCCCAGCAGGAACAGCCCCGAGAACATCTGCTCGGGCAGCAGCATGTTCCGGCTTTGCATGATGAGGTAGCCCACGCCGGACTCGGCCGCGATCATCTCCGCGGCCACCACACCCATGAACGCGAAGCCGAGCGCGACCCTGAGCCCTGTGAGGATGAACGGCCAGGCCGAGGGCAGCACCACGCGCACGAAGATGTCCCAGCGCCCCGCGCCCAGGCACATGGCCGCGCGGACGCGAATCTGCGGGGTCGAAGCCACGCCCGCCGCGGTGTTGAAGACGACCGGAATGATGGTCGAATAGATGATGACGAAATACTTGCTGGGCTCTTCCAGGCCGAAGGCGTTCACCGCCAGCGGGATGATGGCGACAGGCGTGATGTTGCGCACGAACTGAAGGGGCGGCTCCAGCATGTCTTCGGCAATCCGGATCCGCGCGACGGCGACGCCCGTGAGAATCCCCAGGACGGAGCCTAAGGCGTAACCGACGATCACGCGCCGGAGGCTGGCCCAGGCGTGAAAGAGTATCTCGCCGTCGGCCGTCATCTCCCAGAGGTGCACGGCGACCTTGTGGGGCGCGGGCACCAGGATCGGGTTGAAGAGGGTGCCGCTGCTCAGCCACCACAGGGAGAGCGCTCCGGCGACCGAGAGCGTTCTCCAGAATACCATCCGGCGGCTCACCGGGCGCGCATCCTCTGCACTTCTTCGTCGATGAGCGTCTCGACCCGGCTGTACATGGCGGCGAAATCGGGATTCGACGGAGAGCGGGGTTCTTCCAGGTCGAGTTGGAAGACCTCCTTGATCCCCGCCTTGGGACCTGCCGTCATCACCGCAAGGTGGGTGCTCAGCAGGAGCGCCTCGAAGATGTCGTGGGTGATGTAGAAAATGGTCTTGCCCGTCTCGGACCAGATTTTGCGGAATTCGACCTGGAGGTGTTTCTTCGTGATCGCGTCGAGCGCCGCGAAAGGCTCGTCCATGAGGAGGATGTCCGGGTCGTTCGCCAGCGCGCGGGCGATCTGGATGCGCTGCTTCATCCCGCCCGAGAGCTCGAAGGGGAACTTCCCGCCGTCGGCGTCGAGGCCCACGAGCCGAAGGTACTTCTCGGCCCGCTCATTGCGCTCCACCGCGCCGAGACGGGCCATCTTCGGGCCGAACTCCACGTTTTCGCGCGCGTTCATCCACGGGAAGAGGGCGTTGCTCACGTCCTGGAAGATGACCGTCCTGTCCGTTCCGGGTCCGGCGACGGGCCTGTCGTCGAGGGAGGCGCCTCCCGTCGTCGCCCCCTCGAAGCCGGCGACGATGTTGAGGAGGGTGGATTTGCCGCACCCGCTCGGTCCGAGGAGGGTGAAGAAAGCTCCCCGCTCCACGGTCAGGGTGACGTCCCGCAGAACCTCCGCGACGCCCCCGTCGGCGCGGGTGAAATCCTTACCCACGCCCTCCAGGCGTAAGACCCGCCAGCTCACTCCGCCTCCTCGTCCCCGCCCCCGGCCGGCCGGAGACGGGGGAAACCGCGTTGTTGAAAAACCCCCTTTGAGGGGGAACGACCCCTCTCTCCTCGGTCAGGTTTCAAATCCACTCCCCCCTTTGAGGGGTTATTGAAAAAGCCCAGAACTCTAGATTTGTCGTATGTAACCGACCGACGAGAGAGAAAATTCACTCCCCCCTTGAGGGGGAGTCGCAGAAGCCGAGCGTTTTTTGCGAAGGCTGATGCGGTGGGGGGTAAAATGCGTTTTATCGCCATTCCGAATTATACCCCCCACCGAATCGCTTGCGGGCTTACGCCCTTAGCTCTTCGACTCCCCCTCAAGGGGGGAGTGAATCTCGCCTTTGCTCGTCTTGGCGCCGGGTTTCTCAAGGAGGAGAACCCCGACCCTCAAGGGACTCTTTCAACTGGCCAAACCGCGTTTTCGTCCCTTGCCTACTTGATGAGCCCGGGGCTCACCGACTTCAGGCCCCTCGAATCGAAGAGCTTGCCCCAGTCCACCTTGGCCTTGGACTTGCCCTTCGAGATCATGAAGTTGTTGAGGGAGTCCATGTCCTTCCGGAATTGCGCCGTATAGGACACGTCCATGTTCATGACCGCGATCATCCGCCTGGCCTTGTCCGCGGGGACCTTGAACTCCTTGCCCACGATCTTCGACGCTTCGTCGAGGTTCTTCGCGGAGAACTCGGCGCCCTGCATCGTCCCCTTGATGAGCGCCGTCACGGCGTCGAAGTCGTTGTCGATGAGGTCCTTGCGGGCGGACGTGACCATGTACTCGGTGAAGAAGCCCTTACCCGTGCTCAGGATGTGCACCTTTTTCGCGCCCGACACCTCGACCGACCGCCAGCCGAAGGGCTGCCAGATGGTGAAGCCGTCCAGGTCGCCCCCGTCGAGGGCGACGACCATCTCGGCCGGCTTGACGTTCTTGTACTTCACGTCGGAGAGCTTGACGCCGTTCGCGTCGAGATACTTGGCCGCGAAGAACTCCGACGTCGTCCCCAGCCACACGCCCATCGTCTTGCCGATGAAATCCTTGGCGCTCTTGATCCCTTTCTTGGCGACCACCACCGAAAGCTCGGTGTAGTGCGCGGAGGGGTGGACCCCGACGATCTTGCCCTTGGTCTGGAGCCAGGTGCGCACGGCGGGCCAGTCCCCCGTGTTCACGAAGTCTCCGCGTCCCGCGATGAACGACTGCGCGGCGACGCCGCCCGAGGTGAAGTGCTTGAGTTTCACGTTGAGTCCCAGCTTCTTGTAGAACCCCTTGTGGACCGCCGCCACTATCGGAGCGAACTGGGGCGTGGAGCCGATGAGATAGGTGTACGAGGACTTCTTGGGCGCCGCCTCTGCCGGAACGGCCGCAACCAGGGCGAACGCTACCAGTAGAATCAGCACGAATCCGAACATCCTGTTTGCCGTGTGACGCATAGCTCAACCTCCCTGTAGTGATTGCCTCGAAAAGCGAACTTCTTCAGGAACTTCCTCAAACGTCCAAGTGAAACCCGGATTTCCCTCCTCAGGAGGAATAACCCCCCCTACCCCCCCTTGTCAGGGGGGCAAGAAAAATCAAAACCCTCTCGGCCCGGCGAGGGCGCTTCGCCTTTTCATACCCCCCTGTCAAGGGGGGGTAGGGGGGGTTGCCTTTCCAGCCGGGAGGAGCATTCCCTCTATCTCCCTGAAAAGGGGTCTTTTTCAACAACCCCGGCTGTCCGTCGCCTTCTCCTCCCGCCGCCTAGAGCGTGACCGTGCTGTGGCGCTGCTCTTCGATCTTCCGCTTGATGTGGGGGAGGATTTCATCCCTCGGCCTGCCGCAAACGTCGAGCACCAGGCTCGCATAGACCTTCGTGGTGTGGTAGAGGTCCTCGAGGCTCACGTGCTCGCCGATGTTCGGGTCCCACCCCGGTACGCCCGAGCGCGTCCTGCCCGAGGGTCCGTAGTTGAGGGCGGGAATGCCGTAGCGCGTGATGTGGGAGGCGTCCGAAATCCAGCCCTCGGTCACCGTTTCCGGGTCCTGTCCGTGCACCGACTTGTGGGCGCGCTTGATGGCGCCGTAGATGTATTCGTCATCCTCGATTTCGGCCCCCGGGTTGGACATGTACATCTCGAGGTCCACCTTGAGGTCGGGGTCTCCCGCCACGATCTCCTCGATGATGTCCTGAATCTCGCGCTTGATCTCCAGGGGGTGCTGCCTGGGCAGGAGGCGCGTATCCAGATAGAGGTTGCAGAAAACGGGGGTGCGGCTGCACCGCCAGGGCCAGCCGCCCTCGATGGCCGCGATGTTCACGTTGGCGTTCGAGTTTCCGTAGGGGTGCGCTTCGCGGTACTTGGGCGCCCAGCGCTCCAGGGCGTCGAGGATTTTCTTCATCTTCAGGATGGCGTTGACCGCGTTGTGCGCGTAGGTCGTGTGGGCCGGCGTCCCGTAGACGGTGATCTTGTGGTAGACGTAGCCCATGTGGCCGAGCACCACCCGCATCTCGGACGGCTCGCCGATGACCGCCATGTCGGCGCTGCCGCCGTGGGTGGCCAGGTAGCAGGCCCCGCAGCCGCCGCCCCGGTAGTGCTTGCCCTGGTACTGGTCGATCGCGCCCATCTCGATCTCGCCGCCCACCGCCCCGACGGTGACGTTCCCCTTGAGCTTGACGCCCGCGTCCTGGATGGCGTTCAGCGCCTCGACGTAGCAGGCGATAGCGCCCTTCATGTTGTAGATGCCCAGGCCGTATATCCATTCTTCGCCCGTGGCGGGGTCCGTTTCGCTCCAGGCGTTCGGCTGGTAGGCGGGGAGCTTGGGCAGGCCGGGCTCCTTGCCCGAGTAGGAGGTGTCGATATGTCCGCAGAAGAGGAACTCGATGCCGGTGCCGTCGCCGTTCAGGGTGCCCAGCGCGTTGAACCTGTCCGTCTCGAACTCCTGGAGGCGCGAGGCGAGCCCGATGGACTCGTAGCGATCGCCCAGGAAGCGGGCGATCTCCTCTTCCTCTCCGGTGGGGCTCCAGATGTCGACCAGGTCCATCCCCAGCTTCTTGAGACGCCCCTTGTCGATCGCCGCCCAGACCTTCTCCCGATGTTCGGACATACCCGCCGCCTGTTCCATGTATCCACTCCCTCTCCTGGCCGGGCCGGGGCCCGGCGAACACGGACCGCGAAGAGATGACGGGGAAGGCGGGGCCGTATCGCATGAAGCGGAAACGACGTGAAAAATCGCGGGCCCACCCCGATTCCGCATCGCTCGCTCGCGATCTCAAGCGCGCTTTATATTCTGTATGTAACTGACACTAGCATAATCCATGCGCGGGTTAAACCACGCGGAGGCGCCTGGCCTTATGAAGCTTGAAAGGCAACCCCCCCTACCCCCCCTTAACAGAGGGGTAAAGTCAAAACCCCTCAGCAGGAATTCGCTTTCCGTTGTCTACGCCCGGACGCTCCTCAGGGGGATAAAAGCGGCACCCCCGGCGAGGGGGGTTTTCTTTTTCTACCCCCCCTTGTCAGGGGGGTAAAGTCAAAACCCCTCGGCAGGAATTCGCTTTCCGTCGTCTACGCCCGGACGCTCCTTAGGGGGACAAAAGCGGCGCCCACGGCGAGGGAGGTAAAAACAAAAAAGCCCCCCCGGCGAGGGGGGGTACTTTTTCTACCCCCCTGACAAGGGGGGGTAGGGGGGGTTGGTTTTTCAGTCGAGCGGGGCGACTCCTCCACCCCCGAAGGGCTCGACTCCTCCCCTCAATCCGGGATGTAGGCCACGAGCGACGCCAGTATCCGGCATCCGGGCACGGGCATGGGCGTGGCGGTCTGCGCGCTCATGTTCACCGGCGGCGCGTCGGCGAATGCGCCGCTCCAGACTTCGAACGCGCCGTGCAGATCGGCCATGTCGCCGAACACGGTCTGGCTTCTTATCACGTCGGCGAGACTCCCTCCCGCCGCCCGGCAGATGGCGTCCGCGTTTCCGAGTATGTATTCGGTCTGGCGCTTGACCGGCGAGGAATGCCAGGGGAGGCCCGGGTTCACGCGGACCTCGGGCGCCAGGCCGCTTTCGTCTGCTGCGAGCTGCGTGGATAGCCACAGATACGGCCCCGTCTTGACGGCGTGCGGTTCGTGGAAGGGGGATGGCGGGGCGTCGGGCGCGTGAATCGTCTGGCGCGCAAGTCCGCCGTCCGGGCGCAGGGAGATGGAGCTGACCTCGATTCGCGCGCCGCCGATGGCCAGATCGTCGCAGGGGATGACGCTGCGCGCGGGCGGAGCGTCGCCGAAGAACTCGCGCCACACGAGGTCCACCGCCGGGAGGTCCTCCATGTGGGTGAGGTACACGGAAGTCTGGACGATGTCGCCCAGGTCGAGACCGAGTTCGTTCAGCACCTTCTGTTTGGTGCGGAGGATGTACTCGGTCTGGCGCTTGATGGCGGACTGGTGCCAGAAAGTCGGGTCGACGCGGGCGTCGGGGTGAATCCCGGTCGCGTAGTCGGTGGCGATCATGCCCGGCATCAGCACGAAAGGACCTGCGGACTGGGCCGCGGGGTAGCCCGTGAGGGACTTGGGCACGAGTTCCAGGTCGTGCGTCCGCTTCTCCCATCCCGAGCCGGGCTTGAGCGCGAAGCCGTCGCACACGATGAGCGCACCGGGCACCTCCAGGGCGCGCGCCACCACCCGCGTGCTGGTCGGGTGCGCCTTCGACATGTAGGCCTGCCGCGTCGCGGAATACCACGCGGCCTCCTCGCGGCCGGTGATGAACTGCTCGATGCGGATCAGGTCCTCGAAACCGAGGCCCGCCGATTCGAGGATTTTCCCCATCCGCCGGAGGATGACGTGGGTCTGCCGCGCCATCGGCGGAGGACCCGCGAACGGGTTGCCGGGGTCCACCGCGGCCTCGGGCGCGACGCCGGCGGCGTAGTCCGTCGCCATCTGTCCGGCGAAAAACAGCAGGTGTTCGGTCTCGATGGCCTCTGACTGCGCTTTCGGGGAGGCCGGGCAGTCTGCAGGAGCGATCACGCGCTTCATGGTTTCTCCTCATGGGGGGTCCGGTAAAGCCGGGGGGAGGTCGCCCGCGCGGCCCCGGCTTTTGGTCGATGGCTTCGGGAACGAGTATAGCCGGATTATGAACCCGAATGCGTGGAGAGGGAAGGGGGGGGTGAAGGTTGCTCTTGCGGGGTGAAGGGGATAAAAAGGGGTATCCATAAATTCGGTTGCAGCGCACGAGGAAGAGGACCCGATGAGCGAGGCGGCTGCGCGCGTCAAGATAAACAGGCTGCTCGAAGAGGCGGGCTGGCGGTTCTTCGCGGAAGACGGCAAGCCCGCCAACATCTGCCTGGAACCGAGCGTCACCATCAAGGCGTCCGACCTGGACGACCTGGGCGATGACTTCGAGCGAACATCCAGAGGCTTCATCGACTTTCTCCTGCTAGACGAGAATGGATTCCCCTTCATCGTCCTGGAAGCGAAGTCCGAGGATAAGAACCCGCTCGTCGGCAAGGAGCAGGCCCGCAAATATGCGCGTTCTCAGGACTGCCGCTTCGTCATCCTCTCGAACGGCAACCGGCACTACTTCTGGGATCTGGAGCACGGAAACCCCAACCCCGCCACCACGTTTCCGACACCTGATGCGGCATCCGCTCGCAGGGACGTTTCGCCTCCTGACCCCAAGTGTCTGATAGAAGAACGGGTGGAGAAGGACTACATCGTCCTCACCCAGCAGCCGAACTACGCCAATCAGGCCGCCTGGAAGAATGAGAACGAGCGAGCAGAATTCATCCGGGCCAACAAGCTGCGCTTTCTGCGTCCATATCAACTGCGGGCGATCCACGCGCTGCAAAAGGCGGTAAAGGAGGGTAGCGACCGCTTCCTGTTCGAGATGGCGACCGGCACGGGCAAGACGCTCACCGCCGCCGCTGTCATCAAGCTGTTTTTGAGAACGGGGAACGCCCGTCGCGTGCTTTTCCTCGTAGACAGGCTCGAACTTGAAGAGCAAGCGCACAAGGCGTTCAAGGAATTGCTCTCGAATGACTACGATACCGTCGTCTACAAGCACAACCCTAATGACTGGCGGCGCGCCGAAATCGTCGTTACCACCGTACAATCCTTTCAGTTCGACGATAAATACGAGCGGCTTTTTTCACCGACGGATTTCGACCTCGTGATTTCAGACGAGGCGCACCGCTCAATCGGCGGCAACGCGCGCGAGGTGTTCGATTTCTTCGTGGGCTACAAGCTGGGTTTGACGGCCACGCCCCGCGCCTACCTCAAGAACTTCGACGAGATCGACGCCACCATCCGCGACCCGCGCGCGGTGGAGCGCCGCTTGCAACGAGACACGTACCACACCTTCGGGTGCGAGATAGATCAGCCCACCTTTCATTATTCGCTGCTCGACGGCGTGAGGGACGGATACCTGATCAACGCGACCGTGATGGACGCGCGCACCGACGTTACCACGCAGCTTCTTTCGGAGGAGGGCTTCGTCGCCGCGTTCACCGACGAGGAGGGCGAGGAGTGGGAGGAAATCTACAAGAAGCGCGAGTTCGAAAAGCGTTTCTACTCGGAAGCCACGAACCAGCTTTTCTGCAAGACCTTTCTGGAGAAGGCCCTGCGCGATCCCGTAAGCGGGGAGGTCGGAAAATCTATCGTCTTCTCCGTGAGCCAGAACCACGCGGCCAAGCTCGCTCAGATATTGAACGAGATCGCCGACAGGATGTTTCCGGGTAAATACCAGTCCGATTTCGCCGTGCAGGTAACCTCCCAGGTCGCCGACGCGCAGCAGTTCACCATCAATTTCGCGAACAACAACCTGCTCGGCTCGGCCAACTTTTTGGATGGCTACCGGACGAGCAAGGCCCGTGTATGCGTGACGGTGGGCATGATGACGACGGGTTACGACTGTACCGACGTCTTGAACCTTGGCCTGTTCCGCCCCATCTTCTCGCCCACCGATTTCGTGCAGATCAAAGGGCGCGGCACCCGCAAGCACGATTTCAGGCGGGAGATCATCGACGAGCGGCTCTTGCGGGATTTTCCCGAATCGGATGAGACGAAAAAATCGGCGTTCATGCTCTTCGATTTCTTCGGCAACTACGAATACTTCGAGACCGAATACGACTACGAGCAAGTATTGAAACTGCCGCAGATCCGAAGGCACGGCGGGAACGATCCTGGTGAGGGCGATGGGCCTACTCCGATAGGAGACGCTTACGAGTATACGGGCGAGGACATCCTCGCGGGCGTCAAGGAAGTGCCCATCGGATACCGGGGGATGAAGGTGGACCGCATGTTGTTCGACAGGTTCCGCGAAACCGTTCGGGGGGATGCGGCCATCGCCGCCGCCGTCCGGGCTGGCGAATGGGAGCGCGTGATCGACCACGTGAACCGCGAGGTGTTCGACAAGCCGGAGGAGTATTACAACCTCGACAAGCTGCGAAAGGCGGTCAAAACGGACAGACGCCTCACCCTCCGTGAGATTCTGGAGAGAGTCTTCGACCTCATCCCCGAGTTCAAGTCGAAGGGCGACCTCCTGGAGGAGGAATTCGCCAAATTCATCGCCGATCACGAACCGGAGGAGGCCGCTGCTATTCCGGCGGTGCGGAGCTACTTCGAGGCGTACCTTACGAGCGACAGGATTCGCGCCGTCATCGACGAGAGACGATACGGTGAACTCGTCACGAACTCGGCTTTTTCCCTTGATGACTTCCGCAACGTGCCGGAGAAATACCGTGCTCTCATTCCGGACTATGTGAAGGATTACGTTTCCTTGAACCGGTTCGCGCCGTACCCTTAGGAAGGAAACTCCATGCTCGACACCGAAACAAAACGCCGCATCGACACCGCCCGCGACATCCTCGTGGGGAAGGTGCCCGACCCCAAAAGCCAGGTCGAGCAGATCACCATCGCCTTGATTTACAAGTTCATGGATGACATGGACGCGCAGATAGAGGAATTGGGTGGGGAGCGCAGCTTCTTCGGCGGGGATTTCGCCCGCTACGGATGGGCGAAGCTGATGCGCGCGGGTCTGGGCGGCCAGGAGACCATGAACCTCTACGCCGAAGCCATCATCAAAATGCCGGAGAACCCGGGTATTCCTCAGTTGTTTCGGGATATTTTCAAAAACGCCTTCCTTCCATACCGAGACCCCGAAACACTGCGCATGTTTCTCAAGGTCATCGACGAGTTCAGTTACGAACACTCCGAACGGCTGGGCGATGCCTTCGAATACCTGCTCTCCGTTCTCGGCTCACAGGGAGACGCCGGGCAGTTCCGCACGCCGCGCCACATCATCGACTTCATCGTCGAGATAGTCGACCCAAAAAAGGACGAGAAGATACTCGACCCCGCCTGCGGCACAGCCGGTTTTCTCATCTCCGCCTACAAGCACGTCAAGGAGAACACCGGCGAAAACGGAGGGAGCGCGTTGACTCCCGAGGAGAGAAAGCGGCTGGCGGACAACTTGAAGGGCTACGACATTTCTCCCGACATGGTGCGCCTCTCCTTGGTGAACATGTACCTGCACGATCTCAAAGACCCGCATATTTTCGAATACGACACGCTCACCAGCGAGGAGCGGTGGGATGATTTCGCGGATGTGATTCTGGCAAACCCGCCGTTCATGTCGCCCAAAGGAGGTATCCGCCCGCACAATCGCTTTTCGGTTCAATCCAAACGCAGCGAGGTGCTCTTCGTGGACTACATGGCCACCCATCTGACGCCTGCGGGCCGCGCGGGAATCATCGTGCCCGAGGGCATCATCTTCCAGAGCCAAAACGCTCATAGATTGCTTCGCAAGATGCTGGTGGAGGAATACCTCGTCGCCGTGGTCTCACTTCCGGCGGGCGTATTCAACCCCTATGCAGGGGTCAAGACCTCCGTTCTTATTCTGGACAGGGCTCTGGCGAGAAGTACGAACAACGTCGCCTTTTTCAAAATCGAGAACGATGGCTACGACCTGGGAGCGCAGCGTCGCCCCATCGAATCGAACGACCTGCCGCACGTGAAGAGCGAAATCATCGAATATCTGAGACGCCAGCGAGCAGGGGAATCACTGAATGGTTTCGAGTCAACGCTGGGGCTGATCGTCGAGAAGGAGAGGATCGCGGAGAACGGGGAGTACAACCTGAGCGGGGAGAAGTATCGGGTAAGTGATACGAGACAAACCGTTTGGCCAAGGGTTGAAATTGGTGGTGTCGCTGAAGTCTTCAATGGAATTACTTCCAGAAAGTCAGAATATAAAGATAGTGGGCGGATAAAGGTAATAAAGGTAAAAGATTTTGATGAACTTGGCGTATATTTTGATAAAAACGAGAGGGGTTGGATTGATACCGAAATAAATACGCCGAAATATCTACAACGTGGCGACACTCTAATGATCAATGCGGCGCACAACGCAAGTCATGTTGCTTCAAAAATTGGTTATCTCAACATAGACCCGCCAACCAAATCATTGCCCAGTGGTGAGATAACGATATTCAGAGCTGGTAATGAAATAATGCCTTTGTTCCTGAATAAGTTGCTTTTGTCCCAAGTGATGAAGAGTGAATTCAAATCCATAGTCAAAGGTATACATATCTACCCGAAGGACATAAAAGCAATCCAAATCCCCCTCCCGCCACTTGATGTCCAAAAAGAGAGCGTCTCCGAAATCGAGGGCTACCAAAAAGTCATCGACGGAGCGCGTGCGGTGGTCGACAACTACCGCCCGCATATCGCGGTCGATCCCGAATGGCCGATGGTGGCGTTGGGGGAGGTGTGTACTGTTGTCAGAGGGAGTTCGCCAAGACCCAAAGGAGATTCACGTTATTATGGTGGTTCGATTCCTCGTCTCATGGTCGCTGATATTACAAGAGATGGAATGTACTCGACCCCAAAGATTGACACTTTGACTGAAGAAGGTGCTACGAAAAGCCGCCCAATGGAAAAAGGTGACGTAATCATTACTGTAAGTGGGAATCCTGGACTGCCAACAATACTCGCAGTCGATGCCTGCATTCATGACGGCTTTGTTGGCCTTCGAGATCTAGACGAAAACGTCAAGTCTGCATATCTTTATTGGAATCTTATGTTTCAGCATCAAGTCAACAGCTCGCAGTCAGTGGGCGCGATTTTCAGGAATCTCACAACCCATCAAGTCAAGGGATTCAAAATCCCCCTCCCACCCCTCGAAACCCAAGAAGCCATTGTCGCCGAACTTGATATCGAACAATCCATGGTCGAATCCAACCGCAAATTGATCGATCGATTCGAGAAGAAGATTGAGGCAGTCATCGGGAGGGTTTGGGGAGAGGGCGATTAACCTGCACGTATTCACCCCAACATCCACCCATTCCACAATACGCTTTGGGTATTCTGCCTTAAGATCAGTGTTGTTCTTCTCGCCCCTCAATGCACGGCGGTTCGCGAACCGCCCCTACAGGATGCCGGATGAAATGGCTCCGGTGTGACGGGAGAAACCAAAACCGGCAAATCGGGGAGTAGGTGAGGAAACCAGAAACCTAACTTTGTACCAGCCTGAAAAGAACCTCGACAAAGCGTTTCGC
Source organism: bacterium (assembly GCA_022828125.1). GTDB lineage: Bacteria > UBA8248 > UBA8248 > UBA8248 > UBA8248 > Bin107. The sequence goes on along the minus strand of JAJEJD010000032.1, from coordinate 175,303 downwards.
ATGTGGGGATGCGTTCTGGACTTTCTCCGGGTCCAGTCTCGCCAGAATCTCGAAGCTGTGCGCTCCCTTGTGATAGCCGCGTTTCGAGGTGTCGCGGGCAGCCCTATCAAGGCCGTTCAGGACATCATCTTTGGCGACCCGTTCGATCTGCGGATTTTGCGGGAGCGCGTTCTCCCGGTAGCCCTGGCTGTAAAATTCGCGGAGCGCGTCCCGGTCGGCCAGAAACCATGACTCCATGATCTGCACCATGAGGTGGCATTGGTCGTCCGTTGCGCCGGCGGGGCGGGGCCACTCATCGGGAGCCCCTTGAAGATGTTCCCATGTCCCGGCTTGCTCCACCGGCCTCTCGGCGTCCACCAGGAGCAGGCTGATCCCATCCTGGTTGGCGTGCGCTATCTTGAATTTGTCGTATGCCTTGTCACGACCGCCGCAGGCCACGATGCGGGGCATCCGCCCGCTCAACCCCGCTTTCTCGATGAAAGCCCCAAAACCTTCGCGGCACGCCGTTCTCAAGCTCTTGCTGTCGCCGCCGCCTTCCACGTAGAGCTTGATGCTCACCACCTGTTTCCCCCGATCTCGCCACTCGTCCAGAGTTCTCCGAGCCGGTATCGCTCGAGCCAAGGTTCGAGTTCGGACTTATCGAGGCGGCGAAGCTGCGTTACGCCTTCGGACTTCTCGCAGACGACGATGGATTCCGGCGTGTCCGTGAGCGCATCCACGAGAACGTCGGAGTGCGTCGTTACGAAAATCTGGCTGCGCGATGACGCCTCGATGAGTAGCTTCGCCACTTTCGGGATGATGTCTGGGTGCAGGCCGATCTCGGGCTCCTCGATGCAGACGACGGGCGGCGGTTCGGGGTGGCAGAGCACGGCGAGCAGGCAGAGATGGCGCAGGCTCCCGTCGGAGAGTCGCGTGGCGGGCACGGAATGTTCCAGGCCTTCTTCGTGGAAGAATATCTGCACCTCGCCGGCGGTTATGGAGGTGGTGATGTCCTTGACGGATTGATTGAATGTCTTCGAGTGCTCCAGTATCTGGTGTTTTACCGGCGGGCGGTTCAGCAGATCGTCCAGCACCAAGGCGAGGTTCGAGGCGTCCTCCAGAAGGCCATCCTTTTGCAGATCGGTTCGCCCCGGGTGGCGCGGCGGCTTGCCTTGCTCGAAACTCCATTCGCGGTAAAAGCGCATACGTTCGTATTTTTTGGCCAGATAGGTCAACTCCGGATAGGAGTCGGGGTCTCGCCGCTGCGAGAGGATCGACTGATCATGCTTCATGTTTCTAGGAAGTCGTCTTTTTCGGGATTTCTCCTCGGTAAGAACGTTGAGCACCGGATTGCCGCCTCGATAGTGGTAGTAGAAAAACGGTTTTTTTTCGTCGTTTACCGATTTCTCATTCTCTATAGCCTCGTCCTTGAGTTCGAAACGCGACTCGGATTCCGTGAACGACAGGCGATGCCTGAGCGGCTGTTGTCCTTGCGGGTATTCGACGGCAGCGTCCACGGTCGCTATGTTGGACCCGTGAGTTCCCTTCCAGAGCCAATCACGGACGCTTCCCCCTTCCCGAATTGGTTTTTGAAGATCCCCGGGTGCCGCCGCGAGAAGGGAGAGCGCTTCGATGAGGTTCGACTTGCCCGATGCGTTCGGGCCGATGAGGACGTTCAGCGGCTCCAGGGGAAACTCCCCGGACGAAGGGCCATAGGAGAGGACGTTCTCCAGGCGGATCGTTCGAATGAACCTCCTGCCTTCCATGGTCTGCTCTCCCCAGGTTCGTCACAACTGAATCAGGAGCATTTTCAGGAACAGGATAGCATACGCGAACGTATACCCCACCCGCCGCGCGGTTCACAATCGCCGCGTCCCCTCTTTCCCCGCCCCCAAAGCAGGGCGGCTCGCGAACCGCCCCTACGGGATGCCGGATGAGAGGGCGCCGGCATGACGGACGAAACCGAACCCCGGCAATCCCTTCTGTAACAGCCGGCGCGGTCGTCCCCTGCCCGGGGAAAAAAGAAATTCACTCCCCCCTTGAGGGGGAGTCGATGAGGTGAGGGTGTAAACCCGAAACCGAATCGGTGGGGGGACATGCCACAGAGCAAACCTCCCCCCACCGCATCAGCCTTCGCACAAAACGCTCGGCTTCTTCGACTCCCCCTCAAGGGGGGAGTTGATTTGATATTCTCGTTGGTGAAGAATGATCTTCGTAGGGGCCGCATACCGGCTTTTTAGGCAACCCCTCTTCGGCCGGATTCGATTCCGCACCTTCCGTCCGGGTATTCATCCCTCGCGCGGGGGGATCGCATTTCCCCGCAATTGCCGTCGCCGGGTGTTCGCGTTGATGGGGTATGCTGGAGAGGCCGCCCGTTTGCTTTTGGTTGTTCACGCGGCGGAGCGCCCATCACTCCCTCCCGGCAATCCGGACGAAATTCCTTGCGTCTCGTTCGAAATCGGCCCGCATTTGCCCGCAATTGCCGTCCGCGCGGATTCGGGGGATTCCGGTATGATGTCGGAGCCGGTCGCTTCGTTCAAAAATATCGAATTTCCATAAATTTCCATAAATATCGATAAATTGACGGGGTTTTTCGATAAAAAACGATAAATTTTTTACCTGGGATGAGGCGCCGCGGAATCCGGGCGCAGGAGGATTCTGCCACGGTCGGCCGGCCCCGCGGTGACGGCAAATGCGGGGAAATGCGGGGGCGGAATTCTCCCGGCGCGCTTTTCATGGGCGCACAGGTATTGTAAGAATGCAGGCGGGCGGAAGGGCCTGATTCGCAAGGGGTTTTACAGGGAGAGACTTTGATGGCGCGGCGCATGATTCTGGTGTTGACCCTGGGCGTTCTCGCCGGCCTGATGGCCGCGCCCGCGTGGCGCTGGCTCGAGCGGAGCCTTTTCGAGAGCCTGCCCGTCTACTCGCAACTGCCTGATTTTAAGCTGGTTGACGCATCGGGCCGGGCGTTCGCGAGAGAGCGCCTGAAGGGAAAAGTCTGGGTGGCCGACTTCATCTACACGCGGTGTGAGGATACCTGCCCCCTCCAGACGAGCGAGATGCGCAGGCTTCAGCGAGCGTTCTCGGGCTCAGAGGACTTCCGACAGATATCCATCACCACCGACCCCGAGCACGACAAGGTGGAGCGCCTCACGGCCTATGCGCAAAAGTTCGGCGCGGACAGGGCGCGGTGGTTCTTCCTGACGGGCAAGGAAAAAGAAATCAAGGACTTGGCGCTCAAGGGCTTCCGCCTGAGCTACGCCACCAAACGCGCTGGGCTCCCCCCCGGTTCGGTCGGCGGGCGGGTTTTCCGGCTTCTTCTGCCCGCCGCGCACGCGCATCACCCGGGGCATGAGGAGGGGGGGAAGACGCCGGGAATCCTGATTTCCCACAGCTCGCGCTTCGTGCTCATCGACAGGAACTTCACCATTAGAGGCTATTACCACAGCAACGACGCGGAATCTCTCGAGAAGCTGAGGAAGGATTTGAGGGTCCTGCTAAACAGTTGATTTGTTTGCCGGTTACGTGGTTTCCATCTCTGCGATCATCTCGGCGTAACCCTCCCGGTAGGACGGATAGAGAAAGCGGTAGCCTGTCGCCTTGAGCCTTGCGTTCGAGCATCTCTTGTTCGTTGCGGTGCGCGCGGAGGGGGCTTCGCCGCCCGCGGCTTCGCGCGGCTGCGGGACGCCCAGCCGCTCGGCCAGCCAATTCAATACCTTGCGGCGGTCCGCAGGCTCATCGTCGACGCCGACGTATATCTCATCGGGCGCGTCCATCTTCATGAGGTGGGCGAGTACGCCCGCGCAGTCATCGCGGTGGATGCGGTTCGTGAAGCGGGGGGGACCCTCTTGGACTTCGGCCTTGCCCGAACGGACGGCGTCTATCAGGCGCGTCCGGCCGGGGCCGTAAATGCCTGAAAGTCTTAGGATTGTGGCGGGATGGCCGCTCTCCAGAAAAGCGCGCTCGCCTTCGAGCAGGATGCGGCCCGAGTAATGGGTGGGCTGCGCGGGGGATTCCTCGTCCACCAGGCCGCCGTCTGTTTGCGCGTAGACGGCCGTGCTCGATGTGAAGAAGATGCGCCCGGGCTTTTCTCCTTTCTTATCAATGGCTTTAAGGAGATTTTTCGGGCCGTCGGCATACGCCGCCCGGTAGCCGGCCTCGCCGCCGCCTCCCGAGGAGAGGGTGTAGAAGATGAAATCGAGGCCATCCGGGAGGAGGTTGCTCAGGTCCTTGGCGTGGACGTCGGCCCTTAACGGCGTGATGGAATCAGGGAGATTATCGGGGTTTCGGCGCATGCCCCGGACGAGGTGGCCCTCGGCGGCGAGGACCGCCCCGAGGGCAACGCCGACATAGCCGCAACCCACGATGAGAACGCTCGCCATGACGGTCCTTAACCCTTGATATCGCTCGACTTAGGGCGATTCGAGCGAGGGAACCTGGCCGCGGAATATGCTCTTCAAATGGTGCGGCATGACGCGCAGACCGGCGTAGAAGGGGCCGAACTCGCCGTACCAGACGCTGGCCTCATCGAAGCGCATCTCGTATACGAGGCGCTTGAAGACGAGCGGGTCTTCGGCGAACAGGTATACGCCCCACTCCCAGTCGTCGAAGCCGATACTGCCCGTGATGATTTGCTGGACGCGGCCGGCGTAGCGTCTGCCGACGAAGCCGTGTTCGCGCATCATCTGCTGGCGCTCCTCGATGGGCAGGCCGTACCAGTTCTTCTCCTCGCCCCGGCGCTTGTTCATCGGGTAGAAGCACAGATATCTCGTCTGGGGGATGTCCATGTAGAGGCGCTCTTTCATGCGCTCGCGCTGGCTGTCCATCTCTTCGGCCCATTTGGACTTCCAGTCATCGCTTCCGGGTTCCAGGCCCTCATCCACGAACCGGGCGTGGAGCTTCACGGTCATTTCGTAGAGGCCTAGTTCCAGGAACGAGAGGTAGGAGGTGGTCTCGTCCATATATTCCGCCAGCGCCAGCCGCCGCAGCCCCAATTCGACCTCATTCAGCGCGTCGAGCGTGGGCCTGAAATGCAGAAACAGCAAATCTCCCTTGTGCCCCAGCAGGCTGAAGAGTGCGCTCTCGCCGTACTCGGGCCGGGCGACCGAAGTGAAAAATTCCGTCGCTTCATCGAGGATGCGGTGTTGCTGGGCGCTCTCCAGGCGGTTCCAGGCGGGCCAGTTCACCCGGAAGATGTGGTGCAGAATGGCCCAGCCATCGAGCGTTTCGGGCATTTTGGCGTCTTTCAGGTTCGGATTCACAGTTTGCTCCCGCAGGATGACGTGTGTCGGCTAAGCGCCGCTTTTCCAAAGAGATACCCCAGAGTCCGCCGTGTTGCAAACATCGCGGCTTCGGAGTCGTTCGATCCGTCGGGAAAGGTTTGTGTCTTCTGGCGGCTGGATTTGCGCTTTCTTTCATAGCAGGGTTCGACCAGATGACACAATGAATCCAGGCGAATTGGCGGGTCGACCACCCAGAGGGTTGACTTAATTTGAAAGGTGGATTACTTGAATGGAGCAGGTTTGATTTCCTGGCGGTTCCGATTTGATTAGAAGTCAATTTTAGAGGTCCTGCATCTGAAGTCACCGATATCGTGTGCGAATGATTGCGCGCACGCTTTTTGAAAACAGTTGCTGCCAACCTGAAAAATTATTCGAGAGGAGTAGGCATGGTTCCCAAACGCTTTCAATTGTGCTGGATGTTTGCGGTGTTGCTGAGCATCGCATTGGCCGGCTCCGCGGACGCTTACAAGGAAGGCAAGGTAAGCGGCGGCGGTTCGATTGCAGGGGCAATCAAGTTCGATGGCGCGGCCCCGAAGGCAAAAACGTTGTCCGTGAACAAAGACAAGAAAGTTTGCGCAAAAAAACCGATCAAGGATGAGAGTCTGGTCGTGAAAGACGGCGGCGTGGCATGGGCCGTCGTGTCCTTGAGGGGCGTGAAATCCGGCAAGAAATGGTCGAAGAGCCAGAAAAAGGCGACTATGGACCAAAAGGGATGCGTGTACCTTCCCCGCGTGGTCGTAATGAAGCAAAAGACGAAACTGTTGATGAAGAACAGTGACAAGATTCTCCACAACGTTCATACCCATCCCGGCAAAACGGGAAACTCGGTAGCCAATATCGCGCAGCCCAAGTTCAAGAAAAAACTGAGAATGTCGACCCGCTATTTCAAGAAGCCCGGCATCATGAAAGTGACCTGTGACGTTCATGACTGGATGAGGGGCTATATCGTCGTGGCGGAAAATCCCTATGTCGGCATCACGGGAGCCGGGGGGAAATTCGAGATAAAAGATGTTCCCGCAGGCTCTTACACCCTCGAGATTTGGCACGAGGTTTTGGGCAAGAAGTCCATGAAAGTGTCTGTAAAAGGTGGTGCTGCTACTGCGGTGAACGTAACGCTGAAAAAATAACTGCGACCCGAACGTGAAAAAGCGGCGGCCATATGACCGCCGCTTTTTTGTGGCTTAGAGCGACATTTTATCGTTTTTTTCCAGCCGCTATTGTGGCTATCGCATTTGCGATCGAGTCCATTTCTTCTTCCGTGTTCAAATAATGAATGGAAACTCTCACTGCGGGAGGCTCCGTTACCACTGCCCGGAGGATGATTTGGTGTTTCCTGTAGAGCCTGTCCACCACGCTTTGAGCTTCGACGTTTTTAATCCGGAAAGAAACCAGACCAGACTGGGCCTCGCCTTCAGGCGTAATGACTTCAACATTCTTGAGTCCGCGGATTTGCGACGTCAGGCGATTCGCCAGCGACAGAATCCTTTTTTCGATGGATACGGGCCCAGTTCTCTTGAAGTGTTCGACAGCGGCCCGGAATCCCAGGAAACCAGTTGTATTGAGAGTGCCGACTTCATAGCGCATCGCGCTAGGCTCGGGGGTAAACGAGAGAGTTTTTAATCTCTTTTTTTGAGCTGAACGAAAGCTTGCGGATGAAAGCTGAATCGTTTTGCCTGCGCCACGCCTGATATACACGGCGCCCGTGCCGTCCGGACCCATCAGCCATTTCTGGCCTGATATGGTGTAGACATCTACGCCGGTGTCTTTGACTTTGACTGGTATGTGTCCTACGGACTGGGCGCCGTCCACGATGAGGAGGGCGCCTGCGGAGACGCATATTTGGCCGATTGATTCGAGAGGGAGTCTCCTGCCATTCAGCCACGAAATATGGCTCACGCAAACCACCCTTGTTTTTGGGGTGATGGCCTTTTCCAAGTTTCGGAGGAGCTGATCATCATTTTGACCGGTTTTGAACAGTTTCACCTTGATGGGATATCTCTTCCGCCAGACCAACCAGGGCAGGTAGCCGCCCGGATGCTCCAAATCCGAGACGAGCACTTCGTCTCCTGCACCCCAGGTTAATCCGGCAGCGGCGATGTTGATTCCTACCGTTGTGTTGTTGGTCAGTGCTATTTCCGAGGTGTCTGCGCCAATGAGTTTCGCGCAGCTCTCTCGGGTGCGCTGCAGGGCCGCAGTAGTTTCATTCCTGATGGTCGGGTGAAACGAGCCGAGTTCCAAATCGCGTTTTGTGAACTTGTTCATTTCACGAAGAATTGATTTCGACGATGGTCCCCCGCCACCCCAATTCACGTAAATTTGATTTTTCAGGGCCGGGAAGTCTGAACGCAGCCGTTTGATTTTACTCTGATCGAGAGGCATTTTTCATTCCTTGTAAAGGGATTTATCTTGCGTCTGGTCGAAGCACTCTTTTATCTCCCACTCGCAGGGTAATTCGCGCAGTATCAAAATATTCAAGCAAGGGTATGGCATGTTTTCTGGTAATGCCCAAAAGATCCCGAAATTCCGCCGCCGTAATTTCACTGTTGATCGATAGATGCTCTCTGAGATGATTTTCTGCTTCGGTTAAAGCATGCTGATGATAAATAATGTTGTCTTTCAGTCGCAACAGGACTCCTTCATCAATAAGAATTTGCAAGGCATTTTGATTTGCATTTCCTTTGCCGCCGCTTTGTGAGAATGCGTCTTCGACGGATGGCGGTTGAAATTTGGCACTGTTGAAAACCGACTCCAACTTTGTTTTTACCTCACCTAGTGCTTCATCAATTTCTATGAAATGGGAGGCGAGCCTTAGGATGGCGCCATCTTCAACGATTTTATTTGATTCGTTTAGGTGTTTGAGTGCGGCGGCAAAGATTTTTTCGTTGAGGTCACCTGCTTTACCGCGAACTTCCTCCCTGGGCGCGCCTGTTCGAAGAGGGTTATCCGTATGATAGTCACTCAAAAAAGAGAGAATATTTTTCTGGGCGGAGTTGAAATGCGCTGTAGTCATGGAGAAGAAATTGGCTGGGTCGATTATTTGCACTTCTCCATGGGCTGATAATTCTTGAATGGTTTTTTTTATATCGTTCGGCTTTAGCGTGAGACGGCCTGTGATGTCTTCGAGTTCAACCCCGTTCAACCGTGAGTCCCGAAGCAATATGAGCAGTCTTTCCGTTTCATCCCCTTGATAAAGTGATTTCAGGTGAGCCAGGGATGAACTCCGCAGTCGCCTATGCTTGCGAGGCATGATATCCAGGATTTCTCCACCACCTATCGTGATGATTGGCGAATAACTCCGGATGACGAATCGATCTCTGGGTAGTACAACGATAGGTTCCTCCAGCCGTATTTGGGCAAATGAATTTTCTCCCGGTTCCAGCACGTCTCGTCCAATGAGAGATATCCTGCCCATGATTTCGGCGGTCCCTGCATGGAACCGTATCCGATTGCGGGTTTTCAGCGGGCGGGGCGCGTCGGAGAGATGTTCCAGATGGACGTCAAGCATGTACGTCGTTTTCAGTTCATCTCGATGACCGATGATGTCTCCTCTGAACACATCGGTGTGCTCGAGGCCCTGAAGATTCACGGCGGTTCTGAGGCCGGCGGTCGATTTTTCCACGGACTCCCCATGTACTTGCAGGCCACGAACGCGCGCCTGAAGAGCTTTGGGGTAAACTTCAACCTGTTCACCCACAGCCACACTTCCACTGAACAAGGTTCCTGTAATCACGACCCCGAAGCCCCGCATCGTGAAAACGCGGTCAATCGGTATCCGAAAGATACCCGTTTCGCTTTTTACAGGCGTTTGATTAGCGATTTCGCTCAAGGCTTTTTTGAGATTATCCAGACCATCGCCGGTTTGAGCTGAAACCGGCACAATGGGTTTTTCTTCCAGGAAAGTATCTTTTACGAAGTCCTGTATGTCGTCCGTGACAAGTTCGACCCATTCCGGCTCAACCAGATCTGTCTTGGTGAGCACGATGAGTCCGGTTTTAACACCGAGAAGTCGGCAAATGGACAAATGTTCCCTCGTTTGCGGCATGATGCCTTCATCGGCAGCAACGATCAGCATGACCAAATCGATGCCGCCGACCCCCGCCAGCATGTTTTTTACGAATCGCTCATGGCCCGGAACGTCCACGATACCTGCGTGGACGTTATCGAGAATCAACTCGGCGAACCCGAGCTCGATGGTGATGCCGCGTTCTTTTTCCTCTTTGAGGCGGTCGGTGTCTGTGCCGGTCAATGCTTTGACGAGAGAGGTTTTGCCGTGATCAATGTGGCCGGCGGTTCCGATGACAACGTGTTTCATAAAGTGGTTTCGTCTTTATGGTTGGTAGGCGAGTTATGAAAATATCGATTAGTCATGGCGATGGATGAATTCCAGGATGGACTCATTGAATTCACCCGGCTTCTCGATATAAACGAAATGGCCGCCTTCGTTAAAAAACTTCAATTCGGCTCCAGGAATGGCTTCACTCAATTGATGGGAATAATACGGCGGAGTGACGACATCGTCTCTTGCAACGGCCACCAGTACCGGACGTGTGATTTGACCCAAGCGATCCAACTGATCGTGCGCAATAATGCAGTCGATTCTCTCGGCCATGATCTCGGCGGGCGGCGCGTTTGCGATCGATTGGTTTTCCTGCATTTGAATTTCTTGAAAATTGTCTGTGAAAAACTTCGGGCTATGCAAGGTGAATGTGGAAAATCTCGTATAGGTCTCCCAGCCCATCTCAAGTAGAACTTCTTTGCGCACACTGAACTGGCGGGTGAAATATGCGTCGCTCTTGGGCCAGGAACTTACGATAGACCCGCTTTTGACACGCTCAGAATAGTCGATACACATCACTTGGATAATTGCGCCCCCCGTTGAACTGCCGACGAGGTGCGCCTTTTCTATTTCAAGATCATCCATGATGGCAATGACGTCTTTCGCCATGTTAGGGACACTATAAACCCCACTCGGTTTGTCGCTTTTTCCCGTTCCCCTATGGTCATGAAGGATAAGCGGTCTCGTAGCGGAAAAAGCGTCGATTTGCTTTGCCCATATCCCGCGAATGCCTCCGAGCCCGGTGATTAAGAATACGGGCGTATCGGTATGCTGGGGATTGATGACTTCATAATCTATGGCAACACCATCGGAATTAACGGTTGGCATCGGAATATTGTCCCTTTTTCGTGATGGCAAAAAAATATTGCACAGATGGTTAGTGACTACTTGACGAATTCGTTGAGAATCACGGCAAGCTGATTCATTTCATCTTCTCGAATACAACGCAGATCCAGTATTACTTTATCCTCATGAATGCGTGCCACGACAGGTGGAACAGCATTCCGCAGCTTGGTCTCCAACGATTTGGCGGAAGAGTTTTGAGGAGATAAGGTGACAGCGTAGCTATCCAGTTCCGCCAGGGGCATGGCCCCGCCGCCTACCATACCCGACGTTTCCTCCACCCTGGCGCCAAGTACGGAACAGGTATTTTCCCCTATGAGATCCATCAGACATTCGGCCTGTTTTTTCAGTTTTTCCCGGTTGGTGGATAACATGTGAAGTGTCGGAATCTGAGTATGGGCGGCATCAGGATCGAGATATGCCCTGAGTGTCGCCTCTAGGGCGGCGAGCGTAAGCTTGTCGAGCCTGAGAATGCGCATAAGCGGGTGTTTTTTCATTTTTTCCACCCATATTGCCTTGCCTACGACAATGCCGGCCTGCGGGCCACCGAGAAGCTTGTCCCCGGAAAAGGTAACGACATCGATTCCTGCCTGAATTGACTCAATGACGGTGGGTTCATGCGGCAGACCATCGACATGAAGAAATGAACCGCTCCCGAGATCTTCCAGCGTGGGTATGTTTGTTTCCCTGCTGATTTCCGAGAGTTCATCGCGAGATGTTTCTTCCGTAAAGCCGACAATCCTGTAATTGCTTGTATGCGCTTTGAGCAGCAAGGCCGTATCTTGGGTGATGGCGTTGCGGTAGTCGGATATTCTCGTTTTGTTCGTCGTCCCTACCTCAACTAATTTTGCGCCGCTTTGGCGCATGATATCCGGGATTCGGAAAGAACCGCCGATTTCGACCAACTCGCCTCTGGAAACGAGCACTTCGGCGGAATTGGCCATCGTGTGAATCGCGAACATCACGGCTGCAGCATTGTTGTTGACGACTAGGGCCGCCTCCGCCCCTGTGAGTTGGCAAAGGAGAGATTCCACATCAGAACCTCTTTTCCCTCTCTGCCCGAGGTTCAAATCGAATTCCAGATTTGAATATCCTTGAGCAACATCATTGAGGGCGGACCTTGCGGCGTCACTTAATGGGGCGCGACCCAGATTTGTATGCAGCACGATTCCTGTGGCGTTGATGACTTTTTTTAGCCCAAGTTGTTTATTCGAGGAAAGGATTTGTTTTGCCTCATCGAGAACGATATCCCGAAGCGTTTGCTCGCACAGCGATGCGGTTTCCGTTACGTTCGGAAGTTCTTGTTTCGTTTGCTCGAGCAGAAGCTGTCTTTTTTTTCCGATTGCTTTTCTGACGGCATCGGATAGGGCAGTGTCTGATGAGCCGTTGACACCGTCATTTTTGAGGCGGGTAACGATTTCATCCACCGAAGGCAATAGTCGAAGCAGCTTGGATGGAAGATTTCGAGCGTCTGGAGAAGTCATGCCGCATCCCTTATATGAATACGATTGTCGACTATAAGATTGCAGGTTTTGAATGGTCAAGTCGTCAGTATCAAGGTTGGCTTGGGAGTCAATGTATCATGAATGGAGGTCATCTCTCTTAAGGCGGATGGGGGGATTTCTCCGGTTTGAATTCATCTTGACACCCGCCCGACCCCTTGGTAGTGTTCGCGCACTAATCCCGGCATGCCTATGAATTTTTACTAGCCGTTTGCATTTCGTTCCATTAGATTTGGTTCTTCGAAACTTGAAAAGTAGGGTAGTGCATGATTTCCCCTCAAAATGAGCCTTCGATTTTCGTTCCTGAAAAGAATAAAGTTGTCGTTCCATTTATGCGTGATGTTTTTACGATTCCCAGGAATGTTCGACATAGGCCCAAACTCATCGGTTCCGTTTGCAGGGAATGCGAGGAATATTTTTTCCCGAAAACCGGCTCGAAAACGACTTGCGATAATCCGGTCTGTCCGCGCAGCACGAGCGAGGTGCTTTTGAGCGGGAAGGGTAAACTTCTTTCGGCCACCATCACGCATTCCTCCGTAGATGGGAATGCAGAGCATGTTTCCGCGGTTATACTGCTGGATGAGGGGATAAAGATAAATTCCCACCTGATCGGCTGGGAAGGCTATCGGGACTTGCTTATCCCCGGTTCCCCGGTGGAACTCGTGTTGCAGGACCTCGGAGAGAATGAATGGCGTGAAACGCAGGTGGGATATGCCTTTCGCCTGATAACGGGACGCAGAAAACCCGTTTTTCCGCCCACCGAAGAAGAAATGCAGGCGGCCGAGGCCTCGCGTGGGCGAAATGAGGAACATGCGAAAAAACAAAAGGTTCGGCGGAAAAAATCCCCCCCGAAAGCTGCGGCGCAGAAAACGCGAACGCAAGCCAGGGGGAAAGCCTCCACTGCGAAGAAGATGACAACTGCCGCCCCCAGGAAAACAACGGCGGCGAAGAGTAAAACGGCCAGTGCCAAAGCGAAAGCGCCTGCCAACAAGAAAACGAGCGCCGCCAAGGCCGCGAATACGACGAACAGGAGCGCCGCCGCCAGGAAAGCCGCCGCAGGCAAGGCGGCCGGGGCGAGGGCGACGACGAAAACAGCGGTGAAAACCTCCACCTCCAAAACCTCGCAGAAGAAAACGGCCTCCAAAACCACCCCGAAACGCCGCTAGAGAGCATTTTCTCAGCCGATGCCACTCCTCCAGGGCCTGAAGGTCATCGACGCCAGCCAGTTCAACGCCGGCCCCATCGTATCGCTCTATCTGGCGGGCTATGGCGCCGAGGTCATCAAGGTGGAGCGCCCGGGCGGGGAGGACAGCCGCGCCATCGGCCCGTTCAAAAACGGCGAGAGCAGCTACTTCATGAGCTTGAACCGGGGCAAGCGCTCCATCGCGCTTGATCTCAAAAACCCCGATGGCGTCGAGGTTTTCAGGAAACTCTGCCGGGGAGCGGACGTTCTCGTGGAGAACCTCCTCCCCGGCGTCATGGACCGCCTGGGCGTCGGCTGGGAGGTCCTGAAGGCGGAAAACCCCCGGCTCGTATACGGCGCGGTATCCGGCTTCGGCCAGACCGGCGAACACGCGCGACGCCCCGCTTTCGACAGCCTCTTGCAAGCGGCGGGCGGCCTCATCAGCGTGACGGGGCCGGTGGGCGGGGCGCCCGTGCGCGTGGGGGTCTCGATAGTCGACGTGACGAGCGGCCTCTACCTGCTCTCGGGAATCCTCACCGCCCTCCTGCGCCGGGAGCGCACCGGCGAGGGCGCCCGCGTGGACGCCTCCATGATGGGCGCGACCGTGAACATCATGGAGAACCCGGTGGCGCGCCACACGTTTACCGGCCAAGTGCCTGAACCGGAAGGACTTTCCCATCCCGTGGTCTCCCCCTTCTCGGGCTACCGCACCAGGGACGGCCTCCTGTACGTCGCCATATCGAACACGAACCGCTACCGCGTATTCGTCGAAGCCATTGAAAAGCCTGCGCTTGCGGACGACCCCCGCTTCCGCGAGAACAAGGATCGCGTGGCGAACGACGCCGCCCTGCGCGCGATCCTGGAGGAGGTCCTCACCGAAAAGACGACCGCCGAATGGGAGGAACTCCTTATCCCTCAAGGGGTTACGGTGAGCGCCATCAACGACGTGGCGCAAGTCAAGGAGCGCTTCCCGGAAGCCTTCGTCGAGGTCGACCACCCCGCTGCGGGGCCTGGCCTCATGCCCGCCCCGCCGGTTGCGTTCGAGGGCGAAACGCTTGATTTTTCAAGGCCTGCGCCGATGCTGGGCGAGCACACCGATGAGATTCTCGCAGAGCTGGGCTACGGACCGGAGGAAATCGCCCGCCTGCGAGCCGGGAAAGTCGTGTAATCGATAACGCATTAAATTACAATTATTTAACAAAGAACATTCTTGACCCCTCGGGGAAAGCGCATCAGGCCTTGCCGCGCGTTTCGACTCCGCATTTCCCCGCATTTGCCGTTACGGCGGGGCCGGCGGATTGTGGCAGAATCCCCCTGCGCTTGGTTCAAGCGCGCCATTTCCCAGGAAAACAATTTACAGAAATTTACGGAAAAACCCCGTTAATTTATCGATATTTATTGAATTTTTCGGGAATTCGATATTTTCGAGCGAAGCGACCGGCTCCGCCATCATACGCGCTCGCGTCCCGGGCAGCGCGACGGCAATTGCGGGCAAATGCGGGTCGATTTCGAACGAGACGTTAAGAATTTCGCGCGGACCCCGGGAGGGGGTAATGAGCGCCTAGCCGCAAATGCGGGGAAATGCGATCCCTCCGTATGTGGTTTTCCGACCCTTGACGCCGATCGATAATATAGTCTATATTGGACTATATTTTTCGCTTGAGGGAGCCATGGCCGAACAACATCCCAAACCCCGCCGGGTCTGGACGGTCGCCGAGGCCAAGGCGCGCCTGTCCGAGGTGTTGCGCCTCGCCGAGGAGGAGGGGCCGCAGCATATCGGCGCGAGGCGGCCCTTCGTGGTCGTGCCCGCCGCGAAGTGGTACGCGAAGGAGTCGCCCCGCAAGCCCATGGGGCGGTGGCTCGTCGAGAACATGCCGCGCGGCGCGAACCTGGATATCCCGGGGACGAGAGGCTCCCGGAGAGAGATACCCTTCGCGGGCGGCGATGCCGAATGAGCGGGTTCCTGCTCGACACGAACGTCCTCTCGGAGTTGACGAGGGACGCGCCGGATTCGGGGGTGACGGGGTTCCTCGCCGACGTTGAGGATCTGTGGCTCTCCGCCGTCGTCCTGCACGAGCTGGACTTCGGCGTCGAACTGCTCCCGCCTGGACGCCGCCGCGAGGGAATCCGGGCGGTACTCTCCGCGTTCGTATCGGAATACGCGGACCGGGTGCTGCCGGTGGGCCGGCCCGAAGCCGCACGGGCCGCGAGCCTGAGGGCGCGGGCGCACCGCGCGGGCCGCGTCCTGGATATGGGGGATGCGCTCATCGCAGGCACGGCGGTGGCGCATGCGCTTTCGATTGCGACGAGAAACGTCCGCGATTTCGACGGCCTCGAGGTCGACGTCGTAAACCCCTGGGACGCGCCGTAGCCCCGAACCCCCCACTTCTCTTGTCGGGGGTTGTTGAAAAAGTCCTCACATCTTCCTCATCCTGAGTAGCGGCGGAGCCGCGTATCGAAGGATGCCCTCTCGCCACGGCGCGATCCCCTCGCCCTTCGATACGCCGCCTTCGGCGGCTACTCAGGGTGAGGTAAGAGGCGTCGGCGGTTTCCAGGGGCTGATGGACACATACAGGGGTTTTTCAACAGCCCCTTGTCGGGGGTCAAAACCGACCGAAGAGGGAGGTTTTGCAAGACGATGTGTTTCTCGTCAATGGCTTATGCAAACGCTCGTTCATCACTCGCGTTTGACCCCTGACAAGGGGGGGTAGGGGGGTTGGTTTTCGAGAACGAACCGGCTCACCGAATTTCCCGGATGACAAGGGTCGCCCCGGTTTGTAAACTGCCCGGCGGCAAATTACATATCCACCGATGACGCCTGACAGATGAGATAAAGGAACCATGGCGCGAACAGGATCGAAAAAAGAACAGCAACCAGACAACGGAGCCACGACGGGCTATGAGAGCGAGCTTTGGGAAATGGCCAACGCCTTGCGCGGCGCGATGGATGCGGCTATCGCCGGGAACCTGAAGACGTTGAGATTCCCGATGGAAGGAGAACGTACTTGTTGGTCGGTGAGTTGATCAAACTGCTTCAAGAATATCCCGCCGGACTGCGCGTCGTGGTGAACGGCTACGAAAATGGCTACGACGATCTGACGCCGGGGCGGATATCCATAACGAAGATCAGCCTAGACACGGGGAAACATGAGTGGGATGGCCGACACGGAGACCCGCCCCATCCGGCGGAAAAGACCCTGGGCGAGGCCGAGATCGTCGAGGCGTTGGTTCTCCGCCGCACGTCCAACTAAAGGAAACATGGGGCTGCTGAAAAAGCTCCCCTGTCCCCCCTTGTCAGGGGGGTAGAAGCGATGTCCCACCGACGGGAGGTTTTTCAACAAGCCCAAACGTGCGACCGATTGACGTCCACCTTTTCGAGTGGACGTCGCGGACCGGGCGAGCGCGTCCGAGAGTTTTCGGAAAGTGAAAGAAAGGGGTCATATGGTGTTGGTGGGTGAATCGGAATCTGGCTCATGGTCGGAGGCTACGCTCGGCGGTCTCGTTAGCAACTTTGCCTCTCGCCGCGTTCCTCTATCCAAGCAAATGCGATCAACGAGATCAGGACCGTATCCCTACTATGGAGCCACTGGGATAATGGATTACGTTGATGATTATCTCTTCGAGGGTCTGCATCTCCTCGTTGCGGAGGATGGATCAGTAGAAACATCAATGGGAATCCCATTCCTACAATTAGTAGATGGGCAGTTTTGGGTCAACAACCACGCCCACGTTCTGAAAGGGTACAGTGACGAAGAGACACGGTATCTCTGGTATGCGCTTTCGACAGTTCAAGTCCGACCGTTCATGAGCGGTTCCATTCAAGCGAAGCTCTCCCAGAAGAATCTCAATCAGATTTCCATTCCATATCCACCCGAGGAGTCTCAGCGTTACGCCATCGCGCATATCCTCGGAACGCTGGACGAGAAGATCGAACTCAACCGCCGCACCGCTCTGCGAGATACGTTGATGCCGAAGCTCATCACTGGTGAGATATTCTTGAGTGAGGTCGAAGAGGTGGTGGAGACTATAGAGTGATGGTTGCCACCGGTGAAATTGTTTACAATCATGGGACCGTTCCCTGTTCAGGTATCGGTCTGACTTGGTCAGACGAGGAGCTTAATGTAGCACTGCAAGAGCGCGTCTCGTCCCTCATGTTTGACGATGAAGGTAAGGCTGATATCGAAAGCATGCTCGGCGCTCTCGCAGAAACGGAGTTTGCACAGGAGAGCCTACGCGATGTTCTTGCCGATCCCGACGATATCGAGAATTGGCGCGTTGGCGAAGCGATTGCCGAAACTTATTTAATCGATTGTCGCGGTTGTCAGTTCCCTTGGCCGGATGGCCGGGACGAACGCAAGCGTGGATCTAGCCTGCCCGGTGCCGATCTCGTTGGTTTTCGAACTGACGAAGACGGAGACGTTCTCGTTTTTGGAGAGGTGAAAACCTCGACGGAGGAGCAATACCCGCCGAGCGCGATGTATGGGCGGACGGGACTGAAGCAGCAACTCGAAGACTTGCGTGATTGTGAACGCATTCGCGACGATCTTCTCAAGTATTTGTGCCACCGCGCGAAAGTTGCGCCGTGGCGTCCTCGCTTCGAGGCTGCGAGTCGTCGTTATTTGCAGAATAAATCGGACGTTTATTTGTACGGCGTTTTAATCCGCGATGTTGATCCGCATGCCGATGATCTGAGAATGCGTATCAAGAAGCTCAGCGAAGACTGTCCAGAAGGAACAAGGATCGAGCTACTAGCGCTGTATCTGCCGAAAGGACGAATTGACAGCCTAGGTGTGGCTATTCTTGCACAACGGACAGGAGATGGAACATGAGCCTTTCCGCCGAAGCCTTCGCCGCACTTGCCGATCATTGGGCGGTAAGCGCCGTCGGCACCGAAGCCTTGGAGCAAGCCGACCGCTTGATTAACGAGCGGTTGGCCGATCGCGCCGTCGGAAAGCAGATAGCCTTTTCTTTTGCCGTAAATGAAGAGGACATTCCGTTCCTTGAACGCATCGCGCTGGCCTATGAGATGGCCGCAATCGAGGGTCTCGATGAGTTGAGTCGTCCTTCCGGAGAAAATCGCGCTCTACGCGACCAAGCCGAATCAGCCTCCTACAAGGCTTTCGATATCCGTCGTTTGATGCCCGTGCCAGCGGAGACGAGCGACCGCCTCCTCTTCGTCCTACAGCTTTCCGCCCTATCCTATTGCGGAGATCGCTGGTCCGATCTGCGCCGCTGGTACAAGGACAATGAACCCGCGCTCGCTGCCCCGAGCGTGGCCAGCGTGTCTTGGGACCTACGTCTTCTTTATAGGCTATTCGATTGTTGGGTGCGTCTGTTCCGAAAGAATGGTTGGGACGATCTCGATCGTATACGTGAGATCATCGCTGGCTTGCGGGATGACCAGAAAACATTCGAGGCCGACCGGCTGAACAATGGTTCGCAAGCAGCCGATCGAGCAATCGCCCTTCGTCTCGCCGCTCTTTATCATTGGGCCAAGGCAACAGAAATTCTTACGGGCTACATGATACAAGGTCAACCCGACAGTCCCTTTAGCGAGATTGATAAACATTTTGACGCTGCGCTGAAAGCAGCAGTCGGCTCTGGAGACACGCAGCATGAGGTCGTGCTCCGATGGTTGCATGCCACTGCTCGGATCATGATCACGAACTCGCTGTGGTGGGCGACTCGGACCATTAATTCCAAGACCTCGAACTTCGTTCGGTCATTGACTCACCGCAGCCATCAGGCAATGTTCGAACTTTTGCCACCTCAGCGTGCGGCTCTCCTCGAAAAGGGACTTCTCGACCAAGCGAAAACCGCGATCGTGGTCGATATACCGACATCTGGTGGCAAGACACTTTTAGCGCAATTTCGGATGTTGCAGGCGTTGAACCAATTCGACGCTCAAGACGGTTGGGTCGCGTATGTAGCACCGACACGAGCACTTTCAGCTCAGATAACCCGTCGTTTGCGCAAGGATTTCGAGCCGATCTCGCTGCGCGTCGAGCAACTCACAGCAGCGGTTGAAGTCGATTCCTTTGAAGAGGAGTTGCTAGCGGACGAACAACAGCCCTTCCATATTCTTGTGGCGACGCCAGAGAAACTTTCGCTAGTGATCCGCAACAAGAAAGTGACGAGACCACTTACGCTCGTCGTAATGGACGAAGCACATAATATCGAATCGGAGAGTCGAGGATTACGCATCGAACTCTTGCTTGCAACGGTGAAGCGGGATTGCCCACGAGCGAACTTCCTGCTTCTGATGCCCTTTGTGGAGGATGTGGGTACAATCGCGCGCTGGCTTGCGCAAGACGTTGATGCGGGGCAAGCGATCAGTCTGGGGACAACACCCTGGAAACCGAACGAGCGAATTATTGGCCTGTATCGTGCTTGCCCCGATGGAAGTGTGCGTGGAGGCTGGCGCTTGGAGTTCGAGACGTTGACAGCAACGAAGAATGCGATGCAACTGCATGGCCAGCATCGTGTCGGTGGCGTAAAACCTCTTAATGTTCCGAAGAGCAAGGTTCTTGATGGAAACAAACAGAAGGGCACTGGTCTCCAGACCGCCGCGATGGGCGCGATTATGTCGGCGCGTGGGCCCAGTGTTACCGTAGCTAACAACACTCGAACAGTCTGGAGCATGGCCAAAGAAGCCGCCGAGAGTTTACTGGAGTTCGATACCGTTCCGGAGGAAATTCGGCTGGTGCAGGATTTTCTACGCAGCGAGATCAGCCCCGACTTTCAGCTTATTGCTTTGCTGGAGCGAGGCGTCGGGGTACATCATGCCGGGTTGTCCGATGATGTTCGCGCTTTGATGGAATGGTTGGCCGAGATTGGGAAACTTCGGATGCTCTGCGCGACGACAACTATTGCGCAGGGACTGAATTTTCCGGTCTCTTCTGTATTCCTTCAGACCTACAAATATCCTTACGGACAGGAAATGGCTCCGCGCGAGTTCTGGAATCTCGCTGGACGCGCCGGGCGTATCGATCACGATAGCGTCGGTGTCATTGGGCTTGCCGAAGGAGCGGATCGCAATGCTCTAATTTCCTTCGTTAGCCGGAACACCGGCGCGCTCGTTTCCCGACTTGTTACTTTGATCGACGAACTTGTGGCACGGGGCGAATTAAATCATCTATCCGATGTCCTATGGCAGGAACAATGGGAAGATTTTCGTTGCTATGTTGCTCACCTTTATGCGGAAAAGAAAAATCTCGAGGCTGTTCTAGCCGATACCGAGTTACTCTTGCGGCAGACCTATGGGTATACAACGCTGCGCAATGATCCGTTGCAGCGCGAAAAAGCCAATGCGCTTTTGGACGCGACCCGGAACTACGCACACAAACTTGCCGAAAACCCCGGGCGCGCCGAACTGGCTGATTTGACCGGATTCTCACCTGAAGGCGTTGCCCGCGCCATGACCGGGATGGGTGGCCTTGAAAACAAACTGACACCATCGGACTGGGTGCCTGAAAGCCTATTCGGTGACAGCGGCAAGATGGCTGATCTGTTTGGTGTCATGCTCAAGGTACCACAATTGAAGCAACAACTTGATGAAATAGGTGGGGATGGTTTCGACCGGACGCGGCTTTCCGACATTACCCGAGACTGGGTGAACGGCAAGAGCATTGGTGAGATCGCTAAGGAGTATTTCGCTCGCGACCGCGACGATGACAAGGCGACTGCTGCAATCACCGATGCTTGCAGGGCGATTTACCGTGCCATCGTCAACAATGGGACATGGGGAGTTTCGGCGCTTTGCCGCGTCTCGGGAATGGATTTTGATGCGCTCCCCGCCGCGGAGCGGCAGAGGATCAACACGCTTCCCGCCATGATCTATCACGGGGTGCGCACAGAGGATGCGGTCTTGATGCGCATGAACGCGGCTCCTAGGAGCGCGGCCGAGGCACTCGGAGAACTTTACCGAGACATAACTGGTGGTAACGTGGAGCGCTTCTCCGTTGGCAAGGCCAGAAGATTCCTGAAAAATCTGGAATCGGGAGAATGGGACACTGTTCGTCCGGAAAACGCAACACTTTCCGGTGATGGGTACATGCGTGTTTGGCGAGTGTTATCAGGAGAGGATGGATAGCTATGCCCCTAATCATAGAATCTCACATCGAAGATGTTACACTTGAACCATCCGCATTGTGAGTATCCGCGATGTGTTTTTTTGTCCGTCTCGTAAGAAGGCGATGATTCGTTCACGCCCCTCAACGCCCCAGCGCGACGGCGACCATCCCCGCCACGGTGACGCATACGCCCGCGACGAGGCGGGGCCGCACGCGCGTCATGTCGCGTAGCATGAGGACGGTGAAGATGACCGAGAAGATCGGCATCGAGGCGATGATGGGGCCGACGACGCTGACCTCGGCGTTGATGATGGCGAGGTTGTAGAGGAGCTGGTTGCCCGAGTTCAGCACGCCGACCACGATGATCGTCACGACCGCCCAGCGCGGCCCCCAGTCGAACAGGGCGGGCGGGGTGATGAATCGCAGGGAATAAATGATGGGGATGCTCACCATGTTCGACCACGCCACCGTGAGGGCGATGTTCGGCATGGCGTCCAGGCCCTTCTTGCGGATGAACACGCTCACGCCGAGCGAGACCGCGCTCGCGAAACCCCAGAGAATCGCAGGCTGGAACCAGCGCCCCCTGGCGGGTTCGTAGCTCACCAGGATGACGCCCGCCACCACGAGGCCCGTGCCCCCCAGAACGGCCGGGCCGGGCTGCTCGCCCAGGAACAGGACGGCCAGGGACAGGCTGAGCAGGGGGGACGTGCTCATGAGCGTCATCAGCCGGGGCGGGCCGATGGAGTCGATCGCCTTGTAATACACCAGCCGCCCGTAGCTGTAGGCGGTGACGCCCAACAGGGCGAACCAGAGCAGTCCCTCCACCGTCACGTCCGCAGGGTCGTATTCCCACCAGCCGAAAAGGGCCAGAACGAGCATGTTGAAGACGTTGGTGAGCAGGGTCGCGGACATCAGGCCCATGTGCCGCAGGGGCCGCGCGGCGAGAACGCCCGTGAACGCCGCCATGACGGCCGCGGCCAGCGCCCAGACGATCCCCATCGTGTTGTCCATGGCCGCCTAACCGTGCCGCCCGATGCTCACCGCCACGATGCCCAGCACGGCGATGAGTATGCCGAACACCACGCGCGCGTTCAGGCGTTCGATCTTTCGCAGGAAAATCGCGGAAAGGCACAAGGCGAAAATCGGCGTGCTGCTCAGGATGGGAACCGCGAGCGAGAGCTTTCCCTGGAGCGAGAGGTTGATGAGTATCTGCATCAGCCCGTTGATGATCGTTCCGAAAATCAGCAGCGGAAGATAGCGCTTCGAGCCCCACTCGAAATAACGCTTCGGGAGAAAATGCCGGAAGGCCTCGGAAGTCGGTATGGCGACCAGGGCCGACCACGCCGTGAGCAGGGCG
Source organism: bacterium (assembly GCA_022828125.1). Lineage (GTDB taxonomy): Bacteria > UBA8248 > UBA8248 > UBA8248 > UBA8248 > Bin107. The sequence goes on along the minus strand of JAJEJD010000032.1, from coordinate 152,749 downwards.
GGCGCCGCCATGTACGACATGCCCTGCTTGCGCATGAAGGCGCTTGCGACCAGCATGAGCATGCTCATGAGCGACCAGCCGACGCCTGCGCGGAACCATCTTCCGCCCGAGGGTTCGTAGCTCACGGCGGCGATGCCGAAGACGACGAGAACCGTGCCGAGCACCACCCACCGGCCGGGTTCTTCTCCCAGGAAGATGACGGCCAGTATCAGGCTGGGAAGCGGGACCATGCTCGTGATGGTGATGTGGCGCGCGGGGCCGACGATGTTCATGCCGGTATAGAAAACCCAGCGGTTGATGCTGTAGTTCATCACGCCCAGAACGCCGAACCAGGCGAGCGCCTCCCAGCGGAAACTCCCCGGCTCGTAGAGCCAGAAACCGATGGCCCCCAGCATGAGGGTGTTGCCCAGGTTGTTGAACTGGGCCAGGGCGAACGAACCCATCTGCCGGAGCGCAGGCGCGAAGGTGATGTTCGTCGCCGCGCTCACGAAGGCCGCCGAAATGGCGAGCAGAATGGTTTGGGATTCCGGGCTCATACGCGCATCATTTCCAAAAACTCTCCCGTGCGAGGCCTGGGCGGTTTCCTCACAGACGCCGGAGAGAATATCCCTCCACCCGCCCCGCGTCGATGCGAACAGCCGGGAATTGCCTCTTTTCATCCGCATGAGGCGGGATGAAAGCAATAATCAAGCTTTTTTCAGCTATTTGTCGATTTTCACATGGATGGAACTTTGGTATATCTAAAACCAGTGATGTAGTGTTTGTCGCCGCCGGCACATTTGATGCATGGAGAAGGGAAAAAATGCGGAACACTCTTTATCTTCCAAAATTCAAACCGGTGCGTTTCACCTGCGTTCTCGTCGCGACGTTCCTGGGTCTGGCCCTGTTTTTCGCGCCGGCGAACGCCCAGTCCGCAGTCGGCGCGGGAGGGCTGCCGTCTCTGGCCGGGCTGGTCGAAAAACTCAGCCCCTCGGTGGTGAACATCAGTACCGAAACCAGGGTGGAAGCGAGTTCAGGAAGCCAGTTCCCGGGATTTCCCGGTGATATGTGGAACGAATTTTTCAGGCGTTTTCATGAAGGCCCCTTCGGCCCCGGGCCCCGTGGCCGTTCGCAGCCGCAGCCCAGACAGCGGAGCCAGGGGTCGGGCTTTATCGTGAGCGAGAAGGGCCTGGTCCTCACGAACAACCACGTCGTCGAAAAAGCATCCCGGATAACGGTCCGCTTCAAGGACCAGGAGAAGCGAAACGCGAAAGTCGTGGGCCGCGACCCCCAGACCGACATCGCGCTGCTCCAGATAGAAACGAAGCCCGGAGATGCGTTCACCGCGCTGAAGCTCGGGGACAGCGAAAAACTTCGCGTGGGCGACTGGGTGATGGCCATCGGCAATCCGTTCGGGTTGTCCCACACGGTGACGGCCGGAATCGTCAGCGCCAAGGGGCGCGTCATCGGATCGGGCCGATACGACGACTTCATTCAAACCGACGCCTCCATCAATCCGGGAAACAGCGGCGGGCCCCTCTTCGATCTGAACGGAAACGTCGTGGGCATCAACACCGCCATCTTCAGCAGAGGCGGCGGCAATATCGGCATCGGTTTCGCCATACCGGTCAACATGGCCAAAAAGCTGATCCCCCAGCTTCGCACGGGCGTGGTGACCCGCGGATTCCTGGGCGTTTCCATTCAACCCGTCAACGAGAGCCTGGCGAAGGAATTGGGCCTGAAAGATACGCATGGCGCCCTGGTCTCCAACGTGATTGAAAATGCGCCCGCGGAAAAAGCCGGCGTCAAAAGAGGCGACGTGATCGTAAGCGTCAACGAGAAAAAAATTAAAAACCCCCGCCAACTCTCCATGACCGCAGCCGACTTGAAGCCGGGCTCCATCGCCGAAGTCGGCATCATACGCGACGGCGAAAAACGCGAGGTCAAGCTGAAAGTCGCCAAGCTCCCCGGTTCGAAAGAAGAAATGGCGAAAGCGGCGAAACCTGCGCTCCAGAAGGATCTGGGCATCAAGGGGCAAAAACTGACGCCCGAGATCAGAAAGCAGGTCGGGGCGAAGGCGGAGAAGGGCGTCGTCATCACCAACGTATTGCCCGACAGCCCCGCGGCGGCAGCCGGTCTGCGCCGGGGCGACGTCATCGTCGAGGCCAACCGCAAGGCGATCACCGATACGGAACAGTTGCGGGAAGCGCTGAAAAAAGGAAAAAACAAGGGAAACCTGCTGTTGGTCGAACGACAGGGCACGACGTTCTACGTGGCGCTGGAAGGAAAGGGATAGAGGTGAGAGAAACGGCCGAAAAACAAGCCGGCCTCAGCGAAAGCATCATCGCCGCGGCTTCGCAAATCTGCAACGAACTGGAGGCCAAGGCCGTTTTCATTCACGCGGACGCGATGAAGGATCTGGACGCCTTGATGGACCTCCCCGTCGGCGTGGAGCATTTCACCACCACTTGCTCCCCCGATCTCTACGAGGAACTGGAAAAACGGGATTGCAGGGTATTGCAATTGCCCGCCCTGTCCCTGAACCGGATCGACATCATCAAGATGGGCGTCGTGATCGCCTTGAGTGAAGGCTCCATCACGCAGAACGACACCGTGGTCTGCCTCTCGGGCTTGCCCGAGAACGAAGAAATCGACACGCTCATGGTGTTCCATCTGGACCGCGAAAAAGAAATGCTCCAGACATCGGAAACGCAAAGCGCCGTTGATGGCGTGGACCCGAAGGTGTTCGAGACGGTCCTGTCGCTCGCTCTCGAACTCGGCGCCGAAGGGCGGGAGGGGAAGCCCCGCGGCGCGCTCTTCGTTCTGGGAGACCATGATCTCGTGCTGCAGTATTCACGCCAACTCGTCATCAATCCATTTCATGGATACCCGGAAGAGCAGAGAAACATCATGGACCCGGCCCTGCGCGAGACCATCAAGGAGTTCAGCGCCATCGACGGCGCATTCGTCATCCGGGGAGACGGGATCATCGAAGCCGCCGGCAGGCACCTGAACGCGGCGCCCGAGAATGATTTGCCCCCGGGACTGGGTTCGCGTCATATGGCCGGAGCGGGTATAACGGAAGTAAGCACGGCCATATCGTTCGCTGTCAGCGAATCGACAGGAAGTGTTACCATATTGAAGGACGGCAAGGTATTCATGCAGATCAGCAAGTCGCAGCCTGCCAAAACGTCCACGAAGGGAAAAGGCAAAAAGAAATAGCCGTTGTTCTAATGGTTGGGAGAAAGCAGTCATGGTGTACGGAAAACTTTTCGGATTGTTGGCCCTCGTCATCGGTGGAATCCTGGGCTTGAGCACGATTATCCTGATGCTCGACTTAATCGGCCTCTCGATTTTTTAAGACCGGTTCACAGCCCGTTTCATGCAACCCGACCTGTTCGAGCGTTTCAAGCACAATCACTTCCTCGCTCCCATATCGGTAGACACGCTCAAGAAGATTGGCGAGCACGTCGGCTTGTCGGCGGATCTTCTGGTGTTCGACGCATCGTGCGGCAAGGGAGGAAGCGTCATTTCGCTCGCGCGAATGTTCGGATGTTCGGGGATCGGCCTCGATGATCGCCCCGAGTTCGTGGAAGATGGAAGGCGGCGGATTCTGTTCGAAGATCTGTCCCATCTCATCGATTTGCTGACGCATTCGGGCGATGACTTTCCCTTCGACGACGGCTACTTCGATCTCGCGCTTTTGTGCGGGCCCCCTTACCCCTCGGGCAGCGCAGGCAAGCTGGGGAGCCTGACCCGGATAGTGAAGCCCGGGGGATGGGTCGCCTTCTCCGGCCTGGTCTGGAAACCCGAAGAGGAAGACGTCGATTCCGAACGGCTGGTGAGATGGCTCGACGCCTACCTTCCCTGCGAACCGATTGACGTGGAGGAATTCCGGGGCCACCTTACGGAACAGGGATACGGCGTCGAATTCGTGGAGCACGAATCGGAAGCCGCCTGGGAATCCTTTCTCGCCCCCCAGGCGCGCTCCATTATCGAGAACCGGCTTGAATATGCGGATTCACGCGAAGCCCGGCAGGTGCTGGACAACTGGCAGCAAGACCTCGAGGTCTACCACGACGGCGGCGGAAAGCAGCTTCTCGGCTACGCCACTTTTTTGCTGAGCAGCCCATGAGGGAAACCGAACGCCCGCGCCCGCAGGAGCCGGGTAAATGGCCGGCTGCTACCGGGCGGAACCGGCTCATATACCGCGCCCGCGGAAAATTCCGGCGGGGCGGGTTTGACGAGCGGGCCGCCCGTGGTGTTTTCTCTCGATTCAGGACGAATTAACGGACACACGGACGAGGAGTGCGAATGAACGAACTGCTTCAACTCGGCATCGCGGAAATCATGGAGAGCCTGAGAGCGAGGGAATTCAGCGCCGAGGAGCTGACCAGGGCCTATCTCGAACGCATCGGCGAGACCGAAGCGAGGGTGCATGCCTATTTGAGCGTTCTCGAGGACGAGGCCATCGGCGCCGCCCGCGATGCCGATCAAAAAATCGGCGCCGGAGACGACGACTCTCCCCTCCTTGGAGTCCCCGTGGCCGTCAAGGACCTTCTGTGCATGAAGGGCACCAGGACTACTTGCGCTTCGCGGTTCCTGGAGAATTTCGAAGCCCCGTACGACGCCACCGCCGTGGCCCGGCTCAAGGACGCGGGCGCGGTCATCCTCGGCAAACTGAACATGGACGAATTCGCCATGGGCTCGTCGTGCGAGCAAAGCGCGTTCGGGCCGACCCATAACCCGTGGAATCTGAAAACCATCCCGGGAGGCAGCAGCGGCGGGTCCGCCGCCGCCGTCGCGGCGCGCTCCTGCGTCGTCTCCCTGGGTTCGGATACCGGGGGCTCCATACGCCAGCCGGCCGCCTGCTGCGGCGTCGTGGGCATGAAGCCCACTTACGGACGCATCTCGCGCTATGGACTCATCGCCTTCGCCAGTTCTCTCGACCAGATCGGCCCGTTTGCGAAAAATGTCCGGGACGCTGCCGTCTTGCTGGGCGCCGTCAGCGGTCACGACCCTCGTGATTCCACTTCGGCCGATGAGCCGGTCCCCGATTACACGCAAAACCTCGAAGCCGGGGTCCGGGGTCTCAGGATCGGGATTCCCGAAGAGTACTTCATCGAGGGGATGGACCCCGAGGTCGATGCGGCGGTTCAAAAGGCGATAGCCGTCTTCAAAGAGCAGGGAGCGGAAATTCTCGAAATTTCTCTCCCGCATACCGAATACGCCCTGCCCGTCTATTACATCCTCGCCCCCGCGGAGGCGAGCAGCAACCTGGCGCGATACGACGGGGTCCGCTACGGCGTGCGCAAGGAGGGGGATTCCACGTTCGGTTCCCTGTTCGGCATGTACGCGGCCAGCCGGGAAAACGGCTTCGGCGACGAGGTGAAACGCCGCATCATGCTGGGCACCTATGCGCTGTCTTCCGGATATTACGACGCCTTTTATACGAAAGCGCAAAGGGTCCGCACGCTGATTTCTCAGGATTTCAAGACCGCGTTCGACAGCGTCGACGTGGTGCTCTCGGCCACGGCGCCGACCCCCGCTTTCGAGATTGGCGAGCGCCTCGACGACCCCATCAGCATGTATCTCTCCGATATTCTGACCATACCTTGTAACCTGGCCGGCCTTCCCGGCATCAGCCAGCCCTGCGGATTCACTTCAAGAGGTCTGCCGATAGGGCTTCAGCTGGTGGGGAAACCATTTGCCGAAAAAACGATTCTTCAAGCGGCGGCGGCATTCGAAAGCGCGACGGCGCACCACGAAGCGCTCCCGCCGCTGTGATCCGCATTTTGACTGAGGGGGATGATGGCGTACGAAACGGTTATCGGCCTTGAAGTACATGCCCAGCTGAATACGGAAAGCAAGATATTCTGCGCCTCGAGCGCCGCTTTCGGTGGAGGCCCCAACGAACACACCTGCACGGTGGACCTCGGGCTGCCCGGCGTGCTGCCGGTTTTGAACCGGCAGGTCATCGAATACACCCTGAGGCTCGGGCTGGCCGTCGGGGCGGAGATTGCGCCGGTCTGCCGGTTCGCCCGAAAGCATTATTTCTACCCGGACCTCCCCAAGGGATATCAAATCTCTCAATACGAAGAGCCCATCTGCGTGGGGGGAAGCGTTCATTTCGTCACTAGGGACGGGCGGGACGTGAGCATCAACCTCACGAGAATCCACATGGAAGAAGACGCCGGCAAGCTGATCCATGGAGACGAACTGGGAGACCCGAATCATTCTTATTCCGATCTCAACCGCGCCGGCGTGCCGCTGCTCGAAATCGTCTCGGAGCCCGAGCTGAGAAACCCCGAAGACGCCGAATCCTACATGCGGAAACTCAGGACCCTGGTGCGCTACCTGGGCGTATCCGACGGCAACATGCAGGAAGGCAGCCTGCGTTGCGACGCCAACATCTCCCTCAGGCCGCAAGGCTCGGAGAAATTCGGCGAGAAGGTGGAAATCAAGAACATGAACTCTTTCAGGCACCTCCGGCGCGCGCTCGAATACGAAGAAAAGCGCCAGCGCGAAATCCTGGATGCCGGCGGCGTCATCGAGCAGGAGACCCGGCTTTGGGATGAATCCGGCGGCGTGACGCGGGGGATGCGGTCGAAGGAATACGCGCATGATTACCGTTATTTCCCGGACCCCGATCTGGTGCCGCTCACCGTAAACGCGGAATGGCTCGATGAAGTCCGCGCGCAACTGCCGGAGCTGCCCGACGCCAAAAGCAGGCGCTTTCAGGAGGAGTTCGGCCTCCCCCGCTACGACGCGGAAGTGCTGACGGCGGAGAAGGAACTGGCCGCCTATTTCGACCAGGTCGTAGAAGCCGCCGGAAAAGAACGGGCCAAGGCGGCGAGCAACTGGGTGATGGGCGACGTGTTGCGCCTGTTGAACGAACGGAAGATTGCCATCGAGGAATGCCCCGTAACGCCTGAGCGGCTGGCCCGGATGCTCTCGCTCATCGACGACGGCACCATCAGCGGGAAGATCGCGAAATCCGTGTTCGACGAAATGGCGGAGAGCGGAGGAGACCCCGAGGTGATCGTGGAAGAGAAGGGCCTTCGGCAGATCACGGATACGAGCGCCATCGAGAGCGTCGCGGAAGACGTGATCGCGTCGAACCCCGAAGAGGTCGAAGCCTACCGGGGCGGAAGAACGAAGCTCATGGGTTTCTTCGTCGGCCAGGCGATGAAGGCCACCGGAGGCAAGGCCAATCCCAAGGCCCTGCAGGAGATACTCCGGGAAAAACTGGGGAGCTGACCCGCGAAGGCTATCCGCCTCGGGGCTATTGATAGAGTCCTGATTTCAGGGCGTAGAGGGAACGCCCCTTTCGACGGGAAAACCAACCCCCCCTACCCCCCCTTGTCAGGGGGGTATGAAAAGGCGATGCGCCCCCGCCGGGCTGAGGGGGTTTTTCTTTTTTTACCCCCCTGACAAGGGGGGGTAGGGGGGGTTGCCTTTATTCCCTGAGGAGAGGGGCTTTTTCAACGGCCCTCAAGGGGGAGTGGTTCTTTCCATTTTTAGCAGTGCCGGTAACCCTCAGTATTACGGCTCACCGAACCCGTAGAGCGCGCAAGGGTTCTCCACCAGTATCTTCCGGCGCACCCTCTCATCGGGCGCGAATTCCGCGAGAAGGTCCATCAAGTCGCCGTCGTTGGGAATTGCGGGCTTCACGTTCGTGTGGGGCCAGTCCGTGCCCCACACCACCCGCTCGGGCGCGGCGTCGATCAAAGCGCGCGCGACGGGGACGGCGTCGCGGTAGGGAGGGCCGCTCCTGGAAATCCGCTCGGCGCCGCTCAGTTTCACCCATGCGTTTCCCCTTTCGAGCAAACGCAGCAGCAGCCTGAAATCAGGGTGCGCCAGAGGCATATCCGCGGGAACAAGACCCATGTGGTCGAACACCACGTCGACCGGCAATTTCCTTATCTCAGGCTCCAGTTCGGCCAACTGTTCGGCGTGTATGTGAAACTGCATGTGCCAGCCGAAACCTTTTATTTTGGCGGCAAGCTCACTCATCCGCTCGATGCCGCTCCTGCCCCCCGAAGCCGAGTTGATGCGCGCCCCCCGGACGCCGCGCCGGTTCAACTCATCGAGCCTTTCTTCTGAGGCGTCCGCATCCACCACGCCCACGCCCGCATAGCCCGGCCCCAGGACGCGGACCGCCTCGAGCACTCTCGCGTTGTCCGCGCCATAGGGGCTCGCCTGCACCACGACGCCCCGCTCAAGGCCGAGAACGCCGGCCATCTCCCGGTAGTCGCTCTCCAGCACCTGAGGGGGCGTGTAGCGCCTGGGCTCCGCATAGGGATATTCCGCCTCGGGCCCGAAGACGTGGAAATGGCAATCCGCCGCCCCTTCGGGAACCTTGAAACTCGGCGGTTTCGTATCCGGGTCGGGCCCGGGAATGGTGGGCCGGGTCGTCAAGCGCGTCCTCGAATCTGTTGATGGAACAGAGGAGAACCTACTTTCTTTTCTTCTTCCGGTAGGGCTTGTGGCACTGCGTACAGCTGTCCGACAAGGCGCTGAACGTCTTGAGAACGGCGCTTTTATCCTTCGCCCGAGCCGCCTTGGCGAGGTCTCTCGCGATCTGGGCCGAATCCCTGGCGATTTTCGTGTAATCGTCGAACCGGCTCCAGACTTCCTCCTTGATCCGCGTCTTGCCGAAGGCGCTGCCCTTGGGGCTCAGATACGGAATCGCCGCCGAGAGCAGCGCGATTTCCTCCGCCGCGCTGGCGACGCGCTTGTAGTTCGCCTTTTTCGTATAGACCTTGACCCGGCGCATCGCGCGGCTGATGCTCTTCATCGTTTGCACGCGCACCCTCTGCACGCCGCGCAGCGTCTGCTCGTCCTGGCCCGCGGAAAAAGAGGGGAGAAGAATCACCGCCATCAGCACCGCGCAAGCCGGCGCGCACACCCGTTTCCCGATTCGCATATCCACTCCTCGTCGATTGTCCGGACGCCTCTTCCCGGAAACGGCCCCATATTAGAAAGGCCCCCCCGAGGTGTCAATCCGGCTGAATTTCGGCGGCTCCTCATACACCTCCGGGAAACGCGCCCTGAAACCTGCCCGGCCCCGACCGTTCGACACGCACCGCAAATGCGCGGCGAGGTTCGTTGACAAATCCATGCCGTTTGGGATGATGGCGGAGACTTGATGCGGATGAAGATTTTTTTGGCGGTGTGAGGCGCATGATGGTTGAGTACGATAATTTTCAAATGTCCCTCGGACGTCTTGAGGAGCAATACGAGAATTACCAGAACCTTGATGCGGCGCTACCCCAACTGCTCCAGGAAGCCGTCGCCGAGTCGGTCATCCAGCGTTTCGAGACTTGCTACGACTGCCTCTGGAAGGTGCTCAAGCGATATTTGGTCGAAGAACTGGGCGTCGCGGATTCTCCGAACAGCCCCAAGCCCATCTTCAGACTCGCCTTCGAGAACGACTTGATACCCGCCCCTGTGGAGCGATGGCTGGGCTATGCGGAGGGGCGCGTCGATACCGCCCACGCCTATAGCGGCGAGAAGGCGCGAGCCGCCCTGGAGGTAGTGGGCGACTTCATGGAGGACGCAGCGGCCCTCTACCGAACCATGAGCGGGCGGAGTTGGAAATGAGCGGACGGGTCGACATCACCGAGGCGCAGCGCGCACTCATTCTGGATTTGCTCGATAAGCATCTGCCGAACACCGCCGCCTGGCTGTACGGCTCCCGCGCCAAGGGAGAGGCGCGTCCCAAATCCGATCTGGATATGGTCGTGTTCGCAGATCCCGCTCAAAGCCGCCGGGTTTCCGATCTGAAAGAAGCCTTCGAGGAGAGCAACCTGCCTTTTCGCGTGGACGTTTTCGTCTGGGGTTCCACCCCCGCGCGCTTCCGAGAGCGCGTCCGGGCCGAGCACGTCGTCCTCACGGCGGGGGATAGCGCGATTTCGTAGGGGACACAGCGTTTCAGGAGATGACGCGCGGCCCGTCGCTGCCCACCAAAATTCACCCCAGTTCGGATTCACCCTCCGGGTCGGCGTAGAGCCGGAAGTAGGCGAGGGCGGCGTAGGCCTTGGCCTCGACGGCGTCGCCCTCGATCGAAAGCTTGAAGTGGTTGATTCCCTTATACAGGATGGACATGCCTTTATCTTCCAGGAGTCTCTCGATCCCCGGGAAGGCGCGCAGGCCGTCCCCCTTCTGCGGCAGACACCATTTCATCTCTTCGAGGTAGTTCATGACGGGACGCCAGGCGTTGCGCCCCGAGTTCAGCCAGTAGTCGAGGTCCGAGGTTTTTTTCGGCCTGTACATCTCGAGGCCCAGGCGCGGCCCCACGCCGCGCGCGGAGACGTCCAGCGCCAGCCGGAAGACGGGCGTCATATCGCGCATCTCCTCCAGCGTGTCCATCACTTTCTGGGCGGGGCCGTTCCATTTCAGCCGTTTCAGGAACGCCGGAACGTTCCGCAATTTCAACCCGTCCACGATGAGGCGCACCGAACGCTGTTCGCGCTCGGGTGCGGCGCCGATCTGGTCCACCACGCCGCTTCTGGGCAGGGCGGCGAAGGCCCGCTCCACGGCGAGGCGTTCCGCCTCGTCCTCCTCCCACCCGACCGCGTTCGCTATGGTGGCGGCCAGGCGGTAGGGCGTTCTTGAACCCGCGACGGCTTCATCCAGTTCGGATTGAGGCTTGAGCGCCAGGAACACGCCCGGGGCCGGGCGCAGGTTCGGGGGGACCTCCGCGATGTCGTATTCGAGCATCGACGCCCGGAACCAGCCGGTGAGAGATGATTCGGAAGGAGGACCCGCCCCGTTCATGAGAGCATAGACGCGGCCGAGGGCCGCCTCCGCGGAGCCGGGTTTTGCGGCCTCGCCCAGACGAACGTAATACGCCATGGACGGACGCCGCGGCGCAACCGAGACGAAATAATCGGCGGCGGGCGCAGGGTCTCCCAGCCGAAACTCGAAGGCCGCGTAATTCAGAGTCAGCCAACTCGGAAGTTCACCGACGCGTTCCACCAGGCGGTCCCACCACGGGCCGTCGAGTAAGGCCGATGGAACGAAGCGGCGCAACCTTGGAAAGGCGTCCCCGAAATTCTCAGACATCATCGAACCCTGTTTGCAGGCGGGACGCATACATTGGGGGCAAGGAGGCGATGAGCAAGTGCGACATCCCGGCCTCCCTTCGGCGAAGCGGGCCGCAACGCGGTTCAAACCCGCAAAGCGGCGTCCCGAACCATCCCCTTCCCGGGGCTTTTCGGCGAACCGACCGAATGGACTGTTGCTCTATTTGGATATATCGTATCAGGAGTTCTGGTTCAAGCTGTTCCAGGCGTTGGCGAATTCCTGCCACGCCTGTGCACCGGCCACGACGACGCTCAGGTCCTCCTCGCTCAACTCGGCCGGCGGCAACACCAGGTTGATGCTCATGATATTGTCTTCGTGCACGCCGATCTTGAACCCCTCGGGAATGGTGACCCCCAATTCCTTTTCAATGGTGGTCTTGGGGTTGGCCACCAATTCAGCGCGGAATGCCTCGTTCTCGCTTGCTTTTTTGATAATTTCTTCGCGTACTTCCTCTACGGTTTTCACTGCTTCGAGTTCTCCAGAATATGTCCCTGGCCGAAATGGAGGTGGTGTCCCCCCATTCTCCACTGCTGTGGCGACACGGCCGCAATGCTCGGGAGAGAGTGGCTGCCTAGCAATCCCTTCGCCCGAGAAAGAAGAAAAGACGAAGAAACTATAATAAAAGTATATATGTCGTGCTCCTTTCGTCAACAAAAATGTATTCTTGCACCGAAAAAAGTGCGATTTCCGCACCCAAAACCCCCGAAACCACGGTATTCGCCTGAAAATTCCGCAGGCTTGTCGGTTCTCGCCCGTCGATATCCTTCGCGGGCCTTTTTGCTTGAGGGGCCAAAAAGGGTGTGAGAAACTTACGCTCCATTACGAGGGGGTCGAACGAAGGTTTCCGCTCCACCGCGGACCTGTTTTCCAGCCGCGAAGGATACGACATGAGCGCCGAAAACGCCGACCGGCACGCGAACACCGACGTACGCTACGAGGCCGACGAGAAACCGCCGCCCCTGCTCGCGTTCGGCCTGGGCCTGCAGCTCGCCGTCCTGTGCGTGGGCGGCGTGGTGTTTACGCCCGCGATCGTGGTTCGGGCCGCCGGCGGAACCGAGGACTATCTCTCGTGGGCGGTGTTCGCCGCGGTGGCGATCTGCGGCGCGACAACGATGCTCCAGGCGATCCGGGTCGGCCGCTTCGGCGCGGGCTACGTGCTCATCATGGGCACCTCGGGCGCCTTCATCGCCGTCTGCATCGCGGCGCTCGCCAAGGGAGGGCCGGGGATGCTCGCCACGCTGGTCCTCGCCTCCTCGCTGTTTCAGTTTGTGCTCTCGGAGCGCCTCTCGCTGTTCCGGCGGGTGCTGACGCCGACCGTGGCGGGGACCGTCATCATGCTGATAGCGGTAACGGTGATGCCCATCGTCTTCGGCCTGCTGAAGGATGTGCCGAAGGGCAGCCCGCCGATCGCCGCTCCGCTGAGCGCGCTGGTGGCGGTGGTCGTCATCGTCGGCATCGCGCTCAAGGCGACGGGGGCGCTGCGCCTGTGGGCGCCCGTGATCGGCGTGGCCGCAGGCTCGTTCGTCGGACTCTATTTCGGCATCTACGATACGGCCCGCGTCGCCGGGACTCCGTGGATCGGCCTTCCCCACGGGGCGTGGCCGGGACTGGACTTGAACTTCGGGCCGGTTTTCTGGGCGCTTCTCCCCGGATTCGTTTTCGTGACCCTGATCGGCGCCATCGAAACCGTGGGCGACGGAGCCGCCATCCAGCGCGTATCCTGGCGGCGGCCCCGGGCGGTGGATTTTCGAGCGGTGCAGGGAGCGGTGGCCGCCGACGGAGTGGGCAACCTGCTCTCCGGTCTTTTGGCGACGGTGCCGAACACGACCTATTCGACGAGCGTGTCCGTCACCGAACTCACCGGCGTCGGCGCGCGCAGCGTCGGAGTCGCCGCCGGGCTGGCGTTCCTCGCCCTGGCGTTTCTTCCCAAGCTGGTCGCCGTGGTGCTGGCGATACCGGGTCCGGTCGCCGCGGCCTACATGACCGTATTGCTGGCGATGCTCTTCATTGTCGGCATGCGGATGGTCGTTCAGGACGGGATCGACTACCGCAAGGGCCTGGTGGCGGGCGTCGCGTTCTGGGCGGGTGTCGGCTTTCAGAACGGCGTCATATATCCTGAGTATTTCTCCACGTTCGCGGGCGGCCTTTTGAACAACGGAATGACGGCCGGCGGCCTCGTCGCCATGATCATGACCTTGTTCATGGAGATCACCGAACCGCGCCGCAGCCGCCTCGAGGTGGCGTTCGACGTCTCCGCCTTGCCCAAGATCAGGGAGTTTCTCGGTGAGTTCGCCTCGACCAGCGGCTGGGATGAGGCGATGGCGCACCGCCTCGACGCCGCGGGCGAGGAGACGCTGCTGACGCTCCTGCGCCCGGATGAAGCCGACGAGAGCCGCAAGCGGCGGCGTCTGCTCATGGTGGCGCACAAGGAAGACGGCGGCGCGGTGCTGGAGTTCGTCGCTGCGGGCGGGGAGGAGAACCTCCAGGACAAAATCGCGCTGCTCGGCGAGCAGACCGCCGGCGCGCCGATTGAGCGCGAAGTCTCGCTCAGACTGCTGCGCCACCTCGCCTCCTCGGTGCGCCACCAGCAATACCACGACACGGACATCGTGACCCTGCGCGTGGAGGTTCCGGGCGCAACCGGCGGCGGAGGGGTGTGAGGCGCGCGCCCGGGAGCCATCCCGAACGCGTCTTGCTGGGCGGCCGCCTCTGAACCGCCTGCGCGTCCTCTCGAATAGAGGCCGTAGGGGCGGCCCCCTGTGGCCGCCCGTCGGTCGTATTCACCCCGTACAGGAAGGGCACGAGAGCCACGGACAGGCACGGGGGCCTGTCCCTACGGATACCTCTTCCGGGTCGAGGTTGACCGCCGCCGGAAGGACGAACAAAGGCGAAGGTCAATCTCATGCGAAGCGAGGCCTTTTCCACAACCCCGCATTGCTCCGAATCGATCGGCGATAAGAAGTCGTCAACCGAAGGGTGTCATTCCCTCCGGAAACCCTATCTCCTCCCCCGCGGGTGGTGGTCGAGGCCGCGATAGGCGTCGATGAAGGCTGTGATGCGCTTTTCGTCAAAAGCCTCCAGCGTATCTATCTTGCCCCAGGCGGTGAGCGCGATCCTGTGTTTCATCGGCGGGTGTGGGGCGAGGATGACGAACTTCGGGTAGCCGCGCACGGTTTTCTCGAGCTTTTTCACGAGTTCGGGACAATCGTCGCAGTTATACTGTACGAGCACGCCGCCGTCTTCGAGGTTATGCACCTGAAAGCCCCTGTCGATCGGTTTTTGGTGCACGCCCCAGGGGACGATGGTCGGGTAATGGGGCCCCGAAGTGGGAGGGTCCGTGTTGTAGGCGATGGCGCCGCTCGTGCCCACGCGGATGTGGCGGTTGCCGAGGGAAGGCACGTCGCGCGCCTTGTTCGCCGATGCGCCCGTAAAATAGTAGATGCCGATTACGACCGCGGCGATGACGACCGCCCACACGAACGAGGCGGTGCTTTTCTTCTTCGAGCCTCCGGCTCTCTGCGGGCGCGAGGGGCCGCGACCGGCAGGTCGGGGACGTTTCTTTTTGTTTTGGGATTTTCTGGACAAGGAGGAGCTTCCTCTTTCAGGTGGCGGCTGTCACCGGATGGCTTCTCCAAAATACGCAATCGCGAGGGCCGGAACAAGCGGGCGGCGGATGAAAACGTTGAGATTTCGTTCCCGTTTGGCGGGCGCTGCCGGAGGTTTTGGGAGTGCGGGATGCCCGCGGCAGGGAGAATCGTGATGGATGAAATCCGCCGGTGCGGTGGTATCGAACCGCAAGTACGCACCGGTCAAGCCCGGATTTAAGAGGGGTTGCAGACCGCCGCGCCGCGCCGTTCGCGGGCGAAGCGAGGCAAGAAATGAGTTGCGCAACGCGTGAGTCTTTTATACATTTAGCTGGGGTTCGTATATGCCTGCGCGTTGGTCGGGCATAGCATGAGCAATGGGGAGACAGGAACGATGGATACTTACAGGATACTCGTGGTCGATGATGAACCCGACCTGGAAGGCCTCGTGCTGCAGCGCATGCGGCGGGAGATTCGCAGCGGCCGCTACTCGTTCGTCTTCGCCCGTAATGGTGTCGAAGCGCTCGAGCGCCTGAATGGAGACAACGATATCGACATCGTCATCACGGACATCAACATGCCGGAGATGGACGGCCTCACCCTGCTCGAGCAAATCCCCGCTTTCGACCCCAAGCTCCGTTGCGTCATCGTCTCGGCGTATGGAGACATGAAGAACATCCGCACGGCGATGAACAGGGGCGCATTCGATTTCCTGAACAAGCCGATTGATTTCGAGGACCTGCGGTTTACCATCGAGAAGTCTTTGGAGCATCTCAAGTCGATGCGGGAAGCCTTCGAAGCGCGCGACAAGATGTTGGCGGAAGGGAGGCCGTGATGGAGGAGCCCCACAGGATACTCGTGGTAGACGACGAGCCCGATCTCGAGCAACTCGTGCTGCAGCGCATGAGGCGCGAGATTCGCAGAGGCCGCTATTCGTTCGTCTTCGCCCGCAACGGTGTCGAGGCGCTCGAGCGCTTGAACGAAAACGACGGCAGCGACACCATCGACATGGTGCTCACGGACATCAACATGCCGGAGATGGACGGCCTCACGCTGCTCAAGCAAATCCCCTCGGTCGACCCCAACGTGCGCTCCGTAGTCGTCTCGGCGTATGGGGACATGAAGAACATCCGCACGGCGATGAACAGGGGCGCATTCGACTTCGTCACCAAGCCGATCGATTTCGAGGATTTGCGGATCACCATAGAACGGACCCTGGAGCACCTCGCCATGCTGCGCGAAGCGCTCGAAGCGCGCGACAAGCTGGTCGCTCTGAGAAGCGACCTCGACCTGGCCAGCAAGATGCAGCAATCGATTCTGCCGACGAAATTCCCCGAAAGCCCCCACTACGAGATATTCGGGGGCATGGAGCCCGCCCGCGACGTGGGGGGTGATTTCTTCGACGTGATAGACCTCTCCGACGGCCGCATCGGCATCACGGTCGCCGACGTTTCCGGCAAGGGGGTGCCCGCCGCCCTTTTCATGATGTCGAGCCGCACGCTGCTCAACAGCGTCGCCGTCGCTCGAGCCAATCCGGGCGACGTGCTCGGCGAGGTGAACCGTCTGCTCCGGCCCGGCGACGTGTTGAGCGAGGTGAACCGCCTGCTCCAGGAGAACAACGACGCCGCGATGTTCGTCACCGTCTTTTTCGCCATTTTCGACTCCACCTCCGGGGAACTCGTCTACGCCAACGGCGGGCACAACCCCCCGCTCGTCATTCATGCCGACGGCTCATCGAGCCTGCTTTCCCAGGAGCCGGGAGTCGCCTTGGGGATCGCGCCTGAATTCAGTTACGACATGTACAATGCAACTATCGCCCCCGGTGAAGCCCTCGTCCTTTACACCGACGGCGTGACGGAGGCGGAAAACGAGAAGACCGAGCAGTTCGGCCTCGATCGCCTCCGGGATATCCTCGGTGGTTCGTCTCCACACTCGGCCCGGGAGATTAACACGAAGGTTTTCGAGGATGTGAAGGAATTCGCGGGCAAAGCGCCTCAATTCGATGATATTACATGCCTGACCCTTTTTCGCCGTGGAGTGAGTGAATGAGCGCGAAACTTTCTTTGACCATGGGGTTCGAAGCCTCAGACCTCCCGCGCATCCAGTCCGCCATCGGGGAATTCAGCCGGGAGCAGGACTGGCCGCCCGACATCGAATTCCAGGTCGACCTCGTGCTCGAAGAACTGATTCTCAATGTCGTACACCACGGCAGCGATGGCGGAGAGGGGGAAATCAGCATCCAACTCATCTCGGACGCGGAGGCGGTGATCATCGATATCATCGACGACGGACGTCCGTTCGATCCCCTGACCGACGCGCCTGAACCAGACACCGACTCGGGCATCGAAGACCGCGCCGTGGGCGGGCTCGGCATCCACCTGGTGCGGACGATGATGGACGATGTGACCTATCGACGGGAGGAGAACAAGAACCACATGCGCCTTGTAAAGCGGAGGAGTGAATGAGCCTCCCGCTCCGAATCCGCCGGGCGTCTATCCTTCTTGCTGCAGCGATAATCTACTCGGCGTCGGGGGCACAAGCGGCCGTGCCCGGAGTATCCGACCAGCGGATTCTTTTCGGTCAGTCCGCCGCCTTCACCGGACCCTCGAGTGCTCTGGGCGAGGAGATGCGCCTCGGGGTCGAAGCCGCCTTTCGCGCGGTGAACGAGCGCGGCGGCGTTCACGGCCGCCGTCTCGAACTCACCTCCCTCGACGATGCGTATGAACCCGAAGCCGCCATCCTGAACACCCGCCGGTTGATTGAGGAGAGCAAGGTCTTCGCGCTCATCGGAGCCGTCGGAACGCCCACCTCGCGCTCGGCCACGCCGGTCGCCGCAAAAGCGGGCGTCCCTTATATCGCACCCTTCACCGGCGCCGCCTTCCTGCGCGATCCCAAATGGAAGAACATCATCAACCTGCGCGCCTCCTACTTCCAGGAGACCGAGGAGATGGTGAATCGGCTGATCAAGGACTTGGACGTCAAGAAGATCGCCGTGCTCTACCAGGACGATTCTTTCGGCCTGGCGGGCTACCGGGGCGTTCGCCGCGCTCTCGAGCGGCGCAAGCTGAAACCGGCGGTCACCGGAGTCTATCCGCGAAATACGACGGCGGTCAAAACGGCCCTGCTCGACATCAGGCGCGCGGACCCCGGAGCGGTGGTCCTCGTGGGGGCCTACAAACCGGTCGCCGCCTTCATCGCCTGGGCGCGCCATACGGGGTTCAATCCGATTTTCGTGACGATCTCCTTCGTGGGCAGCAATGCGCTCGTGCGTGAACTCGGCCCCGCCGGCGTCGGTATCTACGTCACGCAGGTGGTTCCGTTCCCGACGATGGAGAATCTCGAGATCGCGGCGGACTACCGGCGGGATATGGAGGCTCACAAGCCCGGCGCGACCCTCAGCTTCGTCTCATTCGAGGGCTACATGGCCGGCAGACTGGCCATCCGCGCCCTCGAGTTGTGCGGGCGCAAGCCCGACCGCGACTGTCTTCTGAAAAGCCTGCGCCGTGCGGCCACCATCGACCTCGGCGGATTCAAGCTCCACTACGGTAAAGGCGACAACCAGGGTTCGGACGCCGTTTTCCTCACCGTCGTCGGCGAGGGCGGCCGCTACATCCCGACCGAAAAAATCCGGCGGCCCGAGAAAAGATGAAAAGCGCGCTGAAGGACCTCCTGGACAAGCGTTACAAGATATCGACGCAACTCTACCTCAGCATCGGCGCCGCCGCTTCTCTCACCGTTATCGCCAGCGTGGTTGCATGGGTCTCATTCGGGTTCGTGGGCGAGGTGCAGAACCGCGTGAACGAAGGCACCGTCCCGTTCCTGGCGAGCGCCTTCGGAATCGCCCAGGAGAGCACCGCCCTGGTGGCCGCCGCGCCGCGCCTGGCCGCGGTGGTGAACCCCGACATTCTGGACCAGATAGCCACCGAGGTCGCCAAGGACCAGGAAGCGTTCGAGACGGCGCTGGCGGCGCTGATTCGCCAGGAAGGGAACGAGGAAATCTCCTTGCGCATCAAGAAACTCGGAGACGTGCTGATAGAGAACCTCAACGCCATCAAGCGATTGGTGCTGCAGCGCTTCGACCTCACCGATCTGCGTGATACCCTGCAACTCCAGCTCACATGGGTGCGCAAGGAGCTGAACAACGTCATGGTTCCCGCCATCGACGATCAGTTGTTCTACGCGATGACGGGCTACAGCAAAATCGGCGAGGCGCCCGTAGCCCGTGAAAAGCACTTCTCGGAGGAGGGGTTTAACCTCTACCGCTACATCGCCGGCTTGCGGTCGGACGCCACTATCGCGACCCAACTTCTCGCCACCGCCTTCAGCGTATCGGATGCCGCCCAGCTCGAGCCGTTGCGCGAGCGCTTCGAGGCCACGGCGCGCGGTATCAGGCGGCGTATGAACGCGCTTGGAAATGTTCCGGTGCGCGCGGCCCTCGAGCCTCTCTTCGATCAGATGATCGAGTTGAGCATCGGGGAGGATGGAGGCTTCAACCTGCGCACGCGCGAACTAGAACTCGAGAGGAAACAGGGCGAGTTGCTCGCGTTTCACGAATCTCAGGAAGCAAAAATTCTGGCCGCCACCGAAACGCTGGTGAGCACGGCCCGCAAGAGCGCGAAGCAGGCCACCCAGGATTCGGCCCAGGCCATCAGCACCGGCAGCAATATCCTGCTCGCGCTGAGCGCCATCAGTTTCGTCGGCGCCGTGCTGATCGGCTGGCTGTTCATCGGCCGTGTGCTTTCGCGTCGGCTCGGGCGGCTCTCGGACCGCATGCGCCGCATGGCCGACGGCGACCTGGAGGAGAAAGTCGATATCGGCGGGCAGGACGAAGTCGCGGAAATGGCCGCCGCGCTCGAAATCTTCCGCCGCCATGCCCTGGAGGTGCAGCGCCTCAATCTGGTGGAGAAACTGGCCGAGGAGATCAAGGGCAAAAACGAAGAACTCGAAAGCGCGCTCGGCGATCTGGAGAAGGCGCAGGATCAGATTGTCATGCGCGAAAAGCTCGCGGCGCTCGGTGAACTGACGGCGGGCGTGGCTCACGAGATCAGGAATCCGCTGAACTTCATCAAGAACTTCTCCGAAGTCTCCGAAGAGCTGATGGAGGAGTTGATGGAAGAGTTGGAGAAGATGGCGGGTCCCGGCGGCAACGGGCAGGAAAACGGGCAGGAGCCGCAGGAGGACAAGGAGGAGAAAAAGCAGGACGAGGAGGATCCGATCGAACTCATCACCGAAATCGGAGAAGACCTCACCGGCAACCTCCAGCGCATCCGCGAACACGGGGAGCGGGCCAACAACATCGTGGAGAGCATGCTCCAGATGGGCAGGGGTTCGGGAGAGGCGCAGCCGACCAACATCAACACCCTGCTCGACGAGCACGCGCGCCTCGCCTACCACAGCGCACGGGCGACGGACCCGAATTTCAACCTCACGCTCGATTGGGATTTGGATCCGGATATGGTGGAATGCGAGGTCATTCCGCAGGATCTGGGCCGCGTCTTCCTGAACATGGTGAGCAACGCCTGCTACGCCACCCATGAGAAACGGCAAAAAGTCGCCGCCGCCGAAGATGCGCCGCGCTACGATCCCACACTGAAGCTCGCTACCAGGTGCAAGCCGGACGGCATCGAAGTGCGCATTCGCGACAACGGGAGCGGAATGCCGCCCGAGGTCGTCGAGAAGATATTCAACCCCTTCTTCACGACCAAGCCGACGGACAAGGGCACCGGGCTCGGCCTATCGCTCTCCAGCGACATCATTCGTCAGCATGGGGGAAACATACGGGTCGAAACCGAGCCGGACGAATTCACGGAGATGATCGTCGAATTGCCGCGGTGATCCGCGCGGACTTCCCACCCGAAAAAGATTCGAGAAAATACCGAAGAAGAATTGTTGGGGGCACGGCGAGAGCCGCGAATCGCGAATCCAGGAGGTCAGACGGAGAGGAAAGCGGTTTTCCCTCCCTCTCTTCCGTTCGTCAGTTCGCGGTCGCGGCGAGGGCGTCCGCTTTCGAGTTGTGGATCTGAATGATGCGGTCGAAACCGGATATCTCGAAAACCTCGCGCGTCAGTTCTCCGAGCGCGTACAGGGCGAACTTCGTGTTGCTTTGACTAAGCTGCTTGGCGACGAGAAGAACGGCGCGGAGGCCGGCGCTGCTGATATACGAGACCCCCTCGAAATTAACGATGACGGCGCGGTCGTCTTCGCTGATTACGTTTTTTATGGTGCTCTCGAAATCCGGGGCGGTGGCGCCGTCGATGCGGCCGTCAACCTGCACGACCAACGTCCCGCTTTCCTGCTCAGTCTTGATTTCCATGCTTGGCTCTGCCTCCCGACAGCGTGATTATTTCTTCGTCTCAAAATCCCGAGAGTGTATACATAGGTAGCAAATCTAACGGTTTAGCGCAATACCTCTCTTTGCCTGAACAAACCCGCCTGAATAGTTCTTGCGCAGGCAGTGTAGTCATACAGGACTACTTCTGCGAGAAAAGCGGGGGCTACTATATAGAATTTCTTCATGTTTGGCAACTTATTGTAACATTTCTGTCATAATACTGTTTTCGGCGCCTCGGGCCGGATGCCGCCGGCGCTCCGGCGGGGATGGAAGTCCTGGAAATTTTCTTGACTGGATGATGCCGGTCGGCCATATTGGTTGGACATAAAACTGGAAAAATCCCGGTATCTCCGTTTAGAGTCCGGGCTTGTGGTGAAGGGGGTTGAGCGAGGCGGCGCCCTGCGCCGGCGTCTTGGATCTGCGACGTATTTCACTCGTTCTGGACGACAGTGGAGGCGTGATGGTGAGTTCCGGGAAAAGGGATGCGTCGGACTCAGGGAGCGATAACCTCCGGATGGCGCCCGAGGCGATGCTGGACCTGGCGCGCAGGGCGGCGGAACTCCTGGTGGAGCGGACCGAGAACCTCCCCGGGGAGGGCGCCTGGGACGGAGACTTCCAGCAGGAGCTCGAAAAGCAACTGATGGCGGCTCCGCCCGAGGAAGGCCGCCCGGCGGCGGAGGTTCTGGAGCGCGCCGCGCGCGAGATACTCCCCCTCACGGGGCGCAACGATCATCCCCGCTTCTTCGGCTTCATCCCCTCCTCGCCCACCTGGCCCGGGGTGCTGGCCGACTTCATGGCCTCGGGCTTCCACATCAACCAATGTACCTGGCTCGTCGCGAGCGGCCCGAGCCAGCTCGAACTCGTCGTCATCGACTGGTTCCGGCGCTGGGTCGGCTATCCCGAAAGCGCGGGCGGACTTTTCACGAGCGGGGGTTCGGCGGCCAGCGTGGACGCCTTCGTCGCGGCGCGCGAAGCGGCGGGCCATCCCGAGCGCGCGAGCGTCTACATGGCCGATCAGAGCCACAGCGCGCACATCCGCGCGGCGCGGATCATCGGTATACGTCCCGAGCGCATCAGGCTGCTTCCGTGCGATGAACGCTTCCGCCTGGACATGGGTTCGCTCGCTCGCGCCGTGAATGAGGATCGCGCGGCGGGGCTCCACCCCATCGCGGTGTGCGCCAACGCCGGCGCTTCCAGCACGGGCGCCATCGACCCGCTCGTGGAGATGGCGGATTTCTGCGAAGCGCAGGACATCTGGCTGCACGTCGACGCCGCCTACGGCGGCTTCGCGGCCGTCACGGAGAAGGGCAAGAGGCTTCTCAGCGGCATGGAGCGCGCTGATTCGATCGGGATGGACGCGCACAAATGGTTCTTCCAGCCCTACGAGGCGGGCGCCCTGCTCGTGAAGGACGTGAAAACGCTCGAGCACGCCTTCGCGGTGCGCCACGACATTCTCCAGGACACGATATGGGGCGCGAACCACCCCAACTTCTCGGATCGCGGCCTGCAGTTGAGCCGCTCGTTCCGGGCGCTCAAGGTCTGGATGTCGGTGCAGACCTTCGGGATGGCCGCGTTCCGGAGAGCTGTTTCCAGGGGCATGGAACTGGCCGGGCAGGCCGAGGCGTACGTTCGCGAAAGTCCGCATCTGGAGATGCTCACACCCGTGTCGCTGGGCATCGTGTGCTTCCGGGTGAATCCGGCGGAGGCCGGCCTCGATGAGGAAGCGCTCGAGGAGATCAACAGGACGGTTCTCGCCCGCATCTTCTGGGACGATAAGGCGTTCGTGTCCTCGACGCTTCTCAAGGGGAAGTTCGCCCTCAGGTTCTGCATCATCAACCACGCCACGACTTGGGACGACGTGCGCGAGACGCTCGAGACGATCGAGCGTTTCGGCAGGGAGGCTTTGGTAAAGGAAAATGGTTAGGAGGTCGTTTCCCTGCGTTTCCCGATTCCTGTAGCGGTTGGATATTTGCAGGTCAAGTCACCGGAAACGGGACTGAAAGGAATCGAATATCGTTCGCTATCTGTGTGATGTGTATCCTTTTGGGTAGAACAGGGTGCTTGGAGCAGGGCTCTTCATGAGTCTCTTTGGAGTCGCTCCATGTTCTATTCTGATGTCACAAAGAGGTGGGGATGCGTAATGGAAAAATCGGAGGGAAGAAGAGAAGCGCAGGCTGCGGAGGGCGATGGGCTCCGGATGGCGCCCGAACAGATGCTCGATCTGGCGCACAGGGCGGCGGAACTCCTGGTGGAGCGAATCGAAACCCTTCCCGGTGAGGGCGCCTGGGACGGGGATTTTCAGCAGGAGCTCGAAAAACAACTGATGGAGGCGCCGCCCGAGGCCGGCCGCCCTGCTGCGGAGGTTTTAGAGCGCGCCGCGCGCGATATTCTCCCGTTTTCGTTGCGTCTGGACCATCCCCGTTCCCTCGCGTTCGTTTCAACCTCGCCCACCTGGCCCGGGGTGCTGGCCGACTTCATGGCCTCGGGCTTCCACGTCAATCAATGCACCTGGCTGGTTGCGAGCGGCCCGAGCCAATTGGAGCTGGTCGTCATCGACTGGTTCCGGCGCTGGATCGGGTATCCGGAAAGCGCGGGCGGTCTGTTCACGAGCGGAGGTTCGGCGGCGAGCCTGGACGCCTTCGTCGCGGCGCGCGAAGCGGCGGGTCATCCCGATCGCGCCGCTGTCTATATGAGCGATCAGAGCCACAGCGCGCACATCCGTGCGGCGCGTATCATCGGGGTTCGGCCCGAGCGCATCAGGCTGCTCCCGAGCGATGAGCGCTTTCGCCTGGATTTGGAGGCGCTAGGTCGTGCCGTAGCCGAGGACCGCGCGGCGGGGCTTCACCCCATCGCGGTGTGCGCCAACGCAGGAGCAGTCAGCACGGGAGCTATCGACCCGCTCGGGGAGATGGCGGATTTCTGCGAGGCGCAGGACATCTGGCTGCACGTCGACGCCGCCTACGGTGGCTTCGCGGCCGTCACCGAGCGGGGCAAGGAACTCCTCAGCGGCATGGAGCGCGCCGATTCGATCGGGATGGACGCGCACAAATGGTTTTTCCAGCCCTACGAGGCGGGCGCGCTGCTCGTGAAGGACGTGAAAACGCTCGAAGACGCCTTCGCGGTGCGCCACGACATTCTCCAGGACACGATATGGGGCGCGAACCACCCCAACTTCTCGGACCGCGGCCTGCAACTGAGTCGTTCGTTCCGGGCGCTCAAGGTCTGGATGTCGGTGCAGACCTTCGGCATGGCCGCGTTCCGGCGCGCTGTTTCCAGGGGCATGGAGTTGGCCGAGCGTGCCGAGGCGTACGTTCGCGAGAGCCCGCATCTGGAGATGCTCACACCCGTGTCGCTGGGGATCGTGTGCTTCCGGGTGAATCCGGCGGATGCCGGCCTCGATGAGGAAGCGCTTGAGGAGATCAACAGGACGGTCCTCGCCCGCATCTTCTGGGACGACAAGGCGTTCGTGTCCTCCACCCTTCTCAAGGGAAAGTTCGCGCTCAGGTTCTGCATCATCAACCACAACACGACCTGGGACGACGTGCGCGAGACGCTCGAGACGATCGAGCGTTTCGGCAGGGAGGCGGTGGGTTCAGGTTGAGCGGCCTCGCCTGAAAGTGTCTTCTATTCCTGAGACATCACCAGGGCGGCGCGTCCGGTGACTCGGCCCTCACGCAAGCGTTCATGCACGAGGTTGGCTTCTTCGAGCGGATAGGTCTCGCTCACCAGCGGCCAGACGTCGCCGCGCGCCACGAGTTCGAGCGAGTCGATAACTTCCTGTTTATTGGCGTAGCGGCTGCCCATGATCTGCTGTTCTTCTCGGAGCAACTCGCGCGGGGAGAAGGGGAAGCGTTCTATCCTGTTCGCCCCCATGGCGAGGAATCGACCCCCTTTGCCAAGCCCGCGCAGGCCGCCCTCCACCCCCTCGGCGGTGCAGACGAAATCGACGACGACGTCCACGCCCGCGCCACCGGTCAAATCCCGAAACGCATCGCCCAGGTCCTCTTGAGAGGCGTCCACCGCGTCGTGCGCGCCCATGTCGCGGCACTTGCCCAGCTTGTCCGCCGTCACGTCGACGGCGATGACGCGCGCGCCCGCCCAGCGCGCCATCATCACCATGTGGATTCCCACGCCGCCGCCCGCGCCCACTACGGCCACGTTCTCCATCGGGCGGACGCCCGCGTGGCGGAGCACCTTGTACGGCGTGGCAATGGCGTCGGAGATGACGCCGACCTCGGCGGGGTGGGACTTGTAGTCCAGCCCTTCGGGCAGGGGGATGAAGTTCCGGGCGGGCAGCTTGATGTACTCGGCGTAGCCTCCGTCCACCTGGCGGCCGACCTGGCCTGCGAGGTTCTCGCACAGCGTCTCGCGGTTCACGCGGCACCAGCGGCAATGCCCGCAGGTGAAATAATAATACGCCGTCACGGGCGCGCCCTCGCTGAGGCCTTCCACGCCCGCGCCCACCTGCGTGATCTCTGCGGTAATTTCGTGGCCTATGACGAGCGGGAAATTCCCGCCCATGCGGCCCGCCCGGGTGTGCTCGATCGTAAGTCCCGAGCCACAGGCCAGCACGCGCGCCACGGCTTCGCCCGGCCCCGCCACGGGGATGGGCCGCTCCTCCAGAACGAACGGCGCACCCGCCTCCGCCAATACCATCGCCTTCATGTCGTCTCCTGACAGTGTATGAGTGAAAGTTTTCAGTGAGTCTAGTACATCGTGCCCGGAAGGGGTATTGCGCAGGGAAGGGAACCGCCTGGATTTCGCTAGTCGGTGCGCACCTCTTTCGCCCATTCGCGGTTGGCGGCGTACCACTCCACCAGATGCGCGAGGCCGTCTGCGAGCCTCACCTGCGGCTGCCAGCCCAGGAGCCTCTCCGCCTTGTCGATGTTCGCCCATGTGGCTTTGACGTCGGCGGGGTTGCTCTCCTCATAGCGAATCCGGGCCTTCTTCTCAGTGAGGGCTTCGATGCGGGCGATGGCGTCGCTCAAGACGACGGGCTCGTCCGATCCCAGGTTGATGATTTCGTACCTTAGCGGCTTGATGGCCGCTATCGTGCCCCGGGCGATGTCGTCCACGTATGTGAAATCGCGCGACTGCTTTCCGTCGCCGTAGACGAGCACGGGTTTTCCCTCGGCTATCCACTGCGTGAAGCGGAACAGGCTCATGTCGGGCCGCCCGGCCGGGCCGTAGACGGTGAAATAGCGCAGCACGCTCACGTCGATCCCGTATAGATGATGAAATGTGTGGCAGAGCGCCTCGGCCGCTTTCTTGGAAGCCGCGTAGGGAGAAAGCGGCCTGTCGCTCGGGGCGTCCTCCCGAAAAGGCGCGGGCGTATCCGCCCCGTAGGCGCTCGAGGTGGAGGCGAGCACGAACTTGGTGACGCCGAAATCCTTACATAACTCGAGCAGGTTCAGCGCGCCGGTGAGGTTGGTCTCGAAATAGGCCCCGGGAGTTTCGATGGACTGCCGCACCCCCGCACGCGCGGCAAGGTTCAAAACGGCGCCGAAGGGCGGGCCGCTGCCTCCGGCGTTTTCTGTGAACAACGCGCGCAGGGTGTCGGAACGAGTGATGTCGGCTTCGTGAAAAACGAAACCGGGCCGCGCCTTCAGGCGCGCGAGGCGGTAGTCTTTCAGACGGGTGTCGTAGGCGTCGTTCATGTTGTCGACACCCACGACGGCGTGATCTGCATCCAACAGGAATTCGCACACCCTGGAGGCGATGAAACCCGCAGCGCCCGTGACGAGATATCTGGCCAAACCGGATTTCTCCTTGCAACGAACTCGTTTGCCTTGGAACTTGCGCCCAAGGCTATCAGGAGCGAGTGGTTCCGGCAAAACGCGGCCCGTGGTTGAAATCCGCGCCGCAATCCGCAATGGTTGGTTTGATATGGGCGAACATATTCTCCATGCGGTTGGGGGAGTAGCCGTTTCATGTTTCTCGGGCCGTGTCTGGACTTCGTGTCCTGCGCACCCGGCTCTTGTAAAGATTGAGAATCCGAGATGGCGAACGTGTTGGTGACGGGAGGCGCAGGTTTCGTCGGTTCCCATGTAGCGGAAGCGTGTCTCGAAGCGGGCGATTCCGTATGGGTGGTGGATAATCTCGCGTCAGGCCTGGTGAAGGACATCCCCTCTGGCGCGGCTTTTTGCGAGGGTGATATTGCGGATGCGGAATTCATGCGCCGCCTGGTAGCAGAGGCGCGCCCCGCTGTCATCCACCATCTCGCGGCCCAGTCGAGTGTTACGCACAGCCTGGCTGAACCCTCATTGGATGCGCGGGCGAACGTCATGGGCACACTGAGCGTTCTCGAGGCGGCCAGGAGCATGGATGCGCCGCCGAGGATCGTCTACGCCGCCACGGGCGGAGCGTGCTACGGGGACCCCGAAGAGGAGATCGTGGATGAGAGCTGCCCCCTCGCTCCCGCTTCGCACTACGGGATGAGCAAGGTGGCGGGCGAGCGGTATCTGGCCTTCTACGGGGAGCATTTCGGGCTTTCCGTCGTCTCGCTGCGTCTGGCCAACGTCTATGGGCCGAGGCAGCGCGCGACGCTCGATGCGGGCGTGATATCGATTTTCGCGGAAAAACTGATGCGGGGCGAAGCCCTCACCCTCTACGGACACGGACGCGCGGGACGCGATTACGTCTACGTGAAAGACGTGGTCGAAGCGTTCCTCACGGCGGGGAAGGGCGGTGCGGACGGCGGCGCCTACAACATCGGCACCGGCGTCATCACCGAGGTGGAGGCGCTGCTCGATATCCTCTCCCGCCGCATGGGGAAAAACCCCGTGAGCGTCGAGCGCGCCCCTCTGCGCGCGGGCGAGGTGTTCAGAATCGGCCTCGACGCGAATGCTTTTCAAAAAAAAACCGGCTGGCGGCACAGCTTTTCGCTCGAGGAGGGCATCGCCGCTTTCGTGGAATCACTCGAGAATTAAGCCGGCAGACGCCCGTAAACGCGCTCGGGCGTGACCAGCACGGCAACCGCGCCCTGGTCTATCATCGCCTGGTCATATTCCTCCCAGTCGGGGTGGTCCGAATCTCCGCAGGCGCGGAACACCTCGCGGAACATCACGCGCATTTCCTCTTTTTCGGTGTTTTCGTAATCGAACAGCCTGGCTTTCCCCTCCACGCTCACCCAGGTGCGCCAGTCGGGAGTGACGTAGAGCACCGTGCACTGGGGGTTCTTGCGCAGGTTCTTGAGCTTCACCGACCAGCCGCGCACGATGACGAAAGCGGCACAATCTTCATACGCTCCGCACACGATAATGCTCGATTGCGCCGTGCCGTCCGGTCTTAAGCTAGTGACCATGCCCTTGTGGTTTTTCTCCATAAACGGTCTTGCATCTTCGAAGTTCATGAGATACCTCGCTAGGATGAGGGAAGAGAATGTTTTCGCCATTGTAGCAAAATTTCCGGATGAACGACGCCATAAGGAGATACCTCGATGAGCCGACTCGCACCGCTTGAACCCGAGAATATGCCGCCCCGCCAACGTGATGCCTATGAGGAACTCATCGCCAACCAGCGCGGCGGCGTGCGCGGGCCATTCGGGGTCTGGGTGCGCAGCCCCGGCCTTGTCATCGCCCTTCGTGGTCTCATGAAGTTTTATTACGAGGAGAGCGTCATCACCGAGGACATCCGCGAACTCGCCATCATCATCACCACGCGCCACTGGGGGGCGACTTATGCTTTCTCCGCGCACGAGGCGCAGGCGCTCGACAGCGGACTTACGCCCGCCCTCGTGGCCGCCGTAATGGCGCAGGAGACGCCTACCGAGGGCACTGAACTCGAACTTTGCGTTTACAGGTATTGCACCGAGCTGCTTGAAACCAAAAAGGCGTCGGACGCCGCCTATCAGGAGGCGTTCTCTCTTCTGGGCGAGAAGGGCGTGGTCGACCTCACCGCCCTCGTGGGTTTTTACTCGGCCATCTCCATGACGCTCAACGCCTTCGAGATTCCGCCGGTTACGTGAGGCCCATCTCACTCCGGCGCACGGCCGCTGCGTTGCGTGAGCCCCAGGAGTCTGTCCTGGATTGCCCCGTTCCATGCGCCTTCGCGCATCCGCCAGACCCAGTTGCCCTGCGGCACGCCGGGACGGTTCATGCGGCCCTCGTTGCCGAGACCGAGCACGTCCTGGGCGGGGATGACGGCGAGCGCGGCCCCGGATTTCATCGCTGCGCGAATCATCGACCAGTGGATGTCCTCGGGTTCGCCCCCGAAAGTCCTGAGCGCCGTGGCGCGCGAAATGGCGAAGCCTGCGGGCGTTTCGTTTCGGAGAATCGGGTCCGCGCCGTGGAACCAGCCCTGTGCGGTGTCGTTGTCGTGCGTGCCGGTGTAGACCACCGCGTTCTCGGGAATGTTGTGGGGCAGATGGGGGTTGTCCGGGCTGCCGTCGAAGGCGAACTGCAACACGCGCATGCCGGGCAGGCCGAAGCGGTCTCTGAGGGCGTGGACGTCGTCTCCCACCGAACCCAAGTCCTCGGCGATGAGCGGGAGCGGGCCGAATTCTTCTTCCAGCGCGCTGAAAAAGGCCTCGCCCGGCCCCTCGCGCCACGCGCCTTCCCTGGGTGATTCAGCGCCTGCCGGAATCGCCCAGAACCGCGCGAAGCCGATGAAATGATCGAGGCGCAAGGCGTCGAACCGCGATACGTTGACGGCCATGCGCATCTTCCACCAGGCGAAATTCTCCTCACGGTGCGCGGCCCAGTCATAGAGGGGGTTCCCCCAGTGCTGGCCATCCTCGTTGAAGTAATCGGGCGGCGCGCCGGCGTAGGCGCGCGGCCGGCGGGATTCGTCGAGTTCAAACAGGTGCGTCCTCGCCCATACGTCCGCCGAATCGTGAGCGACGTAGATGGGGATGTCGCCGATGAAGCCGACTCCTTTTCCGGCTGCGTAGTCCTTGAGGGCGCGCCATTGCCGGTCGAAGATGAATTGCTCGAATTGGGTGTAGCGGATGTTTTCCTCGAACCCGGGATCATCGGGATTGCGGTCTCTTGCGTCTTCCGGCCACTCCCACCAGGGGGAACCTTCGTGCGCGCGCTTGAGCGCACGGAACCTCGCGTAGTCGGCCAGCCAGCCGGCTTGCGCCTCGCAAAACGCCGTAAATGCCGCGTCGCGCGCCCCGCCGTCGTTCGAGAACGCCTCGAACGCCTTGGCCAGCAGCGATTCATGGGCCTGGAGCGCCTGCGCCGGTTCGATTTCCCCTCCGCCGTTCTGACGGCGGTCTTCCATATCTTTCGCGGAGAGTAGGCCCTCTTCGGCGAGCCTGCCGAGTGATATCAGCAGGGGGTTTCCCGCAAACGTGGATGAGGAGACATAGGGGGACCCTGTCTCGTCGGTGGGGCATACGGGCAGCATCTGCCACCAGCTCTGGCCGGATGATGCGAGTTGGTCGACGAATTCGAACGCTCCGGAGCCTAAATCGCCGAAGCCCGCCTCGCTCGGCAGCGAGGTGGGGTGGAGCAGGATACCGCTCTTTCTGTCGTGAAAAGGATTTTCCTGGTTCATTCCAAGGCCCGTTCACCGGAGAAAATTTTGCGCCTTCGCTTCACCTTGCGCCGGGCGCGGCGCCGGGTTCGCCGTCTGCATACAGATATGGCACGGCGCGCGCCGTTTGTTCAAGGAAAAAAGCATAATGGCTAGTGCCCCTCTCCCAGGGGGAGTTTTACGGCGTCGCCGGTGCGCGCCGATTCCTCCATGGCGATGGTCACCTCCAGGGTCTGGCGCGCGTCCTCCGCCGTGGCGAGATGACAGGGCCGC
Source organism: bacterium (assembly GCA_022828125.1). Classification (GTDB taxonomy): domain Bacteria; phylum UBA8248; class UBA8248; order UBA8248; family UBA8248; genus Bin107. The sequence continues at coordinate 122,011 of JAJEJD010000032.1, read as the reverse complement.
CCCGTGGCGAGGTGGTCCAGCCAGCTCCTCGTCTCATCGCCGATGGGGCCGTACATGGTGTCGAGCGCCCAGTCACCCGAAGACGTGCTGCCGAGAAAGACCATCGGCAGGTGGTGGTCGGGGACGTAGGCGTGGGGGTAGCCCTTTTCGGTGTAGAGGATGTTCTCTTTGTGGTCCTCATCGAAGAGCATCACGCCGTCCGTGCCGATGACTTCGAGACGAATGCTCTGCCCCGCGGTGGGGTATTTCGCGGGTAGCGCGTAGCATATCCCTAAGTTCACGGTCGCGCCGTCGGCGAAGGTCATGATCGTCCAACTCACGTCGTCCACCTTGGGGTAGCCCGCCTCCTTGAAGACGAAGCCGCCTCCCCGGCAGACCACCTCGACGGGCGGGTTTCCCTCCATGAACCAGCACATCATGTCGACCCAGTAGGTGAGGACGTCGAGAACGGGCGTGGCGTCGGCCGAGCGCTTGAGAATTTCGAACGCCTGCGCCCTGGTGTTGAACACGCGGCCCGTAGCGCCGATGAGTCTCCCGAGGCGGCCCTGCTGTATCTGCTCTTTTCCGAGGAAATAGCGCCGCTTGTAGCGCATGATGTAGCCCACCCGGAGGTCGGTATCGTATCTCTCCGCCGCGGTGAGCAGGCGGTCGGCGTCCTCCAGGGTCATGGCGATGGGCTTTTCCACCAGAACGGGCTTGCCGAGTTCGAGCGCCTGGAGCACCGGCTCCACGTGAGCGAACTCGGAAGTCGAGACGATGACGGCGCCCACGTCGGGATGGGAGATCACCTCCTCGTTGCTGCCCGATGTTACCTGCGCGTCCACGCGCGCGCCCAGGGCCTTCGCGCGCTCGGGCTCGGCGTCCGAGATCGCCAGGAAGCGCACGGCGGGGTGTTGCGCCGCGAGGCGCGATCGGTGTGTGCCGATGCGTCCGGCGCCCACGACGGCGACACCGAGTTCGGTTCTATGGAAAAGCGTCAAGGCGAGCCTCCTCAATGACTTGGACAGGAACAACGCGCGGCATTCTACGCCCCGTACGACTCGCCTTCAATCGGGATCGCGAGTCGCAGCAGGCAAGTCGCCGTCTTGAATGTCCGGGAGTTTTCCGGGGATTGGTCTGGCGAGGCGGCGCGCCTCAAAGAAGCAGGCGGTCGTCCATGCGCGAGCGCGTCAACACCTCATGGCCTTCTTCGGTGATGAGCACCGTCTCCTCGATGCGCACGCCGCCGCCTCCGGGGACGTCGGGCACCCAGATGAGCGGCTCGATGGCGAAGACCATGCCGGGCTCGAGATCGACTTCTTCGGAATCGGGGTCGGGCTCGCCGATGTAGGGAGGTTCGTTGGGCGAGGTTCCTACCGCGTGGCCGATGCTGAGCGAGAACCAGTTCTTTCTCAAACCGTATTTCTCGCCCGTCTCCCAGATTCGCTCGGCCACCTGCTTGTTGGTGAAACCGGGGCGGGTGCGCTCGAGTCCCAACTGCAGGGATTCATGCACGGCGGTGTAGATCTCCTTTTGCCGTTTCGAGGGCTTTCCGCAGATCATCGTCCGGGCCACGTCGCCGAAATATCCGTTCCACTGCGCGCCGATGTCGATGAACACCAGGTCGCCGCTTCGGATGATCTTGTCGCTCGCGAAGCGGTAGGGCGGCGACATGTGCTCGCCCGAGGCGACGAAAGGGGAGACCAGGTGCGCCATTTCGCCCCCGTAGTGGTGGAGCACCTTCATCGCGTCCGCCGCCACGTCGCACTCGCGCTTTCCCGCCCGCACGCTGTCCATGGCCTCCTCGTTCACGGCGTCGGCGATCGCGCAGGCCTCGCGGATCATGTAGACCTCCTCGGGCATCTTGTGCCGGCGCACCTTGTGCATGAACGAATCGCCGTTCACGAACTCCACGTCGTCCAGATGTTTCTGGTAGGCGCTGAACTGGATGAACGTCATGAGGTCCAGGCCCACCCGCTTGCCGATGAGGCCCATCTCCTCGAAGAGGGGGCGCAGCGTCTCGCGGATCATCTTGTCCACGAGGGGCTGTTCCTCCATCTTCGCCAGGTGATGGAATTTCTCTATCCAGGGCATGTCGCGCGAGACGCGGGGTATCTCCCCGCCGTTCGTCATGATGTGCGCTCTTCCCTCTCGCGGGAGAATGACGGCGTTTCTCGTACCTTCCCTGTGCGCCAGAAAAGAGGAGCGCATGCTCGTGAGGTAGCGCACGTTCTCGACCTTCCAGAGGAAAAGGGCGTCGATATCCTGCTCGGCCATCGCTTTTTGCGCCTTCTCCACGCGCTTTCGGCGAAGTGCGCCCACGTCGACGCGTTCTTCATAGTCGACGTTGAATTGGCCCCGCGCGAATCCCGGCATCAGGTCTTTCTCCTGTGTGCAAACGAATCGTTATTCAGGTTCTTCCACCAGTTCGATCACGACGTTATCGGGCGCGATGATGAAGGCCGTCCTCGAACCCAGAACGCCGTCCCCCGGCTTTTTCGTGAAGACGACGCCCGCTTTCTCGAGGCGTTCGGCCACCTCGTCGATGCCTTCCACCTGGATTCCGAAGTGGTGAAGGCCGCGGCCCACCTTGGCCATGGAATCGTCTTCATCGTCTCTCAAGCCGCGAATGCGGATCTCCACCTCGCCCAGCATGACGCTGATGTAGGAAGAGCCCCGGTATTCGATCTCGGGCGTGAACAGCTCGCCGCCGAAGTGGTTGATGTAGAAATCCGCCGCCGCCTGGGGGTCCTTGGCGACGTGGTGCACGTGATGGGTTCGTGATGCCACCCTTTTTCCTCCCTTGTTCGTGATGGTCCTAGAGTCCGTCACCGACGGCGACGTAGGCGCCGCCAGGCACGGGGTTTTCCTCCTCGCTCCGCGCGCCCCACTCGCCGGTGATGGCGTACATCGCGCGCACCTTCTTCATGTTGTTTCCGCCGTCGCTCGAGAAAAGCATGTTGTGCGTGTCGCGGAACCATTTTTCGAGAAAATTCTCGCGCTGCACGCCCACGCCCGCGTGTATCTCCATCGCCATCTTCGTGACGTCGCAGGAGATCTCGTGCGCGAAGGCGCTGGCGGTGAGCGTCATGGGCGGGTCGATGGGAATCTCGTGGCGCATGTCCTGACGCCACGCCGCGTAGTGCACGTAGGCGCGCGCCGCCTGGATTTTCGTGTACATGTCGACGAGCTTGATGCCGACCGACTGGTGGTGCGCTATGGGTCGTCCGCTCTGTTTGCGGTTTTGCGCGAATTCGAGCGATTTCTCATACGCCGCGCGCGCCACGCCGATCTGGCCGGCCGCGTTGATGAGGGCGTCGCCGCGCAGGTGGCGCCGGATATAGGAGACGCCGCAGTTCTCGGGTCCCAGGCGGTACTTGGCGGGGATTATCGCGTCCTCGAAGATGATCTCCGCGTTCTGGTTCAGGCGATAGCCCATTTTGTTGTGCACCTTGCCCATCTTCACGCCGGGTGCATCCGTGGGTACCATGAGGAGGGAAGCCCCCTGCTCGACGCCCACGTCGGGGTTCGTTCGCACGAACGTGAACATGAGCCGCGCCCAGCCGACGTTGGAGATGAAGTGCTTCTTGCCGTTCACGATGTAGTTGTCCCCGTCGAGCACGGCGGTGGTCTGGTATCCGCCGTCCGCCCCGTTGTAGGGGAGCTGGTTCTCCGAACCCGATTGTGGCTCGGTCGTCGCCGTGCCGATGAGGAACGTGGGGTCGCTCACGTACTCGCGCATCCAGTAGTCCGCCAGTTCCGGGTTTCCCAAAAGCTCGCTGGATAGGATGTGAGCGATCTTAGTGGAGGAGAGCATGAACCCCGTGGCGCCCCTGTCGCCCCAGGAGATCTCCTCGCCCACGATGCAGTGTGTGAGCAAATCGTTCACGCCACCGCCGCCGTATTCCCTGGGGATGCTCATCGTCCTCAGGCCCGTCTTGTCGAGTTTTTCGAGAAGATGGGGCATGTAGGCGCAATCCAGCGGGTCTTCCTTGTGATCCAGTTCCAGGCTGATGGGCCGGATTTCGTCCCGCGCGAATTCATGCGCGATTCTTTGATACTCTTTTTGCTCATCCGTCATTCGGTAGTCGTACATGGGTCTCCTTCCTTCCGGTGATGGGCGGGTCTACCCCGCCGGAGCCATTCGCGTCTAATCGCCTTCTTCGAGCACCTCCGCCACTTCCACGGGCTCGCCGCGCTCCCAGGAGCGCATGGCCGCCCACACGGCGCCCAGAACGTGGAGTCCTTCGGGTCCGCCCACCTCGGGCGGGCGACCTTCCCGGACGGCGCCTTCGAAATCCTTGAACTCCTCTATCAGGTAATCCTGCCTGGGGTATTCCTCATAGGGGATCTCTTCTCGCTTCTCCCCGTCCGGTCGCAGGATTTTGATGCCCTCCCACCTGTCGTGGTAGAGGTTCGCCTCATCCCCGTAGGCGTTCATGAAGTAGGTGTAGCGCCCGTTCGGCGTGCGCGGGCTGATGAAGCTCGTCCCCAGCGTGCCGAGCAGGCCGGATTCGAACTCGAACCACACGACGCTCACGTCGGGAATTTCCGATTTTGTCTTTATTTTGCTGAACGCCGCAGAGGCGCGTTTGATGGGCCCGTAGAGATAGAGCAGGTTGTCCACCTGGTGGATGGCCACCTGGAGGAGCGGGCCGCCGGGGGAGCCTTCCGCGTACCATTGCCAGTTGTCCGGCGTGTAGTGAAGCCCCCGGTCGTTCGAGTAGTTGGTCTCGGCCATCGCCAGGGTGCCGATGGTTCCCTCATCGAGCAGTTGCTTGAAGAGGCGATGGCCCCTGAGCCATCTCGAACTCGCGCCTACGCCCAGGGTGACGCCGGCGTCCTCACACGCGCGGATCATCCTCTTGGCATCCGGGATGGAAGCGGCGATCGGCTTGTCGACGAGCACGTGCTTCCCTTGCTCGGCCGCCGCCATTGCGAGTTCGGCGTGCTTGTTGTTGGGCGCCGCGATAACGACGGCGTCCACATCGGGACTCCGCACCACATCCTCGTAGCTCGCCTCTTCACCGCACGAGAATTTCTCACGGAACGCCTTTCGTTTTTCGGGCGTTCTGGTGAAGCATGTGGTGATCTTCATCCCGGGCGTTCTCTCGATGTAGGACGCCAGCGTGTTGCCCCAGCGGCCCAGCCCGACCACGGCCACCCTCAATGGATCGCTCATCTAACTTTTCTCCTCATTCCTCAACGAACTCACACCGATTTCAAACGCGGGTCCAGCACGTTTCTCAGCCAATCGCCCACCAGGTTCGCCCCCAGAACCGTCACCGTAATCGCCAGTCCGGGCAGGGTGACGACCCACCAGGAGGTGTAGAGATGCACCTTCCCGTCGCTCAGCAGACCGCCCCAGGTGGGCGTGGGCGGCGGCACGCCGAGACCCAGGAAGCTCAGGCCCGCCTCGATGATGATCATCCTTCCGAGATACAGGGAGGCGATGATGATGACGGGCGCCAGCACGTTCGGAAGAATGTGGCGGACGATGATGCGGAAATGACTCCCGCCGATGCTCCGCGCCGCCTGGACGAACTCCTGTTCGCGCAGCGTGAGCACCTCGCCGCGCACGACGCGGGCGTAGATGACCCAGATGCGCATCGACATCACGAGAATGAGCACGACGAGGCTCGGCCCCACGATGGCGATGGTCGCCAGGGCCAGCAATATGAACGGAAACGAGAGCACGAGGTCCACGAGCCGCATGAGCAGGAAATCCACCTTCCCGCCGAAATAGCCCGCCACCAGCCCTACGCAAAGCCCGAAACATCCCGTGAGCAAAACGGCGAAAAAGCCCACCAGCAGCGAGATGCGCGCGCCGTAGATGAGGCGGCTCAGAAAATCCCGACCCAGGTGGTCCGTGCCGAGGAGATAGATTTGCTGGCCGTCCGACCACATGGGCGGCTTGAGATTTCTGTCCAGGAGTTGGGCCTGCGGATCCATGGGGGCGAGCAGCGGCGCGAAGACGGCCATCACCACCACGGAGAGAAGGATCACGCAGCCCAGGAGTGCGGATTTATCCTTCCAAAGCGACGCCCATACCTTCGGGCGCTCCGGGAGCGCTTCGAGTTCCATCGTTTCCTGAATCGCGAGCGCTTGTTCTCTCATTCGTAACTGATCCGCGGGTCGAGATAGGCGTATACGAGGTCCACCGCTAGGTTGATGATCACGAACCCCGACGCCAGAAGAAACACGGCGGCTTGGACGATCGGGAAATCACGGTTCGCGATCGAATCGACCACCAGTCGCCCGACCCCCGGCCACGCGAAAACGACCTCGATGATCACGGTTCCCCCGAGGAGAATCCCCAAATCCAGCCCCATGACGGTCACGATGGGAATCGAAGAGTTCTTTAGAGCGTGCACCATGAGCACGATCTTTTCGCTCAACCCCTTCGCCCGCGCCGTGGTGATGTAGTCCTGGCGCAGCACCTCGAGCATCTGTGAGCGCATGAGCCTTGCGAGCCGGGCGAGGTGATACGTGGAGGCGGCGAAAGCCGGCATGATGAAATGCTCCCACCCGCCGCGACCGAAGGAGGGCAGAAGCCCCAGCGTCACCGAGAAGAACATGATGAACATGATCGCCAGCCAGAAATCGGGAACCGCCTGCATCAGCACCGTGATTCCCACGCAGCCCTTGTCGTAAGTCGAACCCTCTCTGAATGCTGCCAGACAGCCGAAGGGAATCCCGATGAGCACGGCGAAAACGAAGGCGCCGACCGCCATCTCTATCGTCGCCGGGAAATGCTCCAGAACGAGGCCCATGGCCGATTCGCCGTGTTCGGTGGATTCCCCGAAGTTCCCCTGCAGGGCGTTTTTGAAAAAACGCCCGTACTGCACGTGGAGCGGCTGGTCGAACCCCATGAGTTTCCTCAAGTGCTCGATGTCTTCGTGGGTCGCATCGGTATCGAGCATCACCAGGACGGGGTCGCCCGTCATGTGAAGCAGGAGAAACACGATGATCATGACGCACTTGAGGAGGACGATTGCCTGAATCAAGCGCTTTACGACATATCCGGCCATTGAGCCACCCAGCGATGTGGAGCCATCTTAATTCGAGGGCGAGGTTCGCCTCGTTACCAGAGAATCGCGCCCGATGAAAACCACCCGGCGGCAGGTATTTCACGAACGCCTCCGGCCAGGGCGGGGTTCATAACCGCACCCGGCCGGAGCGTCGCTTCGAATGAAAGCGTCGAACCTACTTGAGGCCGACTTCTGCGGCTATCAGTTTTCCGTCGGCGCGCGGTTTCCAGTCTATCTTCTTGTTCGCGCCGAAGATGCGGAAGGTCTGATACAGCGGAACGATCGGCACCTTCTCATGACGCAGAACCTTGGCGATGTTCTGGTATTTCTTCTCCCGCGCCTTGTTGTCGAGCGTCGAGCGTGCGTCGTTGATCATCGCGTCCACGGCCTTGTCGCGGAATCCGCCGTAGGCCGATCGGCTGCTGATGGCGCCGGCGAACATGTGCTCTGCGCTGAAGGCCGTGTTCATGCGCGCCAGATAGTACAGGAACGGCTTCACGTTCTTCTTGTATTTGCTGAAGATGATCTTCTTCATCGCGCCCCATTCCATCACGCGGACGTTGGCCTTGAGGCCGACTTTCGCCCACTGTCCGGCGATGCCCTCGAGCGCTTCCTTGCCCATCATGAAGCGGCCGCGGGGGATGTACACGTCGAAGGAGAATCCCTTCGCGAACCCGGCCTCGGCGAGCAGCTTCTTCGCCCGGGCGGGATCGTAGGGGTAGGGCTTGAGTTCGGGGTTGAAGCCGAAACTTGCGGGACCCTGAATGATCGCCACCGATTTGGCGAAGCCCATCATCACGTTCTTGGTGATGGCCTCGCGGTTGATCGCCAGGTTCATGGCCCTGCGGACCCGCACGTCCATCCAGGGCGCGCCCTCTTTGATCACCATCAGGATGTAGTTGGTGCGCGGCGACTGCTTGGCGATGACGTCGGTCTTGCCGCTCGCCCGGACGCGCTCGCTCAGGGCCGGAGGCAGGTTGTCGATGACGTCCACGTCGCCCGAGATGAGCGCGGAGACGCGCGTGGTGGACTCGGGGATGAACTTCACGACCGCCGTCTTCACCCTGGGTTTTCTCCAGGCGTTGGGGTTCGCCTCGTAGACGACTTCCTGGCCCTTGCGCCATTTCTTCATCACGAAGGGACCGCTGCCCACCGGGTTGCGAGAGAGGTGTTTCTTGTCGTGTTTCTTGTAGTAGTCAGGCGGCACGATGAAGCCGTAGATCGCCAGGAACGGCGGGAGCATGGGGTCGGGTTTTTTCGTGTGAATCCGGACCGTGTGCTCATCGACCACTTCCAGTTTCGCCATGCTCTTGAAGTAGCGGTACTGCCTCGATTTCATCTTGGGGTCGAGAATCCGTTCGAAGCTGAACTTGACAGCCGCCGCGTTCACGGGGTCGCCGTTGCTGAACTTCACGCCCTTCCTGAGCTTGAACTCCCATACCTTGGGGCTCACCATCTTGTAGCTCTCGGCGAGCTGGTTCGTCATGGAGCCGTCGGGAGCGCGCGCGAGCAGCGTCTCGAAAACGTTCGGGTGATGCATCGAAATCGGCAGGGAACTGAAGGTGTGCGGATCGAACGTCGTCAGCGCACCGGCCATGCCCAGCACCACCTTCCCCTTGGGCGCCGCCTTCACTCCCGCGGGGAGCAGCAGCAGCGACAGAACAACTATCCAAAGCCAAAGCTTCTTCATCTCGTGTTCCTCCTCTTAGGTAAGAATCAAACAAGCCGTCAGAGACAAACCAATTCATCTGTACTCGTGTTCAGCGGTTCATAGCCATCGTCCGTGACCAGATAGGTTTCACCCCAGAAAATCTGGCGGTTGGGGCCCAGGTTGAACATGGGATGCGTCGTCACCACCATGCCGGGTTCCAACTCTCCCTCGGATACCGGCGTGATCATGTAATCGGTGAGGTCCAGGCCCGTGAGGTGCACGAGACCGTAGGGCCACACTTCGTAGCCGTGTTTTTCGAAAACGTCGTTCATCGCCGTGACCATGCCGACCATCGGCTCTCCCGGTTTCATGTGCTCCAGCGAGGCGTCGCGCGCCTCGCGCACCACCTGGTGCGCGTCGACCAACCACTTTTCCGCCTCGCCCAGCGCCAGAACACGTACTATCTGGTTCCAGTAACCCCGAACGCGCGGGGAGATTTCCAGCAGGACGGCGTCGCCCTGCTTGATGGGCCTGTCCGTCTGAGGAATGACGTAGCCCCAGGGTGCTTCGCCGCCGTCGGCCATACTGGCGAGGCCCATCATGTTGAAGTTCTCAACTCCCCCTTCGGGGATGATCACCCGGTCCATCTCGGCGCGCATGTCGAGTTCGGTCACCCCTTCGCGAATGAAATCACACAGATGATTCCACACTTTATCACCCAGCCGGGCCGCGTGGCGCGACATTTCGACTTCCTCATCGCTTTGGACGAGGCGCAGCTTCCATACCAGCTCGCCCGCCTCCACCCATTCTTTCGCTGTTACCTGATCCTGAAGTTGCTGGTGCCAGGCCACGGGGATTATGGCGAGCGAGGAGATACCGATTCTGGAGTTGGAAGTGATTATCTCGTTCAGATAATTGCATGCCTGCTTCGGAACGGGTGTCATGGCCTCGCAGCGGGTGTCGGAAATCCAGCCGTTTCGCAGGGATTCGATTCGCTGGTTCTCCACCCCCACGAACAGGACGGGTTCTCCCTCGCGCGGGAATACCAGGATTTGCTGGCCGGAGAACGAGATGAAATTGCTGACGTAGGCCAGGTTCCCCGTACGCGGCCCCTGACGGCCGCTGTTGCCGTAGACGACGAGAACGTCCAGACCCTCGCGCCCCATTGCCGCTCTTAGATTTGCGTGGCGGCGATCACGCTCTTTGGTCGATAACCCCAACTTTCCTCTCCTTCGTGTTGCGTACCGTTAAAAGATTACTTTACCGCCCGAGACGGCCATGTTCACGCCCGTCACGTAGGCGGCCTCATCGCTGCAGAAAAACACCACGGCGCCCCCGACGTCCTCGGAGCGCCCCAGGCGCTTCATGGGGATGGCGTCGATGTATTCTCTTTGATAATCCTCCGCATGGAGGATGGGCCGCTCCGTTTCGGTTAGGCCCGGCGAGACCATGTTGACCGTAATGCCGTAAGGACCCATTTCCACGGCCAGGTTTTGCGAGAAATAGAGCAGGGCGGATTTGACGGCCCCATAGGAATTCGTGCGCGCTCGCTTCTCTCCCAGCACGGTGGACAAGACGTTGACGATGCGGCCCTGGCCTTTTTCCTGCATTCCCGGCAGCGCCGCTTGGCAGCAATGGAAAGCGCCCTTGAGCATCACCTGGATCTGGGGCTCGTAGTCCTCCTCCCAGTTCATCTCCATGAAGGCTCTGCCCTTCACCAGTTGCCTCGCGTTGTTGACGAGAATTTCGACGCCGCCCATCTGTTTTTCGCATTCCCCGAACATGCGCTCCACCTCGTCATGCCGGCTCACGTCGGCCTGGACGCTGAACGCGCTGCCGCCGGCTTCTCGAATCGTTTTCGCCGCCTCCTGCGCCGCCTCTTCGCCTGCATGGTAGTGCACGGCGACGGTGGCGCCTTCGCGGGCCAGTGCGTGGGCGATGGCCTTGCCGATGCCGCGCGTTGCGCCGGTAACGAGCGCGGTTCGTCCTTCGAGTTTCATGCGGCACACATCCTAAGGGTGAACGAAAAAACATAAATTAGTGCAACCAGCGAAAGCAATTCTCGCCTCAAAACCTTAACGAAAAATGTGAATTAAATCTTGAATAATGGTATTATATTTAATACCATTAAAGATCGCAAGTGTTATTTTCGCGAAGATGCCCATTTTCAACGAAGTTGCGATATGTGAAACTTGCGCCTTGCCTGATGCTTGAAGCCTGTCGGTTTACGAGGATGTCGAAAGCGAGGAGAGGATGCGGGAACTGATTGCGGAAAAACCGTTTTCGAACGAATTCATCCCCTACTACTACCAGATCGCGAATCTCTTGCGCGGCAAAATCGAAAGCGGAGAACTGTTCGCGGGCATGAAGCTCCCGAAAGAGTTGGACCTGTCGAAGCATTTCGGCGTCAGCCGGGTCACCCTGCGACAAGCCCTCGCCATACTGGAGAAAGAAGGGCTCCTGACGCGCGAGCGCCGCAAGGGCACGTTCGTCAACCACGGGGGCGTGAAATCGAAGATGATTCAACTCACCGGCCTCGTCTGGGAGGAGGACGCGGGCGGCGAGGAGCTGCGGGTCATATCGACGGAAGACGTAGATGCTTCGGTCCGGCTTCAGAAATTCTTCGACTTGGTCGACGGGGAGAAGTTGACCAGGGTTCAGCGTCTCAGGATGGCGGAGGAAGCACCTCTTTGCTACGTGATGAATTATCTGCCCCAAAAGATTGCGAAAGACATTCCGCAAGAAGATATACGCACCCGCAGCATGCTCCACATCCTGAAGAGTCGGCTGAACATCCCGCTGGGCAAGATTCAGCAGACGTTCGAGGCGCGCATCGCCGAGAGCGATGTCGCCGGCCATCTTTCCATCGGCGTCCTGGCGCCGGTATTGTATGTGGAAACCTTCGTCTACAGCAAAAGCGGGAAGCCCGTCGAATTCTCTCAAATCTATTATCGCGGAGACCAGCACCGATACAGAGTGGAACTCGTAAGCGAGTAGTCCCTCGCGTCTCATGCTGCGCGCTTCTTTATATTTCCACCTGATGGGAGGGGCGAAATGTCCAAAAAGAAGAACCCGAATAAAACAATCGGCTTCATCGGCCTGGGCCTCATGGGACAGGCGTTTTCCAAGAATCTCATTGCAGACGGCCAACGCCTCGTGGGAACCGACGTGCTGGCGGGGGCGATGCGGAAGTTCAGGCGTCTGGGGGGAGAGGCCCTGGAATCGCCCCGCGCCGTGGCCGAAGCGGCGGACATCGTTTTCATCTCCGTTCCCAACTCTAAAATCTCCCTTCAGACCGCGCGCGGGAGAGACGGTTATCTGGCCTGCGCGCCCGAATCCGCGCCCGATGTCGTGCTCGACACGACGACGTCGGATCCGGAGGATTCGAGAAAACACGCCGAACTTTGCCGGAAGAGGGGAATTCCCTACCTGGACGCCAGCGTAAGCGGCAACAGCGACCACGTGACGAATCGGGAAGGCTTGTTTCTCGTGGGCGGGAACAGGAAAGCCTACGAAAAGGTGGCGCCGCTTCTGGAGACGATGCTTTCCGATCAGGTTTACTGCGGGCCGTCGGGCTCCGGGGCCAAGATGAAAGTGGTCGTGAACTACATGACCTCCATGGGGCGGTGCGTCATCGCCGAAGGTTTAAGGCTGGGGATGCGCAGTGGATTCGGGAAAGATTTCTTGTTCGACACGCTCAAGAGAAGCCGCGCGGGCGATTCAAGCGGGTTCCATGGCCACGGCGGCATCATGGTGCGGGGCCGGTATCGCCGTCCCCGGAGCACCTTGAACGTCATCCGGAAGGACATCGGGCTTGGTCTCAGACTGGCCAGGAGGCACGGCGCCGTGACGCCGGTAGGCAACGCATGCGCGCCGCTGTACAGGGAAGGCGCGCGCGCAGGCAATGGAGAACTGGACAGCGCGGCCGTGTATCTCTCCTACCTGGAGCGGGAAAACAAGAAATAGGACGCCTCCTGCGTCCTTTTGAGTGGAAGGAGGCAGGGATGCGCGGTATTTCAACAATGGGGGTGGACGTTGCCGGGTGAAGCGCAAGATTCAGCGGATAAAGAATCCACGCTCGTCGTTGTGGGCGACATGGAAATCGACCGCGCAGAGCCCCAGAATACTTTCTCGGAGGTCGCCTCGTATCTCAAAGTGGCCGATCTGCGCTTCGGCGGCCTGGAAGCCTCGATGTCCCACCTGGGTACCCCGGCCAGCGGGAAGATCGTGATGCGCCATGACCCGGAGATGATTCAGGGCTATATCGAGGGCGGCTTCGATGTCCTGGCGTTCGCCAGCAATCATTGCATGGACTACGGGGTCGAACCGTTCGTCGAGACGATGGAGTTGCTCGAGCGAAACGGGATCGCATATTCGGGCGCGGGCCGGAACATCCAGGAAGCGCGAACGCCCGCCGTCATCGAGCGAGGCGGCGTGCGGTACGGTTTTTTATCCTACGTGCTGGAACTCCCCCTGGGCTGGGGCGCAGGCCCTTCAAAGCCCGGCGTCGCGCCCATCCGGCAGGATGCGCTCTATGGCCCTCCCTACCTCAACGAGGAGGATTTGGAGGCGATGATCGCCGACGTCGAGCGCGCGCGGCCGCGGGTCGATTTTCTTCTGGCCTCGTTCCACTGGGGCGCGAGCCAGAGCCGTACGCTCACGCTTTCCCAGCAGGCGGCGGCGCACGCGGCTATCGAGGCGGGGGTGGACGTCGTCGTCGGCCATCATCCCCACATCGTGCAGGGGGTCGAAGTGTATCGCGGGCGGCCCGTTTTCTACGCGCTCGGCAACTTCGTGCTCGATCACGACCACCCGATGTTCCTGCCCACGGCGCGCGAGTCGATTTGCCTGAAGCTGACTTTGAGAGGCGGAGCGCTCAGCCGGGCGGCGATATCGCCCGTTTTGATCGAAGCGGACGGCAGCCCCCGGATACTCGGCGACGAGGAGCCGAAATCAGCGGAGATCCTGGATACTCTCACATCGCTCTCCAGGAAGCTGGGGACGCAGATGGAGATCATCCGGGGTGAGGGGGTTGTCTCGTTTTGAATACCTGGCTTGTCCCTCCATTTGGCCGAAGCGCGGGAAGAACACCGTGGACTTGAGTGGAAAAATTTTCGTCATCACGGGCGCGGCGCGTGGAATCGGGGCGGACGCCGCGCGCAGGTTTTCGGGCATGGGCGCGAAAGTGGCGGCCCTGGACGTGGAAGAAGACGGCCTGCGCAGGCTCGAAACCGAAGCGGGTGGTGCCATCCTCGGGGTGAGGGCGGACATCTCGAATGAGGAGGGCGTCGAGGATGCCTTCGACGCGGTGGCGGCGAGGTTCGGCGGCGTGGATGTTCTGATCAACTGCGCCGTCATCCGGGGGAACGGCCCCCTGTCGGAGATCGAGGAAGCCACGATCGATTTGGCGCTGGGCGTGGGCCTCAAGGGCGGCATCCTGTGCGCGAAGCGCGCGGCGGCGGAGATGAAAAAGCGGGGCGGCGGCGCCATCGTCAACATGTCGAGCTTTTACGCGCATACGCCGGCGAAGGAGCGCGTGGTCTACGTCGCCGTAAAGGGAGGCGTCGAGGGCCTCACGCGCGCGCTGGCCGTCGAACTGGCGGATTCGAACATCCGCGTCAACGCCATCGCGGCGGGCCCGGTGCTGACGAAACTCAGGGAATCCCAGGGAGACGGCGACCCCGAGAACCTGGCGGAGCGCTACCGCAAATCCCCCATGGGCAGGTTCGGGCGGGTGGATGAGGTGCTCGACGCGATGGAGTATCTGGTGACGCCGCGTTCGTCCTACATGACGGGACAGGTCCTGGTGCTCGACGGCGGTTTGACCATCGTGTGATGTTTTGGGTGCGAAATGGCGGGAACGCGTGGGAGTCGAACCCACCGACGAAGTGATTAGCCCCGTCCACTGGATTTGAAGTCCAGGCGGCACACCAGCACCGATGCGCTCCCAACGAGAGAATACAACGGCTGGGGATGGTTCTGAAAGCGCCGTCAACGGGTAAGGCGCGCCGCAAGATCTGAACCGTTCACCGGGGCGCTTGTCCTCGGGATGAGAAAGCCCTAAAAGGGAGCGAAATTCATCGCCATCATAGGAGAAAAAAAGATGTCGCAACGCGTGGGTATCGTGGGCATGGGGCTGATGGGCCAGGCGTTCATCAAGAACATGCGGGAGACGGGTTTCGAGGTGCAGGGCTTCGACGTGGACCCTAAGCGCATGGACGACTTAAGCGAAAAAGGCGGCCACCCCGTCGAGACGCCCGCGGCAGCCGCTAGGGACGTGAACTTCGTGATCACCTCGCTGCCCACCAGCGACGTCGCGCGGGAGGCCACTTTCGGTCCGGGCGGGGTCGCCGAGGGGGCGAAAGAGGGCCTCTACCTTCTCGACACGACGACCTCGCGCCCCGAGGACTCGGTTCGCCTGGCAGGTGATTTGGCCGGGCGGGGGGTCCGCTTTCTCGATTCCGCCGTGAGCGGGACGAGCACGATGGCGGTCGCCAAGGATCTGGTGGTCATCGCGGGCGGCGAGGCGGAGGATTTCGACGCCTGCCGCGCCGTTTTCGCGGGCTTCAGCCGGGCGGCCTACCACATGGGGCCGGTGGGCTCGGGCGCGCGGACGAAGCTCGTCATCAACATGATCCTGGCGGGCAACCGGCTCGCCCTGGCGGAGGGGCTGATGCTCGGCACGAAGGTGGGCCTGGAGATGGACACCCTGCTGGAGGTGCTGAAAGACGGCGCCTGTTCCTCCAAGACGATGATAGACAAGGGCCCCAAGATGATTCATGCGGATTACTCGAAGCAGGGCCAGGTGAAGACCTCCCTCAAGGATTCGCGCCTCATGCTGGAGCAGGGCCAGCTCCACGGCTCGCCCATGCTGTTCACGAACATCTGGTCGCAGGTCCTGCAGATGGCCTACGAGCGGGGCTACGCGGAAGAGGACACCGTCGCCTTCTACGAGGTGCTGCGCGAGATGGGAGGCCTGCCTTCGAGGATTGACAATCCCGACTGAGGAGGGAGGGATGGCGCCGCACCCAAATGCGGGCAGTTGCGGGGAAATGCGCGGGAGGCGAAAAACTTTTTTTGCCGCTGAATCTGAGTGCGCGGCGCTCATATCTTCAGAGTAACTATTTGAATTACAATTAGTTATCGAGAAAATAATTTCCAGAAATTTATCGAAAAACCCCGTGAATTTATCGAATTTTACGGGAAATATGATTATTTTCATTATCGCTGTTATCCTTGCATCCATGAGCATGATTTCTCTCCTCGAAACGATTCCCGCCCCTTCCTGATGAGGGCGCGTGGGCGGCGAATACCGCTTTCCTTCGCCGCGCGCACGATACCGGAATCCGTTGTTTCAGAGAGTACGGCAATTGCGGGGAAATGCGGGGTGAGGGGGGAGCGCCAATACCTCAGGAATGTTCCCATTGGTTTCGGATCTTCTTGCTTGATCGAAAAGATGGCCAGCTCCTACGAAACTTGCTTTGCGGTAGGCTGATCACTAGTCACAAATAGCACCCGAACCAGAAATACGGTCTTTGGCGGATTCGGTGTGAGGCTGTCTTTTCGAACCATTCAAACAGATTGGTATCAGGGGATAAACCCATGACGCCGGCCATCCAAGATACGGAAAGGTTCCCGGCAGTTTACGCTCCACCTTCTATTTCGATGCGCCTGAAGTAGAAACTGTCCTCGGCCGTCACGACCAGCCCCTCGGTCGAGGCATTGCGGATCGCTGTAACCTCGATCTGGTACTTCAAGCCGTATTGCGAGATTTTCCCCAAACCAGCTTCGACCGAGTTCCTGGCGGGGAACGGAAAGGCGAAGAAGTTCCTGTAAAGGGCGTTGTAGGCGTCATAGTCGCGGAAATCGGTCAGCGTCACCTGAGATTGCGCGACGTCCAGCACCTCCATGTCGAACTCCTTCAGAAGATGTTCCACATTGGAGAGGACGTTTCGCGTCTGCTTCTGGATGTCACTAGGATCGCGCACGCCGCCTTCGTCATCCACGCTGAGGATTCCGTTGGAAATCATCATCTCACCGGCCAGAACGCCTCGGGCGTTTCCGGGCCCCGTCCGGTACTCCTTCTCACCAAGGTATGCGGTCGCCTCTATCTTCACGTCGGCTTCGAGAATCGGTAATGACGCAGTCACGATCGTCGTGATCGGTCCTGGTTCCGCAAATGCATCGGCGATTGCCGCTTCAACCGCCTCCACGTCTCTCATGTCACGGACGAACCCCCGCAGGCGGATGACGTCTCCGAGGGATCCACCGTTTTCGGTCAATATGTCTCCAATTCCTTCGAGAATAGCTTCGGTCTGCGCCTTCGGATTCCCCGGCGAGACGACCTCACCCCTGGCGTCGAGCGGCAGCCGCGCACTCAGGCACAACAGGTCGCCCATCCTCCTGCCGGCGCAGGACGGCGCATACTCATGCGCCTGCTTCCCGGCGGGCTGGAGAGGTGTGGTTTCTACGGCGCCGGCAAACCCTTCGATTTCCATGATCATCGACGGCATATAGAGGCCGTAGCCGGTGAGCGTGTCAGCCGGTTCAGCCGGGGTGCGATACTTCTCGTACGCTTTGATGAATGGCCCGATCTCTTTCCAGCCTTCTAGAAACAGATTCAACCGAAGAACATCACTCCACTTACCACCGGCGATCTCGACGGCGAGTTTCAGGGACTCGATGGCCTCGCGCGTCTGGGCTTCCATATCAGCACGACCGGGCGTTTCTCCGGCCATTCGGCCATTCGGGATGCCATCGACCATCAATGCTTCGGTCGTGATGCCCGGCATCCCGCCAAGAAAGATGTAATCCCCCGCCCGGAACGCGTAACAGTACGGTCCTGATGGCGGTGGCAGTCTCGGGTCTTGTATTGTTCTGGGCATATTGGAATTCTCCTATCTTGAGACTCGTGATGACCGGTTGTCACGCGGTTGCAAAAACTTAACCCCCTAGATAGTGGCGTATCAGGTCACCGTCCCCGATAAGACTGGCGGTGGGCCCGGCCATGGAGATCTTACCGTCGCGCAATATGTACCCGAAGTCAGCGACCGAGAGCGCCAGGTGGACATTTTGCTCGACCAGAAGAATCGTCATTCCGGCCTCCTTCAGTTTCTTGATGATTTCCCCTAGGCGCTCAACGAGTATTGGCGCAAGACCCGACGAAGGCTCATCAAGCAACAGAAGCTTCGGCCGCGAAATCAGACCGCGCCCGAATGCGACGAGTTGCTGTTGTCCGACACTGAGAGTATTCCCCTTACGGTTCAACCATTGTCGAATTTCAGGAAACCGTTCGTAGATCGACTCGAAATCATCTTTCGATTTCTCCTGGCGCCGCCGCGCGAAGGCGCCGAGCCTCAGGTTCTCCATAACCGTCAGCGGCGCGAAGATGCGGCGGCCCTGCGGCACAAGAGAAATGCCCATTGGAACGATTTCACGGGGTTCCATATCGCAGATTTCCCTATCCTCGAATCGAATGCTGCCGGCGCTCGCCTTCACGGCGCCGACGATCGTTTTCAATGTCGTTGATTTTCCCGAGCCGTTACCGCCAAGCAGGGTAATGACCTTGCCGGCTGGAACGTCGAGCGAGACACCGCTCAATACCTGTACGGGGCCATATGCGGCCCAGATATTGTCAAGAGTCAACATATTTCATCGCCTTGCCCAGGTAGGCCTCGATTACATTCGGGTCCCTGCGTACGACCTCGGGTGTCCCCTCGGCGATCTTCTCGCCGTGATCTAAAACCGTGATCCGATCGGAAATGCTCATCACCAGGCGGATGACATGCTCGATCAGCAATATGCTTGTTTTCCCGCGGGATCGCAGGTTGTCCAGGATTTCGGTGAGCCGCTCGTACATCACCGGACTCAATCCCGCGGCCGGCTCGTCCAACAGGACGAGCAGCGGATCGGAAACCAGTGCGCGCGCGAGCTCCAACATGCGTTGTTGCCCAAACGACATCCGGTTTGCCGGACGGTTGGCAAGATGAGCGAGCCGCACGGATTCAAGCGCCTCATACGCCCTGTCCCTGATCTCCGAATCTTCCCGCACGACCCGAGGCGGGCGAACGACCCCGCCGATAACACCGCTTCGGCTCTTGCCATGATAGCCGACCATGACGTTCTCAAGCCCCGTCATCTCCGAAAACACCTGGAGGTCTTGAAAGGTGCGCGAAATACCCAGGCCGGCCATGCTGTATGCCTTGGTCGAGCTGATGTTCTGGCCGTTAAAGACGACTTCTCCCGTTTTTTGATGTAGAAACCCCGTTATCGCGTTGCAAAGCGTCGTCTTCCCAGATCCGTTCGGACCAATCAGCCCATGGATCTCACCAGTGCCGATCTCGAGCGATACGCTCGAGAGAGCCGTAAGCGCCCCATAATTTACGGTCAGATCATCCACTTTAAGAATCGACATTGGTTTTCACCGGATTGGCAGCTAAGGTTTCGTTATGCTCCGAACTGATGACAGAGACTTCGGAAGTTTCTTCCTTGCGTCTGAAAGCAGACAGCAATCGGTGGACGAGGTCAGCCAGTCCCCCCGGCAAGAACATCATGAACGCGACCAGAAGCAACCCGAAGATCAGGATTCGATATTCCGCAAGCCAGCGCAGCATTTCCGGAACCCCAAGGACGAAGAACGCGCCGATAACGGCGCCGGCAAAGCTGCCAAGACCACCGAGCACGATCATCGTAAGGAATGCGATCGACTGCAGGATCGTGAAGGAATCCGGACTGATATAGGAGAAGAAGTGGGCATAAAGAGAACCTGCTGTCCCGGCGCAACCGGCGCCGATACAGAAGGAGAGTGTCCGGTACCAGGCGACATTCACTCCCATGGCGACCGCAGCCAGCTCGTTCTCGCGTGCTGCGATCAAGCCACGGCCGTAACGTGACCCTATCAGACGCTGTAGCGCCACGAAGACGATTACCAGGACGGCTATTGTCAAAAAATAAAAGGGTGCACCTTCCTCGAACACAAAGGAACCGATGGACGGTTTTCGAATGCCGCTGATGCCCGACATCCCGTTTGTAACTTCCTTCCAGTTGATGAACGTGAGATGCATAATTTCGCCGAAGCCCAGGGTTGCGATGGCGCAGAAATGGGTCGGCAGCCTCAAAATCGGCCCGAACAGCAATCCGAATACCCCGGCAACAATCGCCGCCGCAATGATTGCAAGCAGGAATGGAACGCCAAAATATACGGTCAGGATCGCCGAAGTGTAGGCGCCGATTCCCAGAAACGCCGCATGACCGACGATGATGGCGCCGGCGTATCCGATTACGAGCTGGAGTCCGAGGGCGCCCGTGGCGTAGATCAGGATGAGCGTGACGAGGTAGAGCTCGTATGTATCGAGGAGCGACGGCAGCAGCAAGGCCATGACGCCGAGTGCGGCGATCATGCCGTACCTGAGATGGACGGCCTGCTTTTCGTTCAGCTCAAACAAGTCCGCTATCGTTTGCCGTCTGTACCTGAACACCAGGCTCCCGCCGCGCGGCATTCGAGGGATCGCTACGAGCATCAGCACGATGATGGTGATGCCAAAGGCAATCCCGTTCTTGTAAGCGGATGAAATGTAACCCGCAGCGAAAGTTTCCAACAGGCCTAGAATGGGACCTCCAATCATCGTACCGAGTATATGAAACTGTCCAAGCGCCGCACCGGCGAATGCCCGGGGTCCCTGCAGCCAAAGTTCCTGCGCGACAAAAAACAATGGCGCGATGAGGACGCCGGCGGCGCCCGCCAGCATGGAACTGATGCCAAAAGTCATGGTGACGACGCGGTCGAAACTTACACCCATAATTTCCGCTGTATAAGAATCGTATGCCGACGCCCGCCACGCGATGCCGAGTAGCGTTCGCTGAAAGAAGTAATGCAGACCGAGCATTGAAAGGATGGCGAGGGCGATAATCCAGATATGCTGAACGCTCATCGGCAGACCGGCCACGACAAGATGGCCCACTTGGCCAACGGATACCGGGTAACGCAGTGGTGCGGCTCCCCAAATCAACTGTGAGATCAGCCGAAGGCATATCCCGATACCGACTGTTGCGATGATTAAATTCAAGAGCGGCGATTGTCGAAGTCGAATCGGGCGCAGGGCTACGCGCTCGATCAGCATACCCAGAATGCCGGTCAAGATGCTCGCGATTATGAACACGGCCAGATACGGCAGTGGTGTTGCCACTAAAAGGGTGTACCCGATGAATGCGCCTGACATCACCAGTTCGCCCTGTGCGAAATTGACGAGCTCGGTTGCTCGCAACATCATCGTGAAACCAAGAGCGATCAGGGCATAAACGCAGCCGACCGCCAGCCCGCCCACGACCTGCTGCGTGACGATATGTAAATCTATCCCCATATCACTTTCCGTGTCGTTTTAATGGCCCCGGAGTCCACGGGAAACCTTCAATGCCATGATGGACCATACCCGTATTTCTTATCGCTGTAATGGGATCTCTACCGCCGGCACCCGACGGTCTCATTTTAGTGAGCCGGTCGTATTACGAAGCCCAACCGGCGAGTTTTCTCCTCATCCAGACACCTCTTCCATCTATCGCCTCGCCAAAGATATCTCCGTCCTGCATCGGGGAATGTTTTCGTCGCAGGTCATCTTTCAAGATATTGATTTTCTGGAACAAGTAGCTCGGCGCGGCAACCTCGACCAATTGAACGTATCGCCCTGAGCGTGGTTGAGAACATTCGCGTCGCTCTTCAAGCGTAAAGGCCATCAACTCTCGAACATTAGGCCCGAAAATCAATCACGGCAGTCCGGCTGCAAGCAACTGGACTGCCGTGTATTGCAGTAGACGCTATCGACCGAGAGATCGCCAAAACTCTCCATCGGGGTTTTTGCTATCGACAATTTCCCCAATAATCGGTTCCCAGGCACCATCTCCGGTTTTATCGAAATAAACGTTGCCCAAGATACCGCTGTAGCTGCTTTTGGCGCTTGTGAGATTGCGCGTGAATGCGCCTATCTGTTTGCTGTCAGGGACGTAGCCGTTGGCCTTGACAGCCTCGAAAACGATGCCCACCGCGTCATAGAACTCGCCGGCCCAGGGGTCGGGACGTTCATTGAATTTCGCGATGTATGCTTTCATGAAGGGCGCCAGACGCTTGTCGGCGCTTACGGGGATAAAGGTCGTGGCGAACACCAATCCCTCTACGTGCTTGCCGCCGAGTTCCACGAACTTCGGATTCCCGCCGATTGTATCGCCACCGAGAAGCTGAACCTTCATGCCGAGTTCTTTCACTTGGCGGGCAATGATGGCCTGCTCCTGGAATCCCGTCGCCATGATGACCGCATCCGCGCCCGCGGCCTTGATGCGGCCGAGTTGGCCCGTGAAGTCCTTGTCGCCACGCGCATATTCCTGTTTCGCCGCGGGCTTGAGTCCAAGTGACTTCAATACGGCGACGGTGCTGGCGGAGAAGGATTTTCCGACCTCCTCATTGGACGAGAGGATGGCGATCTTTTTCAGACCAAGATTCTTAACGGCGTAATTGACGGTTGCGATATTCAGGCCCTTGGTCGGGATAGCAACCCGGAAGATCCACTTGGAACCCTGCTGGGTGATAGGCCCCGCAACACTCGTTGTATATTGCGGAATTTTCGCCGCTGCGGTTATCGGAACGATGGCGAGCGTACAAGTGCTTTGCCATGCTCCGAGGAGCGCATGAATCTTGTCGCGCGTGATCAGCTTGCGTGCAGCCGAGACTGATACGTCACATTTGGATTCGTCATCCTCGGCGATGATCTCGATCTTGACCTTGTCCTGCATCTTGTTCAGCTCTTCGGCCTTCAGTTGGGCCCCCTTGAGCTGGAATTGACCACCGAACGCAAGATCGCCGGTAAGAGGGCCGAGCACGCCGAGTCGCAATACTTTCGCCGCTTCGGCGTGCCCGCCGAAGGGCGCGACGACTATGGCTGCCAGAGCGAATACAAGAACTGTTGCGGAAATTTGAAACCGACGCCAGATAGAGATTGTGTAGCGCATCTTGAACCTCCTTGTAATAGAGATTGACTAGCGCGTATTAAACCTCCGTATTTCTATATGATGGCGTGAATGATTGGATGGCATTTGGTGTCTCCAAGCTACCAGAAGAATTAGCAAATGTCTACGTGCAAAATCCGGACGCATTTCACCGTCCTGGGTCAGGTTTTCGGCACGGGCCAGTCTGATAGCAGGCCGCAACGGGTATCCACGTTCTCGGGCGATCCGGTCTTCCCACGGTTCTGCCTCATCGATTCGTGATCCGTCATCGAAGCGAGGGGGCTATGGCTCGATAATAAGGACTGGCATGATGGCAATACAGGAATTCTTTATGTACCGTCACGACATCGACTTACCGAAGGAGCAGATTGAATCCGTGGTAGGTGTTAGCCAAGAGAGATAGTTCCTTAAAGAGGCTCGCGAGCCGCCCCTACAAAATCGCAATCTCTCCCTCATCGGTCGGAATAATCCCTCATTCTTCAATCGGGATTACCCACCCAACACCCTCGGATAAGGCTCGAAGATCGTCTGCTTCTCCAGGTATTCCGATCCGAAACGCTCGCTCCACTCTCGAAGCATATCGAGCGGTTCGCCCAGCGGGATTCTCCCCTCCCGGTATTCTTCCAGCGCATCGAGAAAGCGCTTCTTTTCTTCTCCACCGATTTTCTCGGAAAGATGCCCCTTGGCGTGGGTGAGGGCGTTCACCCATGAGGCTTGGCCGGGCGTACGGGCGAGGAGCCGCAGGAGCGCGTCTTCGTATCGGGCGGCGGCTTCGCCGAACTCATTTTTTTCGTGATTCGCCGCGATTCGCCCCATCTCGCGCATGGTTTCTTGATGGTAGGCCATGAACAGCAGCTTGTTCTGCGCGTGGTAGCGGACGAGGCGGGCCGCGCGGCCGGATTCCCTGGCTTCTCTGAAAGCGGCGAGCGCGAAGATTTTGGTGAGAAAGCCCCCACGCACGTCCGGCTCGTTCAGTCCGGCCTCGTCGGCGAAAGCGCGCGCGCCGAATCTCTCCAGCGCGGAGCCTGCGAACAGGCCCGCCCCCAGGGCGGTGTGGTTCGCGGAAGTAGCTGTGGGAAATACCTTGGCGTCGTCGATCGCGCACGACGGGGATTTCGCCTTGAGAATAAAGCCGTCGACTTCTTCGAGACTAGCGAGATAGCGCTTCGAAAAGGCGTTCATGTCCCCCGTCAAGTCTTTCTTCGTAGCGGGCTGGTAGAGGGCCTTGCGCTCGTCTTGCAAATGGATTCGTATCGGGTCCCTCGGCGTGCCGAGGCCGATTTCCACCTCGGGGCAGACGGGCCGGAAGCGAACGTGGGGTTTCAGCCGTTCGATCAAGGATGAGGAGATGCGCTCGCCGTTGTAGCGGCAGGCCTCGAATTCGAGACACTTGCTCACCACGACGACGGGTTTTGGGAATGCGCGGCTCATCGCCTCTCTTCCTGTGCGATGGACGTGGCGGCGATGCGCATCGTGGAATCCGGGGCGGTTAGCGGGCGCGCCTATTCGTAGTCATAAAAGCCCTTGCCCGTCTTTCTGCCGAGCCACCCCGCCGAGGTCATCCGGCGCAGGATGGGCGGCGCGTAGAACCTCGCCTCGCCCAGTTCTTCCGCCATCGAATCGGCGACGAAGGTCTGCACGTCGATGCCCACCAGGTCGATGAGCGTGAGCGGACCCATCGGGTGTCCCAGCCCCATGCTGATGGCCTTGTCCATGCTCTCCCTGTCCGCAAGGCCTTCGTCGAAGGCATGGGCGGCGTGGTTGAGGTAGGGCACGAGCAGGCGGTTCACCAGGAATCCCGGCCTGTCCTTGACGGGAATGGGCGTCTTGCCGATGCGGTTGCAGAACGCGATTCCGAATTCGGTGATCTCGGGCGCCGTCTGGACGGCCTCGATCACCTCGACGAGCCGCATGGCGTAGGGCGGGTTGAAGAAGTGGAGGCCCACCACGCGCTCGGGGGCTTTCGTCTTGGCCGCCATGGCGGTCACGGAGAGGCACGAGGTGTTCGACGCGATGACGGCGCCTTCTTTCGCGATGCTCCCCAGCTTTTCGAAGAGTTCGAGCTTGGCGTCCAAGTTCTCCACGATCACCTCGATGATGAGGTCGCAGTCGGAAAGCGCTTCAAGATCGGTCGAACCGCCGAGGCGCGCGAGCGTTTCCTCTTTTTGGGCCTCGTCCATCTTGCCGCGCTTCACCGCGCCGTCCAGGTTCCGGCGGATGCGGGTGAGGCCCGCTTCCAGAGCCTCCGGGTTTACTTCTATGCCGGTTACCTCCAGCCCTGCGGTGATGCAGACCTGCGCGATGCCCGAACCCATGGCGCCGAGACCGATGACGCCCACTTTCTTCACCGCGTCCGCGATGGGCTGACCGCGGGAGAGGTCGCGCTCGTTCGCGGCGTCTTCTTCTGGTTCCGCGACGCCGAAAACGCCGGCGGATTTATAGGTGTAAAAGCCTCGTCCCGTTTTCGTGCCCAGGTGGCCCGCGTCTATCATGCGGTCCACCAGCGGCGGGGGAATGTAGCGCGGGTCCTTCAGTTGTTCGTACATCGAGAGCGAGACCGTGCGGTGGATGTCGAGCCCCTCGATGTCGAGCAGGCGCATGGGGCCCATCCTGTAGCCCAGGCCCAGGCGCACGCCCGCGTCGAGGTCCGCCGGGTTGGTGTAGCCCGATTCGATCAAGCGGATGCAGTCGTTCTGGAACGCCACGAGGAAGTAGTTGATCACGAACCCGGGCCAGTCCTTGACCGTCACGGGCGTCTGCCCGACTTCTTCCAGAAAGGCGCTCGTCGCGCTTACGGTCTCATCGCTCGTGAGCAGGCCGGGGGCGACTTCCACGAGCTTGTTGAGCGCGGCGGGCAGGCAGAAATGGGTGCCGATGGTCCGGGCCGGCCGACCCGACGCCGCCCCCATGTGGGAGATGGAGAGCGTGCTCGTGTTGGACGCGATGATGGCGCTTTCGCCCAGGACGGCGTTCAGGCTGCGGAGCAACTTGTTCTTCTCCTCGCGGTCTTCCGTGATGGCCTCGATCACCAGCTCGCAATCCCCGAGCCCTGAGAGCGAATCGGCTTGATGGATCCGGCCCATCATCGCGTCTCTCTCCTCGGGGGAGGTCTTTCCCTTTTCGACGCCTGCGTCGACGAACGAGCGCACCCGCCCCATGCCGGCCTCCATGGCCTTCGCGTTCGCCTCGAACACGACCGTCTCCTTGCCGCCCCGGGCGCATACGATGGCGATGTTCGAGCCCATCGTACCCAGACCGACGACGCCCACCTTTTGAACCTTCATGGAATTCTCCCCTCGATTTACATGGACGAGGCGCGTTTCCCCGCCCGTATTTTGCAGTTTCAGACCGCATTTTCAGTTCGATAATTCATAGAAGAAGGGCCGTTGCTCATCTTCAAATTGTTGCTTGCGGCTCTATTTGTAGGCTTCGCGCCGGAATCTTGTCAATCCGTCCTTGTGGGGGTTGTTGAAAAACCCTTTGTCAAAGGAGGAACCCCCCCTACCCCCCCTTGTCAGGGGGGCAAGAAAAAGCAAAACCCCCTCGGCCCGGCGAAGGCGCATCGCCCTTTTTATACCCCCCTGACAAGGGGGGGTAGGGGGGGTTGTTTTCCGTCGAGAGGAGCGTCCCCTCTACTTCCTGAAAAGAGGACTTTTTCAACAGCCCCTTGCAAGTTCGTCGATGTGATTTATGATTTTCCCATCATGAACATGCCGCGAGAGAAACTGGAGCAACTGATTGAAGAAGCCGCGCAAAAGGGCGAGCCGCTCTCCTTGGAGGGGCAAGACCTCTCCTGGGCGGACCTGAGCGGATGCGACCTCACGGACGCCAACCTGAGAGGGGCGAGCCTGGTGCGCGCGAACCTGGGCGGCGCCGACCTCTCGGGCGCGGACATGCGTGAGGCGGATCTGCGAAACGCCGATCTGGAGGGCGCTGTTCTCCGAGACGCTCTCTTGAATGATGCCGACGTCGCGGGCGCGAGCTTCCGGGATGCGGATCTCGTCGGCGCCGACATCGAGGGCGTGAACTTCGATGAGGCGATCATCGAGGACGCGCGGTTTCTTTGAGGCGCGCGCATAGGGGTTGTTGAAAAACCTCTCCTCGCTCGGAGTTGATCACCGCCGTCATTCCGGAGTCGTTTCGTATGCGAAATCGCGAATTATCCTTGCAAATTAAAAGTCTGACTTTCAATTTGCAAGGATAATGACGGAATTTACCCAATAGTGCTCGGTTTGGGGAGATTTCTAATCGAACACCGTGTCGTCGTAGTGCGCGGCGTCCACCACCGCCTCGATGACGGTCGGCCCCTCGGCCTTGAAGGCTTCGGTGAGCGCGCGCCTGAGTTCCTCGGGCGTACGCGCGCCCACGGCGGGCACCCCGAAATAATGGGCGGGCGGGGCCTGGTATTCCTCGGCCTGGAGTTCGGTGCCGTAGCGGCCGTAGTCGCGCCTGTCCTGCTTGACCTGGATGAGCGAGAGCCAGCGGTCGTCCAGCACGACGATGGGGATGGCGAGCCCCATCCGCTTGGCGACGGCCACCTCGCCGCACGTCATCTGGAAACAGCCATCCCCGATCAAGGCGACGACGGGCTTGTCGGGATTCGCCAGTTTCGCGGCGATGGCCCCCGGCAGGCCGAAGCCCATCGAGGACCATCCGTTCGTGATCAGAAAAGTGCGCGGCTCGTGCACCGTCCACTGGCTGGCGATCTGGTGCGTGTGCGCGCCCACGTCGAAGGAGAGGATTCCCTCTTTGGGCGTCACCTCGCGCACCACGTCGATGGCCTCGTGCGCCGCGAAGTGCGGAACCTGGGGGCGCAGGGCCTTCTGGTATCGCTCCTTGTGCCGCAAGGCGGCGTCTGAGGGCCATTCGTAGCTGCCCGGCGCGAAATCGTTCATGCGCCTCAAAGACGCGTCGAGGTCGCCCACCACCTCGTGCGCGATCTCGACCGAGGAATCCGCGTCCACCGGGTCGATGTCCACGCTGGCGAGGGGCACGTCCTTGATCCACTGCTCGTATTCCACCTCGACCACGTCGTAGCCGATACCGAGAATCAAGTCCGCGCTTCTCAGGAACTCGCGCTGCACCTGCCGCTTGCCGCGTTCGATGCAGCCTATGGATAGCGGGTGATCCTCGTCTATCATCCCCTTGGCCATGGTGGTCGTGGCGAAGGGAAGCTGGTGGCGGTCGATGAAGGCGCGCAGAAGCAACGGGTTTTCCATTCTCATGCTCGTGGAGCCCAGGACGGCGACGGGCCGCTTGGCGTTTTGGAGAAGAGATTCCAGTTTCGCGAATGCGTTCTCGGGCGCGGGCCTGTGGCGCTTTCCCTGGGGGATCGGGGGCATATCCTCGGTGGCGGGCGCGAGGGATACGTCTTCGGGCAAATCGAGGTGAACCGGGCCGTGCGGTTCGCTGAGCGCGAGGCCCATCGCATCTTCGAGGACGGAGGCGACGCGCCCTTTCCTGAGCGGGAGACTCGCCTTGGCTATGGGCCGGTAGAGGGTATGGTGGTCGATGTACATCTGGATGCGGCGCCCCAGCTGGTGCGTGTGCAGGTTGCAGGTCAGCGCGATGAGCGGAGAGCGGTCCAGATAGGCGTTGCCCACACCGGTCGAGAGGTTGGTGGCCCCGGGTCCCAGGGTGGCGATGCAAAAGCCGGGCGCGCCCGTCAGGCGGCCCATCACGTCGGCGGCGAAGCTCGCCGAGCCCTCGTGCGCGGTCAGGACGAAGGTGAGCCCCCCCTTGCGCATGGCTTCGAGCATGGGCAGGACGTTTCCGCTCGGGATGCCGAAGCAGTGCGTGACGCCCGCTTCCTTCATGGTCTTGACGATCAGGTCCGCGTTGTTCATGTGGGATGTCTCCGGCTTGGAATTATGAATGACGATAAATGTTGATGAAGTCTTTCAGCAATGCGGCGGCGGCGCCGCGCGGGTCGCTCTTGCCGCCCACGACGGTGACGCGATCCATCGTATCGCTCGTATAGGTGATTCCCTTCTCCGCCCCCTCCACTCCTGCGAGGGGATGATCGGGCGGGAGCAGCGCGGGCGCGACGCGGGCCGAGACGCGCCCGGCCTCATCCCGCCTCGCGGCGCCCACCAGGCGCATGATCTTGCCCGCTGCGCTCGCGCTTTGCACCTCGGCGAGCGACATCCCGGCGATGCCCGTCCGCTCCACGTCTTCGGGCGTCAGGTCCGCTCCCATGCAGACGTTCGTGATGAGGGCGAGCTTGTTCGCCGTGTCGAAACCCTCCACGTCGAGCGTGGGGTCGGTCTCCGCGATGCCGAGCGCCTGCGCTTCTGCGAGCGCTTCTTCGTAGTTCCGGCCGTTTGTCCTCATGCGCGTGAGTATAAAATTCGTCGTCCCGTTCAGCACGCCCTCGACCTCGAGAATCTCCGCGCCCGCGAGACACGTCTCGGCCACGTCGATGGTCGGAAGCGCGGCGGCCGCGGCGGCGGAGATTTTAAGACTCACCTTTTTCTCCCGCGCCAGGCCGGTCAGTTCGCGGTAGGCGCGGATGAAGGGCCCCTTGTTCGCGCTCACGACGTGGATGCCTCTCGCAAGCGCCTCGCGGATGTGGCTCAAGGCGGGCTCGCCCGTGCGGACCTCGGTGGGCGTCGTCTCGATGAGGACGTCGGCCTGTGCGGAGCGGATGAGGTCGAGGCCCTGCCAGTCCGCCTTAAGGCTGGGGTGATCCGCGAAGCTGCCCGCCCGCTCGAAGGCGTCCGCCGTCTTCGCCGCGTCGAGTCCGCGGGTGTGGTGCAGGCTCCCGTTCAACTCGCCTATGCCGACGATGACCGCGTCCAGGCTGTAAGCTGTCCGCATGCGTTCCGCTTTTTCGTGGACGAGTTTCGCGAACTCACGCCCCACGCGCCCGAATCCGCATACGATCACTTTTATTTCTGTAGCCAAGCGCCGTCCTTTTCGGTTGTCGATGAGGAGCCAATGATTTCCCGCCCCTTCATGCCACGCCGGACGGCGGGCGGTCAACTCGGGGGCTTTCAGGCGCCGAAAGGCTCGCCTCGTTGCCGAGCGGGGAAAACTATGAGAAACCTGTTGACCGTTCCACAAACATGATGCGCTTTCAGGATTTACGACGCGAAAGGGGAGAAGATGCCGGATCTGGAACTGACGGCGGCGTTCGGGGATTACGATCGGACCAACATTCTCAAGATGGGCTCGGTTCGCCCGCAGGGCGTAAACCTCCGGGTGCTTTCCCTTCCGCCCACCGAGATATTCTTCCGCATGTGCAGGTACCAGGAGTTCGACCTGTCGGAGATGTCGATGGGCGCGCACATGTTCCTGCTCGGGCAGGGGGAGAGCCCCTTCGTGGGGATGCCCGCCTTCCCGAGCCGCGTCTTCCGGCACTCGATGGTCTACGCCAACACCGATGCGGGCGTCGACGAGGTAGCCGACCTGAACGGCAAGCGAGTCGCGATCCGCGAATGGGGGATGACGGCGGTCGTGTGGATCGTGGGCATTCTCGCCGAAGAGTACGGCCTCGACGTAAGTTCGGTGGACTGGGTGGCGGCCATCGAGCCGCGCGTGCCGATACCCATGCCCGCCGGCGCGCGCATCCGCTACATGAAGCCCGGCCAGACGGTATCGAACATGCTCGAATCGGGCGAGGTGGACGGCGCGCTCATCCACCAGGTGCCGGAGTGCTTCGCCAAGGGTTCGCCGCGCGTGAAACGCCTCTTCCCGGACTACAAGGCCGCCGAAATGGCGTATTATAAACGAACGGGCGTTCACCCCATGATGCACTGCGTCGTTTTGCGCAAAGATGTTCACGCGCAAAACCCCTGGGCGCTCGGCTCCATCTACCAGGCCATGTGCGAGGCGCGCGGGAAGACGCTCGAATTTCTGAGCGACAACGGCGCGCTCTCGGCCATGATCCCGTTCCTGCCCGCGGTGATGGACGAGACGCGCGAGATCTTCGGAGACGATTTCTGGCCCTACGGGGTGGAGGCGAACCGCGCCTCACTCGAAAAGCTCCTCTCCTACGCCCACGCGCAGGGCCTCACGCCCGGCCTGCTCGATGTGGCGGATCTGTTCGGCGAGAGCGTGCGGAGCACCTAGTCGAGCGTTCGGATTTGCTTCATCCGGCGGATATCCGCTCCGCCACCGGTGATATGGAACTCCCCATGACGCAGGCCCCCAAAATTCTCCTCACCGCTCCTTTCCATCATCTGGAATCATCTCTTGCCTCGCGCGTGCGCGGCCTGGGCGGTGGAGACCCCCTCGCGCACAGGCGGGTCGTCGTCATCTCGAACCGGCTTCGCGATCACGTCCAGGGGGTGCTCGCGCGCGCGGGCGGTTTCGCCGGCGTGGAGGTTCTGAGCATGATTGACCTGGCGCGCGAGATTGCCGAGCCGGAGCGCGCCCTGGCGGGATGCGCGCAGCCCCACCCGGCCATCGCCGAAATCCTGGCCGAGAAGATGTTCGGGGGCGCGCTGGAGGAATTCGCCTTTTTCAAGACCGCTACGAGAGGATACGGCGAGAGCATCTGCGCGACGTTGACCGACCTCGCCGAGGCGAACCTCTCGCCCGAAGCCTTGAGGGAACTTTCCGGGAAAATCCCCGCTCCCGATGCGGCGCGGTGCCGCGACCTGGCGCTTCTAGCTGAGCGTTTCCATATCTCGATGCGCAAGAGCGGATTTTACGATCGCTCTTCGCTTTTCCTGACGGCGTGCGAGAGGGCGGAAGCCGAACCCCCGCACGTTCCCACCATCTTCTACGGCTTCGCCGAGATGAACGCGCTCCAGCGCAGGCTGACGGCGGCGGTCTGCCGCGAGGCGGAGGCACAGGCCCTGGTTCCTGCGCAGCCGGATGCGCCCGCGTGCGCGCACGCGCGGCCTTTAATCGACTGGTTCGAGCGGCAAGGTTTCCACAGGGAAGATGCCGGGCCGATTGAGCCGAGGCCGCTCTCGGGCCTGGCGAGGGCGCTGTTTTCCGAAGACAAGGCGGAGCCTGTGGCGGAAGAGGCCCTGCGCGTCGTGGCCGCGCCGACAAGAGGCCGGGAGGCGTGGGAGGCGTGCCGGGAAATACTACGGGCACGAGAGGATTTCGGGGGCGATGATGAAGTATGCGTCCTGATGAGCGCGCGGGAGGGCTATCAGGATTTGTTCGAGGAGACGTTCCACACCCTCGAGATTCCCTGCCGGGCGGAAGAAAGAAATCCCTTGGCCGATGCGCCCGCCGCCCGCCTGTTCCTCCTCATGCTCCGTCTGCCGATTGACGGCTATCCTCGCCGGGAACTGATGCGTTTTCTGGATGAGGGCGGCTTCACGGCTTCGCTGATGTTCCGGGAACTGACGCGGCAATACGAATTTGAAGACGTTGCCGAAGACCCCGCCCTTGCGTCCAGATGGGAGTATTTTTCGAGAAGCCTGCCCTACCTGAGAGGCGCAGACGCCTGGTTCTCAGAACTCGATGACGTCCTGGTGAGGTTGGGGAAAGGGGATGAAGAATATGACGCTGCCTGTTCTTTCGCCATGGCGATGAGCGATGTTTTCGATCTGCTCGAGAAAATTCCCGGACAGGGGCAGCCCTCGACGTTGATCAAGCTGACCGTTGCGGCTTTCTCGGAGGCGACGAGCGGATTGGCCGACCTGAAAGCGGTGAAGGAGGCGATCTCCTGCCTGCCGGATTTGGACGATATTACCGGGGAAATCACGCTGGATCGATTCCACGATCTTTGCGAGCGCATTTTCGAGAAATCCCCCCTGAGCCGGAACGAGCCGGAAGGAGGCCATCTGGCGAGTCTCTCCTCCATCCAGAACGCGCGCGGTCTTTCTTTCGACGCCGTCGCCCTCTCGGGCCTGGGCGAGGGACTGTTTCCGCCCCGGGGGATCGAAGATCCGCTCCTGCCCGATTCGGCCCGCGAGAAGTTGAACCGCGCCGCGCAGGAGGCCTTCCCGGATAAAGAGATAGCGCTTCCGCTCAAGAAATCCCGCGAGAACGAAGCGCGCTTTCAGTTGTGGACGATCCTTCAATCGGCGCGCAAGCGCCTCATTCTCACGGCGACGAGTGCGGAGGATGGTTTGGGGGATAATGCGGCGTCTTTTCCGAGCATGTTTTTGCATTATCTGGCCGACGCGCTGGGGGAGGAGACAGACGGCGCATGGGGGCTTTTCGTGAGCTCGCGCAGCCGCACCGCCGCCGCGACGCTGGATGCGGCGGCCATCGCCGGAAATCCCGCCCACCTTCGCGAGTACGACCTGGCGCTGATGGCGGAGCAGATCGGCCGGCCCGAGGCGGGCGGCCTCTCCTGGATGAACGATTTTCCGGGGTTTCTCCGCAGACGAAAGGCCCTGAGCGAACGTTGGCGGCTGAATGAGTTGACCGCGTACGACGGTATGTTCAACGAGCTTGAACTGCCGCAGGGTATTCAAGAGAAGATATATTCGCCCTCCCGCTCCATCAGGGTCACCTCGGTGGAGGTATTCTTCGGGTGTCCGTATCGCTTCATCAACAAGCGCCTGCACCCCGGTATGGAGAAGCGCGAAGAACCCCTCCCGGTTTTCGCCATGGACGGGATAAGCCGGGGAGAATTGACGCACCGGATTCTCGAACTCTTTCACCTTTGGCTCAAGGAGGAGGACCGGCCGCTTCATGCGTTAGGTGAATCGACCGCGCAGAATGCGCTCCGCCGGGTGATTCGAGAAGCGATGCGCGAGGAGTCGGAAAAGGCCGGGTCGCCGCCCCTGCTCGCGCTGCCCTGGGCGGTGCTCGAGGATGCGCTCTACCGGCGCTTGCGGGGCTACCTGGAGCTTATGCGCGCGGACTCCTCGGGCCGGCTCCCGGTGAGCGTGGAAGAGAGGTTCGGGGGCCGGGATTCGGAGTCTATACGCATCCCCCTGGAAACGGGAGAGCTTTCTCTCAGCGGGCGGATGGACCTGCTCGAGCGAGACGAGGCGGGGGAATACCGCGTCGTCGACTTCAAGACCACGGGGAGGAGGAGTTCGATTCCGGCCAAGAGCAAAATTCTGGACGGCGGCGAGAGTCTCCAGCTGCATCTCTACGCGCGGGGTCTGCGCGGGCGGCCCGGCGCCTTGCCGGAAGACGCCCGGGTGAGCGGCGCATACGTCTACGTCACCGAAGAAGAAGGCGTCGTCGAACGCGCGCGCACCTGTGAGGATATCGAAGGACGCATGGCGGACGTGGATGCGCTTTTGGACTATTTCCTCGCCTCGGCCGGGGAGGGACGGTTTTTTCCGACGCCCACCGATGCCGGGTGCAAGTATTGCGATTACAAGACGCTCTGCGGACCCGACAGGGCCGAGCGCGCCGCGCGAAAGGAGCAAGATTCGCGGATGAGCGATCTTCGGAAGTTGCGGGAGAGGGCGGTATGAACGCGCAGCCTCGCGACCAAAAACAAAGGGATGAAGCTACGACTTGGACGCGCGGCCCCGTTCTGGTCGAGGCGGCCGCGGGCACGGGCAAGACGACCCTGCTCGTGGAGAGAATCCTGCATCTGATTCGGAACGAGGGCGTGCGCTTGGGTGAAATAGCCGCCATCACCTTCACGCGCAAGGCGACGGCGGAGCTCAAAGACAGGATTCGTCGTGAAATTCTCTCGGCGGTCGGAAAAGAAGAAGACGACGAGGAGGAGAAAGCGCGCCTGCAGGACGCGCTGGATAACCTCGAATCCGCGCGCATCTCCACCATCCACGGCTTCGCCCTCGATATCTTGCGGGGCTTCTCCGTGGAAGCGCGGCTTCGGCCCGATTTGGAAAGCGTGGATGAAATCGAGTATGACGCGCGGCGCGACGAAGCCTGGCGCGGCTGGCTGGCGCGGGAGCTGAACACGGAGAATGCGCAATTGCGCGATTTCCTGGAGCTTGGCTTTTCGGCGGCCGATCTGGAGAGAATCCGCAACGCCCTGCTCGTCCTGCCCGAACTGAGGGAGCATTTCCCTCGCGCCGAGGGCGCGTCTCCCGATGAAATCCTTGCGTCCATCAAAGAGGCGTTCGACGCCTGGGCGGAGGTGGGCGAGCGCCATTGCAGCGATAGAGCGGACAAAGCGTTTCAGCAACTCGAAAAAGCGAGAGGTTGGCTGGAGAGCCTCTCCGGGCTTCCGCAAACCGAACTGCTGCGCGAGCTATGGGGTCCCGGCTTCAAGCTGAACAAAAATGTGGGTTCACAAAAAAATTGGGGTGGTAAAGAGGCCGGGAAAGCAAACCTCGATTTATTCCGGGAGGATCACGATCTGTTGTGGTCGGAAATAGAGAAAGGCGCCTCGATGATCGCCCACGACACACTCGCCGGTCTGGTTCCCCTCGTCCGGGGTTTCGCCGAATCCTTCGAGCGGGAAATGCGCGAAGCGGGGCTGTTGTCCTATCAGGACATGCTCTTTCAGGCGGCCAAGCTCGTCCGGAAGAACCTTGCCGTTCGCCGGAGAATACGCGAGAGCATCCGGCATTTTCTGGTCGATGAGTTTCAGGATACCGATCCCCTGCAAGTGGAGTTGATATTCCTGCTCGCGGGAGAGGGAGACGCCTCCGACTGGCGCGAGATGCTGTTGGATGACGCCAGGCTGTTTCTCGTGGGCGATCCCAAGCAGTCCATCTACCGCTTCCGGCGGGCGGATATCGCCGTCTATCACGAAGTGAGGGAAAAGATTCGCTCGCTCCAGAATGGCCGCCTGCTGCATATTCAGGAAAACTTCCGCAGCACACCCGGCGCGATCGATTTCGTAAACGAGGCGTTCTCGCGCGTCATCGTCGACGATCCCGAAAACCCGGACGTTCAGCCCGAATACGTCGAACTCATGGCGCACCGCGGATCCGCAGGCCCAGCCGTTTTCCTTATCAAGAAGCAACAAGACGGAGATGAGCCCGAGGACGGCGGCAAAGTGAAAGAGGAGGACAGGCGCAAAGCCGAGGCCGCCTGTCTCGCCGCCGCGATCCGCGAGTTGGTGGAGAGGAAAGTAGAGATTCACGATAAAGAGGAAAACACGCGCCGCCCCGTCGGTTACGGCGATGTCGCCGTGCTGTTCCGCGCGCGCACGGGCTATCCCCGGTTCGAGGACGCCTTCCGGGGCGCGGATGTTCCGTTTATTACAGACGGGGGAAACGGGTTTTACGAAAAGTTCGAGGTCGGCGCGGTCGTATCGGTATTATCCGCCGTCGCGCGGCCCGGCGACCCGCTGGCGCTGGCCGCCGCCCTGCGCTCTCCCTTGTACGGTTTTTCGGATGCAGAACTCGCCCGCTATTTCCTGAAAACGCAAGACCCGCCCGGGGAACTGGAAGAGGCGGTCCGGGAGATACATCTGCTTCATGCGGAGAAAAAAGACTTGAGCGCGCGCGCCCTCTTGGAGGAGATATACCGCCGAACGGGGGCGTTCGAGTTGTTCCTGGCTTCATCGAATGGGGAGCAGCGCGTC
Source organism: bacterium (assembly GCA_022828125.1). GTDB lineage: Bacteria > UBA8248 > UBA8248 > UBA8248 > UBA8248 > Bin107. The sequence continues at coordinate 85,977 of JAJEJD010000032.1, read as the reverse complement.
GCCAATCTGAACAAGCTCCTGGACTTGGCGCATAAAGATGCCGGGAACGGGAGAGAAGGCGTGGATGCGTTCGCCGCGCATCTGGAGGCGCAATACGACCTGGGGCGCGACGCCAGGGAACCCGAGGCGTTTCTGGACGCCCGGGAGAGCGAGGCGGTTCGGTTCATGACTGTCCACCAGGCCAAGGGTCTGGAATTTTCCGTGGTCGCCCTCGCCGATTTGGAGGGGAGGGTAGATTCACGTCGATTGCAGGAACAGCCACTCGTGGATCGTCAAAAGGGTGCGGTCGATTTACATCTGGGTTCAGGCTCCAGGCGGCTCGATTCGCTGGGTTTTGTGGATGCGCTCGAGCGCGAAAAATGGTTTCAGAAAGCGGAAATCAAACGTCTTTGGTATGTGGGCGCGACGCGGGCGAAGGACTGTCTGCTCTGGCCGGAATCAGGCTTTCGCGGGTTCATGCAAAGTGCGGGACTCCCGGAGGAGGAAACAGACGAGGTGATTCAGGCGGCCTCCGCTTCTGCCCTCGAAGTTTCGCCGGAAGAGCCCGGGGAGCCAGAATCCATCCTCCGCCTTCGCGACGATGTATTCCGTCCGGTGAACGGGGGCTCGGGGAGCATCACTGCGCGGCGCGCCGCTCTGGATGAGAAACTGAAGCGCCTCAAAAAGCCGGTTGAGACGAGAAAGCCCCTGGCTCCCAGCGGGCTGGTGAAGGGATTCGACGAGGAAGAGCCTGTAGCCTCACAGACGCTTGACGAAGAGGATGCGCCCCGGGACGTCGAGATCCATGCGGGAGGGACGGATTTCGGAAGCCTGGTTCATGCGATCCTCGCGCGGCTCGAGCCGCCCAAGCCTGAGCGTCTGGAGAGTTTGAGAGAAGAAGGCGTCGCTTATGCCCGCACGTTCGGCCTGGGCCCCGAGGATGTGGAACACGCCATGGGGTTGATTCGGGACTCGATGGGGACGGGGAGGATTCTGGCGCGCGCGGCGGCGGCATCGAAGCGCCGGCGGGAGCTTCCCTTCGTGTTCGAGCTGGAGGGCAGGGTGATCCGGGGATTCATCGATCTGGTATTCGAAGAAGAGGGCAAGCTCGTGGTCGTGGACTTCAAGACGGATAACGTCGCGGCGGGCGAAGCGGAGGATAAGGCCTCGTTTTATGAGAACCAGGGAGCCGCCTACGTGATGGGGCTTGAGGCGGCGACGGGTCTCGAAGCGGGCGAGCTCGTGTTTTCCTTTCTGCGTCCGGGCGTGGACGTTTCCCGCCCCGTCGATGATGTGTTAAGACAGCGCGTAAGAGAGGCCGTGTCGGAAGCGGGGTAGGGGTTTCGTAAAGGGAATCATATACGCGGCTCGACAGTGGATTTCAGGCTCCGGCTGGGGAAGGGAATGACGTAATCACCCCCCCTTGATGGGGCTGTTGAAAAAGCCCTGTCCGCCCTTCCAGATTGTTCGCCGTAGGGACAGGCCTCCGTGCCTGTCCGAGGAAACTACGGGGGTAGACATTCCCTATACGGGCGGGCACGGAGGCCCGCCCCTACGTGTCGAGCCCGATTGATGAGGCTTTTTCAACATCTCCCCCAAGGGGAGAGCGGGAAACCCCCGAGCGGGAAAAAAGTCGTCAACGGAAGCGTATAATTCATTTTGCCGGGCTTCGGGCTGTTCTATATGAATAGGGGAGGGTTGCCGTGAAGGTCGAATCGGTCGAGGTGTTCCGCGTCGACATGCCGATGCGGGACTTTTTCAAGAACGCGAACCACAACCACAACGTCCAGCCCTCGGTCGTCGTTCGGGTGACCTCGGACGACGGCTTCTCGGGTATCGGCGACGTCGAGCCCGTGGCGGGGTATTCGGGCCTGAGCCGCGACGATATCGCGGACGCGGTGGAGCAGAAGCTCGCGCCCGCGCTCATCGGCGCGAACCCGAGAGCCTCGCGCGAGATTACGCAGAAGATGGACGAGGTCTGCGACGGCTTCGACGGCGGCAAGGGCGCCTTGTCGCTCGCCATGGCGGACCTCCACGCGAAATACCTGGGCGTCCCGCTGTATGAACTGCTCGGCGGAGCCGTGAAGCGCGAGGTGCGCTTCAACGCCTGGATCGGCATCAAGACGCCCGATGAGGCGGGGCGGGAGGCGCGGGGTTTTTACGAACGCGGCTGGCGGGCCTGCAAGGTGAAGACGGGGGGAGACGTGGAATCCGACGCGGCGCGGGTGCTGGCCGTGCGGGAATCGACGGGGGATGATTTCGAGATACGGATCGACGCGAACGAGTCCTACGGGGACGTGGAAGACGCCGTCGCCCTCGCGCGCGAGGTGGAGGGGGCGGATATCCATCATTTCGAGCAGCCCGTTCCCAGAACCGACATCGAGGGGCTCGCCCGCGTGCGCCGCTCCATCAACATCCCCGTCATGGCGGATGAGTGCGTGTTCGGGCCGGAGAGCCTGCTCGAGATCATCCGGGCGGAAGCCGCCGACATCGTCAAGGTCAAGATCATGAAGCAGGGCGGCCCTCTTCGCGTCAGGGACATGGTCGGCACGGCGGAGGCCGCCGGGATGAAGCTGGTCATCGGCCACGGGTTCGGGTTGTCGCCCTACACGCTGGGCGAGATTCACGTAGCGGCGACTTCGAACGCTTTCCTGGCGGCGATAGAGTCCGTCGGCCCCGAGAAGATGCTGGACGACGTCGTGGATTCTCCGGTCGACATGAGCGCGGGGCGGCATACGATATCCGACGCGCCCGGGCTGGGCGTCGCCCTGGATGAGGACAGGATGGAGAAGTATCTGACGCGCGAAGTCGTCAGGGTGTGAACAGCGGCGGAATCGGCTTCTCCGGTTTCGATTCCGGGGCGTCTTTCATCATTTCGGGCAGGTAACTCCGGTGCCATTTCCATTTCAGGAAGCGCTGTCATTCTCCGACCATCTCTTGGCGGCGGGGCTTTATTTTCTCTTCGCCCTGGCGGGCGCGTGCGTCTGCGGCGGTTCGGTTTTCACCCTGATCGCCGGGTCGCGCGCTTCGGAGAGCATGGACCCCAGGTGGGACGGCCTTGCTCTTTTGTGCGCGAAGACGACGCGCGCCCTTGCGGCGTGGGCGGTATGTCCCCTGGGTCTCGGCCTTTGGGTCGTCATGATGGCCCAGCGGCCCCGCATGATGGAACAACTCCATTCGATTTTCCTCGCGCCCGCCCTGCTGGGTTTGCTGCTTTTTGCATCGGGTCTTTGTTGTTCGCACCAATATATTTCCTCATGGGGAAGAGATCGCCATGAGAGCCGGCTTCATTCGGCGTGGGGGGTCTCCTCGGGGATCGGCTTTTGGGGTGCGGCGGCCGTTCTGGTTTCGGCTTGGGCTTTTTCGGTGCACACCGGCGCCTGGGTGGCGGAACCCACCCTCTCGAACGCTTTCTGGAATCCCGCCTTTCCCGCCGCACTCTTGACGTGGGCGGCGCTTTCGATATCGGCCTTCGGCGCTTTCGGCCTGCTCTACGCCGCAACCCGAAAGGATGGCGCATGGCGCTCCGCCCTGGCGCATGAACTCGGCAAGTGGATGGCGGCGGGAGCCGCCGCCGGCGCTCTTGGATGGATATGGTGGGGAATCGGCCTCCCGGAAAGCGCGAATCAGAAGCTGGTGTTCTGGTTGGTGGCGGCCGCGGCGGCGGCGACGGCCGCCCTGGGGGGCATCGCATACAGATGGGGCGTCCGCGTTCCTGAAATGCAGGGTCGCCGGCATGCGGGAGCGGCTTCGGCGCTGGTCGTTCTCCTGGCGGCGATAAGCGGTTGGGCGTACGTGGAGGCGAAGGGGGATTTCCAGATCCACCGGTATATGTATCGCAACGGGATCATCATCGAGGAAGCCGAGGACTCGAAACAAACGGGCTTGTGGAACATCGTGAATCTGGGAGAGTCTATGCCCGCACAGGAGGAACTCGGCGCGTTCGGCTTCCGCGCGCAGTGTATGGCCTGCCACGCGGATTGGGTGAAGCCGCAAGACCCGGCCCGTCTCCCCCGATTCAGGCTCAAAGGAGACGCGCTTCGGTTTCTCGGGGAATTACGCTCCAAACACCCCCCGTACCCACTTTTGGCGGGTGCGCCCGAGGAGCGCCGCGCCCTGGCGGCGTATCTGGAAACGCTGATCGCGAAATCGGGCCGAACCCTCGCATCGCGCCCCGAGCCGCCGCCCGTCGAACCGAAACCGTCGGCTCCTCCGGCGATGGTCTCGAAACCCTCTCCCGAGGATGCGGAAAAACGCTCTGAAAACCCGGAGGCGGGCAAGCCGGAAGCGGTGGAGAAGGGCGCCGCCCTTCCTGTTCTCCCGACCCCCGACGCGGCGCAAGCCCCCGAGAGGACACAAGAGGCCAATTTGCCTGAGAAGAAGGATCGTCCCATCGGTTCTCCCGCTCCGCCCGCCGCCGCGCCAAGTGCCGAGGAACCCGGAGAGGCGGGGGGCGTTTCCACGGTTTCTTCCAGTCCGCCTGGTGATGGGCCCGACGCTGAAAGCCCGGCGGACGGAAAAAGCGTTTCCGCCGCTCCTTCCAGTCCGCCGGACGACTCACCAGACGCGGAAAAAACAGAAGAGAAAAATTCGCCATGAACGTTATGATGGCCGAATCGGGCGAGTGGTTCATCGTCCCGCTGGGTTCCCTCTTGTGGCTGTGCGGGGGCGTGAGCGTCTCGCTTCCGTGGTTTTCCGCGCATCTCGCGTTCTGGGGCCGGCGGGAGAACAACGCCGCCGACGTGGAATTCGCGCGCCGCCTTTCGGGCTTGTGCCTGGCTTCTCTCGTTCCCGTATTCCTCATCGGGGGGGCGCTTTCGTTGCTCGCGTCCACGATGCAGCCGGCCGTTTTTTTCACCGCCGTGATCGCGTTGATTCGTCCGTTGGGCGCCTCGTTGTTCTTGTTGTTCGTCTTCTCGGTTCTCGCGACCGCGCATTCGAGGGATTGGGAATGGCGCCTGAAATACCGGTTCGCTCACCTGATGATGGTTCCAGCGGGCGTCTTGACGGCAATATGCGCCGGGTTGGTCTGGGTATTCGCGCTTTCTTATATGCATCCGCACCTCCTCGATTTGGAAGAGGGGTGGAATGGGCGCTTCCGGGCGTATTCCTCGTTTTGGTGGCCCATCGCGCATTTCTATCTTTCGGCGTTTTCGGTCGGCGGCCTCTTCCTCATGTTTCTGGGGGGGAAGGCTTTCAGGTGGGAGAGTTCCGCTTCAGTGTCGAACGGCGCGCGGTGGGTTCGTCTCGGCGCGAAGTTCTCCTTGTGTTTTCTGATGATCCAGGCGGGATTGGCAGGAACCTGGCTCTACTTCCGGGGGGCTGGTTTCCTGGGCGGCATGCTGGCGTCGGGCGGTTCGGCTTTCGTGACGTTCCTGATCATCGGCGCCGTATGTGTCGTATCCTTGTTCGAGTTGCTGCTCGGCGCGCTCAGGCGGAGCGGGAACGCCCGAATGACCACTTTTTTCGCCATCTTTCTCGTTTTCATCCTGGCGGTGTCCGTGAATTCGGCGCGATTGACATTGAATCAGAATGATTTCTCCATTTCCCGGCCGGACGCATCTGCCGGACAGGTCCGGGAGCGGTCGCGTTGATCGTCGATATCTGCAGCTTCCTGCCCGTTGCGGAGTCCTACCGCGCCCGTCTGGCGGGTTGGGCCTCGATCCCCGGCTATCTGAAGATGTTCGCGAAGGGCTTGAGCGCATTTTGCGGCGTGACCGAAGCGGAGTTTCGCCGCAGGACGGTGGGGACGACGCGAGCGGAAATCCACGGCTTCATCGATGAGATATCGGCGAGTCTCGGGCGGCCCCTGGAAGAGTTCATATCGCTTCTGGACGGGGCAGGCTATGACAAGGCGGTCGTCTTCAGCATCGACCAGGAGCGCACCACCGGCGTCTCGCCGCTCGACCCGAACGTTCTGGCCCGTGCGGTGGATGCGTATCCGGAGCGGATTCTGGCCTTTCAGGGCGTCGACCCCAACAAGGACGATGCGGCGGTTACGCTGGAAGAGGGCGTACGCGAACTCGGCCTGCACGGGGCGTTTCTCGTTCCTTTCCTTCACCGCCTGCCCGCCGACGCGCCGGAGTACCGCCCCATCTACCGAAAGTGCGTCGAGCTGGACGTTCCCGCATGGATCCACACCTCGGTGAACTGGGCGCCCGCGCATCCCATGGAGCTCGGCAGACCCCTGGCTCTCGATCGCCTGTGCGGCGAGATGCCGGACCTCAAGGTAATCGCGGGCCATGGCGGCTGGCCCTGGGTGCCGGAGATGGTCGCCGCCGCATGGCGGCACCCGAATCTCTACATCGACCCCTCGGGCCACCGGTGGAAGTATTTCACGACGCCGCACTCGGGCTGGGAGATGCTCCTTCATTTCGGGAATTCCACGATACAGGACAAGATTCTGTTCGGAACCGATTGGCCGCTTCTGCCGATTTCCCTGGGGGAGATTCTTGAAGAAGCGCGAAGTCTTCCCCTGAAGCCGGCCGTCATGGATAAATGGCTGGGCGGGAACGCGGCGCGCTTGCTGGGGCTGGGTGAATGACCGGAGAAAACCCGGGTTGGCGCTCCGTATTGGGGGCGGCCTGTTTCATCATCTTCGCCGTTTTCGGCTCACTGGTGTCGACGAGCGGGCTCATCGGCTTTCTCCGCGATGACTTGGAATTGTCCTTCGGCGCGGGCGGTTTCCTGCTCTCCGCACCGTTTCCGTTGATAGCGTTTTTCGCTATCGCCGGGGGGCGGCTGGTCGATCGGCTGGGTGTGAAGAAGATGGTCATTTGCGGCGTTTTCCTCACTTTGCTGGGAGGTGTCGTCCGCCTATCGAGCGGAGATTTCTGGTCGCTCGCTGCGGGAATCGCGCTCGTGGGCGCGGGCACGGGCCTGGTGTTTCCCGTCATGCCGAAAGTGGTGGGCACGATAATACCGCCTGAGCGAAACGAGTTCGGCTCCGCCGTTTATACGGCTTCCATCATCGCGGGTGCGGGCCTGGGCGTCGCGGCGTCGCACTACATGGCGTCCGCTGCTGCGATTTTGCCCGCCTCATGGGGAGGGAGCGTCTGGCGCGGCGGCTATCTGGGCTGGGCGCTCGTTCTGGTCGCGGCGCTCATCGTCTGGCTGAGGAACTCCGCCTCGGTCGCGGTAGACTCAGGTTCCGAATCCGCCTCGGCCCGAAGCGGCCGGGTGTACCGGCTCCTCGCCGTCTGGGCTGTCGCAGGCTCCTTGTTCGTCAACAACGTCGTTTTTTATACGAGTCTGGGCTGGCTGGCCACGGTTCTGATGACGAAAGGCTGGCCGCAGGCGAGCGCCGCGCTCATCGTGTCGAGTTTGCCTTTGCTCGGGATTTTTGCTTCCCTGAGCGCGCACAGAATGGCGCCGGCCCTGGGCGGCGAGCGGGTGATGATGGTTTTATGCGGGTTGTTCACGGCCGCGGCGCTCGCCGTGATGCCGGCGGGAGGCGCCTGGGTCGCGGCGATGGGGACAGCCGTTTTGGGCTTGACCACGAATTGCTGGTTCTTGTTCTGCCTGGCCTATCCCGCACAATACGTGGAGAAAAGCCAGGTGGGCCGGGCGGGCGGTTTGATCATCGGGATGGGATATCTGGGCGGTTTCGCCGGGCCCTGGACGATTGGCGCGATAAGGGACTGGGCCGGGTCGTTCGGCCCGGGGTTTTATACGCTGGCTATTGTGTCGCTCATCGGGATATCCTGCGCTCCGTTTTTTGGGCGACATGCCGAACAAGGCGGAGGATGAAGAATTTTGAATATGGCATCTGAGCGATTGAAGCTGAGGCCCGTAGAGGCCATCCCTGCGGAGCATCAGGGCCGGAAGGTGTTGAGGCTCACTGATCCGCTGCGCCTCAGCGAGGCGGTTCTTTTTGCTCCGATGGCGTTGGTTCCCGTGCTGAGCCTGCTCGACGGGCATCACACGTTTGAAGATATCCGGCAACAATGCAAATCCCGCCACGGGATGGATGTTTCAGAGGAAAGCTACCGGGCGATGGTATCGAGCCTCGAGGAGGCCCATTTCCTCGAAGGAGATGGTTTCGCCTCCTGGAGCGCATCGCTCAGGGATGCCTACCTGAGCGCTCCGGTGCGGCCGAATTTTCTGGCGGGCAAAAGCTACGACGCGGACCCGGCGCGTCTGCGGTCCCGCATCGATGGTTTTTTCACCGGGGATGACGGCCCGGGGATGCCCGCGAAGAATTCCGCCGCTCCGGACGAACCGCTTCGAGGCGTGGTCGCGCCGCATATCGATTTTCATCGCGGCGGCGCCGCGTTCGCATGGGCGTACAAGTCCATCGCGGAACGGGCCGACGCCGATCTGTTCGTCGTTCTCGGAACGGTCCACGCCCCGACGAAATATATTTACAACCTCACGGTCAAGTCTTTCGAAACGCCGTTCGGGGATTTGGAGGCGGATGCAGGATTCGTGGAGGAGCTATCGGGCAGGCTGGAGGTGAATTCCTTTCAGGATGAATTCGCGCATCGCGGCGAGCACTCCATCGAGTTTCAGGCGGTTTTTCTCCAGTATCTCTTCGCGGGCGTTCGGCCGGTCCGGTTCGTCCCCGTCCTGGTGGGCTCGTTCCACCCCTTTGTTATGGAAGGACGCTCTCCCCGGGGAGATGCGCAGGTGGAGACTTTCATCGCCGGGCTGCGAGAGACGATAGATGCGCACCGGCGAAACGGGGGAAAGGTCTGCCTGATTGCGAGCGTGGATTTCGCCCACGTCGGCCCCCAGTTCGGCGATGAAAGTCCCGTGGATGAGGCGCGATTGAAAGAACTCGCGGGTGCGGACGGGAAATCCCTGGAGGCGGTGTGCCGCGGGGATGCGGAGGCGTTCTACTGGAGCGTGGCAGAGGATGGGGATGCCAGGAACGTGTGCGGCCTGGCGCCCGTCTACACCATGCTGCGCGTTTTGGATGGTTGCGAAGGGGAGGTGCTGCGCTATTCCCAGTGGCCGGACCCGAACGGGACGGTCACTTTTTCGAGCGTTGCTTTGACTTGAAATGTCCTGGTTTCCGGGAATCTTGAATTACAGAGGAGAGAGGATCGTTGCTTTATCTGAGTGAGTCCGACGTCAAGAGTCTGGTGAACATGTCCGATGTGATGGACGTGGTGGAGAAATGCTTCAGGGCCCAGGGAGAGGGGCGCGCGCCGAATCAGCCGAGGCGGCGGGTTTTTCTCCCCAAGGGCACAATGCACGTCATGTTCGGCGGGGTGGTCGATGAAAACGAGGGGTATCTGGGTCTCAAGGCCTACACCACGTTTCCGGGCATCGGCGTGCGTTTCATTTTCCTGCTGTGGGACGCGAACACCTCCGAGATGCTCTCGCTCATGGAGGCCAATATACAAGGCCAGATGCGCACCGGTGCGGCGAGCGGGGTCGCTGCGAAATACATGGCGAGAGAGGACGCTTCGGTCGCCGGGCTGATCGGCACGGGCTGGCAGGCGAGGTCGCAGCTCGAAGCCCTATGCTGCGCGCGCGACCTCGAGGTCGTGAAGGTGCACAGCCGGAGGCCAGAGAAAAGGGAAAAATTCGTCAGCGCGATGCAGGACAGGGTGGGCGCGGAGCTCGTGCCGGTGGAGACGGCGAGCGAGGCGGTGAGAGGTTCGCAAATCGTCTGCACCATCACCACGGCGCGCGAACCGGTATTTGACGGGGGCGACCTGGAGCCGGGTACGACCGTCATCGCGGCGGGCTCGAACCGCATCACGAACCGCGAGGTGGACGACGAGACCTTCCGACGAGCGGCGGCGGGGAGGATCGTGACGGACAACCTGGAAGGCGCGGAATTCGAGAGCGGCGATTTGGTCGGCGCCATACGGGCGAACGTCATCCAGTGGGGCCAGGTCTCCGAGGTCGGATTGATCGCGACGGGCGTGATGCCGGGACGCGCGTCCGATGACGAGATTAACCTGTTCCTGAGCCAGGGCGTCGCGATAGAGGACGTGGCCCTGGGTGCGGAACTCTACCGGCGCGCCAAGGCCCGGGGCGTGGGCGCGCCACTCCCCGTAGAGGGGTTTTTCAAGAGAGCAACTTGAGTCTCAGGCGCAGTGTATCAAGCGCTGAGCCCTGCGGTTTTATCGAAAAACTCGCGCACGGCGTTTTGGTCCACGTCGCCGAAGCCCATGGCCGACGTGGCGATGAAGACCTGCCTCGCAAGTGCTGCGAAGGGCGTCGGCGTCGTCGCGGCCTCGGCCATCTCGGAGATGAGGCGCAGGTCCTTGCGCATCAAGTCGATTCTGAAATACGGCGTGTAGTCCCGGCTCGCCAGGGGGGAGCCCTTGATGGCCAGAATCTTCGGGATCGAGGCGTTTTTCAGATAATCCATCATCTCCACGGGGTCGAGGCCCGAGCGTTCGCCCAGGGTGAGTCCCTCGGACACCACCGAAAGAAACACCGAGACGATCTGGTTGGCCACGAGCTTCATGTGCAGGCCCGCGCCGTTCGGCCCGAAATGGTTGATGGACTCCGACACCGCCTCGAGAACGTCGCGGTGAGCGTTCATCGCCGCTTCGTCTCCGCCCACCATCACGTTCAGTTCCGCACTTATGGCGCTGGGCTCGCTGCCGCTCACGGGCGTATCGAGGAATATCGCGCCCTTTTCCGCCGCCTGCTGCGCAATGTCCTGGCTGCCGCTGGGAGCGATGGTGGAGAAATCAAAACAGACGACGCCTTCCTTGGAAGTCAGGAGCGCGCCTTTTTCGCCCAGGTAGGTTTCGTGCACGTCCCTGGTTTCAGGCACGGATGAGCAGATGACTTCGGCTTCGGAAGCCGCCTCTGCCGGGGAGTCGAAGGTTTTCGCTCCCGCCTCCTCCGCGCGGGCGCGGGCCTCCGGCGACGGGTCGTATCCGTGAACCACGAATCCCGCTTTGAGAAGATTGTTGGTCATGGCTCCGCCCATGGTGCCGAGCCCCAGATATGCGACGATTTTAGACACGGTGCTCTCTCCTTCGACGTTTGGATTTCGGGATGGCGCGGGCCTCGAAAAAACGCCTTGCGCTTCATCCGCTTCCCGGTGAATCGGAACACGCGATTCTAGCGCATAAGAGACGAACAAAATACCTCTCGCGCCGCTTGCCTTTTTTCCTGTGGTTGGCTATGGTTTCGCTTCTTTGTGGACCGGGGATGCGCCGATGCGTCCCAAGCCGTTGATTTTTGTTGAGGTTTCGAGATGCGCGAGAACATTCAACTCGAATGCACGACTTGCAAGAAGATGCGCTACACCAGCACCAAGAACAAGCGCAATACGCCGGATCGGCTCGAATTCAGGAAGTACTGTAAATTCTGTCGAAGCCACCAGCCGTTTCGGGAGACCAAATAGATGAAGACCCACAAGAACACCGTGGCGCGCAAGCGATGCGTCGTCACCGGCAAGAGCGTGATGTACGGGAACAACGTCTCGCACTCGCACAAGAAGACGAGGCGGCGCTTCGAGGCGAACCTGCACGTCAAGCGTTTCTACCTGCCCGAGGAGAAGCGCTGGGTGAAGCTGCGCGTCTCGGCAAAGGGCCTCAAGATCATCGCCAAGCGCGGCATCACGAAGGTGATGGCCGACATCAAGAAACGCGAGCGCGCCCTCTAGCAACTCCTTTATTTCCAGATATTTGCAGGTTCTATCCGGCTATGTCGGCGGGTGTTTTTCTGTGCGCCTGCGGGGGTTTGCGCGTATTTCGTCCCCGCAATTCCCCGCATTTGCCGCTGCGCTAACGCCTCACGGGCCGTGGTATCCTCACGACGCATCTGCGGGAGAGAGGATTTTCGCGCGCGCCGCTCCCCGCATTTGCCCGCATTTCCCCTCGAAAATTTATCGGCAATTTATCGAAAAACCCCGTGAATTTATCGGTATTTATCGAATTTTTCGGAAATTCCTTACATTCGGGCGCGCCGGGCCGCCCCGCGATCGTACGCGGAATCTTTGTCCATCCACCCATCGCAAATGCGGGGAATTGCGGAGCCGGTGAGTCCCGACCCTCAAGGATTTTTTCAGCAACCCGGCTCCGGATAGAACTGCTCGCAATAGCGCCGGAAGGTTCCAATCTCCCCGTCGGAACTGCACAGGCGGGGGCGGGGGATATACCGTTTACGGTCCCATATGACGACGTCCGATAAAACGTCGCGCTTCTGGGCCGCCATGATGATCTTGTTCATGAGCCGGGTGCGGAGACCGGACAGCAGGAAGCGCATGCCGATGATCGCCCGCTTCGGCTCCCGCAACCGCTTCACCTGGCTGACCAGCACCATTTCGAGCAGGTCGTCGTCGACCGGCGTTGCGAGCACCCACAGGCGCGTTTCCATGCCGAGGCCGTGCTCCCGGACCTCGACGTAGGAATAGCCCAGCCCGTGAACGTGGGTGACGGCGGAAACGTCGTATGTGTATATCTTGATCCCGGCTACTTTCTGGCTTCGCGTGAAGTCGAAGCAACTCTTGAGGTAGGAGCCCTCCACCTATATCGATCCGATCCGGTTCAAGATGAGGGCTTCCAAGGCAGGGGCGTAATCACCCGCATTTGGAGTGGCGGAACGTCAATAGGGCCTAAAGGGGTTTACGAGCCAGGAAGCAATACAGCGGCGTGAAGATACCCGATTTGCCGCCCGCGACATAGGCGTCCGCGGTCCGATCCAGGAGCCGGACGACTTCCGCGGAACCCTTCGGAAACAGCCGAACCACCTCGGCCAGCTTCGAGCCTGCGAGGAACGCTCTGCGGCCCTGCGGAAGCCTGCGCAAGGCGTTGCCCAACGTCCCGTGCCGGCTCTCCATGGGTTGATACCATGGGGTGGACGGCCCCTCCTGGACGTCCCGATCCATCCCTTCGGTGACTTCGAATCCCGCCGCTTCGAGCGCCTGGTTCACTTCCCCGAACGTCGCTATCTCCTTGAGCGCGATGCCGCGCATGAGTTCGCGCTTGATGGCCCGGTGCCGGGCGTCGTTCGGGTCGAACTCGTCCGTCAGACACATCTCCTGCCCCCAGAACAGGGCGCCGGGTTTCAGCACGCGGTATATCTCCTCGAACGCGCGTTGCTTGTCGGGCGCATGGCACGTCGACTCGATGGCGTAGCCCCGGTCGAACACCCCGTCCCCGATGGCGCTCATGTCCATGAAACTGCACGCCTCGTAGTCGATCATGTGGTCGAGTCCCGCCTCGGCGGTCAACCTCCTCGCCCTCTCCAACTGGATTTTGTTGATGTTGACCCCGACGACCCGGACGCCCGCCTCACGGGCGACGTGGCGCATCGGGCCGCCGATCCCGCAACCGACATCGATCACCGTCATGCCCCTCTGCAACTCCAATTTGTCGATCATAAACCGCTGATGCTGGACTTTGGACTCCTCCAGACTCTCCTCGGGCGAGAGGGGCGCGAAGTGCAGGGATTCGCCCCAACCCCACACCATGAAACCGCTGCAAAGGTCGTAGTAGGCCTTTACCGTTTCGGTGTGGTCGTACCCGCTCGCGCCGTCGGACTCCGCCGCCGCCCGGTCGATCCATCCCTCGAAGTCATGCACGCGGGGGGTGACGTCCTCCCCCCCGTACGCATCCTTGAGATCTTTCGATAGCTTGCCTATATCCATGGCGTAGCGTATCCCTTCCCTCTTTGTCCTGCGTAGCCCGCCGCTCCGCCTCACCCTGAGTAGCCGCCGCAGGCGGCATATCGAAGGGCGAAATTTACGCCCCCCATCCTTCGATACGGCGCTTACGCGCCTACTCAGGATGAGGGTTTGGGGCGCTCGCCCGGGATGAGGGCGTCAAGCGTTCTGCGAAGCTCGATGCCGCGCGGTGGGTCAATCCGGCCCGGCGACCCCTACACATCTTCTTGAATGGCTACCGTAGGGACAGGTCGCGACCTGTCACTACACACCCTCGCGTCAATTCCTCTTATCCGTCCGCGTCGAACACTCGCGCCTCGGTCTTTTTCAACAGTCCCCATCCGGGTAGAACTGCTCACAGTAGCGCCGGAAGGTTCCAATCTCCCCGTCGGAGCTGCACAGACGGGGACGGGGTATGTATTTTTTTCGATCCCATATGACGACGTCCGATAAAACGTCGCGCTTCTGGGCCGCCATGATGATTTTGTTCATGAGCCGGGTGCGCAGGCCGGTCGGCAGGAAGCGCATGCCGAAGATCGGCCGCTTCGGCTTGCGCAACCGCTTCACCTGGCTGACCAGCACCATTTCGAGCAGGTCGTCGTCGACCGGCGTCGCGAGCACCCACAGGCGCGTATCCATGCCGATGCCGTCCTCGTGAACCTCGACGAACGAATAGCCCAGCCCGTGCACGTGGGTGACGGCGGAAACGTCGTATGTGTAGATATTCATCCCGGCGAGAGTCTGGCTTCGCGTGAAGTCGAAGCAGCTCTTGAGGTAGGAGCCCTCCACCTCTATCGTTCCGACCCGGTTCACGCTGCCGAAGCCGTGCACGTAGCGCAGATGCCCGTCGTCGACGGAGTTCTCGGTCGTCTCCTGGGGATGCCCCGTGAACTTGACGCTCCAGGTTTCGAGGTCGCTCCAGTCGTCTCCGCTCGGCTCTTCGGGGAGACTCCATTGCGGCGGCCGTCCGCCGACCCCCCGCCAGGCGAAGACGAGGCCCAGGATTTCGCGCGTCTCGAACACGTTCAGCCTGGCGGTTCTGGGCGCAGGCGCGTAGGGCGTCTTGACGCATTGCCCCGTGGCGTCGTACTCGAACCCGTGAAAGGGACAGACGAGGCAGCCGTCGCGCACCTGCCCACCAACTTCGGGACCGAGTTCCGATCCCAGATGAGGACAGAGATCCTTCGCCACGCAAATGCGCCCCTCATCGTCGCACCAGACGACGATTTGCTCGCCCATCCAGGTTCTTTGGATCAGCTTCTTTTTCTCTATCGTCTTTCGGGTGGCGATGAAGTACCAGCCTTCCGGGAATGGGTAAAGCGAGGCTGTTTCTCTGCGCTCGATTCGCTCGGTTTTCATCGGCATCCGCCATCCCCCGGTTCAAAGGCTGCTGCACCTTCGGGTTCGGCCGGCGTCATGCCCGGCCGGGCAACCGTATGAGGCGCGCGTAATTGTCTTCCTCGTCCCGGCGGGACGTTCAGGAGCCACGCGACGCCTAGAACCGATAGCGTATCCCTATCTCGAACAGATGAACCAGCATTTCCGTCGTCGCATTGGCCGTTGCGCCCAGACCTGCGGTATTCCTGCCGCTGAACTCCAGGTCGCTGGCTTTCAGCATGCGGTAGCCCAGCTGAAAGGTAAGGGCGTCGGAATACTGGTAGCCCACCCCCGCGCCGAGCTGAAAGGCGAACACAGTATCGGTTTCGGAAAGCTCGGGCACGGTCCCCGGGGGCAGAACGACCCTGGGATCGCTCAAGACCGTTTCTCGGAACCCTGGAGGCAGGGGAGCCTCCGGAGGTATGCCGGCTTGCTGACGCGCCTGCAGGATCGCAAGCTCGTTCGCGGCTCCTTGAGCGACCTCGTTGCGGTCATACTTCACGTCGCCCCAGTCGACCCGGACAAGGCCTAAGCCGCCGCCGACGTAGGGTCTCCAGCGGGAACCGGGTTTGAAGTCGTACCAGAGGTTCACCATGGCGCCCAACTGGCTCGCCGAGCCGGACACGGGGATGGAATGGTCGCCCTCGATACGAATGGTGCCCAGTTGCGGTTGCCCCGGCACGGCGGTCGTCCGTCCCTTGTAGATCAGCTTGTCGACCTCGGCCCTGGCGAAGAACAGCTCGGCGTCGGCGCGCAGGCCCGCGCCGAATTCACGGCCCACCACGCCGCTGACCCGGAACCCCGTAGCGTATTCCGTGAGGGCGTTCGCAGTGTACGGGACTCCTTGCGCTGTCCCGGTCTCGACGCTGTCCGAGTCGTCGATGAACATGACCGGCACGTTCAAGCCGAAGTACCATCTCGAGCCCTCAGCTTGGGCATTCGAATCCGCCGCGCGCGCATCGGGCGTGAACGCCCCCAGAAGAAACACGGCGATTGCCGCCGCCGCAACAATTATTCGATTACGGGTGGTTTGCCGGTGTGAAATCAGTCTCATGTCCTCTCCTCGTTTTCAGGTCGACTCGCGCATATCTCGGTAATCGCTCAACGGACGATATCATCCGGTTTCTTCTCCGGTTCAGATCACTTCATGTACAGGCCCTGACATACTCACGGACGCTCAATATGTTTGTCAAGTTTTTTGAGGCGGTAAGGATGCGGCGGATAGGACTTTCTGAAAAAGCCCTGATGAATGAGGGTTTGCGCTTTTTGTAGGGGCGGACCTGCGTGTCCGCCCCAAACGCGAAGTTCGCATATCGAACGGATATCGGGGGCTGGAACGCCAACAGGGGGAGAAAGCAGCGACAAGGCTCGCATCAACAACCGGGCGGACACACAGGTCCGCCCCTACGGGAAACCGATTCCCTGCTTCCGGGGGCTTTTTCTTCCCCCCCTGACAAGGGGGGGTAGGGGGGGGTGCCTTTATCCCCTGAGGAGGAGGCTTTTTCAGCAACCCCCTGTATCCCGCGCACCGTCCGGGGAACCCGGCGCAGGACAAAAACTTGAATCCATCGATCCGCTAAGCCATAATGGCCCCACTTGGCTCACTGTTGCGGCGGCCCGGGCGTCATGGACTTTCACCGCGCAAGCCGCGTTGCGATGATCGGGATTCGTATCCGGTAGACAACCGCCCATGGAACCGGCGGGTTAGCCGCGGCTTTGATCCGCTGGACAGAGAGGCAAAGATGTCCGCACCTCTGAACCGCTACATTGCGTTCTTGTTGCGCCGCCGCCGGCTGGTTCTCGCCGCGAGCGTAGCGGCCATGTTGATTCTGGCGGTCGGCCTCCGCACCATCGTCATCTCCAACGACTGGCGCGACATGCTGGACGAGGGCAACCCGCAACTCGTCGCATTCGACGCCATGGAGGCTACCTATTCGGCGACCAATGCGGCGGTGATCGCAGTCGCGCCCAAGGGCGGGTCGGTATTCACGCGGGAGGCGCTCGCCGCCGTCGAAGAGTTGACCGAGGCCTTGTGGCAAGTGCCCAGGACCACACGGGTCGACTCCATTACGAACTATAACCACACGGAGGCGGAAGAGGACGACTTGATCGTGGAGCGCCTCGTGGACGACGCGGGCTCGCTCGGCGATGAGGACCTCGCGCGGATCAGGAAGATTGCGCTGAGCGAGAGCAGTCTCGTTGGCCGTCTTGTCTCGGGAGACGGGCGCGTCGCCGGCTTGGTC
Source organism: bacterium (assembly GCA_022828125.1). Lineage (GTDB taxonomy): Bacteria > UBA8248 > UBA8248 > UBA8248 > UBA8248 > Bin107. The sequence continues at coordinate 68,793 of JAJEJD010000032.1, read as the reverse complement.
ATCAGTTTCGCCTTGCCCGAGCGTTCGGACGCCGCGGAGATCCGGATTTACAACCATATCCGCGGCCTCCTTGAAAAATCCCGGAAGACCCACCCGGACATCGAATATCACGTTACCGGCAACGTCTTCGTGAACCAGGTCCTGACGGAAGCGGCCCAGGACGATATGGGGATCCTCGCGCCCGCGGCATTCTTCATCATCGTAGCCGTCTCCGCCGTTCTGCTGCGCTCCCTGTTCGGCACGCTGTCCCTCGTCGCCGTGGTCATCTTCACCGTCATCTCGACCATGGGCGTCATCGGCTGGATCGGCCTGGTGCTCAACGCGGCCAACTCCAGCGTTCCCCTCATCATCATGACGCTCGCCATCGCGCACTCCGTCCATGTCGTCGAGGCGATCATTACAAGCATGAGGCAAGGCCTGGACAAGGACTCAGCGATCGCCGAATCACTGCGCGACAACGCCTGGCCGGTGTTCCTCACGACGGCCACGACGATGATAGGCTTCTTCAGCATGAACGCTTCGGACTCTCCGCCTTTTCGGGTCCTCGGCAACCTGGTGGCGTTCGGCATGTTGTGCGCCTACGTCTATTCCATGACGCTTCTGCCGGCGCTGCTGTCGGTCCTGCCGCTGCGCGCGCGACAGGGGAGCGCCGGGGGTTCGGGCCTCTTCGACCGGCTCGGCGCCTTCGTCGTCGCGCGCCGCACGCTCCTGTTCTGGGGCCTGGCCGCCGTTGCGATCGTGCTCGTGGCGGGCGTGCCCCGCGTCGAGCTGACGGACAACTGGACGCAGCATCTGGATGAGCGCTACGAGTTCCGGCGCGACACGGACTTCGTCATCGAGAACCTGACCGGCGTGGAAACCCTGGAGTACTCCCTCGACTCGGGGCGCGAAGGCGGAATCACCGCTCCTGCGTACCTGAAAAAAGTCGAGGCTTTCGCCGAATGGTACCGCGCCCAGCCGGAAGTGGCGCACGTCCAGGTGTTTACGAACATCATGAAGCGCCTCAACAAGAACATGAACGGCGATAATCCCGCCTTCTACCGGCTGCCCGAAAACGCCCAACTCGCCGCGCAGTATCTGCTGCTCTACGAGCTTTCGGTTCCCTTCGGCATGGACCTCAACAACCGCATCAACGTCGCCAAATCCGCGACGCGCATGACCGTCACGCTCAAAAGGCTCAAGTCCGAGGAGTTGCGCGCGCTCGAAGCGCGCGGGCAGAAATGGCTCAGCGCCAACGCGCCCGGTCTCGCGAAAGAGGCGTCGGGTTACAGCCTCATCTTCGCCCATCTGGCCATTCAGAACACCTTGAGCATGTTGTGGGGTACGCTCACCGGGATGATCCTCATTTCGCTGATCCTGATCTGGATTTTCAAGAGCCTGCGCCTCGGCCTCATCAGCCTCGTGCCCAACCTAATCCCCGCGGCCATGGCCTTCGGCGTCTGGGGTTATCTGTACAGCGAGGTGGGGCCCGCCGGCTCTCTCGTGACCGCGATCGCCTTCGGCATCGTCGTCGACGACACGATTCACTTCATGAGCAAATATCTGAAGGGGCGCCGAGAGGGCCTTTCGGCATCCGATGCGGTGCGCACCACCTTCCGTTCGGTAGGTTTTGCGCTGTTCTCTACGACCTCGATCCTGGTGCTGGGCTTCCTGGTGTTCGCCACGTCGGGATTCGCGATCACCTGGATGCTCGGCCTCCTGGTGGCGCTCACGCTCAGCTTCGCGCTGATCCTGGATTTGCTGCTCCTCCCGCCCCTGCTGATAGCCCTCGACCGGAAGTAATCATGCTCCGGGCCTCGCCTCTCCCGATCGGCGCACAGGGTCTTCGCGCTGCGCGGATGCGGACTTCCGGCAACAGGTGCGCTGCAAAGCGCCACACCCAATGCGCCCGAACATGCTCGACTGACGCATCGCCATGACATCCAAATCCAGGTTCACGGATATCCTGAAAGACGCAAAATCCGGTGACCGCGTCGAGGCCGGCATCAGTGAATACGAGAGGCGCTACGGCGGCGCCGGGCGCGGTGGCCTGGACGAGCGCAAGTCCGACTACCGGAATTTCGCGAACTCGTTTTACGACCTGGTCACCGATCTCTACGAATACGGGTGGGGCCGCTCCTTCCACTTCGCCCCGCGCTACGAAGGAGAGAGCTTCGCCGCCTCGCTCGCGCGGCACGAGCACTACATGGCGCAAAGGCTGAATCTCCAGCCCGGAATGGTGGTGGTCGATCTGGGCTGCGGCGTCGGCGGCCCGTTGCGCGAGATCGCACGCTTCTCCGGCGCGAAAATCGTCGGCGTCAACATCAACGAATACCAGTTGAAGCGCGCCGCAGAGCTGACGGAAGCGGAACATCTAAGCCATCTGGCCGAGTATCTGAACTGCGATTTCATGCACGTCGATGCGCCGGATGGCAGTTTCGACGCCGCCTATAATATCGAGGCGCACTGCCATGCGCCGGATAAGGTCTGCGCTTACGGCGAAGTGTTCAGACTGCTGAAACCCGGAGGTTGCTTCGCGTCCTACGAATACTGCATGACCGATTTGTACGATGCGGAGAACCCGGAACACAATCGACACAAGACCGATTTGGAGTATTCCGGCGCACTGCCCGGCATCCCCCGACCACATGAAGTGGACGACGCTCTTCGAGAGGCCGGCTTCGATCTGCTGGAGGCGCGCGACCTCGCCGCCGATGCGCCGCCCGGCATCCCCTGGTATGAACCGCTGGCCGGTTCCGGCATATCTCTCTCGAACTTCCGTAGCACGGCCTTCGGGCGCAGGCTGACCCACGGTTCGCTATGGCTGCTGGAACTGTTGAAAATCGCGCCGCGCGGCAGCTTCCGGGTCGCGGCCATGCTGAACATATCAGCTATCGCCTTGGCCGAAGCCGGCCGCCTCGGCATTTTCACCCCGATGTATTTCATCCTCGCCCGCAAGCCGGAGTAGGGAGGGGCGTTGGGGAAGTGTCGATGAACGAAGGTTTGACGCGACCGATGAAAGAGCAAGATTCACTCCCCCCTTGAGGGGGAGTCGAAGAGCTGAGGGCGTAAGCCCGAAAGCGATTCGGTGGGGGGTATAATTCGGAGTGGCGATAAAACGCATTTTACCCCCCACCGATTCAGCCTTCGCAAAATACGCTCGGCTTCATCGACTCCCCCTCAAGGGGGGAGTGATTTCATAAACCTATGGCCTATGTCGAATGAGAAATAGGTTTCCTGTTTGTGGAAGGATTGTTTCAATAACCCCAAGGCGAGGCGGCTTCTTTGCGAAACGGACGCCTCTTGCGATTTTTGTATAATATCCTCATGAACCGAAACGGCTATGGATTTCGCAGTCCGCAGGAAGCGCGTCATGAACAAGTCCATATTACTCACCTGCCTGACGATTGCGTGCGCGTTCGCGCCGGCGGGGACTGCCTGCGCACAGTCGATAGAAGAGGCGCGCGCCGCGTATGCCGAGGGCCGCTTCGTGGAGGCGGCCGATCTCGCCCGTGCGCTCGGCACTTCCGAAGGCCATGCGCTGGCCGCCGATTCACTGGCGATTCACGGCTATTACATCGCGCCGGATGGTGAGAAGATGGGCTTGTTTAAGCGGGCCGAGGAACTCGCTCGAAAGGCGATCCGGATCGACGGGGCCAACCCGCAGGCCCATCTTCAGTTGGCCCACGCCATGGGACGCCAGGCGCAGGTGAGCGGCGTACTTAAGTCGTTGACGGAGGGCTACGCAACCAAAGTGCGCGATGCGATTGAAGAGGCGTTTCGCCTGGCTCCGGACTCGGCGTCCGCCCACGTCAGCCTGGGCGCCTGGCATGCGGGCGCCGTCGGCGCCGGTGGATTCTTCGCCGGTCTGCTCTACGGGGCGAGCGAAGAAGACGCTCACGCCCATTTCAGGCGTGCGCTCGAACTGGCGCCCCGGGACAAGGTGGTGCTATTCGAGTACGCGCACGGACTTTTGAGCCTGGATGCCGACGAGAACCGCGCTAAGGCGCGCGACCTTCTAAAGCGCGCAATAAAATTACCGCCGAAAGACGCTTTCGAGCGGCTGATTCACCAAAAAGCGGTCGAGCGGCTGGCGGCTCTCGGCGGCTGAATACCCTTATTATCGACTTCATGCCTTAATTTCAGGGGATCACCATCCATTATGAGGGTCTGATTTTTCTTGCCACATCACTCGGTTATGCTATTCTGCATCCGATTGTTTCGCACGGTAGTGTCGGCGTCCGTGCCAATTCCCGGATTCAGGCACAAGGGGGCCATAACAGATGGCTGTTACTTCCGATCTCTCGCAGACGACCCGAACGCTAAGTTTGCTCGAGGAGTTCATCCTGATGCTCCTCAACGAGGAGACCGGCTACTTTCACCAGGTACACGGTTGGGAATTGAACTGCGCCGTCATCGGCGCAGTACTCGCGGAACTCTCTCTCCTCTCGCGCATCGACTCGGACCTGGAATCACTGCTCCTTGTGGACGATACGGAAACGGGCAACCCCGCCCTGGATCCCATTCTGAAGGAAATCGCAGCCGAACCGGTTCAACACAACACCCAATACTGGATTGAGCGGCTCGCTCTCCAGGCGGAGACTATTATAGATTTGACACTGGAGCGCCTGGTTGAACTGGAAATTTTGAATCACCACGACGGCGATTTCTGGACGCTTGCTCCAATTAACCGGCATGCGAACCGGCACGGCAACTTTCAAGATGACACTGCAGGTCAATACATCAAATCGCGTATCAGCGAGTTTATCTTCAACGCCACGATTCCTTATCCGAGAGACATCATTATTATTTGTCTCGTCAATACGTGCGACGTCTTCCGTTTCATATTCGAGATTGATGACGAGGCGGAAGAGCGCATCAAGTTCATCTGCAGGATGGATTTGATCGGTCGTTCCATCTCCGATGCTGTCAAAAACACCATCTCCAGCCCGATGCTTCGACGTTCCGCTCTGAACAAGCAAATACCGCGTGTCTCGCTGAGTCGGATGCTGCTCAGTCCACACATGCGCACCGGCAACATTCCCGCGCTCATGGGAGAACTTACGAATAAGTATGGCCCGGTATTCGAGATCCGCCCGCCGTTCAAGAAACCCATGATCTTCCTCGCCGGACCGGAGACGAACCGCTGGGTGCATCGGCACGGCCGGATGCACCTGAGAGCCAGGGACTATTTTGCCGAATTCGAGAAAGTCTATGGCGCGTCCGGCGTATTGCCTTCCCTGGACGGCGCCGATCATTTCCGTCTTCGCAAGTCGTTGTCGATGGCCTATTCACGAGGGAGGCTGGCAGGGCAATTGGATCAGGTCTTCCAATATGCCCGTAATCACATGGCGGGCTGGAAGGTTGGAGATATCTACTCCGCAACTCACATGTGTCGACTCATGATTAACGAGCAACTCTCACCCCTTTTTATCAGCGTTGAATCGCAGGATCTCTTCAACGATCTCATGACCTATAAGGAACGAGCGCTCTCGACCCACATCGTTAATGCTCTGCCAAAATTCATGCTGAAAACCCCCGGCATGAAAAGACGGGCGAAAGCCATCGATGTATTGCTGGAGCGGGTCCAGAGCGTCCACACGCCCGCACAGCGGGCCGGACGTTCGCGGAACCTCGCGGATGACCTGCTTAGTCTGCACGCGAGTGATCCGCAGTTGATGCCGGAGTCGAATCTGCGTTTCGTTCTGTCAGCTGCGCTGATTGCCAGTGTTTACCTCGGCGATGCGTTCAGCTTCACGGTATACGCCATGGCATCCCAGCCGGAGCTCTACGAAAGAATACGGCGTGAAGCCGATGCCCTGTTCGAGAACGGCGACCCGGTTGGCGATGATTTCACCCTGGAAGCGACCGACGTCACGCAGCGCTGCATCATGGAATGTCTGCGCATGTACCCGATTGTCCCTTTGTCAATGCGGGACGTGATGAATTCGTTTGTGATCGAGGGCTACGAACTACCGGTGGGGGCTCGGCTCTCCATTGCCATGACGGCCTCGCATTACATGGAAGATGTTTTCCCGGACCCGTACAGGTTTGACATCGACCGCTATCTGCCTTCGCGGGCCGAGCACCGCGGTCCCGGGTACGCGCCGTACGGACTGGGCACGCACACTTGTCTCGGTTCGCGGTGGCTGGATCTGCAACTGGCCGTCAACCTGTTGATGATAGCGCATTACTTCACGCTCAAGGTGTCCCCCGAGAATTATCAACTAGGGTTCAGCCCGCTTCCATCCATGAAACCGAACAAGAAGCTGAAGTTCCTCATCGCCGAGCAGAGGCGCGAACTGCCCGTCTGACGCACCACGGCCGCTACTCAGGATAAGGCGGAGCGCCAGGCCGTGCAGAACGGGGCGGAAAGTTCCGGCCTGTCGCTCTGACACAGGGACAAGAAAAATTCGATCTAGAAACTATACGTCACGTTCAGGGCCACGAAGCTGTCCCGCCTCGTGTCGTATATGATGTCCTCCTCACCCACGTCCATGAAAACAATCGCTTCGAGCTTCATGGACCACTGGTCCGAGAGGCGGCGTCTCAATTCGAAGCTCATGGTGCGCGTGGAATGGTCCGCGTCCGCCAGGACGCCGGCGATGATCTCCGTGCTCTGGGCGTCGTTGAGCCCGAGTCGAACGGCGAAGAAGAGGTCGTTCTGGAACTCGGAGTTCGAACGCTCGCGCCGCTCGTCGTAATTCCATTCGGCGAGCAGGCCGAGGTCGGCGGCAGAGCCGAAAACGGCGTTGAAGGTGTACTCCCCCCCGACGACGAAAGCGGCGAAGTCCTCTTCCATTCCCAGGAGGTTCCGCGCGCCTGCGCGGTGAAGGGCTTCGAGCTTGAGCAGCCAGGCCTCGATCGTGAGCTGGGCGTCCACGCTGAACTGAAGGATTGGTTCGTAGTGCTGGCGCAGGCTCACCGCGCCGCGCTCGTCGATGTGCGGGGTGACGAACGGCTCCCGGCTCGTGCCGTCGAATACGCTGAGGCCTATGTCGAAAGGCCCGAAACTGTGGCTGTAGCGGGCGGCGAGGTCCACGCGCCACTCCCCGGCGGCGCTTTCGTATGAGACGTGCTCGTCGTCTATGGGAATCGAGGAGCGCAGGCGGCCGTGGCGGCCCGTATAGGTGCGCGCGCGGTGATAGGTCAGGGCGAAAAACTCCAGAATGCCCCACTCCGCCGACCAGGTGAGGTGGGCCATGGGCTGGCCCAGCTTGCTTTCCTTGTTGGGATGCTCGACGAGGTCGGTCTGGTTGATGATGTCGACCAGATGCTGCGATTCGGTGACGCCCCAGAACACGCGGTCCACGCCCAGGCGCAACTCCCATTCCCCGTCGCCGGCTTCACCGAGCATGAGAAGATAGGCCTCGCGCAGGTCGGCGCGGGTGCGGCGCGAATCCGCGCCGTCGTAGCGGAAAAACGGCGCTATCGTGAAACTCCAGTTCCCCCCGCTTTCGAGATGGAGTTTCGGCTCAACGGCGAAGCCGCTCGCGTGCGCGCGCTGTTCGGGATGGGCGCCCGTTTGGGGATACCACCGGCCGTCGACGTCCAGGCTGCCGGAAAACTCGTGCTCGATGCTTTCGGCCCCGTAGCCCGTCCCGGTGAAAAGGAAAGCGGCCAGTATGACGACGGCGGCGAGCACCGCGCGGTGAAAAACGGTGCGGCGCGGCATCAGCGCACCCGTTTCAGGCCGGTCCGCGTGAATTCGCTCTCCTTGAGCCTGGTGCGGAACTTGTAGTTCTTCCAGCGCAGCACGGTGCTCTTGCCCGTGAGGTGGTTCACCATGTTCATTTCTTGCGACTGCCAGTACTTGCCCAGATACTTCTTGTATTTCCCCAAGGTGAGCGTCTTCAGGTGCGAGTTCTTCCGGTCGTAGTACTGCACCTTCCAGGCGCGGAGTTCGTCCTTGTCCTGCCAGACGATCTGGCGCTTGTAGCCCGAGCGTTTGTTCGTCGGGAAGCGCTCGACGACCGTGCACGTCTGCTTGCCGCAGGGCTCGTCGCGCAGGTAGCGGTAGGTGTATTTCTCCACCTCCTGGGTGCCCATGTCCTCATAGGCGAATTCGCTGCCCATGAACGAGCCCGACTGGTTCGAGGAGCTGATGCGCTTTACGCGCTTCAGGGCGGGCAGGTAGAGCCACTGGTCGTCGTTCTTCTTCTTGTGGGTGTGGACGAGCAGCGCGGTTCCCCTCACGTCGCGCGGGCGGTCGAAGACGAACAGACTCTTGTTGCCGCCTCCGTCCGTCTCGAGCACCTTCACGCGCAGCTGGCGGCGGCTCTCCTGGCCGTGCTTGTTGCGCAGTACCATGGACTGCTCGGCCGTGAAGTTTCCGAAGCCCTTGGCTCTCTCGCGGGTATCGCGCGCGATCTGGAGGCCTTTCTCCTCGGGCGTCGCGCCCTCTGCGTGAGGCGGCGCAGACGGATGAACCAGAAAGAAAGCGCAGAGCGCGAGAACAAGGAAAGCGGTGCGGACGAGATGAGCGTGCATCATGGTTCCCTCCGGTCGAAAGTCATGGGCAGAGCCGGCAAAAGCAGAAAGCGGAACGCATCGTGTTCTTCTGCAATTATATTACCAGTTTGCGGAATATAATTCTTCCCGGAATCGAACCCGCCGTTCGGGGGATTGTTGAAATACCCCGCAATGCGGGTTTCCCCGTCATTCCGGCTCGTGCTCGATGGCTACTGCCGCGCTTCGCCGGATCGTCCGCGCAAGGGGATCCCCGGTTCAAGCCTTCCTGAAGCGCCGGCCGTACATGGTGCGCCCGTAGAAGTTGAACCACTTCCTGGCTTCTGAATCTTGAAACGGGTAGTCCGCGCCCATCTGCCTCGCCGCGGCGAGGCCGGTGACGAAGCAGGTCTCCTGGCTGTTGATGAGCGTGTGGGCGCCGCAGTGCCACGTCCGCCGCCTGCCCTGCGCGAAGCGGAACATGGGCATGAGCAGGGCCACGTGGCGCACGTCGTGCACGATGTGCTGGAACCACCACCGCTTCACGATCTTCGCCTCATCTATAGGGCTGACGGGGTTGTACGTCACCAGGCACGGCTTGTCCGAGCGCTTCGCCCAGGGCTGCTGGTTGTGCATGATGTAGGTGATCTCGTAGTTGTCGGGCCGCGCGCCGTACTGCTCGATGTGGTTGCTGCGGGTTTCGAGCGCACGGACGTCGCTCTCGGGCAGCACCGAGGCGTCCGAGTGGACGACCGTGTGGTTGTGCAGTTCGCTCTCATAGCGAATCGAGGAGAGGAGCCAGCTCTCGAACCTCGTCGCCTCGTCCAGCATCATCAGCGTCTGGTTCGCGTTGCACGCGAATACCACGTCGTCGAACGTCTCAGCCTCACCCTCCTCATCCTCCACGACGACCTCGGTTGCGCCCCGGCGCACCTTTCGGACCGGGCGGCCGAGATATATCTTTTCTTGAAAATCCGCCGAGAGCTCCTCGTAGATGCGCCGCGTGCCGCGCTCCCAGGTCTGCATCGGCGTGGCGGATTCGATGTCGAAGAACTCCAGATACCGCGAGAACAGGGACGCGGGCATGTCGAACACGTTCGTCGCCATCAGGAAGTTCACGAACATGGGCTTGAGTATCTTGTACCTGAAATCGCCGGAAAACCCGCCCAGGTTCAAAACCGTGCCCATGCTGACGTAGTTGAACGGGTTGAGCGCCGCGAGCAGCCTCGAGCGTGAGCGGCTGAGCGCGCCGAACCACTTGAGGCGTCTTAAGAGTTTCTGGAATTTCTCGATTTCGGGCTGAAGCTGCCTGCGGATGTCCGAATCGAAATCATGCGCGTAGACGCCGCCCCGGTACTTCACGCTGTAGCTGAAGCGGGTGTCGAGCAGCTCGATACCGTAGGTCTGCATGAGGAGGAGGATGTGGTGGTACACCTTCGGGATGCAGGCGGTGACGGAGATGTCGAAGGGAATGGAGGCGCCGTCTTCCTGGGGCATGTCGGCGGTGACGGCGTTGCCGCCCACCTGGGCCTGCGCCTCGTAAAGCCTGAAATCGAACCGCTCGGGATGGCGGTTCAGCGCCCAGGCCGCCCCCAGGCCCGAGACCCCCGCACCGATGATGGCAACTCTTCTCGGCATCGCTGCGTGATCCTCCATACCGCCTGCTACCGAAACAGGTTTTTTCCACAACCCCGGGGAGGGCTTGCGACCGATGAGACGAATCGCCCGTGCTCTGGCCGCTGCATCCGGTCAAGGGGCGTTCACTTCCCCCGCTTGAAGAGGGAGGTGCTTCCCTTGAGCGCCTTGTTCCGCCTTGCGTAATCGAGCGGCGTGCGGTTCGATTTGTCCTTCAGGCGCGCGTCGGCGCCTGCCTGGATGAGGGCGCGGATGACTGCGGGGCTCTTGCCGAACCACGCCGCGAGGTGGAGCGGCGTCCACTCCCCGCGCGTATCGCGCGCGTTCACCTTCGCCTTTGCCTTCGCGAGCGCGCGCACGACGGCGGGAGAACCCCCCTGCGCGGCCAGGTGGAGCGGCGTGCGTCCAAACCTGTCGCGCGCGTCCGGCTTCGCGCCCGCTTCCGCGAGAGCGGTCGCAGTGGCGGCTGCGCCGGCCTGCGCAGCCAGGTGGAGCGGCGTGCGCCCGACCCCCGTCTTCGCATCCAGCTTCGCGCCCCCCTTCGCCAGCGCGCGGACGACGGCGGGCGTTTTGCCGAAGGCCGCCGCGAGGTGGAGCGGCGTCCACCCGCGCCGTTCTCTCGCCCCGGTTTGGGCGCCGGCGGCGATGAGCGCGGCTACGATCGCAGGTTTCTTGTTGAAGTTCACCGCCAGGTGCAACGGCGTCATCCCGTTCGCATCGCGCGCGTTCGGCCGAGCGCCCGCCTCCGCCAGGATCCTCACCAGGGCGGGCGTCTTCCCGAACCCCGCCGCGCGGTGCATGGGGGTGAGGCCGGCCGCGTCGCGCGCGTTCGCATTTTTCGTCTCGAGGCAGCGGGCGACGTCCGCCGCGTCGGCGCGGATGAAGAAAACGAGCGTGTTCCAGTACTCGCACGATACGGACGCCGCGCCCGCGAATCCCGGAATCATGCCTGTGGCGAGCACGAGCGCAAGCGCCGCCCGGCGCGCCCTGATGCGAAGAGTCATTCCCGTTTTTCCTCCTCCGGGAATGGTCGTTTGCCTGGTTCGTGGTATTTGGCCCTGCCGCCCGATTCTACCATCGTTCCGGCGCATGTGGAATCAAGGGTGGGTGGGGGGTTGGTTTTCGAGTTGGGGGGTCAATCGCCCCCGTCCTCCTCCAGCATCTCGCGGTATTTCTCGTAGGAGGGCGGAAAGCCGCCCGAGTAGTTGAGCCAGTTCGTCACCGGATAGCGCGCCGCTCCCGCTTTATGAGTCGCCTCGAGGCCTTCGAGAATTTCCCCGGTCGCCGAGAAGGGAAACGAAAAAGCCACCTCGTGGTCCTGCACCTGCCCGAAGATTCGATCTCCCGTGCATGGCACGACCATCTGGGGTTTGGCCTCCGTATGCGGCGCGATGGCCAGATCGGCGCAGTCGATTCTGCCGCGAAACGAGCTCTCGAGCGTCCCGCCCCGCTTCCAGAGCCACGCTTGTCCCAGCCGCATGATCTGCGCCCCGTTTCCGTAAATGATTATCGAGTCCGGCTCGAACGCCGCGCGGTGGAGCGGCGCCACGAGCACGCCCACGTATTTCCCCTCGGGCAGCCGGGGCACGCTTTCTTCGCTCAGGCGGCCGGCTTCTATATTCTCCGTATAGAGGTCGATGCACAGGTTGCCCTCGGTGTAGTGCGGCAGGCGCTTCTCCAGACCCAGCGCCATCGCGCCCAGCACGCAACTGCTGTCCTCACGCCCGAGGGCGAGCGCCCAACCGTAGCGCCGCGCCATGGAGACCGCCTGGCAGGTGGTGAATTGATTTCCCAGGTGCTCCTTGGGGCGCTTCGTGCGGGGCGGAACTTCTTCCCATGATTCCAGGAATTTCACCGCCACGGGAAACGAGGCGAGGCGCAGGTATTGATTCAGCTTCTTCTCATATTCGGAATTGTCCATCGGGTTCTCCGTTTGCGCCGTAGGGGTCGCTGCAAGACCATTGTCATGTATCGCGTATAGATAACTATATCATTAACGCGCGAGGCAATCACGAAACAAAAGACGCGCGAAGATGCGGATTTCGAATTGTCCCTCCTTTCAGGACCGGGAGTGATCCGGCATGTCTCTTTTTTGTCTCGGCACTCTCATCCCGTTTATGAATGATAGGTAAAATAGGCTTGAACACGCGAGGTGGATGTGGTAAATCAAAAGGGATTTCATGATTCTGTTGCGAGGTGAACTTCCGCGCGAAACGCTTGCGCGAGAGTGGTTTCGGGCAACGTGCTCATGAGAGTCGGAGAACACCGGAAAGTCGGAAACACGGGAGAAAGGAGGTTGAATATCGGAAAAGGTTGCAGCAGGCCATAGAGGTCGAAACAGACTTTGACTCCATGGTCAAAAGGATGGTAATCTGATTTTTCAGCACTACGGGAGGCCTTCTCATGGGGGCCTTATCACGACGATGCGGAGGACTCACTCAATGCTTTTGTGCGCCAAATGCCGTTCTGCACCAAAACACCCACCAGCAAACTGTATGTTTTCGGATGACTTTTCCGTTCGCATGGCCATCGGGGCCAAGGTGGATTCTGACTCTATGATCAGAAGGATGGCAATTTGATTCTCTAGTTTCACACGGGAGGCCTTCTTTCAGGAGGCCTCATACGGGGGCCTTCTCATGGAGGCCTTATCACGACGATGAGGAGGACTCACTCAATGTTGTTCTGCGTAAAAACACCCATCAACAAGTTGTATGTATTCGCAATGGCGCTCCTGCTCGCGGTGACCTTGGCGGGCTGCGGCAGTAGTGGCGGCGGCACGGCTACGACGCCCACGGAGCCCCCGGTGACGCCGGAACCGACCCCGCAGGAGCAGTGCGAGGATGCGGGCGGTCGGTGGAATGCGGACTTGACGTGCACCTCGGCCGAAGAGCTCGAGGCGGAACGCATGGCGATGGTGGCGGCGGCTACGAAAGCGGCCGAGACGAAAACCGAGGCCATCAACGCTGAGGCCGCGGGGAACGCCGCCGCGCCCTTCGACTCGCTGACCGCCGCCGAGAACAGTACGGTCACCGCGGAATACGAGGACGGCGCCGTGGCCGTCAAGATCGCCGTTCCCGGAGCGGCCACGGACGCCCCGGCGTTCATGAGGGCCGGCTCGCTGCCGGCCATCGAGGGCTGGGATGGAAGCATGCATACGCTCGGCCCCAATGATGACGGCGAGACGGAAATCGTGGGCGTCTACACCGACATCGCCGCGCCCAAGCCCACGGAGTTTGCCATGGTGTATCCGCTTGACGCGAACACCAACACGGACAACGATTCCCCGGCAATCACGTTTGAAGCTCTCAGTATCAGCGGCGGTGAGACCGGCAATGCCGGGATGCTGGCGTCTCCCAGTTTCAGCGCCAGCGGTGCGGCGGTGCTCACTTTCCCGGCGATAGTGGATGACAACGCGGCCACCACGGACGTGGACGAGAGCGCCCCAGCTTTTGAGGAGATGGGCACGTTCGACGGCGCGCCGGGCACGATCAAGTGTAATGGCGCCAGCGGCGAAAGTTGCACGGTCACGCTCGACGCGGACGGCAAGATAACCACTGTCGGCGGCAGCTGGATTTTCACCCCGGCCGCAGGCGCCGTGGTCGACGTCCCGGACGCCAGTTACCTCTATTACGGCTTCTGGTTGAAGAAGACCGAAAAAGACGGCGCAACCACGTATAACGCCGTGCAGACCTTCACGGGCGAGGTGGGAATCAATCCATTTCCCTCTGGCGATATGCTTAATGTCTTTGGCACGGCGAGCTACGAAGGCGGCGCCGCAGGCGTGTACGTGAAGAAAACGTTCACCGCCGACGGCGAGATCGTCACCGCCACCTCGGGCACTTTCGCGGCGAACGTCGACCTGATGGTGTATTTCGGCGGGGACGACGTGGCCGTCAACAAGCAATACTCCATCGAAGGAGGCGTTTCGGACTTCGCCTTGTCCGGTGGCGAGGAGAACGCATGGAGCGTCAACCTGAAAGCCGATTTTGATGGTACCGTTAGAACATTCAGCGGCGCGGCCAATGGCGGCGGAGACGAAGCGGCGTGGAACGGCGCCTTCTTCGGGGACGCGGAAGATACTCCGGATGAAGACGATGGAGCCGCCAAGCTGGCTCCGGCCTCGGTGACGGGTGAGTTCAACGCCAACTTCTCCAACGGGCACGTGGCGGGCGCGTTCGGCGCGCACAGGCAGTAGCAGCGGCGTAAGCCGGTCGTATATGCCCCGTAATCGGGGGCGGGACCATACGCAGGCAAGGGAGGGCGGCCACGCGGCCGCCCTCTTTTCTCGCCCCGCTCCGAACCTCCCGGCCCCCAAGACGAGAGAGGACGGGTGTGGAAGTTGGTTTTCATACGAGAGGCGGGGGAGTTGATTTTAGGGGGCCGATGTAGCAGACTTCGACATCGTCCGTTCGGATGGGGCTCTCCTCGCCTGGGCGGCGCAAATGCGAATTTCGTCGCCAAAGGAGGTAGCGGACGAGAAGCGGACGCGCTCGTCTCACGCCGCAAATCATGAAAAAATCCGTTGTGCTCATCATCTGCATCATGCTTGCTGCGATCACGCATTTCGCGGCGGGGGACGCCGTTGCCGCGCCCTCGCAGTCTCATCTTTCCAGGGACCCGAAAGTCCAGGCCGCGCGCGGTCTAATCAAGCAGCGCCGCTACTTCGAGGCGCTCAAACTTCTCCATCCCATTGCAAGGGAGTCGAAGGGCCGAGCCGACAGGACGGACGTGCTCTTTCTTTTTGGACTTTCGGCTATCGAGGCATCGAGGCGCCTGCCTCCGGACAGGGCGAAGGAGAAGATCGCCCTTCTCGATGAAGCCATCGCCGCGCTCAGGGCCATACTCATCGAAAAACCCGGCCTCGTGCGCGTGCGGCTCGAACTCGCGCGTGCGTTCTTCTACAAGAGAGAGGACGACCTGTCTCGCCGCCACTTCGATCGCGTCCTCGCCGGAAAGCCCCCCAAGGCGATGGTCGCCAACATCAACCGCTTCCTGCGCATCATGCGCGCGCGCAGACGCTGGAGCGCGCATTTCGGCTTCTCTCTTGCGCCGGACACGAACATCGGCGCGGTGTCGGATTCGGAGGTCATCTACATCTACGATCTGCCCTTCCGCCGCGATAATTTCGAGGGTGAAAGCTCGGGACTCGGCTTTGTCTTCTGGGGCGGGTGGGAATACCAGCATCCCTTGGACAAGCGCGTGCGCCTGCGTTTGGGCGCGGACGTCTCCCGCCGGGAATATGAGGGCAGCCACTTCGATCAGATGACGATCTCTCTACACGCCGGGCCGCGCTGGTGGATCAGCCCCAACACCGAGATGAGCCTGCTGGCCAGCGCGCGCCAGCGCAGAAGCGGTGGTTATGTCCATAGCCACGAGATCGGCGCGCGTTTCGAACTCGAACGCCGCCTCACGAGCCGCATCCGCCTGAGCGGGCGCGCCTCCATACACGCGCGCGATTATGAGCGCGACAAGCATTTCGACGGTTCGCAGCTGGATCTCGCGCTGGTGGGTTCATGGGTGCTCACGCCGACGCTCCAAGTCCGGGGCGGGTTCGGCTACGCGGCCGAAAACCCCGAATCGCGCACTTGGCGCAACCGCAGCCGATGGGGACGCCTGGGCGCGTCGATCGCTCTTCCCTTCGGCTTTACCGTGGGAGCGAACGCGGAGCTTCGCTCTACGGATTATTCGGGTGGGTGGTTTCCCTTCGTCTCCGACAACTCATCGCGCGAGGACGACGTACGCATCTTCAGCGTCTCGGTCTTCAACCGGGCTTTTACGACTTTCGGCTTCAGCCCGCAGCTCATCGTCGTGGAGGAAGAGCGCGAGTCGAACGCCCAGCTCTACGACTACAAGCGCACCCGCGCCGAGCTTCGCTTCGTGCGGCAGTTCTGATACGCAAGGCGTCGGATGATGTTTCGTGGTGTTGGACGTACATTCCCGACCCTGCGGGAGGCGCGAAGATTTTGGTTTCGTAGGGGAGAACCTATGTGTTCTCTCGTATTTCCGCCGTGTAATGGATATGAATACCGGGCGGACACGCAGATCCGCCCCTACGCTCCTCTCTACAATCTCTCCCTATTGGATCGCAAAACACCCTCTCTCTTCGTTCGGGTGTGACCTCCCTCTGTCGGATTTCACTCACGGCTTGTGAATGCCGCAGCCGAAAATGTGCCCCTTGTGGCGGACGACCCATGAGGACTTGGGCACGACCTTGCCCGTGAGGGGGTCTTTCCATCCGTAATCGACCCACGCGCCCTTTGCCGTGGCCTTATCGAGAATGGCGCGGCCGATGTTGAGGCCGTTCGGGTCGATGAGCGAGGCGGCGTCGGTGCCGATGATCGAACGGGTCTGGGCGTGGGAGACGATGCGCGCTCCCTTCTCTGCTTTTAGAACGAAGATGTAGAGGTCCAGGTGATTGAATTCCGCGCCCGGACGGTTGGTGAAGCGGTCGAAAGCCGCTTCCAGGCCTACCTCCTCGAACAGGGCGACGGCTTTCGCCACCATGGCCTGCGCCTGGGCGGGCGTGCCGCGCTTTTGCGCGTGTTTGCCGGCGAAAGCGGGCGCGGCGATGAGGAGCAGGGATACGAGAATCGTGATCGTTGCGATGAAGGTTTTGCTCATGAATTTGAGTCCTCTGGTTTTCCGCTGGGTGGCATACGATAACCGCGCAGAACATAAAAGGGTTCGAGAGGGCTGTCAATTCTCGGGTGATATTTCGGCGCTTGCCTGGGGTTGATGGACAGTGGGCCGTTCTTGCGAACGGCCCCTCCTCTGAACTCCGGCAACCCCTCCCGTCTTGGGTTTGGCCCTCGTTTGTCTCGCCCATGCGGTTGCCCTATTATCCCCGAAAGAGCGGTTACGCATCGTCAGGGAGGAAATGAATGTCCAAGACGGCAGTTGGTTTCGTGGGTCTGGGCTTGATGGGAAAGCCGATGGCGCGGCGATTTCTGGCGGCGGGGCACCCGCTGGCGGTATCGAGCCGCAGCCGCCCGCCGGTGGATGAGGTCGCGGCGGAGGGCGCGAGGGCGTGCGATTCGCCCGCGGAAGTGGCAGCGCACGCAGAAGTCGTCTTCACCATGCTGCCCGACGCACCGAACCTGAAAGACGTGGTGTTCGCCGAAAACGGACTTCTGCGCGCCATGAAACCGGGCAGCGTTCTGGTGGATTGCACGAGCAACGACCCGGCTTTCTCCGCCGAGGTGGCTGAGGCATTGCACGGCAAGGGCGTGGGGATGCTCGACGCGCCGGTATCGGGCGCGCCCGAAGGGGCGGCCGGGGGCACACTCGCCATCATGGCCGGAGGCCCCGAGGACATCTTCGCGCGCTGCAAGCCCCTGCTCGACGTTCTGGGGGCGAAGGTGGTGCATGTGGGCGAGCCTGCGGGCTCGGGGTGCATCGCCAAGCTGGCGAACCAGATTCTCGTGGCCGTCACTTTCCTGGGCGTGGGCGAGGCGCTCGTGTTCGGGGCCAAGGCCGGTCTCGACCCCGCGGCCCTTGTGGACGTGATGGGCGCGGGCCTCGCGCGCTGCGGAGGCCTGGAGGTAAAAGCGCCGAAAATCCTCTCGGGCGATTTCTCTCCCGGCGGGAAGATAACGAGCCACGTGAAGGATTTGCGCTATGCGTTGGAGCAGGCGCGCGAGCGCGAAGTGGCGCTGCCGGGCGCATCGCTGGTCGCGCAGATTTTCAACTCCCTGGTGGCGAACGGGGAGGGGGAACTCGACCACATCGCCATCGTGAAGGTGCTCGAGCGCATGGCGGGCGTGGAAGCACGGGCGCGATGAAGCATCTGAGGACACGCCTTGCCAGTGGCGTGAGGCTGTTTGAATCAGACCCCCGATAGTTTTTACCTGAAACGCATATAAAACGCCGCTTGATTGAGCAGGATGAAGAAATGAGGAGACGCCGTTGAAGCACGAACCCGTTTTGGCGAAGCTGAACGAACTCAGAAAAGACGCGCAGGGCGAGGGCGGCGTGGAGGAGAAGGCGCTCTATCACATGTTCTGCTTCATCTCCTACGAGGTGGGCCCGTTCGCGGATTTTGTAGAACAGGACAAGGCGCCGGGCGAGAAAAAAGACACCGCTCCCGGCCCCGAAGCCGAAGAATATCTCGACGTCCTCACCGAACTCAGGGACGAGGTGGACGACGACCCGGACGACATGGAGTTCATCGCCCTCGACCGCGCCGTGGCGTTCATCTCGCAGATCCCAGGGGATTTTCAGGCCTATCTCAATGAGGCGGGGGAGTGAATTCTCGATTGGAACGTGTTTTCACCGAGTTGGCCTCAAGTTTTTTACTCCCCCTCAAGGGGGGAGTGATTTCCAATCGCTGGTTAAGCGTGGGATTGTTCAGGCATAAGAAATACCGAAGCCGGCATGATGCGTGATATGTGGAGACTATTTGCAGGATAGGAGAATCAATTAAATGGACAGGCCACCCAAAGCCAAGGCGATCGAGCGTCTTCGTAAAGCTCTGGATCAGGCACCTGAATTGAAACAATCACAACGTGGCTCACCAGAGTTTAAGAAGTGGTATAGAAATACACAGGTCGCGATCACCAACGCGTTTGGAAATGATTCACTGCATATTGCAGACTTCAATAAAATATCATTTTCTTTAAGTGTGTTTGTTTCGGGGACGCCTGAGTCACAATTTCAAAGAGCTTATGTGAGAGGATTAGAATCAGCGGAATCGGTACTCCAATCCATGATTGAGGAGATCGAGGAGTATTGGGAAGATGAAAGCCAGAAGCCAGCGACTTCCGCAATCGACCAGAATGGACAAATTGACTCTAAAGAAGTTTTCATCGTTCACGGAAGGGATAACGAAGCGAAGGAAACTGTAGCGAGGTTCCTTGAACAACTGGAACTCACTCCGGTGATTCTGCACGAACAGCCGAGTCAAGGAAGTACGATAATTGAGAAATTCGAGCGTCATGCGCAAGCAGCGTTCGCCGTGGTTATCCTGACCCCGGATGACGTAGGAACGCTTCAAGGTGATGAGAACAATCTCGGTCCTCGCGCAAGGCAAAACGTGATATTCGAACTTGGATTCTTTATCGGGCGTCTTGGTCGGAAACGTGTCTGCGCTCTGAAAAAGGGAGATGTGGAGATTCCGTCGGATTACGCGGGAGTTGCATATATCTCGTTGGATGACGGGGAGTGGAAGATGAGCCTTGTCAGAGAATTAAAGAGTGCCGGTTTGGCTGTCGATGCGAATCTTGCATTATAGCCATTGGCCTAATAACCACCCTCTTCGATCACGACAATTTCTCGCTCCTCGCTCGGAATTGCCCCCGCCCCACCTTGTCATCCGTAAAATCGATGGTGTATTGTCATGGCTCCTTTCGTGGTTTCGCATGGACCCATTCGTCGGGAAACCGCATGAGTCGCGAGGGCATGGACTTGGTCGTCGATGAGTCCATCTCCTCGTTTTAGGGACGCACTTTTTCGGGGAGTCATGACGTGGCGCTTCCGCTCGACGGTGTTCGAATCGTATCGCTCGGGGTTTCCATCAGCGGGCCGGTGGGGCTGCGCCATCTGGCCGATTTCGGCGCGGAGGTGCTCAAGGTCGAGGTGCCCGGTACGGGCGACATGGTGCGGCTCTGGGACGACGCGGTCTTCGGCGAGGGGGCGGTGCACTTCTGGGTGAACCCCAACAAGAAGAGCGTGACGCTGAACCTGAAAGACGAGCGCGGCAAGAAGATTTTACGGGAGATGCTCGAGAGCGCGGACGTTTTTCTCGAAAACTTCAGCCCCGGCGCCATAGACAGGCTCGGCTTCGGCTATGAGGAAGTGAAGAAGATAAAGCCCGACATCGTTTATATCCACACCTCGGGCTACGGGCAGGACGGCCCCTACCGCGACATGAAGGCGTTCGACGGCCTCATCCAGGCCGAAGCGGGCATCATGGAGATGACGGGCCCGCCCGAATCGCCCGCGAAGATGGCCCATTCCATCTGCGACGGGGTGACGGGGCTCTTCGTGGCCCTGGGCGCGATGATGGCGCTCAGGCAGCGCGACAAGACGGGCGAGGGGCAGGAGCTCGACGTCTCGATGTTCGACTGCATGGTGAGCATGCAGGGCTACTTCCACTTTCACTACTTCCTGCACGGAACCAAGCCGAGCCGCGTGGGCGTGGGCCATCACTTCCTCGCCCCCTACGGGGCCTATCCCGCCAAGGGGGGGAAGCTCATCGGCGTCGCGTGTGGAAACGAGAACACCTGGCGGCTGTTCGCAGGCGTTCTCGGGCACCCCGAATGGGTGGACGACCCGCGTTTCGCCACCAACGCCGACAGGCACGAGAACAAGGACGCCCTGCTCGAACAGGTGCTGCCGATCCTCGCCACGAAAGAACGCGAGGAATGGCGGAAGATTTTTCTCGAAGCCGGCGTTCCCTGCGGAGCAGTGAACGATCTGGGCGAGGTGTGCGATCATCCCCAGACGGCGCACCGGGAGATTTTCCCCGAAGTGGAAGGCGAATACGGGAGCCTCAGGATGTGCCGCTTTCCGGTGAAGTTCAGCGAGATGACGCCCAGGCTCGAGCAACCGCCCGGGCTGAGCGCCCACACCGAGGAGGTGCTCGAGGCTCTCGGCTACTCCCCCGCCGACGTGGCGGACTTGCGCAGCGACGGTGTGATTTAATACTTGGCGAAAATTCCGGTTATTTAATTTCAGGAGGAAACATCCCTTGCATTTCCAGTTCACCGAGCTACAGACGAGTGTTCAGCGGATGATGAAGGAATTCGTGGACCGCGAGGTCATGCCCATCGCCATGGAATACGAACTCGCCGACAAGTACCCCACGCCCGTCGTGGAGAAGATGCAGGAACTGGGGTATTTCGGCTTCACGATACCCGAGGAATACGGCGGGAGCGGCATGGACGAGGTTTGCTACGCCATTGCCATGGAGGAGTTATCCGTCGGCTGGATGAGCGTGGCGGGCATCCTGGGCACGCACATGATGACCGCCTGGATGATCCTGAACTACGGGACGGATGAGCAGAAAAAGACCTACCTGCCGAAAATGGCCACCGGCGAGTGGCACTCGGGCATGGCGCTCACCGAGCCGGGTTCGGGCTCCGACGCCGCCGCTCTCAAGACGCGCGCGGTGCGGGAAGACGACCAGTGGGTGATGAACGGTTCCAAGATGTTCATCACGAACGCCGAGCACGGCACGATGTTCAGCGTGTTCGCGCGCACCGATCCGGAAAAGCCCAAGGCGAAGGGCATCTCCTGCATCCTCGTCCACAAGGGAACGCCCGGCTTTCAGGTGAGCAGGCATCTCAAGAAGATGGGCTACCGGGGCATCCGCACGAGCGAACTCGTGTTCGAGGACGCGCGCGTGCCGCTCGAGAATCTCCTGGGCGAGGAGAACGAGGGTTTCCCGATGATCATGAGCGGGCTCGAGGGCGGGCGCGTGAACGTAGCGGCGCGCAGCGTGGGGCTCGCCCGCGCGGCCTTTGAGGATTCGATGCGCTATTCCCAGCAACGCGAGACCTTCGGCAAGCCGCTGGCGGGCCATCAGCTGATCCAGGCGAAACTCGCCGAGATGGGGACGCGCATCCACGCGGCGAAGCTCATGACCTATCACGCGGCGAACCTCAAGGCCCAGGGCAAGCGGTGCGATTTAGAGGCCGGCATGGCCAAGTTCTTCGCTTCGGAGACGGCGGAGTTCTGCGCGAGCGAGGCCATTCAGGTGCACGGCGGCATGGGCTACATCCAGGAGCTGCCCGTGGAGCGCTATTTCAGGGACTCGAAACTCCTCGTGGTGGGCGAGGGCTCGAACGAGATTCAGCGCTTGATCATCGCCAAGAGGCTTCTGGAGCAATACCCTGCATAGAGGGGCGCATGACGAGGAGAATCCAAATGTCGGAATTTCAGATGGGACGCTGGTATGAGGATTTCGTGGTGGGCGAGGTCATCAAGCACAGGCCGGGCCGCACCATTCTCGAATCGGACAACACCTGGTTCACCCTGCTGACGAACAACACCCACCCGATCCATTTCGACGCCCACTACGCGTCCAAGACCCAGTTCGGAAAGCCGCTCGTGAACTCCGCGCTCACGCTGGCCGTCGTGGCGGGGATGACGGTCACCGACACGTCCTACCGCTCGGTGGCGAACCTGGAGTGGACCTACATCAAGATGCCCGCCCCCGTCTTCGCGGGCGATACGCTCTACTCGGAATCGGAGATTCTCGACAAGCGCGAATCGAAGAGCCGGCCCGACCGCGGGATCGTCACCATCAAGACGCGCGCCTACAACCAGCGCGGAGAGTTGGTGATGGAATACGAGCGCAAGTCCATGGCCGCCAAGAAGGGCATGGGCGCCATTCCCGACTACGACAACATCGAACTGGACGGGGAGTAAGACGAGTCGATCACCTGAGTTTTCGGTTGGCTAATACTGTTGGTTCTATTTGCTCGTTCGCTCGATGAGGGTTCGCAGCGCGAGGCTGTCCTCCTCCGCTCGTTTCATGAGTATGTCCAGCCTCTTGCTGCTGTCCATTGTTTGCTTCATGAGGATGTCCAGCGCCTTGTCCCGCGCATTCGCTGCACGGCGCATGATCCAAAGCCCCACGCCGATGAGTGAGCATTGCGCAAAACCCACCACGCCTGCCACCCACACTGCGTAGTATTGCACCTCAAGCGAGGATTTTTGTAATTCCAGAGTCGCTTTTTGGAATGCCAGGGTTGCTACTTCGAATTCGGTCATCGTTGTGTTCCTTAAATAGTTTTCTTCCAGATTGTATGCCGGTTACCCAACCCCATATTGGGTTCTCAGAAGAACACCTGTCAACTCTTCTGGTTTGAATTGTTCGTTGCATTCTTCCTCTTTCAGAAAAAACAGCATCACCATCCCCCTTTGCGGCCCTCGGGGCGTGTGGTAGTATCTCGCGGTCGTATTTCGGAACGAGGGGCTTGGTGCGAAGGTCAGAGGCTTCTCATCCATTCCAAACACCTGATTCGAGCGAGGGATAAGTCTTGTCTGGAGAGTTGAATCCGCATCTGCGTTTGCTGCTGGGGCCGGGGCCGAGCCCGGTTCACCCGAGAATCCTGAAAGCCATGAGCACCCACGTGGTGGGGCACCTGGACCCCGATTTCCTGGCGGTCATGGACGACTGCCAGACGATGCTGCGCGATCTGTTCAACACCGGGAACCAGGTGACGTTCCCCGTATCGGGCACGGGCAGCGCTGCGATGGAGGCTTCGGTCTGCAACATCATCGAGCCGGGCGATAAGGCCATCATCTGCGTGAACGGCGTGTTCGGCGGACGCATGAGCGACGTGGCCGCCCGCTACGGGGCGGAGGTCGTCACCGTGGAGGCCCCCTGGGGGCAGCCCATCGACCCCCAGGACGTGAAGGCCGCGCTCGACGCCAACCCCGACGCCGTGATGGTGGGGCTCGTCCATGCGGAGACCAGCACGGGCGTGCTCCAGCCGATGGAGGAAATCGGCGCGATGTGCCGCGAGCACGGCGCGCTCTTGCTGCTCGATTGCGTCACCTCCCTGGGCGGCGTGCCCGTGGAACTCGACAAATGGGGGGTGGAGGTCGCCTACAGCGGCACGCAGAAGTGTCTGGCCTGTCCGCCGGGCGTTGCGCCCATCACCTTCAGCGAGCGCGCGCTCGGCAAGGTGCGCGAGCGCAAATCCAAGGTCACGAGCTGGTATTTCGACGTGAGCATGGTGGAGAAATATTGGGGCAACGAGCGCGTCTATCACCACACCGGCCCGATTTCCATGAACTACGCGATCAGAGAAGCGCTCAGGATCATCTTCGATGAGGGCCTAGAGGCGCGCTTTGCGAGGCACGCCCTGGCGAGCAAGGCGCTCCAGGCGGGCGTGGAGGCGCTCGGTCTTTCCATGTTCGCCCGGGAGGGCGCGCGCACGCCCACGCTCAATACCGTCGCCCTGAGAGACGGCATGGACGACGGCGCCGTTCGCAAGAGCCTGCTGGGCGATTTCAACATCGAGATTGGCGGCGGGTTGGGCGCCGTGGCAGGCAAGATATGGCGGATCGGGATGATGGGCCACGGAGCCACCCAGGCGAACGTGGTCTACCTTCTCTCGGCGCTTGAGGTAATTTTCTCGAATTTGGGGTATATTACGAAGGCTGGAGATGGTGTCGGAGCCGCAACGCAGGTCTACGCCGACGCGGCTTCCTGATCCTTCGCCATAGGAGTTTTTCGATGTTCCCGATGAATATGGGCATTCCCGAGCTTCTGGTCATCCTCGCGATATGCGTGCTGGTCTTCGGCGCGAAGCGTCTGCCCGAGATCGGCTCGGGCCTCGCTCGCGGCATCAAGAGCTTCAAGAAGGGGATGAGCGACGACCCGGAACTGCCCGACAAGAAAGAGGCGTCCGCCGCCGGAGAGGGCGAGAAGGGCTAGAAGCCGGCTCGCCGCTGTCCGCGCCTGAGTTTCGAGGCTTCGCGCTCCTCGTCGGCGGGGGGTTTCCACCGACAGGAGATGGCGGGTTCGCGCGCTTGTAAAAAGCAGCGGGCGATGGAGGGGTTGAGCTTCGTGGGATAAGACTTGGCCCTCTGCTTCCAATAGGCGCGCCGGGCGCATCCTCCGGTGAGAGCCCGCCAGATTTTGCGACCAGCCCTGCGCGCGCAGCGGTTGGTTTTTCATTTTGAAGACGGAGAAGCCCGATGGAATTCTTCAAGGTCGTATCCCCCGAAGAAGCGAAAAGCGCGCTTCGGGGTTTCCGCGCCTTGGGGGCGGAGCGCGTTTCTTCTTTTGACGCCGTGGGCCGCGTCCTGGCCTGTGATGTTCACTCGCCCGTCGACCTGCCTGATTTCCCGCGAGCCACGATGGACGGCTACGCGCTTAAAGCAGCGGATTCCTTCGGCGCGAGCGAGGCCATTCCCGCCTATCTCGACGTCATCGGCCAGGTGCCGATGGGTGCGGCGCCCGGTTTTTCGGTGGGCCGGGGCGAGGCGGCGCGCATCCTGACGGGCGGCATGGTGCCGGAGGGTGCGGACGCGGTGGTGATGGAGGAGTTTACTACCGCTCCCGATGAGGAGACTCTGGAGGTCAGGCGACCCGCCGCCGTGGGCGAGAACGTCCTTGGCGTAGGCGATGACATGAAAGAAGGCGAGTTGATCCTGCGCGCAGGCGCTCGTCTCAGAAGCCAGGACGTGGGCGCGCTCGCGGGCGTGGGGGTCACGTCGGTGGAAGTCCACCGCCGCCCCCGGGTGGCGATACTGCCCACGGGCGATGAATTGGTCGACCCGCGCGAGACGCCCCGCGCGGGCCAGGTGCGCGACATCAACCGCTTCTCGCTCGCGGCGGGGGTGGTCGAGGCGGGAGGCGATCCCGAGACCGAAGACATCCTCCCCGATGATCTCGCAATCATCAAAGAACGCCTCCATCAAGCGGTCAACCGCGCGGATGTCGTGCTCATCTCCGGCGGAAGCTCCATGGGCCTTCGCGACTATACGGTCGAAGCCATCGACTCCCTGGGAGAGCCGGGCGTTCTGGTGCACGGCATATCGATCAAGCCCGGCAAGCCGACCATCATCGGGCGCGTCGTACGCGACGGGGAGGACAAGGCCGTCATCGGTATTCCGGGGCATCCGGTTTCCGCCCTCATGATATTTCATGCCTTCGTCCGGCCCATCATCCGGCAGTTGAGAGGGGAGGTCGCCAGAACAGAGGCGTCGGCGGAAGGCCTCCTGGCCACTTTGTCGAGGAACGTGGCCTCCGCCCCCGGGCGCGAGGATTTGGTCCGCGTCGCGCTGGAAGAGGGCGGGAACGGGCGGCTCGCCCATCCCCTCATGGGCAACTCCGCGATGATATCCACCATGACGAAGGCGGACGGCTACATCACGATTCCGCTCGAAGCCGAGGGGCTGCGCGAGGGAGCCCAGGTGCGCGTGCATCTTTATTGAGCGTGCCTCGAAGCGGTTTTTTTCATCGAAACAGGTATAGCGAATGAATGATTTGCCCCTGGCCCAGGGGGGCCGGAAAATCTATCTCGAAAACATCCCGCGCGAAGAGGCGCTATCGCGTCTTCTGGAGAAGGTGGGTGACTTCCGCCTGGGTGAAGAAGAAATCGCTACGGCGGAGGCATATGGGCGCGTAACCTCGCGCGCGGCCTACGCCCGGATTTCCAGTCCTCATTTTCATGCCGCCGCCATGGACGGATACGCCCTCGCCTCTGCAGAAACCTCGGGCGCCACGCCCGTGAGTCCCAAGGAGTTTCTGCTGGGTGAGGAAACCCACCCCCTCGACACGGGCGACCCGATGCCCGAGGGGATGGACTGCGTCGTCATGATCGAACACGTGCACGAGGCGGCCCCCGGCGCCATCCGGGTCGAGGCCGCGCTCTCCCCCTGGCAGAACGTGCGCGTGGCGGGAGAAGACGTCGTCGAGGGCCAACTCATCCTCACGGCGGGGCACGTTTTGAGGCCCTACGATCTGGGGGCGCTGCTCGCGGCGGGTATCACGAGGGTGTGGGTGCGGCGGCGTCCGCGCGTCGCCGTCATCCCCACCGGGGACGAACTCGTGGAAGCGGGCGCCGACCTGAAGCCCGGCGATCTGGTGGAGTTCAATTCGAGCGTCTTGTCGGCCTTCATCGCCGAGTGGGGCGGAGAAGCGCTGCCGAGTCCGATTCTGGAAGACAGGTTCGAGGCCATCGAGGGCGCGGTTCGGGATGCGCTCGAGAGCGCCGACGTCGTTCTGGTGAACGCGGGCTCATCCGCAGGACGTGAGGATCACACCGCCGCCGTCGTGGAGAAGCTGGGCGAACTTCTCGTGCACGGCGTGGCCATCTTCCCCGGCAAGCCCACCATATTGGGCGTGTGTGCGTCGGAATCGGGCGCGCG
This sequence comes from bacterium, assembly GCA_022828125.1. Lineage (GTDB taxonomy): Bacteria > UBA8248 > UBA8248 > UBA8248 > UBA8248 > Bin107. The sequence goes on along the minus strand of JAJEJD010000032.1, from coordinate 41,901 downwards.
CAAGCCCGTGCTCGGGATTCCGGGCTATCCGGTCTCGGCGGTGCTGGCGCTTCAGGAGTTCGTGCGTCCGCTCATGGCGCACATGGCGGGCGCGGCCCCCGGTGAGGAAGAGCGCATCAGGGCCTACATGAGCAGAAAGAGCGCATCGCGGCTCGGGATGGAGGAATTCTTGCGCGTGAAACTCGGCCAGGTGGGCGAGCGGATGGTCTGCCTGCCCGCCAAGCGCGGGGCCAGCGTCATCAGCTCGCTCGTGGAGGCGGACGGCGTGGTGCGCGTGCCCGCCAATTCGGAGGGAGTCGAGACGGGTGAGGAGGTTACGGTCGAGCTCTTGAGGCCGCTCGCCGATATCCGGGGCAACCTGCTCATGGCGGGCAGCCACGACAACGCGCTCGACCTGCTGGCGGACGAGTTGAGGGCTCGACATCACGACGCGCGTCTTTCCGCCTCGGCAGTGGGTTCGCTGGCGGGCCTCATCGCCGTGCGCGACGGGGAGGCGCACATCGCGGGCAGTCACCTGCTCGACCCCGAGACCGGGGAGTACAACTGGTACTACATCGATCGATATCTCAAGGGACGCGAGGTCGTGGTGGTGAATTTCGTGCAAAGAGAACAGGGCATCCTGACGCCAAAGGGCAATCCCAAGGGAATCACGGAGATAGCCGATCTGAGCCGTGAGGATGTCACGATCGTCAACCGCCAGAGCGGGGCGGGCACGCGGGTGCTGCTCGATCACCTGATGGCGCGCGAGGGCCTTTCACCCGGCGATATCCGTGGCTATGAGCGGGTGGAGACCACGCACATGGCGGTGGCGATGGCGGTGGCGGCCGGACGCGCCGATTGCAGCCTGGGGATTTTCGCCGCCGCCCACATGCTGAACCTCGATTTCATCCCTCTGGAGCGCGAGCGTTTCGATTTCGTCGTGCCCAAGGAACACTGGGAGACGCCGGCGATAAGCAAGGTGATGGATATTTTGAACGACCGGGCTTTTCGGGATGCCGTGGAGGCTTTAGGGGGGTATAATACGGCGTTGACCGGCCAGGTGATGGCCGCACCCCCAAAGGAAGGCTAGAAGATGGCGTTATTCGATCGCTACGGGCGCGCGCATGATGACTTGAGAATCTCGGTGACGGACCGGTGCAACTTCCGGTGTTTCTATTGTATGCCCGAAGAGGGCATGACGTGGTTGCCGCACGATGAGGTTCTCAACTACGAAGAGATCACCCGCGTGGTGCGCATCACTACCGAACTGGGGTTTACGAGCTATCACCTGACCGGAGGCGAGCCGCTCCTTCGAAAGGATTTACACCACCTGGTCGACCAGATGGTGGAAGTCCAGCCCGAAATGGACCTGGCCCTGACGACGAACGGCGTCTTTCTCCCCAAGATGGCGAAGGATCTCTACGCGGCGGGCCTGAGGCGCGTGAACATCAGCCTGGATTCGATGGACGCGGGCAAATTCCTCTTCATGACGCGCCGTGACGTGTTCGGCCAGGTGATGGAGGGCATCGAGGCGGCGGCGGAAGCGGGCTTCTCGCCCATCAAGATCAACGCGGTGGCGGTCAAGGGGCTGAGCGAGGAGGAGCTGCCGCGTTTCGCCAGGTGGTCGCGCGAGACGGGCCACATCGTGCGCTTCATCGAATACATGCCGCTCGATGCGGACCGCACCTGGGCGCACGAGAAGGTCTTGTCGGCGGAGGAGATTCTGGAAGGCCTCTCCGTCGAGGGCGAACTCGAACTCGTGAGCGGCCACCCCTCCGACCCCGCGACGCGCTATCGCTACAAGGACGGCAAGGGCGAGGTGGGCGTCATCGCCTCGGTCACGCGACCTTTCTGCCAGGACTGCAACCGCATCCGCCTCACGGCGGACGGCATGGTGCGGACCTGCCTGTTCTCCACGGTCGAGCACGACGTCAAGAGGCTGCTCAGGGGCAGCGCATCGAACGATGAGATAAAGGCCTGGCTCGCCGAGGTGGTGCTCACCAAGACGCCGGGCCACCTCATCGGCCAGGAGGAGTTCGTCCAGCCCGAGCGCACCATGAGCGCCATCGGCGGTTAGTCTTCCGGCATCCTTCGGTACACAACCACTCAGTCGATTGCAACAGAAAACGCTCTTGTGGCGTGCGCCTGCGCGTTACTCGCTAGCCTGAAGATGACCCGCAGAGAAAGAAACAAGGAGGTCAGCTTTGCCGTGGACTGAGAAGAAACACATGGAAGTGCTCGGCCGCAAGATGGCCTGCGTCGAGACCGGCGAGGGTGAGCCGGTCGTCTTTCTGCACGGCAACCCGACCTCCTCTTACCTTTGGCGCGCGGTTATCCCTCACCTCGCTCCGCTGGGTCGGTGCATCGCGCCCGACCTCATCGGCATGGGGGATTCCGAGAAACTCGAAGGCAGCGGCCCGGGCAGTTACCGCTTCATAGAGCACCGCCGCTATCTCGACGCGCTTCTGGAGGTTTTGGGCGTCACGGAGCGCGTCACGCTCGTCACCCACGACTGGGGCTCGGCGCTCGGCTTCGATTGGGCCAACCGGCGCCGGGAGGCCGTGAAGGGGCTGGCCTACATGGAGGCCATCGTGCAGCCGCTCACATGGGCGCAATGGCCCGAAGCGTCGCGGCGGGTCTTCCAGGGGTTTCGCTCGGAGAGCGGGGAGTCGATGATTCTCGATAAGAACGTGTTTGTCGAGCGCGTGCTGCCGGGTTCGATAAAGCGCGAGCTCAGCGAGAAGGAGATGGCCGAATACCGGCGCCCGTTCGAGGAACCGGGAGAAGGCCGCCGCCCGACCCTCACGTGGCCGCGCGAGATACCCATCGAGGGCGAGCCTGCGGATGTAACCGGGGTTGTCGGTAGTTACGCCGCCTGGCTCAGCGAGTCATCTGTTCCCAAGCTGTTCGTCAACGCCGAACCAGGCGCCATCCTCGTTGGCGAGCAACGCGAATTCTGCCGCACCTGGCCGAACCAGACCGAAGTGACGGTGCCGGGGATTCACTTCATCCAGGAGGATTCTCCGGATGAGATCGGCGGGGCAATCGCCACGTGGTTTCGCACCTTGCAGTGAGGCTTCGCCCTTATCTTCGCGCATCTATACAGGATGAATGGTTGGTTTGGCCGATATTTCTCGATTATAGGGAAATTAGCTATCTTATAAATAAATTATAAATTCTCTAATTTCGATATAAATTCCTGCGATGCGCCCATTAGACGATCCGTAAGACCCAGGGCAGATCGGAACGGGGTGTTCCAGTAAGAGCATCAACTCATCTTTCACCGTGCCTATGTTCGATGAATTCATGCGGCGAATCATGCCCGGAAATGAATGGCTGTCGTCTTTTTGAGGAGCAACGGTTTCTCACATCTCAGCCAGCCACTTGACTTGCTCCCCCCGGGAACCCGTCTGCGTCCAAAAGAGAACACCTGTGGTTTGTGATAAGATCGTTTGCGTCGCGTATTCACATCCGTCGCGTGAATGGTTCGTCGCCGGAGTTCTCTTTCGGGAGCCGCGAGAAGATGGTTGCAAGAACAGCCGCTGTGCTCATCTTGGTGTTCTTCGCTGCGGGTGAGTTCACCTGCGCCTACGCGGGACGTCCCAGGGGGCGTAGAAACCGCATCGTCACGGTTCAGGTGCAGGAAGTCTCGGTGGGCCGTCTGGGCAGGCGCGTGGCGGCCACGGGCACGCTCCTGGCCAGAAGCGAGGTGCGGCTCATGTCTCGCGTCGAGGGTCAGGCGCAGGAAGTCCTGGCTCGCGAGGGGGTGCGCGTCGAGAAGGGGCAGATACTTTCGCGACTTGATTCCACCATCAAGCGGATCGATTTGAAGCTGGCGGAGAGCGAACTCGCCGCCGCGCGGGCGAACCTCGAAAAGCTGAAAGCCGGAAGCCGCCCCGAGGAAATCGCCGCCGCCGCGGCCGCGGTCACCCAGGCGGAGGCGACGCGCAAGCGAAGCGAGGCGGAAATCACCTCCGCCCTCGCCATACAGGAAGAGGCGAAGGCCAACGCGCTCTCGCTGGGCGCTCTACATAAAACAGGCGTCATCAGCGCGCAGGAGTGGCGCAAGGTGACGACGGAGGCGAATCGCGCGCGCGCGAACGTGGCCGAGCGGAGGGCCCGCCTCGCCGAAGACGCCGCTCGGGTACGCGCCGCTCAGGAGAGGCTCAAGCTGGTGAAAATCGGCGCGCGCGCCGAGGATCTGGCAATGGCGCGCGCGCAGGTGAGTCAGCGTCTGCAGCGCGTGAGGCGGCTCAAGGTGGAGCTTGAATACTTCACCGTACGCGCGCCGATACCCGGCGTCGTCACCGAGAGAAGAATCGAACCCGGTGACCTGGCGGTGAACCGGGCGCATCTGTTCACCATCGCCCAGACGGACACGCTGCGCGCCCGGGTGCGCGTGAGTGAGCTGGATCTGCCGCTCATCAAAAGAGGCCAGGGGGCGCGGGTGGAGCTCGACGCCTACCGGGGGCGCACGTTCTCGGGGAAGCTGACGCGGATTTTCCCGAGCGTGGACCCCAGTTCGCGCCAGCTCATCGTGGAGGTGGACGTTCAAAACCCCGATTCTTCCTTGCGGCCCGGCCTTCTCGCCCGCGTGAAGTTCGACCCACTGCTGGGCAGGCGGGCGATCAACCTGCCGGTTCACGCCGTGATCTGGGACGGGGATTTGCGCACGAAAACGGGCGCCGTCTTCGTCGTAAGAAGGTTGCAAGGAAGCGGCGGGGGAGGCGGCTCCGGGCGGAGAGACCCCGGCGTGAGAGGCGAAGCAAGAAGAGGAATGGCCGAGGCGAGTGGACGTGGAATGAGGCGCGGTTCTCCTGGAGGACGCGGTCCGCGCTTCATGGCGGTGCGCCGCGAGGTGCGCCTCGGCGAGATGATCGATGGCCGCATCGAGATCTTGGATGGCCTGCGCGTGGGGGAGCGGGTGGTTGTGAGCGCCACGACCCAGTTGCGGGACAGGCGTCCCATCCGGGTCGCGCGGCCCTGAGGAGGACGGCCCTATGCTGAGCCGAAGCTGCATCCGAAGGCCCGTGGGAACCATCATGGGCGTTGTGTGCGCGCTGGTGCTCGGCTTTTTCGCGCTCACGCGGCTGCCTGTCGATTTTCTGCCCAGAATCGTCTATCCCCGGATATTCATCGGCATCGATTTCGAGGGGGCCGACCCCAAGGTGGTCGAGGAGCAGGTCACCAAGGTGGTGGAGCGCGAACTCGCGACCACGCAGGGGGTGGTGCGCATCTTCTCGATCAGCCGCGAGGGCGCCGCGCGCCTGTGGATGTTCTTCGACTTCGACCGCGACATCGATCTCGCGCTCCAGGACGCCATCACCAAGTTCAACGTCGCCAGAAGAAACCTGCCGCAGGAGATACAGGATCAGCTGCAGAACACGCGAATCTTCAAGTCCGACCCGGCGCAGGTGCCCATCATCGAATACGCGCTGTCTTCCAAAACCCTCAAAGGACCGCAGCTGCAGACCTGGGCGCGGAAGGTGCTCATCCCCCAGCTCATGACCGTTCCCGGCATCGCCTCTGTGGAGGCGTTCGGCGGTCAGGACGAGGAGGTGCAGGTCCTGGTCGACCTGCCGAGGATGCAGGGTCTGGGGCTCGACCTGCCCGCCGTCTTGAGAAGGATGCGCGCCGAGAACATGGACCTGGCCGCCGGACGGGTGAAGACCCCCCAACGGGAGTATTCGAGCCGGACGGCGGGCAAGCTCAAGAGCGCGGGTGAGCTTTCGCGCCTGATCTTCCCCACGAAGGACGGCCGCCGGGTCTATCTACGCGATTTCGCCAAGGTTCAGGACGCCGGCAAGGAAAGGCGCATCTTTGTGTGGCTGAACGGCGACGAGAGCGTCAAGGTGGTGGCCCTGAAGCAGCCGGACGCGAACACGGTTTCCGTCGTGGACGGGTTGCACGACAGGCTCGCCTTCCTGACGCGCTACGGCATCGTGCCGCCCGACGTCACCCTCGTTCCGATTTCGGATCAGAGTTTCTTCATACGCGCCTCGATCAGGAACGTCCTCTCCTCCGCCCTGGTGGGCGGCACCCTGGCGATACTGGTGGTGCTCTGCTTCCTGGGGAGCCTCAGGCGGACGCTCATCATCGGCCTGGCGATCCCGGTCGCTTCTGTCTTCACGTTTTTCCTCATGTGGGTGCTTGGCTTCACCTTCAACATATTCAGTCTGGGCGGCGTGGCGCTCGGCGTGGGTATGCTCGTGGACAACGCCATCGTCATGCTCGAGAACATTTCGCGCCATCAGGCGGAAGGGGGCGACCCCGTGGAGGCTGCCGAGAGCGGTTCCACCGAGGTGGAAAGCGCCATGGTGGCCTCCACGCTCACGAACGTGGCCGCCGTGATGCCGTTTCTGCTGGTATCGGGCTACGTGGCGCTACTGTTCCGCGAGTTGATACTCACCATCACGCTGGCGTTCATATGCAGCCTCGTGGTCGGCCTCACCGTCGTGGCCATGCTATCTGCCAGGCTCCTGCAAATACCCATGAGCAGCGGCTTCAGCCGCTTTCCTCTTTTCCGCCTGTTCATCTGGGTCGTCGGCCTCGCCAACCGGCTCTACCGCTTTCTCTTGAGGCCGATTCTCACTCTCCGCTGGGTGGTCATCATCCTCGCCCTGGCCGTCTGCGCGAGCAGCTACACGCTCATCGGCAAACTGGGCAACGAACTCCTGCCCCAGGTGGACGATGGGCGCATCTCGGTCGACATCCGCTTCTCACCGGGCGGCACCCTCGAATACACCAAACAGGTGACGCGCGAGATTCACGACATGCTCGTGCGCGACCCTGCCGTCGACAAGGTGTTCGCCACGGCGGGGGGGCGTCTTTTCGGGCGGAATTTCTCGCCCTCCGCCTCCCGGGGGAGAATCGACGTGACGCTCAAAGACGGCGTGAGCGTGTTCGGATACCTCAGAAAACTGAGGCCCCGGCTCGCGCGGATGACGTATCCGGACGCTCGAATTTACGCCTTCAAGAGCCGGGTGCGCGGCCTTCGCACTTCCAACACCCGGCACAACAAGAGTTTCTCCCTGGGTGTTCGGGGAGAGGAACTATCTACGCTCAACCGCATCGCCGAAGAAGTCGTCGAGAAGCTCCAGGGGGTGGAGGGGCTGCACAACGTACAGATGACCGAGGACAGGCCCCGGCCCGAGTTCCGCATACAGGTGAACAGGGAGCGCGCGGCGGAGCTTGGCCTTTCCGTCGAGGACGTGGGCGACACCGTGGCCACGGCTGTCGACGGCTCCATCGCCACGTTCATCAACCGGGTGGATACGCGCGTGCCGGTGCGGGTCAAGTTCTCGGACACCGAGATCAAGAGCGAACAGGATCTGGCGCACCTGCCCCTGTTCCCCCAGAACCGGAACGGACGCTCCACGCGCTTGCACCACGTGGCGCAAATTCGCTACGGGCAGGGCAGTTCGGTGATTCCCCGCACGGACCAGAACCGTCTCATCCAGATAACGGGCGACATCCAGGGCCGCTCTCTGGGAGAAGTGGGAGCGGATGTTCGCGCTCGCCTGAAAGAAGTCAACGTGCCGAGGGGCTACTTCATCCTGCCGGGCGAGGATGAGGAGAATCTGAAGAAATCGAACCGCGAGCTCTTCATCCTGGCGCTTCTCGCCATTTTCCTGGTCTACACGGTGCTGGCCGTTCAGTATGATTCGCTCGTGAACCCCTTGGTCATCATCTTCGCCGTGCCGCCCGCGCTCACCGGCGCGCTCGTAGGTCTCTACCTCACCGGCACGCCCTTCGGCTCGACGGTGCTCATCGGCGTCATCCTGCTCGTGGGCATCGTGGTGAACAACTCCATCGTGATGATCGACTACGTTGAACGCTTGAGAGAACGCGGGATGGAGATACGAGAAGCCATCATCGAGGGGGCGTCGACGAGGCTGCGCCCGATTCTCATGACCACGCTCACCACCATCATCGCGCTCACGCCCCTGGCGAGCGGCTGGGGGAAGGGATCGGAGATGCTCAAGCCCCTGGGACTCGTCGTGTTGAGCGGGCTTTCGCTCTCCACGCTGTTCACGCTCTTTCTCGTGCCGTGCATCTATCTCGCGGCCCAGAATTTCGTGCGGAGCTTGAGGCGCGCCGTGGGCCTTCGAGAGACGAAGTACACAGCACCTGCCGCATAGACTTACCCCTGTGGCCTTCCGCGTGAAATCTTCGTAGTATCCTCTGCGTCCGGGAAGGTATTTGCATTCGATAGGGAGAGAGCATGACGAGAAAAGGAGTGGGCGAGATGGTGCGCGCGGACGGGAGGCTACCCGATGAGAACCGGAAAATCCGTGTCGAGCCCGATTACGTGAACACCTGCGCGGGAAGCTGCCTCATCTCCGTAGGCGACACGAGGGTGTTGTGCGCCGCTTCAGTGGAGAAGCGCGTGCCGCCTCACAAGCGCGATTCAGGCGAGGGGTGGGTGACGGCGGAATACGCCATGCTGCCGGGCAGTTCCCCCTGGCGGGTGGACAGAAAACGTGCGCGCGCCGGCCGCAGCCAGGAGATTCAAAGGCTCATCGGCCGTTCGATGCGCTCGGTCGTCGATCTTTCCAAGATTGATGGGCTGACGATATACATCGACTGCGACGTGATTCAGGCCGACGGCGGCACGCGGTGCGCCGCCATCACGGGAGGATACGTGGCCCTGGCGCGCGCGGTGAACGCCCTGATTGCGGAAGAACGCATCTCCGAATCGCCGATCCGCGAGGCGGTGGCCGCCGTGAGCGTCGGCGTGGTTGGGGGCGTCCCCATGCTGGACCTGGACTATTCGGAGGACTCGGTCGCCGATGTGGACATGAACGTCGTGATGACGGGCGGGGGCCGCTTCGTGGAGCTTCAGGGAACGGCCGAGCAGACCCCGTTCCGCAAAAGCGATCTGAACCGAATGATCGCCCTGGCGGAAAAGGGGGTTCGGGAACTCCTGGAGATTCAGGCGAAATACGCCTGAGCGAAATGAAGATCGTCCTTGCGAGCGGAAACCCCGGCAAGGCGCGCGAGGTGCGCGCTGCTCTCGATGGGCTGGATGTGGAGTTGCTCAGCCCCGATGAGGCGGGTATCCGGTTTGATGCCGAGGAAACCGGCTCCACCTACGCCGAAAACGCGCTCATCAAGGCGCGGGCCGCATGCGAGGCGAGCGGTCTTCCCGCTCTCGCCGATGATTCGGGCGTGGAGGTGGATGCGCTGCCGGGCGAGCTTGGCGTTCGTTCCGCGCGCTTCGGCGGTGACGGGCTGGACGATTCGGGGCGCAACGCGCTCCTGCTCGAAAGGATGCGCGAAGCGCCCGATGCCGGTCGCGGCGCGCGCTACGTGTGCGTGCTGGCTTATCTGAAGCCGGATGGGTGGTTCGGTTTTTTCGAGGGAGCGCTGCACGGGCGGATACTGCGCGCCCCGCAAGGGGAGGGCGGATTCGGCTACGACCCGCTCATGTATCTGCCCGAGCACGGCTGCGCCGTCTCGGAGCTCCCGCTCGAGGTCAAAAACCGCATCAGCCACCGGGGGCTCGCGCTGGCGGAATTCCGGGAGTGGCTGGCCCGTGAGGCGGCGGATGGTTCATAATAGGAGAAATTTATAAGGATTCGGCTGTGGGCCGCTGAGCGGTGAACATGGCCGATGATGAAGGCTTTCTCATGATTTCTCAGGTTGCAAGCGATAGGAGAGTTCAAGCATGTCCAGAATTGAAATGATTCAGCCCGAGGAAGCGGACGCCGACGTGGCCCGCTTTTATGAGGCGACCACCGCCATGCTTGGCCGCGTGCCACATTCGATGCGGGTGCTGGCCAAGACCCCCCACGTCGCCAAGGCCATGCTGCCCTTCGTGGCGACGCTCCAGCGCGAGGGCGGCGGCAGCCTGCTCAAGACCAAGGTGAAGGAGATGGTGGTCATCAAGACGAGCCATCTCAACGGGTGCGCCTACTGATACGCGCACAACACGTCGCTTGGTCAAGCGGCCGGCATCAGCCCCGAGCAGGTGGAAGTCATCGGCACCGACGGCTACATGGAATCGGATTTGTTCACCCCGCGCGAGAAGGCGGCCATCCTGTGGGCCGAACACGTGACGCTCAACACCGCGCGCTCGAGAGACGACGTGTTCGAGGAGGTGCGCAAGCACTTCTCCGAAGCCGAAATCGTCGAACTCACGATGGTGAGTGGACTCTTCAACCTCTTCAACCGCTACATGGATTCGCTCGGCATCCCGCTCGAAGAGCAGCGAGAGGTCGACAAGATCAAGAAATCCCTCCACTTGGACGGCGGGAAGGTCAAGACCTACTACAAGACGATGGTCGACCATTGGCCGGATGAATACCCCGAACCCGACGCCCTGGACCCGAACAAGAACGGCTGAACCACACTGCAGAACATAACTGCCCCGGGGCATCGGCTCCGGGGCGGTTTTCGTTGGGGGCTGCCGCATTCGGTTGTACGGGTTTCAGTTTCACTCCTTCCGGCGCCCCGCTGGAAATCAACCGCTCGAATCGTTCATAATATGAGGCGTTCGCCGCTGAATACGACCTCTTGAATCCTGAGGTTTCCGCATGAAGCGCATCGTCTGTGTCATCGCAGTGCTCGCCTCTTGTGTTTCCGCTGCGGCGGAGACGAACGTGGAAAGCGTGTTCAAATGCCGGGTGAGCTACACTATCCTGAACGGCTACAAGATCGAGCAGAACGTGCGTATCACGATTCCAGCCGACAAGCGCGACTTGGCCGTCTGGCTGGTGGAGCGCAAAAAGGGCGAGTTCAAGAAGCTGGCCTACCCCATCGGCGGCGAGGGGGAATTCCTCATCACGCGGCCCTTCAACAAGGAAAAATCCGTCACCTATCCCTTCATTCTCACCTGGCAGCCCTTCGGGCGTTTTCGCCTCACGGGGTTTTTCCTGTCGAGGAGGCATTCCCACACCGTCGTCGTGCGCGATGAGAAGGAGAAGAGGCTCATCGAGATTTTCCCCGCCTTCCCGGCCCACATCGCCACCAAGATCGCGCGCGGGGAATGTGAGAAGTAGAGGAGAGATGCAAGTGCTTAAGCGAGCCGTTCATCCCGGCGAGATTTTGAAGGGCGAACTGGCGGAACTCGGGGTCACGCCCACCGAATTCGCGCGCCAGATTGAGGTGCCGCCCAACCGGGTGAGTCAGATCATCAACGGCAAGAGATCGGTTACCGGCGATACGGCCTTGCGCTTCGGCCACTGGTTCGGCGTCGAGCCCGAGTTCTGGCTCAATTTACAGGCGCATTTCGAACTCGTCCGCGCCGAGGAAGAATCGGGCGACCATATCCGCCTTCTGCCCACGAGGGAGAACCCACCGCCTCGGTCCGCATTGCCGGATGCGATGTAGTTGAGGCTGACGAAGTCCCAATCCCTCCCCCTCACAAATAACACCTGAGCAGCCGGATGCTCCTCTCCGCCGCGACGCGGAAGGCGGGTTTCTGGTCGATCTGCACCGAGAGCACGCCCTCGTAGCCGATCTCTCTGAGCGCGCGGATGAAGTCGCCGAAGTGGATGTGGGCCGAACCCGGATAGCCGCGCGTGGAATCGGCCACGTGCACGTATTCTATCCAATCGCGCGCGGCGAAGATGGCTCCGGGGATGGAGGCGTCTTCGGAATTCATCCAGCAACTGTCGATCATGAGGGCGAGTCCTGCGTGGTTCTCCTCTTTCACGTATTCCATCCCCTGGCGCACGGTGTTGATGAAGTTCGTCTCGTAGCGGTTGTATGGCTCGATGTAGATCTTCATGCCCCGCTCAGCGGCGTAGTCCGCACCCGCGGTCATCGCGTCGCGCATCCAGCCGTTCGAGGTTTCCCACATCTCGCCGGGGATGCACGTGCCGCGGAAGCGGCCGATGTTCACGCCCAAGGCGCCCAGTTTCTCGCCCGCATCGATGAGCGAGCGCAGCCGGGCGGCGCCCGCCTCGCGGATATCGGCGTCGGGGTGGCACATCATCACCCCGTCCTGAAGCTCGCTGGGAGCCGAGCCTATCATCGTCACCGAAAAACCCACGCGGGCGATTTCCGTCTCCACCCCCTGAGCGTCGGGGTCCTCGGGGTCGCGCATGGCGACTTCGAGCGTGTCGTAGCCCAAATCCTTGAGGACGCCCAGGTTTTCGCCGAAATTCCCGCGCACGCCGGGCATCAGGGGCGAGCGCACCTCGGGCGTGGTGATGACGTAGCCTACGCTCATGTTGCTGGGTTCGGAGTATTCGGCGGCGTGAAGGGAAATCGGCATGGTCAAGTATCTCCATAGTAAACAATAAGAGGATATGGTGAGAAATTTTCCGGGAGATTACGGTTATGAGCGCATCTTGTCGAGAGGAGCAGGGGGATTGTTCATATAGAAAATGTGAAAGCCCCCCGGGGGCGGGGGGCTGAAGCCTCAAGACCGGACGAGAAGCTGAAATGCGTATCCCGCGACCAGCGAGCCTGTGATCCCCGTGGCCAGATATATGGCGAATATCTTGCGCTTCACCAGCGCCCACACGCCGGCCATGGCGGGTACACACGTGACGGGACCCGCGATGAGAAAGGCCATGGCCGCGCCCCCGCCCATGCCCCCAGCAATAAGCCCCTTGGTGATGGGAATGGCCGCGACGCCCGAGGTGTAGAGCGGTATTCCCACCGCACTCGCCAAGGGTATCGACCAGGGATTGTCGCTTCCGAGTATCGCGCCTATCCACGCGGGGTCGATGTAGTGGACGATCAGCGCCTCCAGGAGAAACGCCACCGCCAGCCACTTGGCGAGATAAAGGCCCACGCTGCTCGCCTGGGCGGTGAAGCCGTTCAAAGATGGCCTGTGCATCCGGGTTTCACCCTGGGTTTCTTGCGCACCCCGCGCAACGATGCTCCTCAGTTCGCCATCGAGCCTCCCGCCCCGCCCGATGAGATAGGTGGCGTAGCCTGCGGCCGCACCCAGGACGATGGCGCTGACGAGCCGCGCGACGGCGTAGTCCGTCCCCAGAACGCCTGCGGTCAGCACGAATTTTTCGGGACTCATCAGCGGTGAGCTGATCCAGAAGGCCATCACGGGTCCCAGGGGCACACCGCTTGCCAGCATGGCGGCGATCAGGGGGATGACGCCGCAGGAGCAGAACGGAACCACGGCGCCCACCGCGGACGCGCCGGCGATGGCCATGCCCTGACGCTTGTCGAACACCGCCTTTATCTTGTCCGCGTATCCGGTGACGGTGACCCACGCCGAGACCCCCACGCTCAGGAGGAAAAAGGGCGCGATGCCCCAGAAGCTGTTCAGCATGAACAAGAGGTTTCGCTTGATCTCGGCGGCGATGAGGCCGGTCGAAACCTCGCGGCCCGCTCCCGCCCACCCGATGAGCGCAAAAAGCGCGCCTATCGATATGAAGCCCCACAGGTAGGAGGAAGTCCACCTGGCTTTCGGCTCCGGCGCACAGCAGGAGGCTTCTTCTTCGGACGATACAGGGCTATCTGCGGCAGGCGTTGTTTTCACTTCGGTGATCATGAAGATAACTCCTCGGCGGCGCGCGCGAGTTTTTCTATCGCGCGGACGATCTCTTCTTGCTCCTCGGGAGAGAACCTTTCCAGAAGCGCGCCGTCTTCGAGCGCACAGCCTTCCGATATGGTCGCATGAAGCGCCGCGCCCGCCTCGCTCAGACTCAGGCAGCACACGCGACGGTCTCCTTCCTTCATGCAGCGTTCAATCAGGCCACGCTCGACGAGCGGGTCCGCGCAGCGCGTCACGCCGCTCGGGGTGAGGCGCATCCGCCTGGCGATCACTCCCATGGGGAGGGGTTCCGCTTCCGCTTCCGCGAGCATTTGAAGGAGGGCCCATTGGTTGTGAGTGATGTCGTGGCAGCAGACCGCCTCTCTGTCGGCGGGTTTTTTCTGATGAAAGAGATTATCGAGCGCTGCATGAAGACGCGCGCCGAGGTCGTGGGTTTCGAGTGCTGTGCCTTCGCAACAGGCTTGCGGTGTGGTGTCCATTCTGTTCAAAACTCCTCTATGAATTCATTACCGAGTCTTCTCGGCTTAAACCTGACGTCGGACAATGCTTTGTAAATATCGTCAAATATATTTATTTTCAATATTTGACTAATTCAAATGTATTTGTATTCAACTTTTTTGTCAAGTGGTTTTCATTTTTTTGCAAGTAGAGGAGCATCAGGGAGCGATATCGGCTTGTTCCATCTCATCGCCACCCCTATACTCTGGACGATTCGCGCGGTGCCTCACCGGGCTGCTGCTGCGCTTTTCGTCTTACGGCCTTGAAGAGGACAATGATGAAACCCATCGCTTTCGATGAAATCTCAGAAGGTCGCGCCACGGGACGGGTTGCGGCGATTTATGAAGATATGCGCCAGGTGCTCCGCAGCACGCAGGTGAACCTCATCTACCGCACCCTCGCGGTGCATGAGGATTACTTTTGCGCGGCCTGGGATGCGCTCAAGCCCAACGCTTCGATCGCCTATTTCGAGCGCTGCGCGGACAACCTGAGGATGCGTATGGCACCGCCCATGCCGCCCGACGTACCCGACGTGGGCGAAGAATTGGAAGACGACTTCGACTACTCCCCGGAAGAAATCGACGCAGTCGATAGTGTGTTGGACATATACAACGACGCGAATCCCAAAAACCTCATACTCGTCGCGGCGCTCAAGGGCGCGCTCAACGGCATGAAGATAGGCGGCATCCGCCCGGGTTCTGAGGCGGACACCGATGCGCTCCCCACCGGGCCGCCCGCCTCCATGCGTGCCGAGAGCCTCGTAGATCCGGCGGGCGTCGATGATTCTCTGGGCGCGCTGTATCAGGAGGTCCGGCAAGCGACCGGGGGGCTGGGCAGCGTCTGGCGCGCTCTGGGGCATCATCCCGCCTTCCTGGATCGCGTCTGGCCGTTCTTGAAAGAGGAGATGGCGAAAGCGGGATACCTGATCACCGTCACGCAGGCGCAAGGCGCAGCGGCAGCGGCGGCCCAGGAGTTTCCCTTCCCTGTTGACTTGAGCAGGGAGCGGGCGGCGGCGCTGGGGCTTTCCGAGAGCGAAATCGACGTGATCGATCAAAAACTCGACCGCTTCATCCACCTTATCCCCAGAACCAATACTTTGATCCTCCTCATGAAGGCGGCCCTTATGGGCGAGGGCAGGGTGCGGAGAAAACCCTTCGAGGGGGAATAGGGTTCCGTTTATCCCGGCCGCTTATGGCGCGCGCGCCTGGTGAAATTGCAAATTCTCCCAAGCCGCTGGACATTTCCGGCGGTTTCCTTATACTGAATCACTCAATGCGAAAATTTGGGGAGAAGGGGGGCGCTCGCGGGGCGGGGCCGGAAGGCCCCATGCGTGTATTTTTCTGCTCACTTGGCTGCGTGATCCTCTTCTGTTGCATCTCCCTGAACCTGCCCGTGCGCTAAACCATTCTTTTTCCATCGTGACCTCTTTTCTAGGATGGGCTTCCTCATCGAGGCGTTGTTGACGATCCCGATTTGTGATATTTTCTCTTGCCTTTCGGGCGGAAAGCGGCGCCTGCGAGTGTGTCGCCACGGAAAAGTCGCCGAGTCGGGCGCCCGTAGCTCAGCCGGATAGAGCAACGGACTTCTAATCCGTAGGTCGCAGGTTCGAATCCTGCCGGGCGTACCATATTTTTGGAAATCGCGGCGCTCCCCTCTCCGATGCGAGGCCACGCGCAGGTGAGGGGAATGAATACATGGTGGGTGTAGCTCAGTGGTTAGAGCGCCGGGTTGTGGCCCCGGAGGTCGGGGGTTCAAATCCCCTCACTCACCCCACAGCGTTCACATTATCTTGAGCGGACCTGGCTCCGAGCAAGACCAACGGATATCACGCGCCCGTAGCTCAATTGGATAGAGCGTCGGACTTCGGATCCGAAGGTTGTAGGTTCGAGTCCTACCGGGCGTGCCACCTGAAAATCATGAGAAACATTACAAAATCAAGAAGATACGAGCGTTCGGAGATTGCGAATGTGGTCTACGGCGCCTTTATCCATCACTGTGCCTCTCTTTGGTGCACAGATACTGAAACATACATCCCGAGACACTTTACTTCCCTGGCGCGATAGTCATTAGTGTACGGCGCGCTCGAAATCGCTTGTTTTGAAGATTTTTTTCGACCATTCTTTCGGGTTTGTGTATAATCGGTTTCATCCGCATTGAGGGCTCTGATCACTATATTTTCCAACGATGATTCTTCTAAGGAGAGGGGAGATGAAAAAACTGCTGGTTGCAATGGCTTTGGTTTTACTTGCAAGCGCGACGGCCAGTGCCGAAACAATCAAGCTGGGAGTCCTTTTCGGTTATACGGGTCCCATCGAATCGCTGACGCCGGGCATGGCCAAGGGCGCCGAATTGGCGATCAAGGAAGTCAGCGACAGCGGCGCCCTGCTGGGCGGCGCCAAGGTGGTTTCGGTACGCGGCGACAGCACCTGCATCGATTCCGCCGCAGCCAGGGCGGCGGCCGAGCGTTTGGTCACGTCCGACAAGGTCAACGCCATCGTCGGCGGCGATTGTTCGGGCGTTACCATTGCCGTACTGAAAAACGTGGCCTTGCCCAATGGGGTCGTGATGATCTCTCCCTCGGCGACTTCGCCGGCTCTTTCCACCATCAAGGACAACGGCCTCTTTTTCCGCACCGCTCCCTCCGACGCCCGGCAGGGGCAGGTCATCACCGACGTTTTGAAGGAAAGGGGCGTCAAGTCGGCGGCCCTGACCTACACCAACAACGATTACGGCAAGGGTCTGGCCGACAGCATCAAGACCAATTTCGAGAAGGCCGGCGGCAAGATCACGATTTCCGCCGCGCACGAAGACGGCAAGGCGGATTATACGGCGGAAGTCGGCGCTCTCTCGGCCGCGGGCGGCGACGTTCTGATCGTCGCCGGTTATGTGGACCAGGGCGGCAAGGGCGTCATCCGGGCGGCGGTGGATACCGGCGCGTTCGAGACCTTCCTGCTGCCCGACGGCATGATCGCCGAGAGCCTGCCGAAAGCCATCGGCAAGGCGCTCGATGGTTCTTACGGCACCGTCCCGGGCACGGACAGCCCCGGCGCCGCGAAGCTCGGAGCCCTGGCAAAGAAAGCGGGCTTCAAGGGGGGCACCCCGTTCGTGCCCGAGTCCTATGACGCCGCGGCCTTGATCCTGCTGGCCATGCAGGCGGCCGGCTCCAGCAAAAGCGCGAAGCTCAAGGACAAGGTGATGATGGTCGCCAATGCGCCGGGCGAGAAGATTTATCCCGGTGAACTGGCCAAGGCGCTGAAGATCCTCGCCAAGGGCGGCGACGTCGATTACGTGGGCGCCTCGGCGGTTGAGTTGATAGGACCCGGCGAGAGCGCAGGCAACTACCGCGAGATACTCGTGAAGGGTGGGAAAATCACCACCGTGCGCTACCGCTAGACGGATCGTTTGTCGGGGGTTCGCTCCATGCGAGGCAGCCGGGCGACGAGGCTTGGCGTTCTTTGTGGGTTTCATGATTTCGGTTGTTGATCTCCACATGCACTTTGGCGGCATTCGCGCCGTCGATGGCGTTTCCCTCACCATCGACGGCGGCCGCATCACCGGGCTGATCGGCCCCAACGGTGCCGGCAAGACCACGTTGTTCAACGTCATCGCCGGGTTTCATCGCCCCACGTCGGGCAGCGTCTATCTGGACGGGGAGAACGTCACCGGCCTCAAGCCCCACGAACTCTGCGCCATGGGTATGCTGCGCACCTTTCAGATCGCGCAGGAATTCCCCACCCTGACGGTGCGCGAAAACCTCATGATGGTGCCCTCGGGCCAGTCGGGGGAAAACCTTCTCGGCGCTTGGCTGCGGCCCGCGCTCGTTCGCTCGGAAGAAGAGCGCGTTCGCGCCAAGGCCGATGAAGTCATCGAATTTCTCGAAATCAAGCGAGTGGCGGACGAGTTGGCCGGGAACCTCTCCGGCGGCCAGAAGAAGCTTCTGGAGCTTGGCCGCACCATGATGGTCGACGCCAAGGTCGTTCTTCTGGACGAGGTAGGCGCCGGCGTCAACCGCACCCTGCTCAAGACGCTGGGCGACGCCATCCTGCGTTTGCAGCGCGAGCGCGGCTATACATTTTGCATGATAGAGCATGACATGGATTTCATCTCGCGCCTCTGCGATCCGGTGATCGTCATGGCCGAGGGCGCGGTTCTCGCGCAGGGCTCCGCCGAGGAAGTGAGAGCCGACGAGCAAGTCGTCACGGCCTATCTGGGCGGGCGCCGCAAAGACAAGCCGAACCGGGCCGATGACGATGAATGATTCAGAAGATTATCTCATCGGCGAGAACATGACCGGCGGCTATGGCGGGCCGGACATCATTCACGAGTGCACCATCGGCGCCCGATCCGGAGAAATCACGGTCATCGTCGGCCCCAACGGCTCGGGTAAATCCACGGCCATGAGAGCAATCCTGGGCATGTTGGAAATGCGCGAGGGGTCGGTTCGCCTGGATGGCGAGGACATCACCGGCCTGAAACCCCAGGAGCGCGTCGCCCGGGGCATGAGCCTGGTGCCGCAAACCGGAAACGTCTTCACCTCCATGACGGTGGAGGAAAACCTCGAGATGGGGGCCTTCATCCGTCAGGACGACATTGCGGACACGATGGAGCAGGTTTTCGACCTCTTCCCGGTCCTGAAGGAAAAACGCCGCCAGCTCGCGGGTGAACTCTCAGGCGGCCAGCGCCAGCAGGTGGCGGTGGGCCGCGCGCTCATGACCCGCCCGAAGGTGCTCATGCTCGACGAGCCCACGGCGGGGGTCTCGCCCATCGTGATGACCGAGTTGTTCGAGCAGATCCTCTACATCGCGGGCGACGGCATCGCCGTTGTGATGGTGGAGCAGAATGCCCGCCAGGCCCTCGCCATCGCCGACAGGGGTTACGTCCTCGTGGGGGGGCGAAACCGCTATACCGACACCGGCCCGGCCCTGATGATGAACACGGATGTCCGCCGGGCGTTCCTGGGCGGTTGAGGCGATGGACGGCATTCTGAACGCGCTGATCCTGGTGTCGAATTTCGTCATCGTTCCCGCCATGGCGTATGGCAGCCAACTGGCGCTGGGCGCACTCGCCGTTACCTTGATATACGCCATCTTGCGCTTTTCGGATTTTGCCCAGGGAGACACCATGGCCTTCGGGGCCATGGCGACCATCCTGCTCACCTGGTTGCTTCAATACTGGGACGTTTCGATCTCCCCGCTGCCGACCGCCCTGCTGGCCCTGCCGTTCGGCGTCCTCTGCACGGTCGCCCTTTGCCTGTTGATCGATCGCTGGGTGTATCGTTTCTATCGCCGGGTGAAGGCTGCGCCCGAGGTGTTGATGATCGTCTCGGTCGGGGTAATGTTCGTCTACAACAGCGTGGTGCGCTTCATCATCGGGCCCGGCGACAGGTGGTTCGTCGACGGGCAGCGCTTCATCATCACGGCGCCGGCCTTCAAGCGCCTGAGCGGCCTTGATGAGGGCGTCGCCTTCAAGACCACGCAGGGGTTGACCATCCTGACGGCTATCATCGTAGTGGCGGCCCTTTTCTGGTTCCTGAACCGCACGCGCACCGGCAAATCCATGCGTGCTTACTCGGACAACGAGGAACTGGCCCTGCTCTCGGGAATCGACCCTGAACGGGTCGTGCGCACCACCTGGATCATCGCGGCGGCGCTCGCCACCATCGCCGGCGTCCTGTATGGCCTGGACAAGAGTTTCAAGCCGTTCACCTATTTCAACCTTCTGCTGCCCATCTTCGCCTCCGCCATCGTAGGTGGTCTGGGCAACCCGTTGGGCGCAATCGCCGGCGGCTTCACCATTGCTTTCTCCGAGGTCGCTCTCACTTACGCCTACAGAAAATTCCTCGCCTACCTCACGCCGGGAGAATGGGCGCCGCAAGGGTTGGCGCAACTGCTGTCCACGGATTACAAATTCGCGGTTTCCTTCGTCATTCTGGTGCTGGTGCTGCTGCTCAGGCCCACCGGCATCTTTGGGAGGAGATCTCCATGAACCCTGCGGCCCACAGGAGAGAGAACATACGCACCATCTGCATGTTCGCCGCCATGTTCGCGGCTCTGACTCTGGTCGGTGTGATCCAGAGTTGGCCCCTGGCGCTGACGATTCTGAACCTCTGCCTCATATCGGCCATCATGTCTCTGGGTGTCAACATACAGTGGGGCTACGCCGGACTCGTGAATTTCGGCATCCTGGGGTTCGCGGCGCTGGGGGGGGTGACGGCGGTTCTCGTTTCCGTCGCACCGGTCCCGGCGGCCTGGAAAGCGGGCGGTGGGGGCGTCATCGTCGCTCTGGCGATTTCTCTGGCGACGATTCTGGCAGCCGTTTTCGCCGCCAGACGCGCTCCCGCCGGAGCGCCGCGGAAACTCCTCCTCGCCTTCATCATCATCGGCGGCTATTTTCTCGCGCGGGCGTTCTTTTTCCCTGCCGTGGAGGCCATCGAGGCCGTGGATCCGACCAAAGCCGGGTTTCTGGGCGGTCTGGGGCTGCCCATCCTGCTCTCCTGGGTCGCGGGTGGTCTGTTCGCCGCTGCCGTCGCCTGGGCAATCGGAAAGATCGCATTGGGCCTCAGGGCCGATTATCTGGCAATCGCCACGCTGGGAATTTCGGAGATCATCATCGCCGTCCTGAAGAACGAGGATTGGCTGGCCCGCGGCGTGAAGAACGTGACCGGACTGCCCCGCCCCGTGCCTTATGAGGTGGATCTTCAGCAGGCCCTCTGGTTCCGGGACTGGGCTGCGCTGCTGGGCGTATCGCCCGTGGAGTTCTCTTCCATTTTCGTGAAATTGTGCTACGCGGGGCTGTTCGCCACAGTCCTTCTCGTGGTGTTGTGGCTCTCCGGGCGGGCGCTCCATTCCCCGTGGGGGCGGATGATGCGCGCCATAAGGGACAACGAACTCGCCGCTTCCGCCATGGGGAAGGACGTCACGGGACGCCATCTGCAGGTGTTCATCCTGGGCTCGGCGGTGGTCGGCGTCGCAGGCGCCATGCTCACCACCCTGGACGGGCAGTTCACGCCTGCTTCCTACCAGCCGCTCCGCTTCACTTTCATCATCTGGGTGATGGTCATCGTCGGCGGGTCGGGGAACAACCGGGGCGCGGTTCTGGGCGGTTTCGTGATCTGGTTCTTCTGGGTCGAGGCCGAACCCATCGGTTTGTGGGTCATGGAACTACTCACTTCGGGTCTCGCGCAGGACAGCCCTCTGCGTCGGCACCTGATGGAAAGTGCGGCCCACATGCGTCATATGGTCATGGGAGTCATCCTGTTGATGGTCCTGCGTTTCAGTCCCCGCGGCCTGATTCCCGAAAGGTAGTCCGTATCCGAATAGACCCGAGAGCCGCGGGGCGCGCGGGAACCCCGAATGCGCGTCTTCATGCTTTTTGGGAGGATTTTCATCCGGGAGGGCGAGAGGCGTTTTTACTCAAAAATGTTCGAGAGTCGATGGGCCGCACCGGTTTTGTTATGTCGACTCGCTGTGCTAACTTCGGGTTGATGATCGCCGATCGGCAATCATTCAGATATCGGGTCGCTAGCTCAACTAGGCAGAGCAACGGACTCTTAATCCGTGGGTTCGGGGTTCGATTCCCCGGCGACCCACCAGTTTTCGCGCATTCATGGGAGAGTCGGTTCCGTATGAAAACCCTTTCGATCATCATATTGGCCGTAGTCGTACTCATTTTCGTCTGGAAGGTGCTGCTGAAGGACCCCTTTGGGATTTACCCCAAGAAATAACCCTCCTTTTTCCGTTATTGGCCCGGCGTATTCCCTTTGTTTTCCCTGCGTGGCCGCCCACTGCTTCGTCCGCACTTCACGCCTGCTTGTCGGCTTTCAGCACCAGAATGAACGGGATGACGAAAATGAAGCTCCATCCCATGATCCAATAGATGTCGTTGTAGGCGAGCATGGTGGCTTGTTTGTCGATGGTCTGCTCGATGAGGCCCATCGCCTTGGTCTGCGCGGTGTGCGGGTCGATTTGCTTGCGGACGAGCATTTCCGACAGCGTTTCTTTGTATGAGAGGAACGTGGCGTTTGATTCGGTGATGTTTCCCACCATGTTCACGCGATGAAGGGCGGTGCGGCGTTCGAGAAGTATCGCCATGACGGCGAACCCCAGGTTGCCCCCCAGGCGGCGCGCCAGGTTGTAGAGGCTCGTGGCGGAGTTGATGTCGGCCACTGCGGTGGTGCTGAAGGCGACGGTCGTCAGGGTGACGAAGACGAAGGGCATGCCGAAACCCAGGATGACGAGGCGCGATACCATGTCCCAATAGTCTGTCTGCAACGAGAGCCCCGACATCAGAATCAGGGACGTCATGGCCAGCGCGACGCCGCCACACATCAATATCCTGTAATCCACATGATTGTACAGGTGGCCCACGATGGGCATCATGCAGAACAGGGCGATGCCCCTTGGCAGCATGACGAGGCCGGTTTCATACGGGCCGTGATCGAGCAGGTTTTGCAGAAATTGCGGCAGGATGAAGGTGGTCCCGAACATCACGATTCCGAAGATCAACACCACGAAGCACGAGGCGCTCAGGTTCAGGTTTTTGAGAACCCTGAAATCGACGATGGGTTCTTCCGTCTTGAGCTCCCAGAGGACCAGCGCCGTCAGGGTAAGGATGGTGAGAATCGTCATCAAGATGATGAGGTTCGAGTCGAACCAGTCCTCATCCTGTCCGCGTTCCAGGACGACCTGAAGCGCGGTGAGGCCGACCCCGATGAGGATGATGCCCACCCAGTCGACCTTGTTGATTCCGCGCTTCATGTGGGGCGGGTCGTACACGTAGATGGAGACGAGGGCGAGTCCCACGGCGGCGACGGGCACGTTGATGTAGAAAACCCATGGCCAGCTCAGCGATTCCGTGATCCATCCGCCAACTACCGGACCCATCGCGGGCGCCAGCACCACCCCGGCCGCGAACATGGCCATCGCCCAGCCTTGTCTGTTCGGCGGATAGGTTTCGCGCAGTATCGCCTGCGCGACGGGGATGAGCCCGCCGCCGCCGAGCCCTTGCAGGATGCGGTAGACGAGCATCTGGGTGAAGGTTTGCGAGGTGCCGACGAGAATCGACGCCAGCGTGAACAAGACGAAGGAGACGAGAAAATAGCGCTTCCGTCCCAGCAGGGTGCTCCACCAGGCCGACATGGTGATCGTGATGATCTGGGCGATGGTGTAGATGGTCGCCACCCAGGTGATGGTGGACAGATCGACGTTGAACGAACCGCGCATGTGCGGCATCACCACGTTGACGATGCTGGCGTCCATGATGGAGATGAACGCGGCCGACACGACCGCGAGCGTTATCATCGCGCGGTTGAAGGGAGAGGGATAAGTTATCCCGGAGGCGGCTTCCCCCCCGCTGCCGGGAGCGGATGAAGTCGTTTTTGCGTTCAAGGTTTCCGGTTTTGCGGTTTCTTGTCCACAGGGTAGGCCAGCAGGCGGGGGCCGCGTCGTGTTTTGGTGTCCACGGTCACGTAGGCGGACATGCCGACCAGAAGCGGGAAGTTCGGGGGAGGCCTTTCATCCAGCAGTATCTTCACGGGAATGCGGCGGGTGACCTTCACCCAGTTCCCTGTGGCGTTCTCGGGCGGCAGGAGAGAGAAGGTCTCACCCGTACCTGAGTACAGGCTCGCGATGTGGCCCTTGAACGTTCGATTCGGATAGGCGTCGAGCACGATTTCCGCGGGCTGGCCCACGTGAATGCCCTCGAGTTTGATTTCCTTGAAATTCGCCCGGATATACGCCTTCTCGAGTTGAACGATGAGCAGCAAGGGACGCCCCGGCTGCACGAAGGTTCCCGGGTCGACGGATTTCTCCACGTAGCCGGATACGGGCGCGCGAACCTCGGTGTAGGAGAGTAGAAGCTCCTTCTCCTTGTAGGCGGCCAGGGCTTCTTCGAGTTCAGCCTTCAGGGAATCGGCGTCATGGCTCTTCATGCGCCGGGAACGGTCCTCGTTTTTGGCCAGTGCCACCGCGGCCTGCGCCTCTACGATCTGGTTGACGATAGCCGCCACTTTATTCTCCTCCACGCTGAGCGCGGCCCCGGAGGCGTCGTAATTCGCCTTGGCGACGTCATATGAAGCGTTCGCAAGCGCCAGGTTTTCATCCGAAATGATTTTCTGGCCATGCAGACGCAGTTTTCGGTTCAAATCCTCGCGCGCCTGGTTCATCGTCGCCGCATGGGCGCGCGTTTCGTTTTTTCTCTGAACGAGCAGTGCGCGGGCCGAGCGCAGGGTGCGCCTCAAAGTCTCCAGCCGGGCGCTTGCTTCCTGTTGGAGGCCGCTCGCGCGGCCCATCGAGTGGGTGACGGAGACCTTGCTCGCCTCATACTTCGCGCGGGCGACGGCCACGGCGGCCTTGGCTTTCTGGAGAGCCACCTCATGACGCCGCTTGTCGAGGACGACGACGAGGTCCCCTTTCCGGACCGCCTGGTTGTCCTTGACCAGGAGTTTTTTCACCACGCCCGGAATTTCGACGCTCACGGGCGTCAGCGTACTCTGCACATAGGCGTTGTCCGTCGAGACGTATCGCTCCCAATGCTGCCACCAGAAATATCCCGCCTCGGCGGCGAAGAACAGGCCCACGCCGAGGGCCAGGAAAAGGAGGAATTTCTTGACGAAAGAGAGGGTGAAGCGTTTTTGCCGGGGGCGTCGCTTGTTGGTGGACGGCGGGTTTTTCCCCTCCTGGGCGGGTCCGGTGTGGGAGGGATTTTCCCCATCTGGCGGTTTGTCTGTCATCATAGATGTCCGTGGCTCAATAACGTGCCGATTATTCGAAACGCGGCGATATTCGAAGGTAACCCGCCTAAATTACAGCAAATAATGCAGTTTTGTCATTGCGGGCAGCCGAAAAATGACATGGCAAGGGGCGACCCGCGCTCACGCGTGCGCCGTGGAGCCCCGGTATGCTTATAATCTTCAAGCATCAATGATGGAGAAAACGCAGGGGGAATCCATATGTACGCCGTAGCGGCGGCTCATGAAAAAGCGGTGGAAGCGGGCTTGCGCGTGATGGAGGAGGGAGGAGACGCCTGCGATGCGGCGGTGGCCGTCTCCCTGGCCCTGGGTGTGGCGGAGCCTTTCTATTCCGGTCTGGGCGGCGGCGGCGTGGCGCTCATCTGGCGCGAGAGCGAGAAAAGAGCCGGGTTCGTCGATTTCAGCAACGAGTGCCCCCCTGGAATGGAACCCGGTATTTTCGAGTGCGATGAAAGCGGACAACATACAGGTCAGGCGCACAGCCGGGGCCATCGCTCCGTCCTGATTCCGGGGTTGTTGCGCGGGCTAGAGGCGATTCACCGCGAATACGGGCGCAAGCCCTGGGACGAATTGTTCGAGGGCGCAATCCGTCTGGCGGATGAGGGTTTTCACGTCGGCTGGTTCTATCGCCGCCAGCAGGAGGAGCCGCGCTTTAGGGGGCTTTGCGCGGCATATCCTGAACTCGGGAGAATCCACTCGGCATCCGGCGAACCGCTTGCCGAAGGCGCGCTCCTGCGCCAGCCGGATTTGGCGGGAACGCTTCGCGAGATAGCAGAAAAAGGAGCGGACGCTTTTTACGAGGGCGCGCTCGCTGAAGCCATTGCGGAGGAGGTGAGAGGCGGTGGTGGCTATCTCGACGCCTCGGATATGAAAGACTATCGTGTGCGTTGGATGGCGCCGCTCGCCTCGCGTTATCGGGACCTGCGTTTCCTCACCGCGCCGCCGCCTTCTTCCGGTCTCATCCTGATTCAGATATTGAATTTCCTCGAAGTCCTGCTGCCCGATTGGGATGCTGCGGATGAGACTGCGCGCGGCCTGGCTTTCGCACGCGCCATGCGCGCGGCGTTTCTCGACAGATTCTCGGTCTATGGCGATCCCTATCATTACGACATGCCTGTGGAGCGTCTCCTGAGCAAGGAGTATGCCGCCGCCGCGATAGCCGAGAAGCGAGCCCCCGGCATTCACGTTCACGACATGGAGCCGGGTTCCACCACCCATTTCACGATTATCGACCCGCAGGGCAACGTGGTCTGCCAGACGCAGACCCTGGGCATGGGGTGGGGCTCGGGCGTCGTGGCGCCGGGCACGGGTATCATCCTGAACAACCACACGAACTGGATGGACCCCCGCCCGGGACGCGGGAATTCCCTTGGCGCGGGCAAGCGGCCCATGGCGGGTTACGCCCCCACCCTCGTCTTCGAGGGGGAGAAATTTCGCTTAGGCGTCGGTAGTCCCGGCTCGTACCGAATCCCCACGGCGGTAGCCCAGGTCATCTTGAATCTGTCTTACCGGAAGATGAGCCTTCAAGAGGGAGTGGAAGCCCCCCGCATGCACCTGGACGTTGGCCCCCTGCACGTCGAGGATGCGGTGGATGAGGCGGTTTTAGAATCATTGCGGCAGAGTGGTTTGGAGGTTGCGCCTTATGCGTACCCCCACCACTTCTTCGGTGGCGTGCACGCTGTGGCGGTGGGGGATGCCGGCCGCCTCACTGCCTATGGGGACTCGCGTCGCGCCGGAAAGGCGGGAACGGGGGAATAGGGCGGAATCCCTCTTGTGAATGGGCACGGCAAGGAGGCGTCTGCCCGGCCGCTGCGTCGGGCCGCATGAGGCCCGTTCGATGAATTGCTACTGAAAATCGAGCGTTTTCGCTTCACGGCCCAGGGCGATTTGCCCGATGGTTTCGAGGCAGCGGTCGTTGGCGGGCGGCATGACGATGCCGGCCACGGCGTCTCTCAGGTGACGCTCGAGCGGTAAGGAGCGGTGAAGCCCGCGTCCGCCGCACAGCCGGATTCCCTGCTCGGCGAGTTCCTTGGCGGCTTCGGTCGCCAGGTATTTCGCCTGGTTGAGGATGAAGGTCAGTTCCATCTTCCCGAGGTTTCCTCTGAGCGCACCCAGTTTCTCGGCGGCGCGGCGAGCGTTCTCGAGCAGCATGGCCATCTCACCAATCTGGCGCTGCGTGCGGTCCAGCTCGCCCAGAGGGACCCCCATGCCCGATTTCGTCTTTTTCACGTAATCTACCGTGAACTGATAGGCCGCTTCGGCTATGCCGATGTAGACGGCAGTGTATCCCAGAGACCACATGCTCATGTCCTTGCCCAGAATGCTGCCCGGATCCCCGATGATCTCGTCCGGCTTCACGGCTACGTCGTGAAACATCAGGGAGTTGGAAGCCGTTCCCCGCATGCCGATCGTGTGCCAATCATCCAGGATTTCAATGTTCTCTCTCGCGGCGGGGATCATCACGTTCAGAAGACCCTCCTGCAGGGTTTCCGCGCCGTCGAGGTAGCTCCAGGTGAAGTAATATGTCGCCCCTGTGGAGAGGGAGCAGAAATGCTTCTTGCCGTGGAGGCGGTAGAGGCCGTTATCCTCGCGAATGGAAGTGCGCACCGCCAGTTTGTCGCGGAAGGAACTGCCCGGCTCACTCGTAATGGAGGCGAAGATGGCGCCTTCGTTCACCACTTCGGAGAAGTAGCGCTCCATCTGTTCTTTGGAGGCGATTTGCCCCAGAAAATCCACGACGGCGCTGTGCATGTTGAACGTGAGGCCGGTGGAGGCGCAGCCTTTCGCAATCTTGGAAAGCACCGTGACGTAGGTGAGCGAATCCGCGCCGATGCCGCCGAATTCCCTGGGCACCATGAGAGAGAGAAGGCCGGCGTCGGCCAGTTCCTGATAGTTTTCGACCGGAAAGCGCGATTCCTCGTCGATCATCTTCGCGCGCGGCGCGAATTTCTCCTGCGCCAGTGATTCGGCGAGGTCAACCCATTTTTTCGATTCGGCGCCGAGCGCGCCGGCGGAACTGTTCATCAAGAATTTCCTTTTTCTGTTGCTATGACGTTTTTTTCTCTCTTCAGTCGTATTCCGCGAGTGCGGGCAAGGGCTGCTCCAGGGTGATGGGCTCGGTATCCTCCAGCAGCGGCATGATCTCGCGTCCGAATATCTCCACCTCCTCGACGTGCGGCCAACCTGAGAGGATGAACGTGTGAACGCCCACGTCCACGTATTCTTTGAGCGCCTTGGCGATCATGTCGGGCGTGCCCACCAGCGAAGCGCCCGCGCCCGCTCGGACGGTGTTCACGCCCATCCACAAGGTGTCGGTGATCCAGAGCGATTCGCCTTTTGCCAACTCGTTGACGCGCGTCTGCCCGGTGCTCTCCGTTTTGGTCTTCATGTCGGCCCAGGCCTGCACGTTCGAAATGTCGCTCCCCTCGATGAGCGCTTGCGCGGCTTTTTTCGCCTCCGCCCTGGTCTCCCGGCAAAGGATGTGCATGCGCACACCGAATTGAATCTTATCCTCGCGCCCAAACTCCGCGGCTCGGCGCCTCATGTCGAGCACGTCTTTGGCGATGGTTTCCACGTCGACGGCGTACATCATGTGCACGTCCGAGAATTTCGCCCCCACCCGGCGGCCGGGTTCCGAGCTTCCGCCGAGATAGATGGGCGGCCAGGGTTTGGAGACGTGGATCGGAAAAAATGCGGCTTCGCGTATGTCGAAATACTTACCCTTGTAAGTCATGGGAGCATCGGCGCTCCAGATGCGGGTGACGATCTCCAGGAACTCATCCGTCCTGTCGTAGCGCTCGTCGTGCACGAGGTGGTCGCCGTAGCGCATCTGCTCCACGTGACTCGAACCGGTGACGACGTTGAGCGTCAGCCGCCCGCCGGTGAGCGCGTCGAGCGTGCTCGCCGTCTGAGCGGCGAATACGGGACTGGTAAGGCCGGGGCGGAACGCCACGCAAAATTTGATTTTCTCCGTGTGCTGGGCCACGCCTGCGGCCACGAGCCAGGCGTCCATGCAGTGGGTGCCGGTGGGCACCAGCAGGTTAACGAAACCGGCCCGCTCGGCGGCGCTCGCCACCTGGGAGAGGTACTCGATGGTGGGTTTTCGCTCAGGCACCCTGGTGTTGATTTTGTGGCCGTCACCTGCCCTGGCCGACGGGAGAAACCAAGCGTATTCTGTCCCCATGTTCAGAAACCTCTAAAGTGAGAGATGGGGCATAGTATAATCCAAAATCATGGAATGTATATGCCTCCCACCCGGTTCTGAAAATACAAACAAGGCGGATGCGCGTCAATCTCAATATCGGGGTCGCGAGGTTCAGACGGGCATCTTTCTGTCCGGTTGGCGGTACTGAACCGCCTCCGCCACATGCTGGGGAGAGGTGTCTTTTCCCCGGCCAGATCGCCGATGGTCCGCGCCACTTTCAGCACGCGATGATAGGCGCACGCCGAGAGACCCGGTTTTTCCACCGCTACCGCCGAATTTCCTGGGTACCATGAGGGCGAGAAGGCCGGCGTCGGCCTTTCCGTTGCGTTCTATTATCAATCGTATTCGGCGAGGACGGGCTTGGGGGGCTCCAGGGTGATGGGCTCCGTATCCTCGAGCAGGGGCATGATCTCGCGTCCGAATATCTCCACCTCCTCGACGTGCGGCCAACCTGAGAGAATGAACGTGTGAACGCCCACGTCCACGTATTCCTTGAGCGCCTTGGCGATCATGTCCGGCGTTCCCACCAGGCAGGCACCCGGGCCCGCGCGAACCGTATTCACACCCATCCACAAGGTGTCGGTGATCCAGAGCGATTCGCCTTTCGCCAGTTCGTTCACCCGCGTCTGGCCCGTGCTCTCCGATTTGGTCTTCAAGTCGGCCCAGACCTGCACGTTCGAGATGTCGCTCCCCTCGATGAGCGCTTGTGCGGCTTTTTTCGCCTCCGCCTTTGTCTCCCGGCAAAGGATGTGCATCCGGACGCCGAATTTTATCTGCTCTTCGCGGCCGACCTCCGCGGCGCGCCGCTTCATGTCGAGCGCGTCCTTGGCGATGGTCTCCACATCCACGGCGTACATCATGTGCACGTCGGAGAATTTCGCTCCTACCCGGCGGCCGGGCTCCGAACTCCCGCCGAGATAGATGGGCGGCCAGGGTTTGGAGACGTGGATCGGGAAAAAGGCGGCTTCTTTGATGTCGAAATACTTCCCTTTGTAGGTGATGGGAGCGTCTGCGCTCCAGATGCGCGTGACGATCTCCAGAAACTCCTCCGTCCTGTCGTAGCGCTCATCGTGTGCAAGGTGGTCGCCGTAGCGCATCTGCTCCGCGTGGCTCGAACCGGTGACGACGTTGAGCGTCAAGCGTCCGCCGGTAAGCGCGTCGAGCGTGTTTGCCGTCTGGGCGGCGAATACGGGGCTGGTGAGACCCGGTCGGAACGCCACGCAGAATTTGATTCTTTCGGTATGCTGCGCCACGCCTGCGGCTACGAGCCAGGCGTCCAGGCAGTGGGTGCCGGTGGGCACCAGAAGGTTCACGAAACCGGCCCGCTCGGCGGCGCTCGCAACGCGCGAGAGGTACTCGATGGTGGGTTTTCGCTCAGGCACCTTGGTGTTGATCTTTTGGCCGTCACCCGCCCTGGCCGACGGGAGAAACCAGGCGTATTCTGTCCCCATATCAAAAACCTCTGTGGTGAGAGATGCGCCCAGTATAGCCCAAAATGGAGGAGCATGTATCGGCTGTGCCTGTTTTTGAAAATACAAACAAGGTGGATGCCCGTCGATCTCGACACAGAATCCGCGAGGTTCAGGCGAGCATCTGTCTGTCCAGTTGGCGGTATTGAACCGCCTCCGCCACATGCTGGGGGGAGATGTCTTTTTCCCCGGCCAGATCGCTGATGGTCCGCGCCACTTTCAGCACGCGATGATAGGCGCGCGCCGATAGACCCAATTTCTCCACCGCCAGCTTGAGCAGGCGTCTGCCCTCGGCTTCGAGTTTACAGTGCTCGTTGATGAGAGCGGGCCCCATGTGGGCGTTGGCGTATACGCCGGGGTGGTCCTTGAAGCGCTCTTTCTGAATTTTCTGCGACGTGAGAACGCGGCCTCTGATCGTAGCCGAACTCTCCCCCTCGGGGTCTTCGGCGAGTTCTTTCCACGGTACCCTGGGTACGTTGATGTGGATGTCGATGCGATCGAGAATCGGCCCCGAGATGCGCGAGCGGTACCGGGCCACCTGCTTGGGCGTGCAGGTGCATGCGCCATCCGTCCGCAGGCCGCAAATGCAGGGGTTCATCGCGGCGGTGAGCATGAAACGGGCCGGAAACGAGAGGCTCGCCTGCGCTCTGCTGATGGTGATTTTCCCGTCCTCAAGCGGGCCACGCAGGGTTTCGAGCACGTTTTTCCGAAACTCGGGTAGTTCATCGAGGAACAACACACCGTTGTGCGCGAGCGAGGCCTCTCCGGGCAGCGGCAACGCGCCTCCACCCACCAGGCCTGCGTCGCTGATGGTGTGGTGCGGAGCGCGGAAAGGCCTTTCCTCAATCAACGAATCATGCTTTGTGAGCTTGCCGAGCACGCTCCACACCTGGCTCGTCTCGATGGCTTCGTCCAGAGACAGTGGGGGCAGTATGGTGGGGAATCTTTTCGCCAGCATACTTTTTCCGCTGCCGGGCGGGCCTATCATCAGCAGGTTGTGGGATCCCGCAGCCGCAACCTCCACGGCGCGTTTGGCCTGGTGCTGTCCTCGAATGTCCGAGAAATTGATTCTTTCGACCTCTTTTTTCACTATCCCGTTTTTCTCGCAACATGCCGGGAGGATGTCGATTTCCTCCCGGATGAAACCCACCACCTGGGGAAGCGTGTGCACGGGATAGACCTCCAGCTTATCGACCACGGCGGCCTCGGGCGCGTTTTCCGCCGGGAGGACGAGGCCGCGCTTGCCCATCTTCTTGGCGAGAACGGCGATGTTGAGTGCTCCCCGGATGGGCCGCAAAGAACCATCCAGCGCCAGTTCACCTAGAAACAGGAGAGAATCCTCCATTTGAGAGCGTGAGTGAAATACGCCGTTCGCGCGCAGTATCGAGAGCGCAATGGGCAAATCGAAGGCGCTGCCCTCCTTGCGGACGTCCGCCGGTGAGAGGCTGACGGTGATGCGCCCCATCGGGTAGATGAAGCCCGTGTTGAGGATGGCGGCGCGAATCCTGTCCTTGCTCTCCTTGACGGCGGCGTCGGGCAGGCCGACGGTGGCGTAATAGGGGAGACCCGGTGCGAGGTCGACCTCCACTTCGACGGGGTAGGCGTCTACGCCCAGTACGGCTGCTGCTTGGGTTTTGGCAAGCATGGCAATTCTCCGGGTTGTCTCGTGGAGTAGCAAAGATAAAGCGAAATATATAACGAAAATATAACGAAATCAACTCCGAATCGAAAAATTTCATGAAATTCTACTTTTCTGGCCTTCCGACGGGAGTTTTTTCGGTTGAGCAGGGGGAGAAGCGGTATTCAGTCAGATGATTG
Source organism: bacterium (assembly GCA_022828125.1). GTDB lineage: Bacteria > UBA8248 > UBA8248 > UBA8248 > UBA8248 > Bin107. The sequence continues at coordinate 9,715 of JAJEJD010000032.1, read as the reverse complement.
CTAAGTTCTTGACGGGTTGCGGCTTATTTTGGGGAAACTTCCGATCCGGCAGCTATGACGACCTTCGATTCGATGAGTGCGTGAATTTGCTCATCCCCATAAAGAAGAAGATCACGGAGGATCGCCTCGGTGTCACCCCCGTGAAGGGGGGCGGGTTCCGGGTCAGGGTTTCCGTTTGCCGTGCGATTCAGGATGGGATTGCCCACGATTTTTACCGTTCCGACTTCGGGGTATTCATATTCTCGAATGAGCCGCCTCGCTTCGACCTGCTCATTGTCGAGTGCGCGGTCGAGCGGGTTCACCGGTGCGGAGGGAACTCCCGCCGCCTCGAAGAGTTCAATCCACTCCTCGCCCGGGCGGGTCATCAAAATCTCTTCCATGATGGGGAGAAGCACGTCTCTGTTCTCGGAGCGCAGGTCGTTTGTCTTAAAGCGCGGGTCGTCCGCCAGCTCATCCATTCCCATCACCTCGCACATTTTTTTCCAGAAACGCTCCTCGCGCGGAGAGAGGACGATGTAGATCGTGGCCGTCGGGAATGCCTGGTAGGGCACCATGTACTCATGGGCGTTGCCGGGCGGCTCTGGTATGTCGCCGTTGTTGAGATACATGGTCGAGATATAGCCGAGCATGGCGAGTTGAACGTCGAACATCGGCACTTCCAGATGCGTTCCGCTTCTTCCTTTCGCCTTGGCCAACAGGCCCGCCATGCAGGCGATGGCGGTATAGAGGGCGGTAGAGATATCCGCCGTGGGCGATCCGTTTCTGGCGGGCGGGCGGTTCGGCTCGCCTGTGATGGCCATGTGGCCGCTTACGGCCTGCTCGACAAGATCGAAGGCGGGTTTGTCGCGCCATGGGCCTTGTTCTCCGTATCCGCTCGAATCGATGAACACGATATCGGGGTTTCTCGCTTTCAGCACATCAAACCCGAGACCCAGCCGGTCCATCGTGCCGGGCCGGAAGTTCACCATTACGGCGTCTGATTTCTCCACAAGGTCCAAAAACACTTCCTTGCCTTCGGATTTTTTCAGGTCGATGACGATGCCCTTTTTCCCACGGTTGAAGGTGAGAAAGATGCTTGAAACGGGGCCGATTCCCGCGATGGCGGGGTTGCGCCCGATGTCGCCTTGTGGAGATTCGACTTTGATGACCTCGGCCCCCATATCGGCGAGGATCATGCTGCCGATGGTTCCGGCGATGACCTGTCCGAGATCGAGGATGCGGTAGCCTGCGAGCATTGGAGAAGTCCTTACATTAAGTTCGGGGCGCGGCCGTCGCCGTCGCCTTGATGAGCACGTCGCCGCGCTGGTTCGCAGCACTTGCTTCGATTTCCACGAGACGCTCGCCCGCTTCTTCATATTGCCGCACGACCCTGGCCTTGCAGATCACCATGTCGCCCGGCCATGCCTGCGCGCTGAAGCGAATTTTCAGGTTCTTGAAAGAATCAGGCCCCAGCCATTCACTGAGAAGGCGGGCGAGATATCCACCCTGGAGCATCCCGTGCGCGAAGGGTTTGTCGAACCCCGCCCTGATGGCGTAAATCTCGTCGTGGTGGTTGGGATTGAAATCTCCGCTGGCGCCCGCGTAGCGAACGAGGTCCGTCCGGGTGATGGGTCCTACTGTAAGTTCTTGCTCTGTGCCCTCGGCGAGTTCTTCCCATTTCGCGTATTCAATAACAATCGTCATATGAAAGCTCCATCAGGCCTCTTTGGGAGGGGCCGCGGTTTCGATAAGTGTGCGCCTCGCCACCTGAACCAGTTCGCCTGCCTCGTCGACGAACCTCGTTTCGATGACGACGAAGGTCATCATCCCACCCCGGCGCCCTTCTTTCTCGCGGGTGGAGACGATAGCGTTTCTGCCCTTTAGGTTCATGCCGGCGACGAGGGGCTTGTGATATTCGAATTCCTGCTCCCCGTGGAGGCGGCGTTTGGGGTCGTAGCCCAGATGTGGCATGGGGTCGTTCCCGGGGTTTTCGTGCCAGAACTGGCGCACGAATGTGGGCGGAGCGAGTAGATCGTCAAAACCCGCGGCTTTGGCGGCTTCCAAATCCGTGTGTACCGGGTCGGTAAGCCCCAGGACGAGGGCGTATTCCCTGATTTTTCCGCGCTCGACCCGGAACTCGAATTCGGGAAAGGTTCTCTCCAGTACGCTTTTGTCCAGCGGCATCAAATCACTTCCTCATGAAATCGCTTCTTTGATTAAGTCGTCTTCAGTTTCGGTTTTTTTGGTCAAATCATCAAGCATCCGCGACGAGATTCTCAAAGCCCCAGCGCCTTGGCGATGATGTTTCTCTGCACCTCGCTCGTGCCCGCGCCGATGGTGGCCAGCCGCGCGTCGCGGTAGTGGCGCTCCATGGCGTATTCTCCGCTGTAGCCGTACCCGCCCATCACCTGCACGCCCAGGTCGGCCACCCGCTTGTAGGCTTCGCCTGCGTATAGCTTGAGCGTTGCCGCCTCGATGCGCCCCACCTTTCCCTCCGAGACCAGCCAGGCGAACCGGTAGACCTGCAGCCTCGCCGTATCGACGAGCATGTGCATCTCGGTGAGCATGTGGCTCACGGCTTGGAATTTGCCGATGGGGCGGCCGAACTGCTTCCTCTCCTTCGCGTGATTGAGAGCCAGCTCGAGCGCCGCCGCTGCAGCCCCCGTGCGCGCCGCGGAGAGGCATAGGCGCTCGGTGGTGATGTAGGCCATGAGGCCCTGCCAGCCGTCTCCCACTTCTCCCAGAACGTCGGCTTCGCTCGCTTCCACGGCGTCATAATGCACCACGCAGGTGCCCATTGCCCGGTGGCCGAGCAAGTCGAGCTTCGACCAGGTGACGCCCTCGGCGTCGGCGGGGATGATGAAGTTCGTGATGCCCTCGTGCTTGGCGCCCGAGTTGTCCGTTCGCGCGGCGACGAGGATATGCGTGGCCGTCGGCATGCCGGAGGTGAAGTTTTTGGTGCCCGTGAGACGGAAGCGATCTTCTTCGCGGTCCGCGCGGGAGATGATGGCCGCAGCGTCGGAACCGGCGTCGGGTTCGGTGAGACTGAACGCGAAATACTTCGCCCCCTGGATGGTGGCGGGAATGAAGTCTTTTTTCTGCGCGTCCGTTCCGCTGACGAGGAGGGCGTCCACGCCGTAGCAGACGTTTCTGAAGATCATGGTGGCGAGGTCCAGGTAGTGCATCCCCGCGGTTTCAAGGACGAGGGCCAGATCAAGCGCGTCGCCCCCCATGCCGCCGTACTCTTCGGGCGTGGATACGCCTATCCACCCGTCATCCGCCAGGGCCTTGTACGCTTCAACGGGGGCTTCGCCCTTCTTGTCGCAATCCATCGCGTATTCAGGGGGGCAAACTCGCTCTAAAAGCTCATGCAGCGTGCGGCGCATGAGTTCCTGGCGCTCGTTAAAGGCGAAATCCAAACCGGTGAACCTCAATCGTCAAGGGGGTTTCATGATTCCGGGAGGCGATTGAACACCGCCACGCTCGAAAAATCAAGCCGTATGCGGAATCGGGCTCGAGATAACTTTCAGTCCAGGACTTCGGGGTTGTGGATGTTTATCGGCTGCCCGTCGGCGAATGCGTTGATTTGATCGAAAGCGATCCCGAAATATCTCTCGAACGTGCCGCGCGTCACATAGCCCAGATGCGGCGTGCAAACCGCGTTCTCCATACTTATGAGCGGGTGTTCGGCCCCTCGAACCGGCTCTTTTTCATACACGTCCACGGCGGCGAATCCGGGCCTTCCCGCCTTGAGCGCCGCTTCGAGCGCGCCTTCTTCAATCAGCCCCGCGCGGCTGGTGTTCACCAAAAGGGCGGTCGGCTTCATGAGGCTCAAATTCTTCGCCGTCACGATGCCCCTCGTCTGGGGGATCAAGCGAATGTGCAGGCTCACGATGTCGGACTCTGCGAATAGCGCTTCTTTGCTGTCCGCCATCGGGACGCCGTCCGTACGGGCGCGCTCGGCGGAGCCCTCTCTCCCGTAGGTGATGACGTTCATGCCGAACGCTTTTCCCACCGCGGCCACCTGACTGCCGATGTTGCCGTAGGAATACACGCCGAGCGTTTTGCCGTAGAGATCCTCGCCCAGTGTGGTTTGCCAGCCGCCTTCCGCCAGATTCTGTATCTCCCGGGGGATGGAGCGCATGGCGCAGTGGATGAGGCCCCAGGTGAGTTCACACGTGGAATGCGTACCGGTTCCCCCTGCGGCTACGGCCACCTTGTGGCGCGTGCAGGCTTCCAGGTCGACGTGCCCGCCGAAGCCGGCTCCCGTCTGACTCACGATTTTGAGATGGGGGAGTCTGCTGAGCAGTTCTTCCGTGATGTGGGTTCGTTCCCTGATCAGGACGATGCCTTCTGCGTCCCGGAACCGCTCCGCGAGAGCGTCGATGTCATCGAGCGTGTCGTTGTGGATGGTGACGTCGTGCCCCGCCATCTTGGAGAAACAATTGAGGTGTCGGATGCAGTCTTGATAATCATCTGAAATCACGACTTTCATTCAGGAGTCCTTTCTGGCGCATTCATTGGAAACGGGGGAAAGACAGCAGTTTTTTGTCTATCGTTTGAAGATGTATTATTATCCCCCCGGACGGGAATTTTCCCAAGCCGCGTCGAGGCTTTGAGGCAAAGAAATGGCGACTGCATCGGAGAGAAAAGTTCAGCTTACCCGGATGGTCAAGGCGGGCGGGTGAGGCTCGAAACTGGGTCCGGAGGACCTGCGAGAGGCTTTGAGCCAGTTTGAGCCGTTTTCGGACCCGAACCTGCTCTACGGAACGAACGCCGGGGACGACACGGGCGTGTATCGGCTCAGGGAGGATCTGGCCATCGTCCAGACGGTGGATTTCTTCACCCCCATCGTGGACGACCCTTACGCCTATGGCCAGATAGCCGCGGCCAACGCGCTGAGCGATTGCTTCACCATGGGCGCGCAGCCGATCACCGGGCTGAACCTGGTGGGGTTCCCCTGCCATATCGGTTTGGACATTTTGGGGCGAATCCTGGCCGGCGGCGCGGACAAGATGCGCGAGGCGGGCGGCGTCATCGTGGGCGGCCACAGCGTGGACGACGTGGAACCCAAATACGGTATCGCCGTCACGGGAACCGTCGACCCCAGAGAGATGGTAACGAACCAGGGAGCGAAACCGGGTGACAAGCTCGTTTTGACGAAGAAAATCGGCACCGGCGTCGTGACGAACGTCACGAAGCAGGTGAACCCGGTGCTTAAGGCCGCGCGCGGCATTTTCGGGAAAAACGGAAAGCTTCGCGACGGCGTGTTCGAAGAGGCGGTGGACTCGATGAAGACGCTCAACAAAAATGCGAGCGAGTGCATGATGCGCGTGGGCGTGAACGCCTGTACGGACGTGACCGGTTTCGGCCTTCTGGGTCATCTGCACAACGTGATGGAGGCCAGCGGCGCGCGCGCGCGCGTCGTGTTCTCCGATGTGCCCAGGTTCGAAGACTTGCTCCCCCACGCCATTGCGGGCACGGCGGGAGGGGGCGATCGCAACCGCCTGTGGACGAAGCCGTTCGTCGACCCGAAACCGGGCGTCGATGAGGAGATGCTCGCCCTGCTCAACGACGCGCAGACCTCCGGCGGACTCATCATCGCTGTGGATGCGGACAAGGCGGGGATATTATTGGACGAACTGCACGGGGCGGGCGTGGCTCCCGCCGCCGTATTCGGCGAGGTGTTGAATGGCCCGCCAGGGAGTATTGAGCTAGAGCCGTAATTCTTGTCTCTCATCGAGGAGCGTTGCTTATGGAAAAGGCCATGTTCGGCGCAGGTTGTTTCTGGGGAGTGGAGGCGGCGTTCCGCAAGGTGGAAGGCGTGGCGTACACCGCTGTGGGGTACTCGGGCGGCGCGAAGGACGAGCCCACCTATCGTGAAGTGTGTACGGGCCGCACGGGACATGCGGAGGTCGTCTATCTGGAATTCGAACCCGAAAAAGTCTCCTATCAGGAGCTTTTGGATCTGTTCTGGCGGATTCACGACCCGTGCACGCTGAACCGCCAGGGGCCCGACGTGGGCACCCAGTACCGCTCGGCGGTTTATTTCTTCTCGCCCGAGCAGGAGGCAGCGGCGCAGGCGTCCAAGGAGGAGCAGGAGGCGTCAGGGCGTCATTGGGGCCCGATAGTGACCGAGATTACGCAGGCGTCACGATTCTGGATGGGCGAGGACTACCACCAGCAATATGCCGAGAAGAACGGGATCATCTGCCACTAGCCGAATCCGAACGCATCAGCCCCCGGTGGCTCGTAGCCTGCCGGGGGCTTTTTTCTTGTTTCAGCCGTATTGCGCCACGACGCCGGCCAGCTCGTCCAGTTTCGGCAGGATGACGTCCTCTTTTGCCGAGGGGAGGTGGAAAAGGCTTCTCCCCACGCCCAGGTCCTCGAAGGCGCGCAATTGCTCGAGGTCGGGGGGTGCAAAGAAAATGGTGACCGGAACGGGCGCGCGCCCCGCCTTGGCGGCCATATCCTGAAGCTCCCGGATTCGCGGCGAGAGGTCCAGACCCCCGCGCGGCAGCGGCATCCATTCGTCTCCGTAGCGAATCACGCGATCGAGCGTCCTCGCCCCGTTGCCGCCCACGAGAATGGGCGGGTGCGGCTTCTGGATCGGCTTGGGCCAGGACCAGATGCGCTCGAAATCCACGAAATCGCCGTGATAGCTCGCCTCATCCTCCGTCCAGATGGCTTTCATCGCCTCGATGCGCTCGCGAAGGACGATCCAGCGTTTCTCGTAATTCGTCCCGTGGTTTTCCATCTCCTCGCGGTTCCAGCCGCCGCCGATCCCGAAAAGCACGCGGCCGTTCGATATGTGATCGAGCGTGGCCACCTCGTTGGCCAGGGTGATGGGGTCGCGCTCGATGACGAGGCAGATGCCCGTGCCGAGCATGATTTTTTCCGTCGCGGCCGCCGCGGCGCCCAAGGCCACGAAAAGGTCGAGCGAGTGCGAGTATTCCTTAGGCAGTTCCGCGCCGCCGGGCCAGGGGGTTTTCCGGCTCGCCGGAATGTGGGTGTGCTCCGGGAAGAAGATGGACTCGAAGCCTCTGTCTTCCGCCTCCTTGGCGACCCGGTGCGGGGCGATGGAATAATCGGTCGGGAAAATCGCGACGCCGAATTTCATGGTGTGCTCTCCTGGTTCGTGGTGATGAATGATTCGCCGATAGTTTCTACCTCATGCCCAGAGGGTTCGGTTTTTGCCCCTCGGGGATGATGGGGTCGTAGGTAAAGCCTCTCGTCTTCTCTTCGAACTCCTCGCGCACCTGCTTCAATACGTCCTCATCGCTGATGAGTTCCAGCGCGGTGGCCGCCATGGTCTTTGCGGCGGTCATCATGCCTTTTTCCCCGATTTCCATGCCGTATTGCTGGGTGGCGAGCCAGGAATGCCCCGGCGTTCCCGGCGCGTGGCAGGTCGTCATGAGGTTGCCCAGGGGCGTGAGCCAGCTCACGTTGCCGCGCTCGTTGCTCGGGCGGATGTCCGCCGGGTCGAGGGGAGAGACATCTTCAGACAGCGGCGCGTCGTAGCCCAGTTTGCGGGCGAATTCCTTCGCCTCGTCCGAATAGCTGTGCGCGCCCACGAATTCCAGGTTCCGCTGCACGCAGTGGGCCAGGGCGCTGTTGGGGAGATTCTCGTACACGGCGGTGAGGAGGGTTTCCTTCATCGTGGTGCCCGACGCCAGCGCGCCGGCTTTCGCGCAGTTTCTCACGCGCTCGCTCAGTTCGTTCACCATCGCCCGCTTGGGCGCGCGCACGTAGTACCACACGCGCGAGTAGGAGGGCACGACGTTGGGCGCCACGCCGCCGTCGGTGATGACGTAGTGGATCTTGACCGGCTCGATGACGTGCTCGCGCATCATGTTGACGCCGTAGTTCATGATTTCCACGCCGTCGAGCGCGCTCCTGCCGTTCCAGGGGTCGCGGGCCGAGTGGGCCGTCTCGCCGTAGAATTCGAAGACGATGGAATCCATCGCGTTGGTGCTGCCGCCGCGGGTGAAGCTCTTGTCCCCGGGGTGCCATGTGACGGCGGCGTCGAGGCCGTCGAACGCGCCGTCGCGGGCCATGTATACCTTGCCCTCCAGGGTTTCCTCCGCCGGGCAGCCGAAGCAGACGACCCGGCCCTTCGTCCCCGATTCGCGCAAGGCGCGCGCCGCGGCGATAGCGGCGTAGGAACTCGCCGTGCCGAAGAGGTTGTGCCCGCAGCCGTGGCCCTGTTTCTCGTGGGAATCGCCGCAGTGGGGCAGCGCGTCGTATTCGCCCAGAATGCCCACGGCGGGGCCTTCATCTCCCCACCTCGCGATGAAGGCGGTGGGCAGGTCGCCCACCCCGCGCTGCACCTCGAATCCGTGTTGTTCGAGCACGTCTTCGAGCAGTTCCGCGGACTTGAATTCCTCTAAGGCGATTTCCGCGAAGTTCCAGATTTCACGGGCGATTTCGCGCGCCTCGCCCGCCTGGCCGTCGAGATAGTCGACGGCATGTCGTTTGAGATCGTCCATGTCTTCCTCCACATGGTGATGCGGATACCGATGATTGGATGGGGCGATTATAGCCCAGGCGGGGCGTTTCGTATACGCGCGCCCGGTTCCGGCGGGGCGGGGCAGGGGGTCCGCGCGGCCCGTGGATGCCGCGGGCGCAGATGCGGGCAGTTGCGGGGAAATGCGTGGTCGTCGAAAAACTTTTTTTGGCTTAAATCTTAGTGAGACAGACTCAGATTTGAGATGTATCCTTTTTGATTACAAGCAGTTACGAGAGTATTTCTTTTCGGAAATTTATTGAAAAACCCCGTGAATTTATCGAATTATCCAGGAATCCGGGGTTATCGAGAATTTTCCGTCATGTCCGGGATTTTGCTATCGCGTTGATTTTATATCTGTTAACTCATTTTCCGAACTGATTCCGGCCTGATCCCGAATCGGCCCCGTAGAGTCTGTAATCAAGCCGCAAGCGGATTCATTCCAACCCCTGCGCATCCCTGCGGGCGAGTGTCGGGGGCCGGGTAGGCGGGGGCATTGCTGCGCCCCGCCCCCCACAGAGCCGAGCGTGCGCGACTGACGCACTCGGTTCCTCACCTGACAGGTTCGCTCAAGGAGCTTTGCCGAGAACGCACGTACGAGACAAATGGAAGGGGGTATCGCAAGAGAAGCGCGTTCATCCGGTCCCAGTTCATCCGGCGCAGGCGGCTGCGGCGCGTAAGCCACTTCCGCCACGTGCGAGCCACTTGGTAGCGGAACCACCGAAGACGCTTGCCGTTCCCTGTCAGACCGTAATATGCGCAGTGGCCTCGTATCACCCGAACGAGATAGTCATGCTGCGCCTTGACCGGCAGGTGCCGATGTCTCTTGCACCACTCGTGCACCGATTTCAGCGCGCGGGCGAAGCGGCCTTTCGCCGTAATTTGGCGAACGACGTCCTTGCCTTGCATAGACCGCCCCCAGACGTGGGTGAAGCCGAGGAAGTCGAACGTCGTGGCCGACGCCATCCAGTGACGCCCGTAGGGACGCCTCCGGCGGAAGTCCACATAGCGCGTCTTGGCCTCATGGAGCGTGAGTCCGTATCGGCCCAGACGTTTGCCCAGCACGTCAAGCAATCGCTTGCCGCTGTGGCGGTCTTCGAAGGCGATGACAAAGTCATCGGCGTATCGCACCAGCTGGCACCGTCCGTTAAGACGCGGCTTCGCCAATTCCTCGAACCACTTGTCCAGCACATGGTGCAGGAAGATGTTCGAGAGCATCGGCGAGATGAC
>JAJEJD010000015.1 GCA_022828125.1 bacterium | reverse complement strand
CCCGAGGTACAGGCCGAGTCGGGGTGTCGGCTGCTTTCTTGAAGCTGAAAGTGGGGGCTGCCCGTTGTTCCCGTTCCCGGCTCGAGGACTCAAACTCATAACCAGGAGCGGTACAATTTGCTCATCACGAGGGAAGCAACCAACGGGCAACCCCCTTTTCCACTCTTCTTCCTTTCCTTCGCCTGCCCAAGACCCCGGGGCGGTGAAGCCCCGAAGCCGAAGGTGTCCTGCTCTGACTATTTGCTATTCCATCATCTTCCGTCGTGCGCCGAACCCGCCGGCCACGGATCCGTCCGTGAAGCCGGCGTTGAACTCGCCGACTACGGAACCGGGCTGGGGAACTGTTCCATCAGCCGCAGCCGTCACGTCCCCATGGAAGGTGGCGCTGAACGAACCATCACCATCTCCACCCTTGGCCGTGCCGGACGCGGTTCCACCACTGGCAGCAATATCTCCCTCTACAGCCACGCTCCACATCTGCTCCTCACCGCCGGACAACGTGAAGTTGTCGATGGTTCCTTTGATGCTATTCTGATTGCTGACGGCGACGTCGTTCCCGCCGAAATACGCCATGAGGTTGACGTCCGCCGTGAAGTGGCCGGAGGTGGCCGTGTCGATCGTGCGGTCGGAGTTGTACACGTTTTTCACATACACGCCTGTCGCGCCGCCTTCGTATGTCGCTGACCCGAGAACACTGCTGACGTCACCACTCGCGGCAACCGAAGATCCAGCGAAGGTCTCGACCTCGTTGTAGGTGAGCACGCCGTCTTCGTCGGTTGTCTTCTTCAGCCAGAAGCCGTAGTTGTAGTAGTCGTAGTCCAGCTGATCGGAGGTGGCGCCCTCGGCGGGAGTGAAGATCCAGTCAGTGCCGATAGCGGATATCTTCCCTTCCGCGTCGTACGTGACCGAACATGTGCCGGATGATGCAGCACATCTGTATGTGCCCATCGCACCATTGTAGGTACCCGTGGCTTCAAACGCCTCATCCTTGTCATCGGTGGCAGAGTTGTCCGCCGGGTAAGTAAGAGTACCCCCGCCGCTGGAGGAAAAACCAGCCGCCATTATGTTCGACAAGCGATCGGCAACCGTGCTGATGGCAGCCGAGACATCGAAAGAATCAGCAGGATTGTCCGCGTCTACAGTTACGCCGTCCTTCCTGACATTCAGCGTTTGAGACAGCGTTCCAGCGAGATCTTCCTCGAACTTCGCAAACGCCACCGCCTTGGGCGTTTCGATGTCCGTGCTGACGACCACGACTTCTTCCACGCCCATGCCGTTGTCGCGAACGTGCATGGTGGTTCCGCCGCCCAAATCCTCGGCCTGCATGAATTGGGGATCGTCGTCCTCTGCCATCGCGGTGTCGGCGATCTTGACCGTCGTGCCCATGCGGTCGCGCTCGATGGTCATCGAATAAGTGGTAGCTGCAGGAACAGCGGCGTCATCAGCGTCAACGCCGCCGCCACCGCCGAGGCCGGCGTCGGGACTTGCGGCGGTCCCCAACTGAGCGGCTTCGGCCTTGATGGCATCTGCTTTCGTCATGGCCACGGCGTTCGCCGCCTCTTGCACCACCCGCTCAGCGGCCTTCGTTGCCGCCGCCGTCACCATCCCGGCGTACATCACGACATTGTCTCTCGCCGTCTCGACGAGCGCCTGGGCGGCTTCCGCATTAGCGGAGGTGGTGGCCGCCTGGGCCACGGCGTTCGCCGCCTTCGCTTCGTTCAGAGCTTCCTCGGCCATAGCGTAGGAATCCATGTCATGGCTCGCGTCGTCCATGACGGCGGCCAGCGCCGCTTTCGCGGCTTCGTACGCCCTCATCGCTGCGTTTTGCGCGGTGGTGCGCTTCTCGGTTTCGATTTGATCGGCCGAAGTACACGTTCCGTCGTCTTCATACCGGCCGCCGGCCGCCGCGCACATGTTGGATGCGTGCTCCGTGGCCGAATAGCACATACCGTCCACTATCACGCTGCCCTCGCCCTTGTCTGCCACGCACATTTCCTGCGGGGTCGGCATCAGCGTCGGGTCCTCCGCGGTACCACCGCCTCCGCCACCGCAGCCCGCCAGCACGAGGGCGAATACAGCCGCCATCGCGAAAGCGTAAAGCTTGTTTATCGATTTATCTTTGAACGTCATTTAGTGAGTCCTCCTGAATACACAGTAGAAAAAGGGATTTTCAGTGAATTTCCGGCTTTCTCCGATTAACCTCCTTTCCTTCGTTTTATTTCGGGCCTTCACAAACTGATTTTGTATTTTGGGCCGCCTGAAATACGGCGGACTCGAACCCTTTCATGGTCCGGGCCGGTGGTTCTGCGAGGCACGAATCCCTGCGGTATGCGCGCACCGTTCCCGGTCTCCAAAGGCGAGCGGCCTGCCCGCCGCTAATTGTCGTTAGGGGACACCGGAAGCCCCGTTCTCCGCCGGGAAACCCGTTCCGGGGCGCACGTGGGCCGCAAATGAGCGGAAAAAGGCGCGAAACGGCGCCCGAAACCCCTCCGGGGACCCCGGAATTGCGCTTGACATGGTTTTGAGAGGTGTTGTATTGTCTGATAACGACAATTATCGGAAATCAGGAATAGAAAATTCGCCGTTTCGCGCGCGTTTTGCCTGCGAAGCGGTTTTTTTGTTGGGAATCCTCCTCCGCCGTCTCGACCCCCATGAGGGGGTTGTTGAAAAAGCCCTCCTCGTTCGGAATTGACCACTGCCGTCATTCCGGCGAAAGCCGGAATGACGAACGAAACCGCACCGCCTTGCAACGACCTCGGACATCCCTCCCTCTCGGGCCGGGATCCGTCTTGACGAAGCGCGCGGCGGCGCATTAAAGTGGCGCGTATGAGGACCCACTAACGTGGGGGAAAACCAAGTGACGGAATACGAAGCGGCAAGCCTCGCCATCCAGCAATCTTCCCTCGCGCTGCAAGAAGCAGCCCTCGCTGTGCAGCGGGCCTCCGTATGGGTCGCCGCGCTCGTGGGGGCCGCGCAGTGCTCCCTGATAGCCTACGGCCTCTACTTCATGCGCCAGGCCGCGCGTCACCGCGACGCCCAGCACCGCGAAACCATGAAGGCGCTCGACAGCCGCCACCGGGAAACCATGGAGGCGATGGAGCGCACGCACCGCGAGAACATGGAGGCGCTCGCCGCCGAGCGCAAGGCGCAAAGCGAACAGCACCGCGCAACCATGGAAGCGCTCGCCGCAGGGCGCGAGGATCAAAAAGCGCAACACATCGCGACCATGAACGCGCTTGCCACCCAGCGCGAAGAGCACAAAGACCAGCACCGCGCGACCATGGAAGCGTTCGCCGCCCAGCGCGAGGATCAAAAAGCTCAGCACGTCGCGACCATGAACGCGCTCACCACCCAGCGCGAGGATCAGAAAGATCAGCACCACGAGAACATGGAGGCGCTCAAGGAACTCATCCGCCGCACCGCTGCGCCGCCCGACACCCCTCACCCTGAGTAGTCCCGAGCCTGTCGAAGGGGGCGCTCGAAAACCACCTCCCCCTACCCCCCTTGTCAGGGGGGTATGAAAAGGCAACCCCCCGATGAAGGGGGTAAAAGCGATGCCACCCCTTTTCAACGGCCCCGATGAAGAAAGAATGTCGCCCAAGGAGAAGTACAATCAACTCCCCCCTTGAGGGGGAGTCGAAGAGCTGAGGGCGTAAGCCCGAAAGCGATTCGGTGGGGGGAGTTTTTCTGTGGCATGTCCCCCCACCACATCGGCCTTCGTCCAAAGGACTCGGCCTCTGAGACTCCCCCTCAAGGGGGGAGTGAATTTAGGATTCTCCTCGGTGGAAGGAGCAACCCCCCCTACCCCCCCTTAACAGGGGGGTATAAAAAAGCAACACCCCAGCGAAGGGAAAAAGCGACACCCCGGCGAAGGGGGAAAAGAAAAAAAGGCCCCCCCGACAGGGGGGAGCAAAAAAAAGACCCCCCTGTTAAGGGGGGGTAGGGGGGGTTGGTTTCAACAAGTGAGGGGCAATCGAACCGACCGGGAGGCGCCGCCCCGTAAGGACAGGTCGCGACCTGTCCCTACCTCCTGCTACCTGTCCGAGGCGCCTACCCTTCCGGCGCGATAGCCGCCTCCACCTCGGCCGGATGAATCTCGGCGAAAGAATAATTTCGGGTCCGGCCGTCCGCTTCGAAATCGATGATCTCGGTTTCGCCGATGACCCTGTCGATCATCTCCCGGACGGGCAGGCGCGATTCGAGTCCGCGCAGGTGGCCCGCGTGCGAGCGGATGGCCGGGTGTTTGGGAACGAACAGCGAGCAGCAATCCTGGTCGGGCTCGATGGAAATCTCGAACGTGCCGAGCGCTTTCGCTCCCTCGATAATCTCGTCCTTGTCCATGCCGATCAGGGGCCTCAGGATCGGCATCACCACCGCGTCCTCGATGGCGGCGAGGTTCTGGAGCGTCTGGCTCGCCACCTGTCCCAGGCTCTCGCCGGTGACCAGGGCGCGGGCGTTCTCGAACCCGGCTATCCGCTCCCCGATGCGCGCCATGAACCGGCGGTAGAGCACGACGCGGTACTCGGGCTGCGTGGCGAGGACGATCTCTTTCTGAAGGTTGCCGAACGGGACCATGTAGAGCCTGCTCCCCAGCTGGTAGCCGTTCAGCACGCCGGCCAGGTCTTTCGCCTTCTCGGCGGATGCGCGGCTGAGATAAGGCGCGCCGTGAAAATGGATGAACACCACCTCGCAGCCGCGCTTCATGACGCGCCAGGCGGCAAGGGGCGAGTCGATGCCGCCCGAGAGAAGCGCCGCGACCTTTCCGAGCGAGCCGGTGGGCAGGCCGCCGGGGCCCGGAATTTTCTCGGCGTACACCCAGGCTTCCTTGGGAATGACTTCCACGTGCACCGTGAGGCCGGGGCGATCCAGGTCGACCGGCAGGTGCCTTCCGGCCTGGATCGCGGCGCCGATGGCCCTGTCCCACTCCCGCGTGCTGACGGGCGTGGCCGGGAAGGATTTCCGGGTGCGCACCCGGAAACTCTCGGTTTTAAGAGGAGCGATCATCTCGAGCGCGACTTTCGCCGCCGCCTCGATGTCGAGCGGAACGCATCGGGCGCGTGCGAAATAGGCCACCCCGAATACTTTCCCGAGCGCATCGATGAGAGCGCCGGTGTTTTCCAGGCCGCTCGTTTCGAGAATCAGACGCCCTGTGCGTTTTCTGACCTTCGCCTCGCAGAACAAGGACGCCGCTCTCTCGATTCTTTTGGAAAGACGCTCGATGAAGAGCGGGCGGTTTTTCCCCTTGAGCCCGATCTCGTCGTAATGGATGAGAATTGATAAGTCTTTCGGCTCGCAGGGATTCACGGCGCTCTCTCCAGGCGAACCTCCTCACCCGAGCGGACGCCCAGGAAATCTTTCGGGTCGCCGCTCACTTTCCCCAGCGGGTTCACGGCGCTCGCCGCGCGGGGCGCTTCGTCCACGCTCGCAGGCGTGCGGCCGAAAAAGATGCAGAACGCGCTGCCGGGCGGCCAGTAGGCGATCTCGCCGACTTCCATCTCCTCGCGCGCGGAGGCTTCGAGCGGCGCCTCTACGGGCACCTGGAAATAGATTTCCTCGCCCCATACGTTCGCGGAGCCGGTGATCGGCAAGGCCTCCCAGAAGGCGTCCGCCGTCTCGCTCTCCGTGAGTTCGGCTTCCATGGTTACGCCGCCGGCGGTGATCCGGATTTTTCTTTGCAAGACCGTAACTCTCCCGTTAGTTGGACAAACGCCTCGTTTCTGGCAACATAGCCGAGCTTCGCCTTGAGGAAAAGGGGCGTTTCAACGCCTTGACACCCGTGGGCCTCCTCAATAGATTGAGTTGCTCTTGATATCCTGTATCGGGGAAATTTGTCGAGGAAAGCAAAACCCCGGTTCAGGAGATGTTTTCGTGGTTCGGAGGCGAAATGAAATTTTCTGAGATTGCCGATTCAATCGCTTCCGAGATGAAGGAAGTGGAAGAAGCGATTCACGCGAATTTCCATTCGGACGTCGTCCTGATACCCGATGTGAGCGATTACCTCATCGGCTCCGGCGGCAAGAGAATCCGGCCGATGCTCCTGGTGCTCGTCGCCAAGGCGTGCGGCTACGAGGGGCCCCGCGCCACGACGATGGGGTGCGTGGTGGAATACATCCACACGGCCACGCTCCTGCACGACGACGTGGTGGATGACGCGCAGATGCGGCGGGGCAACCCCTCCGCCAACGCGAAATGGAACAACGAGACGAGCGTGCTGGTGGGCGATTTCCTCTTCGCCAAGAGTTTCTCCCTCATGTCCGCGGACGCCGACTTGCGGATCATCGAGACCATGAGCGAGGCCTGCACCCTGCTCTCCGAGGGGGAAGTGCTCCAGCTGGTCAACATGTACAACCTCAAGCTCACCGAAGAGGAATACCTCGACGTCATCTACCGCAAGACGGCGGCCCTCATCGCCGCGAGCTGCCGCGTCGGCGCCCTGATCCCCGACAGCCCGCCCACGATCGCGAACGCGCTCCACCAGTTCGGCGTCCAGATCGGATACGCCTTTCAACTCGTCGACGACGCCCTCGACTACATGGGCGATGCGCAGCGGATCGGAAAATCCGTGGGCGAGGACCTGCGCGAGGGGAACGTGACGCTGCCTTTGCTCAGGGCATGCGCCCGGGCCACGGAGGCGGAGTTCGAGCGGTTGAACCACCTGGTGGTCCACGCGGACGAGATCCGGGCGGAAGACCTGGATGACGTTCTCGAGTTGATGCACAAATACGGCGCGGTGGACTACACCCTGGACAGGGCGCGGGGATACGTGGAGGCGGGGAAGGCGGCCCTCTCCATTTTGCCGGATTCCTTCCATGTCGACGTGCTGCGCGACGTCGCCGACTACATTGTCGACCGGGACAATTAGCCCTCCGCAGGTCCGGTTCTTGCGACAGCTTCAGCATTTCATTCTGGCTTCGGGCTCCCCGCGCAGAAAACGGCTCCTGGAAGGAGCAGGCCTTGCTTTCGACGTGGTGCAGGCGCCTGCCGACGTGGAGGAGGAGGTTGCGCCGGGGCTCAGGGCGGAAGAGGAGGCCATGCGCCGCGCACAGGCGAAAGCGGGCTGCGTGGCGGAGATGAATCCGGGCGCGTTCGTTCTCGGCGCCGACACGGTGGTCGTCCTGGATGGGGAAATCCTCGGAAAGCCGACGGGCGCGGACGACGCCGCGCGCATGCTGGGGTTGTTGTCGGGACGGACGCACGAGGTGATCACCGCGTTCACGCTCCTGGGGCCGGAATCCCGCGAGGAGGAAGCGGTCGCGACGAAGGTGTCCTTCAGGCTGCTTGACGAGGAGGCCATCGCGCGCTACGCCGAAAGCGGCGAGCCCATGGACAAGGCGGGCGCGTACGCGATTCAGGGGATGGGCGGGAGCCTCGTGGACAGGGTGGAGGGAAGCTACACCAACGTCGTGGGCCTGCCCGTCCCGGAAGTGTTGGATATGCTCATGAGGTGCGGCGTCGTGACGGACGCGCCTCTTCACTCGGCGATATAAAAGACGGAGATGAATGATGCGTCTGGCTGATCGGATGAATCTGCTCAAAACGGAAAGCGCGTTCGTGGTTCTCGCCAAGGCGAGCGAGATGGAGCGCCAGGGCCGGGACATCATCCACCTCGAAATTGGCGATACCGACTTCGACACGCCATCGAGCATCGTCGAGGAGGCGTACGCGCAATTGAAAGCGGGCAAGACGCACTATTGCCCCTCCGCCGGCGTGCTGGAGCTTCGCGAAGCCGCTTGCGAGTGGCTCGGGCGCGACGGGCGCGGTGAGTATTCTGCGGATGAAATCGTGGTCGGTCCGGGAGGCAAGCCGTTTCTCTACTACACCATCATGGCGACGGCGGGGCCGGGCGATGAGGTGATCTACCCGGACCCGGGTTTCCCGGTCTATGAGTCCGTGGCGCTCTATGCGGGCGCCAAGCCCGTGCCGCTGCCGATACTGGAGGAGAACAATTTCCGCTTCACGCCGGACGACCTGCGCGCGCGCGTCACCGAGAAGACCCGCCTCCTCATCCTGAACTATCCGCACAACCCCACCGGCGGGACGCTGACGAGAAACGAACTCGAAGCCATCGCGGAGATCGCGGTGGAAAACGACATCATCGTGTTGTCCGACGAGGTCTATGCCCACATGCTCTTCGAGGGGGAACACGTATCGCTCGCCACGCTGCCGGGGATGCGCGAGCGCACCATCATGCTCGAGACGTTCTCGAAGACTTACGCCATGACCGGCTGGCGCCTCGGCTTCATCGCCGCACCGGCGGCGCTCGCCGAGCCGCTCGCCCAGCTCATCACCAACTCGGTGAGCTGCGTGCCTCCTTTTATCCAGTTGGCGGGTGCGAAGGGGCTTCTGGAGGACCAGACGGAAAGCCGCGCCATGATGGATGATTTCAGGCGCAGGCGCGACATCTTCATCTCGGGCCTGAACGAGGTGGAAGGCATTTCTTGTCAATACCCCGACGGCGCTTTCTATGCGTTCCCCAACGTGAGCCAAATCCCCATGAGCGCGGATGATTTCGCCGACTATCTCCTCGACGAGGTCGGCGTGGCGACGCTGCCGGGCTCCGCGTTCGGCGTCCATGCGGAGGGTCACCTCAGGATGTGCTTCGCCAACAGCGTGGAGAATCTGGAGCGGGCCGTGGACCGCATCGCGGACGCCGTGAAGCGGCTGTGAAGATGAACGGCAAGGCGCTCCCGCGCGTGTTTCTCTCCCGAAAGTTTCCTTCGCATCATTTCGAAGAGTTGAAGCGCTCCACCGAATTCATCATGCACGGGAGAGATGTGAAGCCGTCTCCCGCCGGCTACAGGCGCGCCGTGCGCCGCGCGGACGTCCTCATCTCGATGGTGGGAGACGAGATAGACGCCGGTTTCCTGGACGCCGCGCCCCGCCTCAAGCTGGTCGCCAACTGCGGGGTCGGCTTCAACAATCTCGATTTAGGGGAGATCACCAGGCGGGGAATCCTGGCCACCAACACGCCCGGCGTCGTCACGGAGCCCACGGCCGAATGCGCCATGGCGCTTCTGCTCGCGGTGAGCAGGCGGGTGGCGGAGGCGGATTCATATATCAGAACGGGCAAATGGAAGGGCTGGACGCCCACGCTTCTCGAGGGACGGGGCCTGAACGGCCGCGTGCTCGGTATCATTGGTCTCGGGCGCATCGGCTGCGCCGTGGCGCGCATGGCGAACGCGTTCGGCATGAGGGTGCGCTACTGGAGCCGGAACCGGAAAACTCCCGAGGTGGAAAAGGAGACGGGCGTTTCCTACCGCGCCTACGGCAGGCTGCTGCGCGAGTCCGATTTCCTGAGCGTGCATTTGGCCCTGAACGATGAGACGCGCCGGCTCATCGGAGCGGTGGAGTTCGCCCGCATGAAAGAGGGGGCCGTGATCATCAACACCGCCCGGGGCCCCATTCTGGACGAGAAGGCCCTGGTCGAGGCGCTTCGCTCGGGCCGCCTCGGCGGAGCCGGGCTGGACGTGTTCGAGGATGAACCCAGGCCGCACCCGGGGCTCCTCAGGATGAAGAACGTCGTCATGATGCCGCACCTGGGGACGAATACCGATCTGGGCCGGGACGCGGTGTCGGAACGCGTGGAGAGAAACGTGAAGGCCTACCTGCGCGGGGGGCGTCCCCCCGATCTGCTGAACCCCGAAGCCTGGCCCCACAGGAGGCGCTGATGCCGAGGCGCGCGAGAAAGACGCTTCGGATCGGCGTCGACACGGGCGGTACCTTTACGGATTTCATCTCGTTCGACGGCGCCCGCGTGCGCGTCCACAAGGTGCCCTCCACTCCCGATGCGCCCGAGCGCGCCATCCTGCAGGGGCTGGATGAGATACTGGAAGGCCGCGGCCTCGCCCTGGACATCACCCACGGCTCCACCGTGGCGACGAACGCCCTCCTCACCCGCCGGGGCGCGAAGACCGCCCTCGTGACGACGGCCGGTTTCGAGGACCTGATCGAGATCGGCCGCCAGAACCGGAAAGAACTCTACAACCTCGCGTACCGCAAGCCGCCGGCGCTCGTGCCGAGAGAGCTCAGGATGGGTGTGGCGGAGCGCCTCGATGAAAAGGGCGGTGAACTCCTCCGCCTGAAGGCTTCGGACGTAAGAGCGCTGAGAGGAAAACTTAAAGAAGCGGGCGTCGAGTCCGTCGCCATCTGCCTGTTGCACGCCTACGCGAACCCCGCTCATGAACAGAAGGTGGCGGACGCGATCCGCCGGAGCGGCATCCACGTGTCGATGTCCAGCCAGGTGCTGCCCGAGTTCCGGGAATACGAGCGGATGAGCACCACGTGCGTGAACGCCTACGTGTCGCCCATGATGAACAGGTACTTGAAGGATTTGGAGTCGCGCCTTGACTCGGGGCGGTTGCGGGTCATGCAGAGCAACGGCGGTGTCATATCGAGCACGATGGCGGGCGAGGAGGCCATACGGACGATTCTTTCAGGCCCCGCCGGGGGCGTCGTGGGTGCCTATGAGGTGGCGAAGCGGGCGGGGTTCGAGAGTGCCATCGCGTTCGACATGGGCGGGACGAGCACGGACGTCTCCCTGCTGCACGGCGGTATCGGCTTCACGGCGGAGACCGAGGTGGCTGGTTGCCCGATCCGCGTTCCCCTCATCGACATCCACACGGTGGGCGCGGGCGGCGGCTCCATCGCACGGGTGGACCCGGGAGGCGCTCTGGCCGTCGGGCCTGAGAGCGCGGGGGCAGACCCCGGCCCGATATGCTACGGCAAGGGGGATCAAGTCACCGTCACGGACGCGAACCTGTTCCTGGGCCGCCTCGATCCCGAGCAATTCCTGGGCGGCCGGATGGCGCTCGACATGGAGCCGGTGAAGGCCGGGGTCGCGCGCCTGGCGAAGTCCCTGCGGATGGGCGACCGGCAGGCGGCGGAGGGCGTGGTCCGCGTCGCCAACCAGCACATGGCGCGCGCGATCCGCCTGATCAGCGTGGAACGCGGCCACGATCCGCGCCAGTTCGCCCTCATCTCCTTCGGCGGCGCGGGGGCGATGCACGCCTGTTCCCTGGCCGAGATTCTGGGAATTCCGAGCGTCGTCGTCCCGGGCGACCCGGGGATTCTCTCGGCACGTGGCATGCTGACGGCCGATGTGGTGAAGGACTACGCCCGGACGGTATTGCTGCCGCTCGCGGGCTTGAACAAGAAAACGCTCGCGAGTCATTTTTCGCCCTTGCTGCAAAAAGGGCGCGAGGATCTCAAGTTCGAGGGATTCGCAAAACCCGCCTTTTCGCTCTTCATCGACATGCGCTATCTCGGGCAATCGTATGAACTGACGCTCCCCTATCAACCCGAGACGGGCGTGGACTTGCGCGAGAGCCTCCGGGCCGCGTTCGATGCGTTGCACGACGAGCGCTTCGGCACCGCAAGCCCCGAGAGCGCCATCGAGGTCGTGACGCTTAGGGTCCGGGGCACAGGCGTTGTGGAGCGCCCGCCCGCGAGGCGGCTTCCGAAAACCCGGAGAGATATTTCCGGTGCGCTCATGGGGAGTCGGAAAATGGTGTTCGAAGGAAAACAAGTCGAGGGTTCCGCCTATGCGCGGGATGAATTTTCGCGCGGGAACCGCTTCGAGGGCCCGGCGCTGGTGTGCGAGTTCAGCGCCACGACGGTCGTCCCGCCGGGCTGGGAATGCCGGGTGGACGAGTGGGGCAACCTCGTTTTGAAGAACCTGGGCTGAGAGGGCGCGATGGCGAATACTTACGATCCGATACTCCTGGAAGTTTTCCGCAACCTCTTGTTCGCGGCCTCGGAAGAGATGGGCGTGGCGCTTTGCCGCTCCTCGTTCTCCCCCAACATCAAGGAGCGGAAGGATTATTCGTGCGCCGTCTTCGACGCGGAGGGCCGGATGGCGGCGCAGGCGGCGCATCTGCCCGCCCATCTGGGCTCCATGCCGATGTCGGTGGAATACGTCATCGAGCGGATGACGCTCGATCCGGGCGACGTGGTCGTGCTAAACGATCCCTTCCACGGGGGCAACCACCTGCCGGACATCACGATGATCTCGCCCGTGTACGGCACGGAACGGGGACGCGAGAAACTCATCTATTACGTCGCCAACCGGGCGCACCATGCCGACGTGGGCGGCATCGCGCCGGGTTCCATGAGCATCACGACGGAGATATTCCAGGACGGCGTGGTCATTCCGCCGGTGAAGCTCGTGCGCGCGGGGGAGATGCAGGAAGACGTCTTCGCGCTCATCCTCGCGAACGTTCGCACGGCGGAGGAGCGCCGGGGGGACATCGCGGCGCAAATCGCGGCGAACCGCGTGGGCGAGCGGAGGATACTGGAGATCATCGAGCGCCACGGCCTGGCCGAGACGCTGCGCTACACGGCCGAGCTGCAACGATATTCCGAGCGCCTGACGAAAGCCGTGATACGCGACATACCCGACGGGCGGTATGGATTCGAGGATTACATGGACGACGACGGCTTCGGCAGCGGCCCTGTTCCGATACGGGTGGAGATCACGGTGCGCGGCTCGAAGATGCGCGTCGATTACACCGGCTCCGCGCCGCAGACCCAAGGCAGCGTGAACGCGGTGGAATCCATCGCCAGGACTGCGGCCTACTACGCCCTGCGCTGTCTGGTGCCCTACGACATTCCGAACAACTCAGGCTGCATGGACCCCATCGAGGTCGTAGCGCCCTCTGGAACCGTGGTGAACGCCGAGTTTCCCGCCGCCGTCGCGGGCGGAAACGTGGAGACGAGCCAGCGAATGGTGGACGTGATACTCGGCGCGCTGGCGAAAGCCTGTCCCGGCAAGATACCCGCCGCCTCGTGCGGCACGATGAACAACCTCACGGTGGGGGGACTGGACCATCGCGCGGGCCCCCGGCAGGGACGCCCCTACGCCTACTATGAGACCACGGGCGGCGGCATGGGCGGCGGCCCCTGGGGTGACGGGGAAGACGCCATCCACACCCACCTCACCAACACCCTGAACACCCCCATCGAAGCATTGGAGCACGCCTATCCCTTCCGCGTGAGCCGCTACACCGTCCGCCGGGGCAGCGGGGGCGGGGGGAAGCATCGCGGCGGCGACGGCATCATCCGCGAGATCGAACTCCTGGGCGACGCCACCGTCTCGTTCATGACGGAGCGGCGGGATAAGCCTCCCTGGCCCCTGAACGGGGGCGAACCGGGCATGAAGGGAAGAAACTCGCTCATCCAGGCGGATGAAACGCAGGAATTTCCCGGCAAGGCCCGTCTCTCGGCGAAACGCGGGGACAGGATACGCCTGGAAACACCCGGCGGAGGTGGTTGGGGGAGGAAAGATTGAGCGAGTTTCTCCCCTTCGGGGTTGTTGGAAAAGTCTCCCTTGTCTGGGGATAAAGGCAACCCCCCCTACCCCCCCTTGTCAGGGGGGTCTTTTTTTGTTCCCCCCTGTCGGGGGGACTTTTTTTCTTTTACCCCCTTCGTCGGGGTGTTGCTTTTTTATACCCCCCTGACAAGGGGGGGTAGGGGGGGTTGGTTTTCAAGGCGAGAGGGCATCCTTCGATACGGCGCTTGCGCGCCTACTCAGGATGAGGTGGATAGGGTTTTTTCAACAACCCCCTTGTCAGGGGGCTGTTGAAAAACCCTACTCCGACCCTCACGAACTGAACGAGATCGCTCTGTAGGGGCCGCATATTATGCGGCCCTGCCTTTTACCGACAAAACACGGGACCGTCCCCTGCAATTCAGGTGGCGCCCCGCCGGGATGACGACGGTGGGGCATCTCGAGAAGTTGACAAATGGTAACATATTAGTTACCTTTATCGAATGATCGAGATACCGCATACACGAGGAGAACTGACCATGCCACTCACGCGGGATTTCAGGGAAACGATTCAGGCAAGGGTTCAGCGCGACCCGGCCTTCCGGGAGGAGTTGTTGAAAGAAGGCGTCGAATGCCTTCTCTCGGGCGAGGTGGAGGTCGGCATGGCGGCCCTGCGCGATTTCATCAACGCGACGGTCGGCTTCGAGACCCTGGGTTCTCTCACAGGGAAATCACCCAAGAGCCTCATGCGCATGTTCGGGCCGGGTGGCAATCCCCAGGCCCGCAACCTCTTCGACGTCATCGCTCGTCTGCAGGAGCGCGAGGGGCTCAGGCTCGAAGTGCGCGCGGTCCGTTAGATTTTATGGGCGACCACAGGGGTGGCGGACATATATGTCTGACCGTGTGTCCGCCCGCCTTTGCTTTTCAAGACGGACCGCAGAATTTCCCGAAGCGATTTTGCTCTCCGGCGTTTTCTTTTATAAGATGTGTTCAAGGAAGGTGATGTTTCATTCACTATGCGGCTGTGCCCTGTTTCCGGGCCGGCCTTTCTTTGTTGATGCGCATGGGAGGAGCGTCCGATGCCCGGTGAGCGATTCGTCTATCTCAACGGTGAGATCATAGAAGAAAACAGCGCCAGGATATCGCCCTTCGATCGCGGCTTCCTCTGGGGCGACGGGGTGTATGAGGTCACGCCCTGTTTCGCGGGCAAGCTCTACCGGCTCGACGATCATCTCGACCGCATCTACCGCTCGCTCAAGTATGTGCGTATCGACGTGGGCCTCAGCCAGGAGGAAATGAAGCAGGCGACGCTGGCCACCCTGGAGTCGAACCTGTGCCGTCTGGAAGAAGGCGCCATGTACCGCGTCGGCCACTGGGTGACGCGCGGTGCTGATGATCCCTCCATGGCGGCGGGCGCGGCGGGGCCCGCTTCGGTCTTTATCTTCTGGCGGCCCGTGAACGTGGCCTCTTTCGCGGAGCGGTATCTGAACGGCGTGCGGCTGGCGATTACGCCCACGCGGCGCAATCCGCCCGAGTGCATCGAGACCAGAGCCAAGGTGACGAGCAAGATGAACCAGATCCTGGCGGAGCTCGACGCCGCTGCATCCGGTTCTTTGTCCCTGATGCTCGACGTTCGCGGGAACGTGGCCGAGAATTCGTCCGCCAATTTCTTCATGGTGAAAGACGGCGCGCTCTGGACGCCGCATGAGCGGAACATCCTGCAGGGGGTGACCCGCATCGCGGTTTTCGAACTGGCCGCGCGCCTGGGTATCGCCGTCGAGGAAAGGGACATGACGACGTACGACCTGGCGCAGGCGGAGGAGTACTTCATCACCTCGAGCGCGATCTGCGCCATGCCGGTGAGCGAGATCGACAGCTTCAAGCCGAGCGCGCCGGTTCCGGGGCCCGTCACGAAGCGCCTGATCGAGGCGTTCGTGGAGGACACGGGGTATGATTTTCGCGAACATGTGAAGGAGCAAATAGCTGAAGGCGCCTGAGGCGCGTTTTCGATTATTTCAACGCCGGATGAGGAAGAAATGCCGTATTACATCACCAAAGCGAGCCTCGAAGGGCTGAGGCAGAAGGTCGAACAGATTCAATATCGCCTGAAACACGAGGTCTCCAAGGAAATCGGCAAGGCGGCGAGCCTGGGCGATCTGAGCGAGAACGCCGAGTGGGAGGCGGCCATCGAGCTGCAGGGGAACCTCAAGAACGAGGTGAGCCGGATCATGGACAAGATACGCGAGGCGAGCGTCATCGAGGAACTCCCCATCTCGGGTGATAAGGTCACCATCGGCACAAAAGTCACGCTCTTCGACCTGGACAAGAACGAAGAGCTTACCTACGAGATACTGGGTGAGGAGGAAAGCGACCTCCCCAACGGAATCATATCCTTCAGCGCGCCGCTCTCGCGCGGGCTCATGCAGAAAGAACCGGGCGATGAGGTGGCGGTTCAGTTGCCCGGCGGCGTGAGAAATTTCGAGATCGTGGACGTCGAAAAAATCGAATTTCCCTGATTTTCATGAGACGACTCGATATCGGCGACAGGCTGCTTGCGTATCTTCTCTTCGCGGCGGCGGTCGTTCTGGTCACCTTCTTCGGGTTCCAGCACGAATTATCGCGCGAATGGCATCTGCCGGGTTCCCCGACGCTGTATCTGTTCGGCGTCGCGGGGACGCTCCTCCTGTGCGTGTCCCTGGTATTCGTGGTTACGAAGCGGACGGGCGTCGGCGGCTCTCCCCTCGGTTGGTTCTCCGCCCATGTCGTAACGGCCACCCTGGGCGGCGTGCTGGTGACGATCCACTCGGGCGGGTTGCTTCGCTATGCGCCGGCGCTGCTGCTCGCAGCGCTTTTGCTTCTGGTGATCCTGGGCGTTTGGGCGCGCGTCCGCCTCTCGAAAAATATGGCGGCCACGTTCGCCTCGAGGGAGCAATCCTTCTCCCCGCCCGGTTCCGAAGACCGCGAGCGCCTGGCCCGCCTCATCGAAGAGAAAGAATCCCTTTTATCGAGGCTCGAACCGGGAGCGGACGAGGGCACCTTTTCCCCCAGGCTCAAGCATTGGTTCTCAAGGCCCGCGCTCACGTTCGCCTACGCCCGGTTGATCGGCCGGGAAAACAGGTTGCTGGGCACCCGCGCAGGCGTATCTACGGCGCAGGCGTACTGGCGGATGGTCCACATCGTTTTGGCGTATCTCTTCGTTCTCGGTATTCTGGGACACGTCGTCACCGTCACGTTTTTCGCCGGTTATGTCTCGGGCGGTGGAGAGGTATACTGGTGGCATCTGACGAAGTGGTAGCCCGCGCGGGCGGGTTGTTGAGAGAATCTGCCTGCGGAGGGGGCGGGTAGGTTGGTTTTGTAGGGGCGGCGAAAGAGGACGCTTCTCTCGACCGGAAAGGCAACCCCCCCTACCCCCCCTTAACAGGGGGGTAAAAAAAGACGATGCGCCCCGCCGGGCTGAGGGGGCTTTGCTTTTTCTTTCCCTCCTGACGAAGGGGGTAAAAAGACGACGCCCGCCGCCGGAGGGGTTTTTGGTTCTTCATACCCCCCTGACAAGGGGGGGTAGGGGGGGTTGGTTTTGTCGGGTCAGACATATATGGGGCTGTTGAAAAAGTTTGATGCAGGAGGAATTGCGTTTGTTGTAGGGACAGGCACGGAGGCCTGTCCCTACCACGACCTTCATTCGGTGGGTTATCACCTGCGGATAAAACGTGGTTGATGCAAGATGGATGGCCTTTTCGACATTCCTCCTTCAAGGAGTGACTCTTGAGCAAGCTGGCCTTGATGATCGATCTGGAGCGTTGCTTCGGCTGCAAGAGCTGTGAGGCGGCTTGCAAGCAGGAGCACAGGCTGGGGCCCGGCGAATACCGGAACAAGGTGGTCTGGCTGGGGGACGCTTCCACGGGAGCGCCTGATTTCCTCACGCTCACCTGCCAGCATTGCGAGCGGCCCGCTTGCCTGAGGGCCTGCCCCGTTCATCCCAAGGCGATCACGAAAGACCCCGATACCGGTGTGGTGGAGGTGCACGAAGCGCTTTGCACGGGTTGCGGGGAATGCGTCATGGCGTGTCCATACAGCGCGATGGGCTATGACGCCAAAGGCCATCATTCGGTGAAGTGCGACCTTTGCCCCGACAGACGGGAGAAGAATCTGGAGCCCGCCTGCGCCGAGATTTGTCCGGGCTACGCCATCTCGTTCGGCGAAAGGGAAGAGCTTCTCGAGAAAGCGGAGGGAGAGGGTCGTCATCTTCGGGATCACGATCATTTTCTCCTGAAGCCGCAGACGATATACCTGGAGAAAATCGCGAGAGAAAACGGCCGCGTGAACGGGGCGGAAAGTTCAAGTTTGTCTGAAAGCCCGAATCGGCCCAAGTTCGTGGATTCACCCGAAGCGAACGGCGTTTTCCAGGAGAAGGGCCCCGACTTCCCCTACCTGCACGACAAAAACGCGCTCAAAGCGGACCGCGTCGAGCCGGGGGGTTGTAATTTCTGCTTCAACTGCTGCACCGCCAAGTTCCATTTCCAGGGCGATAAGCTCATCAACGTGACGGGGAATGACGAGGACCCCGTCCTGGACGGAAAAATATGTCCCAAGGCGCAGTTCACGCTGCAGCTCCACCACAACGAACACCGACTGGAATACCCTCTCAAGCGCGTCGGCCGCCGGGGCGAAAATGCGTTCGAGCGCATCAGTTGGGAGCAGGCGCTCGATGAGATCACCGCGAAACTGGAAGTCCTGAAAGAAAAGTGGGGTTCGGAGGCGCTGGCGATGTTCGTCGGGACGCGAACGGGTCTGATTACGCAGAAAGGCTATGCGCGGCTGTTCAGCCAGATGTGGGGCACGCCCAACCTGCAGGGAACGGACCCGTTCTGCGCGGCGGGCAAGGTGGTCGCCTATGAGGTGACGCACGGCATCAACGGCAACGGGAACAGCTATACGCCGGAGGATATCGGCAGCGCCGGGATGTATCTCTACGTCGGGGACAATCAGGCCGAGACGCGCCCGGTCTACTTCGGCAAGGTGAACGACTGGCGCATCAGGAACAAGACGAAGATGGTGGTGGTCGATCCGAGGTACACCGCCACGGCGAGCAAGGCGGACAGATGGCTCGCCATCCGCCCGGGCACCGATATGGCGCTCGGCCTCGCCATGGCGCACCATATTCTTTCTGAAAATCTGCACGATGCGCGTTTCTGCGACGAATGGGTTCTGGGCTGGGAGCGCTGGCGCGATTTCATTATCGCAAAAGGCTATACCCCCGATTGGGCGGAGGGCGTGACGGGCATACCGGCAGATGAGATTCGCGCGCTGGCTGAAGACGTCGCCGGGGCAAACGGCTGCGTCATCTTCGGGAGCCGGGGACTCAACCAGCACACCAACTCGGTGCAGACCAACCGGACGTTCATGTTCGTCGCGGCGATAACGGGGAACTGGGGCCGCAAGGGCGGCGCCTACGTGAACATGACGGCGGGTCCGCCCATCGCCGCCAACGCGCCGGAGCACAGACGGGCGGAGATTCAAAAGCCCATGGTCCGCAGGAGTCCGGCGGGCTGGCTGAGCGCCATGCGCGAGGGCAAGCCGTATCCCATCAAGGGTCTCATCACGTGCAACAACCCGCTCGCGCAATGGCCGGGCCAGGACGACGCGCGTGAGGCATTCAAAGCGCTCGACCTCATCGTCCACATCGAGTTGTTCGCGAACGAGACCTCAGCCTATGCGGATTACGTGCTGCCCGCGGCGGGCGGGATCGAGAAAGGAGAGCTGGGCCGCACGAACGACGACAGGAGAGTCGTGTGGATCGACAAGATGATCGACCCGCCGGGAGAGGCGAAGCCCGACGGGTGGATATGGACGGAACTCGGGAGACGCCTGGGGTTCGGCGACGTGATGAAAGAGGAATACAAGGACCCGGGCAGGTTCTGGGACGAGATGTGCATCGACAACGATTTCCTGAGGGGCGTGACGCAGAAACGGCTCCACTCGGTTCCCTACCGGTGGGTGCGCTTTCCCGTCGCGAGCGAGGACGCCCCCGAGCAGGAGACGCTGTATCTCGAGGGAACGACCGCCACCGGGCAGCCCGAGGGCAAGCGCTTCCCGACGCCGAGCGGGCGGCTCGAATTCTGGACGGAAGCGTTGGAGGAAAAATTCAAGAAAGTAGGGCTCTCGGCGCTGCCGGAGTTCTACGGCGAGAAAGAAAATCTCCTGGGCTTGCCGTATCTCGAATTTGATCACGGCGATGACGATCTGGAAGTCATCTCCCCCTTCTCCAAGGCGCCGACGGGTTCCCGCACCGCCAGGATCGTCCGGGCGGACGAGAAGAACCCGGGCGATGCGCTTCGTGCGCAAGGTTTCGAGACGACGCTCATAACGGGCCGCCCGCCAGCGCCGCATTTCCATAGCTGGACGCATTATTTCTGGCAGGCGCAGGAGATGTGGCCCGACCTCTATTGCCAGATACATCCCCGAAAAGCGGAAGCGTTGGGAATCGAAGACGGCGAGAAGGTCCGGGTGGAGACCGCGCACGGCGCCATCGAGGCGATGGCCTGGGTGAATGCGGGGATAAGGGAGGACGCGGTATACGTTCCCATCGGCTGGGGGGAGCGACAGCCCTACCACCCCTGGCGGTCGGTGAATTTCCTGACGGACATCGCGCAGCGCGACCCGTGCTCGGACCAGACGAACCTCAAGAGCCTGCTGTGTAGAATTTCAAGGGCGTGACCTGCTCGAATATCTGCATGTCCGCCCGATTGACTCCCACCTTTGAGGGTCATTCCCGTACGATGAAAAAGGAAACCACTCCCCCCTTGAGGGGGAGTCGGCAAGACAAGGGCGAAGCCCGAAGTCGCGCCGGTGGGGGGAGCTTTTATCTGTGGAATGTCCCCCCACCGAGTCAGCCTTCGCACAAACCGCTCGGCTTCCTCGACTCCCCCTCAAGGGGGGAGTGAATCTCCTCTCTTATCGGGTGGCAGACCGCGGGCGGCCACGGGGGGCCGCCCCTACGGCGATACACGCGGTTTCCGTAGGGACAGGCCTCTGTGCCTGTCCGAGGCTACTCAATCGGGTCGGGCTGTACGGGCACGCAGATTTCGGTTCTGAGTTCAGCCTCCGCCGTTTCGCGGGGGTCGGTCAGGTAACGGTACACCAGCGGACCTTCCCTTCTCCTGAATCCGCTGTGCGGCAGCCATTGTTCGAGCATCTCGCCCAACGTAAGCCTGAGCGCCTCGTATCCCCCCATGTGCGTACCCACGGCGTGCCATCCGCCTGGTAAGTTCGTCTCGTAAAGTTCTTCAGGTCTTGGGAGATCCGAAAGCGCTCGCCGGCACGCTTCATATCCCCCCTCTCCATGGTCGAGTCCGCAAGCGGGGCCGATGCGGGGGAGGTTCGCGCAGATCCTGAGCAGGCGCGCCTGGGTGAGGCCGATGGTCTCAGGCGTCGCGGGCGCGTCCGTGCGAAGCGCCCAGAGCTTCAAGGCGTCCAGTTCCAGGACTTTGACCGATAGAGATGGCCTCATGGAGAGTTCTTTAAGCTTCTCGATTTGAGCGCGTTTTGCAGCACGCGCCGGGCGAGGGTGGCGCAGTGGCGTTTGTGGGTGGGGAGGCCGCCGACGCTTTGCGCGATCTCCTCCGCGGTGATTCGCCCGAGTTCCTCCGCGGTTTTTCCGCGCACCATGTCCGTCAGGGAACTCATGGCGGCGGTGATCGCCCCGCAGCCGAGAATCCTGATCCTGGCGTCCGAGACCGCCTCGCCCTCGAATTTGAGGTAAAGCGTCACCTCATCGCCGCAGGCGGGGTTCGTCCCGCTCCCCTCGGCGTCCGCGTCTTCGATGACGCCGATGTTACGCGGGTCGGCAATGTGGCGGAGCACCGTCTCGTTATAGTGGTAGTCGTCTCGTGGAGCCAAAGGTTCTTCTCACGTTTTTGTTGATTTGAGGCGCGGCGCCATCTCGCGCACCTTGCTGACGGCTTCGGGCAGCACTTCGAGCAGCCTGTCGATATCCGCATCCGAGTTGCCGTAGCCGAGGCTGAACCTGAGCGAGCCCTGCACGGTTTCCTGGGGCAAATCCATCGCCAGCAGAACGTGGCTGGGCTCGGGAGAACCCGAACTGCAGGCCGCCCCGGTGCTTACGGCGATGCCCTCCAGATCGAGTCGGATCAGGAGCGTTTCCCCTTCCGCGCCGATGAAGCCCAGGTTCGACGTGCCGGGAAGCCTGTGCGCCGTGTCGCCGTTGATCAAGACATCGGGAACGTGCTCGCAGATTTCGTTTTCGAGCCGGTCCCTGAGGGCGGCGACGTTCTTTGCGGATTGCGGGCCTTCTTCTTTCGCGATGCGGCAGGCCTCTCCCAGCGCCACGATGCCGGCCACGTTCTCCGTGCCCGAGCGCAGCTTCTGCTCCTGCCCGCCTCCGGTCATGAAGGGGTCGAGCTCGGTTCCTTTTTTGACGTACAAGAACCCCGCGCCCTTGGCGGCGTTGATTTTGTGCCCGGTGGCGGAAAGCAAAGACACGCCGGCGCGCTCCACGTCGACCTCCACCTTGCCAAGCGCCTGCACGGCGTCGGTGTGGAACAGGATGCCGTGTTCCTTGCAAATCGCGCCGATCTCATGGATCGGCTGAACCGTGCCGACCTCGTTGTTGCCCCACATGACGGACACGATTTTGGTATCCGGCCGGATTGCCGCCGCCACGTCTTGGGCTATGACGCGTCCTTTGCGGTTCGGCTTCACGTAGGTGACTTTCGCCCCCTCCGCCACCAGGGTCTGGCATGTCGCGAGCACGGCCTCGTGCTCGATTGCCGTGGTGACGATGTGGCTTT
The DNA here is from genome assembly GCA_022828125.1 of bacterium. Lineage (GTDB taxonomy): Bacteria > UBA8248 > UBA8248 > UBA8248 > UBA8248 > Bin107. The sequence continues at coordinate 125,352 of JAJEJD010000015.1, read as the reverse complement.
CTCCGTGGGAAGCGGAGATGACGCCCCGGAGCGCCCAGTTGTCGCTCTCCGTCCCGCCGGAGGTGAAGAAGATTTCATCGCTGTCAACGGCACCGATGAGGGCTGCCGCATGATCGCGGGCGTTTTCAATCGCGATTCTGGTTTCACGGCCGTACCGGTGGATGCTGTTCGGGTTTCCGAATTTCTCGCCGAGATAGGGCTGCATCGCGGCCAGAACCTCGGGCCGCATCGGGGTGGTCGCGTTGTGGTCCATGTATATGGTGTTCATGGAGTCTCTTGTTTTTCCCGTGTCGGCTCCCGCGCCTGGGCCAGTTCTCGCTCGAGGGCCGCGATGCGCTGGTTCAAAGCCTGAATGGCCGCCTCCACCGGGTCGGGCAACTCGTGGTGCTCGAAAGAAACGGGGAGCAGGTCGTCCGTTTTGCCTTGTCCCTCCCGGTAGACGATGCGCGCGGGCACGCCGACGACCGTGCAGCCGGGCGGCACGTCCGAGATGACGACCGAACTGGCGCCGATGCGGCTGCCTGCGCCGATGACGTGCGGACCAAGAACCCGGGCGCCGACGCCGACGACGACGTTGTCCTCCAGAGAGGGATGCCTTTTTTCTTTCTTGAGGCTCACGCCGCCGAGCGTCACCCCCTGGTAGATGGTGCAGTTTTTCCCGATATGCGTCGTTTCACCGATCACGACGCCCATCCCGTGGTCGATGAAAAGCCCTTCGCCGATTCGGGCGCCGGGGTGAATTTCGATGCCCGTGATGAACCGGTTCCAGTGGCTCAGCCAGCGCGCGAGGAGGAGGAATCCCCGCTTCCAGAAGTAGTGGGCCATCCGGTGCAGGCAGACGGCGTGGAATCCCGGATAGCAGAGGATCACCTCCAGTTTCGACCTGCAGGCGGGGTCGCGCTCCATGACGGCGGCGATGTCCTTTCGCATCGACTCGAATCCGCGCCCGAAACTTCCGAGGAGTCCACTCATGGCTTGTAAACCTTAAGTCAAAGAAAAATCGGGGAAACTGGCGTGTTCCCCCGCGTTATTCGTCCATGATAGCACAGTGTGTTTCGATACGCCTTTCGCCCAAGCGGGTCACGCTAATACTTCTTTGAAAAATAATCGCTTAGAATGTCCGCGTGATCAAATGCGATTTCAGGGGGCAGGGAGTTTTCGCTAAAAACGCCTGCGCGTCTCGCATCGTCTCGCGCTTCGAGCGCGCCGCCAAGAACCCTTGCGATGAAAACGACCGTGACGTTGTGCTGCCTCTCATCGCGCCCGGGGTCGCTGTAGGCATGAAACTGGCGGATCAGTTCCACCTCCAAAGAGGTCTCCTCTTCGGTTTCCCGAACGGCCGCCGCCTCGAGCGATTCCCCGTAGTCCACGAATCCGCCCGGCAGCGCCCAGCCGTAGGGCGGATTTTTCCGCTCAATCATCACGACCCCTTGCTCGCCGTTCTCATCCTCGATCTCGATGATGACGTCCACCGTAAGATAAGGATTTCTGGGGGGATTCATACCTGTGCTCGCCTATTCGATTCAGGGAATCAAAGAGTTCCGACTGATTTTCTCATATGAAGCCTCGCCCTTGCGACCATGTTTCTCAGCCCCCTATAATGGGGTTGTTGAAAAAGTCTTTATCAAAAGAGCAACCCCCCCTACCCCCCCTTGTCAGGGGGGTATGAAAAGGCGATGCGCCCTTACCGGGATGAGGGGGGGGTGCTTTTTAGAAAAGCTCCCTGCGAGGGGGGTGAAAGCGACGCCCCGTAACGAGCGGCCGCGGGGGTCAGGGCGGAAGCGAGCGGTATCGGAGGTTACGCGGCGGTACTCCTTCCTGCCGCGCAGGTAGCCATAAAACCTCATCCTGAGTAGGCGCGCAAGCGCCGTATCGAAGGATGGGAGGCGCCTCCCGGCATGCGGAGCAATCGCTTTCGCAATGGGCGCGATTGACATTCAATACGTTCAGTGCCGCCCTTCGATACGCGGCTTCGCCGCTACTCAGGGTGAGGAAGGTGGGGGGCGGAGTTTGTCCCGAGCGAAGTCGAAGGGCCGCTACTCAGGGTGAAGGGTGTCGGGGAACGACGGAGCCTGCCCCGAGCGAGGAGGGGTCTTTCAACAACCCCGTAATGCGGTGATTCAACAAGCTGTTCCGCCGGCAACTGGTTCATTTCGAATCGAGGCATCGTCAATTTTAGTTTCCAGAATGCAGGGGTGATGAAATGGTGAAATTCAACATGGCGCCTACCGCCAGACGAATCGTAGAGCAGGTTCTTGACGTGAAAGAGGGCGAATTGGTGCTTCTCGTGACGGATTCGGATCGCCCCGCTTCGGTCACCGAAGCGCTGGCGCATGCCTTGAGCGGCGCGGGCGCCAAACTGTCCGTCATGCACATGCCCCCCCATATGAACGGGGGAATCGACCCGCTGCCGCACGTGGGGGCGGCGATGGCGGCATCGGATGTGGTGATACTCCAGACCAGCTTCGCCACCATTCATACCGAGACGGCGAGGAACGCGCTCAGGCAGGGCGCGCGCGTCCTGGACATGTGGGGGTGGCGCGAGGACATGATGGTCGCGGGCGGCGCCCTGGCCGATTACGACGAGGTCGCCCGGGTCACCCGGACGATTTCCGACATTTACACCGAAGCCAAAACGGGCCGGTTCACGACGCCGGACGGGTGCGACATGGAATTTTCACTGGAGGGAAGGACCTGCTTCCCGCTCATCGGCGTGGCGAGGAAATCCGGGGAATTTGCGGCGTGTCCCGATGGAGAAGCGGCCATGAGCCCCCTGGAGGGCACGTCGAACGGCGTGATGGTGAATCCTTTCTCCATCGAGCGAAAGGATTTGGGCTTCGTCACGGAGCCCATGCGTCTCGAGATCAAGGACGGCAAGGTGGCGTCCATCACCGGAAGCGCCGCCGCGGACAGGTTCTGGAAACTGCTGGATGAGAACGGGGACCTGGCGAAGAACGTGGCGGAATTCGCCATCGGCACGAATCCGGCATGCCGCCCCCGGGAGACGATGCGCGAGGCGAAAAAGACGTGGGGCACGTGCCACATGGCGGTGGGCGACAGCGGCAGCATCGGGGGCGTGGTCGAAGCCCCGCTCCACATCGACATGATTTTCGACAATCCCACCGTGTGGGCGGATGAGCAGATGATCATCCAGGACGGAAAGATTCTGGTATAGTCGCCGAATGGAATAAAGTCCGCCGCCGGCGCGCCCGATGATGAAGGATGAACATGGCACAAGCCCTGCTTCTCGAAGGTAAACCCGTGGCGGATAAGGTGATGGAGGAATTGAAAGCCTCCATCGACGCCCTCCTTCCCCGGATGGGCAGGCCTCCGGGGCTCGCCGTGGTTCTCGTGGGCGAGGACCCGGCCTCTCAGGTGTATGTCCGCATCAAAGGTCGTTCCGCCAAGAAACTCGGCATTACGACTTTCGATCACCATTTGCCCGAGGATACGAGCCAGCAGGATATCGTCTCGCTCATCGAAGACTTGAACCGCGATGAGAAAGTGGACGGGATGCTGGTGCAGTTGCCGCTTCCAGGAGGCTTGAACGAAGAAGAGGTGCTGCGCAGGGTATCCCCCCAAAAAGACGCCGATGTCTTTCACCCGGAAAATTTCGGAAAGCTGGCGCTCAAGCAGGGTACGCTCAAGCCCTGCACGCCCGCAGGCGTGCTCGAGATTCTGAAGTTCTACGATATCGGCCTGGAAGGGAAGAAAACCGCCATCATCGGGCGCAGCAAGATCGTGGGGCTTCCCCTGGCCATTCTGATGATGCATGAGAACGCGACGATTACGGTGTGCCACTCCCGGACGCGCGATATTCCCGCAATTACCAGAGAAGCGGACATCGTCGTGGCCGCCATGGGGCGGCCGAAATTCCTGACGGCGGATATGGTACGCGAAGGCGCGGTGGTGGTCGACGTCGGCATCAACCGGGTGGACGGGGAATTGGTCGGGGATTGTGATTTCGAACCGTTGCTCGAAAAGGTTTCCGCCATTACGCCGGTGCCGGGCGGCGTGGGGCCCATGACGGTCGCCATGCTGATGATGAACACGACCCAAGCGTATTCTCTCAAGTCGCAGGAAGCGGGGGCATCGAGCTGATAAAGGCTTTCGGATGAATGTAGACCTTTTGGGTGACAATACGCCTCGCGCAACACCTGCGGTGCTCACCGTCTCACAACTCAACGCGCGCGTTAAAGAATTGCTGGAAGATGAATTCGGCGAGGTTTTGGTCGAGGGGGAAATCTCCTCCTGGCGCACCTATCCGTCGGGGCATTCCTATTTTGACCTGAAAGACGCCGCATCCAAGGTGAGCGCGGTGATGTTCTCGGGCCGAAGGCGTTTTCTGCGCTTCGAGCCCGAAGTGGGCATGCGCGTGATGCTCCGGTGCCGGGTGACGCTTTATGAGAAAGACGGACGCTTCCAGGTATCGGCGCTGTCCATGGAGCCCTTAGGAGAAGGCGCGCTGGAGGTCGCTTTTCGCCAGTTGCACGAACGACTGGAAAAAGAAGGTTTGTTCGATCCCGCGCGGAAAAAGGAGATTCCCGACCGCCCCCACCGCGTAGGGTTGGTGACGAGCCGGGAAGGCGCCGCCCTCCGGGACATGCTGCGGGTTTTCAAGGAGCGCGCCCCGATTGTCGAAATCGTGGTCCTTCACACCCGGGTTCAGGGCGAGGGCGCTGCATCATCCATCGCTGCGGCGATTCAAAGGGCGGACAAGAGCCTCGCAGACATGGGGCGTTCTGTGGACCTCATCATCACAGGTCGCGGCGGAGGGAGCCGGGAGGATCTGTGGGCGTTCAACGAAGAGGAGGTGGTTCGGGCGATCGCCGGATGCGGAACGCCTCTCATTTCGGCGGTAGGGCATGAGGTCGATACCTCGCTCAGTGACTTGGCCGCCGATGGATCGGCGCTCACGCCTACGGCGGCGGCGGAGCAAGTAGCCAGGGGCTGGCATGGTGTCGCCCGGGACATTACAGGCTTGGTCCATGATGCACGCCGGGCAGTGGAAACCCGCATTGCCTTGCTTGAGGCCGGGTTTTCCCGTTTGCGCGGAGAACCTGCTTTCAGAAGGCCGGAGGCTCCTTTCGAATCATCGGCGCAGCGGCTGGATGCGCTCTATGAGCGCATGAGCAGAGAAGCAAAGTATCGACAGCAAACAAGATGGACGCATTTGACCGGGATAGTTCCGAGACTGCGCGTCCTCTCGCCCCAAAAGAAAATTCTTGTATCCGTATCGAAACTTGACGATAATCTGAAACGCTTGCGTATAGCGAACGGGTCGTTTCTGCAGAACAGGGCGGACGCGCTCGAAACCGCCGCCGGGCGCCTTGAGTTGGTATCGCCGCTGGCCGTTTTGGCGCGGGGGTATAGCCTGGCCTACAAGGAGCCCGCCGGCGCATTGGTGAAAAAGGCCGAAGATGTGAGGGCAGGTGAATCCGTGCGGCTTCGTTTATCGCAAGGCGGCTTGACGTGCCGGGTAGAAGAAGTCTTTCCCGAGGGAGAGGGCCCATGAGTACTGTGGATGAATCTGCGAATCCCGATGCGGAACCAAAAAGTTTCGAGGCTGCGCTGGAGCGTTTGGAAGCCATCGTGGAAGAACTCGAAGAGGGCGAGCCTTCCCTGGAAAAGGCGGTTTTGCTGTATGAGGAGGGTGTGAAGCTCTTCCGCTATAGCCGGGAGCAGTTGAACGCGGCGCAAAAGAAGGTGGAAGAACTCGTGGGGGAATCGGAAGAGACATTTTCGTTGCAACCATTCGAAGATGGTGACGGTGATGAGTGAGACTGAACTCCACGGCGGCATCGACGCGGCGGCTTACCTGAGCGGCTGGGCGAAACGCGTGGAAGAAGAACTCGACCGCCTCGTACCGGAATCCTCGGAACCTCCCGAAATCTTCGAGATCATGCGCTACAGCCTTTTCGCCGGCGGGAAGCGCCTGCGCCCCGTGCTTTGTTTGGCCGGATGTGAAGCCGTAGGCGGCGACCCTGAATGTATCCTGCCTGCCGCATGCGCCCTCGAGTGCATTCATTCTTATTCATTGATCCATGATGATTTGCCCGCCATGGACGATGACGACTTAAGGCGCGGGATGCCTACGAGCCACATGGTTTATGGGGAGGCGGCGGCGATTCTCGCGGGTGACGGGTTGCAGGCCCTGGCCTTCGAATTGATGGCGAATGAACAAATGGGTGCGAAGGTTTCGCCTGGGCGTCATGTGAAAGCGATTCGCATGGTCGCCGATGCGGCAGGCGCGACGGGTATGGTGGGGGGACAGCTTTTGGACATCCGGGCCAATGGCCTTGTGAGCGACATGGCGCATTTGGAGGAAATCCACAGAAGAAAGACGGGCGCGCTATTGAGGGTTTCCGTTTGCCTGGGAGGTCTCCTCGGCGGGGGTGATGAAGCGCAATTGGAAGCGCTGCGTGTCTATGGCGAAAAGATAGGACTGGCGTTTCAAATCGTGGACGACATTTTGGACGTGGAAGGCGATGAGGCCCTCATGGGAAAACCCATAGGCTCGGATGAGGGATTGAACAAGGCCACCTATCCCGCCTTGTACGGTATGGAAAAATCGAAAGAACTCGCGCGCTCCACTTGCGAGGAGGCATTGGGAGCGCTCGAAATTTTCCCGAATAAAGCGCCAGAATTGGAATCTTTGGCGCATTTTATTATCTTGCGTCGGTTTTGACGTTTGACTATCATTGTCGGGTTAGACTTTGAACAAAGCGGAATTTGGGAGCGAATGACATTTTCATTGTGAAGCGTGGTTTGGTTTCAGACGAAATCCCGTGGGGGAGATGATATGGGCGAATTGCTAGAGCGCATAGATAGCCCGGCGGATTTGAGACAACTACCGGAAGAGGAGTTACCCCAAGTCGTGGATGAACTCCGCGACATGGTCATTCAGGTAACCTCCAATACGGGCGGGCATCTCGGCGCATCATTGGGAGCTGCGGAACTCATCGTAGCGCTTCACTATCTCTATGATACGCCGAAAGACAAGTTGATCTGGGATGTCGGCCATCAGGCCTACACGCACAAGATCCTTACCGGACGCCGGGATCGGTTCCATACGCTGAGGCAGTGGGAGGGAATCGCCGGTTTCCCGGACAGGCGTGAGAGCGAATACGACCATCTGAATGTCGCGCATGGAGGCACGTCCATTTCGGCGGCGCTGGGAATGGCCACGGCGCGAGACCTCTCGGGTGAGGATTTTCAGGTCGTCGCCATCATCGGAGACGGCAGCCTGACCGCCGGCATGGCGATGGAAGGGCTCAACAACGCCGGGGATTCGAAGCGGAACCTCACCGTTATTCTCAATGACAATAAAATGGGAATTTCGCATAACGTAGGCGCCATGTGCTCGTATCTGGCGCGAATCATGACGGGTGAATGGTCGAACCGGGCCCGCAAGGTGCGTACGGAAGTCCAGAAAATAATCAGCCACCTTCCCGTGGTGGGCAGTCATGCCGTCACGCTGATGGACAGGGTGGAGGAGTCTCTGAAAAATATCATCGTGCCGGGAATTTTGTTCGAGGAACTGGGTTTCCGGTACATCGGTCCGGTGGATGGACACAGGCTCGATTTGCTGATTCCCACTCTGAGGAACGTAAAAAATCTGGATGGGCCCAATCTGGTGCACGTCGTAACCCGAAAAGGCTATGGGTATCCTTACAGTGAGGCGGAACCCATCACCTATCACGGCGTGACGAAATTCGATCCCGAATCCGGTGAATTCCACAAGAAAGCACCCGGCCCTCCCGGCTACTCCAAAGTTTTTACCGATACCATGATCGAGCTCAGTCAAAAGGATGAAAAGATTGTCGCCATCTCGGCGGCCATGCTGGAAGGCACGGCGCTCGTCAACTACCAGAAAGTGTTGCCGGAGCGCTGCTTTGACGTAGGGATGTGTGAACAACATGCGGTAACTTTCGCCGCAGGCCTTGCGCTCGAAGGAATGAAGCCAGTCGCCGCGATTTACAGCACGTTTTTGCAGCGGGCTTATGATCAGATAATCCACGACGTTTGCCTCACGAACGTGCCCGTTACCTTTGCGCTGGACCGGGCCGGTCTCGTGGGCGATGACGGGCCTACCCACCAGGGGGCCTATGACCTGGCTTATCTCCGGTGTCTGCCGAACATGGCCATCATGTCGCCCAAAGACGAAAATGAGCTTCAGAAAATGGTCTTGACCGCGATTGAACATCCCGGCCCGGCGGCAGTTCGCTTCGCGCGCGGCTCCGGCGAGGGGGTGTCGATGGATGAAGATATCGAGACGATTCCCATCGGAGAGGCGGAATCGCTTCGCGACGGCGATGACGTCGCTCTCATCGCCCTGGGTCCTATGGTAGGCCTTTCCATGGAGTCCGCCGGGCAATTGGCGGAACTCGGAATAGAGGCGTCGGTCTTGAATCTCCGCTTTGTGAAGCCGATGGATGAAGAGAAAGTCTTGGAACTCGCGAGGCGCTGCAAGCGCGTCGTCACGATCGAGGAGGGAACGCGCATCGGTGGAATGGGCGCCGGCGTTCTGGAGCTTTTGGCGGCGCATGGCATCCGGGACGTTTCCGCCACGGTTTTGGGTATTCCCGATCGTTTCATCGAGCACGGAGCGCCTCAACTCCAGCGTGACGACTGTGGACTTACGCCAGGCGATATTACCCAGGCGGCTCGCGATCTGATGGAAGGCAAGGCTGATTCTGCCGATCTGGCGGCGCATGGTAAAGAAACAGAGGCTTGATAAGTTACTCGTCGAACGTGCGCTGGCTCCGAGTCGGGAGCGTGCGCGCAGCCTGATTCTGGCAGGTCTTGTGAGTGTCGACGGCGAACCCGCCACCAAGGCGGGTTCTTCGTTTCCGGAAGACGCATCCATCACCCTCAAGGAAAACCCTTGTCCCTATGTCAGCCGGGGAGGCCTGAAGCTCGCAGGCGCGCTGGATTTTTTCGGGGTTGATCCACTGGATAAATACTGCATGGATGTCGGCGCGTCGACGGGTGGATTCACCGACGTGCTGCTCGCCCGTGGCGCGCGCCGCGTTGCGGCGGTGGACGTGGGTAAGGGTTTGATTGACTGGAAATTACGGAATGACCCCAGAGTCATTCTTTTGGAAGGTGTGAACGCCAGGCATCTGACGCCGGAAATTTTTCAAACGTTGGTTGGAGAAGAACGGCCGGGTTTATGCGCCGTGGACGTTTCGTTCATCTCCGTCATGAAGGTGCTCGAACCGGTTCATGAGTTGCTCGACGACGATGGAGAGATGCTCGTTCTCGTCAAACCACAGTTCGAAGTGGGGAGGGGACGTGTGGGAAAGGGTGGAATCGTTCGCGACCCCGCGCTTCACCGCGAAGTGCTCCTCCGCGTCTGGGATGAGACGCTTCGGGCGGGAATGGCTCCCCAGGGCATCGCAACGAGCGCGATTGCGGGCGCGAAAGGAAACCGGGAATTCTTTCTGTATTTGAAACCCGGGGCGAATTCTCCGGGGCCGCAGGATATGGTTGAGAACGTCTTGGCGAAGGAGCTTGAAACTTAAGAAATCTTTATTATCCCGCCGTCCAGCTTGGGAACGACCCTCGTGATGTCCTTCTGCGCGCAGAAGGATATATCGTCGTCAAGTCCCAGAGACGATAAGTGTCTGCCCCACCAACTGTGAAAAAGCATCTTTTCCAGGTTTTTCTCCGCCCCATGAACGACGTGCAAAGCTGCGCGAGCGGTGTCGGAGAATTCCAGCTTTTCCAGATGCTTGGACAGGATTTGCAGGAGCATTCCTGCCCCTACGGTATCTTCTTCACAATAGGCGCCTTCACGGCCCGAGCAGGCGATCAGGAGGGATTGATTGGGGTTTTCATGGAGAATGGAGGCTACCCGTTCGGCAGTTGCGGTAATGTTCACGAAAGCGGCGGTAAAAATTTCTCCGCAACGCTGCACGGCGGAGAGTGTTTTGGTGCCGTTGCTCGTTGAGAGTATCAAGGTCTTGCCGCCGATTCTCCGGCGCGTGTATTCGAGCGGAGAGTTTCCCCCGTCGAATCCTTCGATAGGCTTGCCGTCCTGCTCTCCGCCCAGAACGATTTGTTCGGCGCCATGCGCGTGTCTCAGCTTCCGGGCCAGTTCATGCGCCATCTCAGGAGACACGCATGGATATATCGCGGAACATCCATTCTCCAGGATGGCGGCGATGTTCGTTGTGGCTCTGAGTATATCGATTACGACGCACACAACGTGTTGTACATCATCTGCGTGCGCCCGGTGCGCGTCTTTGAGTCTCGTGGGGATTTCCGGGTGGGAAAAGGAGACGTCACACCAGATACTTTCGCTCACGAGGGTGATTCCCAGATGATGTCCAAATAGAAATAGTCAGGACATAGCGAGGACAATAGAACTTCGGCCCGCCTTTGTTCACCGCCTTCTTGTTTCGGGACGCGCACTCTCAAAAGGGTATCGGGGTCTCTCATGTCATCGATAGTCCGGAACCAGTCGTCCGTAGTCGTCCCGTCCCCGGCGGAGTATGAAAGCGTTTTCATGGTGCGCGCATTGATGGTTTTTCTTTTGACCTGAACCAGAGAGCCTCTCTCGTCCATTTCTCCCAAAACGATAGAGCGTTCCCCCAGATTGTGGTCGCTGAACCGCAAACCCTCGGGCGAACCGCTGTAGCATGCGGCGCCGCCGCTCCAGCGGGCGACATCCATGGGTTTGTGGTAGTGGCCAATGGCAACATAGCCGAAGGGCAGACGCTTCAAATCTTCTGCTTCGAATGGATGTTCCTTGAATGCAGGGTGCTCTGAGGCGAGAGCGGCTTCCGAACCGTGTAAAAGCAGGATGGACCTGTCGCTTACATCCAGTTTCCGCTTGAGGATTTCTTGCAAAGGCGGTTTGAAGGCGTCTTCGCTGTCCCAGGGGATTCCGGCAATCGTAAGATTGAGTTCGCCGATGTTCGCTTTCGCCAACCCGGCAGCGGTATCACCACGGAACAGGTGGATATAGCTTGCCATTTCGGGTCGATTCCACACGGATTTCGGGTGTATCGGGTCGTGATTGCCGGGTATGGCGAAACAGCGCACCCCTTTTTTCGATAAATGCGCGAGATTCTTCGAGACGATTTCTACGTCACGTTCACCTGGATGCGGCGTGTCGAACAGGTCGCCCGAGACAAGGAATACCTGTGCGCCCCATTTGAGAGTTTCGCGAACGGTGCGGAAAAACGCTACCCGAAGGTCGGCTTGGCGCGCCGCTGCTTTACGAGGCGGAAGATAGCCGAAGTCATAGCCGAGATGGAAATCGCCACAATGGGCAAATCGAAAGTTCACGCTGGCTCCAGGGACCGATATAACAATGATTCTGTCATGTGAATGTTGTAGTCGGCAAAATCTGAAAATGTGAGAAATTCGTGTTTCGACTTCGTCTTGACAGTATGTGTTACCCCCGCCGATGATGTGTGCTTTGAGACATATACAATAGGAGAAGTGGTTTTGGCAAAGAAATCGAGGTTAAAGGCCTCGAAAAAATCTTTTTCCAAAGAAGATTTGGATAGGGCCGCCGCGATAGCGGCCGGTCTCGAAGCATCGTTCACGGTTCCGGCTCCGCCGGGCGCCATGGCGCCTGCGCCTCTTTTGGATGAAATCAGAGAAATGGGGGAGGTCGGAATTGCCGGTGTATTGAACCATCTGTCCTCCACGACTCCTGAGGGGCGGATTCCCACACTTATCGCTCTGCGCGAGCTTGGGGATGCATCCGTCGTTCAAAAGCTTGTAACGCTTATTCGGGCGATGCGATGGTCGATACCGGGGCTCACCGCGCTGTTTGAGACTCTTCGGGCGTTGGATGAGAAAGTAGAATTGCCGGATGGTTTTAATCCGGAAAATTTAAGCCGCGCTCAGGAAGTTTCTGAACATTTAAGCCAGAATGAGTCCCTCACAGTCGATTCCGCGATGTCCCTCGTGTCGTCATTGAATGACCTGCCTTCTTTTTTGCAGGAAGTCGTGCTGCGTGACGGCCTTGAGAACAAGCCTGACGTTTCAGAGAAACGCCTGCTGGTATTGGCTGAAGCGATGGGCGGTGAAGGAATACTACCGCCCCCATACTTCATTCAAATTCTGGCGGATATGGCTACGCAGGAGGCCGCGATTGCGCTTCAAAAGCTCTCGGAATCCAGCAAGGACAAAGATACGTTGTCACGAATACGCAAAGCGATATTTCGATTGAAAAGCAAAGGCGTTGAAGTTGAAAAATTACCGGATGCGGGTGTTCGTACTGCCCGACGCTCAAATTATCCTGACTATGTATATGCCTTGGTAAGCGCCGTAGACGGGAGTGGGCAGATGCTTTTGTGGCTTGCCCGCTCGAGGGTTCCGCGCGGGAGGTATCTCGTGCAGGCGCGTTTGCACCGGGGACGAGGCATTGTCGAGTTCACGGATGCAGATGTGAGCGCCAAAGAGTTGCGCGATATTTTCCGCCGAATTTCAGAAACGCCCGCCTTGGCGTCACAGGAAGTTCCTGCCGGGTACGCCGTTTGGCTTCTGGAGCGCGGTCAGCGCGAAAACGAAGAAGCGGATACGCCGCTGCCGCGTGGTTATACGCACGCGAAGCTCATGCTCGATCCTTTGACGGAGGCCGACGTGTTTCCCGTGGAGGGGTCGCATCCCGTCCGGGGGATGGTGAGTTCTCTTGCGGAAGACGAGAACAGGATGGATGTGCGCACGATTTTCTCCCACCGGCCATTCTGGGGTTGGCTGATGGATGCAGAGCGCGTGGAGCCGTATTTCCAGGAGTTCATGGAGTCGATGGAAAGTCAGGTGGCGCTGGACGAAAGACAGAAAAAAGAGCGTCTTCAGCAGATAGTGGAAAACGGCGCAAAAGAAATTTTTCAGGATGCGGCGTTGCGGGAGCGCATATCGGGCCAACTGGAAGACAATGGATACGTTTTCCATCTGGCGGGCGATGAAGCGATGGCCCGGGAATGCGTGACGCTGGCGGATGAAATGCAGGTGGAAACGGATGAACCCACGCCGTTATTCGTCGAAATGGTTCAGTATTCCATCTATGCGATGCTGAATCGCGTTATCCGCCAGATCCGGGAATCTCAGGGTGTGGAAGGGGAAATGCAAGAAGGGGATGTCGAGGATGGCGGTGTTTCGGAAGATACCGATTCTGAGGATTCACCGATTATCATCACGCCGTAATCTCATATTTGGAGAATTTGATGGAATTCGGTTTTGATCATATTCACTATGTTTGCGCAGATGTGAAGGCGTTTGCCGAGTATTTCAAAAACGTGTTCGACGCTGAAATCGTCCGCTACGACGAGGACTTCAAAGGCTCGCCCAACGCAGCGGTTCAAATCGGCCGCTTGGTGATATTCGCGCGTGGCGTCAGGCCTGAGGAGGCGCCCGATTCCGTAGGGCCGGAACTGGTTCAGGGTCTGGATCATTTCGGGTTCGGCGTTCCGGATGTGGAAGCTGCCGTTCAGTGGTTGAGGGGCAAAGGGGCGGAAATTATGGTGGAGCCCGTGCGCCGCGGGGTTGGCGGGCGGATGATCGCCTATGTCAGAGGGCCCGGCAATATCCGCATCGAGTTGTGCGAGAACCCGGCGGCTCTTTAATATGCGCTCACATCCCGGGAATTGAAAAAGCGGAGGCTCAATAGCGCGTTTTCTTGACATAATGATTCGCGACTGTTTCATCGCGACTGAATCGCCAGGACAATTACCCTTGGAGGATAAAACCGATGGTAGATTTCCAGCTTACCCCCCGGCAGATGGAACTCAGAGATATTGCGAAAAGATTCGCCACCGAAGTGATGATCCCCGCCGCGGAGGTCGCGGACCGCATCGAAGATCCTGAAGCATCCTTTAACTGGGAAGTCATCAGAGAAGGTTCAAAACGAGGCCTCAGGACGCTCACTGTCCCGAAGGAATTTGGAGGCGAAGGGGCCGACGTGCTTTCCTGCGCCATCGTGGGTGAAACGCTGGCCTATGGGGATTTGGGACTGGCTGTCGCCTTTGATCAGACGTGGAAGATCATGACGTCAATTGCCAACATGGCGAATGAGGAACAGCAAAAACGCTGGCTCCCCAAAATCATGGATGATGACGAGTGTATTCTGGCGACGGCCTGGACGGAGCCTATGGCGGGAAGTGACAATGTATGGCCCAACCAGAATCCCGGGGCGGGAATACAGACGTATGCAGAGCAGAAAGGAGACCGCTGGGTGTTGAACGGCGCCAAGCGTTACATCTCCAATGGGGGTCTCGCGAAAGTCTATCAGATAGCCGCCCGCACGGATAAAGACAATCCGATGATGAACAGTCTAACGGCTTTTTTGGTGCCCTCAGATGCCAAGGGTTTTGAAGTTACGGAGGTGTGGGACAAGCTCGGCCAAAGGTGTGTTCAGAACGGCACATTGGAGTTTCACGATGTGGAAGTTCCGGCGGAAGACCAAATCGGAGAAGTGGGCCAGGCTCTGCCCGCTCTGGCCAATTTGTTCATCAGACACGGGAGCAACATCCAGGCGGGCGCCACCGTCCTAGGGGTCGCGCAGCGCGCGTATGATCTCTCTTTGCAGTATGCCCATGCCCGAATCCAGGGCAGCGTGCCTTTGCTCGACCATCAGCTTCAGCAAATACGGCTTGCGCGTATGGCGATGAAGATAGAAGCCTCTCGCTCTTATTTGTGGCGTACTGCGTGGTCCACCCAGCTTGAGGAGATGGACCGGAAAAATGCGATGCTGAGCAAGGTATTCGCTTCCGAGTCCGCCGTCCAGGTATGCCAGGAGGCGATGGAGCTTTGGGGGGCGGCGGGGTATATGCGGAAAAACCCCATCGAAAAACTGATGCGCGACGCCTTGAGCTTCCTGCATTCAGACGGCACGAACGACGTGTTGACGCTGAAAGCGGCAGGTTTCCTGGAAGATCCGCCGCAAGTGGATGATCTTGTTTATTCCCCTCGTGTCGCCGAGGCGGCTGCTGGCAGGTAGGGATTCTCTATATGCTGGAGATTCGATGTCGATGGGGGAATTTGTCGTGTTGCTTCTCTTTTTTCTTTAGAATTAGTTCCGGAAAGCGGTGATCAGAACTCCTCCCGCGACAATGCAAATCGTGGCCAAAACCGTTTTGCGGTTGATTGTTTCAAGCTTCCCCAGGAAAAAATAGCTCAGGATCAGTACCCAGATCGGTGCGATTCGGCTCAAGGGCAGCGCAGTGGACACGCTCGCCATCGTAAAGGCTGTCCAGAGCATAAACGAACTGCAAATCCCGATTGCGCCTGCGCCTCCCACCCATAGAAGGCCTATTTTCTTGCCGCGAATATCATTTTGGCCGGGCAGGATCGGTTTCGTGAGCAGAAGTAAGCAGTTGGCCGTGGCGAAGGAGACGGCCATGCCGACGCTGGGCGTCATCTGATGTGTATAAGCGAGTTTGGCGAAGATGGGCGCCACCGCATATGCCAGGGATGACACGAGCGGAAATATGAGCGCTCCCCGAAACCAGCTTTTGAAAGATTGCGATTTGTCGTCTTGTATCCCGAGAATGGATACCCCGATGACGATGCCCAGGGTGCCGAGTACGACCATGGTTGTCGGCGTTTCTCCCAAAATCAGGATCGCGAAAAGGGTTCCCCAAATCGGGGCCGCCGAGGATATGGGTACGGTGCGGCTGAGCCCGATACGGGAGACGCCCACCAGGTAGCAATATCTTCCAATGGTGGGACCCGCGGCGCCCACGGCGGCGTACCAAAAAATGGTTTCTGCTTTGGAGGTGACTAGCGTGCCATTCAAGAGAGATATGATGAATCCGCCCAGGCTTACGATTCCATTGACTATCAAGGCGGCGGCCAGTGGCGATACGCTCCTCATTCCCTGTCTGAGAAAAGTTTGCGCTACCGAGAATGTGATGGAAGATGCGATGGCCAGCAGCTCGCCCGGGCCGATCAGCTGGATCCAGTTCATGGGCTGATTTGCTTTTGCGAAAGATGAACATCTCCGCTTTTGGATTTTCCCGAGATATTGTCTTTATAGTAGGGGCACATTCGTCTCATGTCGCAGTCGGTGCACTTGGGATTGCGGGCGGTGCAAATGGTTCGACCGAAACGCAGCATGTTCATGTGCAATTCATGAGCGCGGCCTTTTGGAATGAGTGGTGCCAGGACCGCATGGGATTTTTCAGGCGTCGTTTTCTCGGGAATGATGCCCAGACGAATCATGATCCGGTGAATGTGAACATCGATGGGGAACAAATCGCGGTTGGAAGCCAGCATCAGGGTGACATAAGCGGTTTTGACGCCGATGCCTTTGTGCTGGGTAAGATACTGCACGGCGAAATCATCTGGTTCATGGTGCAAGAATTCCAGGCAGAGTTGCTCTCGGTCCTCACGAAGCCATCTCAGAAAATCCCGTATTCTCCCCGCTTTCTGATTCCCCAATCCGGCCGAGCGGATTGCCTGGGCAAGAGACTTTTGGGGGGCGTCGGCGATTTCATCCCAACTCGCAAAAGTTTTTTTCAAAGAATCGAACGCCATGTCGCGGTTATGATCGGTCGTGCTTTGTGAGAGCAGGGTTTCGACCAGGGAATCGAGGAGGTTGCTTCGCTTTGTACGCTTTGGCTTCCCGAAGCGCACCAATAGCCTATCCGTGAGTTTCAGGATTTTTCGTTTTCGGGTGGTTGATGAGGCGGCTCTAATCGGCATTCTATGTCCTGGTGCGTTGCGCTATTGATATATCGGGGCCGGGTGGTTTCTTTGAATGGTAAAATATAGAACCCACGTATGGTTTGGCAATGTGATTCCAGAACGACGCATCATTGCCATAAGCTGAGAAAAACGGTGCGCTTTCCTGAATGGAAACAAGTCCTTTCGTGTTCAAGTTCACTGTTGCGTGATTTGCCGCTGAGCGGAGCTATCCATTTTTACTTCGGTGTCGGGCGACGGACGGCGCAAAGCTGAAAGCCGGGAGGCGTCGTTGAAGACTTCATCCGTTCTCTTGAGGCGTTCATATACTTTGATGACCCTTGAGATATACTGGCGTGTCTCCCGGAAGGGAGGAATCCCGTTATAGCGTTTTATGTTGGCGGGCCCCGCATTGTATGAGGCCAGCGTTTTATGCAAGTTCCAACCGTATAGCTCAAGTAAATATCGTAGATAACGTACGCCGCCCTCGATGTTTTCCCGGATGTCGAAAGCATCGTTGAGACCCAAATGTTCGGCGGTAATCGGGTTGATTTGCATCAGTCCTTTAGCCCCATCCCGGGAAACGGCCTTTGGATCGAAGTTGCTTTCCACCTCGATGACGGCTCGCACCAACAGGGGGTCGACCTCATAGAGTCTGGCGTAATGATGAATGTGCCAAAAAATCCCGGGTTTTCCTGCCGTGAAATTTCCACTTGTCGTCGTCTTCATTTGTTCATCGAGATGAATTTTCGGAGTGAGGAATGCAATTTTTAACTGCATCAGTTTTGTTATGGAGGGTAGCGGCTGCGCATGGAGCATCCATACGGCGGCAAGAGCGATTCCGGCCAGCGGGAGTCTCGAAACAGCCCATATGTATTTACTTTGCCCGAGGCGCAAATTTTTGAGTTCGAGTATCAGGAATAAAATGTAAATGGCGATCAGGGCGCTGATGACGAGGTTCATGAGATTCATCCCGGGGAAAGCATTGGAATTGGTTCGGGCGGCGCGTCTTTCCATTCAGGTTCAAACAAAACCGCGAGATGAAAGAGCAAGAACGGACTCTTGCGCAAAATCGAGATGATTCGGCGGACTTAGGGCGGCGCCATCGTACGCCGCTATTCCCTGAATAAAAGATAGAAAACCATCGTCGAGCGCGCAAGCGGCAGGTGGCGAATTATATCAGGTCGAGAATGTCCTCTAATTTTTCCAGATACCTGTCCGGGTTTGATTTCATTATCTCGTCATGCCGGGAGTATTTCCCCTTGATGATCCATGCTGGGATGGATGCGTTTCTAGCGGCTTGTAAGTCCGTCGTCGTATCCCCGACCATGACGACTTCCTCCGGTTTCGCGTTAAGCGATTCGATGGCGGCGAACAGCATTTCCGGGGCCGGTTTCGGCGCATATCCCTGACGGTGACCGAATACCGCGTGCATGTAGGGCAAGAGCCCGACGTGGGCTAATTGCTCCTTGCAGAAGAACCAGGCCTTGTTCGAAACGCAGGCCATCTGAATACCTCGTTGGGAGAGGGTTTCGAGTGTTTTTTTCACGCCGGGAATGATATGGGTGCCTGCGGCATTATGGATCTTGTAATGGGAGCGGTAGATGCGTACCGCCTCTTCGGCCATGTCTTCGCCCCATAGTTGGGTGAATCTATCCTCGAGCGTAGGGCCGATGGATGCGAGAATGTCCGCATCGCTCATTTCGGGCACGCCCAGATCACGGCACATGAGGCGCATGCACTTGGCGATGCCGTCGTAGCTGTCGACAAGCGTGCCGTCGTGGTCTAAAAGAAGCGCGCGTATGCTCATATGAGTGCTTTCCATCCGGTTATGGACAACCATGTTATGATTCGAGCCGGAAACGAAACGGGCAAACCATAACATCATGAGCCTGTCCATGAAAAATGACTCGCTATCGAAAATCGCAACTGTCCGGGTGGAGCGATCGATGTCCGCTCGGCCTGTCGGGCTCCTCGGCATGGATGAGGAGGAGCTCGTCTCGCTGTGCGGGGAGATGGGGGAACCCCCCTACAGAGGCCGGCAGATATTCTCATGGCTGTATGCCCATGGTGTGAGCAAGTTCTCCCAAATGACCAATATCCCCAAGGGTTTTCGGGCAAAGCTCGGGGAAGCGGCTCGTCTGGAGGCTCTCGAACTCGACCGGGAGAGCAAAAGCACGGACGGCACGGAGAAATATTTGTGGCGTCTGCGTGACGGCGCGCGGGTCGAGAGCGTCCGGATACCTATGAGAAACGTAAGCGGCGTCATGCGGTGGTCTCTTTGCGTCTCCACACAGGTCGGATGTGCGATGGGGTGCGCATTTTGTCTGACGGCGAAGATGGGTTTCGTCCGGCAGTTGACGGCCGGTGAGATCGTCGGTCAGTTCCTGGCTGCAAGAGACCTCCTTGCCCCGGGGGAGCGCTTGCACAACGTCGTGTTCATGGGAATGGGGGAGCCGCTCGATAATTTCGACGCCACCGTAAAGGCCGTGAAGATTCTCACGCACCCGCAGGCGAACGGCGTCAGCCCCCGGAGGCTGACCGTGTCGACGGTGGGGGTCGCCTCGAGGCTGAAACGTTTCGTCTCCGCCGTTCCGGGCGTGGGTCTGGCCGTATCGCTGCATGCGGCGGATGATGAAACCAGAGGAAAACTCGTTCCGGTGAACCGCAAGTGGAATCTGAGGGCGCTGCTCGATGAATGCCGGGAGTTGCCGATGGGTGAGCGCCGCCGCATCACCTTTGAATACGTCATGCTCCGGGGGGTAAATGACACGAAAACAGACGCGAAGAAGCTCTCGAGGCTCCTGGAGGGGCTGAAATGCAAGGTGAATCTCATACCCTGGAATCCGTTTCCGGGAACTCCCTTCGAGCGGCCCGACGACGGGCGCGTCGAGGAATTCCGCCGCATCCTCCTGGCGGCGGGGGTGGTGGCCACCACGCGCACCCCCAAGGGGAGCGACATTCTCGCGGCGTGCGGACAGTTGGCCGACGCCGGCCGCTTGTCCGGCCGAAACGCCCTGAAACAGCTTAACCCACTATAGATCAATTAGTTAATTATTATGAAATTTATCGAAAAACCCCGTGAATTTATCGATATTTATCGTATTTTTCGGAATTGATTTCCGGGAGAGCGAGGTGCGGGAGACGCTCCTTGCCCGCGCGCCCGGTATGTTGGTATACCTCTCCCCCAGGGAGACACATACACGGCAAATGCGGGTTAATGCGCGACACAATGCAGCGCGATGGATGCACCGACATGGCGGATGAAAGTCCGGAAACAGCAGACCTCCTCAAAGAGCTCTCCAGCGGCATCTCTTCGATTCTCAAGAGCCAGGAAGAACTCTCGGATAAGCTCGATGCGCTCGAAGCGCGCGTCCTGCGCCTGGAAGAACGAACCCGCTCCGCAGAATCCGTCCCCGCGGCGGGTGGCGGCGAGGAGGACGAGTACGACTACCATGTCCTCCTCCACTCCCGCTTGTATACGATAGGAGACGTCGACGGCCGCACCGCGCGCATGGAGAGCGTGCGGCGCTGCGTGGCCCGGCGGGAGCTGCCCCGGGTGAGGACGCGCTATCATACCGGCAGCGGCGACAGGGAGGTGGCCTACTCCTACCGTCTTGCCGGAGACGGCGCCGCCGAAGCCCCCTGGACGCCCCTGGAATACCGGATAGAAAAGGGTGCGGGGGCGGATTATTCCGCGCATTTGCCCCTGCCCGGGCCGATTCGCGCGGGCGCGCGCTTCGAACTCCGCCACGAGATCGTTCTTCACGATTCGTTCACGACGCGAAACGAGTGGGTCACTCTCGTGGTGGAATACCCCACCGACGAATTTCACCTGGAGGTGCTCATCCCCCCCGGCCGCAAGCTCGTGGGCGCGCGGCGCGAGGAGTCCCAGGGGGCGTCGAACAGCTTCAACAAGCGCCGCGTCTATCCCCGCCATTTGAACGAAACCGGCCAGACCCGCCTGGAGTGGCGCGAAACCGGCCCCGTCACCGGAAGGGCGTATACGCTGTTCTGGGATTGGTAGGGATTTGGGGAGGGGTCTCGACGCTGTTTTCAGGGGAAGGCTCGGAAGTCCTCACTTGTGCACCCGGATTGCTGAATTTTACCCCAAGGGAAAATTTCCCATGAACCTTTGATAGTTCCCCTGCTTGATCCCGAAACGACGTATGGGCGAATTTGTCTGACGTATCGTGATTTGGTAATATGATCTTGCGACTCTCGGGACAACCTAAAAGGGAACGGGAATGACGGAATTCGAGATCGCCACTATCGCTTTTCAGAAATCAACCATCGCCTTTCAGAACGCGACCACGGTCTTTCAGAAGGCGACCATAGACTTTCAAAACGCAAGCCTCAAATTGCAGGAAGCGGCTATTGCGGCGCAATACGCGGGCGTATGGGTCGCCGGCGCGGTGGGATTCGCGCAGTGCCTCATGATCGGGGTGGGTCTTTTATACATGCGCCGCGCGGCGATTACGCGGGACAAGGCGCTCGACGAACTTATCGAACGCACCCGGTCCAACCACGAAGAAAGCATGGCCAACCACGCTGAAAACATGGTGGCGTTGCGCGAACTCATCGAACGAAACAGAACGAGTCACGAAGAAAACATGACGGCGCTTCGCGCGCTCATCGAAGTGAACAAAGCCAATCACGAGGAAAACATGCGGGCCTTGAACGCGCTCATCGAGCGTACGTCCGCCGATTGAAAGGCGTCTTTATATAATCTGTTGAATCCGCTGCGTTCCGTTTCGCCCCCGCCCCCTTTCTCACCCCGTCCCCTTTCTGCTAGACTCCGCGCTTTCGCAGGCCCCGAAAGGGGTGTTTCGTTCATCACGTTTCAAGGGAGAATGCGCCATCATGCTGGAGCCAGAAATTTTTGTGGTCGACCTCACGGAGAATTTCGGCGGGGAGATCCTCGCGGACGGTCGGGTGAAGACGACGAGGGAACAACTCGAAAGCTGCGCCGCCAAGTTCGGCGCGAGCGTCTCGGTGAGCCACGCCAAAAACTTCGAACTCGGCGTCCACGTGCCGACCATCACCGTGCGGCGTCTGGAAAAGAAGGGCAAGAAAACGGAAACCGAACTCCTTTTCTTCTCCTACGAGGGCGAGGGCGGCGACATCCTCACCGACCCCGCCGAATGGGGCCGCGTGCCGACACAGATCTTCGGCTGATCGGACCTTCGGGAGCACCGTTCTCACCCGTATCGCGGAAATGGTCGCAGGGAGCCCGAAAATAGTCTGCGGGTACGCCACACTTACGCACAGTCCTCTTAAAACTCTTGCCGATGGGTTGTAATGCCGCCTTCATGTGAACAGCAGCGGAGGATGGAGTGTTGGAAGAAACCAGGAGGAACCCTGTCGTTGTATCAGTAATCAACTTGAAAGGCGGCGTTGGGAAAACGACGGTCGCGGCATTGCTGGCAAGATACGCCGTACGCAAGAATTTGAACGTGCTGGCTGTTGATTTGGATCCACAAGCGAATCTGAGCCAGGCGCTCATGACGGAAAACGATTATAAGCAGTTCATGGAGAATAGAGAACCTTCTGTTGTGGAACTTTTCAACGGCTACTTGCCCCCATCTTCTGAGCGGTCGGCTCCTGCGCCTTTGGAGAATGTTCTCAAAAGGGTGGGCTCTCGGTGGGAGCAGAAAGAGAATTTCCATCTCATTCCGTCGAGATTCGATTTCGCGAACAACCTGATTGAATCTGTTCGTGTCGATGAGCCAGTGCTGGCGAGATATATCGCTCATGAAATGAAAAATAAAGATCTGATTCTGATTGATTGCGCTCCGACCGAATCAGTGCTTACCAGGACGGCGTATCATGCGTCGCGCTATGTTCTCGTTCCGGTGCGGACGGAATTTTTCTCCACAATTGGTTTCCCTCTATTGCAAGAATCTCTGGAGGATTTCAGATCGGAAAATCCCACTCATGCCATTGATGTGTGCGGCGTGTTGATTAACAACAGCGAGACACAGTGGTCTCCGCGAGGACCACACCACAGGGATTCTAGGGAAGAAATTCGCGAAAAAGCGGGAGAGTACGGATGGCCTGTTATGAGCAATGAGATGACTCACTCGCGTGGATACCCTAAAATGGCTAAAGAAGAGTACGCATCACATACAGGAAATGCTTGGGGAGAATCTCAAAAAATCGCGAATGAGTTTCTGGAGATGATAGGATTATCGCCCAGGGAGGGTTGAGCGTGCAAAAGAACGAATTGCGAAACTTGTTGTCGACCCTTGTTGATGATTGCGGGTATGAGATAGTTCGTGAAGCGCTTGAGGATTTCGACCCTAAGCTCAAACGCGCTCCTGCTTCAAAAAGCTCCTCAGTCAAACGAGTTAAAAAACCAAGGCCTAAACCAAACGCAGTTTCTATCGTAGGTTCTTTGGCGTTGTCGGATGAAAGGAAAAAGAGCGTCCTGATGACGCTTGCGAAGAAATATGAGGACAAGGCCTTCATGCCGAACGTCAACCACGTCCGCGCCTTCCTGGAGCAGGAGGGGAAAGACGTTTCCCGCATCAAGTCCAGAGGGCAAGTCGTATCCACCGTATTCAAGTGTCTGGCGGATTGGGAAACATCGAGATTGCGAGAACTGGATACCAGAGGATTATATGGTCCTCCAAAGTCCCTTGCTGGCATCGCCAAGTCGATAGAGAGTTTCGGACAGCGGAACCGCCGAAACCACACGGAAGCCGCACAACACATGGGGAATCCAGCCCGTACTTCCTCCCGATGAGCGGCGAGCGCATTTGCGCTCATCCCGCGTTTTGGTTCTATAATGTTCACGAGATAACTCCGATAACCTGAATGAGGACCCGGAAAGAGAGGATGCGGAAAGATGATCGATTTGCAGCCGATCAACACGGGAGACCTCATAGCTATCGCGCAATTCGTCGTGGGCGTTACGCAAAGCGCCTTGATCTGGTACGGCCTTTACACCATGCGGGAAGCAACGAGACAAAGGGAGAAGGCGCTCGATGCAATCATCGTCCAGGGCCGGGAGGGCAGGGAAGCGTTGCAGAAAACGCTCGAATCATTAGAAAAATCTAACGGATCTTTGGAGAAATCAACCGAAGCCCTGGCGGTCCTGCTCAAAAGATCGGCGTAGGTTGCGGCGTTTCGTGCAGGCTCTCCGGCCTTTCCGGGAAGGTTCCGTTTCGTCGTTGGTTTTCCTGTGAATTCCTGGACTTTTTTCACGCGCATGGCTCTCACGCGAGGCGCGCGCGTTTGAGGTGATGACGATGGGTCGCTCATGGACGAGAGAAGAGGTCGAGCGGGTGTTCCAGGCCCGCTGGCAGGGGAATTTCAACGATCTCCTGGGTTTCGAGGTTCTGGAAGCCGAAGAGGGCTTCGCCCGCGTCGCGATGCCCGTGGAGCCGAAGCTGCATCAACCCTTCGGGATCGTCCACGGCGGCGCGCTGGCCTCACTCGCCGACACCGTAGGCGGCGTCGGCAGCTACGTGAGCTACCCGGTCGGCACCGAGGTGGTGACGGTGGAGATGAAGGTGAACTTCGTCCGTCCCGTGAAGGAGGGAACCCTCGTCGGCGAGGCGAAGGCCCTGCACCTGGGGCGAAAGACTTCCGTTTGGGAAATCCGCATCCTGGACGATGCGGAAAGGCTCATTTGTTTCGCCTCGGCCACCTATATGGTCGTCAAAGAAGCGTAAGAACGCTCCCGGGCGCGGGTTTCGGATCGCCCTCGTTCTTTGCGCCCATCTGTGGTATTATCTCATCAATAGAAAGTCGGTATTTCTGCAATCCAATATGATTCAATCAGTTATAGCTTTTGCCCTGAGCTGGCCTCCGGGGCCGGCCTCGGAAGCAACGAGCGCTTGACGGGGTGGGGGGTGTTTTCCCGGTGGCTTCTCGGGGAGGCGGATTTCCCGTCCGAAAGAGGTGAAAGATGACCAACAGCTTCAACGCCCGCTCACAACTCGAAGTCGGCGGGAAAACCTACGAAATCTACAGAATCGACGCGCTGAATGACAAGGGCGACGTCGCGCGGCTCCCCTTCGCCATGAAGGTCCTGCTGGAGAACCTCCTCAGAAACGAGGACGGGCGCTCCGTGCGCGCCGCCGACGTCGAGGCGCTCGCCTCCTGGGACGCGAAAAACCCCGAGGCGAAAGAAATCGGCTTCATGCCGAGCCGCGTGCTGCTGCAGGACTTCACGGGCGTTCCCGTGGTGGTGGACTTGGCCGCCATGCGCGATGCCATGAAGGACCTGGGCGGCGACCCCGACCTCATCAATCCCTTACAGCCCGTCGACCTGGTGATCGACCACTCCGTGCAGGTGGACGAGTTCGGCACCGAGACGGCGCTCGAGAACAACGCGCAGCTCGAATACGATCGCAACACCGAGCGCTACGCCTTCCTGCGCTGGGCGCAGAATGCGTTCGACAACTTCCGCGCGGTGCCGCCCGACACCGGCATCGTCCACCAGGTGAACCTGGAATTCCTCGCCCCGGTGGTGGGGACGGACGAAAAAGGAGGCGTCACGCGCGCCTTCCCCGATACCGTCGTGGGCACGGACTCGCACACCACGATGATCAACGGCATCGGCGTCCTGGGCTGGGGCGTGGGCGGCATCGAGGCCGAAGCCGCCATGCTGGGCCAGCCCTACTCGATGCTCATTCCCGACGTGGTGGGCTTCCGTCTCTCGGGCGATCTGAGAGAGGGCGCCACGGCGACCGACCTCGTCCTCGTGGTCGTGCAGATGCTGCGGGAGAAGGGCGTCGTGGGCAAGTTCGTCGAGTTCTACGGCCCGGGTCTCGACAACCTGCCGCTCGCCGACCGCGCGACGCTCGCCAACATGGCGCCCGAATACGGCGCGACCTGCGGCATCTTCCCCATCGATGGCGAAACCCTCAAGTACATGGAGCTCACGAACAGGCCGGCGGAGCAAATCGCGCTCGTGGAAGCCTACGCGAAAGCGCAGGGCATGTTCCGCGAGGCGGATTCCCCCGAGGCCGTCTACTCCGACACGCTGGAGCTTGAACTCGGCGACGTCGTCCCGAGCATCTCGGGTCCCAAGCGGCCCCAGGACCGCATCGTCCTCACCGAGGCGAGCGCCACCTTCGAGCGCGAACTGGACAAGATGCTCACGGAACTCGGCGGAGGCGATGGCGGCGGCACGGCCGTGGCGCCCGCCGCCGTCACCGTGCGCGATGGAACGAAGACCTACGAGATAACGCACGGGGCGGTCGTCATCGCGGCGATTACGAGCTGCACGAACACCTCGAACCCCACCGTCATGCTGGGCGCAGGCCTCGTGGCGAAAAAAGCCGCCGAGCGCGGCCTGAAAGCCAAGCCCTGGGTCAAGACCTCGCTCGCGCCGGGCTCGATGGTGGTGACGGAATATCTTCAGAGCGCGGGCCTCACGCCCTATCTCGAAGCGCTCGGCTTCCACAACGTGGGATACGGCTGCACGACCTGCATCGGGAACTCGGGGCCTCTGCCCGCGCACATCTCCCAGGCCGTGGCCGAGGGCGACCTGGTCGCCTGCTCGGTGCTTTCGGGCAACCGGAACTTCGAGGGCCGCGTGCACGCGGAGGTGCGCATGAACTTCCTGGCCTCGCCGCCCCTGGTGGTGGCCTACGCCATCGCAGGCCGCATGGACCTCGACATCACGCGAGACCCCCTGGGCGAGGATGGGGATGGAAACCCCGTCTACTTGAAAGACATCTGGCCCACGCAGAGCGAGCTACAGGACGTGGTGATGAACCACGTGAAGGCTGACATGTTCCAGAAAAGCTACGGCGACGTGTTCCGGGGCGACCTGCGCTGGCAGGGCATCCCCACGCCCGAGGGCGGCCTTTTCGATTGGGACGACATGTCCACCTATATCCGGAAGGCTCCCTATTTCGACGGCATGAAGGCCGAACCCGAGCCGGTCGAGGACATCGCAGGCGCGCGCTGCTTGGCACTATTGGGCGATTCGGTGACGACGGACCACATCTCGCCCGCCGGCTCCATCAAGCGCGACAGCCCGGGCGGGCATTTCCTGGTGATGAACGACGTGCTGCCAGATAATTTCAACTCCTATGGCTCGCGCCGCGGGAACCACGAGGTGATGATGCGCGGCACCTTCTCGAACGTGCGCCTGCGCAACCGGGCGGCGCCGGGCACCGAGGGCGGCTTCACCACCTACTTCCCCACGAACGAGGTCATGCCCATCTACGACGCGGCGATGCAGTACCAGGAGGCGGGGATCCCCCTCGTCGTCCTGGGTGGCAAGGAGTACGGCACGGGCTCCTCGCGCGACTGGGCCGCCAAGGGGTCGAGCCTGCTCGGCATCCGGGCCGTCATCGCCGAGAGCTTCGAGCGCATCCACCGCTCGAACCTGGTGGGGATGGGCGTGCTGCCGCTCCAGTTCAAGCCGGGCGATTCGGCGGAGGGTCTGGGACTCACGGGCCGCGAAACCTTCGACATTGAGGGTGTGGAGCAGGGCGAAGCGAAAGAGGTTCGCGTGACCGCCACGCCTGAGGGCGGCGGCCAGGCGATCGTATTCGACGCCACCGTGCGCATCGACACCCCCAACGAGGTGGCCTACTACCAGCACGGCGGCATCCTGCAGTACGTCCTGCGGCAACTCCTGAAGAGCGGGGAGAATTAGAGGCGGGACGACCCTTTCGGTGGTTTCGTAGGGACAGGTCGCGACCTGTCCCTACGATTGCGTTTGGTTTACCGGGTTATACTCATCAAGCGACCATTTCAACGGATTGTTCTGGATATATTCGCGGACGCGGTTGAGATCGTTTTCATCACGGATGACATGGTCGTAAAATGATCGTTGCCAGATGCGTTTCTCGAATGGCGGGAAACGTCGGGATTTCACCTCTTTGATATATTCATTCGTGGTCATCGTCTTAAACCATTGAATGATTTCCTGTAGGGGCGGACCTGTGTGTCCGCCCTGTTGATTTTGTTCTTTTCGTTCTTGTTCTATCTGGTGGCAATTGTTTGGTTTTATATTTCTGTGTTCCGGGCGGACACACAGGTCCGCCCCTACAAACGCAACGATTCCGTGAATATGATTTGGCATAAGGACATATTGATCTAATTCGAGATGGGGGAATTTGTTCTCTGTTTCGTGCCACCAATGGACGACCAACTTCCCCGCGTCGTTCAAGACCATCTCGCCTTCGATGATTTCGCCGAACAGACATTGTCTGCCCTGCACACAAACCGTCACGAAATAACATCCCGCCCGGGAATAATCATAACCCTCCAACCGATATGAATTTCGTCTAGTTTGGTTCACGTCCATGTTGAATGCTCCGGGCGGACACACAGGTCCGCCCCTACGAGAAGCGATTCACGAATCTGAATCCATCCCCTACGACACAACCTCCACAAACCTCGCCCAGAGGTATTCCGCGTCTGCATCCGTGAGCGGGTCGGGGGAGATGTAGATCTCCGATTCACCCGATACGCCGACCTGCACCCGCACCTCGCATTCCCATAGTGAAGCGGCGATCTCATCGCGCGATTTCCCGAGCGATTCCTCGTCGATATCGATCACGACTTCGGGCAAATCCTGTCCCAGGGCGTTTGGGCGTCTGAGGCGAGGGGATAACCCTTTCATCCCGGCTGTGCGCTCCATGAAGAACTCGCACCACCGCTCGTTGTGGGCGTACTGGGCGGCCTCGCCCTCGTCCAGGTAATGTTCGAGCGCGCGGACCAGGCCCACGATGTCGTCGCGCCCCGCCTTCATGGGCCGTCCGACCGAATACCTGGGGCTTCCCATCATGGCGCAGGCATCGACGATCTTCTTTTTGCCCAGGATGATTCCGGTGTTCTGCGGTCCGCCGATGCTCTTCCCCCCGCTGAAGATGGCGGCGTCGGCCCCCATCTCTTTGGTGTAGCGCCAGAGATTGGCGGACGGCGGAAGCTGCGCCGCCGCGTCCACGACCACGGGCACGTTCCTCTCGTGCGCGATCTCGATGATGGTCTCCGGCTTCAGGATGTTCCGGCCCATGTACTGACCCGGGAAGTAGAAGACGGCCGCCGTCTTCTCGCCGATGGCCTCCTCTAGCTCCCAGGGGTGGGTCTGGCGGTGCGAGCCGATCTCCACGAGCCGCGCCCCCGCCTGGCGGATGTTGATGTCGTAGTGGTTCCGCTGGAAGCGGTGGACCACGATCTCGTTCTTGAGACCGTCGGTGAAGGGGAGCTTGTCCATGAGGGCCGGGTTTCCGCCGGTGATGCAGGCGGCAGCACTTAGCGCGAGGCCTGCGGCGGAGCCGCTCGTGACGTAGGCCGCCTCGTTTTGCGTCATCTGCGCGATACGCGCGCCCGCCTTTGCGTGGAGTTCGTTCATGTCCACCTGGGCGGCGTTCGCCTCCTGCATGGCGGCCCATATTTCAGGCCTCAGCTTCGAGCCGCCGAAGACGGTCTGGCGGGTGCGCGCGCTGATGACGCGGCGGACGCCGAGGTCATGCAGGAATTTGGGGTCTTGATGGGATTCGTTGATCGCCTTGCTCCTTAGCCAAGGGTGGAATAGCGCAGCGTCGCGCCTTGAAGAGCAGTCCAGGAGATGCCTTCCGTCTTTCCGTACAGGGAGAGGGTGTGAAAACCCTCCTCATCGCGGGAGAATCTTCTCTCGTATTTGAGGTTGAAGGCCTGATCCGGCCTTGAGGCGGGTGCGATCTCCACATCAGCCGATTCGGGAGGCGCGCCGTCGAGACCCATGCCCAGAAGCAGCGGCGACGCGGCGTCTTCGTTCCGCACGCGGCCCTCGATCTCAAGACGAGCCGCCTCCTCTCCCCATACGAGAAAAGAGACGCTCATATCCGGCGATATCTCACGCCATCCGCCCGGAGAAACCGCCGCATCCGCGCGCAGCCTTTGCCGCCATTCGACTCGCTGTCTGTTGTAATGGCTCAGGATGAGCGTCCTGTGCTCGGGCCTGTCCGCCCAGTGGTAGTGCCTGGGCCTGTTCTCGTAGGGCCTTCCCATGCCTACGAGGAGCGCCGCCGGTTCGCCGCGCATCACCTCTTCGCCGTCCAGGGTTTCATGCCCCGTCGTCGAGGCGACCAGCTTCACGCGCTCGCGTTTTTCATCCCACCTCGCGTAGACGTACTGCACCGTATCGACGGGAGGCCGCGAGGCCACGTTGGGCGGAGGTTCCTGCAGAACGCGGGGCTGCCCGCCGATACGGATTTCCTCGCCCCCGTGTCGCACGAGTTCGAGCTGGTGAAAGCCCCGGTATTCGAGACGGCACGGCTGGGCCATGGAGGCTCCTCCATTGAGTGCGCTTGAGCGTGTGTTCGATGCCCCATCATATCACGATGTGCGCGCGGGATGGATCGTGTATCATGGCGCCGCGCCGCCGCCCGGCGGCGTTTTCTTTATCGACGACAGGAGTTTCGAGATGCGTATCATGACCACCCTACCGATGGATGACCTGAAAAAAGCGGGTCCCGCAGCGCGAGAAATCGAGGCGGCAGGCTATGACGGCGTGATGACCATGGAGAACGCGCACCACCCGTTTCTGCCCCTGGCGGTGGCAGCGGTGGAGACGAAGCGCGTGGAGCTTCTGACCGCCGTGGCCATCGCTTTTCCGAGGAGTCCCATGATGTGCGCGAACGCGGCGTGGGACCTGCAGGTCGCCTCGGAAGGAAGGTTCGTCCTGGGCCTCGGCCCGCAGATACGGGCGCACAACGTGCGGCGTTTCAGCGTGCCCTGGAGCGCGCCCGCAGCGAGGATGCGCGAATACGTGGAATCGCTCCGCGCGATATGGCGCGCCTGGCAAAGCGGGGAGAAACTCGATTACAAGGGCGAGCACTACCAGTTCAGCCTCATGACGCCCGCCTTCACGCCGCCCTCCGGGGGCCAGCCGATGGCGCCCGTCACCATTGCGGCGGTAGGGCCGGGGATGCTGAAAGTCGCGGGGAGCCGGTGCGACGGCGTCCGGCTGCATCCGTTCTGCACCAGCAGGTATTTCGAGGAGTTCTGCCTCCCGAGGCTCACGGAAGGGTTCGGGGAGAACGGGATCACGCGCGAGAACTTCGAGATCACCGGCGGGGGCTACGTCGTCACGGGGCGCGATGAGGAAACCATCAGGCGCGGGATGGATGAGGTGAAGGTGCGCCTCGGCTTTTACGGCTCGACGCCCGATTACTGGCCGGTGCTCGAGATGCACGGCTACGGCGATCTGGGCCGGAAGCTCAGGCAGATGACGCGCGAGGGCAAATGGGGCGAGCTGGCGGGCGAGATTCCGGACGACCTCGTGCGCCTTTTCGCCGCCGTGGGCGTGCACGGGGAGATCAAGGGAGCGATAGAGACGCGCTTCGGCAACGGCGTCGACACCCTCTACGCGGGGATGCTCCCCACGGCGGATCGCGATCTCCCGCCCGATCTGATTCAGGACATCCAGCAGATACCAGTGGCGTTCGAGGGGTTTGCGGAGAGGTAGGGTCAAACCCTACCAAGGAAGGGCTGTTGAAAAAGCCTTTGCCAAAGGAGCAACCCCCCCTACCCCCCCTTGTCAGGGGGGTAAGAAAAAGCAAAACCCCCTCAGCCCAGCGAGGGCACATCGCCTTTTTATACCCCCCTGACAAGGGGGGGTAGGGGGGGTTGCTTTTGTAGGGACAGGTCGCGACCTGTCCCTGCGGGGTGAGAGAACAAATTACCGGGGCCTACCCCCTCGGCCCGATCATGTTCTCGGGTTTGACGGCGGCGTCGAACTCCTCGCCCGTGAGTAGGTCGAGGGCGATGGCCGCGTCGCGCAGGGTGCCGCCTTCTGTGAACGCCTTTTTCGCCACCCTGGCCGCGTTGTCGTAGCCGATGACGGGGTTCAGCGCCGTTACGAGCATGAGCGAGTTCTGGAGATAGCCCTCTATCGCCGGCCGGTTGGGTTCGATGCCCACCGCGCAGTGCTCGTTGAACGAAACGCACGCATCGGCCAGCAGGCGCACGGAGTTCAGCAGGTTGAAGATCATCACGGGCTTGAACACGTTCAGCTCGAAATGCCCCGTCGCGCCGCCCACGTTCACGGCCACGTCGTTGCCCATCACCTGGGCGCACACCATCGTCATCGCCTCGCTCTGCGTGGGGTTCACCTTGCCGGGCATGATGGAGCTGCCAGGCTCGTTCTCGGGAATTAGAAGCTCGCCCACCCCGCACCGGGGGCCGGACGCCAGCATCCGTATGTCGTTCGCTATCTTCATGAGCGACGCTGCCAGGGTCTTCACCGCACCGCTCGCGAAGACGACCGCATCGTGCGCGGCGAGCGCCTCGAACTTGTTCGGTGCGCTGCGGAAGGGAAGCCCCGTCATCTCGGCGATTCTCGCGGCGGCCTTCTCCGCGAAATCGGGGTGGGTGTTGAGGCCCGTACCCACCGCCGTTCCGCCGAGGGCCAGCTCGTAGATGCCGTCCAGCGACATCCTGACGCGCGCGAGGCCGTTTTCGAGTTGTTGCGCGTAGCCCGAGAACTCCTGGCCAAGCGTCAGGGGAACGGCGTCCATGAGATGGGTGCGGCCGATCTTGATGATCGAATCGAAGGCCTCAGCCTTCTGCGCGAGCGTTTTGTGGAGCGTCTCCACGGCGGGGATGAGTTTCTTCGTCATCTGCTCGCCCGCCGCGATGTGCATCGCCGTCGGGAAGGTGTCGTTCGAGGACTGCGCCTTGTTCACGTCGTCGTTGGGGTGGATCGGGTCCTTGGAGCCCATCTCGCCGCCCGCGATTTCGATGGCGCGGTTCGCGATGACCTCGTTCGCGTTCATGTTCGTCTGCGTGCCGCTGCCGGTCTGCCAGACGACGAGCGGGAAATGCGCGTCCAGATCGCCCGCGATCACCTCATCCGCCGCCTGATTGATGAGCGCAGCCTTCTCGGAATCGAGAATCCCCAACTCCTCGTTCGTCACCGCGGCGGCTTTCTTCAGAATCCCCAGCGCGCGGATGATCTCGCGCGGGAAGCGGTCGCCGCCTATCTTGAAGTGAACGAGCGAGCGCGCCGTCTGCGCGCCGTAGTATTTGTCCCCGGGCACCTCGATCTCGCCCATGCTGTCGGTTTCGATTCGATGCGACATGCTGCCTCCTGCGGATGCGTTGGTTGGTTGATATAGGTCGTATGATCTCATCGGGCCGGTCGCCTCACCACGTGAGAACGATGCGGCCCACCGGGTCGCCCGCGCGCAGGGCGGCCAGCGCGTCGTTGGCGTCGGGCATCGGGGCTTCCTCGGTGATGACGGCGCGCACGCGGCCGTCGTTCACCAGGCTCGCGGCATCGCTCACGTCGCGCACGGTGTGGTTGTGCGACGCGACGATCTGTATCCACTTGTAGACGAGTTGCGCGGGGTCGATCTCCACCTTCTGGCCGAAGGAGTAGCCCAGGATGACGAGCCGCCCGCCGGGCCGGAGCAGGTCGATGCACTGCTGGAGCACGGGCGGCACGGCGGCCCCGCCGACGATCTCGAGCGCGATGTCTGCCCCGAAACCGTTCGTGATGTCCATCACGGCTTTCACAGGGTCGGTCTCCATCGCGTTCACGGTCTCGAACGCGCCCAGTTCGCGCGCCTTGGCGAGTTTTTCCTCCTTCACGTCCACGGCGATGACGTTCGCGCCCAGGTGGCGGAGGATTTGCAGGGCGTGCAGACCCAGTCCCCCGACCCCGAAGATGACGGCGCACTCGCCGAGTTCGGGCCGCGCCATGCGGATGGCGTGGAGCGGGGAGCCGAGCGTCCCGCCGATGAGGGAGGCCGCCGCCAGGGAGACGTTGTCCCCGATTTTCACGAGATTCCGCTCAGACGCCGCGACGAGCTGGCCGAAGCCGCCGTCTATCTCGATGCCCAGCCGTCCCGGCGAGTTCAGGCACATCTCCTCATGACCCAGGCGGCACATGCGGCAGCGTCCGCAGGTCTGTTTGCTCACGACGACCACGCGGTCGCCGGGGGCGACGGATTCGACTTCCGCGCCGACTTCCAGCACGACGCCGGAATTCTCATGGCCGAGCATCAGGGGCGTGGGGGCGGTCTTGACGCTTCCGTCCACTATCTTCAGGTCCGTCGCGCAAAGGCCGTTCGCCTTCGATTCGACGAGCACCTGGCGGGGGCCGATCTTGGGTTCGGGCGCTTCCTCGTAGACGAGGGGCGCGCCGAACTCTTTAAGGATCATGGCCTTCATGGGCGGTTCCTCCGCTTTTTGTTATCAAGGGGCAAAACCTGCGGCGATTCTAGCAGGCCCGTGGTGGGGATGCCAGACGAGGGGTGGGGAGCGAGGGTTATTCCCGTAGGGACAGGTCGCGACCTGTCCCTACAAATCACATCCCCAGGCCGCCATCGATTCGGAGCACGATGCCGGTCACGTAGCTCGCCTCGTCCGACGCCAGAAAGACGAACCCCGCCGCCATCTCCTCGGGCTCGCCCCACCGGCCCAGGCAGATGCGCTCCAGATACTTGGATTCAAAGCGCTCGTCCGTGCGGATCGTCTCCGTCATCGGGGTGATGGCCGCGGGCGAGACGCAGTTCACGGTGATGTTGTAGCGTCCAAGCTCACGCGCCGCGCTCTGTGTGGCGCCGACGATGCCCATCTTGGCGGAGGAGTAGTTGATCTGCCCGATGGTGCCGCGAAGCCCCGCGCCCGAGGTGACGTTGATGATGCGGCCCTCCTTCCGGGGGATCATGCGCTTGGCCGCCGCGTGGATTCCCGTCCAGGTGCCCTTGAGATGCACGGCGATCACGGAGTCCCACTGCGCCTCGCTCATCTTGTGGAGCATGGCCGCGCGGACGATCCCTGCGTTGTTCACCATGACGTCGATGGGCCCGTGCGCGGCCTCGGACGCGTCGAGCGCGCCCTCGACTTCCGCAAGGCTGCTCACGTCGGCCTTGTGGAAGAGCGCCTCGCCCCCGGCTTCTCTTATCAGGCGCGCCGTCTCCTCGCCGCCTTCCTCGTTCATGTCGACGACGAGGACCTTGGCGCCTTCTTCGGCGAACCTCTGGCAGACAGAGCGTCCGATGCCCTGCGCCGCACCCGTAACGAGGGCGTTCTTGTCTTTCAGTCTCATGGAGTTCCTCTCTTTCCGTTCTGTGGATTCAGTCCAGCCAGGCCTGGGCCTCGCCCTTGGTGACGACGCGGCCTTCTGAGTCTACCGCCTCGATGTCGCAGGCGGCGTATTCCCGGCCATTCTCTTCTGCTAGATCGGTCACGACGCCCCGGCAGGTGATGACCTCGCCCAGCTTCACCATGCCCTGAAAGCGCACCTCGAGCCTCTTGTAGCTTCCCGCGCCGAAGGTGGTTTCGACGAATTGCCCCAGAAAGCCCATCGAGAGCATCCCGTGGGCGATGACGCCTTCCAGACCGCCCGCACGCGCCGCCTCATCGTCATAGTGAATCGAGTTGTAATCCCCGCTTGCGCCGGCGTATTTCACGAGCTGCGTCCGCGAAACCGGGTCTTTCACGAGTTCGGGGAGTGCGTCGCCCTTCTGGTATTTCATGGTCTCTCCCTCAGTTCCTGAAGCGCCTGAGCGACACCCACTTGCCGCCGCCCACGCGAAAGCCGTCGCGCGCATCGGTAAACTCGTATTCACGCTCCACGAAGACGAGATCGCCCGTTCGGCCCGATTTTTCGGTGATGTCCACGATGGTGAAGGAAACGTCCAGTTCATCGCCCGCGCGGATGGGCCGCTCGACCTCGTAGACCTGTGAAGCATGGAGGCCCACGTCGCCGAAACTAGGTGGCAAGTCGGGATAGGCGTCCCTGGGCCGGAAGGTGGTGGGAAACGTCGGCGGCGCGATAGCGTCGGGTCCGCGATAGGCGGGGTTCTCGTCACCGACCGCGTCCGCGAATTTCTCAATCGCCCCCTGCTCGACCCTCACGCGGTAGGGGCCGTGCTTTCGCCCCACCAGGGCGCGTATTTCGGGCGTGATTCTCGTGCTCATGCGGTTCCTCTCGTCAGGAATGAGTCTTTATCCGAACGTCCACGGCGATACAGTCCTCCGCCGTGGCGATGAGCGGGTTCAAGTCCATCTCGGCGACATCGTTCCCAAGCTCCGTCGCCAGTTCGGAGATTTTGACCATTATATCGGATATGTGCGGAATTTGAACGGCCGGCCCGCCCCGGAAGCCCTCGAAAATGACGCGCGAGCGGAGGCCCGACAGCGCGCGCGCGGCCTCATTGGCCTCGAAAGGCGGAAGCAGGCGTGCCACGTCGTCTAATGCCTCCACGTACACGCCGCCCAGCCCCGCCGTGACGCACGGGCCGAACGTCGGGTCGTTCGATACGCCGACGAGGAGTTCCAGGCCGCCCTCGATCATCTCCTGAACCAGAAGGCGGGCATCATAGCTGAGGGCTAGCAGTTTTTGAGCTGCGCACAGAACCTCATCAGGCGTGTTAAGACCTAAAATGACGCCGCCCGCTTCCGTCTTGTGCGAGAGGTTGTCCGATACGACCTTGAGGGCGATGGGCGCTTTATAATTTTCCCACGTTTTGAGCGCTTCTTCGGACGTTTCAACCAGGGTCTCCTTCGGTCTCGGGACGCCGTAGAGATCGAGAATTTCCGCACAGGTCTCGGCCGGAAGAAAGCCGTCGGGAGAGGGAATACTCTCTCGCATGAGTCGCTTCGCTTGCTCCGCCCGCGCCGTGTCGACCAAGCGGGGCCGGGAGGCGGCCGCCTCGCGCGCGTTTTTGAGCGAGAGGAGGGATTCCAGCCCGCGAATCGCTCTCGAATAATCGCCGAATACGGGCACGGAGGCTTTCCTTAAGTTTTGTATCTGCTCGCGCGGCCCGGTGAGCCAGGCGAAGGCGACGGGCACCGATGAGGCTTCGAACAGCGCCTTCACCTCCGCCGCTATCTGCTCGCCCACGTGGTGATAGACGCCCATCATGAAGAGCAGGGCGTCCACGTTCTCATCCCGCGCCACGGCCTCTCCCGCCGTCTTGAGCGGCTGGCTCTCGGGCTTGCTGACCATGAGGGATACGAGGTCCACCGGATTGTCCTTGGGCGCGTAGTCGGGGAGGACGCCCGCGAGTTTTTCCTGTGTTTCCCCTGCGAGGATGGGGAGCGTGAGGCCCGCCTCGGTACTTAAGTCCGCAGCGAGCGAACCCAGTCCGCCCGAGAAGCTTAAAATCCCCACTCCGTTTCCTTCGATGGGTTTGCTGCGCGCTAGGAAATCCGCTATCTCGATGAACTCATCCATGGATTCGAGCACCTGAATCCCGTATTGCGCGGCGAAGGCGTCGAAAACGTCGCTCGAAGTCGTGATGGCGGCGGTGTGGCTTCGCGCGGCGCGCGCGCCCTCCTCGGTCTTGCCGCCTTTGAGGAGGACGATGGGTTTATCCCGCTCCAGCGCGCGCAGGGCGGCGCGCCTCAGGCGCTCGCCGTCGCGCACGGATTCGAGATACCCGCAGATGACGCGCGTGTGCGGGTCGTCGATGAAGTATTCGACGCATTCCGCGAAATCGACGTCCACCTCGTTGCCGAGGCTCACGAGGCTGCTGATGCCGGAGCCGCTCTCCTGAAAGCCCGTGAGCATGCACGCCCCCATCGCCCCGCTCTGGGTGACGAGGGCCACCGCCCCCGGAATGAGCGGGTCGTCGTCGCGGATGGATATCGTGAACGTCGCCATGAGCTTCGAGCGCACGTGCACGACGCCCATGCAGTTGGGGCCGAGCACGCGCATCCCCGATTTGTCGCGGAGCGCCAGGATTTTCTCCTGTAACGCCACGCCTTCCGCGCCCGTTTCCGCAAAGCCGGACGTGATGACGGCGGCGGCCTTCACGCCGCGTTCCGCGCACTGGGCGAGGGCGGGGAGCACGTCCTCTCTCGGGGTGCAGATGAGCGCGAATTCGGGCGCTTCGGGGAGAGAGGCGACGTCGGGGTAGCATTTTAAGCCCGCAATCTCCTCGCGCCTCGGGTTGATGGGGTAGATGGGGCCGGGAAAGCCGTAGCGCATGGTCAACCGCAAGGGGATGCCGCCCAGGCGGTTGAGATCCGAGGCTGCGCCCACCACCGCAAATGATTTCGGGTGAAACAGGCTGACCAGGGATTCGCGCGCGCTCATGCGTGGGACTTAGGCGAGTCGGGCGCCGGCAGTGCCGACCGTTACGGCTGCGCCTTCCTGGTTCGTGAGCGATACGTCGAAGAGATAATGTGTGGCGCCTTGGTCGAGTGTTTTCTCCTTGAGCACAGCCTGAAGCGTCAGAACGTCGCCCGGGAATATGGGCTTGACGAAGGATACATCGATCTCACCGCCCGTGATGAAGCCGAAGCCTAAGTGATCGACCATGAGTTCCGTGATGAACGAGACCGGGTGGCGGCCCGTCGCCACCGCCCGGGGCAGGCCCGCTTTCCGCGCCACTTCATCGTCCGTGTGGATGTTCTTCGTATCCACGCCGCCTGTGACGTAGCGGTTGAACTTGAGGATGTCCTCCCAGTCCACCTCGTGCGTCCGCTCGGGGAGGGCGTCTCCCGGCTCCAGGTTTTCGAGCAGCGTATCAGTCATCTTTTTCATGCCTTCTCGTGAGGCTCAGGACGGAAGTGTGCGAGGAGGTGAGCAGCAACTCCCCCGCCTCGTTCGTGACGGCGAACTCGCTCACGATCCAGCCCTTCTCGCGCTTGACGTACAGGTCGGTCACCGTGACTTTCTGATGCACCGTCTCGCCGACGCGCACCGGCCTGTGGAAGCGGTAGCCGAGCTTGGCGTGGATGGTGCCGAAGCGCTTGTAGTTCGCATCATAGATGGCGAGCAGGTCGTTGATGAATATCATGGGCGGCGCGATGGCCCCGCCCGCGGGGGAATCCCCCTGGTACCACTCCCGCTTTGCGCCCACGGCGTCGCAGTGCGCGTCCACCATCGCCTGCGTCACCGTGAGGCTGCGCTCGCCGATCGTCATGCCGACTTCCAGATTCTCCCATACGAAATCGGGTTTTTCGTTCATGGCTGACGGCCTCCTGATTTCTCTTTATTCCGGGGCTGTTGAAAAAGTCCACAGAGGGTAATGGCAACTCCCTTGAAAGGGAAACCCCATAAAGGCAACCCCCCCTACCCCCCCTTGTCAGGGGGGTATAAAAAGGCGATGCGTCCCCGCCGGACTGAGGGGGCTTTGCTTTTTCTTACCCCCCTGACAAGGGGGGGTAGGGGGGGTTGCTTTTTAAGCTATGGGAGAGTGAGTGAAGCATGATTCTCTCCGAACCCCTCGTCCCTCCTTGCCGTGAACTCCCCAATCCCCTTTCAGGGGGGCCTTTGCCAACAACCCCCTCAAGGGGGGAGCGTAGTTTCCTGCCTCCCCGGCAGGTTCTACATGCCGAATCACGAAATCGAAGGTTTTTCATCATCTTCATCCCCTGGCCCTGGGAAACTCTCGGGCCACCCCGCCACCACCTCCGCGAGATAGGCTTTCAGATTCTCGGGGTCCTGCCTGCGTCCGATGGTGATGCCGGATATCGTTTTCGGCTCATCCAGCGGAATGCGCAGGGCGTCCTGGAAGCGGTTTCTCATGTTGAAATAGGTGATGACCATCGTGAGTTCGACGAATTCGCGGTCATCGAAGTGGCGCCGCACTTCGCAGAACACGTCGTCGCGCGTCTTGGCGGTGTTCAGCGTCACGTGCTCCGCCCACAGGACGGCGGCCTTCTCCCTCGGGGTCATCGTCTCGGAATCCATATAGGCGTCCGAGCAGATTTCCTGCACCTGCTCTTCCGTCACCCCGGCGTCTCGACCGAGCGCCGTGTTGTGCCCGAGTCAGTAGTCGCACCCGTTCAGGTGGCTCGTCTTGATGACGGCGATCTCCTTGATCCTGGTGGGCAGCACCGTGCCCAGCCCCTCGCGCATGAGGGTGACGGTGAGCGGCAGGATGACCTTGGCGACGTGGGGCTGATAGGCCATGACGGCGAAGGAATTCGCCACGCGGCCGAGCATCTTCGTCACGCCCTCGAATAGTTTCGCGGCTTCGCCTTCGGCCTCGTCGACCCGGATAGGTTTCATGTAGTTCATGCGCGCGTCCTCCGCTTTATTCGACCGGCGGCCAGATGCGCTTGCCGCGCGTGGGCGAGCCGGGGGCGTGGAGCAGGCGCTGGCATACGTGGTACGACCAGTCGTTTTCGCCGGGGAAGAGCTTGTCCGCGCGCGGGAAGTGTTCGAGAACCATCTCCAGCGAGGCGAACTCATAGAAGATGGAGTGCTTCGCCCATCCCGCCACGGAGACCAGCTTGCGGGTGCCCACGCAGCCGCGCATGTACTTCATCGCGGGCAGGCGGTCCTGCGCGTACCACGAACTCAAGTCGAAATCATCTTCCGGCGTGAAGCAGTTGAAGGTTCCCATCTGGACGATTGGCGCGGGCACGCCGCCGAGAGCGCGGGTGGCGGCGGCGGGGCCGTTCACCCGGTCCACCTCGGTGAAGATACCGGTGCGCTCGCCGATTCGCTTGGCGATCATCGCCTTCGTCTCGTCGGAATAGGTCTCTGCAAGCTGCGCGGGGTTGGGACTCAGGAACACCTCGGCACTCGTGCCCCCGAAGAGCAGCAGAAACTCCGTGCCGTTTGGAATCGAGGGGTCGTCCGTGTAGGCGAGATGGTCTTTTTTCTTCGATTTGGGCGATTCGCGGTCCACGAGTTCATAGTGGGCCGCCCACATGTAGCCGGGGCGCTTGAGCGCGTCCTTGATGTGGGTGTGGTGGAGCCACTCGTTGTATTCGGCCTCGTCTTCTTTCGGCAGATCGTACCAGGCCGCCCAGATGCTTCTGTCCATGTTGCCTCCCCAGGGATATCGAAAAATGGATATTAAGCCTTCCGTTCCTCCAGGACGGCGCGGAGGCACTTGATGCCCATCATCAGCGAGGGGCCGCCGGCTGGAAAAATGAGGCACTGCACGGCCTCGAATATCTCATCCTCGGTGGCGCCCAGGTCCATCGCGCGGCGCATGTGGTTCTTGACGTAGGTTTCCACCTCCGTGCCCGGCAGGCGCACGCAAAGGGCGGTGATGATGATGAGCTCGCGCATCTTTTCAGAGAGCGCGCCCTCGCGCTTGATGACGTGGTTATAGAGCGCGCTTTGGCGTACGTGGTATTCGGGATCCTTTTCGATGTAGAACTCCTGCTCGGGCAGCACCCAGCCGCGATCGGCGACGGTCTTCCCGATCAGGGCCTTCTTCTCGGCGTCGTCCATGTTCGATCTCCATATTGGTGATCTGGGAGCAGGCCGTGGGTTACCCGGCGCGCGAACCGGCCCCCTCCGGGGGCGGGCCGCATTCCCGCACGAGACGTAGTCCGGGCGTTCCTGTGAGAAATAGTATGAAACCCGAACGGATTCGGGGTGGTTTGTAGTGTGCCGCCAGGGACTCGAACCCTGGACCTACGGATTAAAAGTCCGTTGCTCTACCAGCTGAGCTAGCGGCACAAGAGAAAAGAGATTTACGACGCGTCGGCTCGTAAGTCAAGCCGTCCGATGAAACCGGGAACGGTGAAAGGCGGAATTCGGCTCCTCGCGCCGCCGTTGGCTTGACGAAGGCGGGGGCGGTGTGTTCAATACCACCCTCATGGGGAACGCGAGCCTCACCAGGGTTGCATACTCCTTTCAGCCGACGTAGCTCAGACAGGTAGAGCAGCTGATTCGTAATCAGCAGGTCACCGGTTCAAGTCCGGTCGTCGGCTCCAATAGAATTCATTTCCGGTTCATCCATCCGAGGTGTTTCATGGCGAAACGAAAGGGCGTGGGCGTCATTGGCTTGGGCCGCATGGGGAATCCCGTGGCGCAGCGGTTTATCGGGGCGAAGATGCCCCTGATGGTCTGGGACGTTTCAGAGGCAAGGCGGAAGCCCTTCGAGGGAGCCGAGGGCGTAGCCATCGCCACGCCGCGCGAGATAGGGGAATCCTGCGCGGTCGTCTTCTTCGTCGTGCCTTCATCGGACGAGATAGCCGCGTGTTTCCGGGGGAAAGACGGCCTGCTCAAGAACCCGGGAAAAGGCCTCGTCGTCTACGACCTCACGACGTCCGATCCGGCGAAGACCAAGCGCCTCGCGAAGCGCGCCGAGCGCGCGGGGCTGGGCTATCTCGACGCCGGCATGAGCGGCGGGCCCGGCAACATCCTGGAGGGCAGGCTGACCTTGATGATCGGAGGGGACGAGGCGCTCCTCAAGCGCACGAGGCGATACCTGAAACCCTTCGTGGATCACGTCTTCCATCTGGGCGCGCTGGGTTCGGGCCACACCATGAAGCTCATCCACAACATGGTGCTCCACACGATGTTCCTAGCGACGTGCGAGGGAGCGCGCTTGGTCGAACGCCTCGGGATGCGGGTCGAGGACATGATCGACATCTTCAACGCGTCGACGGCCTACAGCTACGCGAGCCGCCACCGTTTTCCGAACAACATCCTCTCGGGCACGTGGAACGGGCAGGCCCGCATCTACAACCTGCAAAAAGACGTAGGCCTCGCCGTCGGAATCGGGCGAAAGCGAGGCGCCGACATCCAGTTGGCCGAGGATACGCTCTCGTTTTTGAAAAAAGCCGTCGAGCGGGGGATGATCGAGGAGGACCTGACGCTTCTCTACCGCGATTTCGACGAGATCCAGAAGATGGACGCGCCTGAATAGCCAGATTACGGGCTGTGCCCGCCCAGGATGAGGTTTGACGCGAAGCGACCCCTGAAAGTAGAATACGCGCGCTTGTGAATCGGGGCAGAGATAAAATTTACACAAAACGGAAAACTCATCCGCAGCGTCTCTTATCGCCGTTCACGCGATCCGGCGGTTTTGGATAATTTTTCGGGGCCGCGGCCCCGGCTGTTTGATTATTACCACCTGAATCGGAACATTCCATTCCCATCAAGGAGAAAACGAAATGGCATTTGAACTTCCCGCTCTCGATTACGACTACAGCGCACTGGAGCCGCACATCGACGCGCGCACGATGGAGATTCACCACACCAAGCACCACAACACCTACCTCACGAACCTGAACAACGCCATCGCCGGCACGGACCTCGAAGGAAAGAGCATCGAGGACATCCTCGGCAACCTCTCGCCGGATCAGGGAGGCTTGAACTTCAACGGCGGCGGCTACGACAACCACTGCATCTTCTGGAAGAACATGAGCCCGAACGGCGGCGGCGAGCCGGGCGGCGACCTGGCGGCGGCCATCGGCGATTTCGCGGCCTTCAAGGAGGAGTTCTCCACCAAGGCGGTGACCGTGCAGGGCAGCGGCTGGGCGTGGTTGTGCACGAAGCCGGGTTCGGGCAGCGTGGAAATCAAGCAGATGCCCAACCAGACGAGCGTGCGGACCGAGGGCTACGTGCCGCTTCTGGGCGTGGACGTCTGGGAGCACGCCTATTACCTCAACTACCAGAACCGCCGTCCCGACTACGTTGCCGCATGGTGGAACGTGGTGAACTGGGACGACGTCGCCGCGCGCTTCGCGGCCGCCAAATAGGAGGGTTGTCTCATGGCACTGAGCGTAGGTGATGCGGCTCCCGACTTCGAGCTGCCGAGAACCCTCGCCGAGGGCGACACGATCAAGTTGAGCGATTACCGGGGCAAGAAGAACGTCCTGCTTTGCTTCTACCCGTTCGATTTCTCCTCCGTGTGCAGCGAGCAGTTGCCCGCCTATCAGGCGGAGAAGGCGAAGTTCGACAATGCGGACTGCGAGGTCATCGGCATCAGCGTGGACAGCCCGTTCGCGCACGCCGCCTGGGCCGAGAAGTACGGCATCGAGTTCCCGCTGCTGAGCGATTTCTTCGGCAAGGGAACGTGCGCGGCCTATGGACTCTTGAACGACAAGGGTTTCAGCAACCGCGCGGTGGTACTCGTCAACAAGGACGGGAACGTCGCCTACATGGAGGTGACGTCCGCTCCGCCCGAGAAGCCCGACGACGATAAGCTCTTCGCGGCAATCGAGGGTCTGGGCTAGGCCGGTCTTTGCACCTGATGTTCCTGGGCGCGGGGTGGACATGC
This sequence comes from bacterium, assembly GCA_022828125.1. Lineage (GTDB taxonomy): Bacteria > UBA8248 > UBA8248 > UBA8248 > UBA8248 > Bin107. The sequence goes on along the minus strand of JAJEJD010000015.1, from coordinate 81,811 downwards.
CCCGCGCCCGTTTTTTTGCGCCTCGCATACTGGCGGCGTCCGCCTGAAGGAGGAGGGAAGGGATGAACGGGTTGTCCGCCGTCATCGATGGCATCGTCTCCGATGGAGTGAGCATATCCATCGAGCTCTATCCGCCCAAGGGGCGCAAGGCGGTAGAGCGCACCCTGCGCGAGGTGGAGGCGATTCACGACGCGATGGACGTCGCCTTCATCTCGGTGACCTACGGGGCGGGCGGCTCCACGCAGGAGGGCACGCTCGAGTTGGTGCTGGAGCTGGCGAGGCGCTATCCGCGTCGCGTCGTGGCGCACCTCACCTGCGTGGGCGCGAACGAAACGGAACTCAAGCGCCTGCTGGACGTTTATGGGGATAACCGGGTGTGCGACATCCTGGCGCTGCGTGGCGACATCCCGGAAGGCATGACGCGCGATGAGGCCGTGGCCGGCGGGTTCCGCTACGCCGCCGACCTCGTGCGGTGGCTCTGTAACTTCGACTGGCTCCACTCCATCGGCGTGGCCTGCTACCCCGAGGGCCACCCCGAAACGCCCGACAAGAATGCGGATATGGATCACTTCCTCCGCAAGGTCGACGAAGGGGCCAGCTACGCGATTTCGCAGTTCTTCTTCGAGGCGCACGTCTGGGAGCGGTTCAGGGAGCGGACGGCGATTCGGGGCGTCCCGGTTCCCGTGTCGCCGGGCATCCTGCCCGTGCGCGACCTGGGCCAGGTGCAGCGTTTTGCGGAAAAATGCGGGGCGAGCGTGCCCAAGAGCGTCGTCGATGCGTTGGCGCCCTACGAGAATGACCCCGAGGCCTTTCAGGAAAGCTCGGCCGATCTGGCGGCGCTCCAGATTTGGGAGTTGATGGAACTGGGCGTCAACCATTTTCACGTCTACGCCCTCAACCGCTCGGACATCATCCTGCGAATCGCGGACAGAATGGGCTGGCGCAGGTAGGTTCCGGGCGCTGTGCATTATTTTTCCAACCTCGGTTTAGCGAAAAATCATGGAATCGCCACCTGTTTGTAACATCTCTCCTGGAAATTTTTTCTATATTGCGTCTTCTGGCGGGCTTCGGCATGGATGTTTTTCCAGTTATTGGCAGACGTCTCCTTTTGTATCGGGAGATGCCGATCTTTTCTTGCAATCCTTAGGAGATGGATGGGATGGGTCCGATGAGTAATTCCGCTTCGTTCTTGCGCAAATGTTTGGGCGCACTGTTCGGCGCGACCGCGCTGTTCGTGCTGACGGCGGGCGCAGCCTCGGCGGATAAGCCCTTCACCTTCGTGGCCCTGGGCGACATGCCTTACGGGGAGCCCGCGAAGGTCTACCCGCCGTTCAAGGCGCTGATCGGCCAAATCAACGCGCTCAAGCCTGCTTTCACGATCCATGTCGGAGACACCAAATCGGGCTCCACGCCCTGCTCGGACAGGATGCTCCTCGACCAACTCGATTTCATGAATTCCTTCGACGCCCCTCTCGTCTACACGCCCGGCGACAACGAATGGACGGATTGCCACCGCTGGACAGCAGGCCGCTTCGATCCCATCGAGAGGCTCGCCTTTTTGCGGAAGCACTATTTCTCCCGCGGCCCGCAATCACTCGGCAGGGCTCCCATGAAGCTCGAACGCCAATCCGACATGATGAGGGAATTCACCGGTTATCCCGAGAACACGCGCTTCGTGAAAGAGGGCGTCCATTTCATCACGGCGCACGTCGTGGGTTCGAACAATAATTTTCAGGTGCGAGACAGGCGTGCCATCGCGGAGTTCTTTGCGCGCGATGAGGCGAACGTCGCCTGGCTGAACGCGGGCTTCGAGGGGGCCGTCGCCGCCAAGGCCAAGGCGCTGGTTCTCGCGATTCACGCCGACATGTTCACGACGGGGTTCTTCAGAGCGAAAAAAGAGGCGTTCTCGGGCGCATCGGGATTCAAGAGGTTCGGCGATGCGCTGATCAAAGCGGCCGCCGCGTTCAAAAAGCCGGTTCTGCTGATCTATGGCGACAGCCACAAATACAAGGCCACGCGCCCTTTCCCGGAAAAAGCGCCGAACGTCGTAGCGCTTCAGGTCTTCGGCGCCAAGCAGATGCACGCCGTGAAGGTGATGGTGGACACGAACAAGCCTGAGGTTTTCGATATACGGCCCATCAAGAACAAGGCGCTGGGGAACTAGGGCGTTTCGCTTTGAGACGACGGTTTCGCAGCAACAGATCGATTGCATCAACAAGCCCGGTAAAGGCGCGCTTTACCGGGCTTGTTTCGTGAAGAGCCTGTCTGATGTATGGGAGTCAAAGAGGATACCGTCAGCACCCCTAATCCAGGGGGGCGGGGAGTTGGGATTCTCCCATCAGGTATTCATCCACGGCGCGCGCGCAGGAGCGGCCGTCCGCTATTGCCCAGACAACCAGGGAGGCGCCCCGCATCATGTCGCCCGCCACGAAGACGCCGGGCGCGCTCGTCATCCACTTGTCATCGCGGCTCACCGCGCCGCGACCGGTGCGTTCGAGGGCCAGCTCATCGAGCAGCGGGTGGCAGTCTGGTCCCTGGAAGCCGATCGCCAGGAGCACGAGATCCGCATCGATTTCCTCTTCCGTGCCGGGGATCTCCGTGAAGACGACCCTCCCGTCCTCGTCGTGGGATTCGTTCACCTTCACGGTGTCGATTTTCTTGACGCGGCCGTTTTCGCCCAGGAACCGGCGGGTCTGAATCTGGAAGATGCGCTCCCCGCCTTCTTCATACATGGGCGCGGTGCGAAAGATGTTCGCGTAGTTCGGCCAGGGGTCGTTCAGCGGATCCCGCTTGTCCGGCGGACGCGGGTGGTACTGGAACTGCCGGACAGATTTCGCCCCCTGCCTGTGCGCGGTGCCCACGCAGTCCGCACCCGTATCGCCGCCGCCGATAACGACCACGTGCTTGTCCTTCGCGGTAATAAATTCCTCATCCGGTATCTCTTCTCCCGCAAGCCGCCGGTTCTGCATGGTGAGGTAGCGCATGCCGAAGTGAATGCCGTCCATCTCGCGGCCCGGAATCTGCAAATCCCTGTGGAGCAGGGCGCCGGCGGCGAGCACGATGGCGTCGAATTCTTCCTGGAGTTCTGAGACCTTGGGGTCGACGCCCACGTTCGCGTTCACGCGGAACGCCACGCCCTCTTCTTCCATCTGCTGCGTACGGCGGTCGATATACGTCTTGTCCATCTTGAAGTCCGGAATCCCGTAGCGCATGAGTCCGCCGAGTTTGTCGTCGCGCTCGAACACGGTGACTTGATGGCCCGCCCAGTTGAGTTGCTGTGCCGCGGCCAGCCCCGCCGGCCCTGAACCCACGACGGCGACTTTCTTGCCGGTGCGCACCGCAGGTGCTGTCGGCTGCACCCAGCCCTGTTCGAAGGCGTGCTCGATGAGAGATTTTTCGATCTCCTTGATCGTCACCGGGGAGTCGTTGATTGTCAGTACGCAGGAATCCTCGCACGGAGCAGGACAGAGCCAGCCCGTGAACTCGGGAAAATTGTTCGTCGCGTGGAGCCGGTCGATGGCATCTTTCCACAAATCCCGGTAGACCAGATCGTTCCAGTCGGGGATCAGGTTTCCCAGCGGACATCCCTCATGGCAGAAGGGAATGCCGCAGTCCATACACCGCGCACCTTGTTGCTTAAGCGTCTCGTGCGGCGTTGGGAGATAGACGACGTCCCAGTCGTGGACGCGCTCTTCCACGGGCCTCGTCTTGGGCGCTTCCCTTCCGAATTCCACAAAACCCGTCGGCTTACCCATGGGCGCCCTCCATCACGGCTTCCTCCCACGGGATACCTCTTTCCTTCGCCTCCTCGATGGCGGTGAGCGCCCGCTTGTAGTCGCGCGGCATCACCTTGGCAAATCGCGGCTGGTGCGCCTCCCAAGCGTCAAGAATCTCCCTGGCCCGCGCGCTGTCCGTATATTCGATGTGCTTCTTGATTAAGTCCTTGACTTCCTCTACGTCGTCGGGCGCCTGCAGGGGCTCGATGTCCACCATCTCCATGTTGCAGAGCCTGGCGAAATCGCCCGTCTCATCGAGCACATAGGCGACGCCGCCCGACATGCCGGCAGCGAAGTTCCGGCCCGTCTTGCCCAGGATGACAACGCGGCCGCCCGTCATGTATTCACAGCCGTGGTCTCCCACGCCCTCCACCACCGTGTGCGCGCCGCTGTTTCTCACGCAGAACCGCTCGCCGGCCACACCCCGGAAATACGCTTCTCCCGAAGTGGCCCCGAATAGCGCCACGTTTCCGATGATGATGTTCTCCTCAGGCACGAAGCCCGCCCCCTTGGGGGGGTAGGCGATCAGTTTCCCGCCCGATAGCCCCTTGCCCATGTAGTCGTTGGCGTCGCCCTCGAGTGAGAGGGTCATTCCCTTGGGGATGAAGGCGCCGAAACTCTGTCCGGCGGAGCCGGTGAAATGAATGCGGATGGTGTCTTCCGGCAGGCCCTCGCCGCCATGAATGCGCGTTATCTCGGAACCCGTGATGGTGCCCACCGTCCGGTGGGTATTGCGAATGGGAAGCTCGAAAGCGACCGGCGTTTTGTTCTCGATTGCATCCTTGCACCGGGGCAGCAACTCCCGCATGTCGAGCGAGCGTTCGAGGCCGTGATTCTGCTTGGTGGTTTGGCGGATCGCCGCGTCGGGGCCGGCGTCGGGCTTGTGGAGGATGGCCGAGAAATCAAGACCCTTCGCCTTCCAGTGCTTCACCGCCTTCTTGGTGTCGAGCCTGTCCACGCGCCCGATCATCTCCTCCATCGTGCGAAAGCCGAGCCCGGCCATGTATTCGCGCACCTCATCTGCGACGAATCGGAAGAAGTTCTCCACGAACTCGGGCTTCCCGTCGAATTTCTCGCGCAGCTTCGGATCCTGGGAGGCGACGCCGACGGGGCAGGTGTTCAGGTGGCACACGCGCATCATGATACAGCCCATCACAACGAGCGGCGCGGTGGAAAAACCGTATTCGTCCGCTCCCAAAAGAGCGCCGATGATGACGTCGCGCCCGGTTTTCATCTGTCCGTCCACCTGGACGGCCACTCGGTCGCGCAACCTGTTGAGCACGAGAACCTGCTGTGTTTCCGCCAGCCCCAACTCCCAGGGGGTGCCCGCGTGGAGGATGCTCGTGATGGGGGAGGCGCCCGTTCCGCCGTCGTGGCCCGATATGAGGATGGTATCGGCGTGGGCCTTGGAGACGCCCGCCGCGACTGTGCCGACGCCGACTTCGGAGACGAGCTTCACGTGCACGTCCGCCTGCGGATTCGAGTTCTTGAGGTCGTAGATCAGCTGCGCCAGATCCTCGATCGAATAGATGTCGTGGTGTGGGGGAGGCGAGATGAGTCCCACGCCGGGCGTGGAGTGCCTCGTCTTGGCGATCCACGGGTAGACCTTGTGGCCGGGAAGCTGGCCTCCCTCTCCGGGCTTGGCGCCCTGGGCCATCTTGATCTGGAGATCCGTGCAGTTGACCAGATACTCGCTCGTCACGCCGAAGCGTCCCGACGCCACCTGGTGAACCGCGCTTCGCCTGAAATCGCCGTTCTCGTCGGGCGTGTAGCGGTTCGCGTCCTCCCCGCCTTCGCCCGAGTTGGATTTTCCACCGATGCGGTTCAGGGCGATGGCAAGTGCCTCGTGGGCTTCTGAACTCAAAGCGCCGTAGGACATGCCTCCCGTGCTGAAGCGCTTCATGATCTCCTCTACCGGTTCAACCTCTTTGATGGGGACGGGTGTTTCCGCCCAATGGAAATCCAGAAGCCCGCGCAGCGTGGCCAGATGCTTGTTCTGGTTGTCGACTTTGTCGGTGTATTCCTTGAAAATCTCATACCGTCCCGACATCGTGGAGTGCTGGAGCTTGAAGACGGTTTCGGGGTTGAACAGGTGGTATTCTCCGTCCCGTCGCCACTGGATGTCTCCGCCGCCTTCGAGTTCCCGGGAACCCACGGGTCTTTCGGGGAAGGCGTTCCTGAGCCGCCTCAAGGTTTCCTCGGCCACGACGTCGATGCCGATTCCGCCGATACGCGAGGCTGTCCAGGTGAAGTATCTCTTCACAAAATCGCGCTTCAAGCCGATGGCCTCGAATATCTGTGCGCCTCGATACGACTGGATGGTGGAGATGCCCATCTTCGACATCACCTTGAGGATGCCCTTGTTGAGCGCTGTGATGTAGTTCTTCCTGGCCGCGTCGGGCTCAATGTTCCCGAGGAGACCGTTTCGTATCATGTCGTCGATGGTCTCGAAGACGAGATACGGGTTGATAGCTTCGGCCCCGAAGCCCAGCAACAGGCACATGTGGTGCACCTGGCGCGCTTCGCCTGTTTCAAGGAGAAGCCCGATGCGTGTTCTCGTTCCCTCCCGCACCAGATGGTGGTGAACGCCAGCGGTAGCGAGAAGCGCGGGAATCGGAGCGTAATCCCTCGAAACGCCGCGGTCAGACAAGACGATGAAACTGTAGCCCTGCTCGATGGCGCGGCTGGCCTTTCTGCACAAATCGTCCATCGCCTGCTTGAGGCCGGCCGGGCCATCCTCGGCCCGGAAGAGAATGGGCAGCGTGACGGCTTTCAAGCCCGGCTGCCGGATGTGGGCGAGCTTGTAGAAATCCTCGTTGCTGAGGATGGGGGAGTCGAGCCTGACCTGTTGGCAGGAATCCGGCTCGGGAGCAAGCAGGTTTCTCTCCGGTCCGATGGTGGAGGATATCTGCGTGATGATCTCCTCGCGAATGGCGTCGATGGGCGGATTCGTCACCTGGGCGAAGAGTTGCTTGAAATAATCGTACAGAATGCGCGGGCGGTTCGAGAGAACGGCGAGCGCGGCGTCGTTGCCCATTGAACCTGTGGGGTCGTTTTTCAGGTTCACCATCGGGCCGATGAAAAACCTTAAATCCTCCTGCGTGTAGCCGAAGACTTTCTGTCTTTCGAGGATGCCCTGATGGTCCGATTCGGGAAGCTGTGGAGCATCTGGCAGTTTGTCCAGATGGAGCAGATGCTGTTCCAGCCATTCGCGGTACGGATGCTCGGACGCATAGCGCGATTTGATTTCCTCATCATCGACGATGCGGCCCTCCTCGGTGTCCACGAGCAGGATTCGTCCGGGATGGAGGCGCTCTTTGAGCTTTACGTTCTCCGGCGGGATATCGAGAACGCCCACCTCCGACGCCATGACGAGCAGGTCATCGTGCGTGACGTAGTATCTCGCGGGCCGCAGGCCGTTTCTGTCCAATGCGGCGCCGATGACCGAACCGTCCGTGAATGTGATGCAGGCAGGCCCGTCCCACGGCTCCATCAGGCTGGCATGGAACTCGTAAAAGGCTTTCCTCTCCTCGCTCATGGATTCATGGCCCACCCAGGGCTCGGGGATCATCATCAATACGGCATGGGCCATCTCACGGCCGGCCATGTAGAGGAACTCCAGCACGTTGTCGAAGATCGCGGAATCGCTTCCTCCCTCGACGATGATGGGCAGGATTTTCTCCAGATCAGGCAGGTGTGGAGATTCGCACAGCGCTTCTCTGGCGCGCATCCAGTTGATGTTGCCGCGCAGGGTGTTTATCTCGCCGTTATGTGCGAGGTAGCGGTATGGATGCGCCAGGGGCCAAGACGGGAACGTGTTGGTGGAGAATCGCGAGTGAATCAGCACCAGGCCCGACTCCATGTCCGGATCCTTGAGGTCGGGGTATACGTTCTCGAGTTGTTTCGCTGTCAGCATTCCCTTGTAGACCAGCGTGCGCGCCGAGAGCGAGGGAATGAAGAACTCGTCTCTGTCGCGGATGTCCGACTCGCGAATCGCGTGCTCCACGCGTTTTCTGATGACGTACAGCCTGCGTTCTATCCCCATGGAGTCGAGGGATTCGTCGAATCCGCCGATGAATACCTGACGCAATTGCGGCGCGGCTTCACGCGCCGTAGAGCCGAGCGAGGAGAGGTCATTCGGCACAGGTCTCCAGCCGAGAACGTCGGCACCTTCCTCGTAGACGATGGACTCGAATATCTGTTCGCATTCGTTCGCCTGGCTCGGGGATTTGGGAAGAAACACCGAACCCACTCCGTAGCGTCCCTCCGCCGGGATTTTGATTTTTTCGGCTTCACAGGCCTTGCGCAGGAATTTATCGGGTACCTGTATCAAAACCCCTGCACCATCGCCCGTGTTGATTTCAGAGCCCGTCGCACCCCGGTGGGCGAGGTTTCGGAGGATGGTAAGGGATTTTTTGACGATGTCGTGAGACTTGCGTCCCTTGATGTCCACGACGAAAGCCACGCCGCATGCGTCGTGTTCGAAGGCAGGATCATACAGACCCTGTTTTTGTGAGGGTTTTCTCATTGTTTCACCAAACTTTCTTTCCGAGTGAAGTTCCAGGAAAACTCCCCGTTTGCCCATTTCACGGGGAACTCCTGAGAGCGTCTTATGGACATCGCATGATGATTTCCATGAAACGGACTTCGAGTATAGCACGCGCTGAAAAATAAGACAAACTAAAATATTTAATATATTGCATTAGGATTATTTATATTGTAACCTTTTCTCATGAACATCGAATCCTTGAGGCTGTATTGCCGTATCATCCAGGAAAAGAGTTTTTCCAAGGGAGCTGCTCAAAGCGGCGTGACCCAGTCTGCGGCGAGTCAGGCGCTTCGCCAGCTCGAGGGAGATTTGAGCGTCGAGTTGCTCGACAGGAGCAAGCGGCCTTTCGGCATCACCGAAGAAGGCGCCCGGTTTTATGAGGCGTGCCGAAAGATGCTGGGGGAATTCGACCAGGTCTGCACGGAAATATCATACGGCATCGGCGAGGTGCACGGACAAGTGCGCGTTGCGGCCATCTACTCGGTGGGCCTTCACCAGATGGGCGCCTACATGCAGCGGTTCCGCTCCCTGTATCCTCAGGCGCGGGTTCGGCTCGAATGCCTCCACCCCGAGAAAGTCGTGCAATCCGTTCTGGACGATACGGCGGACATCGGAATCCTCTCCTACCCCCCGAGAGACAAGGCGCTCCGGGTCGTGTCCTTCAAGGAGGAACCCATGTTCTTCGTCTCGCATCCGGGGCATCAGTTGGCCTTTCGCCATGCGGTGAGACTACCCGACCTCGCGGGCGAACCGTTCGTGGCGTTCGATGCCGATCTCGCCATCCGAAGCGCGATCGACAGGGTCTTGCGCAAGGCGGGCGTCGGCGTGGACGTCGTGATGGAGTTCGACAACGTGGAGAGCATCAAGGAGGCGCTCTTCATCGACACCTGGGTGAGCATTCTGCCCGGTTCGGCCGTTCATAATGAACGAGCCATGAACACCCTGGCGGTGCTGCCCTTCGAGGGCGAGCGCATCATCCGGCCGCTGGGCCTCATCCACAGGCGCGACAAGCCGCTCCACGGCGGCGTGAGGCGCTTCATCGAGCTTCTGGGCAGAGACCTCGACTAGCCCGACCTCTTCGTATCTCCTTTCTTGTCAATGACTTGCACGACCGCATCCCGGCAATAGATATTTTTGGATATTTTCCTTGACATTATAAATATATATAGATATATTGCCGTTGCCTGATGTGTGAATAAGAATATCACACACAGGTGGATGAATCGGATATCTAGTTGATATTGTTGACCTTATGAAGAAAAAAAGGAAATTCCATGAATTTATCGAAAAACCCCGTGAATTTATCGAAATTTATCGAATTTTTCGGAAATTCGCCTTGCCCGGATGATCCGTCCCGCAATACCCCACCTTCTTCCCCACCGAACCCGGCGTCTCGAACCGCCCGCGAGGCGCCCCCCTCCGAGACCAACGCACCTTCGAGACCGCGCGGGTCATCCGGGTTTTTATTACGCCGCATCGGAAGCGCGCCGCATCTGCGCCCGGGAGGGGCGTCGTCATGAACGATGCCGTCTCCTTCATCGGAACCCACGAGCGCGCGCTCTCGGACCTTGTGGACGAGGGCTTCGGCCTCCCCGAAGAGGCGGCACTGCTCGTCTACCGCGACCGCTTCCGCGAAAGGCGCGTGAGCCTCATCTTCCCGAACATGGCATCCGCCCGCGCGCGCGCCGACTCCCTCGTCCGGATGAAGAGAACCCGCCGCCGCGACCTGGTCCTCCTCCCGCTCGCCGAGGCGCTCGCCTGATGCCGTCCGGAAAACCCCGCGATGAGACGACCAGGCGCAAGAGGCGCGCGAGGAGAACGAAACACGCCCCGCTCGATTCGAGAACGCCGCGCCGCATTCTCGAGGAAGAGGCGTTTCTCACCAAGCCCATGCTCGCCAGGGTGCTCGGCTACCGGAGTTACCGAACGCTCGACGCCATCATCGCCGAGGACTGCGCGAGCGACGCGCCCTGTCTCCGCCCCGTCTACCTGCGCCGCCCGCCCCCGCGCGCGGGCGCCAGGCAGCCCGAAGGCCACCCCTCCTTCAAGAGCGCGCGCTTCCGCCGCGAGGACGTGCTCGCCTACGTCGAGAAGATGACGGAGGATTTCCCGCACGATCTCGAATGGAAATTCGGCGGGATGCGGGAGAACGATTAGGACTGAGGGGGGTCAACCCCGTCCAAGGAGGGAGGGGTTGCGACCGACTGAGGAGGAGAGAGCGCCCGTCATTCCGGCGCATGCCGGAATCCAGGGTTTTTGCCTTTGTTTTTTGCTTTATCCTTTTTCATGTTCAACCTGCGATGTTGTCCCTTTCCTCGGTTCTGGATTCCGGCGTGCGCCGGAATGACGATCAATAGACTGCACCTACCGAGAGGGTCGCTCACGAGCGACCCCTACGGGCTGAAGGTTCCCGTCTCGTAGCCCCTCTGTGGTTGCCATCATCTTCGTCGGCGTGATTGTCGGCGTGTATTTCTTCTTGCCTGCCCACAAGGAATTGGCGACGTTTATCGCCATAGCTGTTGGCGCAGCAGCCGCAATCGTCAGCGCTTTTTATATCGCTCAAAGCGTTTATGCGAATGTGGAATCCGAACAAATGACCCGCACGATGTCCCTCACCTCCGAATGGAATACCACGAGTTTTTTCGACTCCCCAAAAGCCGTCATCGGGCTAATAAAACCCATAGCCGACAAACCGAGGGAGGAGAGGCTGAGAATTATACAAGAGAGAATCAAAGACGATGACATGCTCGAATTAAACATAACGAATGTCTTGAATTATCTTGAGGATTTGGCGGTGTTGGTGGATAAGGGTTTTGTCAATGAAGGCGTCATTCGCGAACTGTATCAAACGAATGTTTTACGCTATTATGACGTATTCGAGCCGTGGATTGCCGACCTGAGAAATCGAAGGGGGAGCAGGCTTTATATAGGGCTTGAAAGTTTATGTCGAAAATGGAATAATTTGAACGGTTAGGCAAGTCTGTAGCTATCCGGCCGCTGAAAGGAGACCAAACGATGTTCCGCACACACGACGAGGACCCCGGCTTCTAGGAAGCAAGCTTGGAATGAAACTACACCCCTCGGGGAAACCCGGGGGGCTTTTCTTTTTGCAAATACGCAATTCTTTCCTCCTCGGTCGTAACTCTCCTACCTTACCCCGCCCAGCCACACCTCCTTCCACCGCCGGTCGGGTTTTTCCGTCTCCTTGAGGATCGCGGCCTTGGCGTCTTTCGCGGCGTAGACGCGCGTGAACTTCTCGACCCCCACTCGCGCAGGAGATGGCCGGCGCAGGAGTCCGCGAGGATGCAGAACATGCGTCTGTCCTCGAAACGCTATTGCGCCTATCTCCCTTTCTCATCGGTTCTTAGGTTCGGCTTCCGCTGATGCGTCACGATCGGAAGCGGCGCGTTGCAGCCCTTGTCGAAGGCGATGCGGCGAAGCGCGGCGTTTCGGCGCTCGAGGGCTTCGGTCTCGACCGCTTCCTTGCCCTTCAGGTCCATGTAGAACCACGGCGCGATGAGGAACACGCCCGCTGCGCCGAGGATGAGGTTCTTGTTCGCCTTGTTCGTTCGCTCGGTCGTCTTTTTGGCGATTTCCTTCCTGTTGGCCTTGATCTCCGCCTTGAGCGAGGCGCAGGCGCGCTTTTCATCGGCAGGCGCGTAGCGCGCCACCGGGTTCGGTCCAACTCCCGCGCAACCGGATACGAAGAACATGAACGCCACGCCCGCGCAGATACTCTTTTTCATGAAACACCCCTCGAAGGTGAAACCGAATTGTATCCCTTGAGAAGCATGAACTCCATGCGGGCGCGGATGGAACGTAGCAGAGGCTAGTTTTCCGGTTTCTTCTTCGGTGGCGCGGGTGGTCTCGGCGGTGGTTTCGGTAAAGGTATGTTCTCCGGTCTTGGGGGTTTGCCTCTGGCAATTATGGAGGAGTCGCCATTGCGAGTTTCAGGCGGCATATTGATCGGCCACGACCCTGTATGCCGTTTTCGCGCATTCTTCGTTCAGTTTCCGATTCTCCGGGATGTTGGCGTCTCCCGCCCTTGCGGTCACGTATGAGATTCTCTCGGCGAGCCGCCGGTTCTTCTCTCGAACATCCGCGTCGCCCGCCTCGGGGTCGTTGGCCTCGTTCCACAATTCGCGCCACTCGATTTCCAGCAGGCCGCATTCGATGTCGATCGTATGCAGAACGGCGGCCTTTTTGGCGTAGTCGGACACGAAATCCCAGGCGACGACGAGAGCGATGAGTCCTCCTGCGACGAGTTGCACGATCTGCGGAAGCAAATCGAGCAGCGCGGCGATTCCGCCGGCCGCCGCGGCCAGGAGGAGAAACCGAACGGCGGTATGGTTGCGGCGATGGCGGTCGGAAAGCGCCCCGTAGTAGCGAACGAGTCTCGTGACGTCCAGAAGCTCTTGCCAAACGTCGTTTCTCGTCTGATCGGAAACCATTTTTGTCGGCCCCCTTTCCTGAATCGCTGCCGGCTTGCCGGTCGCTCCACAAACGCGCCATGTATTTTAACCGGGCGATGCCTCGATGCAAGGCGCAACCCGATCCGCGCCCCCTGAACCTTATGAGAACGTCTCTTTGCGCGCGCCTAGTTGACGATCTTCCAGCTTCCGTCGGGCTGCCGGCAGGCGCGGCCGTAGGCGCGCTCTGTCTTGCCGCCCACGGTGATGGTCTGCTGGAACTCGCGGCAGTAACTGGTGGCCGAGCCTCTCTGGACCCGGTAGGTGCGCCTGGGCGTGATGGTGCCCCGGTTGCCCGTGTCGGGGTTTACCCACTTGCTTGCCACGTTCGTCTTGCCGCGTTCGAGGGTTTTTTGCGTGCTGCGCGACATCAGCAGACGGTCGCGCTCGTCGAGCTGGCGCCCTATGGAGCTGCCCGCGAGGACGCCGAGGACCGCGCCCGCGAAGGTCGCCGCTTTGCGGCCCCGGCCCTTGCCGAACTTGGACCCGATGAGACCGCCCGCGATTCCGCCGAGAATCGCGCCGCCGGTCTGTTTGTCCATGGTGCCGTCGGCGCGGCACCCGGCCAGCCCCAGGCCGAATACGGCCACGAGGGCGATGGCGGTCAGTTTTTTCATGGTTCCTCTCCTGTGCTTGGCGGCGTGCGCCCCTCGGCGCGTCGTCTTCATAGCGGGTTGAAACGCCCCTCGCGCGTCGCGAACGAAACGGTCGAGCGGGCGCGTCCGGCGCGGGGGGATGCGCTTTTTCACTGCCAGGGGCGGGTGAAAGCGCATCACCCCGCAATTGCCCGCATTTTCCGTCATCGGCCCGGCGGGATCAAGGCCTAGAATCTCTCACGTCGAGGCGCATCGCTTAAGCGCGGCGCGCGGGATTTCATTACCGGAAAGAGAGGAGAGTCATGAGCGAAAAAAATGAATTCGAAAGAAGAACGGACGCCGCCTTGTGGCGCTGGGCCGACAAGAAGCACACCGCCTTGCGCCTCGTCGCCGCGGGGGCGGGGCTGGTGCTGTTGGGCTTTTTCCTGGGGGGCGTCGTATGTTGGCCATGAGGAACGCGAAATATCGTCCCGTCGAGATATTCCGGGATAAATCCGGGCGGCATCGCTTCCGGGTGCGGGCGAGGAACGGACGGGTGCTGGCTTCGAGCCGGGCCTATGCGGACCGCTGGGGCGCGCGCAAGGGAGCGGCGGCGCTTTGTCGCGTCCTGCAACAGGTGGCCAAAACCGAGGATTCGCTCGTGAAAGAGGAGAAATCATGCTCACGGACGAACTCGTAGAGGAGATCAAGCGCGAGGAGGGTTTCGTCGCCAGGGTCTATCTGGATACCAAGGGCAAGAAGACCATCGGTTACGGAACGCTGATCGAGGACGGCATTACAGAGGAGGAGGGAGAAATGCTCCTCCGCCACCGGCTCATCCTGATGGCCGAAGAGCTGGAGCGCTCCCGCGTCGGCGAGGTGTATGCGAATTTGAGGCCGGGTGCCAGGCGCGCTCTGCTCGACATGGCCTACAACATGGGCGTGCCGAGCCTTCTGGGCTTTCAGAAGATGTGGGCCGCGCTCGCTAAGGGCGATTACGAGCGGGCGGCCGGGGAGGCGCTCGATTCGGTTTACGCGCGGGAACTCCCCGCCCGGGCGGGCAGGGTGGCCGGGCGCATAAGGAGCGCGTGATGGCCTTTTTGGAAAAGCTCATCGGCGGCGGTGTCGTGTCGGCGGCGGAGAGCGTCGCCAACGTCATCGACAGGTTCGTCGAGACGCCGGACGAGCGGCGCGCGGCGGAGGCGATAAAGCAAAAGCTGATGATGCGCCCCGCCGAAGCCCAGAACGAGATCAACAAAATCGAAGCGGCCCACCGCAGCGTCTTCGTCGCGGGCGGCAGGCCGTTCATCCTGTGGACGTGCGGCGTCTCGCTGGCGTTCTATTTTATTCCCCAGTATGCGCTCGGCGCATGGCTCTGGACGCGGCAGGTGCTGATGAGCGGCGAACTCGCGCCCTATCCCGTCTCGGTGGACGGGCTTCTCGAACTCACCCTGGGGATGCTGGGTCTGGGCGCGCTGCGCACCGTCGAGAAACTCACGGGAAAGGCGAAGTGAGGGGGTTTTGCGCGGGGAGGGCTTTGGGGTTGTTGAAAAAGCCCCTGGGAGGGTAATGGCAACCCCCTTGAAAGGGAAACTTCATCAAGGCAACCCCCCCTACCCCCCCTTGACAGGGGGGTATAAAAAGGCGATGCGCCCCCGCCGGGCTGAGGAGGGTTTTGATTTTTCTTGCCCCCCTGACAAGGGGGGGTAGGGGGGGTTGGTTTTCCAGCCGATGACAAGGGCGGCCACGGGGTCAGACATATATGTCTGACCCATACGGCCTTCATTCGAGGGGGTGCGCAGGGACTTTCCAACAACCCCTCACGGGCCGCTTTTGCTTTTCGTCGTTTTCGTCTCGATGTGCTCCAGGGGATGGTCGTGCACGATCTTGATCTGCTCGGGCAGGATGAAGGCGGCCGTGAACAGCACGATGACGCCCAGGCTCGTGACGAGCAGTCCCGGCAATATAACCCTGAAGCCCGTGAATTCGGCCCGGGCGCTCTCCCGCGCCTCGGCGCGCGATTGCTGGGTGATGAAGGCGCCCATCGCCAGGATGATGCCGCCCACGATGGCGGTCGAGATTCTCAGCAGGTTGCGCTCCTCCGCCAGATAGGCGAACAGGAGTATCTCCTCCTCCCCGTGAGCGAGGGCAGGCGCGTCGGGCAGCCACGCGAACCAGAGTGCGTATACGGCGAGCGTGGTGATGATTTTCCGCGCGCTTGAGCGCATCGAAGCCTCCTCCTCGGGCGGCATTGTGCAACCCGGAATTTATTTTCTCAACGCGCCCGCACCCGCATTTCCCCGCATTTGCCGGGCCGCCCGAACCCGCGCCGCCTTGTATGTTGGCTGAATCCCGCCGCGCGCGGGGTGTTCGGCATTCAGGAATGGAAGTCATCGAGGAGGTATTTTCAGTGGGCGCAAGAAGCCTGGATATCGGCGGGTGGCGTCCGGCGCGCCGGTATGAAAATCATCGAGGAGGTGTTTCATCGTGAACGAACTGACGGCCCGCGTCCTGCGCGGCGACATTTTGAAGACGCTGTATTACCAGGATGCCTTGCGCCCGGAATCGAGCGTGGGCAGCCTTCTCCTTTGGAGCGCGCTGCGCGAGGCGGGCCACCATGAGGACGGCGCGCCCCTGGGCCGCGAGACGCTCGAGGCCTTCGTGGACGATCTGGCAGGGCGGGGTTTATTGGAAAAGCGCACCCCGGGCGGTTTCGGCCGCCTGCTGACCGACTACGAGGCGCACCTGACCCGCAAGGGGCGCGGTCTGCTCGAAGGCGCCGTATCCGCTTCGCCCGACATCCTCGTGGGAGAATTGTGATGGAGAGGAGGCGGGGGCGCAGGTCGAAGGTGGTGGAATACGGCGCCGAGAATGTCGTCGACCCCATGCTCGCCGAGGGGAAGACCTACGAGGAGGTGGCCGAGGCTTTCGAGAAGGAGACCGGGGAGAAGATAGGGCTCTGCTCCATAGGCAGGCGCAACAACCGCCTGCTGGAAGGCATCCGCAAGACCAAGCGGGTGGAAGCCATGGTGGATGAGCTGATCGAGGAAGTCATGGCCTATGACGGCGAGGGCAGGGACCCGGGCGAGAAGGTGGCCGCCGCCGCGCGGCGGATGCTGATGACCCAGGCGGTCGAGGCCGTTTCCCAGATGGGGAAGGAATCCTTCGCGGACCTGACGCCCGAGAAACTCGCGCAGATGGTGAACGGGCTGGAGCGCAGCCGCATATCGGCGGAAAAGCTCAAGCTCGAATACCAGGACGGCTTCGCCGCCGCCAAGATGGCGATCGTCAAGGAAGTGCGCGAATCGTTCCGCGCGCATCCCGAGGTGATGGAAAAGGTGTGCGAAATCGTCGAGGAGGCGACGCGGAAGCTGGAGGAGAGGATCGAGTGAGGGGGGGCGGATCAGGCGGGTTGAGATTTCAGCGATCTATGGCAGGATATGGCGATACTTTGTAGATTGTGAGATAGGGTGTGGTTTTGTGAGATATTTCTCGCACCAATTCACTAACCGAAAAGGAGTGGAACATGAGCGCGTTTCCTTTCTTTTTCACCTTCTCTGACAAGGTGGAAGGAAACGGCTTCGTGGCGGACGTAAGAATGATGGGAACGGTCCTCGGGATGAAAGAGGATGATTCCACATGGATGTACGGCGTACAGCCGGGGGGAATCGCTGCGACCGGAGAAAATGAGGATAAGGCTTTCTCCGCTTTCCGACGGACCTACACGTCCGTCCTGTTCGATATGGCGGAGGAAGCCGTCGATTTCGCGACCTTCAAAGAGCGTGTGGAGGCATTCTTCAAAGAGATTTGCGAAGAAACGAAACGGGAATGGGATGAAGCCGTTGAGGCGGTGCGCCGGGGAGATATCGAATCCGAAGGACGGGAAAAGAAAAACGCAGATGAGCACCAGCCCTATGTGCAGGTTAGAACGGTGAAAAAACCCACGGCGCGGCACAATCTGCTGGATGAACTAAGAACTATCGCCGCCTGAACGGCTTCGAGCGGACGCGTACAACTAAGGAAAATTTGGGATATGCTCGAAGTGTGCGCGCCTGGATGTGACATCAGGGAAACCACGCATCACTTCTGCATCCGATATGGGGATCGAACCTATCCGTCATTCCCGAAGGGAGAACATGGAAGAGGACGCCGGGCGGAGATCGAGATTGGCCATATCAGGAAGATGATACGTCACCTGCATATCGACAAAGACTGTGCGAAAAATGAATTGCCCGAGGCTTATTAGCAGTTGTGAATTTAAGTCGTTGGTATTTTCCCCCGGATTAGCTTCCCATTAAACCCCTCCATCGACGCCTTCAACTGAGCAGAACCGTCCAATCGTCTGAGATTGTGGCGGCTTTGAAATGCCTTTCTAGAGCAGGGTGTTATTTCGATCCTCCCACATTGGACGGCTTCGCCGCCGCCAAGATGGCGATCGTCACCGAAGTGCGCGAGTCGTTCCGCGAGCACCCCGAGGTGATGGACAAAGTGTGCGAAATCGTCGAGGAGGCGACGCGGAAGCTCGAGGAGCGGGTGGAGTAGTGGGGGCAGTTAGGATTTCAGCACTCTATGCCAAGGTATGATAAAATGTTTCTCCCTACTAAGACAGGGTGTAATTGTGGGATGTAAATCCCCTGGTCGAAGTGAACCAGAGAGTAAAGTATAATTGTTTTCAATCTATCTTTGATGAGAAGGAATTAGATATGGGCGGCCTGAAAAAACAAATCGAGACGTATGAGGCCATGAAAGATGACCTCGAACTCGATTATTTCGGCAAGTGGGTCGTCTTTCACGACGAGAAGCTCGTTGGTTCCTATGAGTCTTTCGATGAGGCGGCGACCGACGCCATTGAAAAATTCGGGTATCGCGGGCCGTATCTCATCAGGCAGGTAGGAGCGCCGCCTCTGAGGCTCCCCGCTTCGGTGATGTACAGGCCTTTATATGCAAAAAGCTGAATGCGGTTTTGAAACTTCCTCGGAACTGGCCCTGTACGGACCGACAATCTCCGTTGAAATAGGTATCGACCCCAAAGACCCGAGCGGCAAGCGTTTTCATGCCCTTGTCGATACGGGAGCGGCCGAGAGTTGCATTGATCGGCAAGTCGCATCCGACTTGAAACTGCCCGTCGTCGACCGCGTGGAAGTTTCCGGGGTGTCGGGTAGACACAGGACGACGATGCACATCGCATATATTCACGTGCCCGCTTTGGATTGCACCATTTTGGGCAGGTTCGCCGCCGTAGATTTGATTGGCGGAGGACAAATCCACCATGCCTTGCTCGGCAGGACTTTTCTTGAAAATTTCACGATGACTTATAGCGGGTTGACCGGGAGCGTCGAGTTGACGACATAGGCTGCCAGATATGTCCCGGTAACCTATTGCCTTCAAACCCCACCGACGCCTTCAACTGAGCAGAACCGTCCAAACGTCTGAGATTGGGCGGCTCTGAAACACCTTCCGAGATAAAAGTATTTTTTCGGTCACCCCACTCTGGCCGGTTTCGCCGCCGCCAAGATGGCGATCGTCAAGGAGGTGCGCGAGTCGTTCCGCGCGCATCCCGAGGTGATGGACAAAGTATGCGAAATCGTCGAGGAGGCGACGCGGAAGCTGGAGGAGAAAATCGAGTGATGGGGGGAATTGAAAATTGCGTCGAATGCAAACATTCTTAAAACCATGTAAGCTATGTCCCTGAATTTGCCGTGGCTATCTCGGCACCCGGATGAACACCAAAAGGAGTGCACACGCCCATGGATTTCAACCACACTCTTCGCGTTCTGGTGGTTCGGGAAGATGCGAAATGGTGCGCGATTGCCCTGGATATGAGCCTCAGGGGCTATGGGGAAACGCAAGATCAGGCGGTGGAAAGTCTGACCGAAGCGGTCGAGGCCCAGATATCGTTCGCCGTGCAGCACGACACCCTGGATGAAATTTTCGTACCCGCCGAGCCCTCCTATCACGCGCTCTATGAATCCGTGAAGCGCGAGAGCGTGAAGCGGCACCTGAAATCGAAATCCCCGCATAGCCTTCCGGACATCTTCTCCTGTGATGTCCCCTTGCCCCGGGTGGATCCGCAAAAATTCGCAGAGGTTTAGCGTTTCTCGTGTTGCCCGCAGGGAGCGCGAAGCAGAGTTCCAGGCCGATTGAAATTTCAGGAATGTATGGCAGAATATGGTGAAACATTGCACACTATGAGATAGGGTATGTTCGTGAGTGGCGCCTGCAACTCCGATACGGAGAACGGAGTCACACTCATGGCGACGGATAGGGAAATCACTACTTCAATATAAATGAAGAAAAGGTTGGTTATGGTAGAACGAAAGATGAAACATCCAACAACCGGTGAAATGCATGATGTAGAGATAGTTGAAATCGAAGAGATTATTGAGAAACCGATGAAAATCAAGCTTGCTGATGGAACCATATTGCGAATTAGGGTGGATGTAGTTGAAGTTGCTAAATTCAAAGGTGAGCGGGCGCTGGATGGGCATCCAATTTACAATGTGAGAAGTGGCACTATTATATCAGTGCTGGAGTCTGAATAACTTCCAGGAGAGAGTACGACGAAATGAACGCCACTTTACTTCATACCGTAAATAACACCACAACTGATGTTGAGCATACTTCAATGAGTTCCTCGATAGTTGCTTACGCCCCTATTGAGCAACCAGCAGAATCTTATGAAGAAATCCCGGCTTTTGTTCAGACACACGCAATAGACGGAAGATATTTTGCCGATATGTTGATGGAACCGGATTTGCCGCATCATGGGGAAGGTTCAACTCCTGATGAAGCGATGGCTTCGCTCTTTCAAGCACTGAAGGCATCATGGAAATCCCTTCACTCTGCGAAAAAACTCTCTAAGCATATGGAGAAACGCAAGCTGCGCCTTGATGCTCTGTTTCATCAAGTTGTTACTGTAAATTGGTAGTCCACCCCGAATGCCCACCTACAAAGCGCGTGAAGTCAGAAGAGCATTACGCAATAAATTGAAATGTGAAGTTGATGAAGATAGCCATCATATATATTACCGAGTATTTGATGAGGATAGGTTAATTGGCGAGACGTTCATGTCGCACAACAACCAGGACATCAATGACTATTTGCAAAATCGCATGGCGAAGCAATTGGGAGTGTCGACTAAAGTTTTTCGAGAAATTGTAGATTGCAGTGTAAATCGTTCTGATTACATTCAACTATTTGAAGACGATACTTTGAAGTGAGGAGTTTCCTGGTACAGTCTCTCACTCTCACCTCCTCCTTCACCTGCTAATTACAGTCCACATTCCTGAAATTGCGGCAGCCTTGAAACACCTTTCGAGATAAGGTTGCTTTTTCGAATACCCTTACCCATCTGGACTAGCCCCGTCCCCTCGGTTATATTTCCCGCATCCCCAAATACATCACCGACGGTGATCCACTTCTTCACGGAAAGGCGAAACATGAGCGAGTACAAGAGCGAGGTTAGAGACGGGATGCGGGTCGACTGGGACGTTCCTATCGAGATGGACGACGGCGTCGTGCTGCGCTGCGACGTCTACCGGCCAATTGAGGACGGCGGGTACCCCGTCATCATGAGTTACGGCCCCTACTGCAAGTGGCTTCATCTGCAGGACGGCTATCCCCACCAGTGGAATCTCATGGTGAACGACTATCCCGAGACCGTCATGGGCACCACCAACAAATACCAGAACTGGGAGCTCGTGGACCCCGAGAAATGGGTGCCCGACGGCTACGCCTGCGTGCGCGTGGATTCGCGTGGCGCGGGCCGCTCGCCGGGCTATCTGGAGGTGTGGTCGCCGCGCGAGACCAGGGATTTTTACGACTGCATCGAGTGGGCGGGCGTGCAGCCCTGGAGCAACGGCAAGGTGGGGCTGAACGGCATCTCCTACTACGGGATGAACCAGTGGCAGGTGGCCTCGCTCCAGCCGCCGCACCTGGCGGCCATGTGCGTCTGGGAGGGAGCGGCCGATTTCTACCGCGACCTCGCCCACCACGGCGGCATCGCCTGCCGGTTTTCGGACACCTGGTACCGCCAGGCCGTCGTTCCCCGCCAGCACGGCAAGGGGAACCGCGGCATCAAGAGCCGCATCAACGGCGACTGGATTTCCGGCCCCGCCAACCTGAGCGAAGAGGAACTGGCATCCAACCGGAGCGATTTCGGCCAGGACATTCTGGATCACCCCCTCGTGGATGATTACTGGAAAGAGCGCATGCCCGATTACGCGAAGATCAACGTGCCTCTTCTTTCCTCGGGCAACTGGGGCGGAGTGGGCCTGCACCCCAGGGGCAACACGGAGGGCTTCGTGCAATCGGCCACCGAGCAGAAATGGCTGGAGATGCACGGGCTGGAGCATTTCACGGAGTTTTATACCGATTACGGCGTGGCGCTCCAGAAGAAATTTTTCGGTCATTTCCTGAAGGGCGAGGACACGGGCTGGGAGGAGCAGCCGAAAGTCCAGCTCCTGGTGCGGCATCCGGGCGAGAAATTCGTGCCGAGAGCTGAGAACGAGTGGCCCATCGCGCGAACGCAGTGGACGAAGTATTACCTGCATTCGGGTTCGGGCACCTTCCGGGCGGAACCCCAGACCAACGAGCGCACGAAGACCTATGACGCCCTGGGCGACGGCTTGGTCTACGTCTCGCATCCCTTCGCCGAGGAAACCGAGATCACCGGCCCCGTGGCGGCCAAGCTGTTCGTCTCCTCGGATACGGAAGACGCGGACCTTTTCTTGACCCTGCGCGTCTTCACGCCGGACATGACGGAGATCGTCTACCGGGGTGCGAACGACCCGCACACGCCGGTCGCCATCGGGTGGCTCAGGGCCTCGCACCGGAAACTGGATGAAGCCCTCACGCTGCCCTACCGGCCCTACCACACGCACGATGAGATTCAGCCTTTGACGCCCGGCGAGATATATGAACTGGACGTCGAAATCTGGCCGACATCCATCGTGATCCCCAAGGAATACCGCCTGGCGATCAGCGTCCGGGGGCGCGATTACGTCTGGCCCGGCTACGAGCCGTCTGCGCCCAGAATATCGGGCCGCGTCTACTACGGCGTGGGGCCGTTCAAGCACGATCTCAAAGAGGACAGGCCGACGGAGCTCTTCGGCGGAAAGGTGACGCTGCACACCGGCCCGGCGCATCCGTCCCACGTGCTGCTGCCGGTGATACCGCCGAAAGAATAATTCCTGGCATAACGGGAGATATGAGATGAGAGGGCGTAAATCGGAAATCGCCGACGGCATGCGGATCGACTGGGAGGTTCCTGTCGAGATGGACGACGGCTTGGTGCTGCGCTGCGACGTCTACCGGCCTGTTGATGAGGGCCGCTACCCCGTGATCATCACCTACGGGATTTACGGGAAGTGGCTCCACTTCGAGGACGGCTATCCTGAGCAATGGCGCCGCATGGTGGAAGAGCACCCCGACGTCGCCTTGGGTTCATCGAACAAGTACCAGAACTGGGAAGTCGTGGACCCCGAGAAATGGGTGCCGGACGGCTACGCCTGCGTGCGAGTGGATTCGAGAGGCGCTGGCCGCTCGCCAGGCTATATGGACCCCTTCTCGGAGCGCGAGACGCGCGATTTCTACGAGTGCATCGAATGGGCGGGCGCGCAGCCCTGGAGCAACGGGAAGGTGGGGGCCAACGGCATCTCCTATTACGCCATCAACCAGTGGCAGGTCGCCTGCCTGAAGCCGCCGCACCTCGTCGCCATGTGCGCCTGGGAGGGGGCGGCGGATTTCTACCGCGACATGAACTACCACGGGGGCATCTACTGCACGTTCACGGAGAACTGGTATCAGAACAGGGGGCGCTCCAAACAGCATGGCCTGGGCGAGCGCGGCTACAAGAGCCGGGTGACGGGCGACTGGGTCTCGGGGCCGGACACGCTGAGCGAGGAGGAACTGGGCGCGAACCGCTGCCCTCTGGGGGCGGAGATGCGCGCGCACCCGCTCGACGATGAATACTGGAAGGCGAAAACGCCCGACTGGTCGAAAGTCGAGGTTCCCTTTCTCTCTTCCAACAACTGGGGCGGGCAGGGGCTTCACCCGAGGGGAAACTGCGAGGCCTTTATGCGCGCGGCTTCCAAGGAAAAATGGCTGGAGAGCCACGGCATCGAGCACTGGACGGAGTTCTATACCGATTACGGCGTCGCGCTCCAGAAGAAGTTTTTCGGCCATTACCTGAAGAGCGAGGACACGGGCTGGAAGGATCAGCCGAGGGTGCAGCTTAAGATTCGCCACCCCGGCGAGAAGTTCGTGGAGCGCGCGGAGAACGAGTGGCCCATCGCGCGCACGAACTGGACGAAGCTCTATCTCCATTCGGAAGGCCACCTGCTCGGCGAGGCCGCGCCGGAGGAGGCGAGTTCGGCGGCCTACGCAGGTCTAAGCGACGGCGTCACGTTCGTCTCCCCTCCCCTGAAGCGTGAAACCGAGATCACGGGCCCCCTGGCGTCGAAGCTGTGGGTGTCGTCCGAGACCCAGGACGCCGATTTGTTCCTGGTTCTTAGATTGTTCACGCCCGATTTCAGGGAAGTCACCTTCCAGGGCGCGCTCGACCCGCACACCCCGGTGGCGCAGGGCTGGCTCCGGGCCTCGCACCGGAAGCTGGACGAGGCGCTCACGCTGCCCTACCGGCCCTACCACGCGCACGATGAGAAACAGCCGCTCACGCCCGGCGAGATATACGAGCTGGATGTCGAGATATGGCCGACCTGCATCGTGGCGCCCAAAGGCTACCGCCTGGCGCTCAGCGTGCGCGGTTGTGACTACGTCTACCCGGGCGGGGTCACCCAGGGGCTTCCCAACATGCCCGCCGTCTTCTCGGGCGTGGGGCCGTTCCGGCACAACGATCCTGCCGACAGGCCGCCCGAGGTGTTCGGCGGCGAGGTGACGGTCCACACCGGCCCCGAGCACCCCTCCCACCTGCTCTTGCCGGTCATCCCGCCGAAGTAGGGAAGACCGTTCCGCACGGGAATTTACAATTACTCCCCCTTGAGAGGGTTGTGAAAAAAGTCCCCCAAGGGGAAAACGCCTGCGGCGCAAAATGTCTCGCTCCTCCTTAGCAACCCGCCACTCCGCCTCACCCTGAGTAGCGGCGAAGCCGCGTATCGAAGGGTCTGTATAAAGCCTGTCAAAGGGGGTGAAGTTCGCGCCTCCTGCGGCCAAACGCGATTGATGAATGAGTGTTTATGTTTCCCATCCTTCGATACGGCGCTTACGCGCCTACTCAGGATGAGGGGTGTCGGGCAACGGCGGAGCCTGTCCCGAGCGAAGTCGGGGGGCTGCTACTCAGGATGAGGCGAGGCGGGATTTTCAACAACCCCGTATTGAAGGCCCGTCTCCGCGTTTTCCTGTTATCGCCGCCGCCTTCCCTTATTGACCCGCGCTGGCCCGTGTGTGATGATTCCCTAATCACCACATTTCAGAGAATACGATTGCACACTGGGCCATAGATCCAACCGGGGAGGAAAGTCTATGAAGCGCATGATCGGCATCGTTATCGTGGCGGTTGCGTTCGCCGGGTTCACGTCGCCCGCGTTCGCGAAAGACATCAAGATCGGCATCGTGGTGGAAACGCTGGGGAACCCGTATTTCGCGTGTCTCAAGCGCTCCGCCGAGGCGGAAGCCAAGAATCATCCCAACGTCAAGCTCACGGTGTTGAGCGGCGCCCTCGGCACCGACCTGATCGGTGTGACGAAGATGATCGACGACTTGATCCAGAAGCGCGTGCACGTGCTCGCCTTCAGCGCCATCGACCCGAACGCGATGGTGCAGACGGTCAAGAAGGTGCAGAAGAGCGGTATCCGCGTGCTCATCCACTCCGACGACCTGGCCAAGCAGGTGGCGCGGCACTTCGTCGGGCCGGATCAGTATTACGGGCAGTCCGCGGTCGCCAAAGCCGTCGCCGAGGAACTGGGTGGCAAGGGCAAGGTCGCGCTCATGGAAGGCGTGCCGGGCAACATGTCCAGCATCCTGCGGAAAAGGGGCGCCAGGGACACGCTGGCCAAGTACAAGGGCATCCAGGTGGTCGGCGTCTGGGCGGCCAACTGGGACCGCGCGCAGGGACTCAAGAAAGCCGAAGACATCCTGACGGCGCACCCCGACATCTCGGCCATCGTCGCCGTGAACGACGACATGGCCCTGGGCGCGCTGCAGGCCGTCAAGGCGCGCGGCAAGCTCGGCAAGATCATCGTCACGGGCTTCAACGGCGTCGAGGAGGCGATGCAGGAAGTGTACCGCGGCAACATGCTGGCGACCGTGCTGACTTTCTGCGATTCCGTCGGCAAGCAGCTCGTCCGCACGGGGGTCGACGTGGCGATGGACAAGGACGACAAGTCCAAGTACACGATCGACACCGGCACGATTCCGCTCGACACGAGACTGCTGCAGGCGGTCGGAAAGAACCTCAAGGCCGGCATCAAGTAAGAGTTCAAACGCGGCGCCGCGCGGCGGAGGCGGGGTTTTTATTTCCCGTCTCCCCGCGCGTCCTCGCCTGAGGGGACGGACATGCCCATTCCACGCGACGTGCTCCAG
Source organism: bacterium (assembly GCA_022828125.1). Taxonomy (GTDB): domain Bacteria; phylum UBA8248; class UBA8248; order UBA8248; family UBA8248; genus Bin107. The sequence continues at coordinate 55,902 of JAJEJD010000015.1, read as the reverse complement.
GCCGAAATCGACCGGCGGCTGGCGAACACCCGGCGGCTGATGGCGGAGCGCGAATACGACGCCCTGATCGTCTACGGCAACAACAAGCTCTCCGGCAGCCTGCGCTATCTCACCGACTACTTTCCCGACCGGGCGGGCTGGATCAGCCTGACGGCCACGGAGACCTCCATCGTCGACGGGGGTGCGGCCTTCATCACACAGAGCGACGATCCCGCGCTCATGGTCGATCCGGGCCTCATGCCGACGCGGGAGGTGTGCGTCCCGCGCATCGTGGCGGGGGAGGGCTTTTCGGCGAAAAAGGGCGACGGCCTCTCCGTCGAGAACCTCGAAAAACTCATCCGCGACGCGGGCGACGTAAAGCGCGTCGGCGTCGAGACGTTCGACAAGTTCCCCGCGCCGCTATACGCCGGGATGCGGGAGACGTTCCCCGATCTCGAAATCGTGCGCTCGACCATCGTCGAGGAACTCCGGATGGTGAAGAGCGATTTCGACCTGGAGATGATGCGAAAGGCGGGCCGCGTGGCGGATCTGGGGCATGAGACCGTCGCCGCCATCCTGTCTGAGGAGGGCGTCGGCACGACCGAACTCGAACTCATCCGCGCCGCCGAGCACGCGATGCGCTCGGCCGACCCGATTTACGAGGATTCGTGCAGCAGTTCACCCAGCCTCATCTGCAGCGGCTATCCGGTGGCGGGCGCGCTCTTGCACATGCCGAGCCCGGGCAAGGCGGTCGAGCGCGGCAACGTCGTGCACTGGGACATCTGCATGAGGTTTGAGGGCTATCCGGTCGACTCCTCGCGCACGCGCGCCATGGGGCCGGTGACGGATACCCACCGGCGCGCCTACGAGACGATTCTCGAGATTCAGCGCACGGTCATCGAGGAGGCGAAGCCGGGCGTCGTGGCGAGCAGGCTCGTCGACACGGCCGAGGCGATGGCCCGCGACGCCGGGTTCGACTTGTGGGACAGGTTCCTGGGCCACGGCCTGGGGTGGGACATTCACGAGCGCCCCGACATGGGGATCGAGAAGATCCCCCTCGAGGAGAACATGGTGCTCGCCGTCGAGCCGCGCATCGCCGTCGACAACACCTACCTGTTCGGCAACGAGGACATGGTGCACGTCACGAAAGAGGGCGGCGTTTCCTTTACCTCCTTTCCCAAGGAGCCGCTGGAGATATAGCGGCGAGCGCGGGGAGGATGTTCGCGCTCAAGGCCGCGACGAACGCGGAGGCCCCTTGCGCCGCCCGACCCTCCAACTGGAAGACTCGTTCATGACGTCATCCCCCTCCAATCAACCAGAATCCCGCACAGACGGCGCGGATGAGCGCCTCGTTCTCGACATGCGCGGTATCGGCAAGCGGTTCCCGGGCGTCGTGGCCTTGGACGAGGTGGACTTCAGTGTGCGCCCCGGCGAGGTGCACGTGCTGCTGGGCGAGAACGGGGCCGGCAAGTCGACCATGATCAAGATCATCTCGGGCGTCGTCGAAAAGGACGCCGGCGAGATGGTCTTCGAAGGCAGCGTGATCGAGAGATGCTCCCCCGCGCTCACGCGCGAACTCGGGGTCAGCGTGATCCATCAGGAACTGAGCCTCGTGCGGTTGATGGACGTGAAGAGCAATCTCTTCCTGGGCCGCGATTTGAGGAGAAAGAACAGGCTATTGGGAGGGCTGGGCGTGCGCGACGAGGCGGCGATGGAGCGGCGCTGCCGCGAGATATTCACCGAACTCAGGCTGGATATCGACCCCAACGCCGAGGTCTTGAGTTTGAGTCTCTCCGACATGCAGTTTCTCGAGATCGCCAAGGCGGTGGCCTTCGACGCCAAAGTCATCCTGATGGACGAGCCCACCTCGTCCCTGGGTCCCGGGGAGAAGGAAGCGCTCTTCGAGGTCATCGAACGCCTGACGGCGCGCGGCATCGGGGTCGTCTACGTCTCCCACACTCTGGAGGATTGCCTGGCTATCGGCGATCGCATCTCCGTCCTGCGCGACGGGCGCCACGTCGGGACGATAGATGCCCGGAACACCGATATCGACACCCTGATCCGCATGATGACGGGGCGCACCTTCAGCGAGCGCTACCCCAGGATTTCGGGGGAGGTGGGCGAAGAGGTTCTCGAAGTCAGGAATTTCACGACAGCGGGCGTGTTCAGCGACGTGAGCTTCAAGGTGAAGGGAGGCGAGATTCTGGGCTTCGCGGGATTGGTCGGCGCTGGGAGGACGGACTTGTTCCGCGCGCTCTTCGGTCTCGACAGGCTCGATGCCGGCGAGGTGTTCATCGACGGCGAGCCGGTGAGGATCAGGAAACCCCGCGACGCCATACGCCACGGGCTGTCTTTTCTGACCGAAGACCGCAAGAACCAGGGCGTGTTCCCGCTCCTCTCGGTGCTGGAGAACCTGCTGATCACCCTGTTCAACTTCGGCCGGGAGAGCCGCTCCAGGAGGCTCACGCGCCTGCTCGGCTGGGTCAACGGCTCGGGCGCAGAGGGCCTCTCGCGCGACTACGTGGAGAGGCTGAGCATCAAGGTCGCTTCTCTCACGGATCAGATCGCCCAGCTGAGCGGCGGGAACCAGCAGAAGGTGCTCCTCGCGCGGGGGATATCCACCGGGGCGCGCATCGTCATCCTGGACGAACCGACCAAGGGCGTCGACGCGGGCGCCAAGGTGGAGATATACCGCATACTTGAGGAACTCGCGCAAATGGGGGTGGCGATCATCGTGATATCCTCGGAATTGCCCGAGGTCACGGCGATCTGCAGCCGGATCATCGTGATGAACGAGGGCCGCATCACCGGCGAGGTGCTTCGCGAGGACGCCGACGCGGAAACCATCATGCGCTACGCGACGGGAACGGCGGCGTAAAGGCGCGCCTGCGGGGGAGAGGGACGATGAGCGATGAGGTGAAAACGGAGGGCGGGCGGGACTCCGCCGCCGGGAGCGGGGGATACAGCATCGCCTCTCTCATCGCGTCGGGTTTTTCCAGGTACGGCCTCATCCTGGCGCTCGTCTTGCTGATCCTCTTTCTCTCGGTCACGGCGGAGAACTTCTTCACCGTCTCGAACATGATGAACATCCTGCTCCAGTCATCGAACATCGGCATCATGGCGGCGGGCCTCACGCTCGTCATCATCTGTGCGGAGATCGACCTGTCGGTGGCCTCCATCCAGTCGATGGGCGCGGTCGTGGTAGCGCTTCTGCTCAAGGACTACGGCGTGCCCATCGTGCCTGCGGTGCTCGCCACGCTGCTGCTGGGCGTCGCCTTGGGGGCCGTGAGCGGAGTCTTCGTGGGCTGGTTCGCGATTCCCGCTTTCATCCTCACCCTGGCGATGGACAGCCTTGCGCGCGGCGGCGCGCTCATCCTGACGGGCGAGCAGTCCATCTTCGGCCTGCCCGAGGCGTTCAGCGTCATCGGCCAGGGCTACCTGGGCCCGTTTCCCATGGCCGCCGTGATCATGGGCGTCGTCTTCCTGGTGGCGCACCTCATCCTCTCGCGCACCGTCCTGGGCACGAACATCTACGCCGTCGGCGGCAACAAGGAGGCCGCCCGCGTCGCCGGCGTGAACGTCTTCGCCGTCAAGCTGTTCGTGCTCGTCTTCAGCGCCTTCTGCGGCGCGCTCGCGGGCGTGGTGATGGCCTCGCGCCTCATGGCCGCCCAGGCCATCATGGGCATGTTCGATCTGATGGACGTCATCGCCGCGGTCGTCATCGGCGGCGCCTCGCTGCTGGGCGGCGAGGGCCGCGTCATCGGCACCGTCATCGGCACGCTCATCATCGCGTGCATCCGAAACGGCCTGAACCTGCTGGGCATCGCCGCCGACTGGCAACTGCTGGCCGTGGGCGCAATCATCATCCTGGCCGTCCTGCTCGACTACGTGGGGAAAAAGCGCACGGCGTAGGGGTTGTTGGAAGAGTCTTTGCGGGGAAGAATTCCTCCTTCCTCAGTCGGAATTCACCTCCCACTCTCCTTGTCAGGGGATAAAGGCAACCCCCCCTACCCCCCCTTGTCAGGGGGGTAAAAAAAGGCCTCGCCCCCCGCCGCCGGAGGGGTTTTGGTTCTTCTTGCCGGCAGCGAGGGGTTTTGCTCTTTCATACCCCCCTGACAAGGGGGGGTAGGGGGGGTTGCTTTTCAAGGCGAGAGCCTGCGCCTCCGCCCGTTTTCGGCTTTTCCCCCCGCGCGTGTGGTGTATACTGGCCTCTGGAACCGCCGCCGGAGGCGAGAGATGTCCCAATCCAGCAGTTCTGAACCGAGCACCCCAGCCAGACAGGGGTTTTACTACTCCATCGTTTTCAAGAGCCTCATCCTCGTCCTGATCATTCTCATCGTCGCCATCGTTCCGATGTCATATCGTTACTATCAATCGAGCTACAACTACGAGCTCAACGTGCTCTCGGCCAGGCTCGAGTTCATCGCCGAGCGCGGCAGCTCGCTCATCGACGCGGAAGCCGTCCACAGCCTGAGACTGCGAGAGGACAAGAATACCGCCGAGTACAGGGAGGTGCTGGCCGCGCTCAGGCGCATCAAGCGCAACTCGGGCGTCGACAACGCCGTCGTCATGCGAAGGCGGCCGAACGGCAGCTACGAATACGTCGCCGCCGCGCACGACGGGTTCCAGATCGGTCAGGACGTCCAACTCCACCGGATCTTTCCCGCCACCTACAAAGCCACGAACCAGACCTGGAACAAGGGCGAGATGATGCGCTCCCGGCTCTTCGGCGGAAAGGTGGGGGACCGCGAGTTCGACCAGTTCCTGCAGCTCAACACCCCCCTCAAGCTGAACGGCAAGGTAGTGGCCATCCTGGTGCTCAACAAGCTCGCGAACCCCGTGGCCGAGCAGGTGGCGACGAATACCTTCAAGCTGCTGCGCTTCACCATCATCCTGGTCGCCCTGGGCCTCATCCTCTTCTGGATAATCTCCTCGCGGATGCTGCGCCTGATCAGGAACCTCACGAGCGCGGCGGAGGAGGTGAGCCGGGGCAACCTCGACGTCACGGTTCCCGAGAAGAGGAGCCGCGATGAGGTGGGCCGCCTGGCCACCTCGTTCGAGGGCATGATCGATGGCTTGAAGCAGCGCGATTTCATCCGCGACACCTTCGGGCGCTACATCAGCAAGGAGATCGTGGATGAACTCCTGAACTCGCCCGACGGCCTCAAGCTCGGCGGCGAGGTGCGAGAGGTGACTTTTCTGGTTTCGGACCTGAGAGGCTTTACCGCGCTCTCCTCGCGCCTTACGCCGAATGAGGTCATCGACGTCGTGAACCGCTTCCTCGAGCCGATGGTGGAGATCATCACCAAACACAGGGGTACGGTGGACGAGTTCCAGGGGGACGGGATTCTCGCGTTCTTCGGAGCGCCGCTCGCCGCGCCCGACGACTCGGCCCGGGCGGTCGCCTGCGCCGTGGAGATGCAGCGCGCCCTCGTCGAGATCAACGAGGAGCAGCGCGCCCGCGGCATGCCCGACCTCCACATGGGGATCGCCATCAACACGGGCGAGGTGATCGTCGGCAACATCGGTTCGGAGAAGCGTACGAAATACGGGGCGATGGGCACGGCCATCAACATGGCCTACCGCATCGAGTCCTACACCGTGAGCGGGCAGGTGCTCATCAGCATGGATACCTACCAGAAGATGGCGGAATTCGTACAAGTCGGCGATACGCAGGATCTGCGCTTCAAGGGGCTGGAGGAGCCTGTCCGCGTCTACGAGGTGCGGGGCATGTCGGGGCCCTATGCCTGCGAGATGCCCGAAGCCGCGCCCGAGGTGTTCGTGGACCTCGCCTCGCCGGCCGACGTGCGGATGTTCGCCCTCGAGGGCAAGACGGTGTCGGACGAGGCGGTGTCCGCCGCCATCGAACGCATCTCGGAGAATTGCCTGGACGTGGTGGCGGAGGTCGCCTTCGAGAGGAATGCGAATCTCATGCTGCGCCTGGCGGAGGAAGCGGACGTGTCCGATATCTACGCGAAGGTCGTGGAGGCGGATGGAGACCGACTGGTGATGCGCTTCACCTCCCTGCCCGATGACGCCAAGGCCTATTTCGAGCGGATCCGGGAGGCCGCCGCACAGTCGAGCGCGTAGGGTTATCCCGCTTCATACCGAATCGGGGTTGTTGGAAAAGCTCTTGCGTTTAGGTCGGGGTTTTACCGTAGGGGCGGACCTGTGTGTCCGCCCTGATTCCTGAAACGAAAAGCGGGCGGACACACAGGTCCGCCCCTACGTGAGAATGGTTGCGTTCGTCTGTAGGGACAGGTCGCGACCTGTCCGATTTGGTTTGGATCGTCATTCCGGCTTTCGCCGGAATAATGCCCGACCCCGGGGACGCGCCCCGGGGTCTTTTTCGTTGCGGCCTAGCGTTCGTAGGCCGATTCGTTGTGCATCATGAGGTCGAGGCCGCCCGATTCCTCGTTGGCGTCGGCTCGCAAGCCCACCATGGCGTCCACGATCTTCAGGATGATGAACGAGACGACGCCCGAGTAGACGAGCGTGGCGATGACGCTAACGAACTGGACCCAGACCTGCCCGCCCATGCTGACGCCCTCGGCGAAGCCGACGCCGCCGAATCCCTTGGCGACGAAAACGCCCGTCAATATCGCGCCGATGATCCCGCCGACGCCGTGCACGGTGAACACGTCGAGCGAGTCGTCTATCTTCAGCACCTGCTTCATGTAGTTGGTGGCGGCGTAGCAGCCGATGCCCGCTATCGCGCCGAGCAGCAGCGCGCCCACCGGCCCCACGAAGCCCGAAGCCGGCGTGATGCCGACGAGGCCCGCCACCATGCCCGTCACGATGCCGAGCACGCTCGCCTTGCCGTGCTTGATCCACTCGGCGAACATCCACGCGAGGGCGCCGGCCGCCGAGGAGATATGGGTCACGAGCATGGCCATGCCCGCCGCGCCGTCGGCCGCCAGCGCGCTGCCGGCGTTGAAGCCGAACCAGCCGACCCAGAGGATGCCCGCGCCCGTCACCGCCATGGGCAGGTTATGGGGCAGCATGGCCGTCGTGGGGAAGCCGTGTCTCGGGCCGATCAGGATGGCGGCCACGAGGGCCGCGACGCCTGAGTTGATGTGCACCACCGTGCCGCCCGCGAAATCGAGCGCGCCCATCGCGCCAAGCCATCCGCCGCCCCACACCCAGTGGGCCACGGGCGCGTAGACGACGATCACCCAGACGATGGAGAAGATGAACAGGGCCGAGAAGCGCATCCGTTCGGCGAAGCTGCCCACGATCAGCGCGGGCGTGATGATGGCGAATGTGAGCTGGAACATGGCGAAGACCGTCTCGGGAATGTTGCCCGAGAGCGAATCCACACCCACGCCCGCGAAAAACGCCTTGCCCAGCCCGCCGATGAAGGCGTTGCCGGCCTCGAACACCAGGCTGTAGCCGACGATGAGCCAGACGACCGACACGGCGCAGGCGATGGTGAAGCACTGCATCAGCACCGAGAGCACGTTCTTCGCGCGCACGAGACCGCCGTAGAAGAGCGATAGGCCCGGAAGCGTCATGAAAAGGACGAGAGCGGTCGACGTCAGAATCCAGGCCGTGTTCCCGGTATCGAGCTTGTCGGCCGCGAATGCGGCCCCCGGGGCCAGAATGAGCGCCGTGGCCCAAAGGGCCAACATGAAGCGTTTCATCTTTTTGAACCTCCTTTGGAAATTGAAACAATAATCCGAAAAATATTGTCGTTCAGGGTTCAGGCGGCGGGTATTTTTCCGGCTTCTTCAGCCCCGGTACCTGCCGTCATTCGACGCATACACAAATCTCCTTGAGATGGTTTCGCGCCCCGATGGGCGTCGAAGCCGGCCGTTCAGTCAAGGAAAATAGGGATTCCTCGCGGGGGAAACCCCCGAAACCGTCTCCAGAACATTCCTGGGCGTTGGATGAGTGTAAGCCTTACTATAGCATCACGAGCACCGCCTGTGTAGTGTTCGCCATTTTCCTGAGGAGCCTGGCGAATCACCTGCCTTCATTCGACATCGTTTCAAGGAGGGATTTACAGGAAGTCGGGGGCGCGATCAACATTCAGGGGGACGGGAAATGACCTGGCGGTTTGATCTCAATGGCCCCGGATGCACGCTGCAGCGAAGTTGCGCGATGAAAGCCTGACCGCGCATTTCCCCGCATTTGCGCGTCAGGGCTCATTGCCCCCATCCCCTATATTCCTCTCCCGTGAGGATGCGCGCGGCATCCCTGGACTGGAGGAATCCCGGCTTTGCGCAAATCCCTGAAAATCATCCATACGCCCGGCATGGCCCTCGCGGCGGGCGGTGCGTCGCGCTTTCCGGGCGAGGCGCGCGGGCTGGCCCGGTTCCTGACCGGCGAGATGTCGACCGACACCGGCGCGTTCACCTTCGAGGGCAGAGAGGCGCTTCTGGAAATCGTCGCCGCGCTGGATGAGATTATAAATTGCCGCATGCCCGATCGGACCATCAGCGTCCTGAAGGGCGCGCAGGTGGGCTTGACCACCCTCGCCATCGGTTTCGCGCTCTACTGCGTCATCGTTCACCGCCTGAACGTGGGCTATTTTCTGCCGGATCAGGATTTCGCGGATCGTTTCGATCAGACGCGCGTGCGCCCCGCGCTCAGGCGCGAGAACATCGCTTCGATCATGCGCGAGGGCAGATACAAGGGCGCATCCCCCAAGGGCCTGAAGGAATTCCCCGGACGCGGGGGCTCGCGTTTTCTCTACGTCCTGGGCCTCAAAGACATCGGCAACGCCATATCCATCCCGCTCGACGTGCTCGTTCGCGACGAGGTGGACGATCTTCCGCCGGACAACCTCAAATGGTCGAACGACCGCATCGACGCCTCGCCCCTCGCTCTGACGCTCAACCTGGCCGTCGGCAGAACCCCGGGTGCCGGCATTCACGCCATGTACGAGGCGGGGGATCGGAGGCGCTGGCATGTGAGATGCCCGACGTGCCGCACGGAGAGCGTTCCGGAGGAGTACTGGCCCGGCATCCTGCGTGCGTGCGCGCTCGCTTGTCCGGAGTGCGGCGGCGCGCTCAAGGGAGGAGCGGGACGGTGGGTGGCCGCGCGGGCGAACCGGCGGCACAGGAGCTATCGCCTCTCCCAGCTCTCGGTCGGCGCAATACGCCTGGACCGGATCGCCGCGAAATGGGCCGCCGCCCGTCTTCCGAGTGAAAAGGCGCGCTTTCGCTGCTCGGCCCTCGCCATCCCCGATGCGGGCGACACCCAGCCGATTTCGCTTGAACTGCTTAGAAGTCTGCGGGACGCCGCGCCGTACCGCCTGGCGGAGGCGCCCGCATGAGCGCGCCCCACCGCTTCGGCGGAATCGATACGGGCGACGCTTGCGCCCTCGCGGTGCGCGAGCGCTACCATGAGGAGGGCCGGCCCGCCCGGTGGATTTATTTCGAGGCGCCTCCCATCGAGCGGCTCGTCGAGCGGTGCCGCGCCGTGTTCTCCGGCCTGGGTGTGGAGGCGTTCGTCATAGACGGCGGACCCCACACCCAGGCGGCGCGCGCGGTGTACGACCTGAACCCCGACGGCGGCTTCATCTGGCGGCACACCGAAGGGGAGATGCAGGCCAGGGACGTCTCGTTTCTGGGCGTCGAGCGCCGCCACGTGCGGATGAACCGCGAGGACCTTCTGGATCACCTGGTCGAGGAGTTTCACGAGGGGGCCGGGCGGGTCCTGCTGCCGAGTCCCAGGGACACAGGGGATGAGGCGCTCCTCGCCGAGGTGGAGCGTCACCTGATGAATTTGAGGAAAAAACCGCGCATCCGCTCCTCCGGTGAGACGGTGCTGGCGTATGAGCGGAACGAGAATCACTTCGGCTTCGCCTGCGCCTATGCGCGGCTGGCCGAATCCCTGGCGCAGAGCGAGGGCGTGCTGGCCCCCATCGCCGGGGGAACGGTGACGCCGCAGGTTTTCGAGCACCGGATGCTCAAGAGGAGATGAAGATGGAGAGCGTGAAGAGGGTGAAGGCTCCCGGGCGGAAGTCGGGATTCAAGAGAAAAGGGGAGGCCGCGCAGCGTACCAGGCGAACGAGCGCGGCGGTTGATCCGGACGAGCGGATCTGGCGGCCCCTCGGCGAGGGGCGGAGCGGTGTTTCGCCCTACACCCACGCGCGCATGCAGGCGCTTGCGTATGAATTATGGCTCACGAACCTCATGGGCCAGCGCCTCATCGAGATCGTGACGGATCACGTCGTGGGCGAGGGAGTGAGCTGGCATTCCGAGGATGAGCGCGCCCTGCAGGCAGTCAGGGCCTTTTGGGCCGACCCCGTGAACCAGATGGACATCCGCTTCGAGCGGCTGGTCTCCGAACTCGGCATCTTCGGCGAACTCTTACTGCCCGTCGCCGTCTCGCGCTTCGAGGGGCGCGTCCGCCTGGGCTACGTCAGCCCGCGCCTGATAGAGGAGGTGGTGACAGACCCGGACAACTGCGCCCTGCCGATAGGGGTCGTCCTGCGCGCCCGGGAGCCGGGCGGCGCGGCGCGCAAGGGCAAGCGGGTCAAGACGGTCCTTGGCGGCGACCCGCGCGGCTATCTGAGCGCCTCCGCCCGGCGGGAGCGCGAGCGCTTCACGGACGGGGAGGCGTTCCTGTTCCAGATCAACAAGGCGAGCGACGCCGCGCGGGGCGCTTCGGACCTGCTCGCCGCCATCGACTGGATAGACACCTATGAGCGCTTCATCTTCGATGCCGTCGAACGCGCGCGCCTGCAGAACAGCTTCATCTACGACGTGACGCTCAAGGGCGCAGGCCCCGAGAAGATAGCCGAGTGGCTTGCCGAGAACGGCGTCGCGCCCAAGCCCTCGAGCGTGCGCGTGCACAACGAGAAAGAGGAGTGGCAGGCCGTCTCGCCCGACCTGAAAGGCGGCGAGTCCGGCGCGCAGGGTATCGCCAGGATGATGCGGGGCCTGTTGCTCGGCGGCGTGGGGGTTCCCTCCCACTGGTTCGCCCAGGGAGAGGACGTGAACCGCGCGTCGGCCGAGTCGATGGATCAGCCGACGCTCAAGAAGATGACGCGCCGCCAGCGCACCGTGCGCCATATCCTGCAAGCCATGGCCGACAAGCAGCTCGAAGAAGCCCGCCGCGCAGGCGCGCTGCCCGAGGAAGCGCTGCGCCCGGGCGTCTCGCCTGTTCTGCCGGATATCTCCGTGCGCGATACGGATAAGATGTCCGAGGCGCTTCTGCGCGTCAGCACGGCGCTCGAAACGGCGACCTCGCGCGGCTGGATGAGCGATGACGCCGCCGGCAAGCTCATCACCCACCTCGCGGGCCAGTTCGGCATGAACCTGGAGGGGTAGGGGGGGATTTTTTCTGAGGGGCACTCATTTGGTTTCAGTGACAAAATCTCTCACTTGTCTGATGTACCCGTTTTCGGAGATAATCAAGGCAGGGAGAGAAGGCGATGGACGACAACAACCAGAAAGAGAAAACGAATCTTGAATTTGACGCTGAGAGCGGTGGCGATATTCAAGGGAATGGGAATATGAGTGGCGAGCGTGAACTCGCCGAGGAATCGCTCGGTTCGGTTGTCAATAAAATGAGAGGGCTGGGGTTGTTCGATGGCGTCGATGACCCGTATGCCGAACTCATGAGGGAACGAGGCGTCGAGATCGACAAGTAATGCCGGTATTCGATTCAACGACTCTAATGTTTTTAGTGCAACCGAACGCCAAGCCTCCCAATGATCCCGCCACCGGAGAGCCGCTCACCAACGTCAGCCAGCGGATTTATCGTCTTATCCGGGAAATCGAATCCAAATCTCAAACAATCGTCATACCCACTCCCGCTTTGGCCGAAGTGTTGGTGATTGCGAAAGGAAAAATAGACGAATGGATATTCATGTTGCAGCAGTCCCGCCACTTTCATATTGCGGGTTTTGATGTAGATGCTGTCAAAACACTCGTCCATGTCACACAGAAAATCCATGAGAACCGAGTATTCGAATCCCAGTCTCCGTTCACCAAGGCGCAACTGAAATACGACAGGCAAATCCTTGCCGTAGCTCTCGCTGAAAACGAAAATACGATTTATTCTGACGATCAAGGCATCAAACAAATGGAGCGATACTTCGATGTAGAAGTCATCCAGACGCACACGCTTCCGATTGAGTAAATCGGAGGCTTATCCCCTCACTCCACAAATTCCCTTACCGACCCCATCGGCGTTCCGTCTTTTCGCGTGATCGCCTTGGTCACGCTCAGGTTGTAGCTCGCCGTGAGGACGGCCTGCATGTGGCGGCCGTGGCCGCCGGCGACCACGATGAGGATGTCTTCGGGCCGAGGGACGATGGGGGCCATGTCCTCGTCTTCTTCGAGATTCACGAAAGGGGCGAGCGGCGTCATGTCGAAGCCGCCGCGGTCTCGCATCAGGCGAATCGGCTGGCGCGCGTTCTCGAAGATGAACTGGGACACGTCGGCCTTCGTCCACCCCTGATTCGAAAGCCAGGTGGCGGCTTCCGCGGTCAGCACCAGCATCTGCTCGCTCGGAAGCCCGCTCCGGTATACGCCGTTCGCGCCCAGGTGGCTCATGGCGGACACCGCCGTGCCCAGGTATTTGTGGGCCGTCTTGCTCACCAGGTCGTTCACGTTGTGGGGCGACTCGGCGCAGAGCATGGTGACGGCGGAAGTATCTGGCAAGAAGCCTCTATCCACATGAAAAGCGGGCCAGGGGCTGCCCTCCTCGTCCTCGCCGATGGTGTAGGCGTATTTGCCCGGATGCCCGTGGGTGGCCATGTCCGTAACCCCCGGGATGCCGCCGCCTGCGTTCATCATCAGGAGCCGCACCGCGCGGCCGAGCGTCGCGTTGGCGCGCCAGCCCTGGCCGAAGACGTTCTGGCGGCAGTTGACTTCCAGTTCGTTCCGTACCGGCCCGTGGACGATCATCAGGTGCGCGCCCGGATGCGTGGTCGTCTGACGGCCGTAGAGGTTGTAGGCCGGCTCCGTCATGGCCCCCACGGCGGCGATTAAAACGGGCAGATATTCCGGCTTGCAGCCCGCCATCACGGCGTTGATGGCGATGACCTCCACCGTGGCCGGGGCGTTTCTGGGCGGGACGTTGGCGATGACGTCTTGGGGCGCATAGTCCGTGAAGCGCAGGGTTTCCGCGACGCGCTCCTCGGTCGGCGGGATGACGGGTAGCCCGTCCGTCCAGCCCTCCTCGTAGAAGTGCTCGTATATCGCGCCCGCGTCCTCATCGAGCGCTATCTGGCGGGCGGGCTCTGGCGCGTCCATGCCGATATCAAGCGCTCGCCTGCGTGAGGGCGGACGCCAGATGCGCGCTCGCTTTCGCCGACATCTCGTCCACCTCCTCGCGCTTTCTGCCCGCAATGGGGTGGGGCAGCGTGACGAGGGGAAGCTCGCTCATCTTGTGCAGCTTGGTGAGTTGCTTCGCGTAGGCCTCGAAGGCGTCGGTGACGACCGTGACCGTGGCCAGCCCTCGTTTCTCTAAAGCGACGCTGTCGTGGATACTCCACGACGTGCACGAGCCTCAGTCGCCGAGTGCGGAAACAACGGCGTCGCACTCTCCTTCCACCTGCTCCATCAGGGCGGGCGATGCGCCGCTCACGGATTCCTTCCGGTAGCGCACGACGCGCACGCCGGGGAATTGCTCTTCAAGCGCGGCGCCCATCACGTCGAAAATCTCATCCGTGAAATCCTTCGTGTTGTTGATGAGACCCACGCTCTTGCCGTTTAAGCTCTCGGGCCGCGCGGCCATGACGGCGCTCGCGCCCGGAGCCTCCGCCACGGGTTCGTACACGAGTATCTTCTCTTTTTCCTTCGTCATTTCGCTCATGTCCACCCTCCTTTGAGTGCTCCTCCGGGGAGGTCGAAACCATCTTTTTCGATAATTTGCAACCATTCTAACCGAAGGTGCTGCCTGAGGGGAATTCCCTGTTTTCATCTGACCGCGGGGAATCAGGTGCTTCACTCGCGGGGAGTCTAAGCAATCCCCCGCACCTCCTTCGCCCAGGCGTTCATGAAGACCGTCCTGTCGGGCAGGTTGTTGTTGATGCGAAGTCCCCTGACGCCCAGGTTTTCGAGGTCTTCGAGTCGCTTTTGGCATTCTTCGGGTGTGCCGACGATGGCGAATCGATCAGCCAGGTAATCCCTGAGACCGAACTCATCGACGAGCGCCGCATTGTTGGATTTATCCATGAAGCCGTGCTCCGAGGTCTGGTATCCGTCTCTCAGCGCGCGGATGCCGGATTCGAGTTCTTTGGGGATTCGCTTGTTCTCCATCGTGAAGGCGAACGAGTGGTGCGCGCTCGCGGCGAGGGCGGTGCGGATGTCCTCGCGGGCGCGCTCGCCGTCTGGGTCCACGTGGGCGTCCACCAGCCACCAGAGGTCGAGGTCTTCCACCCTGCGGCCTGATTTCCTGGCGCCCTCGTCGATGAAGGAGAGCGTGTCGGCAATGACTTCGGGGATGAGGCCGGTTCCGATGATGACGCCGTCGGCCACCTCGCCCGCGAGGCGCAGCGTTTTCGGGCCTTCGGCGGCGATGTGTATGGGCACGTGGGATTTATGCCAGCTCAGCCGGGCGTCGTTCCCTTTGAACTGCGCGCTCCCTTCTTCGAGCATCCCCCGCACGGCGAGGATGTACTCGCGCATCTCGGCGAGCTTCGCGGGCCTGAGACCCAGGTTCAGCACCGCGCTGTCGCCCGTGGCGATCCCCCAGAAGGCGCGCCCGCCGGAGAGTTCGCTGATGGTGCCGATGGCGCTCGCCGCCACCGCCGGGTGGCGCGTGACGGGGTTCGTGACGCACGGGCCGAAGATGATCTCGCTCGTCTCCATCGCGCATATCGCGCACGAGACGTAGACCTCCCGGTAAAGAGACTGGGTATCGGGGATGAATACCGCATCGAAGCCGAGTTCTTCCGCGCACCTGCACCAGCGGGCGAACGAATCCGTATCGGGCGGTCTGAATGAAATGCCGTGTCTCATGAAGATATCCTTTCCGGTTACTCGATCTTGCCGATTATCTCGCGGCCCCATGCCCGGATGAAGGCGGGCTTGTCGTGAACGTGGGCGGCAATCCTCAAGTTCTCGACGCCGGTCGCCTTCATGGCCTCAATCTTCCGCCGGCATTCGGCGGGGTTGCCGGCGATGGCGAAGCGATCGAGCAGATATTCGCGAAGGCCGAGCCCGTCCACGAGTTCCGCGTTCGTCTGTTTGTCCACCATCTCGTGTTCGTGAAACGCGTATCCTTGCTTCAGGGTTTCGACGGCGGAGAGGAGTTCCTTGGGCACTCGCTTGCCCTCGGTCGTGAAGCGAAAGGCGTGGTGCGCACTCGCGGCCAGCGCCATGCGGATCTCCTCGCGCGCTTGCTCGCCGTCTTCGCGCACGTTCACCTTCGCCAGCCACCAGACGTCGAGATCGTCCACCTTACGGCCCGATTTTTTCGCACCTTCCTCGAGCCAGGTGAGGGAATCCGCCGCCACTTCCGGCGTGAGGCCGCATCCGATGGTGACGCCGTCCGCAATCTCGCCCGCAAGGCGGATGGTGCGCGGCCCCTCTGCGGCGATGTAAAGGGGAACCCGCTTCTTGTGCCAGTTGAGCGTGCAGGGTTTTCCCCGGTAAGTCGCAGCGCCCTCCTCTAACATCCCGCGCATGGCGAGAACGTAGTCTCTCATATCGTCAACACGGCCGGGGCGCAGGCCGAGATTCAGGACGGCGCTGTCGCCCGTGGCGATCCCGAACAGCGCGCGCCCGCCCGAGAACTCATCCACCGTGGCGATGGCGCTCGCCGCCGTCGCGGGGTGGCGCGTGAGGGGATTCGTGACGTTCGGCCCCAGCAGGACGCGCGAGGTGTTGGCCGCGCAGATGGCGCACGAGACGTAAAGCTCCCGGTAGAGGGATTGCGAGTCCGGCACCCAGATGACGTCGAAGCCCGCCTCTTCGGAGAGCTGGCACCAGTGGGCGTAGGTCTCCGGCGCGGGGGGCAGCATGGCGATTCCGTGTTTCATTTCGCGTCAATCTCCTGTTCTGAAACTCTCATCTTCACGCCGCCCGCGCGCTCTTCCTGGAGCGTCATGGCGCGCCTCGCGTCATCCTCCCCCCATCCTCGGTTCAAGCCTGAGATGAGCTCCCCGTAGGCGATGTTGCCTATCGCCATGGGCACGTCGTGCTCGCGGGCGAGCCTGAGCGCCAGGCCTACGTCTTTCACCGCGCCCTTCATGGGGAAGTGGGGCTCGTCGAATTTCCCCTTGAAGAACGTCTCGGGGAAGATGAAGTGGAAGTGCACGCCCCGGCCCACCGCGCCGTTACGAATCGTCTCGGCCAGGACATCGGGCGAGGCGCCCGCCTTGACGCCCAGGGAGTAGCATTCCGCCGCGAGGGTCTGGATGCCGTAGCTCATGCAGTTATGCGCGAGCTTGCACACGGTGCCCGTGCCGATCGGGCCGGTATATGTGGGATGGTCTCCCATGGCGTCGAACAGGGGCTTGCAGCGCTCATATATCTCCTCATCGCCCCCCGCCATGATGGCGAGGCGGCCCGTGTTCGCGCCGATGGTGGAGCCGCTCACGGGCGCGTCGAGCATGTGCGCTCCCGCTTCCGCAAACTTTTCATGGATGCGGCGCACGACAGCAGGGTATCCCGTGCTCAGGTCGACGTAGATTTTCCCCGCGCTGATGCCCGCCAGGATGCCGTTCGGCCCCGTGGCGACGCTCTCCACCTCTTTGGGTCCCGGCAGGGAGGTGAAGACGATCTCACAGGCCTTGGCGACCTCCTCCGGGGAATCCGTCCAGAGCGCGCCGCGCTCGATGTGAGCCGCCGCGGCTTCGGGGGCGATGTCGTGGACGACGAGCTCGTAGCCCGCTTTCTGGAGGTTGGCCGCCATGCCCGCCCCCATGTTTCCCAGTCCGATGAATCCGATTTTCATCATCAATTCCTTTTCGGGTTGCGAATATCGCACAGTAGGGTTTGTTTTGTTTGAGGCTCCGCACCTTCGAGACTGTAAAAGGAGAACCTGTAAAATGAATGCAAACCATTTCAAAAACAAGTTAAGATGAGGGGAATCTGGAGAAAAAATAGACGCAGTGAAGAGATAACGGCGACGAAAAAGTGGAAACCAAACGGGAGATAAGCAAAATGATGACGCAGGAATCTTTCATGAGAAGGGCGATATCGCTCGCTTCTCAAAACGTGCGAGAGGGGCTGGGCGGGCCTTTCGGGTCCGTCGTCGTCAAGGACGGCGAAATCATCGGCGAGGGTTCGAACCGGGTGACGTCTTCTTGCGACCCCACCGCGCACGCCGAGATGCTCGCCATACGGGCGGCGAGTGCGAAACTGGGCAATTTCGATCTTTCGGGCTGTGAGATTTATACGAGTTGCGAGCCTTGCCCCATGTGCCTGAGCGCCATTTACTGGGCGAAACTCGATCGCATGTTTTACGGGAACACCATCGTCGAGGCCGATGCGATCGGGTTTTCCGATGAATTTCTCTACAAGGAAATCGCCCTGTCGATGGATGAAAGAAAACTCGAAGCAAAGCGGCTCCTGGAAGAAGAAGCGCTCGAATCCTTCAATCTGTGGACGCGGATGGACGACAGGATTTCCTACTAGGACTCACTTTGAAGGGTGTCTTCCTCTCCTGCCGAAGTCCCAGCTTCTTCTGTTGTTCAAGACTCCCATTATCGGGGTTGTTGAAAAAGTCCGAGGAGAGAGGAATCACTCCCCCCTTGAGGGGGAGTCGAAGAGCTGAGGGCGTAAGCCCGAAAGCGATTCGGTGGGGGGTATAATCCGGAATGGCAATAAAACGCATTTTACCCCCCACCGCATCAGCCTTCGCAAAAAACGCTCGGCTTCTGCGACTCCCCCTCAAGGGGGGAGTGGTTGTCGGGCGCTCTGCAAGGGGGAATGGACAGGCACGGAGGCCTGTCCCTACGGCGAACAATCTCGAAGGTCGGAGAGGACTTTTCCAACAACCCCTTATTTGGCAAGCGGCTCTTTCTCCGCCGTTATGAAATCTCTTTTGGCGCGGTTTCGTCTTTCTCTAAGACGACGATCCGCTCCTCGAGCCTGGGCGGCGTCATCAGCGTGTTGTGGATGGGGCAGTTTTCGAGTTCATCCAGAAGCTCCGCCTTTTGTTCTTCCGTTACGTCGCCGTGGATGTAGTAGCTCGTGCGGATGACGCCGATGGAGAGTTTTCGCCGCTCGGGGTCCGCGTGATAATCCGCGTGAAATTTAGGCGTTATGTTCCGCTTGAACTCCGCGTGCACCTCCACGTCGTCGATCCGGATGCCCTTTGCCTTCGCTGCTCCCAGCAGCGTGTAGAGGCCTCAGCCCGCGTGCCCTGCGATGAAGAACTCGAACGGCGTGGCGGCGAGGTCCGTGCCGCCCCGTGTTTCGGGTTCGTCGAGCACGTAGGAGTGCTTGCCCGTGGTGGTGAACATCTGGAGCTGCGTGCCCTGAATGTGGCGGAGGATGACTTGCGGCGTGTTCGGTCTTTCCGGCATGAAGATGACTCCTCGATTACGTTGTGGTTTATTTGTCGATGCGGTGGATTCTAGCAAAGACAGGAGCGGGATTCTTCCCGCAAAAGATTTGTTGATTCGCAGTGCGCGTTCTCATTCAAAAAGGGGGAAGGGGTTTTGAGCTTTCATCACGCCAGAGAGGTTTTCGCCGAGATGCTCGATTCGGTGAGCGCGGAAGAAGAACCGGAAAAGCACCAGCTCTACCAGGGGCTCACGCTGCTCGCCGAGGGATTCGAGTACGACTTCAACATGATCAAGAACAGGCTCCAGCAACTCGAAATCGAAATGCGGAGACTCGAGGCCAAGAGCTAGAAAAAAGAAGAGCGGGACGTTGCATCCCGCTCTCTTTTTTTGCTTTTTCTCGGGTGAGAACTCGTCTCACCCTGCAAAGGCGTCGTGTCGCCTTTATCCGTGCATCAGCCTTTGTCTTCCTCCCCGGCCGGCTGATGCGATGGGCCCGGGGAGGGCGGCGTTTCCGCACGGCTGAAGCGATTTATCGTCGATACCATCGCATCCTCCTTCTGTTGAAGGGTCTCCGCAAACTGGACTGGAGCCGCTTCCTGTGTCGGCTCCTCACCGCTTCACTCGGCTGGTGCCGAGAACCACCAGAGATGGCTCGCCCATATCGATCGTCAAGGCGCCCTGGGCGTCTCGGCGGCGATAGTCCAGTCTCTCCAATATCGGTATTTTGTTCTGAAAAAGCAAATTTTCGAGTGGGTGAAAATTCAAGTATCTGAAAAGAGAGGTCTTAAAAGTTCGAGGACTCCGGCGTCCCGGTTGAGGCGCTCGATTTCGTCATTTTCTCAGGCGCCGGCGACTCGGCGAGATTCAAGTCCAGGGTTTTGGGCTCCGCGCTCAGGAATTCGAGACCGTTCGGCAGGTCGATGTCGCGGCCCGACAGCGTGCGCGTATGCGCTCCGGGCGTCATTTTGGCGAGGTTCACGTTCACGCGCAGGCGGGTAGCGTCGATGTAATTGAGCAGATCACGCCTGCCCCTGAGTCGAATTTTGACCTCTTTCGCCGCATCTGCCGGCAGGGTGACGCCGCTCGGAACATTGTAGTAATGGACCGGGACCCGGAACTCCTCCTCCACCTTGCTTTCGAGCTGCGGGAAGAAATTCTGCGGATTCTGGTTCTCCTGCCCCCCGAGCGACCAGAGAAATATAACGGCGGCCAGCGCGGCGAGCTTGGGCCGCCAGTTCACGAAAACGTGGCGGAGCGAGATGCGCCCTTTCGTCTGCCCCGCCTCGCGGGCCGCGCGCAGCCGCGTTGTGAGCCAGGAGGCGAGTTCATCTTCGTTTTCCATCGCCTTGCTGAGGCCGCCCTCCACGCAGGTGATTGCTCCGCGTTCCTCGGAGATGACGATCGCCAGGGCGTCGCAACGCTCCGTGATGCCGACCGCCGCCCTGTGGCGCGTGCCGAACTCGGGCGGCAGGGCGTGGTTCTCCGAAAGGGGCAAAACGCATCCCACGCGCGAGACCTTGTTCTCGCGAACGACGGCGGCGCCGTCGTGGTAGGGCGCTCCCTTGAAGAAGATGCTTTCCAAGAGCGCCGGCTGAATGTCCGCCTCGATTTCTTCGCCCGGACTTCTCAGCAGGGAGTCGGTCAAATCCCGGTGCTCCACGACGATGATGGCGCCCATGTGCTTGGCCGCGAGCGAAAAAGCGGATTCGGCGATGGCGGCGACGCTCTCGTCCGGTAGGCGGATGCGCATCGCCCGGCGCAGCAGAATGGAGATTCTGCGCACCGGGTTGAGCTGGAAGAATATCTTCTGTATCTCGCCGTGGAAATTGATGAGAAACAATATGAGCACGGCGACCCAGATGGCCCAGAGCAGGAAAGAAGTCAGGTGCAGACCCGCGGCCTGGGAGGCGAGATAGATGAGCCACACCGCGAACACGCGCACGAGGAGGCGCATCGCCTGGGTGCCCTTGAAGCGAATGTAGACCTGGTAGAGCAGGAACCACATGATCCCGATGTCGAGCATATGATTCCAGGAGAGGTTCTGAATGAAATTCAAGGCTGGTTGAGTGACGCCCCACATGAGATCAAACCTCGTCCGTGCTGTGATAGGGGCGGTCTTTTTTGCTCGGCGAGTCCAGATAATCCCTGAGTGGCGGGCGAAGTATCCGGAATCGGTAGACGCCGGGACCACCCGTATCGCCCACAACTCCAGAATTTTCCGTAATTTACCGCATTTTGTTAAATTTTTCAATTAGCAAATTCAAAATTCCGCAAAAAAAGACGGCAAATACGCATTTCCCCGCATTTGCGCGGCCCGTGTTCGAGGCTCCTTGCTCTAGATTGTCGCCGTTGCGCCCGCCCCCTGTTTCCCGGAGGCGGCGGCTCCGGCGCTTCGCCGGTAACCGGAACCATGAAAGACCAGCCAGAAAGGAGTTTCCCTTGAAAAGATGGATGAACCGCATTTGGGCGCGTGCAGAGGCGCGAGAGGATTCTCACCCTCTTAGGCTGCATGGCCACCTCATCCGCGCGGTGGCGAAAGAAGCGCAGCCACCGGGCGAAGCCTGGGATTTCGACGTGCTGATCGCAAGAGCCGGCTACTCGAGGGACGGGGAATGGTTCCTGCCCCGCAACGTTCTGCGCGAGGCCGCTCCCCTGTTCGAGGGCGCGCAGGCCTTTGCCAACCATACCGGCTCAGGCGGCCCCGACATCAGGAACCTGGTTGGCTGGCACCGCGAAGTCCGCATGGGCGAGGAGGGGCTTTTGAGCACGTTTGCGGTTTCGCGCTCAGCGGCCTGGTTCCAGGCGCTGGCGCACGATGCGCTGGCACGGGGCCTTGAGGAGCCTTTCGGTTTTTCCTTCGACGTGCTCGCGCAGGCGGAGTTCCGCGAAGAGGCCGACGGGCTCGTTATGCATTTCGAAAAGATTCTGGCGGTTCACTCCGTCGACGTCGTGCACAAAGGCAAGCTCGGGGGCGGCATTCTGGGTCTCGCCGCCAATCATTCCACTACATCGGAGGTGAAGATGTTCGAAAAACTCGGAAAGAAACTCAAAAGCGTGGCGCCCGAATCGGGCAAGAAGCTCGGCGATGCCTGGACGCCGCAACAGTTCCTCGCGGCCTGTGAGGACGCAGGCCTCGAACTGGACCTGAAGAAAAAAGGAGAAGAATCCGTGGAGGATGGAGCCGTAACCGGAGCCGCTGCGCGCGGAATACTCACCCGGAAACTCGCGTCCTCGGCACTTCCCGAAGCCGTTCAGGAGAAGATGCGCACCCAGTTCGCCGAGGGGAGCTTCACGGAGGAGGAGATCGAAGAGGCGATCCGCGTCGAGGCGGCCACACTGGAAAAACTCACGGCGAGCGGCGCGCTCCGTGGTTTCGGTGCGAGTGCCGAGGTGATGCGCGACGAGGCGGACCGCAAGCGGGCGGCTCTCGACGGGCTTTGGAGTTCGCGCGACGAGGTGGTCGACGGCGAGCGGCCCTACCGCTTCATGAGCGAGGCGTTTCAGGATTTCACGGGCCATCGCCTCACCCCGCGCCAGTTCTTCGCCGAGACGTTCCACTATCACCGCGCCGCCGAGGACTGGAACGGCGTGCGCCGCCTCTCCGCCTCCTTGGAGACGAGCACGTGGGGCGAGGCGTTCGGGGATTCCATCCGCCGCGCCATGCTGCGCGATTTCAGGGACGAGCGGTTCCACCAGTGGAAGAAGATCGTCTCGTCCATAGCGCCCGTCAAGGATTTCCGCACGAACCGCCGGGTGCGCGTCGGCGGCTACGGAGATCTGCAAACGGTCGCCGAGCAGGCCACCTATCCGGCGCTCACCTCCCCGACGGATGAGGAGGTGACGTATGCCGTGGCCAAGCGCGGCGGCGTGGAGGACCTCACCTGGGAGATGATCCAGAACGACGACATGGGCGCAATCCGCATGATCCCCCAGCGCCTCGCCCGCGCGGCCCAGCGCACCCTGAACGGCTTCGTGTTCGATTTCCTGGCGTCCAACGCGGACATCTACGACGGGGACGCGCTGTTCCACGCCGACCACAACAACACCTCCGCGAACGAACTCACGTATGACAACGCTGTCGCCGCCATCAAGGCGATGGGTCAGCAGACGTTTTACGGGGAAGAGGGCGTCGAAGTGGCGGCGCAGGCGCGGCCCAAATACCTCGTCCACCCCACGGAACTGCTCGAAGAGGCGTTCGAGGTCACCCAGTCGCCCGTCAAGGTCGTCGAGGGCGGAAACTCCAACCAGCCGAGCTTCATCAACCGCCTGGGTGTGGAGCCCTTGTGGGTGCCCGAACTCACCGACGCGAACGACTGGTACATGATCGCCGACCCGGCCCTCATGGACACCATCGAGATCGGCTTCATGGACGACATGCGCGAGCCCGAGTTGTTTATCGAGGACAACCCCACGGCCGGCAGTGGGTTCAGCGCGGACAAGATTCGCTACAAGATCAGGCACGTCTACGGCGGCGCCGTGTTGGACTTTCGCGGCTTCTACCGCGGCGCGCCCGAGTAGTCGCGCGGCGTTTGCCCTTCAGAGGAGAAGCCATGTCCGACAGGCGAACCCACACCATCGTTCTCGCTCCTCCCGCGGCCCGCGTCGCCGCGGGAGGCAGCACGGCGTTCGAGGTGAGCCGCTTCACCGAGGCGCTCTTGTTCATCGACGTGACGGCGGTTTCGGGCGCTTCGCCTACGCTTGAATTCGAAGTGCACACCGGCCCGGCGGACGATGAAGCGGCTTTCGTCCACACCGAATCCGCGGAAATCACCTCGGCCGGGAAAACCCTCGTCAAGCTCGCGAACATCGGCCCCTGGCTCAGGCTTGTATGGGCCGTCGGCGGGGAGGGAGCTTCGTTCACGTTCGAGGCCAAGCTCACACTCAAGACTTGAGACCGCCCGCATCTGGTGAGTGAGACGAGAGGAGAAAACAGAAATGGCCGGCAGGCAGACGATCATCAAGGAGGTGAAGGTGCTGTTGAAGGCGGGCGCGCTGCCCCGGGAGTTCGGGGTCGAGGAGGCGGACTACGCCGATCTGGTGAACGCCGCACTCACGCGCTACAGCAGGGACAGGCCGCTCGTCTCGTTCGCCGATTACGCGGGTGACAGCGAGACGTTCGATTTTTCCCTGCCGGAAGACTGGGACGATTCCCTCTCCTTCATCCGGGAGGTGGAATATCCCCAGGGGGAGAGAAAGCCCTCTTATTTACGGAGGAGCGCCTGGATCATCTACGCGAAAGGAACCCCGGCGGCCAAGTTCAGGCTCATGTACTTCGTCCCTCAAATGGGCCACACGCTGCGCCTGTTCTATACGCGAAAGCACACGGCTGATGATGCGCGTACGAGCGTTCCCGAAAACGATCTGACCGCCGTGGCCTGGCTGGCCGCCGCGGAGGGCTGTCACCTTCTGGCCCGCCGCTTCGCGCAGTCCTCGACCCCGACCCTCGCGGCGGATTCGGTGGACTACCAGAGCAAGTCTGGAGAATACACGCGCCTGGGCCGGGAGCTCGAGCGCAAATACCAGAACCATCTCGGCCGCAAAGAGGGCGAAGTGGCGGGTCCGGCGGGCGCGTCTCTCGATTGGGACGCGCTCCTCTCCATGGCGCGCGGCGAGTACTTCACGCACGGCACATCCAAAGACCGCTAGGCCAAAAGGGGAGTCAAGGTGCCTCGTCGATATACAACGTTCGAAACCCTTGTGAAGGCGCCGCCGATCGCGCGGGAGGAGGTGGAGGTTTTCCGCCTCGCGCGCGAGGCGATGGCCGAGATTACCGAAATGCTCAGGCGCGAGGTCATGACGCGAACGCCCGTCGGCGCGAGCGGAAACCTGCGAGGGAGCATTTTCACCGAGATCAAGGGAGAGGGGCGAGGCGCGTTGCGCGGCGTAGTCGCCTCGCGCGCCCCATACGCCGGGTACGTGGAATCCGGACGCCCGCCGGGCGGCGCGATGCCGCCCTGGAGGGAGGGATCGCCTCTGTATCGCTGGGTAGCCCGGAACCTGGAATCAGATGACGGGGACTTCGAAAGCGTGGCCTTCCTCGTTGCCCGCGCGACCGCCCGGCGCGGGATACGGGCGCGCCGCATGTTCGCGCGTGCTTTTAAGGATAACCAGAGCCGAATCGATAGGCGCATTCGTGAACTGCTTGATGAGATTGCGAGGAGAGTCGGTGGCTAAATCACGGTACAGGGAAATCGGCGACGCCGTTTTGGCGGAAATATCGAGCGTACCGGAGGCGGGGCGGGTCCACGCCTATCAGCGCTGGTCGGCCGACCTGGGGAAATACCTGGACCTGTTCCGCTGGGAGACGGGCGGCGGCCTCGCCCAGATCAGGGGCTGGGTGCTGACGCGCGAGAGAGCAGGCGAAGAGGTTGCATCGCTCGGCTCGAATGCGTCCGGCGGCTTCACGCCCGCCGGCATCAGCAGACGAACCCACACGTTCTTGCTGTTCGGCATCATGAGCGCCGAGGACGCGGCGGGCAGCGAGGCGGTCTTCCAGGATCTGATCGAGGAGGTTTGCGACCGCTTCCGGGATGATAAAGCCCTTCGCCTCCTCGATGATTCAGGCGCCCCGCGCGTCCGCTCCCTGGAGCGCCTTCAGCCTCCGCAGGTGGACCTGATTGAACTCAGAACATTCGGGAACGTGCTTTGCCATTACGCCGAAATCCGTATCCGGGCGATAGAGCGGATTCGGCGGGATTGATTCGAGAGCATTGAACAACATCCGGCGAGGGATGCCCCTTCGCCCCTAAAAATAGACGGAGGAGAACAGGGGATGGGCGATACGATTTTGATGGATCGGCAGACTATCGGCGCGACGGAAGAGAGGGAACTGGCGGCGGATTCCGCCGACGCCTCCACCCTCGTGGACGCCGCGCTCTCAGAGGATGATGATTTCTGGAACGGCTCGGTGCTGCGCACGATTCGGGGAATGGGCGTCGGCCAAAGGAGAAAGGTGAGCGGTTTCGACGCGGCCTCGGAGACGCTCACGGTGGACGACGCCTGGGATGCGGCGCCCGCTGCGGGCACGGCCTACCTGCTGGACAGGCCTGCTGTCGCTTCGGAACTGTTCCGGGCGGGCAACTTCTCCCACGAGATCAGCGTGGAGCAGCTGGAGCGCGCGGTGAAGGATGCGAGCCTCTCGCCCTTTCCTTCGATTCCGGGAAAGCGCTCCGCGCAGATCTCCTTCACCACCGAGTTGCGCGGTTCAGGCGCAGCGGGCGTCGCGCCGGATTACGGGCTGCTGTTCAAGGCGTGTGCGATGAAGGAAACCGTCGTCGAGGACGCCTCCGTCGCCTATGCGCCCGTCTCCGATAAATCGGGCTATACGAGGATCTGCCTGACGGCGTTCATCGACGGCTTACGGGTCATGTATCTGGGCTGCATGGGGAGTTTTTCCATCAACTGCCCCCTGGACGGCGTTCCCACGGTGGATTGGGAGTTCGAGGCGGCCGATTTCGAGGTGAGCGACGCGCCGGTCCCTGACGGGGCGTCCTACGATGCGCAGGCGCCCGAACCCATCCTCATGAGCGGCTTTTCGTTCGGAGGCTTCCATTTCGACGTGGCGAACATCCGCTTCGCCATGAACAACGAGGTGGTCTTGCGTCAAAGCGCCAACATGTCGGGCGGGCACCTGAACGCCGTCGTGACGGGCCGCGCGCCCTCGGGTTCTTTCGACCCCGAGGCCGTGCTCAAGGCCACCGACGATGTGTTCGCCGATTGGGAAGATGGCGCGCGGCTCCCCCTGAAAGTGCAGGTCGGCCACAGGGCCGGGAACATCTGCACCATCACCGCGCCCAAGTGCCAGTACACGGATATGGGTTTTTCGGATCGCGACGGTCTGCTGACCTACGATGCCCCCTTCCGCCTGGCCCGCGATGCGGGCGATGACGAGATTGCCATCGTCTTCACCTAGCCTCCGCCCATAAGGGTGGTTGAAAAAGCCCCCCTTAACAGGGGGTAAAGGCGGAGCCCCGGCGAGGGGTTTTTCAACAGCCGCCAATAAAGGCGGCTTGTTCTTCACCTTGGTCAAGTCTCGATTCAGCGAGAACGAACGGGAGGAATCGTGGAAATATCAGAATACAGAAACCATGGACGCAAGCCCATCACCCTGCCCTCGGGGCTCAAGGGTTTCGTGCGCGCGCCGAATCTCCTGGACATGGCGGCGTATCCCAAGCTCTTCGCAGGCGTCTCGAACGGCGCCGCGGGCGAGGAGGAGCAATACGCGCTTACGGGGGAATGGGTGCACTGCATCCTGAGGCGCTGCTTCGTACCCGAGCGCGGCTCGATGACGGATAAAGAGCCGGGCCGATGCCTGCCGGATGAACTGAGCATCCATGAACTCGCCCCGGCGGATGCGGACGCCATCTTCACCGCGGTCACGGCCATGCAGAACGAGGCGGCGGCCCCTGCCCCCGGGGAGGGCGCGCCGGAAGGCGATGCGTTTCCGGCGGCGTAGGAAAGAGCTGCTGGCGGTCATTCATTTTCAGGCGAAGACCTATGGCCTCCCCCCGCACCTGCTGGCGCGTTGCTCCTGGGAGGAGTTTCGTTTCAACCAGGAGGCGCTCGAGGCCGGTCTGGCCCTGGAGCGGATGGGCCGGCGGGAGCCGGGGAGGAAAAACACGAACCTCAAACGGTTCAAGAGCTAGAGAGACGGCCCTCTTGGTTCTTCTGCTACCTCCTCGTCCAGATGGCGGCAATCTTCGCATGATCGGGGATATCCAGGGTTTTCAAATTCTTCTCCCGCCATCGCGGCGCTCACGAAGTATTCCATCCAGCAGAAGCAATGCTGGCACATCAACTCATTCAGGATATCTTCAGCTACTTGCCCTATCTTCAATCCTCCCCTTTCTTCGGCGCGCGGCGCTTTCATATTCATTCCCCCTTCGGGGCGCCCGGCAATCCTTTCAGCCCAAAAGCGTCCCAAACTTCAAAAGCGCCCAGCATACGACTAGTCGAATGGCCCACTTTAAGCGCAACCACGAACTTCCAGTTGAAATCCCATCCGTTTTTCCTCGCCAGCGCCCGCGCGGCATAAAACACATTCTCGCCGCGAACGAAGCGGTTCACCCCCTGCCGGACGGCTGCCGCCTTGCGACTGAGGAAGCGCGATCCGACATCTTCTGATCCGATGTAGATGGTCACTGGCAGGCTTAAATATCGCTTGAGCGAGGGTGTTGCTTTCTTCGGAAACCATCCGGGGAATCCGCCGAAGCCGTAGGGGATGGCCTCATCGAGCGATGGCCAGACGTGGCTTGATGGATTTGCGATGACGAATCTGCGGATGCCCTTTGGCGGCGCATAGGCGGCGACGCGGGAGAGAAACTGCGCTCCGGCGGAATGGCCAAACAAAAAGACGGGCATCGCTTCTCCGCCTTCCCGCGCAAGCGCCCATTTCACCAAGTCGGCCACAAGGGAAACCGTCCAGTCATCGGGCGACTGCGGAATCTGATGGCGGGCAATGCCGCCCCACTGATATTGCCAAGTTCTGAAGCGCTCACGATCAAAGCGCGGCGCAAAAACGATCATACAGACCCGGCTGGCAAAGGGCCGCGCCCAGTTGCGATAGTCAACGGCATTTCGATTCAACCCGTGAAAGATGAAAAGCAAGCCTTGGGGCTTGCATCCTTCTGGCCGATGCGTGAAGACCGCCAGTTGAATCCCGCGCAGCGCGACCGTCAGTTCGTCATCGCCGGGGAATGCCGGGTTTTGCGCTTTCTCAGGCATTATCATCGGGCCGCTGGGAATGCCTGCCGTATCCCCGCCGCAACCCCAGAAAGCGAATGCAAAAACGAGCATGGATGCGAATGCCTTCAGCCGTAGATTTTGCAATTTACTTCCCTCTGGTTTTCGTGCGCTTCGAATCGCTTCAGCTGCTCGCGCAGCAGCCGCTTCACGTCGTCGCGTTGGATGCTCGAAATATAATTGCATCGCCCTTCCTTGCCGAAGGTTGTCACGCTTGCCAGACGCTTGATGTCTCCCCGGTTAAGAGAGCGATTCCGGCCCGTCCATTATTTATCCCACTGAAAATCCGGATTCGGCGGCGAGAACATGTCGATGTACTCCGCTTCTTCGAGAACTTCGCCTCCGTGCGGGGTTCCCGCCGGAAAGATCATGACGTCTCCCGCCTGAACGACTTTGTGCTCCCCGTCTCCCGAGTGGAACTTCAGTTTTCCCCGAATCATGTGCGTTATCTGGTCGAATTCGTGGGTATGGGTCTTGATGGGACTTCCGGTCTTCGCCGTGATCCGGCACGCCATCACGTTGTCCGTCTTGACGATTCTGCCCCGTATGATGTTGTTCAGTTGCCTTTCCTCGACGTCGTTCCAGTGAAGTATGGCCATAGGCGCATCCTTATATGAAAGGTTGTGGTTTCATGGGCGGAACAGGTCTTCTTCTTTCGTGCGGTAGAGCGCGCGCGCAGGGCGGTCTCCCGCATGATACCCGAGGCCGCGAATCAGGACGGCGGGGACGCCTTGTTTGTCCTGTCCCATCACCATGCTCGCCGCCGCCGCGATTTCATCCGCATGGGCGAGTATGGTGATTTCGAGCGCGCGGCCGCTGCGGTCTTTCTCTCCACGCAAGTCCACCAGGGGCTCCAGGCCGGCGCACCCTATCGCCACGCCGACGACGCCCCGCCGGAATGCGCGCCCCTGCGTGTCGGCGATGAGGACGGGAACGAATGCGCCCGCCGCGCTCTTGATCTCTTCATGAAATTTCCGGGCGGAAGCGTCGGCGTCTTGAGGCAGAAGCAGCACCTGATCTTCATCCCCTCCGACGTTTGAGCGGTCGATGCCCGCGTGGGCGCATACCGCCCCCGTTCGGTGCTCCACGATGAGCGCGCGCTCGGAAGCCACGACAATCTCGTTCGACTCCCTCAGCACTGCCTCCACGAGCCTGGGGTCGCGCCCGTCGCGGTTCGCGACCTCGATCGCTTCGGGGGACGGCTCGACGGTTTTCAAATCCAGAATCCTGCCCTCGGCCTTGCTGACGATCTTTTGCGCGAGGACGAGGATGTCCCGATCCCGAATCTTCATACCGCCCGTCTCGAGCGCTTCCAGAATCAGGGGCGCGAGCGCGTCGCCCTCCTTGATTTCCGGCAAGTCGGTGACGGGGATGATTTCGACGTTGTTCATCTCATGGGAGCGGAAGCGAGCCACGCGGGCGCTTCTTTTTCGCGGGAGAGCAGGAATTCGAGGTCCTCGGGGGAGTCGATGTCGTGCGCGAAGCCGAACGATTCACAGGATTGCGCCTCACAGCCGTATCTCCTCGCTGCGTCGCGGTGCTTCTCGAAGCTCCGCTCCCCGAACGAGAAGGGAATCGCGTCAATCGGCCGGGTGAACAGCCCGGTCGTGCCGCCGTCTTTCGAGCGGGCGATGCGTATGTCGCGCCCGGAATCCTTTGATGGTTCGAGTCCCTGGAGAAGCTCATTCACTTCTTCAGTCGTCAGAAACGGCAAATCTCCGTGGACGATCAACAAGGAGCAAGCGTTTCTCCCCCTCGCCCAGGCGCGGCCGATTTCCAGATCGTGGTTGAGGCCGCCCGATTCCTGGAGCAAACCGACCGCGCCGTGTTCACCGGCGAGGGTCAGGACTTCCGCGGAATCGCTCAGCACCGCGATCTCGTCGATGCGCTTGGCGGCGCCTACGGCCTTCAGGACGCGCTCGAGCATCCAGCGGCCCAACTGGTTTCTCGTATTCTCGTCCAGGGTCTGCGCGAGCCTCGATTTCCCGGTTCTGAAATCGCGAACGGGTATCAGGGCGACGCAATGGCTCGAAAGACTCATCATCCATCCCGGAGGTGTAAGAGAAAACGTGCCTTGAGTATACCTGAAACCTCTTATGCCATCTTTCGCACCGATGAGGCGAACGCCAAAACGCCCTGCGCGAGTTTTTTCTTGGAATCAACGTCGGTCATGATGCTGGGAAGCGCAATGCTCCGAAGCCCCATCTCTTCGATGGGCGCGACCAGGACCTCATCCTCGGCGTCCACGACGAACCCGTCGAGCACGTCTTCGAGAATCCGGGCAACCCCTAAGGCCGACACCTCATGTCCCAGGCTTTTGAGCATCTCGGCGGCGGGGCCTCTCAGGGCGGCGCCCCCGATGATGGGACTCACCCCCACGCGCGGCGCGGATGCGCGTTGCAGGAGTTCGTGGATGTCCGAGATCGCGAGAATGGGGCCGATGCTCACAATCGGATTGGACGGACAGAAAACGATGGCGCCCGCCTCGTCGAAGGCGCGCATGACTTCCGGCGTGGCGCGTGCTTCATCCGCCCCCTGAAAGCGCACCCCGCATACGCTCGGCCGCGTTCCCCTGGCCACGAAGTAATCCTGAAACTCGAGTTCGCCCTCGGGCGTCTTCACGCGCGTGGCGATAGAAGAATCCGTCATGGGCAATATGTTCGCCTTGACGCCTAGGGATGCGGCGAGTTCGCGCGTCACTTCTGTTAATCGCGCGCCCTCGGCCAGGCGCTGGGTCCGGCGAATGTGGGTCGCCAGGTCCTGATCGCCGAGCCGGAACCAGGTCGGCCCCCCGTAGCGCCCCAGGAGGTCGAGCGCGCTCGTCCCGTCGCCGTCGATGCCCCAGCCCGTTTCAGGGTTGGACATGCCCGCCAGGTTGTACATCACGGTGTCGATGTCCGGGCTGATGTGGAGGCCGTGCAGCACCAGGTCGTCTGCGGTGTTCACGACGACGGTGAGCGCCCCCTCGGGCAGGGCATGGGCGAGGCCGACGGCGAGCTTGGCGCCTCCCACTCCGCCTGCGAGCGCAACGACCGGGCCGGAAAAACTCATCGGACGATCAGCACCGGCTCGGGCGTTTCTTTCGGAGCAGGCTGCTGCGAGGGGTAGCCCGCGACGATGAGCGCCCTGGGAACCCAGTCGGCGGGCAGATCCAGGGCCTTTCTGGCCGTTTCGGGGCAGAACAGGGGAGCGCAGCGCCACACCGAACCCACCCCCTGGGCCGCGAGGGCCATCATCAGGTTCTGGAGGGCGCCGCCCAGGCTGTGCTCGGCCATCATGTATTCATTGGCCTGTTTTTCGGGTTCTTCGTAATCGTCCAGGTCCGCGAAGGAGAGCGAAGCCATGATGAGGGCGGGCGCGCCCGTCAGCAGGCGGATGCTCCCCTGGTGCCTGCGCGTCCGCTCTTCTTCGGGAACGCCCTCCGCTGTCATGTCGCGCAGAAAATCCTTGCCCATCTCGGCGGCGAGGATTTCTTTCGCCTCTTGGGATTCGAGGATGCAAAACCGCCAGGGGCTCGTCCCGTGCGGGCTGGGGGCGAGACACGCGGCGGAGAGGGCGGTTTTCAGTATTTCCATCGGGACGGATTTGGCCGTGAAATGCCGGATGGAGCGCCTTTTGCGCAGCGCCTCATCGAGAGGGATGGAGAGCGCCGATGCTTGATCTGTAAGTTCGGGGGTATCCAACTTATGACTCTTGGACCTCCCAGCCCGGCGGCGCGCCGCCCTGGGCCGGGCTCGGGGGCGGGGGAAGTTTTCGCTTCTCCCCGGGGGGCGGGTCTCCCGGGTCGTCCGGTATCGGCTGGCCCGCGAGGAAGCCGCGCACGCCGGTGGGACGCTCCTCGTCCCCATAGGCGGTGTCGAGGCATTCTTCCAGTTCCTCGGGCGTCTTGGGGCTGTCGACCATTCTTTGCGCGGCGAAACCGGCGCCGTCGAAGGGGTCGTATTGGGGGAGGCCCTCCGGCGTTCCGCTCCTGGTTCCCATCGTCGGCACGCGGTTGCGCTGTCTTCGCGCCAGGATGTGCAGGATGTTCCAGGCCCGCCGGTTCTCCTGTATCGGCTGGATCTCCACGAGGCCCTCTTTTTCGAATTCGCTCCAGATCTCCTTGCCCTTCTCGGTGCGCAGGACCACGATGGTCCAGCCCCGCGTGCCCACGCCGCCGCAGGCGATGTCCGCGAGTTCGGCGGAGAAATCCGCGCAGTGCTGGCATTCGGGGCGCTGGTAGTTCTCCATCGCCTCCTGGAGCGAGAAGGTCACGAGCTCTCCGTCTTTCTTGTGCACGAGCACCTCGCCCTTCACGTTGAACTTCGCCACGTCCGTGAGGGGGATGCCGAGGTCCTTTTCGATTTTCTCCGTCATCAGGTCGAAGGTGAAGACCTCCGTGCAGAACAGCCCGATCTGGAACGCCACGCGCTCCGAGAAGCCTCTCAGGAAGCCGCGCTGCTTCTCGATGTGCTGGGGCCTTTTTTTGTGCGAGACCAGAAAAGCGGGGTCGATGAGCTCCATCTTGCGAAGCGGGGTGATCTGGCAGGGAACGCCCACGAAGCCCACTTTTTTCAAGTCTCTTTCTTTCACTTCCTCGAGTGCGAGGTTGTTCGCGCAGTAGGTGTACCAGCTGCCTGCGCTCGCGCGAATCTCCTCGTACGTCGTGGCGACCTTGGGACTCGGGTCGCACGGCGGGTCGTCCTCCGCGACGGCGGAGACTACCGCCCCGTCGATGACGCCGGCTTCGAGCGCCCATGCGAGCAGCGCCGTGACGATGCCGCCGTCCTGGGCGCGTTCCATCACGTCATCGCGCTTGGTCCTCGCCATGAAGATGTGCTGGTATGGGCCGAAGATGCCCTCGTACGTCTCACTCCTCGTCTCACCGAAGGTGGCGTCTTTCAGGTGGTTTTCCCTCGGCCAGAGCCTCGGGCACACAGACGCGCATACGTCGCAGCCCACTCCCACGCTGATGCCGCAGAAATCGAAGTCGGCCTTCGCCTTGGCCGTCTGCTTGGGCTTGGCGTCGATGTATTCGATGACGTTGTGCGGACAGACGAGGACGCAGCTTCCGCACTCGCAGCAACTGCCCGCGTCCACCACGTCGTTCATCATGTCTTTGAAGGAATGGTGGTGAAGTTCGTTCAAGGATTCTTTCTCCGGCCGGTTAGCGGGGGCGTTCGGTATTCGAGACGCCCAGGTGATTTTCCGGGATGAAGTCGCCCGTCTTCTGCCCGCCGGAGAAGCCGGCGCCGAGCAGCACCTCGTCATCCGCGCGCGGGTGGCGGTATCTCGGGTCGTCTTCGCGGATGATGTCGTAGGTGGTCGTGCGCTGAACGGGAGTGCGCCCCGCCCCCAGGATGGCGTCGTTGAACTGCCTGGGACTCAGGCTTTGCCCGTATTCGGAACCCGACTCGCGCGAGATGTTCTCCTCGATCAGCGTCCCGCCCAGGTCGTTCACCCCGAGGGAGAGCGCCTTCTGGGCCGCGTCGATACCGATCTTGGGCCACGCCACCTGGATGTTGGCGATGGTTCCCCGGAAGAACAGCCGCGCGACGGCGTGGAGCCTGAAGATGGTTTCCAGGTCCGCCATCTTCTCGATGCCGAACTCCTCGCCCATCTTGTTGTCGTACGGGATGAAGGGCAGCGGAACGAACTCCGTGAACCGGCCCTCTCCGTCCGCCTGGAGCGAGTCTTTCTGCATTTTTCGGAGAATATCCATGTGTTCGGCCAGGTCGGCGCTGCTCTCGATGTGGCCGTACATGACGGTGGACGTCGTCGGGATACCCACGGCGTGGGCGGTTCGGATGATCTCGCACCACCTCTCGACGGGGATTCTCCCCGGACTGATGAGCTTTTTCACCCGCTCCACGAGTATCTCTGCCGCCGTTCCGGGGACGGAGCCGAGACCCGCATCTTTCAGCCGCGTGAGCACCACTTCGAGGGGGAGCCTGGTTTTCCGCTGGATGTGGTCGACTTCCGCGGGCGAATAGGCGTGCATGTGGACGCCGGGGATGATTTCGCGGGCGAGCCTGAGCACTTCCTCGTAGCGGTCGATCGATATCTGGGGGTTCAGCCCCCCCTGCATGCAGATTTCGCGCACGCCGAAGTCCCTGGCGCGCTCGAATTTCTCGCGCAGCACGTCGTCGTCGTGCGTATAGGCGTCAGGCGCGTTCGGCCGCCGCCAGAAGCCGCAGTATTTGCAATCCGTGTAGCAAACGTTCGTGAAGTTCACGTTCGCGTTGATGACGTAGCTCACCTCGTCGCCGACGGTCTTCTTTCTCTCCGCGTCCGCCGTCTCGTAAAGCCGCTCGGTGAGTCCCTCATCCCGCTCGGCGAGCAGGGCGGTCGCGCCCTCGCGCGAGATTTCCTCTCCCGCCTCGAAGGCGTCCAGAATTTCATGGGCGAAAAAGGCGTTCATGCGATCTCCACGGGCAGGGCTTCCTGCGCCTCGCGCCGCTCCAGCATCCGGCGGAGCGCGGGCATAGTTTCGGGCGGGCACCAGCCCGCCTCGATGAATTCATCGTACACCGGCATCCGCAGGCGCAGCGATATGTCCTCCTGGTGGAGGGATTGGTCGAGATTCCCCAGTTTGGGCCAGCCGCGGTTCGGGTTGATGTGGTCGGGTTCCGGCGCGATGCCGCCGATGTCGTCCGCCCCCGCCATGATGAGGCCGAGCAGATCGTCCACCAGGTTCGGCGGCACCTGGATATGCACGCCCGGCATGAGCCTTTGGACTTCCGGGATAAGCGCCGCGATATCTTCATCCGGCGGGCGGATCCACCTGGCCATAGGGGTTAAAGGCTGGGGGTTCAGGGGTTGCAAAATAATTTCCTGGATATGCCCGTAGCGCCCGTGCACCTCTGCGATGGCCTCCAAAGTCTCGACGCGATCTTGGGGCGATTCCCCGATGCCGACGAGTATTCCCGTCGTGAACGCGACCCCGAGCTTGCCCGCCGCCTCCAGGGAGGCGAGCCTGACTTCGGGCGTTTTCGTCGGCGCAGCCCGGTGGGCGACCCGCGTGGCCTCGGCGCTGACGGTCTCCATCATCATGCCCATCGAGACGTTGTAGGGCTTTAGTATCTCGTATTCCCACTCTTCCAGCGTGCCGATGTTCGCGTGGGGCAGCAGGCCCACGTCGAGGCACATCCGACACACCGCTGCCGTATAGGCGGCGTAGGAGTCATACCCCCATTCTTTGAGCTGGTTCTTGAGGCCCTTGTGGCGGTCGATTCCCTCGCCCGTCATGACGAGCGCCTCGACCACGCCCTGCGCGTAGGCCTGCCTCGCGAGCCGTTCGCACTCCTCCATGGAGAGCAGGAGCGGAACATTGCTGCGGAAGCTGCAATAGCTGCAGTGGTTCACGCACCAGTTCGTGATCGGCAAGGTGAAGTTGAATGAATACGTGACCGTTCTCAGGACGATTCTCCGTTTTTTCGAGTCAAGTCCGCGATTTCTCCCGCATCCTATCGGCGAGGGCCGCGTCTGACAAGGCTCGGCTCCCCATGAACGCTAGGCGACGCCCTTTTCCTTTAACGCGGCGATTTCTTCGCTCGATTTGCCGAGCAGGCCGCCGAGGACCTCTTCGGTATGCTCGCCCAGCAGGGGAGGGGGCATGCGGAGTTCGCCGGGCGTGTCCGAGAGCTTCATGGGGTTTCCCATCACCTTCAGGGCGCCGGTTCTCGCGTGCTCCATCTCGACGACCATCTCGCGGTGATGGATCTGCGGGTCCGCGCACAACTCCTCGATCGTCCGCACCGGCCCGCAGGGCACGCCCGCATCCGATACGATTTCAGCCCACTCCGCACGGGTTCTGGCCCGCATGGTCTCCTCGATCTCGGCTTCGAGTTCATCGCGCCCCGAGACGCGCGCCGCGTTCGTATCCCATTTGGAATCGTCCGCCAGATCGGCCCTGCCGATGGCGCGTGCGAAGCGCTGCCATAAGGAGTCGTTGGCCGCCGCGACGATGAGTTCCCCGTCCGAGCAGGGAAAATCGCGGTAGGGCGCGATGCTCGGGTGGCGGTTCCCCAGCCGACCGGGCGGTGTGCCCGTGGCGAAAAAGTTCCCCGCGGCGTGGCTCATCAGCGCGGCCTGTCCGTCCTGGATCGCCGTGTCGACGTATTGGCCCTTGCCCGTCCTCTCGCGGGCGATGATGGCCAGCAGGATCCCCTGGGTCGCGAACATGGCGGTGGTGAGGTCGGCAATGGCGATGCCCGTCTTGAAGCCTCCGCCGCCCTCGGCGCCCGTGATGCTCATGAGGCCCCCTTCGCCCTGTAAGAGAATGTCGTAGGCAGGTCTCTCCTTGGAGGGGCCGCTCTGGCCGTAGCCCGAGACGCTGGCGTAGATGAGCCGGGGGTTGAGGGCGTGGCAGGTATCCCAGTCGAAGCCGAGCCGTTCGATGGCGCCGGGCCGGAAGTTCTGGATGAGGACGTCCGACTTCTCGACGAGCCCCCTTAAAACCTCTTTCCCTTCCTCGGCTTTCAGGTTGAGCGTGAGACTTTTCTTGTTTCTGTTCACGGACTGGAAATAGCTGCTCTCGCCCCCCTCGTAAAAAGGCGGCCAGCCGCGCGTGTCGTCTCCGCCGACGGGGTTTTCGACTTTGATCACTTCGGCGCCCATGTCGCCGAGCATCATCGTGCAGAACGGCCCCGCCAGTATTCTGGAAAGATCGAGGACGCGAATCCCCTCAAGCGGCATACTCATGGAATCTCTCAGGCTCCTTGTTCAGTGGGTGTTATCGGTTCCCAAGCGCTTCTAGCATCTTCTCGCGCACATGCTCGACCGGCATCTGCGTGCCGGTCCAAAGCTCCCAGCCAAGCGCCCCCTGATGCAAAAGCCAGCCGACCCCCGAGACGGCGCGCGCGCCTTTCCGGCGGGCGGCTTTCAGGAACGGGGTGTCGAGCGGGTTGTAGACCGCATCGGCGCAGATGCTCTCAGGCGGTATGAATTCCTCGGGCAGGGGGCAGGCCGCCTCCCGCGCCTTGTCGCCGCTCATCCCCAGGCTCGTCGTGTTGACGATAATATCCCGCCCCCGGGCGGCGGTTTCAAGCTCATCCAGACCGCCTCCGTGAATTTCGACTTCCGGGAAATGCGATTTCACCTCGTCTGCCAGCGAGGCGGCTTTCTCCGCCGTGCGGTTTCTGATCTCGACGTGCGCGGCTCCGGTTTGCGCGAGCTTGATGGCGATGGCCCGCGCTGCCCCGCCCGCGCCCAGCAGCAGGCATCTTTTTCCTTGCGGCGAGACGCCCGTTTCCTCTTCCAGGGAGCGCAGCCAGCCCGCGCCGTCGGTGTTGTGGCCCTTGAGCCTGCCGCCCTCCTCGAACGTCACCATGTTCACCGCGCCCATGAACCTCGCGTCCTCGCTCAACTCGTCCACGAGCCGGAAGGTGGCCACCTTGTGGGGGATGGTGACGCAAAAGCCGGCGAAACCCATCGCCGCCGCGCCGCGCACCGCTTCTTCGTACTTGTCCGGGTGAACCTCATACGCCTGGAAGCGGTAGGGCAAATCAAGTGCCTGCGCCGCCGCGTTGTGCATGACGGGCGAGAGCGTGTGCCCCAGGGGATAGCCGAAGATGGCGAGCGTCTTCTCGAGCGGCATGGGTTCCTCAAGAGATTCGGGGTTCGCTTCCACTGCGTTCGTTGTGGCGCGAATCAGAGATACGCTAAAGTAGCGCTCATCACAACATCCAGAGAGGCTTAGCGCCCGTTTTTCTTAAGTGTAAAGTCATTATTCGAGGAGAGGGATTCGATGTCCACCGTTCAGGCCGCCACGATTCTACAGCCGGGCGAAATCGCCCTGCGCGAATACCCCATGCCCGAGATTGAGGACGACGCCCTTTTGATGCGGGTGGCCGCCGTCGGCGTCTGCGGTTCGGACAAGCACATGTACGGGGGCAACCTGGATCTGGCGTGGCCCGTCATTCCGGGCCATGAGTTCAGCGGGGTCGTCGAAAAATTGGGGCCGCAGGCGAATGCGAACATGAAGATCGTGGGCGGCCCCATCGAGGAGGGCGACGCCATCACCGTGGCGCCGGGCAGCCAGGCGTGCGGAAAATGCTGGTTCTGCATTCACACGCCGCACCGGCCCCAGTTGTGCCCGAACCGCACGGTGTTCGGGTTCCGCACCTCCGCCGAGGCGCCGCACCTTTTCGGGGCGTTTTCCGAATACATGTATATTCCCGGAAATTCCTTCGTCCTGAAGCTGCCCGAGGGTTTGTCGCTCGAGCGGGCCACGCTCTGCGAACCCCTGGCCGTGGCCCAGAGGGCGGCGGGGCGCTCGCTCTCCCCGGGCATCCCCTACGCGGGGGAGGGGTTCGGCGTGGGTGCGCGCTGCGCCGTCATGGGAGTCGGCCCCATCGGGCTGCTCGTAGTGGCCGCCCTCAAGACGATGGGGGCGGGCGAGATCATCGCGGTGGACATGAGCGAGGAAAGGCTCGCGTTCTCGAAAAAATTCGGGGCCACGAAGACGGTGAGCCTGGCGGCGCTTACGCCAGAAGAAAGAAAAGAGCAGATACTCTCCTGGACGGACGGCGTGGGGCCCGACGTGGTGATCGAGGCGGCGGGCGTTCCCGCTGCCTTCGCCGAGGGGCTGGACATCGTCCGCCGGGGCGGGAAGCTGGTGGAGGTGGGGCACTACGGCGACCCGGGCGGGGTGGAGATCAGGCCCCACCAGGTGTGCAACAAGGACGTGGACATCTGCGGCTCATGGGCCTATCCCCAGGTGCAGTTCGAGCCTGCGATGGACATGCTCCTGAGAACGGACCTGCCGATTGACGACATCTTCACCCACCGTCTGCCCCTCTCCCAGGTGCAGGCGGGCATCGAGGTCACGGGAACCGGGGAGTGCCTGAAAGTCCTGCTCAAGCCGGATTAGGCCTTTCTTAAGGGGGCTGTTGAAAAACCCCTTGTCGGGGGATATTGCCTTTAGCGGGAAGGCCGCTTTCGTGCGAACCGCCGACCTCCCTCGTCGAAAGGCAACCCCCCCTACCCCCCCTTGTCAGGGGGGCAAGAAAGAGCAAAACCCCCCTCAGTCCGGCGGGGGCGCGTTGTCTTTTTATACCCCCCTGACAAGGGGGGGTAGGGGGGGTTGCCTTTATGGGATTTCCCTTTCAAGGAGGTTGCCATTACCCTCTGAGCGGCTTTTTCAACAACCCCTTACGGGCTGGGAATCGAGTCGAAATCCATCTCCAGCAGGTTGAGCGTTTCGGCGCGCTCGCAATCATCGAGGTCGAGGCCGTCCAGTTGCTTTAGCCCCGCGAGCATGTTCGAGGCGCCCTGGGCAAGCGCCTCCGGTGATATTTTATCCCTGTCGATCGTATAGCCCATGGTTTCCGCCATGGCGAGGATGTGGGCTGCGGCTTCTGACTCCGATCCTCCTTGGGATGAGGAAGCGGAGCCTTCGTCCGGGAATGGTTCGGGGGGCGGCTGCTCGTCGACCTCGGGCGGCCTCATCCGCCAGAGCGGGTTGTCGTTTTCCAGCGCCTTGCCGATGCGGAACAGGCGCGCCTCATCCCCCCATCTCCCCGCAATCTGAAGGCCGACGGGCAGGCCCGCTTTCGTGAAGCCGCAAGGAACTTGGAGGACGGGGTTGCCGATGGTGCTGAAGGCGGCCGTGTTGTCGCTCACCACCGGCCACATCTTCATGCCGTCGAGACAATCCGCGATGGTGGGCGGGGCGACTGCGACGGTGGGCGTGAGCACGGCGTCCACACTTCTGAATACTTCCGCCGCCTGCCGGATGAAGAATGTTCGCGCCTTTTGCGCCTGCACGTAGCGCCAGCCCGGAATGAAGAGGCTGTACTCGAAGAAATCCGCTCCCGGCGAGACGTAGCCGTCACGGTGGCTTTCGAGGAATTTGCGGTGGTATTCCGCGCCCTCGGGCCCCACCGTCGCGGCGTAGGCCACCTGGCCGAGCCTCGCCCAGGGGATTTCCACTTCCACGAGGTTCGCGCCCATCGCCTCATATCGGGAGATACTCTCGCGGACGAGAGCTTCCGCTTCTGTGTCCTCGCCCGGCCAGAAATGGTTCGTCGGAACGCCCAGCGTCATGCCGCCCACGCCTTCGTTCACGGTTTCCAGGAAATCGGGCGCGGGTCTCGTGCCCGTCGTCGGGTCTTTGGGGTCGGGGCCTGCGATGGCCTGCAAGAGAAGAGCGGCGTCCTCGACCGTTCGGGCGAGGGGGCCCACGTTGTCGAAGCTGAGTCCCAGCGGCACGGCCCCGGCCCTGCTCACCCGCCCGTAGGTGGAACGGATGCCCACCAGATTGCAGAACGAGGCGGGCAGACGCACCGAGCCGCCCGTGTCGGAGCCGAGTGCTGCCGCCGCCATCCCCGCCGCCACGCAGGCGGCCGAGCCGCTGCTGCTTCCCCCGGGCGTGTGCTCGAGGCTCCAGGGGTTTCGCGCCGGGCCGAATGCGCTGTTCGCCCCGGTGCCGCCGCGCGCGAATTCCTGCAGGTTCGTCTTTCCGACGATCACCGCCCCCGCATCCACTAGCCTGCGCACGCATTCCGCCGTCTCGCTCGCCGCGCTTTCCCCCAGAATCCGGCTGCCCGCCGTGGTCGGGTGACCTTCCAGGTCGAACAAGTCCTTGAGCGCTATGGGAATCCCGTGGAGCGGCCCGCGGCAGTTTCCCTGCGCGAGTTCGGAATCGAGCCGTTCGGCCTGTTCCCTGGCGAGTTCGAAGGTGGTCTTTATAAATGCGTTGATGGTCGGGTCGGCGGCCTCGATTCTGGCGATGTGGGCCTTGAGCACCTCGCTCGGCTTCGCTTCGCCGTTTTGGATCAATGAAGCCAGTTCCGTGATGGGGCGGTGCAACAGTTCATCGGGTTTCATGAAAACTCTCCAAAGGGGTTTCGTTGGTTTCGGGCGATTATATTCCATACGCCGACGGGCCGAAACGAAAGCGGGCATTCGTCCCAAAACGCGGCGGACGCCCATAGTGTGCCGGGCCGGTCTCTATCGCTTGGCAAGCGACGCCATCAGGGGTAAAAGCACATCATCTGAGACGATGAAAGCAAAGGAGATTTTCATGAAACTCTACCGGACGATTCTCTTCGCCCCCGGAAACAGGGAGAGAATGCTCGCGAAAGTCGGCAAGGCCGGGGCCGACGCCGTCGTTCTGGACCTGGAAGACGCCGTTCCCGCCGATGAGAAGGACTCGACGCGCGCCGCGCTCGGGGCGGCGGTCAAGACAATAGCTGAAGAAGACGGGGCGGACGTCTTCGTGCGCGTGAATCCGCTGGACGACGTGACGGGTTTTTCCATCGCCTGCGGTGTGGAGGACATCGCGGCCGTCGTGGGGCCCGCGCTGCGGGGAATCGTGCTGCCCAAGGCGGAGAACGCCGGCCAGATACTCGCGGCGGACAGGCTGCTTCGCGACGCGGAGAGGGCGACGGGCTGTGCGGCGGGGAGCGTCCACCTGCTCGCCATCCTCGAAAACGCCCGGGGCGTGGAAGACGCCTTTGCGGTCGCCTCCGCCGATACGGGGGAGCGGCGATTCCAGCTCGCCTTCGGGGCGGGGGATTACACCAACGATCTGGACGTCGAATGGCCGCGCGATGAATTCACCTTCGACTACCCGCGCTCGCGCATCGCGGTGGCCTCGCGCTCCGCGGGCCGTGAGAAGCCGCTCGACACGGTCTGGATTGCGCTGGATGATCAGGAGGGTCTCGCGGCCAGCGCCGTGCGGTGCCGCGCGCTCGGCATGTTCGGCAAGTTCTGCATCCACCCCAAACAGGTAGAAATCGTGAACCACGCCTTCACGCCGACGAAAGAGGAGGTCGAAAAGGCGCGCGAGGTGGTTGTGGCATTCGAGGAGGCGACGGCGCGCGGGGAGGCGAGCGTCTCCGTCGGCGGGCGCATGATCGATTATCCCGTGGTCGAGGCGGCGGAAAAAGTCATCGCCCTGGCCGATGATTTCGGAACCAAGGATTGACGCGACAAAACGAGAGGATGATATGAAATTCGGCATGTTCGTCATGAACCAGCATTCCCTGGGGGACGACCCCGCAGAACGCTGGGAGGAGCATCTCGAACAGGTGCGCCTCATCAGTGACCTGGGCTTTCACAGCGTGTGGTGCGGACAGCACTACCTCACCGAGGGCGTATGGATGATGCAGACCTGGCCGAGCGTCGCCCAGGTGGCGGCCCACGCGGGCGATATGACCGTCGGCACGGGCATCCTCTTGCTCGCGCTTCACAATCCGG
The DNA here is from genome assembly GCA_022828125.1 of bacterium. Taxonomy (GTDB): domain Bacteria; phylum UBA8248; class UBA8248; order UBA8248; family UBA8248; genus Bin107. The sequence continues at coordinate 13,577 of JAJEJD010000015.1, read as the reverse complement.
TGGACGTGGCCGAACAGGTCGCCACACTCGACGCCATGACGAAGGGCCGCTTCGTCCTCGGCGTGGGGCTGGGCTACCGCGAACCCGAATACCGCGCGTTCGGCCTCACGAAACCGTATCGCGTGAAGGCCTTTGAGGAGAAACTCGAAGCCGTCACCCGCCTGCTGGAGGAGGGAACGCTCGATTATGAGGGCGAGGTCGTCCAGCTTCAGGACGTCAATCTCACCATGCGTCCCATCCAGCGGCCCAGGCCGCCCATCTGGATAGCGGCGAACGGCGACGGCGCGGTGAAGCGCGCCGCCAGGATGGGGGAGGCGTGGTTCCTGAATCCCCACGCACGCTTCGACACCCTGAAGCGCCAGATGGAGATGTTTCACGAAGAGCGCGAAGCCCACGGCAAGGGCGCGCCCGATGCGACGCCCGTCATCAAGGAGATGTTCATCGGCAAGGACAGGGAGAGCGCCTTTCGCGAGTGCGCGGATTACCTGGCTGTGAAATACAACGTCTATGTGAAGTGGGGCCAGAGCGAGGCGCTGCCGAGCAGCGACACGCTCAGGATGCCGCTCGATGAGCTTCGCTCCGACAGGTTCCTCATCGGCTCGGCCGAGGATGTGGCCGAGGACATCAGGCGCCACCGCGACGAGCTGGGCGTGGACCACATGGCGTTCCGGGTGCAGTGGCCGGGGATGCCGCAGGAACTCGTCCTGAGGACGCTCGAGCGTTTCGCCGAAGAGGTGATGCCCGAGTTCGTCTAGGATTCAGTGCGATTTTCTCCGAGCGGTTGTCCGCAAAAGGAGGACGCCATGCCGAAAGAGGAATCCGCATCCTCTGAAAACCCGGATATACACGAATTCTTCGCCGAGGACCCGGTGGCGGCGGACCGCGCCTTTTTCGGACGGGAATCCTGTCTCGATCGGCGCGGCTTTCTGCGGGGCGCCGGGCTTGCCGCCATGGCGGCGATGGTGGGCGCGGCGATCCCGTTTCACCGCAACATGCCGGCGGGGCTCATTCCGGCGGCATTCGCCGACGAGAGCGTGCTGATCGGAAAAGACGGCCTGACGCTGCTGAACAAAAGGCCGATGAATGCCGAGACTCCGCCCCATCTGCTCGACGACCTGATCACCCCGACATCCCGGCATTTCATTCGCAACAACGGCGTCCCGCCCGCCGAAGCGTCAGCGGACGCCTGGGCCCTCACCGTCGATGGCCTCGTGGAGCGTCCCATGACCTTGTCGATCGCCGAGCTGCGGTCGCGGTTCGAAGTCGTCACGAAGGCCCTCGTCATCGAATGCGGGGGCAATGGGCGGGCCTTCTTCAAACCGCCGGTGAAGGGAACCCAGTGGACCCACGGGGCGGTCGCCTGTTCGGAGTGGACGGGGGTGCGGCTGAAAGACGTGCTGGCGGCGGCCGGCGTGCGGCCCGGCGTCGTCTACACCGCCCACGTCGGCGCTGACGGGGACCTCTCCGGTGAGCCGGGCAAGCTGCCCATCTCGCGCGGCGTGCCGATCGCCAAGGCGATGACGGAGGGCGTGCTCATCGCCTTTGGACAGAACGGCGGCCCGATTCATCCGATGAACGGAGCGCCGCTGCGGCTCGTCGTCCCCGGCTGGCCGGGGTCGTGCTCTCAGAAGTGGCTCCGGCGCATCTACCTCCGCGACGTCGTTCACGACGGCCCCAGGATGACCGGCGCCTCCTACCGCGTGCCGCGATACAGGATCGAGCCGGGCGAGAAGGTGGAGGAGAAAGATTTCGTCATCATCGAGCGGATGCCCGTCAAATCGCTGATCACTCACCCCGCGAACGGGGCGGCGTCGGGGCGCGCCGTGGAGGTGCGCGGCCATGCCTGGTCGGGAGACCGGACGGTCGCCGCGGTCGACCTCTCCCATGATTTCGGCGCGACCTGGAAGCCGGCTGTGCTGGACGCCCCCGTGAACGACGGCGCCTGGCAGAACTTCCGCGCCGACGTAAGGCTGCCCGAAGCCGGGTACTACGAGGTCTGGGCGCGGGCGACCGACAGCGCGGGGGTGATGCAGCCCCACACCATCGACTGGAACCCGAAGGGATACCTCAACAACACGATGCACCGGGTCGCGCTTCGGGTGTCGTGAAGAGATGATGCCCGCGTTCGTTTAGGTTTCGGAGAGTTCCTTCAGCACGTCTTTCAGAGCCGCCTTGTCCTCGATGCCGAGGCCGGGCAGGTCGGGAAAGCCGACGTAGCCGTCTTCCACCGCCACGCCGTCGGCGAAGCCGTTGAAGGGCTTGAACACGTCGGGGTAGGACTCGCTGCCTCCCAGACCCAGCCCGCCCGCGATGTTGAGCGAGAGCTGGTGACCGCCGTGGGGGATGAACGAGCGGGACGACCAGCCGTGCTCTTCCGCCATCTTGAGCGTTCTCAGATACTCCACCAGGCCGTAGCTCAGCGCGCAGTCGAACTGCAGGATGTCCACGCCCGGCCGCATCCCCCCGTAGCGGATCAGGTTTCTCGCGTCCTGGGTGGAGAAGAGGTTCTCGCCCGTCGCCATGGGCTTGTCGTAGTGCCTGGCGAGTTCGGCCTGGAGCGCGTAATCGAGCGGGTCGCCCGCCTCCTCGTACCAGTGGAGGTCGTAGGGCGCCAGCGCCTCGGCGTAGGCGACGGCGGTTTCCAGATCGAATTTCCCGTTGGCGTCCACCGCCAGGTTCCGCCCCTCGCCCACGACCTCGAGCACCGCCTCGATTCTCCTCAAGTCGTCGTCGAGCGCCTCACCGCCTATCTTCATCTTCACCGTGGTGTAGCCGCGATCGAGATAGCTCCGCATCTCGTTCTGGAGGGCTTTCAGGTCCTTGCCCGGATAGTAATACCCACCGGCGGCGTAGACGGATACCTTCTCATCGCACTCTCCATCGCGATAGGTATCCGCGAGGTGGCGGTAGAGCGGTTTTTCCTCGATTTTGGCCACCATGTCCCACACGGCCATGTCGATGATGCCCACGGCGACGGAGCGGTCGCCGTGCCCGCCGGGCTTTTCGTTCTTCATCATGCAGTCCCAGATTTTGGCGGGCTCGAAGTTCGATTCCGCCTCGTTCAGCAGTGACTCGGGCTCCGCTTCTCTGAGCCTGGGGATGAAGCGCTCGCGCAAAAGCCCCTGCTGGGCGTAGCGTCCGTTCGAGTTGAAGCCGAAGCCGACGACGCGCCTCCCGTCGCGCACCACGTCCGTGAGGATGGCGGCGACGCTCACCGTCATCAGCGAAAAATCGATGAACGCGTTTCTCAGGTCCGATTGAATGGGAACCACCGTCTCGCGGATATCGATGATCTTCAAGGTGCTCTCCTTTGGCATGGATTCGACGTTTCGGCCTTGCGATGGACGCGGCGATTCTACAGCCTTTTCCTGAAAAAGGTGAAGCCGAGCCGGGCGCCGCGAGAGCCTTGAGATAGACGAAGGGCGATTCAACCCGGTTTTTGAAGGTCCGTGTAATAAAACCACAACAAAAATCGGGTATGATGTGTCAATGCAGTGTGGATTTTGCGTGGATGCGTTTGACGGCTCGCGATTTTGTTTGTCGGGAGCGATGAAATTTTCCAGGTGGGAGAAAGATGAATCAGCCGGAAGGGCGCCTGGGCGCCGAGTGGATGGATGGGGGCGTGCGGTTTTCCCTTTTCTCTGAGCACGCGGAGGGTGTCGAGCTTTGCCTGTTCGACCCGCATGACCACGGCAGGGAGACGGCGCGTGTCCCTCTTGCTCGGGAAGGCGACGTCTGGCGCGCGGAGGTGGAAGGCCTCGAAGCGGGCCTGCCCTATGGATTCCGCGTCCACGGCCCTTATGACCCCGCGCATGGGCATCGCTTCAACGGTTACAAGGTGCTGCTGGATCCGTATGCACGGGCGATTGCGGGCGGCGTTCACTGGTGCGAGGAGATGTACGCCTACCGGGATGGCGACATTCACCATTTCGATGCAAGAGACAACGCGCATGCGGCGCCCAAGAGCGTGCTCGTGGATTCTTCCTTCGATTGGGAGGAGGTCTCCCCGCCCGGGACGCCCTGGTCCGAGACCGTCGTATACGAGCTGCACGTCAAAGGCTTCACCATGCGGCATCCCGACGTGCCCGAAGAGCTCCGGGGCACGTATTCGGGCCTGGCCCACCCGTCCGTGGTCGAATACCTGAAAGATCTGGGCGTGACGGCCATCGAGCTTTTGCCCGTTCATCACCGGGTCTCCGAGCAGCGTCTCCAGATACTGGGGCTTTCCAATTATTGGGGGTACGCGACGCTCGGCTTTTTCGCGCCCGATGCGCGCTTTTCCAGCCGCGGCGACCGGGGCGGGCAGGTTGATGAGTTCAAGGAGATGGTGAAGACGTATCACCTCGCGGGAATCGAGGTAATTCTCGACGTGGTCTACAACCACACCGGGGAGGGGGATTTCCGGGGTCCGCATCTCTCTTTTCGCGGGCTGGACAACAGGGCCTATTACCGCGTGAAGCCTGAGGATGAGAGCCGCTACGTCGACACCACCGGCTGCGGCAACTCGCTGAACGTCTCGCATCCGGCGGTCCTGCGCCTCATCGTGGACAGCCTGCGCTGCTGGGCGGAGGAGTTCCACGTCGATGGTTTCCGGTTCGACCTCGCTCCCTCCCTCGCGCGCACCGGGAGGGGCTTCGACCCCGAATCCGCGTTTTTCAGGACGGTCGCGGACGACCCGGTGCTCTCGAAGCGCAAGCTCATTGCCGAACCCTGGGATCTGGGCGAGGAGGGTTATCAACTCGGGAATTTCCCGACGGGCTGGACGGAGTGGAACGGGGAGTACCGCGACGCGGCGCGCCGGTTCTGGCGCGCGGATTTCAATCAGGCGGCGGAGTTCGCCACGCGCCTGACGGGGAGCAGCGACGTTTTCGAGGCCGGCGGGCGTTCGCCCCAGGCGAGCCTGAACTACGTCGCCTGCCACGACGGGCTCACGCTCGAGGATCTGGTGAGCTTTCAGCACAAGCACAACGCAGCGAACGGGGAGGGCAACAAAGACGGCGCGGATGAGAACCATAGCTGGAACGGCGGGGTGGAAGGCCCGACGGACGACCCCTTCGTATCGACCATGCGCGCGCGTCGCAAGCGCAATCTGCTCGCGAGCCTGTTCCTCTCCCAGGGCGTGCCGATGCTCCAGGCGGGAGACGAGTTCGGCCGCACGCAGTCGGGGAACAACAACGCCTATTGCCAGGACAACGAGACCTCCTGGGTGGATTGGAGTCTGGCGGAGAAAAACGGAAATCTGCTCTCTTTCGTCAAACACCTGATCCGCTGGACCGGGTCTCAGACGGCGTTTCGGCGGATGGAGATTTTCCCGAAAAGAAACCTGCACGGGATGGACAGACCCGGGATCGTCTGGCTTCACCACCTGGGCCATGAAATGAGTGCCGAAGAGTGGGATGTGCACTTCATGAAGTGTTTCGGCTTCAGGCTGAGAGAGGCGCCGGGCGGCGAACATTTTTCTCGGCTTGGGCCCAGGAATCGTGATATTTTCATGGTTCTCATGAACGCGCACCATGAGGCGATACCCTTCTTTTTCCTCGAAGAAGACAGAAAGAAGAGATGGACCGTGGTAATGGATACGGCTGAATTCGATGAAAAGGGATGGGCCTGGCGGATCCACTCGGGCGATTCCTACCTTCTCGCGGGAGAGTCGCTGACCTTGCTGAGGGGCCGCAACCAACCGCCCGTGGCGCAGGGGGAAGCGAACCTATGAGCGTCGTCCACTACCCCGCGCTTTCCTACATTACCGATTACGACATCTACCTGTTCAACCAGGGCTCCCACTTCACCTTGTACGAAAAAATGGGGGCGCACCCCATGACGGTGGACAGGGAGGAGGGAGTGCACTTCGCCGTATGGGCGCCGAATGCGGATTCGGTTAGCGTCATCGGGGATTTCAACGACTGGGACGAGGAGAGCCATCCGCTGGCTCCGGTGGAAAGCTCGGGAATATGGGCGGGGTTCATCCCGGGCGTGGGGACGGGCGAGGTCTACAAATACCGGATTCATTCGCAGTTCGGCGACTACCGCGTGGAAAAGGCGGATCCGTTCGGGTTCTACAGCGAGGTTCCTCCCAAGAGCGGCTCGGTCGTCTGGAACCTCGACTACGAATGGGGGGATGGAAACTGGATGGAGTGCCGGGGCGCTTGCAACGGCCGCGAATCCCCCATCTCCATCTACGAGCTTCACATCGGCTCCTGGCGACGGGCGCCGCATGAAGAAGACCGCCCGCTCACCTACAGGGAACTCGCCCCCCAACTCGCCGAGCACATGCTCCACATGGGGTTCACCCACGTCGAGTTTCTCCCGGTGATGGAGCATCCTTTCAACGGGTCATGGGGATATCAGATCACGGGCTACTTCTCGCCCACGAGCCGCTTCGGGACGCCTCAGGATCTGATGTATCTCATCGATTATCTCCACCAGCGCGGTCTGGGCGTGATTCTCGACTGGGTGCCCTCGCACTTTCCCACGGACGGGCACGGGCTGGGCTTTTTCGACGGAACCCACCTCTACGAGCACGCCGACTCCCGGCGGGGTTTTCACCCGGACTGGCGGAGCCACATTTTCAACTACGGACGAAACGAAGTCGCCGCCTTCCTGATAAGCAGCGCTCTGTACTGGCTCGAAATTTTCCACGCCGACGGGCTGCGCGTCGACGGCGTGGCCTCGATGCTCTATCTCGATTACTCGAGAAAAGAGGGCGAGTGGCTTCCCAACGAAGAGGGGGGCCGCGAGAATCTCGATGCCATCTCTTTCCTCAGGCGGCTGAACACCGAAGTCTACCGCCGGTTTCCCGACGTGCAGACCATCGCGGAAGAATCCACCGCCTGGCCGATGGTATCGAGACCCGTGGATACGGGGGGACTTGGTTTCGGCATGAAGTGGGACATGGGCTGGATGCACGACTCGCTCGCATACATGAAAAAAGACCCCGTCCACCGGAAATTTCATCACAAACTGCTCACGTTCCGGATGCTCTACGCCTATAACGAGAATTTCGTGCTGCCGCTTTCCCACGATGAGGTGGTACACGGCAAGAGTTCCCTGCTCGGGAAGATGCCGGGGGAGGGCGGACGGAAATTCGCGAACCTTCGCGCGCTCTACGGGCTGATGTTCGCCCAGCCCGGCAAGAAACTCCTCTTCATGGGCGGTGAATTCGGTCAGTGGCGCGAATGGAACCACGACGGCGCGCTCGACTGGAACCTCGCCCAGGAGCCCTTGAGGGCAGGGCTGATGAAGTGGGTGCGCGATTTGAACGCCTTGTATCACCAGGAGCGCGCCCTGTTCCGGAGGGATTACGACCCGCGGGGGTTCAAGTGGGTGGCGGCGGATGCGGCCGACGACAGCGTGCTGGGCTTCGTGCGGATAGCCACGGAGGATGAACCCATGCTGCTCGTGGCGGCGAATCTGACGCCCGTGCCCCGGATGGACTACCGGATGGGGGTTCCCGCCGACGGCGATTGGACCGAGGTGTTGAACAGCGATTCGGAAATCTACGGCGGCAGCGGCATGGGGAATCCCGACGGCTGCCACGCGGCGGCGGCGCCCCTGAACGGTCAGCCTTATTCGATAGAGGTTACGCTGCCGCCCCTCTCGGTCGTTTATCTAAGAGAAACGCATTAGGCGGAGGCGGACCCCGTGATTGGGGTTGTTGAAAATGTCCCCCTCCTCAGGGGATAAAGGCAATCCCCCCTTGTCGGGGCCGTTGAAAAAGACCCCTGTTCAAGGGGTGGAGGAGATGCTCCTTTCGCCCTGAAAACCAACCCCCCCTACCCCCCCTTGTCAGGGGGGCAAGAAAAAGCAAAACCCCGGCGGGGTTGGGTAATATAAAAAAAGAAGGTTTCCCCCCGACAGGGGGGAACAACAAAAAGACCCCCCTGACAAGGGGGGGTAGGGGGGTTGCCTTTGTATTTTATTTTCTGATTGGTTCCCACCGATAACGGGGAGATGAAAAGCCGGTGTATTGTCTTTCTGCTTGAAAATGGATTCCGGTCAATCCCTCCTTTATCAGTCGGGACTGATGCCGGAATGACGGTGGTGGTGAATACCAACCGAGGAGGACTATTTCAACAGCCTCTTGTCGGAGGGGTTGGGCGCTTCGCGAAGCGCCCCTACGGAGAAACGAAAACGCAATGTTTTATCAGAGGCGGACCCGCCTGTCCGCCCTGTTTTTGTTTAATAAAGGCCCGTCTTGTATCTCTCCTGGATGCCCTTGTCCATTTCCTCTCCGTCGCCGTAGCCGTCTTCGGCTATCTGATCGGAGAGCATCTGGCCCATCGAGGGGAAAGACTTTCTCTCGATGTGTTTTTCCGCGTTCCAGAGGTCCGCGCGGATGAGGGCCTTTCCGCAGTGGAGATACACGTCGTCCACGTCGATGATCATCGCCGACCGGGGCAGCCTGCCCTTCATCGAGTGCGGTTCGAGAATTTCGGGGTCCGTCGTGATGCGCGCGCGCCCGTTCACGCGCAGCGTCTCGCACATGCCGGGCACGAGGAAAAGAAGGCCGACGTGGTTGTTCTCCACGATGTTGCTCATGGTGTCGACGCGGTTGTTCCCCGGCCTGTCCGGGATGATCAGGGTGCTGTCGTCGAGCACCTTGACGAATCCGGGCGGGTCCCCCTTGGGGGATGCGTCTGCGCCGTCCGCCGTTGCGGAGGAGATGACCATGAAAGGAGAGAGCGCGATGAAGTTCTTGGCGTGCTCGTCGAGCTTCGCCATCTGCTTCTTGACGCTGCGCTCGTTGGCCGGGCCGTAGAACTCGCGAAGCTCTTCTTTGGTTTCTATCCTGGACGCTGTCGTCGTTTGCTCCATCGAATCGTCTCCCTCCGAGGGATGTTGGAGGCGCCACCCGGATTCGAACCGGGGAATAAAGGATTTGCAGTCCTCTGCCTTACCACTTGGCTATGGCGCCGGGGTGTCGGGCATGACGCCCGAAATCAAGAATCTTTATTATCCTACCCGAACCGGCGTTGTCCAGCGAGCGGCGGTTTTCTTCCTTGATGGCCATACCGCTCGCCCGATAGGCGAGGGCGCGGCTTTTGGATTAGACTGGTTTCATCCGGCCTGCCCGGAAGGACGGGTTCTCGCATGTTTTGAAGGAGGGGTTCATGTCGGCGCACCCAGCAGTGGAAAACGCGCCCGCGTATGCGGATTCCGCCTTCATGCGCGCCTGCCGGGGGCTTCCCAACGCCAGGACGCCCGTCTGGCTCATGCGTCAGGCGGGCAGGTACATGCGCGAGTACCGCGCCGTGCGCGAGAAGGTCTCCTTCATCGAGCTTTGCCGCACGCCCGATCTGGCCGCCGAGGTCGCCGTGACGGCGCTCGACGCCATCGGCGCTGACGCGGCCATCCTGTTCTCGGACATTCTGCTCATCTTGCAACCCATGGGCATGGACCTGGAATACCCGGAGGGAGGCCCCGTTCTCCACAACCCGGTCCGGGAGGCTCAGGACGTGGAGCGGCTGAGAGAAGCGGAGCCGCGCGAGAGCCTTGGTTTTGTCTTCGAGGCGGTCCGGCAGACCAGGGAGCAGATGAACCCCGCCCTCCCGCTCATCGGCTTCTGCGGCGCGCCCTTCACGCTTGCGTCCTACATGATCGAGGGCGGCGGTTCGCGCAATTTCGAGAACACGAAAAAGTTCATGTACGCCGATTCGGGCGCTTGGCACGCGCTGATGGAAAAGCTCGTGCGGGGGCTGACCATCTATCTGAACGAACAGATACGCGCGGGCGCGCAGGCGGTGCAGATTTTCGACAGCTGGGTGGGTTGCCTCTCTCCGGGAGATTTCAGGGAGTTCGTCCTGCCCCACAGCCGCGCGCTGATTGCGGGAATCGAAAAGGGCGCGCCCGTCATCCACTTCGGGACGGGAACCGCTCCTTTTCTGGAGGCGTTCGCAGGAGCGGGCGGCGACGTGGCGGGGGTGGATTTCCGGGTGGAACTGGCCGACGCCAGGGAGCGTCTGGGCGAGATGGGGGTGCAGGGGAACCTCGACCCGTGCGTCCTGTTCTCGGCGCCTGAATATATCTTGAAGCGGGCGGAGGCCATCCTGCACCAGGGGGCCGTGCGTCCGGGCCACATATTCAACCTGGGGCACGGAATTTTGCCGGGCACGCCGGTCGACAACGTCAGGAGACTCATCGGGTTCGTTCAGGAATGGAAGGCGGGGGCCGAATGAAGGACAAGTATGATTCCGTCATCATGATCGGCTTCGGCGGCCCCACGCGGGGCTGCTGCCGCCGTTACGAGGAATGCCCGGGCGAGGCGTATTGCTACGTAGAGGGCATCGTGGGCCAGAGGTCGGGCGGCCCCGAGCGCATCCGGGAGGTGGCGGCCCACTATGAATACTTCGGCGGCGTATCGCCCTTCACGTTTTTTTCCCAGAAACAGGCGGGCGCGCTCGAGATGGCGCTCGAACGAGCGGGCGCGGGCGTTCCCGTCTATACGGGCCATCGCTTCTGGACGCCTTACGTTGGAGAGACGCTGGCCGAGATGGGCAGGCGCGGACTCAGGCGCGCATTGGGCGTTATACTGGCGCCTCATCGAACGAAAATAAGCTGGGAGGCCTACCGGGGCGCCGTCGCCTCGGCGCGCGAGGAATTGGGCGAAGACGCGCCCGAAGTCGAATTTCTCGAAAAACCCTGGCACGAGCATCCGGGTTTCATCGACGCCGTCGCCGAGCGGATGAGGCAAGCCCTCGCCGAAGAGAGCGACTTGGGTGACGTGCGAGTCATCTTTACGGCCCACTCCATCCCCGTTTCCATGGCCAAGGCCTCTTCTTATGAGGAGGAATTCCAGGAAACGGCGGCTCTCGCGGCGCAAAAGCTGGGTCTTGAGAGATACGAAGTCGGTTTCCAGAGCAGCCCGGACGTTCCTCCCGGAACCTGGCTCGGCCCGGACGTGGTGGACGTGATCGGAAGCGTCGCTGCGGGCGGCGCAAAGGCCGTCCTGGTGGTTCCAATCGGCTTCATATGCGATCACGTGGAGGTGCTCTTCGATCTGGACATCGAGGCGCGCGAAGCGGCCGAGGAGGCGGGGCTTCGCTTCTACCGCGCGCCCACGGTGGGTACGCACCCCGCCTTCATCGGGATGCTCTCGGATCTGGTGCGCACGAAGATGACGGAGAGCGGAAGTTGACCTCGAATGTCCGGCGGGTGGTCGTGCTCGGCGGAGGCGTTACGGGGCTTGTCGTCTGCTACCGGCTCCTCAAGGCTTCGAAGGCGCAGAATCTCCCTCTGGATATTCATCTCATAGAAGCGTCTCACAGGCTCGGCGGCGTCATCGAGACCGAATTCGCAGACGGCGTCCTGATGGAAAAAGGCCCCGATTGTTTCCTCACCTCGAAGCCCGAGGGCGTCGAACTCTGCGAGGAACTGGGGCTCGGGGAACAACTCATCGGCACGAACGAGCGCCATCGCCGCAGCTTCGTCCTGCGGGGCGACGAACTGCTCCCCGTGCCCCAGGGATATTACCTTCTGGCGCCCTACCAAATCGGCCCGTTCCTGATGAGTCCCGTCTTCAGCCCGCTCGGCAAGCTCCGGATGGCGATGGACGTGCTGCTGCCCGGAAGGCGCGGGGATGCGGATGAATCCCTCGCCGATTTCGTGCGCAGGCGGTTCGGGCGCGAGGCGTTGGAAAGAATGGCGCAGCCCATGGTGGCGGGCATCTACTCGGCAGACCCGGAAAAGCTCAGCCTTCAGGCCACCATGCCGCAGTTCCACGAGATAGAGCGCGAGCACAGGAGCCTCATCCTGGGACTCAGGAAGCGGATGCAAAAGCGAGGACCCATCGAGGGTGTATCGGCGAGCGGGCCGAGGTACGGCCTGTTCGTGAGTTTCGAGCGAGGGATGGGTGTACTGGCGGACGCCCTGGCGGAGAAGATTTCAGGCGCTATGGTTCGGACGGGATGCCGGGCGGCATCACTTGAAAGAAACGAACAAGGCTGGCGCGTTCGTCTTGAGGACAGGGAGGGGATGGACGCCGACGCGGTCTGCGTTACCCTGCCGCCAAGTGCTGCGGCGCGGATGCTGGAGAAAGCCGCGCCCGGTATTTCTGGAGAGTTGATGAGCATCCCGAGCGGTTCTCTGGCGACGCTCAACCTCGTCTACCGGGCCGGGCAGGTGGCGAATCCGCTCCACGCGATGGGCTTCGTCGTGCCGGCGATAGAGAACAAGACGCTCCTCGCGTGCTCGTTTTCGAGCACCAAGTTCGCGGGCAGAGCGCCCGAGGGCAAGGCGCTCATCCGCGCCTTCGCCGGAGGCGAGGCCGCCTCCCGGGCGGGACTTTCGGATGAGGAACTCGCCCGTAAGCTGATTGAGGAACTCCGCCCGATACTGGGGATCACCGGAGAACCCGAGAGAAAAGGTTTTTACCGCTATGAGGAATCCCTGCCGCATTATCTGGTGGGCCACCTGGAGAAAGTGGGGCGAATCGAGGACGAACTCAAGGCGACACCGGGTCTCGCTCTCGCTGGCAACGCCTACCGAGGCGTGGGGATTCCCGATTGCGTGAAATCGGCGGGTGAAGCGGTGAGCAAGATTCTCGGCGATCTCAGGACTATCAATTCCTGAGGAAAAAGAAGAGAATAGAGAAGAGGCGCGCCCGTGGTCTCGCTTTGTTTGACCCGGCGCAATGGCATTTGGTATCAACGTCTGCTTGTATTTTTTGGTTTTCGGTCCTGACGGAGACGGTTCGATGTTCGACGACGACATGCAGCGCGATTTCCACAGGCAGGTGAGCGAGGAGATACGCATCCTCCAGCGGCCTTACGTGGGCATCGTGTCGGGCTATCACGAACTCGGCTACCGGGTGCTGGGCCCCGAGGTGGAAGAGCAGCCGGGTTCGGTCCAGATATCCGGGAAGCTGCTGGTGTCTCCCAAACTGGTGTGGACGCCCGCCGAGGCGCAGAAGACGTTCGGCGAGATTTTCGAGGATTCGGAGATGATGGATTCCGACCTCATCGGCCGCGTGTTCGCGTTCCCCGCCGTGGCGGCGGGCAACTTCAACATCGAGAACGAGCACCTCAAGATCACCCACCACGAGTGGAGCCCGGAGGTCCTGGTGGAAAAGGTGCTGAACGAACTCGCGCGCCTGGAGACCACCGATACCGCCGTCGTCCGCACGCCGGACATCCGGTTCTACCCCCTCGCCGTTCAGCGGTTCATCCACGAAATCCTGAAAGAGGAATTTTCCTGATTCGCACCTCTTGAGCCGCTATGTCTCGACCTGCAGGAATCTAGCATTTCAAATTTTTCTGAATCGGGGCTGTTGAAAAACCCCGATTAACGAGGATTCGACGCGACCGTGGAGGGGGCGGTTTTTGTAGGGGACGCATAGTATGCGTCCCTGCTTTTTCGACGGCGGAACTCGGGCCGCATATATGCGGCCCCTACAATCCCTTCGGCAAGGCGGTATCCCGTTGCCGGCATTGCAGGGTTTTTCAACAGACCTCCTTGCCAGAGGACAAAGGCAACCCCCCCTACCCCCCCTTGTCAGGGGGGCAAGAAAAAGCAAAACCCCCTCAGCCCGGCGGGGGCGCATCGCCTTTTTATACCCCCCTGACAAGGGGGGGTAGGGGGGG
>JAJEJD010000009.1 GCA_022828125.1 bacterium | reverse complement strand
CCACGCTCCGCGAGGTGCTTCGTGATCGCGGCCGTCAACGTCGTCTTCCCGTGGTCCACGTGACCTATCGTCCCTACGTTCACGTGCGGCTTCGTGCGCTCAAACTTCGCCTTCGCCATGACCTGCATTCTCCTTCTATTGAATATTCAAAGAGGGCGGCTCACTCGCGCCCCCTCCAGCAAAACCTGCCTATACCGTTTCTACCGCCGTGCCTGCGTTTTTCGCCATCAGTTCCTCGGCAAGCTGCCGCGGCATCTCTTCATAACGACCGAACTGCATCGTATAGGTCGCCCTGCCCTGAGTCATCGACCGAACATCGGTCGCATAACCGAACATTTCCGAGAGTGGTACGGAGGCGTTCACCACCTTGGCGCCCGCTCTGTCATCCATCTCGCGGATCCGGCCGCGCCGGGAGGTGAGGTCTCCCATGACATCGCCCAGAAAATCCGCGGGACACACCACTTCCATATCCATGATCGGTTCGAGCAGAACGGGCTTCGCCTTCTTCGCGGCCTCCCGGAAGGCCATGGAGCCTGCGATTTTGAAGGCCACCTCTGAACTATCGACCTGATGGAACGAACCATCGAAAAGCGTGACCTCGATGTCGAGCAACGGGTATCCGGCCAAAACCCCGCTTTCCATGGCCTCGCGGACTCCATTCTCGACCGCCGGGATGTATTCTCTCGGAATTACGCCACCCACAATCTTGTTGACGAACTGAAAACCGCCGCCCGGAGCGAGCGGCTTGATGGTGATCTCCACGTCCCCGAACTGCCCGCGTCCACCGGACTGGCGTACGAAACGACCGCGCGCGGTGGCCTCGGACCGGATCGTCTCCCGATAGGCGACCTGGGGCTTGCCCACGTTGGCCTCGAGCGCAAATTCGCGAAAAAGCCTGTCCACCAGAATCTCCAGGTGCAATTCCCCCATTCCGGAGAGAATGGTCTGCGCCGTTTCCTCGTCCGAACGCACCCGGAAGGTCGGGTCCTCAGCCGAGAGCCTCGCCAGAGCGTTGCCGATCTTGTCCTGGTCGGACTTCGTCTTCGGCTCGATGGCGATGGAAATAACGGGTTCCGGGAAATTGATGCTTTCAAGAAGGATGGGGTGGGAGGGAGCGCAGAGGGTGTGGCCTGTTTTGGCCTGTTTGATGCCCAGGGCGGCGACGATGTCACCTGCATGGGCCTCCTGTATCTCTTCGCGTTTGTTCGCGTGCATTCGCATGAGACGTCCTACGCGCTCCTGCTTGCCGGTGATCGTGTTCAATACGGAGGAACCCGATTTCAGCACGCCGGAATATATGCGGATAAACACCAGTTGGCCCACATAAGGGTCCGTCATTACCTTGAAAGTCAGCGCGCAGAGCGGATCATCGTCCGAGGGCGCTCTTTCCTCGGGCTTTCTGCCCAGTTCCAAATCTTCATCTGACAATACGGCCTGAACGGGAGGAATATCGAGAGGAGAAGGGAGATAATCAACAATGGCGTCCAGCAGAAGCTGAACGCCCTTGTTCCGAAACGCGGAGCCGCATACGACGGGAACAAATTCGCCGCAGATCGTCCCCTGTCGAATCGCGGCCCGAATCTCCTCGGGAGAAATCTCCTCGCCTTCCAGGTACTTCTCCATCAACGAGTCATCGAACATCGAGAGCGTGTCGAAGAGCTTCTCTCTCAAATCTTTGGCTTCTTCCTTTAAATCCTCGGGCACTTCCGCCTCTTCGTAGGAAGCGCCCATCGGGTCGTCGAACACTCGCGCCTTCATGGTCACGAGATCCACCATGCCCGCGAAATTCTCCTCCGCCCCGATCGGTAGTTGCAACACGAGCGGGTTCGCGGCGAGACGTTCCCTAACTTCATTCACCACTCTTTGGAAATCCGCGCCCGTCCTGTCCATCTTGTTGACGAACACGAGGCGCGGGACGCCGTATTTCTCCGCCTGCCGCCAGACCGTCTCGCTTTGCGGCTCTACGCCGCCCACGGCGCAGAACACCGCCACAGCGCCGTCGAGAACCCGCAGGCTTCTCTCCACCTCTGCCGTGAAATCCACATGGCCGGGCGTGTCGATGATGTTGATGAAGTGATCGTTCCAGGCGCAGCGCGTCGCCGCGGAGGTGATGGTGATGCCGCGCTCTTGTTCCTGCGCCATCCAGTCCATGGTGGCCGCGCCGTCATGCACCTCGCCCATCTTGTATGTCCTGCCCGTATAGAACAGGACGCGCTCGGTCGTCGTCGTCTTCCCGGCATCGATGTGCGCCATGATGCCGATGTTTCTCGTTTTCCGGAGCGCTTCGCTGGGCACGGTCTTATCCTTCCCTCGGCCTACCAACGATAATGGGCGAAAGCCTTGTTCGCCTCCGCCATTCGGTGCGTGTTTTCCCTTAGACGAACGGCGCCGCCCGTATCGTTCGCGGCGTCCATGATCTCGGCGGCAAGGCCGTTCGCAATCTTTCTGTCTCGGCTCCGGGCGTTCTGGATGATCCAGCGGATGCTGAGCGCCGTGCGCCTGTCGGGCCGTACTTCCACGGGCACTTGATAGGTGGCGCCGCCAACGCGCCTGGAGCGAACCTCTAATGCGGGTTTCACGTTGTCCATGGCGCGCTTGAACACCTTGATGGGGTCTTCCTTCATCTTCTCCTCCACCACGTCCATCGCCCCGTAGAAAACGCGTTCGGCCAGGCTTTTCTTCCCCTTGAGCATCAAGGAGTTGATAAACTTGGTCACCAGCCGGTCGTTGAACTTCGGATCCGGCAAAACGGTTCTTTTCGTGGCTCTTTTTCTTCTCGCCATGGAAAATAAATCTCCCTGCTGAACCCGAAACGAGAACGCCGCCTACTTCGGCTTTTTCGCTCCGTATTTGGAGCGCCCGTTACGACGCGCTTCCACGCCCACGCTGTCGAGCGTTCCCCGGACGACGTGATAGCGAATACCGGGCAGATCCTTCACGCGTCCGCCACGGATCAAGACAATGGAGTGTTCCTGAAGGTTGTGTCCCTCTCCGGGGATGTAGGTGGTCACCTCCATGCCATTGGTGAGGCGCACACGAGCGACCTTCCGGAGCGCCGAGTTCGGCTTCTTGGGCGTCGTCGTATACACACGAACGCAAACACCGCGCTTCTGGGGACAATTACGCAGCGCCGGAGAGTCGGTTTTCGTCTGAATCCGCTTGCGTCCCTTGCGTATCAACTGGCTGATCGTCGGCACCATTCACTCCGAATCATGAGAAAGCCGCCCCGAAAAATCCCGCTCTTTCGAGACCAAAGCGTTCTTCGCCCTCACCTCGGGGCCTTTTATTTCGACTACGGCTGAGCCTCGAGATGGGGCAGCCAAATAATCATAATTATTTCAATTGCTTGCAAGGTCCTGCGACTTCAGGAACCGCGCACTCCAGACAACGAAGCGGCGATTATAGCCCTACACGCGCTCTTGTCAACCTCACGCGTGGAAAAAAATCCATATTTTCAAAGGGTTATTCCGAGGGCACCCCCTCTTCCGCCGCGGGGGCCGTTTCCTCTTCTTCATCCACGATCGCGGGAATATCATCGCCGATGGGCGCCAACTCGACCTCGGGGGAGAGGAGCTCCACCTGCTGGTAGCGGCGCGCGCCGGTACCGGCCGGAATGAGCCGGCCCATGATGACGTTTTCCTTGAGACCCCGCAGGAAGTCCACCTTTCCGGAAACCGCGGCCTGCGTGAGCACGCGGGTGGTCTCCTGGAAGGAAGCCGCCGAGATGAAGCTGTCCGTCGACAGGGAGGCGCGGGTGATGCCGAGCAGGATGGGCCGGCCCGTCGCCGGGGTTTTCCCCTCTTCCTCGGCCTCCTGGTTGCGCCGCTGGAACAGATCGCGCGTCACCTGCTCGCCGATGACGAGGTCGGTCTCTCCCGGATCAACGACTTCGAGCCTCCTGAGCATCTGCCGCACGATGATCTCGATGTGCTTGTCGTTGATGTTAACGCCCTGGAGGCGATACACTTCCTGCACTTCGTTGACGAGGTAGTTCTGCAATTCATTCTCGCCGAGCACCGCCAGGATATCATGCGGGTTCACGGCGCCGTCCATGAGCGGCTCACCCGCCCGGACGTAATCGCCTTCCTGCACGTTCACGTGCTTGCCCCGGGGGATGAGGTATTCGCGTTCATCGCCTTCCTCGGAGACGACCATGAGGCGGCGCATGCCCCGCAGCGTACCGGCGAACTTCACGTGCCCGTTGATCTCGGAGATCACGGCGTTCTCTTTGGGCTTGCGCGCTTCGAACAACTCGGCGACGCGCGGCAGACCGCCCGTGATGTCCTTGGTCTTGGAAGTCTCGCGCGTGATCTTGAATATGATGTCGCCGGCGGAGATCGCCTCCCCCTCCTGGACGCTGATGTGCGCGCCGGCAGGCAGGGGGTACACGGAGATTTGCTCGCCGGCCGCATCAAGCAAGGCAGCGCGCGGCTGGAGTTTCTCATCCGCGTGATCGAGGATTACCCGACGCGAGAGACCGGTGATCTCGTCGATCTCCTCCTGCATGGTGAGACCCTCGATGACGTCAAGCAGCGCGATGCTCCCCTCTTTTTCCGCCATAATCGAAAACGTGTAGGGATCCCACTCGAGGAGGATCTCGCCCTCGCTCACCCTGGAGTTCTCCCGCGCGCGGACGTAGGCGCCGTAGACCACGGGGTAGCGCTCGCGCTCGCGGCCCGTTTCGTCGCAAATAGCGATCTGCCCGTTGCGGTTCATGTTGATCAGATCACCCTTTTTGCTCGTGATGATCCGCAAGTTGATGTACTTTACGAAACCCTCGCGTTTGGCCTCCACCGTGCTTTGCTCGCCCGCGCGGGTGGCCGTGCCGCCGATGTGGAACGTGCGCATGGTAAGCTGCGTGCCAGGCTCGCCGATGGACTGGGCGGCGATGACGCCGACCGCCTCTCCCACCTCCACGAGCTGGCCCGTGGCCAGGCTCCGGCCATAGCATTTCGAGCAAACGCCCGAGGGGGACTCACATGTGAGCACCGAGCGTATCGTGACCCTCTCCACCCCGGCGTTCTCGATGAGGCGAACCTTCTCCTCGTTGATTTCCTCGCCCGCCGCGCAGAGAACTTCGTTGTTGAAGGGGTCCCGGATATCGCTCAAGGCGATCCGACCGATGATGCGCTCGCCCAGCGTCTGGATGATCTCGCCTCCTTCGACGAGGGCGCTCATCTCGATGCCGTTGATGGTCCCGCAGTCTTCCTCGTTGATGATGATGTCCTGGGCCACGTCGACCAGCCTGCGCGTCAGGTATCCGCTGTTCGCCGTCTTGAGCGCGGTGTCCGCCAATCCCTTGCGCGCGCCGTGTGTGGAGATGAAGTACTGGAGCACCGAGAGACCTTCGCGGAAGTTCGCCGTAATCGGCGTTTCGATGATCTCGCCCGAGGGCTTGGCCATCAGCCCTCGCATTCCGCCGAGCTGGCGCAACTGCGCTGTGCTGCCGCGCGCGCCGGAGTCGGCCATGATGTAGATGGGGTTGAAGTCGAACGGCTGGCCGTCCTCGCCGCCGGGTCCGCTCATCGCAGTTTCGTCGTCTTCCTCGAGCACCTTGAACATTTCGCCCGAGACCTCCTCGGTCACGTGCGACCAGATGTCGATGATCTTGTTGTAGCGCTCTCCATCCGTAATCAAGCCGTCGCGATATTCCTTTTCGACTTCCAGCACCTCGCCCCGGGCCTGTTCGGTGAGTTCGCCCTTGCTGATCGGCACCTTCATGTCATCGATGGAGATGGAGATGCCCGCCTGCGTGGCGTGGGTGAAGCCGAGGTTCTTGAGCGCGTCGAGGAACGTCACCGTCTTCGAGCGGCCTGCCTTTTCGTAGCAGGTGGCGACGAGCCGCGTGAGCGCACGCTTGTCCATGACGCAGTTCGCCGCCTCGAACGGAACGCCTTCGGGCAAAATCTCGAACAGGAGAATCCGCCCGACGGTGGTTTCCACCAATTCGTCTCCTAAGCGAATCCGGATGCGCGTCTGCAGACCCACTTCGCCCTGGTCGAATGCAACTCTCGCCTCGCCCACGTTGCCGAACACGTGGCCCTCGCCTTTGGAGCCGCCGCGCGGCTTCGTCAGGTAATAGCAGCCCAGAATAATGTCCTGGCTGGGCACGGCCAGAGGCATGCCGTTGGCCGGCGAGAGAATGTTGTTCGCCGAAAGCATCAGTACGCGCGTCTCCTCCACGGCCTCCACCGAAAGGGGCACGTGCACTGCCATCTGATCCCCGTCGAAATCCGCGTTGAACGCCGCGCACACGAGAGGATGCACCCGGATGGCCTTGCCTTCCACCAGAACCGGCATGAAAGCCTGCATGCCGAGGCGATGCAGGGTGGGTGCGCGATTGAGTATCACCGGATGGTTGCGAACTACTTCTTCGAGCACGTCCCATACCTCGGGGCGCTCTTCTTCGACCATCTTCTTCGCCGCCTTGATGGTGGCGACCAGGCCCTTCTCCTCCAACCGATTGAATATGAATGGCTTGAAGAGTTCCAGCGCCATTTTTTTGGGTAGACCACATTCGTTGAACTTGAGCTCGGGACCGATGACGATGACCGATCGGCCCGAGTAATCCACCCGCTTGCCCAGAAGATTCTGGCGAAAGCGGCCTTGTTTTCCCTTGAGCATGTCGGAGAGGCTCTTGAGGGGGCGCTTGTTCGGACCGCGGAGCAGCCGGCCCCTGCGGCCATTGTCAAACAGCGCGTCCACCGCCTCCTGGAGCATGCGCTTCTCGTTTCGGATGATGATGTCCGGCGCCCGCAATTCCTGGAGCCTGAGCAGGCGGTTGTTGCGGTTGATGACCCGGCGGTAGAGATCGTTCAGGTCGCTCGTGGCGAACCGGCCGCCGTCGAGCGGCACCAGAGGTCTGAGCTCGGGCGGCAGCACCGGAATGACTTCGAGTATCATCCACTCGGAGCGGTTGCCCGAATTCTTGAAAGAATCCACCACCTTGAGGCGCTTGATGAGCTTGCGGCGCTTTTGCAGGTTCGAAGTGTCGCGAATCTCGGTCTTGAGTTCCGCGGAGAGCGTCTCGAGGTCCAATTGAGCGAGCAATTCGCGAATCGCTTCCGCGCCGATGCCGATTTTGTACTCGTCCTCGTCGTACTCCTCTTCAATATTCCGATACTGTTCCTCGGTGAGGAGTTCGAATTTCTTGAGGTCCGTCTCACCCGGATCGATGACGACGTAGTTCTCGAAATAGAGAATACGCTCCAGCTCGCGCAGCGTCATGTCGAGCATATTGCCGATTCGGCTGGGCAGACCCTTGAAAAACCACACGTGAGAGACCGGCGTGGCCAGTTCGATATGGCCCAGGCGCTCGCGCCGCACTTTCGAGGAGATGACCTCGACGCCGCATTTCTCGCAAACCACGCCCCTGTACTTCATCCGCTTGTACTTGCCGCAAAGGCATTCGTAATCCTTCACGGGGCCGAAGATGACCGCACAGAACAGCCCGTCCCGCTCGGGCCGGAACGTCCGGTAGTTGATGGTCTCGGGCTTTTTTACCTCGCCCGAAGACCAGGCGCGAATGGTGTGCGGAGAGGCGATGCGAATGCGTATCGCGTCAAAAGAAACAGGATCCTTCGGCTTTTCGAATAGATTCAAGTTGCTGTCCAATTCAACCCTCCTTGGGAGTATGTGCGTCATCCCTTGGGCGACGGCCGATGGAACCGCCGAACAAACAGGCTCAGAAATTCACGTCTAGCTCGGCGCCTCGCCGCTCTCTATCAATTCGACGTCGAGGGCGAGACTCTGAAGCTCCTTCATCAACACGTTGAAGGATTCCGGCAGACTCGCCTCCAGCGAGTTTTCGCCTTTCACGATGGACTCATAGATCCGCGTGCGGCCGGAGACGTCATCGCTCTTCACCGTCAGTATCTCCTGCAGCGTCTTGGCGGCGCCGTAGGCCTCGAGCGCCCACACCTCCATCTCACCGAGGCGCTGCCCGCCGAACTGCGCCTTTCCGCCGAGGGGCTGCTGCGTCACCAGAGAATAGGGGCCCGTCGATCGCGCGTGAATCTTGTCGTCCACGAGGTGGTGGAGCTTGAGCATGTAGATCATCCCCACCGTAACCTTCTGCTCGAAGGGCTGGCCGTTTTTCCCGTCATAGAGCTGGGTTTTGCCGTAAGGCGGCAACTCCGCCTCTTCTGTAAAGCGCACGATGTCCTGCTCCGTCGCGCCGTCGAACACCGGCGTCGCGAAATGCTTGCCCAGCACCTTCGCGGCCCACCCCAGGTTCGTCTCCAGAATCTGGCCGACGTTCATGCGCGAGGGCACGCCGAGGGGATTGAGCACGATCTCGATCGGCGTGCCGTCTTCGAGATAGGGCATGTCCTCCTCGGGAACGATGATGGAGACGACACCCTTGTTGCCGTGGCGGCCCGCCATCTTGTCGCCCACCTGGAGCTTGCGTTTCATCGCCACGTAGACTTTCGCCATCTTGAGAACGCCGGGGGGAAGCTCGTCGCCGCGCTGAAGCTTGGCTATCTTTTCCTGCAGAATGCTGTCGAGCAGTTCGACCTGCTCGTTCGTGTGGTCGGACAGGACCTTGATCTGAGCGAGCAATTCCTTCTCGACGGGCAGGCCCAGGAGGTGGACACCGCTGAGCTTCGCGAGACCTTCCTCGTTCAATTCCTCCCCCTTGGCGAAGAGGCTCTCACTCGTCCTGAGGTGAACCACGTCGGCGAGGGCGCGCTGCCCGATGAGTAGAGAGCGGATTCTCGCATCGCCCTCCTCGTTCAGAATGTTGATTTCATCGCCGTAGTCCTTCTCCAGCCTCTCGATTTCCGCATCCTCGATCTGCTGCATACGGGCGTCCTTCTCCGCGCCCCGCCTGGAGAAGACGCGCACCTCCACGACCGTCCCCTCGATCCCCGGAGGTACTCTGAGCGAGGAATCGCGGACGTCGCCCGCCTTCTCGCCGAAGATGGCCCGAAGGAGTTTCTCCTCGGGGCTCAGCTGCGTCTCCCCTTTGGGCGTGATGCGCCCGACGAGCACGTCTCCCGGATTGACCCGCGCACCCACGCGAACGATGCCGCTCTCATCGAGGTCGCGGAGGGCTTCTTCGCTCTGATTCGGGATGTCGCGCGTGATTTCCTCGGGACCCTGCTTCGTGTCGCGCGCCTCGATTTCGAATTCCTCGATGTGCAGGGAGGTGTAGATGTCCTCCTTCACCACCTTTTCGGAGATGACGATGGCGTCCTCGAAGTTGTAGCCGTTCCAGGGCATGAAGGCGACAAGCATGTTTCTGCCCAGAGCGAGCTCACCCTGATCGGTGGAGAATCCATCCGCGATGATGTCGCCCTTCTGCACCTCCTGGCCCACGTGTACGATGGGTTTCTGGTTGATGCAGGTATTCTGGTTCGAACGGCGATACTTCACCAGATTGTGGATGTAGACGCCCTCTTCGGCCAGGTTGCCCGCCTGCTCGGTCGCACGAATCACGATTCTGGTCGCGTCCACGCTCGCCACGCGGCCGTCGCATTGCGCGATGACGACCGCGCCCGAGTCCCTTGCCGCGATTCCCTCCATGCCGGTGCCGACGAAGGGCGCCTCGGGCCGCAACAGGGGAACCGCCTGACGCTGCATGTTCGAGCCCATGAGCGCGCGGTTCGCGTCGTCATTCTCCAGGAAGGGAATGAGGGAGGTGGCCACGCTCACCAACTGCTTGGGCGATACGTCCATGTAGTCCACCTGCTCGCGGGGCACCATGACGAACTCACCGCTCGTCCTCGCCGAGACGAATTCGTTGACGAGGTTGCCCTTATCGTCCACGGGCGCGTTCGCCTGGGCGATCTTGTACTTGTCCTCATCGATCGCCGAGAGCCATTCGACCGATGCTCCCACGCGTCCGCTCACCACCTTGCGGCAGGGCGTTTCGATGAATCCGTACTGATTCACTCGCGCATACGTGGAAAGGCTCGCAATTAGCCCGATGTTCGGTCCCTCGGGCGTCTCGATCGGGCAAATGCGGCCGTAGTGCGTGGCATGAACGTCGCGCACCTCGAAACCGGCCCGATCGCGCGTCAGGCCGCCGGGTCCCAGGGCTGAGAGTCTGCGCTTGTGGGTGATCTCCGAGAGGGGATTCGTCTGGTCCATGAACTGGCTCAACTGACTCGATCCGAAAAATTCCTTCACCGCCGCCGTGATCATCTTGGAGTTGACCAGATCGCGCACCAGCAGATTTTCCATGTCCTGGATGCTCAGTCGCTCGCGAATGGCGCGCTCCATGCGCACGAGACCCACGCGGAACTGGCTTTCGAGCAACTCGCCCACGGAGCGCACGCGCCGGTTGCCGAGATGATCGATGTCGTCCACCACCCCCTGACCGTGACGAAGCTCGATGATGTAGCGGACCGTGGCGATTACGTCGTTGAGCGTCAGGGTTCTCTGATCCAGCGGAAGGTTCAGGCCCAGCTTCGTGTTCAGCTTCAGACGTCCGATGCGCGAGAGGTCATATCGTTTCGAATTGAAGAAAAGATTCTCAAAAAGGAGCCGCGCCGTTTCTTTCGTCGGCGGATCGCCCGGGCGCAGGCGCTTGTATATCTCGACGAGAGCATCTTCTTGCGTCTCGCATTTGTCCGACGTCAAGGTGTCGCGGATGGTCCTGTCCGCCCCCACGCCGGAGACGTAGAGAATGGCCAACTTGGGGATTTTTTTGTCTCGCAGGGCTGCGAGAACCTCGGAGGTGATCTCGAGGTTCGTATCGAACAGCACCTCGCCGGTCTCGGGATCGGCCACCGGCTGGGCCAGAATGCCCCCGACGACTTCCTCATCCTTGAGTTCCAGGGTCTCCACACCCGCGGTTTGAAGCTTCCGAAGAGCGGCGCGCGTGAACTTGCGCCCCGAACGCAGAACGAGTTCGCCCGTCTCGGGGAGGACGATGTCCTCGAAAATCCTCTGGTTCACCATGAGTTCGGAGAGTTTCTTGTAATAAGCGTCCCTCTTCTCGTCGTAGAAGAGCTCCTCACTCTGGTAGAAGGAATTGAGGATATCGTCTTTATCCAGGCCGAACGCGCGAAGCAGAACGGTGACGGGAAGTTTGCGGCGCCTGTCGATTCGGACGAAGAGCAAATCCTTGCTGTCGAATTCGAAGTCCAGCCAGCTTCCCCGGTAGGGGATGAGCCGGGCCGTAAAGGCCGATTTGGCGGTGGGCTTCACCTTGTCCGCGCTGAAGAAGGCGCCGGGAGAGCGGTGCATCTGGCTGACGACGACCCGCTCCGTGCCGTTGATGATGAAGGTGCCGTTCTCCGTCATCAGGGGGATTTCCCCCAGGTATACCTTTTGCTCCTTCACCTCGCGGACACGGCGCTCCTTGGTCTGCTCATCATGCTCATACACCGTAAGACGCAGCATGACGCGCAGGGGCGCGACATAGGTCATCCCTCTCTGGCGGCATTCATCCGCCTCGTGCTTTTGCCGGCAGAAGACTTCCACCCCGTCGTCATCCTTCACGCCGGGGCCTCCAAGGCCGGGATATTCGTTGCCCTTCGACTCCCAGACGCCTATTTCATAGCCCAGGTATTCGAGCGTTACGTTCTCGGCGGCATCGGAGATGGGAAACACGCTGCGAAACACGCCCTCAAGACCCTCGTCCGTACGGCGCTCGGAGGGTTGCGTTTCCCATTGGAGGAATCGTTCGTAGGAAGACAGCTGAATGTCGATTAAATTCGGAATATCGATAACCGCAGGTATAGAGGCGAAATCCTCACGAACCCGACGGCCGTTCTTGCCATTTTTTATATTCATGTTGGCTCACCTCATGAAAGTGGGGGCGACTCGAGTAAAGCGCCGATCCCGCCTTATCCAACAGGGATCGGGTCGTCTGCATCCCGGGTGAGCCTTATGTGATTTCCACCTCCGCGCCTACCGCTTTGAGCTTGTCGGCAGCAGCTTCGGCGTCTTCCTTGGGAACCGCCTCTACAACGGATTGGGGTGCGCTTTCCACCAAGTCTTTCGCCTCCTTGAGACCAAGATTGGTCAGTTCGCGGACGGTTTTGATGACTTTGATTTTTTCCGAACCGAAAGCTTTGAGGGTGACGGTGAAATCGGTTTTCTCCTCCGCCGCTTCGCCCGCGTCGCCGCCCGCCGCCACACCCGCTCCGGCCACCATCATGGGCGCGGCTGCGGTTACGCCGAACTTCTCCTCGAGCTCCTTGACGAGTTCGCTCAACTCCATCACCGTCATGTTTTCAATGAAATCGATTACTTCTTCTTTGGTCGCCACAATTCGCCCTTTCCTCGCAATCGCAATAGACCACCGGCCAGATCAAGGCCATTTTATTTTGGGAAATTTCACCGTTTGCCCCCCTTCTCAGGGCAAACAGTTATATTACACTTGTTCTTTCTTTTTGGCAATGGCGTCAACGACATTTATGAGCTGGGAAACGACGCCGTTCAGAACTCTCGGCAGACCCGCAACCGGGGCCTGCAAGGCGGAGAGCAACATCGAGAGCAGTACATCGCGCGAAGGCAAATCCGCGAGCGACTCCACTTCGGCGGATTCGAGGAATCTGCCGTCCAGGACCCCGCCCTTGATCTCGCCGACGGACTCTCCCTTCACGAATTCCTTGAGTATCTTGGCGGGCGTCGAGGGGTCGCCGTCGGTCGTCACGATGGAAATCGGCCCGGTGAGCCTTCCCTGCAACTCCTCGAAACTCGTGCCCTCCACCGCGCGCTCGGTGAGCGAATTCTTGACGACGGAGAGCCGAACGCCCGCTTCGCGCGTTTGCCGCCTGAGCGCGGTCATCTGCGCGACGCTCAGTCCGCGGTAGTCGAACAACACCAAAGAGGTGCTCTCGTTAAAACGAGTCTGGAGCGCCTCTATCGCCTCGACCTTATCGTCGCGGGGCGCTTTGCCCGTCGCCAGCCTCCCCTTCTCCACAACTGCTGTCGCCATTTCAGGGTCTCCCTATTTCAACGCCGCGAGAAGAGACTGGTGGTCGACCTTCACGCCGGGCCCCATCGTGCTGGAGATGGTGAGTCCCTTGAAGTACACCCCTTTGCTCGCCGCCGGCTTCGCGCGAACGAGCGCATCCACGACTGCGGAGATGTTCTCGGAGAGCGCCTTTTCTTCGAAACTCACCTTTCCGACCGGGGCGTGAATGATGCCCGCCTTGTCTACGCGATATTCCACCTTGCCCGCCTTGATCTCCCGGACCATACGGCCCACGTCGAAGGAGACGGTGCCGGATTTGGGATTGGGCATCATGCCGCGCGGCCCGAGCACCCGCCCGAGCTTGCCCACGACGCTCATGACGTCGGGCGTCGCCACCACGCGGTCGAACTCCATCCAGCCGCCCTGGATCTTCTCGGCCAGATCATCCGCGCCCACGTACTCCGCGCCCGCCTCTTTGGCCTCGGCCACCTTCTCGCCCTTGGCGAACGCCACGACGCGCTCTTCTTTGCCGATGCCGTTGGGCAGAACGACGCTTCCCCTCACCATCTGCTCCGCATGGCGCGGGTCGACGCCGAGCTTGGCGCTGATCTCGACGGTCTCGTCGAATTTCGCCGTCGATATCTCTTTCACCAAACCGACGGCCTCAGAGAGCGGAATCTGCTTTTCTCTATCGATCCGCTCCCGGGCTCCCTTGTAATTCTTACCGTGTTTGGGCACTTGCCTGCCTCCTCCTTCGTGGTTCGAACGACGCCCGAGCCGGACGCCTCCCACCAGGGAAAATAAAAACTACCCGCTGACCTCGATTCCCATGCTGCGGGCCGTACCCTCGATAATCCGGACGGCCCCATCGAGGTCGGCGCTGTTCAGGTCCTCTTTCTTGATCTCCGCGATTTCCTCGAGCTGTTTGCGCGTCACGCTGCCCACGCCCTCGCGACCGGGCTCGGAAGATCCCTTCGCCAGGGCGGCGGCCTGCTTGAGGAGAGCAGAGGCCGGCGGACTCTTCATGATGAACGTGAAGCTCTTGTCCGCGTACACCGAGATCACGACCGGTATAATCGTGCCCTCCTTGCCCTGGGTCTGCGCGTTGAAGGCCTTGCAGAACTCCATGATGTTCACACCCTGCTGGCCGAGCGCGGGACCGACGGGCGGGGCGGGGTTCGCCTGACCGGCCGGTATTTGAAGTTTGATGATGCCAACCGCTTCTTTCGCCATTTTCCCCTCTCGGAGCGACGAAGCCTGAGACTTGCCCGGGCTTTGCCTCCCTCTATTTCCCGGAAGCGGCGAACGCCGCGCCCCCGTATAAACCTTTTTTCCCTAAACCTTCTCCACCTGGAGCATCTCGAGTTCCACGGGCGTCGCCCGGCCGAAAATGCTGACCATGACCTTGAGCTTGCCCCTGTCGGCGTGAACCTCGTCGATCTCACCGGTGAAGTTCACGAAAGGCCCGTCTATCACCCGAATGCTCTCGCCTTTTTCGAAATCGATCTTGGGCTTGGGCTTCTCGGCCTCTCCGCTCATCTGCTTGAGGATGTTTTCCATCTCCCCATCAGAAAGGGGACTCGGCGCCGTTCCGCCCAGAAAACCCGTTACCTTCGGCGTGTTCTTGACGACATACCAGGTGTCCTCGTCGCACTCCATCTTAATCAGGATGTAGCCGGGGAAGAATTTCCGGGAGGTGGTGCGCCTCTTCCCGCCCTTCACCTTGACCACTTGCTCGGTGGGAACCACGATTTCACCGAGCTTCTCCTCGTATTCCTTTCCGCGAAACTGCTCTTCGATCGAGCGCTTCACCTTGTTTTCAAAACCCGAATAAGTGTGCACTACGTACCAGTTCATGGACATGCCGGAATCCTGACCTAGAAGCCGAAATTGAGGAAATAACTGACGGCTCGGGACAACGCCAAGTCGACGAGCCCCAAATATATCGCAATGATGAAGACGAACACGAGGGCGACGGCGGTTTGCGCCGCCGTCTGGCGCATATCGAGCCACGTCACGCGCTTCGCTTCGCTCTGCACGTCACGCAGAAAGGTGCGCCCCTGATGAATCCAGCCCATCACCTTGCTATTCATCCATTCGCTCTCCACGGCCGATTCCGGCGTTTTCGATTCAAGGTCCGGCCCCGGGTTCATGGCAGGCCAGGAGGGACTCGAACCCCCAACCGCCGGATTTGGAGTCCGGTGCTCTACCAAATTGAGCCACTGGCCTGTGAAAACCTTTGTTATTCCGATACGACCGCCTTACCCGCTCTACTCGACGACCTCGGTGACGACGCCGGCCCCCACCGTGCGGCCCCCCTCGCGTATCGCAAAGCGCAGCTCGCGCTCCATCGCTATCGGCGTAATCAACTCAACGTCCAGCGACACGTTGTCCCCAGGCATCACCATC
>JAJEJD010000004.1 GCA_022828125.1 bacterium | reverse complement strand
GGCTTCGCGCGCCAGGTCGCCCACCGGGTCATCTTCATGGACGAGGGCCAGATCGTCGAGCAGAACGAACCCGAGGAATTCTTCCACAACCCCAAGTCCGACCGCACGAAACTCTTCCTGAGCCAGATACTTTCGCATTAGAAGGGTGGGGTTACGTTTTATCTAGTGAATTTTACGCAAATGGTACTGAAGTATATTTATCGTGCAAGTCTTTCTTTCGCTAAATTTGGATATCCGAAAAGGATACCTATGAGGATCAACTCAACCTAATCCTTGAAACGACGCTTCAAGAAGCACCTGAAATAGTTGCTTTAAGAAAGCATTTTCCTCGATGAAATTGTCTTTCCCGATTATGCCAGAGGAATTAAAGCTTCGTTACCACGAACTCGTGAAACAATGGCATCCAGACCTGAACCCAAATGCTCCTCAAGCTGGGCCTATTCATTGATTTATTTGACAATAACCCACCGAAATGCCATATCTGGCGATAGATGATTCGAAGCTAACGTTGCAAGGATACCGTAAGACTCGCCAATAATTACCGGGTGCGCCGTTTCGCGAGAGTGGAGCGAGGAGGATCGCCATGAGCAAGCTGGAACCGGTTCACCCAAGCGAAATTCTGAAACACGATTTTATGCAGCCCTTTCGCGCTGTCCTGCGCCGCTCTCGCCAAGGCGATTGGTGTATCACCGGCGCGGATCAGAGAAATCGTTCGCGGGCGTCGGGGCATCTCTGCCGAGACTGCACTGCGCTTGTCCCGTTATTTCAATACGGACGCCAGGAGCCGGATGAATCTTCAGGATCGTTATGAACTCGAACTCGCGGCGCGAGACAATGAAGACGCCTTGCGGGCTATCCACCCGCGTCAACAGGCGTGAGGGCGAAGATTTTATCTTACCAGCGGGCTGATGAAAACCAGGTTCCGATTTGGCGATCCAGGCATAGTGAGTCAGGGAATTCAGTTGAGGGTATCGCTCAACGATTATACCGACAGCGGAACTCGGGTTTCAGCTTCAAATTCTCGAATCGCCGTCCAAGAGGGAAAATGCGGTATTCACAGAACCAACTGTGCGTCTTATTATTCGTGTTCGTGATATGCGCCATCCCGAGTGCGGCGGGAGCGAGCGCCGCCCGTGAGGCAAAGCCTTCCGGCTGGTACGTTGGCCTGGGCGCCGGGGTCAACAGGACTTCCGGCATCGAGCAGACGGGCTACAACCGCGACGACATCTGCTATCCCGATTGGGATTGCACCCATATCGACGGCGCGCCCGACGGCTACCGGTGGTCCTACGACCTGGAAGCGGATGACGGTACCGTGTTCGAGATTTCCATCGGGCGCACTATCGGCGCGTTCCGGCTGGAACTCACGCTGGCTCAGCGGAAAAACGACATCGAACAAAAATTCACCGATATCACCTATCTGGACGGCTCGCGCATCACGCCCCGCCCGATGAGCAACTATCAAAGCGACTCCGACGCCCGTATCGACGACTTGACGACGCGCACCCTCTCGGTGAACGCCTATTATGATTTCTCGATCGCGGGCAGCCGCTTCACGCCCTACCTGGGCGCAGGCGCGGGCGTCTCTTTTTTGAAGCTATCGGGGTTGTATTATGAGTCACGGTTTTCGTGCACGAACCCGGCGTCTGATTGCGATATGCCCGAACAGTACAACAGCCGCCAGCACGTGGACCTCTCGGACTCCGTCTATTCCGCACACCTCTACGCCGGCTTCGACTACCGCGCAAGCGAAAAGACGCTCGTGGGCCTGAAACTCACCTACTCCGTGGCGGGCGACATGGAAGACGTAGAAGGCGGCTACGACTTCCACCCGGTCCCCGACGTTTCCAATTTCACCACGATCGGCAATATGAACCACTGGTCCGTGATGTTCGGTGTGAAATACTTCTTCGGGCGGTGACGCTTCGACTCGACATAACTACCCACTTGCCATTACTGATGAAATGTCGAGCTCAACATTTCATCAGTTCGACGACGACGATGGTGTATACTGGGGTCCAACGGATTTCACGCGGCCGGCCCCGGCGCTGCTCCTCCCAGGACGGCTAGGGAAGAGTCTTTTTCGCCAACAGTATTTTACAAAGGAATAATATATGAAACCCCTGAAACTGATGGCCCTGTTCATTGTTTTGCTGGCGGCGGGCTGTTTCGGAGGCGGCAGTTCTTCTGTGCCTACCTCTCCCCTGCCGACGCCCACGCTCACGCCCGAACCCCAGCCGTTCCGTACGCGGACGACCTTCGTCGACGGCGTCCTCAGCGTCGACGTGCGCTACCACGACGGCCGCACGCACACCCTCGATACCGTCCGGGACCGGGACGCCTCATGGGGGCTTTACCTTCCCCGACCCTTGCAACCCAATCATTCCAGCCGCGAATGGCTTCTGGCGGAGAACCACTACGACGGCAGGATTCTGCTCTACACCGTCGTCTCCTGGAACGCCGAGGACCCTTCCGACTACCTCGCGGCCGGATGGTGGCTCGTCTATCCCCCCGGCGCGCCCATTCGTGCTTTCGAATCCGCCACGCGCGGCGTCTTCATCGACGGCCCCGAACTCGACCCCGCCAACCCGCCCGAGCTTCCATTGAGCGGTACGGCTACCTACTTGGGCGGCGCGGGCGGCCTGTACACCTACAACTACGGGCGCGAGTGGGGTGATTTGGCAGGGACGTCGGAGCACACCGAATTCGCAGGGACCATCTCGTTGACCGCGGACTTCGCCGGCAGGCGCATCACCGGCTGCATGGGGTGCGCCGGAGCGATCGAGACCGCGCCCGGCCGCCACCTCTCTCCGGCCGTGCCCTGGCAGGGTCCGGACCCCGCGGCGTTGCCGGCCGACTACGACCTGCGTTTTTCGGCGTCGTTCGACGAGAAGGGCGCATTCGAGGATACCGGGATCACCGTCAACCATCCCGACCGCGAAATCACGCAGGCCGCCGGGACGTGGCGCGGCCAGTTCTCGAACGTGCCCGACGCCGGCGGCCACCCCCGCCGCGTGGTCGGCTCAACAGACGTTCACTTCGCCGAAGATGACGGGTCGAGCGGACGCTTTACGGGCATCTTCGATGCGCTTACGCCCGCTACGCTCAATCCAGCTGCGGGCAAAGCGGACTGAAACACGCCCACACCCCGTCGCCGGGAGGGCCACGAAGCGGTTATGGGGTGACGTGCGTCAGGAATGTATCAGCCCGAAACGAATACGTCGCGATATACCGATAACTACCTCTGGCGCCTACGCTATTGTTATTCCCGCGACACGGGTAAACGGCAAGGTGCTCCGGGTCGTGCGCAGGGTGTGAGGAATACCGCCGGGAGACTCTGTATTCACCATTGCCCTCTCTTCACCGGATGCGTATATTCATTGCGCCCGCCCGAATGAACGAGTTGAACCCGAGTGAACCTTTTTATGCTTTTTCCCTGCTCCTCCCGTGAAAATCACTTTCAGCACCCGGGCGCCGGGAACGATGGGCCGCATCAGGCAGCCCGGTTCTCCTCTGCAAAACCACAGGTAATCTTCCGGTGAGCGGGCCGATGAGCGCCGCGCGAGGGGTGCTGGCCGGGACGTTCGGCTTCAGTGAGTTCCGGCCGGGCCAGGAGGACGTGATCGAAACGCTGCTCTCGGGGCGCAACGCGCTCGCCGTGATGCCGACGGGTTCGGGCAAGTCGCTGTGCTTCCAGATACCGGCGCTCGTCACGGGCGGGCTGACGGTCGTCGTATCGCCGCTGGTGGCGCTGATGCAGGATCAGGTGGCGGCGCTCAGGCTCGCGGGCGTCGAGGCGGAGTGCATCAATTCCGGCAACGGCCGGGCGGAGAACGTGGCCGCCTGGAAGCGCGCGGCCGAGGGCCGCACCCGTCTTCTCTACATGGCGCCCGAGCGGCTGATGACCGAGCGCATGCTCGCGGCGCTCGATCGCTTGCCCGTGAAACTGTTCGCCGTCGACGAGGCCCACTGCATCTCGCAGTGGGGGCCGGCCTTCCGGCCGGAATACGCCGACCTCTGCCGGTTGCGGCAAATCTTTCCCGGGATACCGCTCGCAGCGCTGACTGCGACCGCCGATGCGGTGACCCGTGAAGACATCGTCGAGCGGCTGTTCGGCGGCCGCGTCCGGCAGTTCGTGCTCGGCTTCGACCGACCCAACATCTCTCTCGCCGTGGAGATGAAACAGAACTGGAAGCGCCAACTCGGGAGTTTCATCGCACACCGTGAGGGCCGGAGCGGCATCGTCTACTGCCTCTCGCGCAAGAAGACGGAAGAGGCCGCCGCCATGCTCGCGGCCGAGGGGGTACGCGCATTGCCCTATCACGCCGGGACGGAAGCCCGGGAGCGGGAACACCACCAGAACGTCTTCATGACGGAGCCCGGCGTCGTCATCGTGGCGACCATCGCATTCGGGATGGGAGTCGACAAGGCGGACGTGCGTTACGTCTTCCACACGGACCTTCCGGGCAGCATGGAGGCCTATTACCAGGAGATCGGCCGCGCCGGAAGAGACGGCCGCCCCGCCGAGGCGCACATGCTCTACGGACTGGGTGACATCCGGATGCGCCGCCAGTTCATAGAAGAGGAAGACGCAGGCCCGCAGCGCAGGCGGCGGGAGCACAAGCGGCTCGACGCGCTCCTCGGCTATTGCGAGGCGCCTGCCTGCAGGCGGGTGGCGCTGCTCGATTACTTCGGAGAGAGTATCGAGCCTTGCGGCAACTGCGACGTCTGTCTCTCGCCGCCCGAGCGGGTCGAGGGCACGGATGAGGCGCTCAAGATACTCTCGGCGGCCAGCCGGTCGGGGGAGCGATTCGGCGCGGCGCATCTAATCGAGATTCTTCGCGGAAGGGAATCGGAGAAGATCGCACGTTTCGGGCATGATTCGCTGCCCGCCTTTGGAACCGGTGCGGACCGCAGCGCGAACGAGTGGCGCTCCCTGATCCGCCAGATGATCGCGGCCGGGTTCCTGAGGCTGGACATCGGGGGCTATGGCGGGATCGGGATCACGGAAAAGGGCCGCATGCTGCAACGCGACGAGGGCGAATTCATCTACCGGATGGATACGGTGGCCGCGCCGCAGGCCTCAAGGACGCGGGCGCGCGGCGGCGGAGCCGCATCTCAGCGAGCGCGAAACGACGCTGCTGGGCGTCCTGAAAGCGCTCAGGCTCGAAATCGCCAGGGAGCGCGGCGTGCCCGCCTATATCGTGTTTCACGACCGCACGCTGATCGAAATGGCGCGACGCCGTCCGCGCACCGAAGCTCAGTTCGCGGAAATCGGCGGCGTCGGGGCGGCCAAGCTGGAGGCTTTCGCGGAACCCTTCCTGGCCGCTATCGATGAAGCCTCCTCCGGAGCGGACGAGAGCGCCGGGGTTTCCGGGGACGACATTATCGAGGAGGCGAGTGGTTTCTCCACCCTGGCTCAAGGTGAGTGATATAAGACGTGTTCAATAGACGTGCGAAGCGCCCTTTGGCGCTTTCGCCCGGAACCGCCCTCACCGGGCAGGCCTCGGGTTTCTACAGGAGCAAATATGGATCCAGGGATAGCGTTTCTTGTGCTTTGCGCATACCTGCTCGGGCGAAGGCATGGGCGAAAGAGAATCTTGCGAGTCATGGCAAACGACTCGGTTACGCACAAGCAACAAGCTGACATCAGGCGGCTGTGCCTTGAGGCCGGCGTGGATAACCCAACATGGCCGGCATGAGCCGAGCGCGAGCGTCTCTGCTCATTGACATCCTCAAAAAGGGCAGATGATGACACCGCCGCGCCGCCTGCGGGTGGCCAATGCCGTGGCAGGGGGTATCGAACCCAAATAACCGGCGGTCTCAATCGCAGTCTCCCGCAGCGTGTACCCCGTACATATTCCGGGAAAGTCTTTTATGAGAAAACCTGGAACCTGAAAACCATGCCAGTAATCGAAACCATGAGTAATCTGCTTCAGTCCCTGGATACACCGAAAGCGCCGATGATCGATTGCCGTTCGAACACTCCGCCTGCTTCTTGATGGCGGTCCCCGTAGAATCGTCCTTCGAGACTCCTGTTATCCGATATGAAGGCGCCATCGATAACCGCTACGTCTTCCCATGTCATATCTTTCAGGACTACATCCGAGCCCCGGATCCGCGTAAACGACACATCCACCTTTGAAGCAGAAAAACCATCGAGTTCGATCACCGCGCTTCCGGTCACGACCTTGCCGCTAAGCATGTCTTTCCCCACCATGCGTCCGGACCATCGCGCACCGCCGTCAAGTTGCTTCGGGTTCGTCCCGGGGAAGTGAGGCGCCCACGAAACGCCTGCCACCGTATCGTCTCCAGTCAACACATAGAAAGATGTCCTGCCCACCCACGCCCCATGGACATTTGCATTCGGGAGGACATTGAGGGCGGGCAGGTCAATCTCTCCTGCCGGTTCTTCTGATGGAACCAGGAGATCAGGGTTGATATCCGTATTACCCGCTACAAGGATGCCGGGTGCGGCATCGCCAAGGCGATGGCCGCTGCGCCAGTCCCATGGCGCGAGGTAACGGCCGGCATGCATGCCTCGCCCCTGTTTTCTCGCTTCTTTTTCCTCGGCGGCGTAGCTGGGGCTGTAGCGAGGTTCGTTCACGGCAAGGCCGGCCATTACGAGAGCGGCCCCTGCATCCTTTCCACCGGCGGAGCATGAACCCACGATGCGGCCGTATCCGTCTGTTCCGGAGCCGCTGCAAGTCAACGCGCCCGTAGCGGCAAGGCGTTCGAGCTCTTCGGTTGCCGCCTGCCCGCAGGCCCATTCATCATCACTCGAGTCGCGGCATTTTTGATGTCTCTCGGGGGCATCGAATCCTGACAGCCGATAACGCTGCTCGTTGATATCGATGGTGTCGCCGTCCACCACGCGGACCCTCTGGTCGGGGACGAAGGCCGTCGGAACGTCCATGACGACTGATTTTCCGCCTTCTCCGCAAGCGGCCAGAACGAACAGCAATGCAGCCGCACCTAATGGATTTCTTGTGATATTCAAAATTCGGTCTGCTCCTTTCGTAAGTGCCGACTCCAGGCAGATTCGTCAGCGCGAGGCTGTATAGATATTGGAGAGCAAACGAATCTGCAAGCACAATATGGTCCTTTGGCGTCTGTACGGCTTTCGTGACTCCTGCCGGGGAACTGCCAATCCGGGCGTGACGGCTCGCAGGCTTTATTCCGATAACCATGCGCTCTCGAGTGAGTTCTGCCGCCGCATCGGCCTGTTCAGGCCCGGCGGCGTACTTAGGGATATGATGGCCAAGTGACATTGCCCACCGGAATGTCGTAGGGTATTTTTCTATTACGGGATGGCGTCCGCCGCCCGGGCCATGAGGACCCATCATGCCGCCTGCGTCGTAGCAAGTGAAAGGGGGTAGATGCGATGGATTGGCTGAATTCCGTGATAAGTTCCGTGAACGCCTTCGCCTGGGGGCCGCCGATGCTCGGCATGCTGGGCGTGACGGGCGTG
Source organism: bacterium (assembly GCA_022828125.1). Classification (GTDB taxonomy): domain Bacteria; phylum UBA8248; class UBA8248; order UBA8248; family UBA8248; genus Bin107. The sequence goes on along the minus strand of JAJEJD010000004.1, from coordinate 6,782 downwards.
CTGCTCACGCTCGGGATGGTCTTCATGCCCTGGCGCAAGGTGGGCTACGGCTTCAAGCTGCTCTACGACACGGACGGGGAGGTCGGCGAGGGCGAGGTCAAGCCCTTCAACGCGCTCATGACGGCGCTCTCCGCCACCGTCGGCACCGGGAACATCGCCGGCGTCGCCACCGCCATCGCCCTGGGGGGTCCCGGGGCCATCTTCTACATGTGGCTCATCGCGCTCTTCGGCATGGCGACCAAATACGCCGAGGCCGTCTGCGCGGTCACCTATCGCGAGGTGGACGCGGCGGGCAAATACGTGGGCGGGCCCATGTATTATCTCAGAAACGGCGTGGGCGAATTCGCGCCCGAACTCGCCAAATATCTGGGGCTCGCCTTCGCCGTATTCGGCGCGGTGGCGGCCTTCGGCATCGGCAACGCCGTGCAGGTGAACTCGATGGCGACCGCGCTTCAGGACAGCTTCCTGATCCCCACCTGGATCACGGGAGTCATCGTGGCCGCGCTGGTGGGCTTCGTCGTCCTGGGCGGCATCCAGCGCATCGGCGAGGTGGCGGGCAAGCTCGTGCCCGCGATGATCGCCCTCTACGTGGGCGCCGCGCTCATCATCATCCTCATCAACATCGCCTCGGTCCCCGCGGCCATCGGCTTGATCTTCAAGCACGCCTTCACCCCGGCGGCGGCGGCGGGCGGTTTCGCGGGCGCGGCGGTGGCGGCGGCGGTTCGCTTCGGCGTTGCGCGCGGCGTGTTCTCGAACGAATCGGGGCTGGGTTCCGCGGCCATCGCGCACGCGGCGGCGCAGACGAACAGCCCGGTGCGCCAGGGCGTCATCGCCATGCTGGGCACCTTCATCGACACCATCGTGGTCTGCACGATGACGGCGCTGGTCATCCTGACTTCCGGCGCTTGGATGCTCAAGGGTGGCGACGGCGCGGGCCTGACGGGCGTGGTGCTCACCTCGGCGGGCTTCCAGAACACCATCGCGGGCGGGAAATACATCGTCACGGTCGCGCTGGCCGTCTTCGCCTTCACCACCATCCTGGGCTGGTCGTACTACGGCGAGCGGTGCTGGCAGTACCTCTTCAGCGAGAACAGCCTCATGGTCTACCGGGGGCTCTGGGTGCTGGCGGCGCTCGGCTTCGCGAACGTGAAGGTGGCGTTCGTCTGGAACCTGTCCGACACGCTGAACGGGCTGATGGCGGTGCCCAACCTCATCGGCCTGCTCCTGCTCGCGCCGATGGTCTTCAAGGTCACGCGCGAGTATTTCGACGCGTAGCAGTTTCAGTAATCCAGGGCCGCTCTTGCGGGTGCGAAACCGTCCGTGAGAGCGGTCCGTTTTTTCAGGAAATCGGAACTGGAACTGACATGCGTTCGTAACGGGGGCGTTAAAAAGATACTGTCCTGTGATTTTCTATAAGTATGTTCAGCGACAAGAAGTGAATGTCACAAGAGATGCCGGGATGCAAGAAGCGTGAGCAGCTGAAATTTTTCGGCGACGGTTTGCTGGAGAGCTGGCTCCGAAGGGTCACGTCCTGTACCGCGTGAATCGTGCATTGGACCGGAGTTGGCGGATTGCTATTGCGCGGACAATGGTCGTCCGGGGATCGGCCCGGAAGTTGCGGTTCGCTTGATGACGGCGGGTCTGTTTCCTGGGGTCACGCACGACCGCTGCATGCTTCGCGAGACGCAGGTGAACTTGGAGATCCGGTGGTTCATCGGGTATGGGCTGCACGAGGAGTTGCCGGAACGTTCGAGCCTGATTCGGATACGGCAGCGGTGAGTGAATCTTGCCGAGAAAATTCAGCGCGAACGAGGAAAGCGGAAAACCCGTCTCGGAACAACTGAAAAACTCTTTGCGCAGTGGACGGATTTGATAATATATTCAAGAAATTGCAAAGAACCCATAAAGGAAACTGAAACAAAGTGTTGCAGATGGGCATTTCAGATAGGGTTTGAACGATTTTTTCAAAAGTTTAATTGCTGCGTTGTTTTCGCAGGACTCAACGGGTAGACGGACATGCTTTCTACAGGATGGATTCATTCTTCGCCTCACCGGAAATTCCGAGAACCCCTGAATGAACTTTCGAGGAGACCTTGCGGCGATGGAAATACCATCCGCATACGTTGAAGGCTACGAGAACAAGGCCCGTCTCCACGACCAGGAGTTGGCGGACCTCTACATCCGGCACACCACCATCGGCGATCCGGAACTCGACCCGATCATGGAGGAGATTGCCTCCATTCCCACCTACGACCTGCACGCGTTCATCGAGGCGGGCATCGAAGGGCATGACCGTGTTCTGCAGGAAGCGCCGCAACCCCTGCGCGATTTTTTCTGGAATTTCAAAGAGCCGTCCTGGCTCGACCACGAAGCCTTCAAGCCGGGGGTCCGCTGTTTCAACGTCAACGTCGACCTCATGCTCGTCGCGTTCGTGACGGGGGTGCTGGTGGAGGGTTTCTCGACGCTCATCGCCAAGTCCTTCAACACGACCGGTCGGGTGGCGGCGACCCCCAGGCGCCTCATGCAGAACAACCGCCAGTTGATGGAGATATTCTACCCGGGCGGCCTGCTGAGAAACGGCGACGGCTGGAAACTCTCCATGCGCGTCCGGTTCGTGCACGCGCGCATCCGGCAACTGCTGGCGAAATCAGGGGACTGGGACCAGGAAACCTGGGGCACGCCGCTGAGCGCGGCGAACCTGGGGTTGGCCATCGCCATCTTCTCGATGCAACTGCTCAAATACTCGAAACTCGTTGGAACGAACTTCAGCAACGAGGAGCAAGAGAGCGTCCTCGCCGTCTGGCGCTATGCGGGCTACCTCATGGGGATACCCGAGACCATCCTTTACACCGACGGGGCGGATGCGGAGAGAAAACACGACATCGCCTATATGTGCGAACCACCGCCCGGCGAAGATTCGGTGGCCATGTCGAACGCGCTGATCAAGGCCATCGCGCCGGTTGCGGGCGTGACCGACGCGAAGGAGCAGGAAGACTTGACGGATCTGGCCTACCGCCTTTCGAGAGCGCTGATAGGACAGGAACTCGCGAATCAGTTCGGGTATCCGAATCACTCCCGCCTCAACACGATGATTACGCTCTACAGTTTCCGGGTAAAACAACGCTTCCTGCGATTCTTGCACAGCAAACAGCTCGTCAAATCCCAGAATTTTTCGCAGCTTTTGCAGATCTCCGTGTACGACGAGGGCGGGATCAGCTACCGGATGCCCGACCACGTCGATGCGTCGAAATCGAGCAAGTGGTAAGCGGCCTGTAATATGACCCGCTCCGAACTGCCAATCCACGCCCGGCCCGTGACGAGGAGGCGATAACTCCCGTGCGACTGGACCGCTATATCGACGCCGTTCTGCGCCGGCGGTGGCTCGTCGTAGCGCTGCACGCCTCGGAAATCGCCGGACGCCTCGTCTCGATGTCCTGGCAATCTCGTGGTCCGTCTATGACGCCTTTCCGAAGTGGCCCGGAGAGAGCCCCCAAGGCAGTTCACTCTTCATTGGGAAAGGACTCACCAAACCCCCTCCGGGCCTGTACCTCCCTCCCGGGGTGTATTGCAATGGGGAATGACCCCTGCGATCAAGCGCGTAATTGCCAATCACCGTGAAGCAGGGAATCCCGGGATAAGAGGCATGTCGTTCCAAGGGGATAATATACACGACCCGGCTTTGGGACAACAGCGCTTCTCTCCAGATAGCCACTAGTAGATGCTGAACGGGAAATACAGCGCGTTGATCCTCTCATAGGCGCCGTCTGAGAGAATCCCCTCGAGTGCGCGGTTCAGGCGGCGGCGCAGCGTCTCGTCTTCTTTGCGGACGGCGATCCCGATTCCCTCGTCGAGGCGATACCCTTCACCCACGAACTCGAAGCGCTCGCCCTCCGGGCTCTGGAGCCAGTTCCAGAAACCCAGGCCGTCGCCGAACACGGCGTCCACCCGGCCACCTGCGAGCGCCGAGAGGAGCGCCTCCTGAGTGGAGAACAGACGGATATCCGCGATACCGGCGAGGTTCTCTTCCAACCAGTCAGAAGCGATCGTCGCGCGCGAGGCGCCAATTGTCCGTCCCGCCGGGGCGGAAGGATCGAAACCCCCGCCCTTGCGCGCCACGAAGCGAACGACGTTGGAGTAGTATCTCTCGGTGAACGCCACCAGCCGACGGCGCTTCTCCGTGATCGACATGCTCGACACGATGGCGTCGAACTTCCCGGCCCGCAATCCGGGGATCAGGTACTCCCAGTCGTGGCGAACGAACTCGCACACGGCTTTCATCCTCGCGCACAGCGCCAGGGCGATATCGACGTCGAAACCCTTGAGACGTCCCTCATCGTCGATGCGGCTGAAGGGTGGATAGCCAGCGTCGACGCCGATGCGGACCTTGGAAGCGGTTTCCGCAAATTCGGTCGCGGTGAGGACCGCCCCGCCGAGGACGGCGAGGAATAAGGCGATGAGTAAAACTCTGTACATCATGGTCGACCCCCTGTATGTTCGCAATCGATAAAGCTTAGGGAGATATTGCTATCTTTCACCTTTTCCCGGACACTCAGTGATTGTATTCAGGACATTCCGGCAGCCCCGCGAGTAAAGACGGACATTCGCCGGCCCGCTGTCAGGCGGCCTGTATCCGGGACCACGTCGCCTCGTATAGCCGCGCCACCTCCTCTCCTAGGTAGAGCGCGGGCTCGCACCTCGAAAGCGTCATATCGTCCGGGTATATTACCGGGTTCTCCAGGTAGCTCGCCGGCAGCAGCGCCTTCGCGGCTGCGTTTGGCGTCGCATACCGGATCGTGGCCGCAATTGCCGCCCCGGCCTCGGCCCCCAGGATGAAGTTCAAAAATGCGTGCGCGTTTTCGGGATGCGGCGCGCCGCGGGGTATCGCAAGCGCATCCTCCCACAGGATCGAACCCTCACGAGGCACGACATAGGATATATCGTCGTCTTTCTCCATCGCCTGAAGGATGTCCCCGTTCCATTCCATTGCGATGTCCACTTCACCGGAAAGCAGCAGTTCCTGGCCGTTGTCCGGCGCGAACTGCTTGATTTGCGGCTTTTGCGCGATAATCATCCTCTCGGCCGCCTTCACGACCTTCGGGTCGCTCGTGTTGAGTGGATGGCCCATGTACTTGAAGGCCGCTCCCAGTACGCTGCTCGCCTCGCTCAAAAGCGCGCAACGCCCCCTGTAGCGCCCCGAATCGAACAGCCAGCGCCAACTGTCGGGGGTTCCGTCGCAACGCGACTTGCGGTAGCCGATCCCCATCGTGCCCCACATGTAGGGGATGGAATGTAGGCGACCGGGATCGAAGGCGGCGTCCCGGAAAGCGTGCTCGATATTCACCATATTGGGGATGGCTTCGTGGTCGAGGGGCGTGAGCATATCGGCCGCGACCATCCGCTCCACGAAATCGTTCGAAGGCGCGATCACGTCGTAGCCGGGATTGCCCGCTTTCAGTTTTGCGAACAACTCCTCATTGTCGGAATAAATGTCCATTCGCACCGATACGCCGGTCTTGGCCTTGAAGTCCGAAAGGGTGGTCTTGCCGACATAGGAGTCCCAATTATAGAAGTTGAGCTTGGGCTCCTCTCTCGCGAATCCGTCGCTCGGCAAAAGAGAGACCGCAGCCGCCATGCCCATCCCCGCCATGAAGCGGCGCCGCGTCAGCCTGCACATCGAACCCGTTAGCATGGCGAACTCCTCTTTTCGTTATAGTCGTTCAGGTCACGTAGAGCATGACGAAACCCTCAACCTTGCAAAGAATCCGTGGCAAGACTGCACTTGCTGATTTATGACAGCAGAACGCCTGCAGCGCAAGTTTCTGTAGATGCAGGATATTGGGATACATCTCTTTCGGCAGAAGTTTTTCCATGTGGGGGTTTCTTTACAGAGAACCGCTCTTCACTTGAGTTTCCGCGTGCCTTAATAATGCTGAAATCAGGCGCGGCCTTCGAGAGGGCGACCAGCGTGGCGCAAGCAGTTACGACGTAGAAGTGAACCTGTTCCATCGACAATCTCCTGAGCGGGAAACTGTATCACCTTGCCCCAGCGTGATGTTGCCGGGATACACGGGGGTATTCTTTTGTCCGATTTGGATTCGGTTACATTTGAACAAGACAAATCCTGAGCGAAATACGAGAAAAGCAAATATCTGCGAGGGTTTCTATAAACTACGAAGGGTTTTACGGCCGTTAGAAATGCACCGGTGTCTCCTACGGATGATTTCCTCATTTTCCGGCAATCACCGCCTGAACAATCGACTCGACCATTACTCGTTGCGGTACGAGGAGTATTCAAAAATGGTTTCCGTCTTTCTACGACCCCAACTTTCCCGGCAAGATGCCCGTCAACGCATTTCCAGCGCGTCGTTCTAATTGTTTTCGTCTTTTTCCGGGGCTATGATGAGATGTTGTATGGACATCTGAAAAATGGATTCGTTGCAATTTTGTATGGGCTTCGGTTCAGGACAAAAAATGTCAATGTTTGCGAGGATGCTGATCATTGCAGTCGATCACGGATGCTTGGTTAATCCTGGAACCAGACCAGCGTCATGATGACTTTTGTTGAGGAGCTTCTCCTGCTGACGTCCGATGAAAACGGCGAGTTGGTTCCGATGCAGGATGACCGATACGAATGCGCTATGGCAGGCGCCGTGCTGATGGACTTGGCTTTCGCCAACAGGATCGACACCGACCTGCAAATGCTCGTGGTCAGCGACCACACGCCGACCGGCAATTCCATGCTCGACCGTATCCTGGCGAAGATTGCGGGCCGCAGGCAGGCT
>JAJEJD010000029.1 GCA_022828125.1 bacterium | reverse complement strand
CCGCCACATCAACCGGCTGATCGACCCGACGGCGGGCCGGATTCTCGTCGACGGGCGGGACGTGCTCGAACTCTCGCCCGAGGAGTTGCTCGCGTTCCGCCGAAGCGCCGTGAGCATGGTGTTTCAGCGCTTCGCGCTCTTTCCGCACATGACGGTCATGGAGAACGTGGGCTACGGCCTGGAAGTCCAGGGGATCGAAAACGACGAGCGGCGGCGGCGCGCGATGCGGTGGATAGAGGACGTGGAGCTCTCCGGTTACGAGAACGCCTATCCGGCCCAGCTATCGGGCGGCATGCAGCAGCGCGTGGGCCTGGCGCGCGCCCTGTGCACGGACCCCGAGATTCTGCTCATGGACGAGCCCTTCAGCGCCCTGGACCCGCTGATCCGCAAGCAGATGCAGGAACACCTCATCGCGCTCCAGCGCGACCTCAAGAAGACCATCGTGTTCATCACTCACGATCTGGACGAGGCGCTCCATCTGGGCGATCACATCGCCATCCTGAAAGACGGCGTGATTGACCAGACGGGCAGGCCGAACGAGATACTGCTTCGACCGGCCACCGACTATGTGCGTGAGTTCGTGCGCGAAGTGAAACGCGGGCGCATCCTGAAGACGGGCGATGTCATGTGGCCACCCGACGCGGCGGCGACCGGCCCGACCATCTCGCGCGACGCCGTGCTGCAGGACGCGCTGCCCGTGTCCATGGTGAACGAGTCCCCGCTGCGCGTGGTGGACGAGGCGGGCGAAGTGGTCGGTGTGCTCTCTCGCACGGCCCTACTGCGCGGACTGACCGATCGTGGCGGGGTGGCGTAGGGGGCACTGCAGGCTCACCACAGATGGCCGATTCCGAATAAAGCTATCCATTTTCCGGCATTGGTTTTGTCCTGTCATACCGGTAAACGTCGGAATGACGGGACTCCACAAAGATTTTCAGTGGCCGCTTGAGAGCAAGGCCAGCGGCGACGCCAAGGCCCCCGCGATCCGCTCCCTGGATACGAACCCGGTCTGGAGCCGGTCGAAGTAGCGAAAAAAGGTCGAGCCGGCGCTCAAATCGGCCTGGTCCGCGCAAGATGAACGAACGAGAGAACGTTGCCAGCCTTGCTGACGAGATGAGAGGCTGTTTTTCGCCATTATTGAAGGCGATGCGGAAACCGGAGAAAGTCCGCAACCGGGAGGCGAAGTTCGTCGAGTGGCGCCCACACGCCGAATGAAGCGCTCTCCCGGTCGACCGGCGGACCCTGTAGTCCCGTAATGAAATCCTAGAAGCTGTATTGCAGCCCCAGTTGCAGGCGCGTCGCGTCGCCCTCCTCGCCGCCGTTCGTCTCGCGCCAGCCCTGGATGATCTCCGCGCCAATCCTCGTCTTGGGCGCGGGTGACCACCAGATGGTGGCGTGCACTGTCTGGAGCGACTGGCTGTGGGCCGGATGCGCCGCCTGGGCGGCCTCTTCAAAATCATTCTCCACCCAGCCGTAATACAGGCCTGAACTCACGGAGCCGCTCCAGTTGTGCGTGAGGCCGACGAAGCCGCCCATGGAATCCAGCGCTTCCAACTCGCCGTTCGCGCCCAGGATGGCGGCGGCGGAAGCCCCGAGCATGGATTTATCCAATCCGCCCTGGCCGACGTTGAACGTGCCCCACAGGCGGGTGTCCTTGCCAAGGCCGATGTTCGCGCCGAGGTGGAGAGCACTCATTGTGACACTTTCTTCCACCGCGCCATCTTCATAGAGAACCTGCCCCAGCAACCCCGACACGTTTATGGCGCCCCAACTCGTTTTCATTCGCAGAGCCGCCACAAGGTTTGGAATCCGCTCCTGGGAGGACGTGCTCCCACCGGCCATGAGGATTGTCGGGGCGTTTGGGTCCTCGAGCGCCACCTGCATCGTGAGATTCTTCCCCATGGCCTGGGAGTAGCGCACCTGGGGCCGACGCGTGGCGACCACGCCCACCGGCCCTTCGAAGTCCACCGTGTCGGCGTAGGTGTTCTCGTCCATCAACGTCGTCCAGGTCTGTCCCGCCAGCACCCCGCCCAAAGAGGCATAGGCGTGACGCAGGCGTAGCGCGTTGCCGCCGCCGTAGAAATCTGTCTCGATCCGGGTCTTGAGGTTCCCCATTTTCGTCGACGTCAGGCTGTCGAAGCGGAGGCGCGTCTGCCTGGCGTGCAGGGAGGCCTTGCGCTGACCACTGTCATCGCCCTCCAGGAGAATGCCGCTCGCGCCGCCTCCCCAGTCATAGCCGAAAAAGGAATCGCCCAGGTCCTGGTCGAAATCGTAAATCGCGTCGAGCTTCACGTAGCCGCTGAACGAGACCGAGGTGTTGCTCCCCGGCATCTTCCACGAACCCGGGAAGTCGCCGGTGGCCACGGCCTTTTTCCGCGCGGCTTCCCGGGCGGCCATCATATCGGCCTTCATCTTCTTCTCCCGGGCTTCGAGAGCTTCGAGCCGCTCCATGAGCGCCTTGATCTGCGCCTTGAGATCGTCTATCTCTCCCCCGGCGGCCGGCGCGACGAACAACGCCAAGGCTGTTACACATCCAAGAAGCGCTAATCCGAAACGATTTGTCGAGTTTTTCATTGTTCACTCCTTCGTGAGAGGTCAAAAGGACGGAAAGGGCACCAAATGAAAATACAATGCGTGGAACGATGTTCTTTCGTACCAAGGGAATTTCCCTGCAATCAGTTGATGCTGCCTGAAGTTTAGTATTTTTAGAGTACCCAGGACAAATCTTCTCTGACTCTTGGTATCTTTTCTTTTCCCGGCGTAATGACACGAGAGGGGAGCCGGAGGAGTTTCTGGTTAGCGGGTTCGCAAGTCCCCTGGGAACCGAAAACCTTGACATCGGCCTCGCCCCCTCCCGGCCGGTGACAATGGCTGTGGAGAGAAAATATGCAAAACGAGATAAAATAATCACAAACTGCTTGGAAAATCAGGGGATTTCCAAAAAAATCAGTTGCAATCTTTATCATCTCGACTCATATTTGTTTTGTCCGCCTACTCTGCGGTACTGCCTGGGGCGGGATGTCAAATGCGCGAAGGACGTCTTTGCAGCGGCCGCTTCGGGTTCTGCAAAACTTCCCGACGCCGTTAGCCCGACGCCGAAGAAAGGGCGAATAACGATGAGAACACAGACGCGGCCCGTCATCATCGATCAAGCGGATTTACCCTGGGAAGGATGGGAAGATGCCGATGTCGCCGCAAGCAGCGCCATCCGCTGGAAACTCCTGACCGCGGGCGAACGCACGGGAAGCGCCGGACTCGTCACCGGAATCGCGGAGATTCCGCCGTGCGAGCGGCTCTTGCTGCATCACCACGGGCCGGAAGAGACCTACTACATCGTGCAGGGGCGCGGGCGCTTGGAAATCGATGCCCGTGCGGCAGATGTCGGGCCCGGATGCGCCGCCTATATTCCGCCCAATGCGAGACACGCGTTGCACTGCACTGGAGAGGAACCTCTCATCCTGGTATTCTCGTTCGCGCGGGACCGCTTCGACCAGGTCGACTACCAATTCGACGAATAGGGCCTCGCCGTCAGATGTGCGGATCAGGCCGTGCAACACGATCATGCCATGGCGGCGGCGATCTCCCGCCGGATATATTCAAGCTCCTCATTCGTGCGGCGCTTTGCCAGCTGAAGAGGCAGTCGGGTGGCGACCGCTCTTCCGGGTCGTCCAGCACCGGGTAGGGAAAGCTTGTGCAGGCTGGTGTCCCGCCGCTACGGGCACGGTGTGTTCAGGAGGAGGACGCCCCTGGATTCCCTCTCAGAATGTCGGCCGCGATGATCTCCGATACGAGGAGGGCGGCCTCTCTCGCCGAATCACGCGCGGGATACGCGTAGCGCGCCGTGGTCTCGACCCCTATGTGGCCGAGCAGCTTCCCGATAGCGGGCAGGGACTCGCCCAGCGTGAGCGCCCGGCTCGCGAGCAAATGACGCAGGTCAGGAATGCGGACAATATCGAGTCCCGCGTGCGCTCGGGGTATTCGGCGAGGGCACGCAGCGAATCATCCGCCGGGCCGTGGAGTCGGAGTTGAGAGCCTTTCTGGAAGAGGATTCTCCCAAGCGAGACGCGCGAAGTCGTCGCGCGGTGGTGCGCAACGGCTACCTGACTTTGCGGGAAGTGTTGACGGGAATCGGCATGGTACGGGAGTGACGTGTCACGATATCTGAATGGTTTGTGAAGATTCACAGTGTATGAGCCGGACCCGGCCGGGGCAAACCCGGAAAGAGCCGAGGGATACAACGCGAGCGCACCATGTCGCCGGGCACCGCGGAGCGGGATTTCCCGAAGATGAGGGCGCGAATTCGCCAGGGCGGAGCATGACGGGAGGGCGGGTTGCATCAAGGCAGGCCGGGAGGGATCGTGTCTCTCGCGCTTTTGTTCAAACACCTTGAGTGAAGCGTGCTGCTGAAAGGACGGAAGCACCGGCCTGCCGGCTCGCCCCTCGGCGAATGAAGCCCGCTACGGGGCGCATTCGGAACCGGAAGCCCGACTCCAGTCTTCTCCCATGACGTCGTCCGCGATGCTCCCGGCGACCCGCTCCGCGGCCTCCTGCTCCGAGTTACGCGCGAGGTGCGCGTAGCGCGCCGTCGTCTCCATCCCGCTGTGGCCCAGGAGTTTCCCGATCACGGGCAGCGCCTCGCCGAGCGCCAGCGCCCTCGACGCGTAGGAGTGCCTCAAGTCGTCAAGTCTCCAAATTCTCCAGGCCCCCCAAGTCCCTCACGGCCCCCAGTACTAGTGGACGTTCAACGGGCGCGTCCTTTCCGTTTTGGCCGAGGAACATGTGGGGGTCGTCCCGCGAGCGGGGAACCTCTTGCAACACCCTGAGCACGGGCGCCGTCAGCGAAACCATGTGAGTACCCGCCTTGGCATCTTAGAGTCTCAATCCGCCCACCGCGCGGTCAATGCCGTCCCAGCGTATTCGTTTTGCTCCGATGCTTTGCTAATCCCCATCACTACAAGAGAGAACCTTTGCCCGACGTAAACGCGTGTCTATTGGCTTGAGTTGTAATTTATCCGCTTTCGATTTGATTACATTTTATGGAAGGCCGATTTCAAAGGAAGCTTCTACAAACCAACTCCTCGCATAGTGTCAACAAACTACAGGGATATAACTGCCACTGAAAATCCCCGCCGCCCATAAACGAGCGGATTACAATTTCCGATGTTCTTTCTTAAAATGCGTGATTTCAAGAAGCCTGAATGGGCGACGGACTTGCATATTTCAAATCTGCCAGTCGCCGCCCAGGGCGAGAAAGAGGTTGACGCGCTGCTCCAGCGCGAGGCGCCGGATGGAGAGCTTGTTGCTCTTCGCTGAGAGCACGCGCTGTTGGATGGCCAGCAGGTCGATCAGGGCGATTTCGCCTTCCTTGTATCGGAGTTGCGCGATTCGATGCGCTTTTTCCGCTTCGCTCAACGCGACGCCGAGCGCCTCCTCGCGCCGGGCGAGCGTGCCGGCGAGGTCGAGGTTGGTTTCCACCTCGCTGAACGCGCCCAGCGCGGTTTGGGCGTACGCCGCCAGGGCCTGTTTTTGCTCCGCCGTGGCGATTTCCACCTGCGCTCTTCTCACGCCGCCGTCGAAGATGGGGGCCAGCAGGTTTCCCACGAGCCGCCAGGCGATGTTGGCCGGATCGACGATGTTCGACAGGGCGTTGGAGGTGCCGCCGATGTTGCCGGTCAGACTCAACTGCGGCAGGCGCGCGGCCTTCGCCTGTTTGAGGGCGTTGAAGGCGGCGGCGACGCGGCGTTCGCCCGCAATGAGGTCCGGCCGCCGCTCCAGTATGTCCGAGGGTACGCCCGGCGGCGGCATGGGCGGCAGCGGCGGGAGCGCCGCGCGTACGGCGATATCGCCTTTCGGGTAGCGTCCCAGCAGCACTTCCAATGCCCGCAGGGCCTCTCTCTCTGACGCTTCCAGCGCGATCAGTTGTTCGCGGGTGGACGCCAAATCGGATTTCGCCAGCGCGACATCCTGGGCGGTAGCGAGGCCGTTCTCGTATTGCACATTGACGATGCGGACGGTTTCTTTGAGCGATGCGAGGATTTCCCTCAATATGGCCGTTTGCCGCCCTGCCTCGATGGAGATGAAGTAGGCTTTAGCCGTCGCCGCCGCCAGGGAGTGCTGCGCGTATTTGTAGTCGGCGGCCGCGGCTTCGGCGCTTGCGACGGCGGCGCGCCGCCCCGCGCCGATGCGCCCCCACAGGTCGACTTCCCAGTTCAATTGGACCGAGAGCGAGAGGTTCGAGGTCTCGGGCGCGGCGCTCTCGAGCGCGCCGGCGCGCGAACCGGCGAAGGCCAGTTTCACCTGGGGCTTCAGTTGCGCGCCGGCCTGAACGGCCAACGCCCGGGCGCGCTCCACGTTCGCCGATGCGGCCATGAGATCGCGGTTGTTCGCCAGGGTCTGCGCGACGAGTTCGTTCAGCCGGGCGTCCCGGAAGGATTTCAGCCAACCGACCCGCCTCGCGCTTCTGAGCTGCGTTTCGTCCACGCTCGTCGCCCAGGTTTGCGGCGTGAACGTGGTTTCGCGCGCGATTTTGGCCTTGACGGCCCGGTCGTCGCGGACCTTGGCGCGGCCGCAGCCAGTCAACGCGACCAGAACACATACCGACAACACCTGAACGGGCAGGAGCGGCCTTTTATTCCGCATCGCTCACGGCTCCCTCGACTTCTGTCGGACGGATTCGGAAAAACAAGGCGTAGAGCACCGGCGCGATCACCAGCGTCAGCAGCGTGGCGAAGGTGAGTCCGAATACGAGCACCACGGACATCGACTTGAAGAACGCATCGAAATACAACGGCATCACCCCCAGCACGGTCGTCAGCGCGCCCATCATGACGGGGCGGACGCGGCCGGCCGCCGCATCGACCACGGCGTCGAAACGCGGCTTGCCCTCGCCGATCTCCAGATCGGTCTGATCGACGAGCACGATGGCATTCTTGATCAAGAGCCCCGACAAGGACAACAGGCCCAGTATCGCCATGAACTCCATGGGCGTGCCCGTCGCCAGCAGCCCGACGACCACCCCGATGATGGCGAGCGGCACGACCAGCCAGATCACGACGGGCTGCCTGACTCTGCCGAAAAGGATGAACACGACGAGTACCATGGCGAGGAAACCCAGCGGGATGGTCGAGGCCAGGTTTTCGTTGGCTTCGCTGGAATCGCCGTACTCCCCGCCCCATTCGAGCCGATGGCCCTCGGGCAGGTCGATGGCTTCGATCTTCGGACGAAGGCGCGCGAGGAGATCCGCAGGCAGTTCGCTCGGGTAGGGGTCGCTTTGCGCCTTGATTCGCCAGACGCGGTCCTTGCGCCGTACCAGGCCGTCGCGCCATATCGTCCGGAAGCCTTCGGTCACCTGGGCGATGGGCACCGCTCTGCCCGTGACCGAACTCAGCACCTGAATGTTGCGGATGTCGTCGATATCCACGCGCTCGTGTTCGAGCGCGCGGGAGATGATCGGGACCAGTTCGTCCTTCTCGCGGTAGACGCCGACGACGCGCCCGGAAAAGTTTCTCTGGAGGGCCTGCGCGAGGTCCTCGCGGGAGACGCCCGCGCGCCGTCCGGCGCTTTTCGCATAAACGGGTTCGATCACGCTCACCGGCTGGCGCCAGTTGTCCTTTATCGAGAGCGCACCGCCGTCGGCCGCCATGACGGCCTTGGCCCGGTCCGCCAGGGCGCGAAGCGCCTTCGGTTCGGGCCCGCTGAACTCGGCCTCGATTTTCGACCCGCCGCCGGGCCCCAGCACGAAGCGCCACACCTTCCCCTGGGCTTGGGGAAAGGCGTTTTCCACGTGTTCTTGAATCTCGGGCATCAGGGCGTCGATCATCTTGTAGTCGTACGTGCGCACCAGCAGTTGTCCGAAAGCCGGGTTCGCGGACTCGGGGGTATAGACCAGCATGAATCGCGGCGCGCCGGCCCCGATGGACGCCTGCACCGCGCTGACCCCTTCCAGACCCGCGACGAACTTCTCAAGCTCCGTGATGTCGCGTGCGGTCCTTGAGATGTCCGTCCCCTCGGGCAGCCAGTAGTCCACGACGAACAGCGGCGTGGTGGATGCGGGGAAAAATCCGGACTTGACGAACTTAAATCCCCACGCCGAGGCGAGGAATATGCCCAGGGTGCCGATGAGTACGACGATGCGCATTCTGAGTGCGAAGCGCAGAAACCATTTGTATGCCCGCAAGAAGCCACTCTCACCCCTCTCACCGCGGCCCGGGGGCTGCGCGGGCTCTCTGAAGAGCCAGAAGCAGAACAGCGGCGTCAGCGTGATGGCGAATACCCAGCTGTACATGAGTGAAATCAGGATCACCCAGAACAGATGGCCGGTATACTCGGCGGTGGAGCCGGGGGCGAAGCCGATGGGCGCGAAGGCGATGATGCCGACCAAGGTGCCTCCCAGCAGCGGCAAGACGGCGCGCTTGACGATGCGGTTCGCGATTTCGAGTTTCTTCGCGCCGCCCTGGACGCCGACGAGAATGCCCTCGGTCACCACGATCGCATTATCCACCATCATGCCCAAGGCGATGATGAGCGCGCCGAGTGAGATGCGGTGCATGGGAATATCGACGGCGTGCATCGTCGCCAGGGTGGCGAAAATCGTCATCAGTAAGATCGCGCCGATCACGACGGCCGACCTCAGCCCCATGAAGATCAGCAGCGTGACGATGACGATGACCAGCGCGGCGACCACGTTGACGACGAAGACCTGTACCGATTCGTCGACGATTTTTCCCTGGTGGTAGAATTGATGGAGCTCGACGCCCAGGGGGCGAAACCTCTCGCCGTCCGCGATTTTTTCGTCGATGGCCGCGCCGATTTTTACGATGTTCCCGCCCGATACGCCCGAGACGCCCAGCGCAACCGCCGCCTCACCGTTGTAGCGATAGAGTTTTTCCGCAGGCTCGCGGTACCCCCGCCACACGCGCGCGATGTCCTTCAGAAAAATTACTTTCCCCTTGTTGTCCGAGGACACGAGAAGGTTCTGAATCGCCTCGACGGAGTTAATCGACCCCGTGGGATCGATCACGATACGCTGATCGCCGATTTTGACGTCGCCGGATGCGACGACGGCGTTTTGCCGCGCGAGGGTGTCGTAGATGTTGGATATGGAAAGCCCCAGGGCGGTCGCGTCCTGCCGGGAGATCTCGACGAAAATCGCTTCCCTCCTCAGTCCGTCCAGCGTTACGCGGGCGACGCCTTCCACTTCCAGCAGCGCGCGCTGCAGGGATTTGCCGTAGCGCTTGAGTTCGGCGGGCGAATAACCATCGCCCGTAATGAAGTAGAGCAGACCGAAGACGTCGCCGAAATCATCAGCCACGTAAGGCGTTTCCGCGCCGGGCGGCAGGGCGCGGGCGGCGTCGTTCACCTTGTTGCGTAGCTTGGTCCAGATGAGCTGAAGGTCGGTTTTGGTGGGTGAGGCTTCGTATTTTATCTCCACGTTGATTTCGGATTTTCCCGCGGTGGACACCGACTCGATCGAATCGACCTCCGCCAGTTGCAGGATGGCCTTCTCCAGGGGTTCGGTGATTTCGAACGCGACCTCGTGGGGGCCGGCGCCCGGGTAGTTCGTGACGACGAGCGCCTGGCGGATGATGAATTCCGGATCCTCGAAACGCGCCATGTTCTGGTAGGCCGACCAGCCGCCCGCAATCGTCAACGCGATGACGATGACGCTTAACACGGTGTTCTTGATGGTGAATTCGGCGATTTTCATGGCGCGGCGCAGTCGATGAGGTGGGTCGGGCCGGGTGGTCGATTCGGGCGCATCATTTCCACTCTCTGATCTTCATGCCCTCCGAGAGATAGGCCGCGCCCGCTCCGGCGATGGTTTCCTCGGCCGCGAGCCCCGCGGTGACGACGACCGTCTCGCCCACACCCTCTTCGAGCGTGACGGCGCGCTTCGATACCCGCATCGTTTTCCTGTCCACAGCCCAGACGTAGTTGTTCTTCCCGTCGCTGGTCACTGCGGCCAGCGGCACCGCCACGCGCGGCGTGCGCGCCTTGTTTTCGATTCGCAACTCCACGTTGGCGTTCATGCCGGGCAGGACGAGCAGGTTTTCGGGAGGACGGAAGGCGAACGTGACCGCGTAGGTCTGGGACGCCGTATCCGCCAGAAGCGTCGCCTCCTTGAAGGCGGCCCTGATGCGCCGGTCCGGGGCCGCGTCCAGTATGACGAATGCCTGCTGATTCCTTTTTTCGGCGGTCTTTCTGGGAATCCTAGCCAAAAAAGCGGCGGGCAGATCGATGGCGGCTTCGAACGAGTCGCCGCTCATGAATTTGACGACGGCCTGGCCCGGCGACACGTTTTGCAGTTTCCTCACCATCGTCTGCGCGATCAGCCCGTCGAAGGGCGCGCGCAGCACGGAGTCGGCCAGCGTCTTTTCGGCGTGCTCGAGCTGCGCCCGGCTCACGTCCCGCTGGGTCTTGCGCTTCTCCAGCACGGTGCGCGCGATGGCGTCCTGCGCCGCCAGGCGAACCGCGCGCCGATATTCTTTCTCCGCGTTTTGGTATTGCGACCTGACCGAGGCGAGGGCGGAGCGGAAATCTCGCTGATCCAGTCTGGCGATGAGCGCGCCGCGCTTAAGGCGCTGCGCATCCCGGACCGGGAATTCGCGCAGCATCCCGCCCACCTGGAGGCTGAGCTCGGACAACCGGCCCGCACCGATCACCGCCGGGAAGCGGCTCACCCGCGCCCCGCCAGCCGCCTTGACCGTGATCAGCTTGACCGGACGCACGGCCGGGGTTCTGCGCTTCGTTTCCGGGGCGTCTTCGCAGGCATATAGGAACAGAGCGAGGAACAAAACGACGCACGGGCCGAAGCGGATTCTGGCCGACATCTGGACGCTTCTCCCTGGGTGGTTTCACGCGCCAACTGTGAAAGCCTGCACAGCGGAACGACCTTCCTCTCTATATGACGGGCAACAAAAAAAACCTTATTATAGATTATGAACTCTTACAAGCAACGGAGTATTCATTGCAGACGCTTAAATGGAGTGGATTTCGAGCCATACTAGGCATTGGGCATTTCAGCGGCAGCAGACATAATTTCCATTGGTGCGATACAGGGACCAGTGCATGTTGAGACAGATATTCATTGGAACTATCGTTATATTCTTTACGATTGTGATACAGGTGCTGTTCATCAGCACGGCCGCCGAAGTGCTGAGAAGACGAAAAGCATGGCTTGTGAAACCGCCTTTCTTCGTCAAGACAATCGTTGCGCTGGTCGGCGTGGTTCTATGGCTAATCGTGGGAATCAGCCTTAGTGCATGGTCCTGGGCGGGTGTATTGCTGTTTCTCGGCACATTTCGAACCATGGAACCGGCCCTATATTTTTCCATTGTCACATTCACGACGTTGGGGTATGGGGATATCACGGTCGATTCGCAATGGCGCATTCTGGCCAGTTTCGCTGCCGTAGACGGCCTCATCATATTCGGTGTGAACACTGCATTTTTGGTCGAATTCACCAGGCGCTTGCGGCTGACTCAGCTAGGAATTCTCGAATCGAACAATGCCAACAACGAGTAAGGAAACAACAGAAGTCCGTTCGTCACAAGAGAAGTACACACTCTCCTTGCAAGCATTCTCTCGGGCGTTGACCTATCTCTAGAAAGAGGCCGGAGGCGGTCGCCATACTTTTTTATGGATTCCGATACAGAACAGACTTTGATGCTAAATGCTTTCTTGAATACTTTCGCACATTGCGACCGTTCGAACCCGTAAATGCTATAACTTGAATGGTGAAGTCAAAAGCACGTGACATTACTTTCGAGATATATAAATCCAAGTTGTGGCAGATACGGTGTGCGCGCTCAATTGGAGAAGGTGGCACATCTAAAACCGCTCTTAGTAACGAGGATACTCATCCTTGCTCTTTCTATCGCGTGGTTAATGGTACGACGAATATTGTTACGGCAGAGCCTCGGATATTCCTGCTTTGATTATAAGGCATAACACTCGATGGCGATTTCTCCCGTCCACGCCCGTAGACGCGAGACGTCGTGCCAGATATGCATTCGAAACAGCATGTCCATGCCTACGCCGAATGCCTGTTCGATACGGTGTGTCAGCTTTTGTAAAAGCGACGCCTTACCGTTCAGCAGGCCGAAAGCGTCGCACGGCGAACGCCAAGAATCCCGACGCTCCTGGTCACGCTCAGACCCAGCGCATCGAATACCTCCGTTCTTATGAACATGAACCTGCCGAGACGAGGGCTGGACCTAATAGTGATCGTTTTCTTTTGGAAGCCGATAATTACGGGAAATCTCCATCCGCAGGGATGAAAGCAGAAGCGTCGTGAACAACATCGAAGAACAACCCTGGAGACATTTCTAAAGACGGGAATCCGTCAAGGGATCGGGTAGGCTCGCGTGCAAGTGGTCCTGTTCGAGTTCGGGTGGAACGACGCCCTTCAGTTTATCGATCCGGTCGGGGATTCTTTGTACGGTTTCGCGGAACTGCTTCACCGTCCAGTCGTTGGCGTAGACCTCGGTCACGTCGCTCGGACGGGCATGGTTGAACAGTCTTTTGGTTAGCTTCCTCGGCAGCATGAGTCTACGCTCGGTCACGGTGATGAAAGCGTTTCTCAGGCCGCGGAACCAGAACTTCACGCCGCCAGCCTTACCGATGCAGGTTTAGTGGATATTTAGTTCCTAGACGTACTCCGAGACGTTCGAGGGGTAGGGGAACACCCATTCGCGCAGGTCCGCAGGCCCGGCGTCACAGTTCGCCCTTCGGCCGGAGCGCCAGGGTCTCCCCGAGCTGTTGGGTAACGGGAAACTCCAGAGGCTCCCCGCTCTTGGTCTCCTCTATTCTGAGGATCCGCCGCTCCATATCCACCTTTTCCCGGCGCAAAGATACGATCTCGCCCCGGCGCATAACGGTTTAGAGCTCAAACCACAGAAGGTCCCTGTGCACGGGGTCTCGCACTGACCCCTCGGTACCCGCGCGCCAGCGCGGCAGCACTTCTGCCGAGGAGGATATCATGCGCTGCTTCTTGGAGTGGTAGCGTTCGCCTCCGGCGAGCCACAGTTCGACCGGGTTTCTAAGGATCTCGTTATCGGCGTAGGGCCTTCTGTACACCGGACGATTATCGCGAAGATGCGCAATCACGTGATGAAATCGATGAATATGAGCGCGGCCTCGCCGTGGGAGAACTTCTTGGTGTCGAGCCTGATATCGGGGATTTCGGGCGCCTCGCTCGGCGAATGGAGGTTTTTGAGATTTTTAAGCTCGCGCGCGTGAGTAGAGGCTATGGGGTCGCGCGATTCGCAAACCTTGAGCAGCGTGTCGATGAATATCTCGACGAACCCGCCTCGCCCACCATCCAGCGGGCCATGTCGCGTTCCGCCCGGAAGGTGGAGGCGAACGAGGCCGGCACGATAAACCCGGCGTCGAGCATCGTTCCAGGCGAACTGTAAACGCGTCGCTTGACAAATGCATCAGACTGCAATTAGGGGATTAATCCCGTGCATGCAGGCACTCGGGGCCGGCAATGATGCGCCATGGCATGACAGGCACTGCCCTGCCAGGTATCATGAGTCATCAGCTTGCTCTTCTATATCCAGATTCATCGAAAGGCGGCATTGCGCACTGAATGGAGGGGGCGAATCGTGAGTGGCTCCGCGCACCGGGAAGTTCCGGAGATTACCCTTGGGGTGGAGGAGGAGCTGTTTCTCGTCGACC
>JAJEJD010000028.1 GCA_022828125.1 bacterium | reverse complement strand
GTCCGGATCTGTGCGGGGGGCGCCGGGTAACCGGCGTCCCTACCGCAATGGACGCGCCCTCCCGGCGCCATCAAACTGGGCGAGACGACATCGTCTACCGCCCTGCGGGAGGAGCGAGATGGAACAGGTCCACATCATCGGCATCGACTTGGCGAAACACGGTTTTCAACTCCACGGCGCGCGCCCGGACGGGTCGGTCGCGTTCCGCAAGAAGCTGACCCGGGGGAAGGTATTGGGTTTTCTGGAATCGCAGCCGCGGTGTGAGGTTGCGATGGAGGCATGCGGGAGCGCGCACTATTGGGGCCGCGAGATCGGTGAACTCGGCCATGAGGTGAAGATCATGCCACCGGTCTACGTGAAACCTTTCGTCAAACGGCAGAAGAACGACACCTCGGACGCGGAGGCGATCTGCGAGGCGGCCTCCCGCCCGACGATGCGGTTCGTGGCGGTGAAGACCGAAGAGCAGCAGTCCCTGGGGATGCTGTTCCGCACGCGCGACTTGCTGGTTCGCCAGCGTACGCAGACGAGCAACGCCTTGCGCGGGCACTTGGCGGAGTTCGGCGTCATCGCCCCCAAGGGTCTCGCTCACGTCGCGCGGCTGGCGTCGGCCGTTGCGGACCCGGACTCGGGGCTGCCGGAGACGGTGCACGAACTGGGCGGGCTTCTGCTCGGGCAAATTGCCGGCCTCAACAGGAAGATCGGGGAGTTGGAGAGCCGGATCCGGGACGGCGCTTACGAGGACGAGGAGGCGAGGCGTCTGATGAGCATCCCGGGGGTCGGGCCGATCTGCGCTTCGGCGATACTGGCCTTCGCGCCGCCGATGGAGAGCTTCCGGTGCGGGCGGGACTTCTCCGCCTGGCTCGGCCTCGTGCCCCGGCAGCACTCCACGGGCGGCAAGGCGCGGCTGGGCAAGATATCGAAGATGGGTCAGCGTGACATCAGGCGGCTGTTGATCATGGGCGCGATGACGGTGGTGCGCTGGGCGGACCGGCGCGGCGCGCCGCCGGGCTCGTGGCTGGCCCGGATGCTGGCGCGCAAGCCTCGTATGCTGGTCGCGGTGGCGCTGGCGAACAGGATGGCGCGCATCGCCTGGGCGCTGATGACGAACAAACAGGTCTACAGGGAGCCTGCGCCGGTCATCTGATCGGCGGGCGAGCAAGTATAGCCGGGAGGAATGTGAGCAGGTCGGAGGATAATGTAGGGGCAAACGGTCATCGAGACGGGATCGGGAAAACCAGGAACTGAACGGAGAGCTCAAGCTCGCGTAACCGATATGGACCCGGTCCTCGCATCTCCATACGGGCCCGCGGCATGTGAAACGCCGCAATCGAGAGGCCGGACATACGACTGCACCTGACCACAAACCTCGAACTTTTCAAAAGATTTGCTTGCATCTACTGGCGCGTCCACATAGGTTCAGTCGTGGGGTGATAGGGGGTAGATTTTACCGATTGAGGACTTGCTTCCAGTTTCTGCGCGCGCTTGCCTCAAAATCGCGAGGAACGAATCCCGCGGCTGGTGATGAAGTCCCGGTAGCGGACAAATGCGGCGTTGACCGCCTCGGGCGTAAGGCCGTAGTCCTCGAGAGCGTAGCGATGCCGCGTCTCGGCGCGCCGTTTCTCGGCCTGGTGGAACTGCCACTCCTCCATCGCATCGGATGCCGCCTGCTTGAGGGTCCAGCCGAAGCGTTCATAGATTCCGCGAATCACACCAAACGGATTCTCGACCAGATCAATGTAGTTCACGTCAACCCAGCGGTCTTCCAACTCGGGATGGGCCAGCCGAAAGTCCACGGCCTTATCGAGCATGCCGCTCATGAAGGCCAACTGCTCGGCGCCAAACTCGTTCGGCGGCAGGGGTTCGCTGGAAAGGGAGCGTACCCGCTCCACGAGGCTGCTCCAGGATCCCATGAACTGCGAGGGCTCTCGATGGGTTTGGATGAACAGGGCGTCCGGATAGGTCTTGATGAGAGTGTCCAGCTCCATGAGATGAAAGGGCATCTTGAACAGCCACTGCCCATTATGTCCGGGCTCACGCTGTCGGCGCTGCCAGGTGAAATGCTGCATGGTGCGGCGGTGGTAGGCGTAGACATCCTCCGAACCGTTCGCGTTCAGCCACCGGCCATATTCCGGTATATGGAACCGGGCGGTAGAGACCCATGCCGAGAAGGCCATTCGGAAAATCGGAAAATCCTCCTCCGGCTCGTCGACGTCAAAGTGGTGAACGCCCTCCACAACTTTGATGATATTGGATGCATCGAGCATTCCCTGCATCCGCGTCCGGCGAGGGTCATCGGGAGTGCCCGCAACTGTGGCGTATTCACCCGTCCAGAGGACCGGCTCGGCGTACTCGTATAGGCGCAACGACCAAAACCGTTCGTCGCGTGACATAAGTCGGTGCAGGTAGGTGGTGCCTGTGCGGTTGATCCCGACGATGAAGACCGGCCGCGTGATCTCCTCGCGTTCGATTTCGGGGTGTTGCAACCGTTCGCGGGCCAACCCGGCGTTGCTGCGCAAGAAGCGGCTCAGTTCGAAGACCATATCACTAAGCCTGTCCTCCAACAGTTTGGCATCAGGCGATTTCATGGCCCCGACCAATTGCCGCAAGGCTTGACACATCCACGCAGGATACGCCGAGTCGAAGGGGGTTCCCTGGTCTTGAGCGTAGCGTTCGGCCCGGGCAATCAGGCAGTCGAAGTCCAGGCGGCTTTGCGCAATGGGATAGGGCCATTCCTCCCGGTGGGCCATAATCCATTCTTTGGAGCGCTTCAGCTTGGTCCACGTGCCCGGCCATTCTACCGGGTGCGGACAATCCTCCCGGATGGCGTGATCGCAAACGGGCAGGCAGTCCACCGGCTTGTTTTTGCTGAACCAGTATTTTCCCAGATGATCCAGCACGGCCCAGTAGCCATGGAGCGGCGAGTTTTCACCGTGTGCCTGGCAGGCGCGCTTGAACGCCTCATAGGGAACCTCGGGCCAATAGAACCCGTAATCGGCGGGTTCGAAGTCGTAATGATCCAGGTCGGGGTTGCAGCAATGGTAGATGGTGAAACGTCGTTCGGGATTCAGGGAAATGGCCGTACAAACCTCGCTCAGCGTATCGACCGCCTCGTTGCTGGATCGAAACGTGAATTCTTCCGGCAGCGTTTCGCAAACGACCACTGCGGCGAACAACCGTACACTCAGATCGTGCGCCGGGGTATACCCCTTGCTGGAAAGACTGGTTTGCGGAAGCCGAAAAATCGCCAGCGGCATACCTGCCTGTTGCGCGAACAGCAGGATCTGTTCGGATGTCAGCTTGCTCCACGGGTAGCCGAGCCACCCGAGCGGGAACATCCTCTTCATACTCGCAAGGTCGGGTTGCATCTGGTGGTCGATGCGGCTGTCCTTGAATTCATGTGCGAAGCCGCAGAAATACTGGGGGAATACGCCCATGGTCGAGGCGTAGAACAGGTGCTTGAATCGTTTGCGCAAACACAGTTCCAGCACGTTGCGGATGCTGAACGTATTGACCTTGCGTATGGCGAGATAGGACGATACGAGATCAATAGAGGCCGCAAGATGATAGACTGCGTCGATCTGTCGGCACAGAACATCGAAATCCGTTTCGCTCAACCCGAATCTCAACTCGGCGACGTCACCGACCACGACGCGTATGCGCGGCGCGAAGGATTCGTCCCAGATGTCGGCCTGCTCGAGAGCGGTGCGAATGCGCTCGAACCCGTGCTCGACACTATCGGCCCGTACAATGCAGTGCACGATGAGTTCGGCGTTTTGCCGCAGGAGGTCGTGCAGGAAGAAACGCCCGATGAATCCGGTCGCCCCGGTCAGAAATACATTTTTTAAATCATCTGGAGATACGGCGGCTGCAGGTGCTTCCTCACTGACCACCGCATGAACGAATTGACGAAGGGTATCGACGTCTCGCTGGCAATGCGGCGGCAAAGCTCCATCGAGCGGCACCACCGCCGTGTCGGCGGCGGTTCTTTCGGTCATTTTTTCTTCCCTTGCATATTGAAATCTTGGTGTTTTCTTTACACCGCTGCCGAATGTGCGCTTTGCTCTACTTGCGCATCCACGGCGGACCGGAAGGATTCCAAAGAGTCCTCGATCCCGTCTCCAAGGTAGCGGAAGTCATCGGGTATCGACTGGTGGCGCGCATGGGCTCGTGTGAATAACGCTTGCCGAAGGTTCCGGATTTCTTCCGTTTTCTGAAGTCGGTGAGATGCCGCTTTCTTGAACACTTTCAATTCGGCCGTCAGAAATTTCTTGAAGTTATAGAGCATGGTTTGCTGGCGGTTGATAATATCAAAATGGTAACCCATGGCGGCGAGGCGAATCGCCTCAGGCAGCATGCGGGGATAATCCTCGGAGACTTTGGCGATGAATTTCGTAAAGGCCGGGATTTGCTCTGCGGATAGCTCCCGGCGCACGCTCATAACGGCCACGGCCATCGCAGTCTTGCTCATCCGTTTCAGCAGGTGCGGGACGGGCTTCTGGTGCTCGAACAAGGTCAGGCAGCGCTTCAGGTAATTCTCCAGGGTCGCGTCGTAGAGGGTGGCTGTGACCCTTTGATATCCCTCGATAAGGGTCTGGGGATTCATCTCCGGCTGAAAGTTGAGGGTCATGGAGTGAGTTCCGATGGAAACCTCCAGGAGCCGCTTCTCCGACATCAGGCGGTTGTACATGTCCGTGCCCTTGAGAGCGGTCAGCAGATAGATCGGGGCAACGGGAATGCCCGCCTCCTGGATAAAATCGATTTGAGCGTCGAACACGCTCTCATCGTCGCCATCGAGGCCGAGGATGAACCCACCCTGTACCTGCATCCCCTTGTGCTGAATTTTGCGAATGGAATTGAGGAGAAAATTTTCTTCCCGCTCGTTGACGTTCTGCGGTTTCTTGGTCTTGAGCAAGGCCTTGGGGGTGGGGGTTTCGATACCCAAAAACACGGTATTGAACCCGGCCTCGATCATCTCGTCCATCAGGTCATCCATGCGGGCAAGATTCAGACTCGCCTCCGTGGACAGGGAGAACGGATATCCATGGGCCTTTTGCCACTCTGTGACCACCGGCAGCAGCTTCATCGCCTCCACCTTGTTGCCGATGAAATTATCGTCGACCATGAAAACGGAGCCTCGCCAGCCCAGTCGATACAGCGATTCGAACTCCTCCACGATCTGTGCGGGCGCCTTGGTCCGGGGCACGCGGCCATAGAGTTTGGTGATGTCGCAAAACTCGCAGTCGAACGGGCACCCCCGGGAGAACTGAACACCCATGGAGTAATAGTTCTCCATGTCGATGAGGTCGAAGCGCGGCACGGGCGTTTGCGTCACGTCAGGCTTTCCCGGCTCCCGGTAGATGGCTTTGGCCGCGCCGTTTTCCAGGTCGCGCAGAAAATCAGGGAAGGTTTCCTCGACCTCATCCAGCACAAAATGGTCCACGCCTTCGATCTCGTCGTGAAACGTGGTGGGGTGAGGCCCACCAGCCACTACGAGAACCCCGGCCCGGTTGCATCGCTCGATGACGTCTTGCAGGGAGACGCGTTGAACGATCATGGTGGATGTAAACACCACATCCGCCCATTCGATGTCAGAATCCTCGAGGGCAGCCACGTTCATGTCCACGACGCGCAGGTCGTATTCCGGTGGGAACATCGCGGCCACGGTCAGCAGACCCAGGGGCGGAAATGTCGCCTTCACGCCCGAAATCCCGAGAGCATAGTTCGCGCCCCAGTAGGTAGGGGGCTGCTCGGGGCTAACAAGAAGCGCATTAGGCATGGCAACTTTCTCCTGTGCACCCCTTTTCAGGGTTAGCGAATAGCGAAAGCGCCTGACGCAACGCTGTTTCCATCCGGAAAATGGTCTTCCAGCGCATTGGCGAAAGGCGATGGCGTACGGCGGACGCGCCGCTTGACTCCTTGGGAAGCGTCCGCGAGGTCGACCGTATCCGTTTCGGCTTGATCCTCTTCCACATCATTTTTGCCTTGGATGATGCCCTGCGCCAGCGACGTGGCCGACGCCGTGGTCATCAGTTCGAGCGCGCTCACCCGGTAGTTGAACTGCGTCTGGATGAACGTGCTCAACTCGGCCACCGAGATGGACGTGAGCCCGAAACTGGCCAGCGGTTCCTCCACGCCGCCCTCCTCGTGGCCGCAGAGCTCGGCGACCTTAGCCGCAATCTGCGCCACGACGCTCTCGAGCGTCAACTCGCTGTCCACGCCGACCTCGAAGGCATCCTGATTGTTCATCAAACGCCCGATGCGCATGTAATCCGGGTAGTCGACCGTCCATACCAGGCGCTTGAACATGGCCGTGATCAGGTGGTCCTCCCCCCTCATCGAGCGCAGGGCGTAATCCAGGTTGGTGATGGCGAAGTCGCTGCTCACCGGCGGCATGCCGGCGGCCCTCATGATCCGCAAAACGGGAAGACTGCGTGCGGCCATGCCGGCGTCGGCGACGGCGGCCATGTTGTAGGAGAGACATGGCAGGCCCTCCCGCAGGCGATTTGCGGCCAGCCCGTCCAGGAATCCGTTCGCCGCGCTGTAGTTGATCTGGCCGGGGTTGCCCAGCGCCGAGGCCGTAGAGGAAAAAAGAACGAAGTAATCGAGAGGATAGCCGGCCGTGGCGCGGTGGAGATGCAGGGCGCCATCCGCCTTGGGCGCGAAAACCTTTCCTATGGATTCGTTGGTGATGTCGGCCAGCAGACGGTCGTCCAACGCGGCGGCGAGGTGGAATACGCCCTTGAGCGGCCTCTTTAATTGAGAGATGCAGCGCCGGACATCTTCTTCCACCGCCACGTCACCCGATACGATGTCGAATTCGGCATCCTCATCCATGTAGACGAGAGCGCTCGACTGACGGATCCAGTCGGCATCCCGGAGGCGCTCGGGGTCGCGGTCCATCAGGGTGATATGGCGCGCCCCCGATGCCACCAGATAGGCCAACAGCCTTAGCCCAAACCCGCCGAGGCCACCCGTGACCAGATAAGTCGCATCGGGATCGAACAGCGGACGCACGTCGGCAATCGGAAATCCGGGCTCGTCGGAAGCTTTCGGGGCTTTCAGCACGAGTTTCCCCTGATGCCGGCCTGTGGTCATCAGGCGAAGGGCCTTGGCGTAGTCCTTGAACGGAAAGACGGTGACCGGAAGCGGCGGCAGCGCGCCCTCATCGAGCAAGTCCAGGCAAGCCTGAGAGAGTTCATGCGAGAGGAGCGGGTCGTCAATCATCAGGCGGTCCACGTCGATGGCAGCGAAGCGCAGGTTCTTGCGGAAAACGCGCAGGCCGAGGTCGTTGTCGGCATAGATGTCGACTTTGCCGATCTCGCAGTGCCAGCCGCCCGGACGGAGGGCCTTCAGGCAAAGTTCGACGTGGCGGCCGGCCAGGGAGTTCAGCACGACGTCCACTCCCTCGCCCTCGGTCGCCGCCATCAGGTCGTCGTACCAGACGTGGCTGTGCGAATCGAAGGCCGCTCGCACACCCAGCGACAGCAATTGCTCCCGCTTGCTTTCACTGCCTGCCGTGGCGTAAATTTCCGCGCCCACATGCCTGGCCAGCGCGATGGCGGCCTGTCCGACGCCGCCCATCCCTGAGTGGATGAGGACGCGCTGGCCCTTGCGCAGACGGGCCAGGTGAATCAACGAATAGTACGCGGTGACGTAGACCGACAGGACTGACGCGGCTTCTTCCATGCTCAGGCGGCCAGGCTTGGCGAAGACGAGGTGTCGGTTGACCACGACGCGATTCGAGATGCAGCCGCCCTGTATGAACGCTACCTCGTCACCGGCGCGGAAACCCCGTACCCCTGATCCGACGCGGCGGACGATTCCGCTTCCTTCCATGCCGACTTCACGCCCGAGGGCGGAGCGTTCATAGGCCAACGCCGGCAACAGGCCAAGCGTTACCATGACGTCGCGAAAATTGAGGGCCGCCGCCGTCACCTCGATCTCCACGTCGTCCGGCCCCAACGAAGGGAGTTCGTAGGTCTTCATCTCGAGGCCGGCGATCTGCCCCGGATTGTCGAGAGCGAGGCGGTAGGCGGGCTTCTCACCGGCAGGCAACCGGGAATACCGCTCCGGAATCCTGACCATCCGCGGCGCCCACAAGCGGTTCTTCCGCACCGCAAGTTCACGCTCACGCAAATCGCACCGGGCAAGATATGCCAAAGTCTTCAAATCCTCGGAATCGCCAAGGTCCACCAGACGAAAATCAATCCGGGCTTCCTCGTCTATTTCTACAGCCATGCTCCGAACCGCTCCCCATAGCGCACTCGCGCGTGGATTCTCGGCATCGAGAGCGGCGCCGTGCGTCACCACAGTCAGCCGGCACGGGTGATTCGCGCTCTCCATCCTGTACCAGACCAGCGCCTGGACAAGGGCGACAAAACGAGACACCGCCTTTTCTCCCGTCGGGTCCTCGGGATCCGCGCCGCAGAAGAAATCGATTGCCCGAACCTCGGCCGCCTGCGGCCACGTTTCGAGCAAGTGGATGGCGTCGATGGCGAGAGCTTCATCGGGAATTGTATGCACGTCCAGCGCATCGGGCATGCCCGCCCAGTCAGCCGCCCAGCTCCCCGGTTCGCCCAGCACCCATCGCGGCCCCGGCTGCTCGGCAGCTTCGGCGATTTCCGGCAGGGACTGAGGCGCCTGCAGCAGGGTTGTCCGTCGACCGGCTCGGACCATGGTCCAACCGTTGCCCGGTTCGATGACACCGCCTTCGCCGTGAGAGACCAGAGCCAGGCCTCCGGCCACAGCCAGCTGCCGCGCCAATCCCCATTGCTCTGCTCTAGGCGCCTCGCCATCTGCGTGCAGGAAAAGGATTTCCGCGACGCCCGGGCGCAGCAGGCCTGAATCCAGTTCCGGCTGAGCGGCCGGATCGAGGCATTGGAAACGAAGCGCGGCATCGCGTTGACCAAAAGCGTCGTAGCATAAGCGAGTACTCTCTTCTGTATCGCCGAGCAGCCAGAACTCGGTCTGTGCGCCGCCGTTCGAGAGGTGGTCAGCGCACTGTTCGAGGACGGTCTGATAGGGCTCTCGACTCCCCGCTAACTCGATGACGTGGCAGACATGGCGTTCGCCCTCTTGCGGCTGCTCGAGGGCAGCTATTAGCGCGGCGGGTTCGATCTGGCCCTCAGGAAGTCTGTCGGCAAGCCGTTGGCCGGCGGGGACGAACTTCGGCTGCCAGGAAATCCTGTGTTTGCTCTCGGGCAAGTCGTTCCAACTCGGATTGGACGTGAAATAGGTGTATTCGCCGATGTGGACGAGGAGGTCACCCGTGGCGCCGTCGTAGAAACTGATGCTGCCCCCGGATCTTTCGCCGCGACGAACGGAATACTGACCCTTTTCGTCCGCATCCATCCAATCTTCGCTGGGCTTGGTCACATGACAGGTGATCCGCGGTCCGGTGGGCGGACGAAGGAACGTAACGTACTCGGCTCGCTGCGGGATGGCGAAAAGGTCGGCGGCGGTCAGCAAATGGTTGAGAAATATCTGCAATCCCCCGTCGAACAAAGGAGGACACGAGACATAGCCCTCCTCTTTGCCCGTCGTCCATAATCCCTCATCCATCTCTACGTCAAAGAGATAAGCCCTGGATATCTTATCCACCAGAACGCGCCTGATAGTCCTGAAATAGGGTCCGTATTCGAAAGTCCCGCTAAGGACTGCTTCCAGGCGCTCGTAAAAATCACGGTCGTCGGCGAGAATAGAGGACTCAAAGTAGATCGTATCGATATCAGCCAACCGACTTGGCACGTCCACCATGTGGTCGTCATTCACCAGACGCACCTTGCCGCGGCAATGGACCTCGCTCCTGGCCTCTAAGTCGTATGATCGCGAGGTGATCGTGAACGTGAATGCATCCGGGTCATTGGCTGCCGGGTACAGGGCCGTTTGCAGGCGGACCGGTTCCTTGGGGATGGGACAGGGCTGCAGGAACTCGATCACGTCGAAGTAAACGGGAACGCCCCCGAGGGCTTCCAGGATCAGTTCGATGTAGCCGGCCCCCGGCAAGATCGCCGCATGATGGACGCGGTGGTCCGCCAGCCAGGGAAAGTCCCCCTCGGAAAGCCGCGCTTCGAAGAGCATGTGCTCGCTAGGCACTCTGTGCCCGACCAGCGGGCCGTGCGAATACTCCCCCTGCCGAACCAAGAACTCGTCGTCGCACATGATGTCCATCACAGCCTGTTCTTCTCTCGGATAGCCGGGAAGCACGTGGGCGACAGGCTCGGGACGTGGATACTGGGCGGTGAAGTCCAGTGGTACGCCAGCCCGGAAAAGGGCGCCCAGAGTCTGCTGAAAGCCGAGGCATACATCCGTGTTTCTCATAAGCGTCGGGATGCATGCCGTTGCCGGAGCGTCTTCCAGACATTGTGCGATGGTGGGCTGCAGGGCGCTGTGGGGCGCAATTTCCAGCACCACGTCGGGTCGGTAATCCTGCTTGATGGTTTCCATCGCCGCAGCGAACCGCACGGGCTTTCGGATATTCGACCACCAGTAGGCGTTGTCCAGCCGCTCCGTCTTCGCGCCGCTCACCGAAGAAACGAACGGCGCCTCGGTCTCGAAGACGCAATCGTTGAGGAAGGAGAGGGCCGCCAGCGCGTCGTCTTCGAGCGGGTTCATGGCGCTGGAGTGGAAAGCGATATTGCCCGGCAGCAGTTGATTCTGCAGGCGGCGCCGCTCGAGTTCCTCCATGATGGGCCGCAGGGAGGCCTCCTTGCCGCAGATGACGGTGTTGGCCGGCGCATTCTCGCAGGCGATCTCCACCTTCGTCGGTCCTTCTTCGGGTCGGAAGGGAACGCGCAGCGCTTCGAGCATTTCCTCCACGCCCGCCCGGTCGAGGCCGACCGCCAACATGCGGCCCGAACCAGCCACGCGCTGCTGTAGCGTGGCGCGATGGAACACCAGGCGCGTCGACTCCGCCAGCGAGAGCGCTCCGCAGGCGTATGCGGCGGCGACCTCCCCGGAGCTGTGGCCAACCACGAAATCCGCATAGACGCCCCAGGTTTTAAGCAGCTCCACCAGCGCGCACTGGATCATGAAAATGACGGGCTGGGCCAACTGGACTTCGTTGATTTCCTCCTGGGAGACGGAAAAACAGGCTTCACGCAGCGAGAAGTCCGAGAGCTCCCGCCAGTGCTCGTCGATGGCGTCGATCGTGCGGCGGAAAACGGGGTCCGCATCGTAGAGCGCGCGGCCGCAACCGGCCCATTGCGTGCCCTGTCCGGAGAAAACCAAAGCCACCCGTCGCTCGCGATCATCCACGGTGGTGACCGGCGCGGGGTCTTCAATGAAGGCGTCCAGCGCCTCTACCAGTTCCTGTTGATCACGCGCTGCAAAGGCCGTGCGGGTGGCGAAATGGGTGCGGCGGCGGCTGAGGTTCCCGGCCAGCGTATAGAGGTCCATCTCCTGCTCGTCCAGCGCTTCGCGCAGTTGCCGCGCGCTCCGGGTCAATGCGCCGGAGGTTCGCGCCGAGAGCGGAATCATGAATCCGGCTTTCGGGGCCAGGGCTGACGACCAGGCCCGGGGCTGCGCGGGGGCGTACTCGCGCACCACGCAGTGTCCATTCGCGCCGCCGAAGCCGAACGAATTGATGCCAATAACGACAGGGCGCTCAGGGAAGGGTTCGCAGGTCGTCTGCACCAACATGGGGCAGCTCTCGAAGTCGATCTCGGGATTCGGCACCAGGAAATTTTTGGAGGTCGGCGCGAACGTGCGCCGCTGCATCATCAGGATGACCTTGAGCAGGGCGCAATGGAAAGCGGCGGCTTCCATGTGTCCGACGTTGCTCTTCACGCTGGAAATCCGGAGTGGAACCTCGCGTTCGACTCCGCCGAACGCCTCTGAAATGGCATTACCTTCGATTCGATCACCCACCACGGTCCCGGTGGCGTGGGCTTCTACGTAGTCGAAGTCCTGCGGCGACCTGCCAGCGCGTTCACGGGCCGTGCGCATCAGCTCAATCTGCGCATGACGAGTGGGCGCGGTAATGTACCGTCCTTGGGCCAGGCCGCTGCTGCCGTCGGCGGCACCGGCCGAATTGACGGCCGTCGCTTCCACTACGGCGTGGATGGGGTCCCCGTCCCGTTCGGCCGCCTCGAGGGGCTTCAACGCAAATACGAAGGCCCCTTCCGAGCGCATGTACCCGTTGGCCTCCGCGTCGAAGGAATGGCACTTGCCGTCCGGGCTGATGACGCTGAGAGCGTTGAAGGCGGCACTCAACCGGGTCGTTCCCATGTAGTTGACGGACCCGACGAGGGCTTGTTCGCAGTCATCCGAGCGGAGCGCGGTGACAGCCGCGTGCAAGGCGGTGAGACTGGCGGAACATGCGGTGCAATAGGTGGTCGACGGTCCCATCAGATTGAAATGGTAGGAGATGCGGTTGGCCACCATGGCGAGACTGATGGTCATGACGTCGAACGGGCCGGCGCCCCGCATCGGGCGCCAGTTGGCCGACGCCGGGACCTGACCTCCGATGAAAACGCCCGTAGGACTGTTACGCAATGAATGCATGTCCCAACCGACGCGCTCGAAGGTCTCCCAGGAGCAAGACAACAGCATCCTCACCTGCGGGTCGGTCGAAACCACTTCGTCCTGCGACAAGCCGAAAAGACCGCGATCGATGAGCTTCTCTCCGTCCTCCCGGATCAGTCCCTCATACGGACTGGCGAAGCGGCTCCGGCCGGAGAATCCGCCGATCGGCTGGTAGCCTCTGCCGTAGCGGTCCGTTACCGGCTCCTGGACGATGTCGCGTTCGCTGAGCAGACGCCAGAAATCGTCATCGGTATGGATCCCGCCCGGCATGCGGTAGCTGTAGCCTACAATCGCCACCGGATGATCTGGTTCGGCAGAGCCCATAGAATCCTCCTCAGCGCTCTGGATTCCCGGCCACATCCCCGGATACGCGCATCAGGAACAGAGGTCTACTCCATCATGATTCGCGTCTTTGGTCGCGGTGATCGCGGCCCGCGCCGTGTGCGCCGGGGCGCTGTGCAAACCGTGCTAGTCCTTGTTCTCCACGATGTTATCGAGTGTTTGTTCCGCCATGTTGAACATATCTTCGAGAATCTGCTTGCGCCGCTGCTTCATTTCCTCGACTTTCTCCCACAAGACGTTTCTGATCTGCGCCATCGCCTTCTCGCGCACCTCGGCGGAGAGGGTTGTGTCATTTCTGAATTCATACTTCTCTACCGTAAATTCCGCAATCTCGAGCATGTTGTCCGCCACGATGTCGAAATCGACGGAACTTTTTATGGAAACGACTTTTTCTTCACGGTTGGTGTCATTCATTCTGGATCTCCATAAAGATATTCTCCACGCTCCTCGCGTATCCGAAAGTGAAGAAGGCTTAGTCGTTGTTCAGTTCGCTGATCGACTCGTCCCGTGAACCGTGAACCGCGATGAGCTTGTCGAAACCGCTGATCCCCACAATCTCCCTTACGGAATCGGACAGCGAGCAGATCGCGAATTTCTTGCCCGGTCCGGTGAACTTCCTTGCGGCTCTCAAGACAACCCGAAGGCCCGCGCTGCTGATGTAGGACAAGTTCCCGAAATCCATGACGAGTCCATGATCATCATCGTCAACACCGGAATCGAGCGCGCTATCGCACAAATCGGCGGTACTGCCGTCGAGACGGCCTGAAATCACGGCAACCAACAAATCGCCGCTTCGCTCCCATGCTATATCAATCGACATATCGCCTCCTTTATGAATTGGGCAGATTAGTAGATGGGTAATCGATTCGGTCGTGGGGTGATGGGGGTTGTTTCAGCGGTTGAGGACTTGCTTCCAGTCGCTGCGGAGCGGCCGCAGTCGGCCGCCCTTTCTGTCCCTGTCGTAGCGCCCTCGTCCCTGTGTGGTTCCGCCGCGGATCCATCCCGATGCCCTGTAGATGGCGCCGGTGTAGCGCGGCGTCTCGACGAAGGTCTTGATGAGCACGGGGGTGGCGCCATAGCGCTCGGTCCAGCCCACGGGCAGGCGCCTGCGGATGATGGTGATGAGGTGCGAGCCGAGGCCGGGGACCTTGATCCATGGCAGGATGAGGAACCTCGGGTTGTCGACCACGAGGGGAGAGGTTCTTCTCGCGCAACTGCAGCGTCCAGCCAATAAAGCCCTCGCGCGGGGCGAGCTTCCACGCGGCGGTGGAAAAACCGAGTATGGGGAACGAGCGGCACCTCTTGCGGGCGAGGACACCTCGGTCGTGTCCGGTACGCTCGCGGTTTCCTAGCGGATTGCGGATTGCGGATTGCCTAGGCCAGTATACCACGGCCGCGTCGCTATCGTTCAGCGTCGAGAACTCACAATCCATGATTCCACGGTCTCCCCAGGCTTCGCCGCGTCCCTCCCGGGCGGCGAAGAACCTGCCCTTATGCTAAATGGAAATCCTGATCCTGATTCATGTTCAATTATACAATAGCCGATTATTTTTTCGTATTCAATATCTTTATTCTCCTGAAGATGAAACAGGCAGCACTCGGGAGAACCCGCGCGCTAGGCGTCGAACTGCAAACCTTCTCGGGCCGTTACGACGGAGATACTACACAAATCGAGGCGATCGAGCGCCTGACCGCCTCGGGCGCCAGGGGGATTCTGATAGCACCTGAAAACCTTTCTCGAACAACATCGGACTCAATCCAGCCGCCGTAGTCATGGTTGTCAACACTATCGCTCTCCATCTGGCGACACCGGCTTGGTGAAGGGCATCTTCTATCGACATACCATTTTTGATGCTCCGGTTCGCGAAATCCAAAAGTACCAAAGAGTCATTCACCACAACCCCGGCAAGCGTCAAAATGCCAAACATACTCAATATCGAGATGTCGTCTCCCATAGGGAAGTTTCAGCAATTACTTGCCAGGTATATTCTGGGCAGCGAGCAACGCCCGCTCACCCAAGATGAAACGAGCGATGTCTACGGCGTCAAAAGCCAGACAGACGAGGGTCGTCACTACAAAGATGAGAACCATCCATCGCACCAACGGAGGAGACGCCAGGTGTTTTCGCCGCCGATACATCCAGGCCAGAAGTGGAACCCAGACGATGAAATGCGGCAGGGCGATCAGGCGCGTATAACCAACCTCCATATGCCAATAAGGCATCAGGACCGCTAGCGCGAGGCCGGCCACTGCCGCTACAAGTCCATCAAGCCGCAACCCTCGGTGCCACAGCAAAGGTGAGGGCAAGACGATAATGACGAGTGTCATCCACACGAACCACACCTGGACCAATAACGACTGACGAAACACGGCTCCGACGAATTCGAGCACGTGATTCAGATAATCCATTCACCGCTCCTCTGGATCCGGTCAGGCATTTCCGGGATTTGGGCGATGTTCAAATACAGCTTATAGCGGAGTTCACCCCGTTAACCTGTGTGATAGTCCAGTCGACGCAGGAAAACTCAAGTCCAGAATAGCACCCGCTCGGACATCCAGACAATATCTGCTCTTGAGTCGATTTTCCATCGGAGAGTTGCAGGATTTTCGGGCGGAGATGGAGATGACACCCAATCCATCATCCAAGTGGATCGATAAGCTCAGGGCCGGCGAAGCGGGCAGCATGTTTGTTCAAACGGTCTTTTTTAATCCGAGTTCTCAGAAACAAACTCCATGATCCTGCGCGCGGCCTCTTCGGGAGAGAGGGTCGTGGTGTCCAGCCTGACCTCGGGGTTCTCGGGCTCTTCGTAGGGGGAATCGAGTCCCGTGAAGTTCTTGATCTCACCTGCGCGGGCGCGCGAGTAGAGACCCTTGGGGTCGCGCGATTCGCAGACCTCAAGCGGCGTGTCGACGAAAATCTCGACGAACTCCTCCTCGCCCACCATCCGGCGAACCATATCACGCTCCGCTCGGAAGGGCGAGATGAACGAGACCAGCACGATGAGCCCTGCGTCGAGCATCAGCTTGGCCACCTCGCCTACCCGGCGGATGTTCTCCACCCGATCTGCGTCGGTGAAGCCCAGGTCCCGGTTCAGTCCATGCCGGACATTGTCGCCGTCTAAGAGATACGTGTGCCGCCCGGCGATGAACAGCAGACGCTCCAGGGCGTTGGCGACGGTCGACTTGCCCGATCCGGAAAGACCCGTGAACCAAATGATACAAGGCGTCTGGCGCTTCTGGCTCATGCGCACGCTCTTGTCGACTTCCACCGCCTGCCAGTGGATGTTCTGTGCGCGGCGGAGTCCGAAGTCGATCATGCCGGAGGCGACCGTCTCGTGCGTCACCCTGTCGATGAGGACGAAAGAACCCGTGGTGTGGTTCTCCTTATAAGGGTCGAAGGCGATCGGAGCATCGAGCGAGATGTTGCAGATGCCTATCTCGTTCAACTCGAGCACCTTGGCCGATTCGCGGCTCAGGGAATTCACGTCGAGCCTGCCCTTGAGGTCGCTGACCGAGGCGCCGACATAGCGGTTCGCCGTCTTGAGGAGATAGCTCCTCCCGGGCAGCAGGTGTTCGTCGCTCATCCACAAGAGCCTGGTCTGGAACTGGTCGCTAGTCTCGGGCCGCTGCGCGGCGGGGGCAATCACGTCGCCGCGGCTCACGTCGATCTCCCTGTCGAGTAGCAAGGTGGCCGCCTCGCCGAAGGTGGCGTCTTCCATATCTGCGTCCCCGACGATGACCCGTTCCACCGCAGCGGTTCGTCCGCCCGGCAGCACGACAATCTCATCCCTCACACGGACGGACCCGGACGCCACCGTTCCCGTATAGCCGCGAAAGCCCGAATGCGGACGGTTGACCCACTGCACTGGCAGGCGAAAGGGGCTCTCGCCCGCATCGGCCGTGACGTCGATTCCCTCGAGATGGTCGATGAGCGTGGGACCCGCATACCAAGGCATGTTCTCGCTGGTGCGCATGACGTTGTCGCCCTCGAGTGCGGAGAGCGGCGTGGGATAGACGTTGGCGAGGCCGATTTCATCCGCGAAGGGCATATATTCCGCTAGGATGGTCTCGAAGACGCCCTTATCCCAGTCGACGGCGTCCATCTTGTTCACCGCCAGCACGACGTGACGGATGCCCATAAGCGCGCAGATGCACGAATGGCGCCGGGTCTGGGTGAGGACGCCGTTCAAGGCGTCCACGAGTATCACGGCGAGCGAGGCGGTAGACGCCCCGGTCGCCATGTTGCGCGTGTACTGCTCGTGGCCGGGCGTGTCGGCGACGATAAACTTGCGCCGCTCGGTCGAAAAATAGCGGTAGGCGACGTCGATGCTGATGCCCTGCTCGCGCTCGGCGGCGAGGCCGTCGACCAGAAGCGCCAGGTCGATGTTGCTTCCCTGGGTTCCGAACTTAAAGCTGTCGAGTTCCAGGGTCTGCAGCTGATCCTCGAAGATGAGCTTCGAATCGTACAGCAACCGGCCGATGAGCGTGCTCTTGCCGTCATCGACGCTGCCGCAGGTGATGAAGCGCAGGACGTCCAGCCGGCTCTGGCGCTCCATGTATTCGACGGAGGACCAGTCCCCCTCCATGGGGCCGGCGGCGCGGTCGTTATCCGGCATCAGAAATACCCCTCCCGTTTTTTCTGCTCCATGGAAGCCTCGCCGTCATGATCGATGACGCGGCCCTCGCGCTCGGAATTGCACGCCACCAGCATCTCGGAGATGATCTCGGGCAGGGTCGCGGCTTCGGACTCGACCGCGCCGGTGAGCGGATAACACCCCAGGGTACGGAAACGGACCTTGCGCATCTCGGGCGTTTCACCTGTCTTGAGCGGCATACGCTCGTCATCCACCATGATGAGGACGCCGTCTCGCTTCACCACGGGGCGTTTTTCTGAGAAATAAAGTGGCACTATCGGGATGTCCTCGACGTAAATGTATTGCCAGATGTCGAGCTCGGTCCAGTTCGAGAGCGGGAAGACGCGCATGCTCTCGCCCGGCCCGACTCTGGTGTTGTAGATGCTCCACAACTCGGGCCGCTGGTTCTTAGGATCCCACTGATGATTGGTCGTGCGGAACGAGAATATCCGTTCCTTGGCACGGCTTTTCTCCTCATCGCGCCGTGCGCCGCCGAATGCGGCGTCGAAACCGTACTTGTCCATCGCCTGGCGCAGCGCTTGGGTCTTCATGACGTCGGTATGCACCGAAGATCCGTGGCTGAAGGGCCCGACCCCTTGCTCGACACCGTCCTGATTGACGTGCACGATAAGATTGAGACCCAGTTTCTCGGCGGTCGAATCGCGGAAGGCTATCATCTCGCGGAACTTCCAGGTGGTGTCGACGTGCATGAGGGGAAACGGCGGCGGGGCGGGATAGAACGCTTTCATCGCCAAATGCAGCATGACCGAAGAGTCTTTTCCGATGGAATAGAGCATGACGGGACGGCGACACTCGGCCATCACCTCCCGCATGATGTGGATGCTCTCCGCTTCAAGGCGCTCCAAATGGCTGGGCTTGCGCATGTTATTCCATCAATTTCAGGTGGAAAAATCAAACTTGATGCTACTCGGTCGGCCTTAGTCAAATCCCCACGCCCGTTTTTAATCAAATATGAGGCATGATTTTATCAGCCATCCTTTCACTCAGCTTGACCGCAGGTCCGTTATTGAAATTCTATAGAAGCGTAGCGTTATTATACGTAATGGAACTCGTTAAAAATCACTTCGAGCCGCCATTTCACCTCTGAGGGTCATTTGACTATATATTTATGATTCATTTATATAGATATTAGTTTATTCTCTGACTCAATTATATGACTGGAAATGATTAACTTATCAATACCATCAGTTTATATTAAAGGTTATGAGAAAGCTAGGGCCGTAAATCCCCAACTCGCTGAGAAATACATCGAACAAACAACCATCGGCGACCCACCTGCCGACGCTATCATTGATGCGCTGGCCTTATACGATCCGGGCGACAGGAACCGCCTTATCAAGGCCGCAATGCAGCAAGAGCGCGGGGGGGGGGGGGGGATGCGCCTAGGGTTCTCAGGGATTTTTTCGACAGCATAGAAGAACCTCCGGTCTGGTTCGACCCCAAAGCGCTGTATCCGGGCTACCGTGCTTTTCACGAGCATTCGGATTTGTTCATACCCGCATTTTTCTTGGTCACCGTTCGAAACGCCGCCACCCTAATCGCCAAGTCGTTCTTCGCCAGTGGCAGGGTTATGGGCGGTTTCGGCATGCGCCGGATCAGGCAGAACACAAGGCATTTTATCGAAATCATGATGCCAGGCGCACTTGCTCGTCACGGAGACGGCTGGAAGCTTTCCGTCCGCATACGGCTGGTCCACGCGCAGCTTAGACAATTGATTCGCAATGAGAGCGAATGGGACGAATCCGTATACGGTGCGCCGCTCAATTCCGCGCACATCGCACTCGCTTCGGCCAACTTCTCCGCGACCATGCTCTCGCATGCCGAGATTTTGGGGGCGAAGCTCGATGACTTGACACGCAACGGCTTCATGCAGGCATGGCGATACGCTTCTTATCTCATCGGCGCGCCTGAACATTTGCTGTTTGAGGGCGATTACGAAAAAAACCTCGAATTTGCCCATATTGCGACTATGTGCGAACCGCCACCCAATGAGGAATCGGCCGCCATTGCGAACGCCTTGATCGAGGCTTTGCCCCTAATAGCCGGAAAAACCAATTTCTCCGATCACGACGCTATTATCAAGCATGTATCAAGGGTTTCTCGCGCGGTGCTGGGCGACGAACTCTCGGATCAACTCCAGATACCCAAGATGCAAACCAAAGGGCTGCTGCAATGGATGAAATGGTCCCGTAGAGTCCAGGGAGTTACCCACAGAATTGCCCCCACAATCGGCAAGAAATGGCAGGTAAATAATTTTGCCTTTCTGCTCGAAGCCTCGATGCTTGAGTCTCTCAGATACCAGTTGCCTGATCATCTAGACACGGAAGTAGCTACCCCATGGTAAAGCCTCCAAGGATTCCCCCCGTATTCGTGCTTAGCACCGGGCGATGCGGGTCGACGATGTTGTCGAACATCCTGAATCTGCATCCTCGTGTTTTGAGCCTCTCCGAGTTTTTCAGCTACGTCGGGGTTCACCAGTTGTTTCGCTCGCGTCACTCGACTGGCCTAAGGATGTGGCATTACTACAGCAAACAACGCAACCATACACGCCTTATGTTGCGCGAACCATCTTATGAAGAATTCCTTTATCCGCTCGAAGATTCTGCCGCACGTTTCAACAAGAGCAACGTGCCGCCCGTCATGTGCGCCGCGCTACCTCACATCACGAGCGAGTATGAGGTGTTGTTCGATGAACTGGGCCCCGTCGTTCAGTCGCAGCCGAAACAGTTGACCGCCGATCATCTGCGGCATCTTTTCGTATCGCTGTGTGAGCAATTCAGTGCGGACACTTGGGTCGAACGCTCGGGGGGATCCCTGCTCTTCGGCTCCCGGCTTATACGCGAATTTCCCGAAGCGCGTGTGGTGCACATCTACCGAGATGGACGCGATACCGCAATCTCGATGTATCATCACTACCTCTTTCGACTGATCGTGGTGACATTGAAAAAATTACGCGGCTCTGGTGTGGACCCTATATCCCTGATGTACAGGAGAAAGATATGGGACAGCATAAGTCCATGGCTGACCCCTCTGGTCAACATGGTCATCAAGCCCGAGAAATTGCCTTTCGATGAACTGAAAATCTCTGATTTTGCTGCTTTCTGGAACGCGATGATCGCCATTTCGGATCATTTGTTGGGCGATCTTCCGACGGAGCGCCTCTTGAACATGAAGTTCGAGGACATGCTGGCCGAACCCGAAGTCCATATTCGGCGGCTTATCCGTTTCATCGACCCCGACCTAGAAGATGAGGAGTGGGTTCGGGAGGCATCCTCGATTCCGCAGCCCGCCCGGTCCAAGTTCGCAAATCTCAGCTCCGCCGAGCAGGACGCGGTAGTAGAAGCGTGTTTCCCAGGCCTCAAGCGCCTCGGCTATTCGGTTTGAAGGTTACATCGGATTTTTACGAGACGTGCTCGGTTGACGCCGAAGTCCCAACATGGCGCAATGCGCTATGCCGAAAGGATGTGGGTGACGACCTCCTTGACACAGATGCGGAATTCGACATCGTCCCTGAACCCTATTCTCTTGCTCCAGTAGACCGCATGTATCTAATCCTCCGTTTCGTAGACGACCTCGGTGCGTTGCATGGTAGAAAGGATACCCTTAAGTTACCGCCAGTCGACGTCCGGTTTGTCCGAGAGGGTGAAGGACTTGATGCGCTGGCTCTCGACCCGGAAGTTTTCACTGACGATATAGGTAGGCATACACGGAGACGGCCTAAACCAGATTGCCATCCAAAACCTCTTCGATAATGTCTTGAACGATAAAAAGTTGTAATAATATGTATAGCTTCTGGAATAATCGAAAAACTAAAACTAGGTTTTAATGCAAGTCGGTACTTGAGAGCATACGTATGTCGAGTGAAATCGATTTGAGCGTCGGGGCGATCTCCGGCCACTTCCGTCGGTTGGCGATTCCAGCGGCAACCGGAGTCGTGGTCAGTAGCCTTTACAATGTAATGGATAATTTTTTCGCAGGCCTCCATTCTGTGGAGGGTCTCGCCGTACTCTCGCTCGCCACCACCGTGATTTTCCTGCTCACCGTAGTGTCCTTTGCCATGAACGCGGCAATTGTCGCTCTCATCGGAAATGCCCTGGGCGCACAGAAAATTGCGTATGCGAAACGATTGGCGTCTCAGGGGCTTAGCTACGCTGTTTTCCTCTCACTTGTTCTTGCTGCAGTTTTCCTCGCGCTTGCGCCGCTTTTGGTGGGTGCGATCTCGACGCCTGGCAACCTGAGGGAGTCGGCCATCGACTATCTGAACGTCGCCATCCTCTCCACCCCTTTTTTTATCGTGGCCTTCAGCGCGAACGGGATTCTGATGACGCAGGGACGGACAGTTCCCATGCTGTGTGCCCAGATTGCGTCCTGCTTTTTAAACATCGGCCTGAATCCGCTTTTCATGTTCGGAATTCCGGGCATGATTCCGGGAATGGGCATCATCGGAATCGCGGTCTCGACACTGGTTTGTCAAGCCGGCGTGATGGTATTCATCCTCAAGCAGACTCTGAATTCCCAACTCATGCACGAAGGCGGTTCAACGATTTATCGACCGATTAGGGCTGATTTTGCCGGTATTACGAAAATGGCGCTTCCCATCGGTATAGGCTATATCCTGATAGTTATCGGTATATTCATCGTCCAAGCTTATCTCAAAAGATTCGGCCCTGGGGCGATAGCCGCATTCGGGATTGGCTTCAGGCTCCAGCAGATTCTTCTTATGGCGGGGGTCGCCATGGCGGCCGCGCTACGAGCGATCGCCTCCCGGAACTTCGGGGCGCGCAATTACGACCGTGTACGGGAGGCGTTCCGGTTTTGTATCAAAACGGGAGTCGGGTTTATGCTAATGGCCGCTCTGCTCCTCTGGGTAGGCGGTCGCCCGGCGATGATCTTGTTTACGGATGACACTGAGGTCGTCCGTATCGGCGCAGAATTCCTGAAGGTGTATGGATTGCTGCTGCCGGTTCACTTCCTTACGTTCTCTATGCACTCGCTGTTGCAGGCCTTCAAGCGTCCGGCGATCACGCTCTGCGTCAATATTTATAGAGAAATACTTGGGATGGCGATCTTTCCGGCCATACTCGTAATCGCCTTGGGGCTGGATACGCTGGGCGTCTGGCTTGGAGTTGCCGCGAGCGCGGTCACCGCATGTCTACTCGCCTTACTGATCACGATGCGAGTCGCGCGCAAAAAGATTGGCGGGCTATTCCAGGCCGCAACCACTAACCAAGACGGCCATTAGCGAATCTTCTGCCGACTCGAGGCTCGTTGTTCTACCGCCTTATGTTAGGTTTCTAGTGGGCTGGGGCATAGTGTGGAAAAGCGGATAGCAAGGTAAGTGGCAGTGCCTGCCCGCATAAAAATTTGTTTTGCACCGCAACCTTCGTATATAACTTCAACACTGCGACACGAAACAACTGTCCTGTAAGTTGAGCATTTACGAAATTGAGTTTAACGGGGAAAGCATATACGGCGAGCGAATCCCAAAAACCAGACATAATGTATGAGCCAGCGACTGACCACAGAAACTTCTGACTAACCCCATTCTGCTACGATTTTTTAGTAATTTCTGCACGATTCATACCTATTGCAGATTCTATGGAGTACGAAAAGAAACTCCAGCAGAATTACAGGCTACAATATCACGTTCATTCAAGCATTTGCTGTGTTTCGTTCCTCTATTGCGACCGGAAGCCCATCCTTGAACCTGTAGAAGGCCAGCGTTGATACCTCCGGATAGTCACTTGACAGCGGATTGATACGCCAGCGCTGGGAAATGGCGGCGATAGCGAGAACGGCTTCCATCCTGGCAAAGGCCGCTCCCGGACATGCTCGAACACCGCCGCCAAATGGGAAGTAAGCGTGTTTCGATGGCTCTTCCGGCGCTTCTTCGAGCCATCTTTCCGGCCGAAATTCTGACGCGCGTGGAAAATACCGTTCGTCCATGTGCGGTGCTCGCCAGAAGAGTTGGACTATTGTACCTTTTGGGATGAAGTAATCCCCTATTTCGCAGTCCTCAATTGCCCTGCGAATACCGCAATATGTTGGAGCTGCCACTCGAAGCGATTCA
Organism: bacterium; assembly: GCA_022828125.1. GTDB lineage: Bacteria > UBA8248 > UBA8248 > UBA8248 > UBA8248 > Bin107. The sequence continues at coordinate 2,270 of JAJEJD010000028.1, read as the reverse complement.
CTGAAGACTGCCTCGGTGTAGGGCAATTTTTTGTAATCGTCCGGTTTCGGAGGTTGTCCGCCAAGCACTTCGTCGACTTCGGCCTCGAGCCGGAAGCGCACGGCCGGATTTCGGCTCAAATGAAAAAATGTCCAGGCGAGCGAATTGGCAGATGTTTCGTGTCCGGCCATTATCATCACGTAAGCCTCGTCCCTCACCTCTCCATCGGTCAGTGGACGTTCGTTCCCCTCTTCGTCGGTAGCGCGCACGAGAGACGAAATCAGATCTGTACGATTTTCATCGTTACGAGCCTTTTCAATCACATCGTAAATCAATTCGTCCATCGCCTTGCAAGTACGCTCTCGAAAACGGTTCCCTGGCAGGGGCAACCGCGCTATGAATCTCCCCAATCCCCATGGGAGTGTCATCAACTTTCCAGTCCATCGAAGCGTCTTCAGCGTATCTTCTGTGATCGAGGTAGGGATATTGATGTCTCTACCAAAAAACGTGGCTGACACAATGTTCAACGCCAGTCGATGCATCTCGTGAGCGAAGTCGAAGGTATCTCCATCACGCCACCCACTTTGTACAGCGTAAATTTCCGCAATCATTTCTCTGGCGTATTCCACAATTTGTGCATGACGAAATGATCCCCGGATCAGCTTACGTATTCGGACATGGTCTTCTCCGTCTGACGTCACCGATGTCGGATTGGAGACAATTAACAAGTTCTTTTGGTAGGGCCCTTTATGAAAATATGACCGCTTTGAAACATGAATTTCGGCTATAAGAGCAGGATCTGACACCAAACAAAACTTGAGATGCAGAATCCTGTAATATGCAATGTCGCCGTAGTCGTTCCTGATCCGCTCAAATAACCTATGCTTATTAGAAAAAATCCTTGAGAGACGTTGCAGACCAATACCCCCGGGACCTGGCGGAAAACGTTTTTTCATCGGTCGCTCCAGTTTAACTAACCCAAGTACATAATCCATAATTAGGTGAATTATATCCCTATGTCCCTAAGGGCGGTATCCCCCCCGATGCTTTGTTCCTGTGTCTATATCTTCGATTCAATTCTCATCAGTTGGTATTCGATTCTCCATCCTTTCTCTCCTGTATCCTGACAATGTTTTGCGTCGCGGTAGTGATGAAAACATCCAGCAAAAACTCAATTAGACACATTTCCCATGATGGAATCCTGCGATTCGCGTCCAGCTTTCCTGATTCGTTCGAGTTCTTCCTGGCGTCCAACCCGGATCATTTCGTCTCGCTTGAGCGTCGCGAGAAGGTATACGCCTCGATATATCCGCTCGATCTGGGCGGTAATTTCCGGCGGAAACGTTCCTGATTCGCTTTCCGTGGTGGCCAGCACGGCGTTTCGAACGAACTCGGCAGGCGTGATTCTTCGCCGTGAGGCGGCGGTTGCGACCCGTTCCCACTCGGGATCGGAGAACCGAATCGCCCTAGGCGTGCGCGAGGAGTATCTTTTTTCATCGTGTTCGGCATCGTTCTCGATCGGATCTTGCCCGGTTTCATTCATGTTTTTTCTCCTCAAGGCGCATGGTTCGGGCCACGAATCGACCGTTCCCGGATCCTTATCCGCTCTTTTCTTGGGTTCCCAGTAACGCGCGGGGCGTATTGCAATTAGCATACATATAGGGAATGGCCTGCATCCAGCGTATTTCAAATAGAATGCGTCTCTTGTGAGGCTCAAGGATTTCAAGAGGATAGCATGACACCAGATTGGTATTACTTTTCCCGGTATGAAGGAGGCGGTCTTTGGCGGCGTTAGCGCAAGACGCTGTATGACAGGCGCACGCCTGGTTTGCACCAGCAGCCCGCTGCGTTCCGGTGTACTGAACGAAACGCCGACGGGCGGCAAGCGCAGGGATTTTATGGAACACGAGTCGGGGGAATTTTTGCCGGCGAGAACGGCGAGCGGGAGCCGCCGCGGCGAGTGAGCGGAGAAGACGAGAGGAGAGCAACCAGGAGAGGAGCGGTGGAGTGATCGAGAAGAGAGGCGACGGGCCGCACCACCTGTGTGGCGATGCGACCCGCCGTGTCGAACGTCCTATGCCGCGATTTTCTGGACGGGGATGCCGAGCGCTCTGGCCTTGTCGACGAGGTTGTCGGTGATGCCCGAACCCGGGAACGCGATCACGCCCTTGGGGAGGAGGGAGAGCAGCTCGTCGTTGCGCCTGAAGGGAGCGGCCCTGCCGTGGGCGTCCCAGTCGGGCTTGCAGACGATCTGGTGGACGCCGTTCCGCTCGGCCCATCCTGCCGCGACC
>JAJEJD010000023.1 GCA_022828125.1 bacterium | reverse complement strand
GATCCAGGTACCCAACGGGCTCGACTTCGAGTATGCCGCGGCAGCGATGTTGAGAGGCATGACCGCGTGGTATCTCTGCCGCCGCACCTACCGCGTGAAGGCAGGCGAGCCCGTACTCGTGCATGCGGCGGCAGGCGGTGTCGGGACGATCCTGTCCCAGTGGTGCAAGGCGCTGAACGCCACCGTCATCGGTACCGTGGGCAGCGAAGAGAAGGCCCGCTTGGCGCGGGAGAACGGGTGCGATCACGTCATCCTCTATGACGAAGAGAACTTCGTGGAACGCGTGAACGAGATCACCGGCGGCGAGGGTGTGCCGGTAGTTTTCGACGGCGTCGGTGCGGCCACCTTCGATGACTCACTGAGGTGCCTCCGCAGCTTCGGCGTGATGATTGCTTTCGGCAACACCTCGGGAGCGGTGATGCCACTCAACCTGCAGCGTCTCATGGACAGGAGTCTGACCGTGACCTACCCGTCGGCGATGACGCACCTGGAGAACCGCATGGATCTGGTAGAGGCCGCTGCGGCACTCTTCGGGTATGTGGTGACCGGCCGTATCCGCATCGCCATCGGTCAGCGCTTTCCCCTTGCGGAAGCGGCCGAGGCCCACCGAGCGCTGCAGTCGAGGCAGACGCTGGGAAGTACGGTTCTGTTGCCGTGACATTCCGGCCATCAAAATGCACGGCGATCTTCTGAAGCGTTCGCTCGTCCCGAAGCACCTCCGGCGCCACCTTCGACTCCCCCGAAGACCAGCGTCGCTTGCCGCTCATCGCAATTCCTCCGTCACGCGGTGGAATACGCCCTGGTATCCTGATCGACAGATCACCAGAATATGTTCATTGGTTGCATTGGAAGGATGACCGATGAGCAGAGTGGCGGTGGCGGTCATCCTGTCGGAAGCGAAGCGGCGCGAGCTTGAGCAGCCTGACCAGGTTGGAGATCGAGAATCGGGCCAGAGAGTTTTTCAGCAACCTGCCAGATGATTGACGGTGATGCCGGGGCCTGTCTCCGTCAGGCCTCTGCCGCCGCCAGGGCTTCACCCGGACGGTGATGATATCAACGTCGTGGTATTGTTGGTGGCGCACCGAGGACGCGAGGTGCTGCAGCAGCCGGAGTGAGAGGTCGTGTTCGATCGCGTTCTCGTCTCCATGATCCCCGAGCACTGCGAGTCTGTCCTCGATATTCTCTCCCGCGGGACCGACGACGAACTCAAGTATGGCACCGCCCTCGGTCCGGGCGGCGACCAGGCGGAGGCGCCGTCGCCGATGCGGTCGGGTCTCGTTCTCCTCCGGTTGCAGGAGATTCATCAATGCCTCCTCGCCGACCGCTTCAAGACGATCGACCATCGCGTCACCCCACCCGTTGCGGGAAGCGAACCCACGGAGAAACTCCCAGATTTTCGAGAGTGCGGCGGTGTCGAGCTCAGCCTCCATCCGGCTGCGGCGTGGCTGGGTCAACTCCACGAACGCGGTCATCAAGAGTGCCGTCAGGCCGCCGGAGATCACGCCGTTAGCGAACAGGCCGCCCGCGAAGGCCGAGACCTGCTCTGGAAATATCATGTTGTTCTGGAAGCCGACACCTATCCAAAATGCGATGCCGGCGATCAGGCTCTTGCGATAATCGAGCCCGTCCTGAAGTAGAACCTTGATGCCGATCAGAAAGAGCATCGCCAGCAACACGGTGAGAAAGCCGCCGCTGACGGCACCGGGCATGGCCAGCACCACGGCGAGCGCCTTGGGCAGGAAAGCGAGGATGAGGAAGAGTGCGCCTGCGACGATCCCGACGCTGCGGGAGGCGACGCCGGTGATCTCGGTGAGCGATGCGCCGATCGAATAGCTGTTATTGGGCACCGAACCCGCGAGACCGCACAACAGGTTGCTCACGCCGTCGACGTTCACCGCGCCTTGCACTTTCCGGTAATCCACGGCGCGTGGCCTGCGCCACGAGACACTCTGGACGGCAACACAACTACTGATCGTGCGCAGCGTCACGATCGGGGTCAATAGCAGGAATACGGGAAACAGCGACCAGAACGCGGCTCCGAACTCAAGGTCGAAGCCTGGCCACTCGACACTGGGAAGGCCGATCCACGAAGCGTCAATGACACGATCGACATCGTAGAGGCCAACGATGCCAGCCACCACCGTGCCGCACAGAACCCCGATGACCGGCGCCCACAGGCGCAGGCTCCCGGTCGACTTGAGCGCGATGCCGGCGATCAGGACAACCGTGACGGCGGCGCACAGCGGCGCGGCGTAGTCTGGACTGCCCTCCGGCACCTTGGTCAGCAGGCCGAAAATGGCCGGCATGGCGCTCACCGGCAGCAGCATCAGCATGGTGCCCGAAACAGTGGGCGTCAGGATGCGGCGAAACCAGACGATCCGCGCCGACAGCACAAGTTGCAGCAGTGCCGAAATGACGACCAGGGTCACGAGCAGGCCCGGTCCGCCTCGTTCGATCGCCGCAATACAGGGCCAGATGAAAGCCGTTGAGCTGCTCATTATCAACACATGACCCGAGCCGATCCGGCCGTAATTGACAGCTTGCAACGCCGTGGTCGCACCGCATACAGCAACCGATGCGAACACGGCCCATGACAGGTAGGCGTCAGACGTGCCGGCAGCCCGCATCACCACCGTCGGAATCAATATGGGGAATGCCACGATCAAGACTGCGAGCTGCACGCCCAAACCGATGGCGAGCGCGGGCGGAGGCTTTTCGTCGGGTTCGTAGCGCAGCCCCGTTCCACGCGTTGTCGCCTGCTCGGTCATATTGCCAGCACCCTTGTTCACGTGGCGTCCGAACAACCCGAGCGACTTATAGGTGTCGGCAATCGATCTGTCAAGTGGCCAAGGTGCGGATACCTAACCTGGCCTTGCGGGTGCTGGGGCTGAGTCTGCGTCGGCTCTCCGCCGACATTGAGGCGGTATATGGATATCCGGTCTTTGTGGCGGAGTCGTTTGTGGATGTCTCGCGTTTCGCCGGCACCTGCTACCGCGCGTCGAACGGGCGCTCTCTGGGACTGACGCGCGGCTTCGCCTGCAGGGTCTTCGAGAGCGTGAACTCCTCGGTGAATCCGAGCCCGCGCAGATAGGCCGACAGGTCGGTCACCCTGAGCGGCCCCGGCAGGGCGCACAGATGCTCGAAGAAGGCCTGGCCGGACGGCCACCCGGCCATGTGCCGGCGTCCCCGTCGATGAGACCGGGGGCGATGAAGTCCTCGATCGCGCCCGCCTCGTCGACGGTGGCGATCATGCCGTAGCGGGCACCGTCGCCGCGCAGGCCTCCCCGGTGGGTTTCGTCAATCAACTGGCGCACAAATATGGCGAGCACGCCGAGATCGATCGCGAGGATAGTGCGCGAGGAATCGGAGGCCGACCTGGGATTGGCCGTCTACGGCCCCAATCCACCCGAGAACATCTAGCCGGAAAATTCCCGCCGCGGCGTGCTGGGGCTGGACTGGACCCGCTCACGTGAGGCTGAAAAAATCTGAAATCATTTCTGAACAATTCGATAAAATTCGATAAATTTACGGGGTTTTTCTATAAATTGCTGAAAATTACCGAGGGGAAATGCGGGGATTTGCGGGGAATTGCGGGGCCCGGATGCGCGCAAATGCGGGCAAATGCCTACGCCCGCCCGTAGCGGCGGCGGCGCTTGTTGATGTCTTCGAGCTTGCGCGAGAGCTTCTCCAGCGTGCGGTTGTCGCTCAGGTTCCCTTCGATGTGAATGTGGTAGACGTGGCTGTCGCCCCCGCCCCCGCCGGTTTCTTCCCGTATCGCGTCGCGGATGATGGGCCGCACGCCGCGCTGAAAGAAGTCGATCGATTGCGGGTGGTTCACATTCATTATGTGCTCGGGCCCTGCCTCGCCCACGAGCCTGAGGGCCGAGCGCTTGACGAAACGCCCCGCCGCGTCGCCTTCTTCAATGGGCAGCGCCCCCAGATAGGCGCCGTAAAACCCCTTGCCGAAATACCGCTTCACGCCCTCCTGGGGCGAGATGCCCGCCTTCCCGGCCGCCCGCTGTATCAGCTGAAACGTGAGGCCCGCTTTTTCCAGCAAAGGGGGGTCCACGCTCATCCGGCCTTCGTAGACCGCCCTGGGAAGCTGGAGAAGGCGCGCTTCATCCGCCACGCCGGTCTTGCGGAACTTGTCCAGCGCGATGTACAGCCCCGCCGCCTGCGCGAGATTCGCGATTCCCCGTGTGAAGGGGGTGGACCTGTTCCGGAAGCCCTTGAAGCCCAGGAAGGAAAGCACCTGCTTGATGGCGCCGCCCTTGTTGAACAGGACGTCTGTGAGCAGAAAAGCGCCCGCCGCCGGCCCGAAGGCGGCGAGGCCGGTGGCGCCCGCAAGCGCGGGGACGGCGCCCGCGACGTTGATGGCCAGGTTCGCCCCTGTTTTCAGGGTTTTGGGCCCCTTGAGAAAATCCAGCGCCGAAAAAGCGACCCGCAGGGCCGCCGCCGCTTTCGTCGCCGCAATCCGCGCGGCCAGCGCGCCGCTCGCCTTCTCACCCGCGGCGGTGGCGACCGCCGTGCCGCCGATGCGGTTCGCCGCCTCGAGTTCCGAGACGGACTGGAAAAGGCGCATGAGTCCCGCCTCGCCGCCGATTTTCGCCAGCGGCACCACGAGTTCCGGCCCCGCCTCGCCGACCACGCCCAGGGTGGGCTTTTTCACCAGGCCTCCCTTGGAAAACCCGAACACGTTGAGCAATCCCTTCCCCAAATCGCCCAGCAGGTTCAGCCCCAAATCCTGGAGCGCGCCCACCGCAGGCTTGATGAAATGTGTGCTCGCCATCTCGGCGGCGGCGTTCTGTACCATCTTGATGGCGTGGTTCTTGAGGTCGCTGAACAGATCCTTGGCGCTGTCGATTTTGCCGCTGAGGACGCTCGAGAAAAATCGGGTGAGCGTCTGCTCGCTGGCCGAGGCGAAGTCGTTCACCGCCCTTCCGGCGATCCGGAAAGAGGCGGGCAGGGCGGCGGCTTTCGCCTTGACCTCATCGAGGCCCCTCGCGAGCGGGCCGGAGGCGAGTCGGGAGCCGGCTCGTTCGGCATTCCTCCACAGGGAGTTCATCCCCTCGGCGGCATCCATGGAGGAGACGCCGACCCCCTGGAGACGTTCCGAGGACCTCACGAAGGCGCGGCTCGATTTTTCGAGCGCGCTCCGGGACCCGTGCGTTTCGGCCTTGAGCTTTTCCGTAGCGATTCTCGCCCGGCCCGCCGCCTTGGTGAAACGCTCGAGCGCATTCAGGCTGTTCCCGGAGTTCAGGTCGATTTTCTTTATCACCGATATCTTGTGGACTTGCTCCGGCATGGAATCCCTCATTCATGAACGAGATGCTGGATGGGATGCGCAAAGGGTGCGCTAATCCGCCCAGGGGTTGATGAAATGCCACAGGTGGTTCGTGATGAGGCGCGGCTCGACCGCCGCGACGACGCAAAAGACGGCGGCGGCCGAGAAAAGCGCAGCGAGAAGATAGGGAATCATGGTTGACGCTCCTTGTTCAGGCGCTCGTCGAGTCTGGCGAGCGCGATTTCGACATCGCGCAGGCGGCGAAGTATTTGCGCAAAGGTTTGCGCGTCCCCGCGCGTTTTTTTCACGGAAATCGCCTTGAGTTCACGGAATTCGAGATCGGCGATCGTCTTCGCCTCCCGCAGCCGGGTTTCCACTTCCTGGAAGCGGACGCGCGCGCCCGCGTTTTTCTCCAAAAGCCAGGGATGGCCCCGCTCGGCCATATGGGCCGCCAGACGCGCTTCCACGTTCACGATCTGGTTGTAGAGCGGGGTATAGGCGGCCACCCCGAGGCCGGCGATGCTCAGGATGGACAGGAAAATCTGGAGCCCTTTTCCGTTTCCTTCAGACGCCATCAGCGCACCGCATTAAATGAAGAAGCGGCTTCTTCGAGCCTGGAATCCAGGGCCGACACGCTGGCGGTGACGGCGGCGTCCCAGGTGTCGCGCACGCTCTCATCATAAATTTTAAGGAGGGAGGCGAGCTTGCCGAGCAGCGCCGCCCTCCGGTTCGCCCACTCATCCACCACGCTCTGGCCCGTCGCGTAGCGCGCCGGATAGGCGTTTTTTCTGTTTTTGATGAGTGCGAACTCGGGCTTCGCGAGTTTGTCCTCGCCTGAATCCTGCGCCCAGGCGTCGATGAGCCTGGCTTTTTCCTTGTATTCGGCCAGCTTGCCGCCCAGAGCGCTCACCGGCACGCCCACGATGCGCGCCTTGGCGGCGTTCAGCAAGAGGTTGAGTTTCTCCTTCGCCTCGTCTCGATGGATATCAGCGACGCCGTCGGGCGCGTGCGCGGCATGAGCGGCGAGAATGGCGTCTCGCTGCGCCCGGGTGCTTGAACCGGCCACGTTGATGACCCACGTGTCCCGACCGGGGCCGTGGATTTCGGGACGGGCGGATTCCGCCTCGCCGGGCCCGGGTTGCCAGTCGGCGTCAGGTGTCATGGTCGGTTCCAGCCGGTGCGCGCTGCCCAGGTAGAGGTGCGCGAGGCCGGCAGCTTCGAGTTCATCTCGAAAATGCGGCCCGACCGCTTTGGTCACTTCGATTTCCATGTTGGCCTCCTATATCAAGACGACGCTTTGGAAGAGATAGTCGCCGATGTTCAGGATGGTCGAGCCCGCCACGCGAAAGACGAACGTGGAGTGAACCTCGGCGAGCGCGCCTGTGTATATTCGTGTGCCCGCCATTGCGAAGTTGTCTTTTTCATTGTTCGACAGGCGGATGATTTCGACTTCCGGATAGGCCTGCCCCGTTCCGCCAAACAGTTCGAGGTCCATATCCAGACCCGCCAGACCCGCGATGCTCGTCGAATTCACCCACCCTTGTCCGCCGGCTTCTTGGCGGATGACGTCATGTCCCGGCCACATCAGGATTTCGTGCGTGGCGACGGAGGTCCAGTCGGTGGACAGGGTGGTGGCGAGCGTTCCTTTGGAATGGGCGGCGTATTCCGCCTTGTTCCAGAAACTTCTGACATACACGTCGTTCGCGAGAACGAATTGCGATGAGCCGTCCGTTCTCGCGACCCCGGCGAGGGTGCGGCTCTTGTCGTCCGTTTTGTGCGGCAGCCCCGTGGCGGCGTCGAACGCCCAGCTTCCCGTACTGTCGAATTCGAGCTTGAGCCCGCCTCCGTCGTCGTAGACGAAGACGGCATAGGAACTGTCCGCCTCGAGGTCCGCGTTCGTAATCGTGATGCCCTCCCAGGGCAAATCCTCGTAGTAGACGTCTCCCGACGCTTCGTCGATGAAGGGCACATGGCGGCCCGCCACGGGATTGGCGACGGCGGGGTAGTAGGCGGAGTTAAGTGTCGGCTTGACCGCCAGGGTGGTGGCGTTCACGTAATCGAGCCTGCCCGCGCATTCGATGGGTTGCCTGTCGGCCCGGATTTTTCCGTCCGGGAACAGGGCGGCGAGGGCCAGGCGGTCGATGACGCGGGCTTTCGTGGGGTGGTGGCCGCCGATGGCCTCCTCGGTGTAGCGGGCGGACAGATCGACTCCGATGGGCATCGTTTTCTCCTTTATGCGTAAGTGGCGGCGTCGCGCTCGGCGCCCAGGAGCCGGCCGCCTTCGAGTGTTCTGCTCCCGTCCAAAAGAAAGGAGGACGTCAGGAAAAAGCCGGTATCCCGGATTTTGAGTTCCATGCCCTGCTCTCCCAGGTCGTAGTTCACCTCGATCACTTCTCCGATTTGATTCACGAGGGGTTCGAGCCTCTTCGAGCGCATCCAGGGCACGCTGAACGCCACGTAGTCGTCCGGTTCGATTTCGAGCGCTCTCAAGGAGCCATCCTCGATGGTGAGCATGCGGGTTGGTTCGTGGCAGCGCTCCACGATGCGCGATTGAACCGTGGCGGCAACGCGCTCGCGCCGGACCCATTCGAGCCTGAGCGGGCTTTGAGGAGGTCTCCTGACGCCATAGAGCCTTTGGGAGGAAATGTTCCGGGTGGCGCTCCCGTCGTCGTGTCTGATGTAGCGCGCGCCCGGATAATCCCTCGCATAGAGTACCGGAACCTGATTGACGACGGTGTCGCGCGCCATCTCCGCCTCGATGCTCGAGTGGCCGAAACGCGGCAGAACCTTTTGGGGCGAAACGGCGGAGGGTTCCTCTCCTGCGATGTGAATTTTCAGGCGGCCGAACGGGTCGATTTCGTATCGTCCGAGGAAATCGCCCAAAAGAGAAGTGAGAACGTCGGCGGGCGCATGGTCGTCCAGGATGATCCCGCCCGCCCGGTAGCCGAGGGTCTTCGCGCCTGCTGCCGCGCGCGAGAGGGCCTGCATGTCGAGGTCCTGCTCGCTGAATCCCCAGACGCTCGTCATGAGGTCATAAACGACCTCGGCGGGGTTTTCGATGAGCGCGCCGCCGTCGTTTTTCCTGCCCTTGCATACGGCGGTCACGCGCCCCTTCGGCGGGGTGGTGAAAGCGGCCGTGGCGATTGCGCCTTTTGTTTGATAGTTCCGGGCGAGTTCCAGAGAGTAGCTTTCCGGATCGATGTGGCCATTGTCATCGAAAAGCGCGACGGCTCCCGATATCTCATGGGCGGCCACGCAGTAGACGCCGCCCCCGGCGGAGTCGATTTTCGGAAGCTCGTAAACGCCTGAATTCTCGCGCGAAGGGGTGGTCAAATCCCCGTAGATGATGGGGAGGCTCTGGTCTTCGAATTCGGGGTCGGCGTACCTCGAAGCGCGCCCTATCGGGAATGAGTCCGAGAGGCGGTCCGTCGTCGGGTCACTCATCTAGTTGCCCTCGCATTCCATGGAGACCAGGTCGATGCGCTCGATGATCCGGCGGATGGTGAAGCTCCCGATCGAGAGAACGTCGGATATGTTTTGTCCTGAAAACCCGACGCGCACGTCGACCCTTCCGCCGATCAGCGGCTCCGTCGCAAGGATGCGGCTCATACGCGGGTGGCCGTCCATGTCTGGCGCGTTGCTGACGGCTATCGTGAGGCCGGAGAGTTCCTTTTCTCTGAATGCCTCGAGAATGGAGGGGCCCTGAAATGCGCCGAGAGAGAATCGCCCGCCGTCCTCTATCCAATCGTGGACGCCGAGGAGCACTTCCGCTCCCTCTCCCAGCAAAAGGGAGCCATCGAGAATCCGCGAGCCGTCGAGGAAATGGATTCTTCCGCCTTGCCCGATCAGGGCGTCGGGGACCTGCTTTCCGCAGAACACGCGCTTTCCGCCGGCGGTGGAGAGGTGATAGAGGATGAAGGCGGTTTTCCCCTCGTGTCCGGCGATGTCCGCGACCGCCTGGTCCGTGGCGCGCCTCATGCGAGTCTTTCCCTGAGTTCGAGTTCGAAGGAGAAGTCGTCCGACCCCGTCTGCCGCGGCAAAAAACCGCCCGTGAGGTGGGCGAGAATGACCGAGGCGGGGTCGTCCACGTCCAGGTGAACGAAGAACGGCTTGGCCCGCCCGGCGTCGACGTCCTTCACCGCGCGGTACATGGCGAGAAACGCTCCCCGCTGTTCATCCGATATGCGCTCGTAGGGAAGGGTGATCCTGCGGCCGCGATTCAGGAGCACCGGACGCTCCGCCATATTTTCCGTGCGGCTTGTTTCCTCGAAGGCTTCTTCTCCCACCACGTTTCCGAACCAGAAATGGTCGGTGGGCTCGAAAAAGCCCCCCAGATAGATTTCCGAGACTTCCAGACAGGCATCCTGATCGGCGGCGGCGCCCTCGACCAGAAGACGCCAGTGGCGGTATGAGCGCGGCGTGGTGGTGAAGTAGTGGATGAGCGTGTCGCTGCGCCGGGTGGGCCTTTCATCGAGCGCGGGCGCGCGCCAGTCCGCGGACCCGTTCGCCTGAATCCGGAGACTTGCGCCGGGTGGGAAATTGTGGAGGTGGGCGATGAATACGTCGGGAGATTTCTCCTCACCGAAATCAAGGACGAGCGACCATGGGTCTTCGGGCGGCGAGGCGCTTCTCATCTTCGTGGCGGGGTCGAGATCGTAAATTCTTCTTGGGGAAAAGAAGCGATTCGCCGTCGCTTGCCAATGATCTCCCAGGGCGAAAGCGGGTGAATTCGCGCCACTCACGAAGCGGACCTTCACGCCCGAGTCCAGGGCGGTATCCGTCAGTGCGGTGGGGATGTTCGAGGCTTCCCAGCCGCCCGCGGGTGTCGATGTCTTGCGCCACCTGAAACGGGCGCTTCCCACATCGCCCGGAGCTTCGATTTCGGCGAAGTAGACTTCGTGGTCCTCTCCGGCGTAGGCGCCCGAGAAGACCATCGAGCCGCCCGCGTTCGCGACGCGGGGCACGCCCGCACCGACGAATCCCTTCTCCACGGAAGTGGCGGTGATGAGAGTCTCGTCGTCGATGAGATTTCGATACATGAAGCGGTGTCCCATTCCACTCTCCTGGGTGGGGCGTTCCATGTCGGGAAAATCCCTGGCTCCCGCCTGGGTTTCGGCATTACTTCGGCGCCGGAGGGCGCCGGGGTCACCGAATATATGGGAATCGGGGAGGATCGTTCGCCTCGCAAATGCGGGCAAATGCGTGGAAAAAGCGCATTTTGAGTAAGATGCAGGGGTTCTGGATATCTGGAACAGAATGACCCAGGCAAACTTGGGATTCTTCTTCCATTCAAGGAGAGGCTGCGGATACGAAAATTTGAAAAATCAAAAAAATCTGCTACAATGATACTTCAACAGCAAGATGAAGTTATCTGTTGTACCTGCCGGTTTTGTATGAAGTCCGCCCGAGATTGCGAAAGGACTCGTGATGCGCAAGAGGGGCGCGCGTCTCGGCACGCAATTTGTTTCGAAACTGAAATCCACCAGCAGTTCCGCGATGGTCTGCGTAGTCGGCGTATTGCTGGCGCTGGGCATCAGCGTGTTGTTGAGCGGCCGCTCCGCAGTACATCCCCCTTCCGAATCGTCCGGAAAGAATGCGCCGCGTCCAGGTGTGCGTGTTACCCAAAAAGCGCTTGATGATAAGACGCAGCGGGAAATCGCCAAGGCGCCCGGGAATCAGGTGGGCGAGAAGCCGGATGAAAATGCTTTGGAGAAAATCGCCCGGAATCAACCAACCAGGAGTTTGCCGAAAGAGGAAAAACTCACCACCGAAGCCGGCAAATTCTCCAAAGCGGACACAGTCATCGGCGTGTTGATGGCGCACGATGTGTCCCGTTCGGAGATTCAGAAAGTCCTGGATAGCGTCCGTGAAAAACGTATTTTTTCGCGCATCCGGGCGGGTCGCCGATATGAGGTGAGAAAAAAAGACGGCGAATTCCGGGAATTCGTTCTTCAGCTCGACAATGAAAGCCGGCTCAGAATTTCGCGAACGCCGAACGGGGCGATGACGGCCTCGAAAGAAGACATACCTTATTCAGTAGATGTCGTTCGCATTCAATCCCGCATCCATAGTTCCTTGTACAAAGCCATTGCCGATGGCGGCGGCGCTCCCGTACTGGTGAACAAGCTCAGCGATATTTTTGCGTTTGTCATTGACTTTCACAAGGATTTGCAAAGTGGAGACGAAGTGGAGGTCCTGGTCGAGCGAAAGCACTTAAGAGATGAATTCGTTGGTTACGGGAGGATTCTGGCGGCCGAGTTCATCGTGGGGAAGAGGCGGCACACCGCGGTGTATTTCGAGGGCGGAGGCGGCAGGTATTACAACGTCGAGGGGGAATCCCTGAGGCGCGCCTTTTTGCGGTCTCCGCTTCGCTATACGCGAATCAGTTCGCGTTTCTCGAAGAGGCGCTTCCACCCCCTGCTCAAGCGCTACCGTCCCCACTTTGGCGTCGACTACGCTGCGCCCCGGGGGACGCCTGTCCATGCGGTCGCCGATGGAGTCGTCACCTGGGTGGGCCGCAAAAGCCAAGCCGGCAAGACGATCAAACTGCGTCATGGCGGCGGTTATCGGACCTCCTATCTCCATCTGTATCGATATGCGCGCGGGATTCGCAAGGGCGGGCGGGTTCTCCAGGGTCAGGTGATCGGCTACGTGGGTTCCACGGGTTTGTCCACGGGCCCTCATCTGGATTACCGGATCACCCGCCGCGGACGGTATTTGAACCCCCTGAAGGCGAAACTCCCCAAAGGAATACCGCTTCCCCGCTCGCTGCGTCCGGCCTTCAAGAAGATTCTGGAGGAGCGGCGAACGATGTTTGACAACTTGCCCCTGCTGAAGGACTCTCAGGCTTCACGCGCGGTCCCCGGGCCGCTGTTCGCCACCGTGCACGGTCGAACGTCAAATCTTTGAGCCGGAAATCAAACAAGGGAGAAAGTGCTCATGTTGATTCCCTTCGAGGGAGTGCTGCCCAAAGTTCATGAAACCGCCTGGCTGGCGGAGACCGCCGCCGTCATCGGCGACGTTGAGATCGGCGAGCACAGCAGCGTCTGGTACCACTGCGTATTGCGCGGTGACCACATGCCCATCCGCGTGGGCAAGCGCACCAACATACAGGACGGCTCCATTCTGCACATCGAAAGCGGTAAATACGACTGCGTGCTGGGCGACGACATTACCGTGGGCCACATGGCCATCGTGCATGGGTGCCACGTGGGAGACGGCGCCGTCATCGCGATGGGCGCCATCGTGCTCAACAACGTGAAGGTGGGCGAGGGCGCCGTCGTCGGAGCGGGCGCCGTCGTGCCCGAGAACAAGGTGATCGAGCCCGGTACTCTTTGGCTGGGCGCGCCGGCGAAGTATGTTCGCGATCTGAACGATGAAGAAATCGAGCGTTTCAAGAACGCGGCCGTCTCCTATATGAACAACAAAGAACGCTTTCGAAATTCATGACCGCACCGGAAATTCTCTTTTTTCATGTCTGAACAAGCCTGTGCCGAATCCTCGGCCCCCCTTGCCGCGGTGGTGGATTTGGGCACGAACGCAGCCCGCCTGGCGCTCGCTACGCTCGATGATGCGGGCAGGCTGGAATCGCGGGGCCGCTGGCGTGAGTTGATACGCCTGGGCGAGGGGGTCCGCGAAACGGGAGTGCTCTCTGAAAGCGCCATGGAGAGAGGGCTCGCCTGCCTTTCCCGGTTTGCGCAAATCATTGAAAAGAATGGCGTCGGCCTCACGGATGGACTGGCGACCAGCGCGCTGCGTGAGGCGCAAAACGCGGATGAATTCGTTGCGCGCGCCCTGGAACTGGGAATTGCAATGCGTGTTATTCCGGCCGAGGAAGAAGCGCGCCTGGCGCTGGCGGGTGTTTTCGCCGATGAGAAGGCCAAGCCCGAGCGCGCGTTGGTGTTCGACGTCGGCGGAGGAAGTCTCGAAGTCATTCTCTCCGAGCGTGGCGAGGTCCAAAAAATGGCGAGCCTTCCCGCCGGCGTGGTGTATCTGACGGAGCGCCATTTGAAGCATATGCCCACGCCGGATGAACAGGTGCAGGCCTGTTCGGAGGCGGTGGAGAAGATGTTGGCGGATATTGATTTCGCCGGGGCGGAACTGGCGGGAATCCCCTTCATCGGCTGTGGAGGGGTGGTGGCGCTTGCATGGTTTTTGACTGAAGGCGCGCCGCCGGGTGGGCGCATAGATGGCGTTTCGTTGCCGAACTCTTTTTTTGAGGAATGGGTCAATCGGTTTGCCGAGCTGGCTTACGAGGGAAGGAGAGAGCTTGCAGGCTTCGAACCGGGACGCGAGGACGTGGCGCTTGCCGGGCTTATCGTCGTGCGCGCGCTGATGCGGTGGGGACGAAAGAAAGAGTTGGGCGTATCGACCGGCGGTGTTCGAGAGGGAAGGCTATTGGAGTTGCTGCGACCGGGCGGGTAGATACGCCGACTCGACGATGAGATGTGCATCATTCAATCGAATATGGAGCATACTAGCGGGGATCCCGGCTATGTAATTTGACATGACTCGACACCTCCCTATATTTTGAATTCAGGTATCGGGAGGTTTGAAGCGCGATGCGCCGTGATGTTCAAGGCGTACGCCCGTCTGGTCGAGTACCTCCTCCGGGGAAACGATATGGGGAAAATACTTCAATTTCCTCTCGCCCAGATTCCGGATGACGGCCTGGACGTCTCTCTGGATTTGGAGCCGGCTGATTTGGAGGAAGTCTGGTTCCGGGCGTCGAGTCTAAAGCTCACCGGCAAGTTGGAGAAAACAGGCTCTGATGAGGTGAGTTTCCAGGGTCGGTTGAGTGGTCGGTTTTTGCTGGAATGTTCTCTCGGGCTGGCGGAATTTCCTTATCCGTTCAGCGAGCCTTTGGCCGTTTATTTTTCGCGAGTGCCGCAAGATATCGCTTCAGAAGATGAAGTTGAGCTGAAAGAAGAAGATATCGATGTCGCATACATCGAAAATGAAACGGTGGACCTGACGACGCCCGTTCGCGATCAAATCGGGCTGGCGATTCCCATTCAGCCCCGGTGTCCTGATAAATGTCTGGGAGAAGCGCCTGAAACTTGCAGGAAACTCGATGAGGGAGAATCCGTCGGTGTGGGCGCGGAGTCGGACCCGCGGTGGGGGCCCCTCAAGGGCTGGAAACCGGAGGACCCCGCATGAAATTTGTATGCTTCGTGTGTGATGAATCTGAAATTTGAAATATGTGGTAGTATGTGATGATTCTGTTTTCGGGCATGGGGCCGAGAGGACTTCGGCGGGAATTGCTCGTGTTTAACGTATTATTGTGAAAGGAGTGCGGTGCTGTGGGGCTTCCCAAACGTCGGCACTCGCAGACGCGAGGCCGCAAAAGAAGAACACACTATAAGGTAGCGAAACCATCGATTGCGGTTTGCTCGAATTGCAATAATCCGGTGCTGCCCCACCGGGTATGCAATATCTGCGGGTATTACAAGGGGCAAAAAGTTTTGGAAGTGAAGGAATAATACCAACGCTGGATAGAGATGATGAAAATAGCGATAGATGCCATGGGGGGAGACAACGCGCCTTCGGCGATCGTAGAAGGAGCGTTGGACGCTCACCGGGAAGAGGGTATCGAATCCGTATTGGTGGGCGAGCCGGAGCGAATCGAGGCGGAACTCAAGCGCCTCGGAGCCCCCAAGGACACCTTCGATATTCGCGCAGCGAGTCAAGTCATCGGCATGGGCGAATCACCCACGAAATCGGTGAAGTCCAAGCCGGATTCATCCATGCGCGTCGCCCTTCAGTTGGTGAAGGATGACGAAGCGCAGGCGGTGTTCAGCGCAGGCGATACCGGAGGCGCCTTCGCCACGGGCCTGGCCGTTTTGCAGCGCATGCCGGGGGTTCAGCGGCCCGCCATCGCTGCTTTGATCCCCACCCTCAAAGGCTTTTCCGTCATGCTGGACGTGGGAGCGAATCTGACCCCACGGGCGCAGCATCTGTTCCAGTTCGGCGTTATGGGAGCCGTATATACCGAGGAAGTGTTCAAGAAACCCGCGCCCACGGTCGGTCTGCTCAACGTGGGGGGAGAAGATTCCAAAGGAACCGACGTGCTCAAGTCTGTCCATGAGATTTTCGTGAAAAGTGATTTGAATTTTGTGGGCAATGTCGAGGGGAGCACGATTTTTCAGGGCGGCACGGACGTAATCGTGTGCGACGGGTTCGCGGGAAACGTGGCTTTGAAGGTGAGCGAGAGTCTCAGTGAAATGCTGACGACGCTGCTCAGAGAGCAAATCGTGGGTTCGATGCGCAGCAAGATTGGGTATATGTTTTTACAGAACGGACTGAAATCCATGCGCCAGAGAACGGATTATTCCGAATACGGAGCGGCGCCCTTGCTGGGTTTGGGGGGAATTTGCACAATCGGACATGGCCGCAGCAACTCGAAGGCCGTGAAAAACGCCATCCGTACGACGGCGAGTATCGTCAAGGTCGATCTGAATGCGAAGATACAAACAGAAATCGACAAACATATCTCCATACAGCGCAGCGGGGATGTCGGCTGGCGCTTGTGGAATCAGATACGAACGGGCATTTTCTACGAGAAGGTAACGGAGGAAGAAAAGAAGAGCGGCGATGAAGAAGACGAAGGAAATCCGCCCTCTTGATATCTGAGCCTGTTTTCGACTACGATCACATTTGAGCAGTAATCTCGCCCGAATAGGGAATCAAGCCGTGACCCACTCCGTCATCCTGGGGACGGGTTCATACGTCCCTGAAAGAGTTCTCTCGAACGCCGATCTGGAAAAAATGGTCGACACCAGCGACCAATGGATTCGCGAGAGAACGGGAATCAGCGAGCGGCGTGTGGCGAAACCTGATGAGGCGACTTCCCATTTATCGCTTCATGCCGCCAATCAGGCGCTCGAAGCCGCGGGGGTGGGGCCTGAGGAAATCGACCTCATCATCGTAACCACTCTCACGCCGGACACGATGTGCCCGGCTGCGGCTTGCTGGCTTCAGTCTCACATCGGCGCGCACAGGGCCGCGGCGTTCGACTTGAACGCGGCGTGCACGGGCTTCGTCTACGGCCTTCAGGCGGCGGATGCCTATATTCGTTCGGGTATGATGAAGAAGGTGCTCCTGGTTTCCGCCGACGTGATGACGCGGATGACCAATTGGGAGGATAGGGGGACCTGCGTTTTGTGGGGCGATGGAGCGGGCGCCGTCGTTGTAGGGGCGTCGGAGAACGGCAGAAGAGGTGTTGTGGATTCGAGAGTTTACAGCGACGGCAATGGCGGGGAGTTGATTCTGGTCCCGGGAGGCGGTTCGCGGTTTGCCCCGATCACGGCGGACGACGTGCACAACAAAGAGCATTTATTGCAGATGAAGGGGCAAGAGACGTTCAAGACGGCTGTGCGCTATTTCCTGGGGGCCTGTAAGGAAACGCTGGAGCGAAGCGGCCTTACTTTGGATGACATCGATGTGTTTATCCCGCATCAGGCGAATCTGCGGATTATCGAGGCCGTGGCGAAACGGCTTGAATTGTCGATGGACAAAGTAGTAGTCACGATTAACAAATATGGCAATATGTCCGCGGCCACCATCCCGGTTGCGCTGGATGAATCGGTGAGGGAGGGGAAAATTCGAAGCGGAGATAATGTGCTCATGGCTGCTTTCGGCGGAGGCCTCACTTGGGGTGCGGCTTTGGTCGAATGGAATTGACGATATGAACGCCCGGAATGATTTCGCGTCACCCCCCGCCCTGTTTTTCTCGCGAGCATAATAGATTAAAGCTTTGCCGTTCATGCCATAGGTAAGGGTTGCTAGATGGCCGTGAAAATTGCGTTTTTGTTTCCAGGACAAGGCTCGCAGTATGTCGGCATGGGCAAACAATTCTATGACGGGTATCCATTCGCTCGGGAAGCCTATGAACAGGCGAGTGATATTCTGGGATGGGACCTCGCCAAACTCAGCTTTGAAGGCCCCAAGTCGGAGTTGACGCTCACCTGTCACACCCAGCCTGCCATTCTCGTTCATAGCCATATCGCATGCACCCTGTTGTGTGAGCACGGCTTCGGGCCTTCTCTCGCTTTGGGCCACAGCTTGGGGGAATACTCCGCTCTTCTGGCGGCCGGGGCCATCGATTTTCAGTCGGGTGTCGAGTTGGTGAAGAAAAGGGGCCGCTTCATGCATGAGGCCGTCCCGGAGGGGGGCGGCGCCATGGCGGCCTTGCTCGGCATAAAGAGAGAGGCGGCCGAAGCTATATGCGGGGAAGTAGAAGGTGTGGTGGAGGTTGCAAATTATAATGCCCCCGGCCAATATGTCTTGTCGGGAGATAAGGATGCGGTAGAATCCGCCGCTCGTTTGGCGACGGACAAAGGAGCCAGGAAGGCGGTTATGCTTCCGGTAGGAGCGCCCTTCCATTGCTCCTTGTTGAGTGAAGCTGCGGAGCGGATGAGTGAAGTTCTCGATGGAACCGAGATAGGCAATCCTTCCATCCCCGTCTACGCGAATGTGACCGCTCGACCCGTTCGGGAGGGAAAACAAGCAAGAGAGTTGCTCAAACGGCAGATTCGCTCCGCCGTGCGCTGGGAAGACGCCGTGCGGGCGGCAGGTGAGGAAAAACCCGATGTGATGGTCGAACTGGGTCCCGGTAAAGTGCTCTCAGGATTGAACAAGCGGATATTGAAGGATATACCGGTGCATAGCGTGGAAGATAAACAGAGTCTGGAGAAAGCAGTTTCGGCCTTGGGAGAGTTCAACTGAATTTCATCCCCGTGTATGATGGTTGACGAGGACATTGATAGGAAAAGAAAAAAGCAAGTCATGGAATTCGGATGAACGCCCCGCAGATGCGTAAATGCGTATCGGGTCTGAGTTCTTGTCGAAAGGACGACCCGATACCGGTTTGATCGAAAGATTTTCGGAGGAATCGGCGTGACAGATGAAATCAAAGCACAAATAAAAGAAATCATTGTTGAGCAGTTGAGCGTGGAGCCTGAAAAGGTGGTGCCGGAAGCTTCGTTTACCGATGATCTGGGGGCGGACTCGCTGGATACCGTAGAGCTCGTCATGGCGTTTGAGGAGAAATTCGGTATCGAAATTCCCGATGAAGAAGCGGAAAAAATCTCCACGGTTCAGGACGCGTATGACTATATCGGCAAGGTGCCTGGAGATTAGAGAAACCTCGTTGGTCTGCAAATCTGAAGAGGAAGCATGAATAATCAAGATTTGGTGAAGTCGGATGTTCGAGTCGTCGTGACCGGGCTCGGATTGCTTACGCCGCTGGGCTTGTCGGTGGAGGAAAACTGGGAAGCCTTGATGCAGGGCCGCTCGGGCATCGGAAAAGTGTCGCGGTTTTCTCCGGATCGGATCGCCTCGCGGATTTGCGGCGAAATAAAAGGTTTCGAGCCCGAGAATTATATTTCCCGTAAAGAACTCAAGAAGATGGATACTTTCATCCAGTACGTTCTTGCGGCCTCTCAAATGGCCTTCGATGATGCTGGGCTGGAAGCACCGGACGCGGAAATGGCGCCGCGATACGGCACCATCATCGGTGTGGGCTTGGGCGGTTTGCCCGCCATCGAGGCAAACAAGGAATTAATACAAATCAAAGAGCCGACGCGCATCAGCCCCTTCTTCATCCCCATGTTGTTGGGGAACTTGGCCGCTGGCCAGATTTCGATGCGCTGGGGATTAAAGGGACCGAACATTTGCACTACGACGGCGTGCGCATCCGGGAATCACGCCATCGGGGACGCTATGAAGTGCATTCAGCGCGGTCTGGTGGATGTCATGGTGGCCGGTGGCAGTGAGTCTTGTATCACGGAATTGGCCATGGCGGGATTTTGCGCGATGCGAGCGCTCAGCACGCGTAACGATGACCCCGAGAGGGCGAGTCGCCCCTTTGATACGGACAGGGATGGATTCGTGATGGCGGAGGGGGCAGGCGTCATGATCCTGGAGCGCTATGAACGTGCCGTGGCACGGGGCGCGAATATTTACGCCGAACTCAGTGGTTATGGTCTTACTTCTGACGCCCATCACATCACCTCTCCGGACCCCGGCGGTGACGGGGCGGCCCGCTGCATGGACATGGCGCTGGATGATGCGGGACTGGAGCCCGAGGAGGTGGATTACATCAACGCGCATGGTACATCCACTGGAGCGGGAGACAGACTAGAAACGACAGCCATCAAAAGAACATTCGGCGATCATGCCTACAATCTGAGTGTCAGTTCCACGAAATCCATGACCGGGCATCTTCTGGGTGCAGCGGGAGGCGTGGAGTCGGTTTTCACTATCCTGGCGCTCAAAAACCAATGTATTCCTCCCACGATTAACTTGGACACTCCAGATCCGGAATGTGACCTCGACTATGTGCCCAACTCTGCCCGGAAAGCGGACATCGGCTGTGCCATCACAAACTCGTTCGGCTTCGGGGGAACCAACGCGTCGCTCTTATTCAAGAAAGCGGCAAGCAACGCAGCTTAGTAAAAAAGGTCCCTCCAGCCACAGAAACGGGAAAGCCTCCGGTTTCGGTGCAAGAGGTGTTACCTTGGCCGAAATCGAAGCCCGGATTGGTTATTCGTTTGCGAACAAGGAACTCCTCGTTCGGGCCCTGACGCACCGTTCTTTTTCTCAGGAAAGTTCAACACCCACTTTAGATAATGAGCGACTGGAATTTTTGGGCGATGCCGTCTTGCAACTTATCGTGACGGAAAAGCTCTGGAAGGATTTTCCGACGGATGATGAAGGTGTTTTGACCCATATGCGTTCAGAGCGGGTGAATGGCCGCTCTTTGGCGGGAATTTTCAGGCGCCGAGGGTTGGGCGATTTCCTTCGTTTGGGTAGAGGGGAGGAGAAAACGGGTGGCCGACAAAAGCCCTCTATCCAGGCGGGAGCAATCGAGGCACTGGCCGGCGCCATATATCTCGATGCCGGTTTCACCCGTTGCGTGCAGTGGGCGGAATCATGGTTCTGGGCTGCGGGCTTGAATGAAAAAGATGTCCTGTCCCAGGATTTCAAGAGTCAACTTCAACGGTTGGCTCAAAGAAATGGAAATAAGCCCCCGGGGTATCGTCTGATTCGAGAGAGTGGTCCCGAGCATGAAAAAGAATTCGAAGTTGAAGTCCGCCTTGGTCGTAAGGTCATGGGACGAGGGCAAGGGACGACCAAAAAGGCGGCCGAGCAAGTCGCTGCGAAAGAAGCGGTTCATAAAATTGAGGAAACCTGGCAACCGTGAGTTTCCGGAATGCGATATTTTCGCTTTACGAATGTTGGGGAATTCTGGTAAGTTATTGATTCCTGCCGCCCTAGTAGTGTCCTACACCGCCCCCTGATAATGAAAGCTCATCCGCCCGCGAGGTGTTGAATTGCGATTCCAACGCTTGGAGATGCAGGGGTTCAAGTCTTTCGTTGAAAAGACCGTAATCGAAATTGGCGAGGGCCTTACGGCTGTGGTCGGGCCCAACGGATGCGGCAAAAGCAATGTGTGTGATGCCGTTCGATGGGTTCTGGGTGAGCAGGCTCCCAAGAACATGCGCTCGAAGAAGATGGAGGATGTCATCTTCAACGGCAGCGCCGAGCGCAAACAACACGGGATGTCCGAGGTCTCGCTTACCGTCACCGATCTCAAGGGCGTGGTGACCTCTCCCGCGTTCAGGGATTTTGACGAGGTGGTGATCACTCGCCGCTTGTATCGCTCAGGAGAAAGTGAATATCTCATCAACCGCAATCCTTGCCGCCTCAAAGACATCGTCGATTTGTTTCTTGATACCGGTGTTTCCCTCGATACTTTCTCTATCGTGGAGCAGGGAAAGATAGAAACCCTCGTGAACGCGAGGCCCATGGACAGGCGCGTTCTGATTGAAGAAGCCGCCGGGATCATGAAATACAAGAGCAGGCGAAACGAAGCGTTGCGCAAACTGGAGCTTGCGCAGGCGAATCTGCTTCGTGTGGCCGACATCATGCGTGAGAAGGAATCTCGTCTCCGCTCTTTGCGCCGCCAGGCGAGAAAGGCGACTTTTCATAAGGAATATCAAACCGAGATTGCCGATCTTTCCCAAAGAATCATGGCGCTCGACTACATCAAACATGTGGAAAAACTTGTTCCGGCGGAAAAAGCGTATGCTCGGGTCAAAGAAGAAGAGCAAACGGTGTCGGCGAAATTGTCTTCTCTTGAAGCTGAAAGGGAAAGCGGGCGTATTTTACTTGGGGAGCGTTCAGAGGCTTTGGTGGAATCCCGCCAACGTGCGACGAAGTTGGAGGGGAGCCTTGAGCGTCTGGAGACTCGAGTCGAGATGTTAAAGAGCCATCTCGCGGAACTCGACATGGATGACGAGCGCCGTGCGGAGGAAATCCAGACTCTCGACGTTGAAATCGCGACCTTTGAAAATGAAAGAGTCGAGCTTGCCTCAACCCTCGAGATGCTTACGGAGCAATCGCGCGTTGCGCATCAGGAATATGGCGTCAGCGCGGCGGAGTTGGCCGCCGTTCGCGAGAACCTGAAAGAATTTGAACGGGCGCTTGACGAGGCCAGGCGCGCTCAGGAGGTAGAAAGAGAGCGCTTGAGTGCAGTTCGTCAGCAAATCGCCTCGGTTGAATCGAAGCGTGAAGGACTGGCTGAATCCATGGAAAAAACCGGCAACGAAATCAGGGAGGTCAAGCGCCAACTCGAATCGACCCAAACCGACGCAGGTGGTGCGAGAAGCCGGCTGGAATCGCTGGTTGCATCTGAAGGTCAGGCCAAACTGGAACTTGAGCAGGCAACATCCGAGTGTGCGCGGACTTCCGAATTGGCGACCCGCCATGAAGCATCCGTGGCTGGTGCGAAAGAATCGTTGATGGAAGCGAAATCCGCTCTCTCCGCCTTGGAGGGTGTTTTGCGTTCCGAGGAGAGCGGAATCTCGGATGTGGAAGCGTTCAGATCTTGTGGTGCTCAAGTTCTGGCGTCTTTCTCCGAAGTCATTCGTGTAGACCCGAAGTTTGAAAAAGCCATCGAAACGGCCCTTGGGGACAGGTTGTTGGGCGTGGTCGTGAATACCCCCGGCGACGCGGTAGATGCGATTCGTGCGCTGGTGAGTTCGGAAACCGGGCGAGGCGTAGCGCTGCCGGTTGAAGTCGGTGCTCAGTCGGGCGTCGTCGTCCCGTTGGGAGAGGGCGTTTTAGGCGCGGCGACGGATTTTGTTCGTTGTGACATGAGTTACCGCCACCTCGCTCAGTCGCTGCTCGGCAATGTTGTTGTGGTAGAGGATATCGATGCCGCGCAGGCGGCATGGTGCAACGGGCCTCAAGGCATCGTTTGCGTGACTTTGAATGGAGAAATTATTCATGCGAATGGTGTGGTGGAAGGCGGTTTGACCCGGAACGAGGGCCTTCTGGAGCGTTCGAGAAGGTGTGAGGAAATTCGCCTGAAGGTTGAACATTTTGAGGCGCAACTTCGTGAATTGGAGCCGATTTCCCAAAAACTGAGCGGGCAACTCACGAAAGCGGAGCAAAGAAGCCGCCATGCGACCGAGGCGTATCAACGGGCCGAGGTGATGCGCGTGGAGGCAGAGGGAACCCTCCGCGCAGCGGAAGGCAGGCACGAAGAGTTGAATACACGGCTGGCCACGCTCGAAGATGCGCAAAAGCAAATACGCGGGGAGCAGACGCGTCTCATGGAGGTTCTCCAAAAGGTCAAAGATGAAAGCCTTGGTTTGGAAGAAACGATTCAGCAATTCAGCTTGCGTATCCACGAAATCGAGAAAAAGGTGAGCGACGCCGGCTTACGGCACTTGGAGGTAGAGGCGCGAGTGACGGACAAGAAAGTCGCCTTGACGGAGATCAACGGACAGGTGGCCGGCGGCCAGGCCGAAGTCCAGCGGATAGATGATGGGATATCCCAGAATTCGGTTCGCAAGACTCGCAGAGAAGAAGAGCAGCGTGAATCGAGAGAAAAACGAGAGCGCCTGAAGGAGAGCATCGCGCAGAGCGGAGAGGGGATACTCGCTCTTCAGGATGAAAAAGCCGATGTGACAGCCGAGTTGGCGGAGCGTGACCGCGTTTTACAGGAGATGCAATCGCGCGATGAGGAACTGGCGGATTCGATTCGTGAAATGAAGACCAGAGCCTCTGCTCTGAGCGATGAAGTGCGAGCGGCGGCGGAGCGGCGGACGACGCTTCGCGTGCAACGGGAATCTATGGAGAAATCCGCCGAATCGGAATATCAGGTCAACCTTGAGGAGACGGCGGAGAACTGGCGGGAAGAACTTCCCCGGTACCAAGAGATTTTGAACCGCTTGGAGATGCTGACCCAAAGGCTTTCCCGCATGGGTGAAGTGAACCCTCTGGCCGCGCAGGAATACGACGAAATCAATCAGGAATACGTGTTTTTGCAGGAACAACAGCAGGATCTCGAAAACTCCATCGCCGATCTCCACGCCACGATCGAGAAGTTGAACAAGACGACGAAGTCCCGCTTCCTGGCGGCGTTCGAGGAGGTGGGCAACGCCTTTTCGGACATTTTCGGACGTCTTTTCCAGGGAGGGGAGGCGCGCATGTTCCTGCTTGACCCGGATGACCCGCTGGAGACGGGCGTCGACATCGAGGTGAGACCGCCGGGCAAGCGTCCTTCGAACATCATGCTCCTCTCCGCCGGGGAGAAAGCGCTCACCGCCATTTCTCTTTTATTCGCGGTCTTCAGCGTCCGGCCAAGTCCGTTTTGCATCCTCGACGAGGTGGACGCCACCCTCGATGACGCCAACGTCGGACGTTTTCGCGAAGTACTGGCTGAACTCGAGGACAGAAGCCAGTTCATCATCATCACCCATAACAAAAAGACCATGTCGTACGCGAATCACCTCTACGGCGTTACGCAAAGAGAAAAGGGCGTTTCAGAAATCGTCTCGGTAAAGCTGAGCCGCGAGGACGAGAGGGTAAACGGCGTAGGAGAGGCGGTGCTGGAAACGAGTGTGTAGCAGTATCGTCCGTATGTTCCCGATAGGCCTCGTTGAAGATGACCCCGGCGCACCGTCGCCGGGGTTGGTTTTGTTTGGCGCAGGTTGAGGAAAGACCTTTGATGTCTGGTTCCGGGCAGCAAGAAAATTCAGAGAGGGACAGCGGCGCAAGAGGCTGGTTCGGCAGATTGCGCCAAGGCCTCTCGAAGACGAGAGGTGGTTTTCTCGCGCAAGTAAAGGGTTTGGTCGCGGGGCGCATCGATGAGGATACGCTCGAGGAACTGGAAGAGGTTCTCTACATGGCGGATATGGGTCCCTCTCTCGTCGAGTCGCTGCTGGGGAAACTGAAGGCGGGGGAGGGCGCGGGGTCGGACCCGCAGACGCGCGTTCAGGAAATCATGCGTTCCTGTCTTGAAAACCCTGAATCTCCGCCTGCGTTTGCGCCGAGGGAGCCTGCCGCGGATGAGCCCAGAATCATTTTTCTGGTGGGCGTCAACGGCGTGGGCAAGACGACGACGGCCGGCAAGCTCGCGTCGCGGTATTCGGCCGAAAATCTCAAGGTCATGCTCGCGGCGGGGGATACGTTCCGTGCGGCGGCCGGTGAGCAGTTGACGGCATGGGCCGAGCGGAGCGGATGCGAGATCATCCGCCATAAGGAGGGAGCGGATTCATCCGCCGTGGTGTATGACGCCGTTCAGGCGGCGAAGGCGCGCGGCGCCGATGTGTTGCTCGTGGATACGGCGGGACGCTTGCACACGAAACACAATCTCATGGAGGAACTCAAAAAGCTCAGGCGCGTCACGGGGCGCCTCGTCGATACGGCGCCCCATGAGGTGCTGCTCGTATTGGACGCGACGTCCGGGCAGAACGTCCTCTCCCAGGTGCGGGAATTCGGCCCGGCGCTCGGCGTGACGGGTCTGGTGCTCACCAAGCTCGACGGCACGGCCAAGGGTGGCGTGGCGCTGGGCGCCACTTACGAGAGTGGCATCCCGATAAGATATGTCGGCGTGGGCGAGGCGGCGGAAGACCTCATCGATTTCGACGCGGACGCCTTCATCGAGGCGATCTTCGGCGGGTAGCGCCGCGGGGCATCCTGCGGCTTCGCGCATCCGCGCGTGGGCGGGAAATGCGGGCAAATGCGGGGCGCCCGGCCTGTTTCATCCCAAATGCGGGCAAATGCGGCGCGCTAGAAAATTTTTCCGGTCATATTTGAGTCGACTGCGCTCAGAATCGTGTTGCTTATCCTTTTATTACAATAACTTGCAATGTTTTTCCCGTTCGGAAATTTATCGAAAAACCCCGTGAATTTATCGGTTTTTACCGTATTTTTCGGTATTTTTCGGAAATTCACGGCGCATTTTTCGCGGCGCATCCCCGGACGCGAAAGACGGGTCCCGTCCGGGGAGAGGGGAGCCGCTCCCCCCCGGTCGCTGGCCGAGCGCCGGTTTCCCTTTTTCGTATAATGCGCGTTCACCTGAAAGCCCCCTTTTCGCTCCTTGCGGGGAGTCAACCCCGGCCGGCGGGGCCGGGTTCCCCCGAGCGGCGCGCACGATACCGCAACCCGCGATCTCACAAGGTACGGCAAATGCGGGCAAATGCGCGCGAGGCCGCGGCGAAGACGGGAGAGCCGTGGCGGG
>JAJEJD010000019.1 GCA_022828125.1 bacterium | reverse complement strand
ACGCGCCCCTGTCAACGCTTAACCCCCACCCTCGCGGGTAGCGGCCCATGACTCGGGGTGGAGGTGGTGGCTAGCCTTCTCCCTCCCGCCGGACTTCCACCGGCTGCACTGGCACCAGTTAGCCTGGCGCACACCCCATCGCTTACAAGCGCTTGTAACCATTCGGTGGCAGGGTGATGGCCCGCCTTTCTCATCACGGATATTCGAAGAGATTCCCTTAAGGTGCTGATAACGCGATCCGACATGTGGTAATGATGTCGGCATGAAGATTCGCACCGAAGCTGTCGAGACGGAGTTGGCGTTGCTCGAGGGGCCGGATGACCCATGGCCTCATTCCCCCCCGTTGTCCACAACCGCAGAGGCGTACTGGCGTTCGCTGTACGAGCGAGAACGTACGCGCGCGGAGGAGGCGGAGGCGCGCTGCGAGGAGTTGCGGCTCAAGGAGGTGGATTCCCGCGCGCGGGCGGGTTCGCTGAAGTGGCATCTCGACAACTGCCGGAGCAAGCTTGCCGCGAGGGTCGGGAAGTTGAAGGAAGTCCGCCGCGCGGCGAAGGACGCCCGGGCGGAAGTGGCTCGGCAGGAGAAGCTTCTTCGCAAGGCGGGAGTGGAGCCGGGCAAGCGCAGTCCGCTCGAGTCGCTGAGCAAGGAGGTCGCCCGGTTGAACAAGGCTCTCTCGGCCGCGCTGCCTCCGAAGGAGGCCGCGGGGCTGCGCCGGGTCGTGGAGAAGCGGGATAACACGATAGCGTCTCTTCGCGAGGAGCTTGAGGAGCAGAAGAAGGATGTCGCCCGGCTGGCGGATCGGCTGGCCTGGGAGAAGATGGAGACGGCGGACCACAAGAAGACGATTCAATATCGTGACGAGGAGCTTATCCGGCTCTACGGGAAGTTGCGGGAATCGCGCGACGAGTTGCGTGTCTCGCTCCGGGCGGCAGGCAGGGTGAAGGAGGGGCTGAAGGATCGGCTGTTGCGCGCAAAGGAGGCGTTGCGCACGAGGTCGTCTCGTCGGGACGCGGAACTTCGCAAGGCCTTGGGGAGGTCGCGGCGCCGGAAGACGGCGCTCAGGTCGTTGTCCAGGAAGAACGGGCGGCTTCACAGGACGCTTCGCAAGTCGGAGGCCCGCCGGGCGCGGCTGGAGGCCGAGCTCGCGAAGCTCCGCGCCACCGGAGCGGTGCTGGCGAGGAGGCTGTTCGGGCGCAGGAGCGAGCGGCAGGAGAGGCCGCGCACCGGGCGAAGGCGCGGCGGACAGCCTGGTGCCCGGGGCCATGGCCGCACCCCGCGGCCCGCGCTCGAGGAGAGGACCGAAGTCCGCAACCCGCCGGCCGGTGCGCGCGTCTGCGCCTGTTGCGGGCAGCCCTACGTAGCGAACGGCGCGCGAGTGTCGCGCATCGTCGAGATCGAAGTCTCGGCCCACAAGCGCGTCATCCACCGTCCGCGGTGGCGCAGGAGGTGCGATTGCGCGTCGTCTCCGGTGGAAGTGTCGGCGCCGCCCGCCCCGCGCCTGTTCGCGGGCACGTCCTTCGGGACCAGCGTGTGGGCGCGCTTCCTGTTCGAGCGCTACGCCTGCTTCCGCCCCCTGCGCCGGGTCGCCGCGTGGCTCTCCGACCAGGGCCTTCCGGTCTCCGCGGGCACGCTGGCCGCCGGCGCGCACCGCTTCGCGCCGCTGTTCGAGCCGCCGGCTGCGGCGATCCTCGCCCGCCAGAATGAGGCGGCGCTTCGTCATGGGGACGAGACGACGTGGCGCGTTCAGTCGCTTCGCGAACAAGGACGCTCGAGCCGCGCCTGGCTGTGGACATCGGTCAGCGAGGACTCCGTCTACTTCCACGTCGACTCCTCACGGTCTGCTGAGGTCGCGATGAAGCTCTTCGGCGTGGGCGGTTCCCATACGGTCCTCGTCTGCGACCGCTACAGCGCCTACAAGAAGCTGGCGCGCGAACTCGACGGCTCCGTGATTCTCGGCTACTGCTGGAGCCACGCCCGGCGCGATTATATCCACTGCGCCGCCGGCGAGGAGCGGCTGACGCCATGGTGCGAGAGATGGATCGAGCGGATTGCCTTGCTCTACCGCCTGAACGAGGCGCGCCTGGCCCGTTACGACCCGGGCGCCGAACGCCAGGGCGCGGCGTTCGAAGCGGCGCACGACGAATTGAAGAATGCGCTCGAGGATCTGTTCGCGCAGGCCCGACGGGAGGTGGCCGCCCTGCCGGCGCAGGCGCGCGAGGGCAAGGCGCTTCGCTCGCTGCTGAACCACCGCGAGGGACTGAGCGTCTTCCTCGAACGCCCCTCGGTACCGATGGATAATAATCAGGCCGAACGCGCGCTTCGGGGTCCCGTGATCGGAAGACGCCTCTCGTTCGGCTCCGACAGCGAGGCCGGCGCCGGGTTCACGGCGATGATGTACTCCGTCCTCGGCACGCTCTCATTGAACGGCATCGACACTCTCCGCTGGCTCGAAGCATGGCTCACCGCCTGTGCGGAGAACGGCGGCCGCCCGCCCGGGGACCTCTCCGCGTGGCTGCCCTGGTCTATGAATGAGGAGCGCAGGCGCGCCCTCACGGCGCCGGGATGACGCCGTGACCGGGTGCCGCTACTACGGACGCGACTTCACGACGGAAGAGATGGCGCTGCTGCGCGCGCTGATCGCAGGTCCTCCTGCGCTCAACCGTCATGCGCTGTCGAAGGAGTTCTGCCGCCGCATCGGCTGGTACAAGCCCGACGGCGGACTCAAGGACATGATGGCCCGGGTGACCATGCTGGCCATGCACAAGGATGGCCTGATCACGCTGCCCCCACCGAAGTGGCGGCAGAACCGCCCCGGGCCGATCGTCTTCGGACCCGACACCGAACCTCCCCTCATCCCGGCGCCCGAGACCCTCGATGAGGTTCGGCCCCTCGATATGCGTGTCGCCGTGCGCGGAACCCGCGAGGGCAGGCTCTGGAACGAGTTCGTCGCCCGCTACCATTACCTCGGCTACAAGACCCTCGTCGGCGCGCAGATGCGCTACGCCGTCCACGACCGGGGCGGCAGGCCCCTCGCCATGCTCGGCTTCTCCACCGCCGCCTGGAAACTCGCCCCGCGTGACGGCTTCATCGGCTGGACGCCCAGGCTGCGCGAGAAGAACCTCCCCCTCGTGGTCGACAACCCGAGGTTCCTCATCCTGCCATGGATCAGGATCCCCAACCTCGGCTCGCACCTCCTCGCCATCGTCCGCAGGCGCCTGCCCGAAGACTGGACCGAACGCTATGGCACGACCCCCGTCCTCGTCGAGACCTTCGTCGAGACGCCGCGATACACCGGCGCCGTCTACAGGGCTTCGGGATGGATTCACGTCGGCGCCACACAGGGACGAGGGCGCTACGACAGGGACAAACGTTTCGACAAACCCAGGAAGGACGTCTGGCTGAGGCCGCTGCGCAGCAACTGGAAGCAGGTCCTCAACCGCTGAAACAACTCCCATCACCCTCCCGCTGAACGGTTACTACTGCTTACCCGAACCAAGCTCGCTAGGACGCGCAGGAGTTGTAATCAATCCGCTTTCGGCTTGATTACGGATTGCGGAAAGCGAATTCCAACGGTTATTGGTGAAACGGTTATCCAAAATAATATCAACAGGTTATATAGATTCCATCGCCGATGAGAATGGCCTAGAATATCCGATGAATCTGATTTATCGAAAAACCCCGTGAATTTATCGAATTTTACTGGAAATATCATTATTTTCATTTCCATGTCGTCCTCGAATCCATCCGCATGATTTCTCCCCCCGCGATAATCGAACAGGGAGGAGATGAGCAGGTTTACGCTATTGCACGGGCAACTCGCGAACAGCCCGTGTTCCCCTGAATACGGATGGGTCGTTCCGGCGAAGTATGAGTTATCGAACGCGACTGAAGAGAGAACGTTCGACGCCTTTACTCTTCCCCAAAAGCCAGGTTCCACAAGAAAGCCTCCTCTCCCTGACGGTGGTCAATCTCGACCTCCCGCGGCGCGCGCACGATACCGAATCTGCGAAAGTGCAGGGATACGGCAAATGCGCGGAAATGCGCGATCCATTCCGCCCGAAGAGGGGTTGTCGCCGTACATGGAGAGGCAGGCGAAGTCGTGCTACCATCATCCCGGCGCGGGCGAACGCGCCCGCCTTCCCGGATCGTATCCTCATCAGGCATGGAGCATAAAATGAACATCGAAAAAAGGCTGGAAGAGCTCGGTATTGAGCTTCCCGAAGTCCCGCCCGCCGTGGCGAACTACATCCCCGGCGTGGCGGTGGGCGAGGTGCTTTTCCTCGCGGGCACCATCGGCCAGTACAACGGGGAAATCCCGGTCCGGGGCAAGCTCGGCGGCGGGGTCAGCGTCGAGGAGGGCTACCAGTCCGCGCGCCTGTGCGGTCTCAACCACTTCGCCATGGCGAAAGCGTGCCTCGGCGGCGACCTGGACCGCATTGTGCGGGCCGTGCGCCTCGAAGGCTACGTGAACAGCGCGCCCGGCTTCCAGGAGGCGCCCTGGGTGGTGAACGGGGAGAGCGACCTTCTCGTCGAGGTGCTCGGCGAGGAGCGGGGAAAGCACGCGCGCGCGGCCCTGAACATCAACGAACTCACCTACGACGCGCCGGTGGAGACCATCCTCACCTTGCAGATACGTCCCTGACGTCCCATTGATGGAGACCGATCATGGCCCGGCGGGTTATCCCGGCCTAGGTTTCCATCCCCGTCGTTCCCAGTTCCGCGAGAGTCGTATCTACGATCACGGCGCTGGTCGTGGCTTCCGCCGTGATGACCCTCGTGGCGCCGGCCGCCCGCAATGAATCCTCGTCTATATCGTAGAGGGCGCGCGCAATGATGAGGGTATCCGGCGCCGTCCGACGAACCATGCGAACAGCCATTTCCGTGGCCCGGGTGTCATTGATGGTCACCACCACCAGACGGGCATTCCTGCATCCAAGCTCTTCCAGCACTTCTCTCTGCGTGATGTCTCCGTAGACGGCCAGGTCTCCCGCCGCTTTTGCCGCACGGACGTTATCGACGTTCACGTCGACCGCGATACAGGCGAATCCGGCGGCTCGAGCGGCTCGACATACATCCCGGCCCGCCCGGCCGTATCCGGCAACGATGATGTGGTCGCTGTGCGGTTCGTGGGCATCGAATCCGGGAGGCTCGGCGCCCAGTATCCGGTTCAGCCAGGGGACGCGGTCCGCGCCGAGAGCCAGGTGAGGGCCGAATGCGATCACCATCGGTGTGAACAGCATGGACAGGATGATCGCCACCAGGAGATTGTGGGACAGTTCGGCTCCAAGGAGACCGGTTCCCGAAGCTGCATTCAGCAGTACGAACGAGAACTCGCCAATCTGGCACAATGTGGCCGCCGAGAGGATAGCCACGCGAAGAGGCAATCGCAGAACCAATCCCATTACAAGGATGATCGCGAATTTTCCGATGAGGATGAGGCCGAGAAGCCCGAGAATCGGCGCAAAATGCTCGATTACGTCCGAAACGTCCAGCAGCATGCCCACGGAAACGAAAAATACGCTGGCGAATACCTCTCGCACGGGGATCAGGTCCGACATCGCCTGGTGACGAAACTCGCTTCCGGCGACGATCAGGCCGGCCAGGAATGCCCCGAGCGCGAGCGAGATTCCCGCCAGCGACAGGCCCCATGCGATCCCGAAGCATCCGAGAAAGACGGTCAGAACGAAGAGTTCCCTCTCCCTCGTCTTGGCCACGAACGCAAGCAGATACGGGACGACGCGGCTGGCTGCAAACAGCACGCCCGAGAGGATGGCAAGACCGATGATGGCCGCGACTGCGATTTCCCGCGTGGAACTCTCTTGTCCGGCCAGAATGGGCACCGCCAGGAGCATGGGAACCACGCACAAGTCCTGGAAGACGAGAATGCCGACGGCCAGACGGCCGTGCGGCGAGTCCAGTTCCCCCCGCGCAGACAGGCCGCGCAAAACGACGGCGGTGCTGGATACGGCGACGACGCAGCCCAGAAACACCGCAGGCCCCGTTTCGAGTCCGTACCAGACGGCCAGGGCCGCGGTGCATGCGACCGTGGCCGCCACCTGAATGCTCCCGCCCAAAAGGATGGCTTTCCACAGGCGCCGCAAGTGGCCGAGCGAGAGTTCGAGACCGATCCCGAACAGGAGGAGGACGACGCCAATCTCGGCCAGCACCTCGACCTGATGGGTGTCGTCCACGAGACTCAATGCCGTGGGTCCGACAAGGGCGCCTGCGAGGATGAACCCCGCGATCGACGGAACACCAACACGGCGCAGCACCGTTGCGACCACGACCGCCGATCCGAGTACGATTACCAGATCCCAGAGATACTCGATTTCAGGCAAGCGCTTTTGTCTCCACAACGCGGCGGAGTGGGGCGAATGTTGAGAACCAGCTTATCACATCCGCAAATAACCCGCTCCGCAAAGCCGTGAGCGGTTACAACCCGATCATCAGGAAAAGGGAACCCCGCAACATGCGCGCCTCGTCTCTTTTTGGATTCCGGCTTGAAACATGCCGGAATGACGGGGGGAGGGTTTGCGGTTTTTGTAGGGTCAGACATATATGTCTGACCGTGTGTTCTCCCATTTTTCCGTGTTTTCGACCGGGCGATTGGGCGGACACATGGGTCCGCCCCTACGGGTTCATTGCGATTAACGTGGTTTCTGTAGGGACAGGCCTCTGTGCCTGTCCGAGGAAACTACAGGAGGAGACATCCCCCATACGGGCGGGCACGGAGGCCCGCCCCTACGGAGAATTGCAGGCCGACAATATCTCCTCCTCACCCTGAGTAGCGGCGAAGCCGCGTATCGAAGGGCGTCCTCCACCCCGCCGGACCGACGGCCGCCAAGTTCGTGGTTGCGCCGCAATTGCGCTTGGCATAGTATATTTTCTTGCATCAAGGCGCATTAAGAATGAGTCTTATGGGAAGTCTGGCTGTTGGTTTCCGGCCGGTGAGCCGGCCGCTCATATTGTGGGTATAAAACTACTCTCATCAAAAGGAGAACCAAATGAAACGTCGTGACTTTATGACCGGCGCCGCGGCCGGCACCGCCGCTGCGGTCGTAACGGGCAGCGGGTTGGCCCAGGCCCAGAAGGCGCCCGCCATGATGAAGAAGCGCGTCGAGATCGCCATCGTCACCACCTGGCCGCGCGATTTCCCGGGTCTCGGCACCGGGGCGCAGCGTTTCGCCAAGCGTCTCCAGGACATGAGCGACGGCCGCATCCAGGTGAGCTACTTCGCCGCCGGCGAGCGCGTCGGCGCCTTCGACTCGTTCGACGAGGTGGCTTCGGGCAACGCGCAGGGCTACCATGCGGCCGACTACTACTGGAAGGGCAAGCATCCGGGGTGGGCCTACTTCACTGCCGTTCCTTTCGGCCTCACCTACACCGAGTTCAACGCCTGGATCCGCTTCGGCGGCGGGCAGCAGCTCTGGGACGAACTGGCCGCGGGGTTCGGGCTCAAGGGCGTCATGTGCGGGAACACGGGCGTGCAGATGGGCGGCTGGTTCCGCAAGGAGATCAACAGCCCCGACGACTTGAAGGGCCTCAAGATGCGTATCCCGGGCCTCGGCGGCGACGTCATGGCGAAGCTCGGCGCCTCGCCGGTGTCGCTTCCGGGCGGGCAGATCTACGAGAACCTCGTCTCGGGCGCCATCGACGCCACCGAATGGGTGGGGCCGTGGAACGACGAGTTCATGAAGTTCTATGAAGCCGCCAAGTACTACTACTATCCGGGCATGCACGAGCCCGGCTCGATGCTCTCCGCGGGCTTCAACAAGAAGTTCTGGGATTCGCTCTCGAAGGCCGATCAGACGATGATCGAGGCCGCGGCCGCCATGGAGAACGACGTGATGATGGCCGAGTACAACGCCAAGAACGGCGCTGCGCTGGCGCGGCTCACGCGCGATCAGGGCGTCCAGGTGCGCAAGTTCAACGACGACATCTACGACGCGTTCGGGAAAGCGGCCGAGGAAGTCTTCGCGGGAGTGGTGACCCACAGCCCGCTCGCCAAGCGCATTCACGAGAGCTTCGACAAGGCGCGCCGCGAGATCGGCGCCTGGTCGAATCTCGCCGACCAGGCGTTCGTGGCGCAGCGCAACCGCGTGCTGGGCGTCTCGAGCTAGACGTCCGGCGCCTGGTATGACGGACCGCTATGGTTTTCCACGGTGACTGAGGATCGGTTAAACGAGGACGAAAGACGGCCCGGCATCGCGGACGCGCTATACCGCGCGTTCGCGTTGTCGCTGGCCGCGACGACGTTCGTGTTCCTCTTCAACAACTATCTTGTCTTCTGGCATGGCTGGCCGGGCGTCGCGCCCGTCTTCGGGGCGTCACCGCCCGGCGGGGCGGCGTTCCTGGCATGGCTGCAGTTGGGGGGCTACGTCCTTCCGGTAGTCGCCATCATCATCATCACGCTCAGGAACCAGGAGAGGCCGTTCGCGTCTGACGCGGCGCTTCTGGGCTCCGTCACCGCCTACGTCATCGCCGCGGCCTTCTGGTCGACGTTCTTCATCGGCATCGTCGACGGCGTCATATCGTTCCTGCGCGTGGAAGGGCTTCTGCCCGCGGTGTTCGGCAAGAAGCTGGCCCAGCAACTGGGCGTCTCGAGTTTCCGGGGCGTCTACGTGCATTTGCCGCTGATGCTCGCGGCCGCCGTGGTGGCCTGCTTCCGGCGGGGGCTCGACTTCATCTGGCTCGCGCTTCTCGTGGTCGTCGCCGAGTTCCAGATCGTCATCGCGCGCTTCATCTTCTCCTATGAGCAGGCTTTCATGGGCGACCTCGTTCGTTTCTGGTACGCGGCGCTGTTCCTGTTCGCCAGCGCCCATACCCTGGTCGCCGGAGGCCACGTGCGCGTGGACGTGCTCTACACGCATTTCACCGAACGGCGCAAGGCGCTGGTCAACGCGTGGGGTTCCATACTGCTGGGCGTGCCGCTGTGCTGGACCATCCTGGCCGTCGGCATGTCGGGCAAGGCGTCCGTCATCAACAGCCCGCTGCTTTATTTCGAAACCTCCCAGAGCGGGTACGGCCTCTACGTCAAGTACCTGATGGCGGGCTTTCTCGCCGTCTACGCCGTTTCCATGATGACGCAGTTTCTGGCGTACTACCTTGACGCCATGGCGGTCCTTCGCGGGCAGTCGCCGAGCCAGCCCACGCACGAGCCTGCCTGAACGTGGAACTCTTCTTTCTCGCACTGCTGATCCTGGCCATGGCCGGGGCGCTGGCATCGGGGTATCCGGTGGCCTTCGCGCTGCCCGGCTCGGCCATCCTGACCATCGGACTCGCGTCGATCACCGGCTACATCTTCGCGGGCGACGCAAGCGCCTTCTTCGCGCAGGACGGCCCCGTTCAGTGGCTCACGGCCGGCGTCACCAATTTCCGGGGCGTCTACTGGGAGGTCGAGCGCGACACCATCATCGCCGTGCCCCTGTTCGTGTTCATGGGCATCATGCTGCAGCGCTCGAAGATCGCCGAGGACCTGCTGGTGACCATGGCGCGCCTGTTCGGGCCGGTACCGGGCGGCCTCGGCATCTCGGTGGTGCTGGTGGGCGCGCTGCTCGCCGCCACCACCGGCATTCTCGGCGCCACCGTGGTCGCCATGGGCCTCATCTCGCTGCCGGCCATGCTGAGCAACGGCTACTCGCGCCGGCTCGCCACCGGCACCATCTGCGCGGCGGGCACGCTGGGGCAGATCATCCCGCCCTCCGTGGTGCTCATCATCCTGGCCGACCAGCTCTCGAACGCCACCGATCAGGCGGGCACGCTGCGGCTGGTGGACTTCAAGGCCTCCACCGGCCAGTTCATCATGCCCACGGAGTTCGGCATCACCTCGGCCAGCGCGGGCGACATGTTCCTGGGCGCCATCCTGCCCGGCCTGGTGCTGGTGGGCCTCTACGTCATCTACATTCTCGCGGTCGCGCTCATACGGCCCGGCAGCGCGCCGGCCATCCCGATGATAGGAAGCTTCGACCGCCAGTTCGCGTTCCGCGTGCTGCTGGCGCTCATTCCGCCCCTGGCGCTCATCCTGGCCGTGCTCGGCTCCATCATCATGGGGGTCGCCACGGTCAATCAGGCCGGCGCCATCGGCGCCGTCGGCGCCACCATCATGGCGGGGTACCGCTTGAACGAGGGGCAGCGCGGGTGCTACACGCCCGCCATCATCGCGGGCCTTTCCCTGCTCGCGCTCTTCATCCTGCTCGCCACCTTCGACCTCAACATACGCACGGTTCACGGCGCCTACGAGGTCATCGGCGTGACGTTCGCCGCCATCGCTGTCCTCGGTCTGCTGGTCGCCGTGGCCTGGAGCGGCTGGCGCGCCTACCGCACCGAGAACATGCTCGCCGGCGTCATGGTGGAGACCGCCAAGACCACGGCCATGGTCTTCATCATCCTCCTGGGCGCGGCCATGCTCACCTCGGCCTTCCGGGGCTTCGGCGGCGAGGAGTTGGTGAAGGAGTTTCTCACCACCCTGCCGGGCGGTTTCTGGAGCCAGTTCATCGTCGTCATGGCGGTCATCTTCATCCTCGGGTTCTTCCTCGACTTCATCGAGATCGCGGTGGTCGTGGTGCCCATCGTGGCCCCCATCCTGCTCTCGGACCCCTCGGCCAACGTCACCGCCGTCTGGCTCGGGGTGATGATCGGCGTCAACATGCAGACCTCTTTCCTGACGCCGCCGTTCGGTTTCGCGCTGTTCTACCTGCGCGGCGTGGCGCCGCCCACCGTGCTGACGACGGACATCTACAAGGGCGTGGTCGCGTTCATCGTGCTCCAGCTCGTGGCCCTGGGCATCGTGGGTTTCTATCCTCCCCTGGTGAACTACCTGCCGATGCGCACCTCGCTCACCGGAGAGACCGCGCCGCCTCCGCGGAACCCGCGCTTACAGAACTGCCTGGAAGAATACCTGTTCGAGCAGTACGACCGCGACGGCGAGACGATACGCGCTAGCATTCGAACCGCGCAAAAACTCGATACCGGCTATCTGCCCAGGAAA
The DNA here is from genome assembly GCA_022828125.1 of bacterium. Lineage (GTDB taxonomy): Bacteria > UBA8248 > UBA8248 > UBA8248 > UBA8248 > Bin107. The sequence goes on along the minus strand of JAJEJD010000019.1, from coordinate 359,223 downwards.
GTCCGGGGGCAGCTCACCGGCGGCATGGAGAAGGCGGCCCGGACCTTCGATCTGGTCGCGCAAGTGCGCCGCACGAGTGCGGAGCGGAAGAAGTTCGGGGAGACTTACAAGCCCGTACACACCGTCATCAGGCGCGTCAACGCGGAGGAGAGGCGGATCGACCGCGAGATCCGCGAGATCCGCACCACCATCCGGCGCATGGGGCGCGATACGGACGCGGCGGCGGCGCTGCGCCACGAGATCGAGGAACTCACGAAGCAAAGGGCCCGCGCCGAGGCGAGACGCCCCGAAGGCGGGAAGAAGATGCGCCGTCGTTATCTGTCTCTCGAAAAGAAGGAAACCCGCGCCCGCCGCAACTACCGGCGCAACGTCGACGACGCCTACACTTCCGTGCGCAAGGTGCGCGAGATGCTGGCGAAGGTAGCGGCTCTTGAGAAAGCGGGTGCGAAGCTCAAGGGGCTGCCGGAAATCCTCCAGACGCAGACGGCCAAAAAGGCGGGTTCCGCCATCCGTGAAGCCGAGCGGGCGTTCAGAAAAGTGCCCGGAACCTACGATTTGCGCTCAGGCCTCTCCAGGGCGCGCTCGGACTCGAGACGCGGCAAGTCAGGCCTTAAGCGCGCCGAAAAGCGCCTGAAAGATGTGATCGCCCTGTTCGAGCGCGAGGTGGCCTGGCGCTCCCGCGCCGCTAAGGAACTGGACCCAGACCTGGCCGCCTATGAGGCCGCGATACGCGGAACCATCGGGGTCCGGCAACTGGAACGGCTCCCGACCCGGCTCGCGAAACCCGTGGCGGCCTGCATGTCGCACCACCGCGATATTTCCTTGAGTTTCTAGCGGCGGCGATTCGGGGGACGCGAATTGGTAGGGGAGAACTTGAGAGTTCTCCCGCCTGTGCGGAGGGAGCGCCGTGAAAGCGGGGGTAGACACGCGGGTCCGCCCTTGATGCTTAGAAGATGGTGACTCGCGTAGGCGCGGCTCGCGAGCCGCATGTGCCAATTTCTCGACTCGAAATGGGCGAACGCGCCGTTTTGTATGGGTGAACCCATGTGTTCCCGCTAGAGATTTGCAGGGGTTCGGGTAGCGCCAGCTTGTTATGCCATCAAGCGGTAATCCGTTTCTTACGTGGTGGTGCGGGAGGTGGCTTGGGTTTGGCGAAGGTTACAGGTTTGGGCGATAAGACTTTTCGAATCGAATCCGCAGTTTTCTTCGATTTCCAGGGTGGTGGCATCGGTTCCTTGGCCATGATTTAATCCTTTATCTCTTCATAGGATGCGGCGCTCAAAAATTCTACCATTTCGACTTCGCCAACGGGAATCATTATAGCGGAAACTCCTGTTTCCTGCGCTTTCTTTTTTTCTCCATCTTCATCATCTGTTAGCCATTCGCCCTCTGTGATTCGGAAATGTCCTTCTTCGGGGCGGCTGGGCCATTCTTCGGGCCATCCATATAAGCGACGTTAGCCTTTATAACTACAACGAGAATGACGCGACAAAATGCAAGTGTGCAGCAATGCCGCTCGCGAGCAGCTCCTGAAATACCTCATCCCTACCCACCGTTTCCCTCCCTATGCTCGAACACCTTGTAGACCGCGGCGCTGTCGAGGGCGCCGAAGCCCAGTTCCTGTCCCTCGGTGTAAAAGGGGAGGCAGAGATCGCCCAGCGGCATGTTCGCGCTCACGCTTTCGCCTAAGGCGAGGCCGAGCTTGATGTCCTTGGTCAGCACGTCGAGCGTGCTCACGGGATTCGAGAAGTCTCCGCTCACCATCCGGGGACCCCGGTTTCTGAGCTGCCTGCTGTCGGCGGCGCTCCGCATGAAGGCGTCGAGCAGGAGTTCCCCTTTCACGCCCGCTCTCAAGCCCATGCGCAGCGTCTCGGCGATGGCGCACCGCTGCAGGCAGGTGAGGTAGTTGATGAGCACCTTCATCGTCGCCCCGTCGCCCGCAGCACCGCAGTGAATCTGATCGGAGAGCAAGCGCGCGAAAATATCCTTCACAAGCGCGTGCGTACGCTCCTCGCCTCCCACGAGGAAGAGGCCCGAGCGGTTTTTCACGTTCTCGCTGTTGCCGCTCACGCACGCCTCCATGAAGTCGAAGCCACGCTCTGCGCACAGGCGCGCCATCTCTCGCGTGTCGTCCGGGTCCGCAGTCGTGGTGTCGACCACGGCTCTCGGCTTTTTCGCAGGGTCTGCCGAGAGATAACCATTCTCACCCCGCGCGCATTCAAGAGATATTTTCGAGTTCGGCACCGAGATAAAGACGAAATCCGCCGCCTCGGCCACCTCTTTGGGTGAGGCGAGCACCTCCCCGCCTATCTCTTTGAACGCCTCTTGCGCCGCCGGGACCGGGTCTGCGCCGACGAGCCGGTAGCCGTCCTCGATCAGGTTCCTGGAAAACGCCCGGCCCATGAGGCCCAGACCGATGAAGCCGATGGTTTCTTGTGTGTTCACTCTTCTCTCCCTACTTCAATGTCTTGATGATTGTATGGCTGGAAAATGTGATTCGGATTCCGGGGACAGAACCCTTCAATTTCAACTTTCCTGATTCGGGATGAGCACCACCTTGATCGCCCCGTCTTTTCGCTCGCGCATCATCTCGATGCCCCGGTGCACCATGGAAAGGGGAATCCGGTGCGTGATCATGGGCTTCACGTTCAACGCCCCCCGGGCGGCCAAGTCGATGCAGACCTCGAAGGTGTCGGGGTGCCCGCGCGAACCGATGATCTCTTTTTCGAGATGCTGGAGATGCTCGAGCGCGATGGGGGCATCCACCGAGAACGCGCCCACGACCACGATTCTCCCGCCCTTGCGCGCCATCTCGAAGGCCTGGGCCATCGTCTTGTTCTGCGCACCGCCCACGACTTCGAGCACGGCGTCCGCCCCGTGCCCGCCGGTCAGGTCCTTTATGGCGGAAACGGAATCATGCTCGCGTACGTCTATCGTCTCATCCGCCCCCATCTCCCGGGCGACTTCGAGCCTCTCCGCCACCGCGTCGATAGCGACCACGCGGCATCCGGCGTATTTCGCACAGGCCAGCGCGCACAGCCCCACCGGCCCCATCCCGATGATGGCGACGGTCTCGCCGGCTTCCATCCGCGCGCGGTTCATCACGACGTGATAGCCCGTGCCCAGGGTCTGCATCACCGAAGCGGTGGCGTCGTCCAGCGCATCCGGCAAGGGCAATACGCACCTGGCGGGCGCGATCACATGCTGGCTGTAGCCGCCGTCGGCGTTCATGCCGATGGAGCGCGAGTCGTTGCACAGGTTCACCCGGCCCATCCGGCAGAAATGACACGCCCCGCAGTGCACGTGGTTCTCGATGCAGGCGCGCGCGCCGACTTCCACGCCCTCTACGCCGGGTCCCAGCGCGCTCACCACGCCCATGAGTTCATGGCCCGGCACGACGGGGTACTTCGCGCGCCGCACGTGGCCGTCTATCAGGTGGAAATCGCTGCCGCATATCGCGCAGGCGCCGACTTCGACGAGCACTTCGCCGGGGCCCGGCTCGGGCGCGGGACGCTCCACGAGTTCGAGCCTCCCCGGTTCATGCAAAAGGGCCGCGAGTGAATTTCGGTCGTTCACGAGAAATCCTCCGGTGGTGATTTTTGGTTTTCGGCGATTCGGCGACGCACTATAAGGTTTTATCCTGTACTTCGCCAGAGGAGGGGCTCGTGTTTCTCTTCCTTCTCGCCGCTTCGGGCAACCCCCCCTACCCCCCCTTGACAGGGGGGTAAAAAAAGGCGATGCGCCCCCGCCGGGCTGAGGGGGGTTTTGATTTTTCTTGCCCCCCTGTCAAGGGGGGGTAGGGGGGGTTGCTTTTTCAGTCGAGAGGGGCGTCCCCTCTACTCCCTGAAAAAGGGGTCTTTTTCAACAACCCCGGCCGAGATCAAACCGCGCGCGCCGTCGATTTTCATCTTGCGCGGGCCGCCGGCGATGTGTTATTTTCGCTTTTTATTCTCTTGAGTGAGCCATGCGACGACCGACCAAGCCGAAGCGGCTCTATATCGATTTCGACGGTTTTTTCGCGTCCTGCGAGGAACAGGCGGACCCCGGCCTGCACGGCCGTCCCGTCGGGGTGATACCGTTCGCGGGGGCGCGCAACAGTTGCGTGCTCGCCGCAAACCCTGCGGCCAAGAGGTTCGGCGTCAGGACGGGGACCGCCATCGCCGAGGCCCGCCGGTTGTGCCCCCGGATAACGCTCACGCCGCAGCGACCGGACCTCTACGTCCGGATCCACCGGCGGATCGTGGCTGCGGTGCTCTCCGTGTTGCCGATCGACGTCGTTTGCTCGATCGACGAGCTCGCCGCCGTTCTGGGGGATCGGGACCGCCCCGAAGAGGTCGCGGGTCGAATCAAGGCCCGGGTGCGGGCCGCCGTCGGGGAGCGCATCACCTGCTCCATCGGCTGCGCGTCCAACAGGTGGCTCGCCAAGATCGCCGCCGACCTGGAAAAGCCCGACGGCCTGACGGTGCTGCTCCCCGCCGACCTGCCGGGTCCGCTGCTCGGCCTCGGGCTGGGGGCGTTGCCCGGCGTAGGCAGGCGCATGCGCGCGCGCTTGAAACAAGCCGGGATGGCGACGGTCGAGGACATCTGGAAAACGGATCCCGGGCGGCTGCGTTCGATCTGGGGCAGCGTGAACGGCGCGCGCTTCTGGTACGCGCTCCACGGCTACGCCGTCGAGCCGCCGGTGACGAGGCGCGGCTCGATCGGCCACGGGCGGGTACTGCCTCCGGGGGAGCGCAATGTGCAGGCGGCCCGGCCGATGGCCAGGCAACTCGTGGTGAAGGCGGCCCGGCGCCTGCGCCGGGAGGGGTTCTTCGCCCGGAGGCTCACCCTGTCGGCCGATTGCCTCGATGCGCCCTTCTGGACGGCCTCGGCGGTCCTCCCGAGAGCGAACGACGATCTGACTTGCCTGGGCGCCCTCTCGGCGCTCTGGCCCGCGTTCGCCGAGGCGCGGAGTCGGGACGCGGTGTTCCGGATCGCCGTCTCGTTCGACCGGCTCACCCCGTCGGATGAGGCGCAACTCGAACTGCCTATCGGCGAGCCGGACGAAGAGCGCCGGCTGGCGAGGCTTACCGCCGCCGTCGATTCGATCAACGGCCGCTATGCGCGCACCGTCGTCGGCTACGGCGGCTGCGCCCCTCCGGACGGTTACGTGGGGGCCAAGATCGGGTACGGCCGCATTCCCGGGCATGAGGATTTCCGGTAGTGGCGCTCCTTCTGGGTGATTACGCCGGGGGGGACTGGTATTTCATCGCGTCATGCGGGGCCTGCGGCCGGGAGACGGTCCTGGAACCCGCCGAACTCCTGACCCGGCCGGGGACGGGAAAAGTGCACCGCGGCATGCGCGTGGAAGAGCTGGAGGCCCTCCTGCGCTGCCGGGAATGCCGCTCGAAGAAGGTGGATATCGAACCGGTCGCCAGAACCCGCAGACAAGGTTTCGTCGGCGGGATGATCTGAAAGGCGGGGCGCTTTTCGGGAGTGCCGGGCATGTTCCGCCTCTCGCCGGTTTCGTTCGAGGGGTTGTTGAAAAAGTCCCGAAAAGGAGAGTTTGACTCCACCCGATCAGAGAAGGCGCGCCGAACCCGCTTTTGACCGTCATTCCGGCGAAAGCCGGAATCCATTTTCGCCTTTGTCTTTTCGCTTCCTCGTTTGGACGTCTTTACGCCCGGGCGGGGAGGATTGGGATCGAACATAAAAACGAAAGACGAATTCTCTGGATTCCGTATCCGGACGCCGCGCGACAACAAGGTCGTGGCCGCCCCGCCCAGTGAAAAGTCAAAATGGATTCCGGCTTTCGCCGGAATGACGGCTTCGTGGTCGACCGCATCAGCCGTCCCCGTAACGACGCCCGAATCCAGGCGCACACGAAATGCATCGTCAATTCCGACCGAGAAGGTTTTTCAACAGCCCCCTTGACAGGGGGGTAAAAACAAAAGCCCCTCTGAAGCACTGGGGGTACGATGGTTTTATAGGGACAGGTACGGAGGCCTGTCCCTACGGTGAGCAATTCGATGATCGGGATTCCCTCCCCAGGGGGACTTTTTCAACAACCCCTCGGAGCAGCCCTGCGCGCCTTGCGGAGCGCGGGTCGGGATTGTAGGATTCGCGCGTCTTCAAGGAGAAAGCAAAATGGTGATTGAAAAGAAAGAAGTCGGCGTCGGCCTGATCGGCGCGGGAAAGATCGGCTCGCTCCGTGCGCATCTGGCGGCGACCTCGCCGGTGGTGAACTTTTTCGCCATATCCGACATCGACCCCCAGCGCGCAGAAGCCGTGGCCCAGCAGAACGAGGCGGCCTTCCATACCTCCGATAACAGAGAGGTCATCGAACACCCCCAGGTGGATGCGCTCATCGTCTCAACGCCCGAGGGCGAGCATACCGAGGCCATCTGCATGGCGCTGGAGGCTGGAAAGCCCGTCCTGGTGGAAAAGCCCATCGCGCTCACGCTGCCCGATGCGGACAGGATCATGGAATCGAAGGACAAGGGCGGAGCGGAACTCTACATCGGCTACACGCAGCGCATCAGGCGGAAATTTCTCGCCATCAAGGAACACATCGACGCGGGCCGCCTGGGCGAGGTGATGACCGCGCGCATGACGATATACAACACGCGGCCCACGGCGCGGCAGGTCTACCTGCGCGCTCCGCACGCGAACCCCTTCACGGACGAGATCACCTACATGGCCGACATGGCGCTCTGGTTCTTCCAGCCCAGAAAGCCGGTGCGCGTCTACGCGCAGGCGGGCAGCGAGGTGTTTCACGATCACCCGGACGGGATGGGCGATTACGGCTGGGCGGTCGTCACCTTCGACGACGGCGCGGCGGCGTGTCTGGGCGGCAACTGGGCGCTGCCCGAGCACTGGCCCGCCACGGTGGCGACCATCAGCATGGACATCTTCGGGAGCGAGGGCGCCATCCGCATCGACGACGGCCACAAGGACGTGATGATGGTGGGCAACGAGCGCGTCCCCTCGCCCTATGCGCCCGACTCCTCGGTGGAGGTCGCCTTTCTGGGCTCCGCCATGCCGGGGGACTGGGCCGTGGGCGATTTCGTGGGGCCGATGCGCGATGAGACCAGGCTGTTCCTCGAGCGCGTCACTACCGGCAAGGACGTGCCGCTTTGCGACGCGGAGACGGGCCGCGCCGTGCTCGAACTCACCCTCGCGATGGAAGAGAGCGCCCGCCGGGGCGGCGAAGTGGTCGAACTGCCTTTCAAAGGATGAAAAAGTGAAGCAAGGAACATCGGGGTGATGAACGGCTCCATCTCCCGCCGAGGCTCCGTCATCGCCGGGAACTTGAAAGCGCCGGGGTTCTGGAGGGCGGATGATGAGTAATCTCGATGAAGCCCGGTGGATGCAGAGGCTGGAGAGTTTCGAAAGCGCGCTCTCGCAACTGACGGATGCCTGCGACATTACAGAGTATAGCGATCTGGAGCGAGCCGGCCTGGTCCAGACATTCGAGTTCAGTTTCGAACTCGCCTGGAACACCCTCAAGGATTTGCTGTTCTTCGAGGGTTACGACGAAAAGGCGCCCCGTTCGGTTATCCGAAAGAGTTTTGAGGCCGGGTATCTCGGAGAGGACGATTGCGAAGCCTTGCTCGATGCCTTGGACAAGAGGAATCTGTTGAGCCATACCTATCGCAAGGAGCTTGCGCTCGAAGCGGAAGCGCTGATCAGGAACGGCTATCACCCGGCCCTGTTGCGGCTTCGCGCAACCCTGAACGAGAGACGGCGGCGATGACCAGCGTTCTCAAGGACAAGCATCGCGCGGCGATCACCGCCGCCATCGCCGCCAACGACAAGGTGGAGCGGGCCGTTCTGTTCGGCTCCAGGGCCACTGGAATCAACACCGCGACCTCGGACGTGGACATCGCGCTGTTCGGCGACCGCCTCACCCTGACCGACCAGGCCCGCCTCGCCGCCGCCATTGAAGAAATTCCCATGGCGCAAGTGGTCGATCTGGTTCTCTATGACTCGATAGACAACCCGGCGTTGCGCCGGCATATCAGAGAGAAAGGGATCGAGTGGTACCGCAGGCAGGAGGTGAGCCGTTCGAGCACAATTTGAAGCGGCTCGTTGCGCAGCTTCATGAGCGGCCCGAAGAAGGCGCGAGAACGGGCGCCGCAGGTGCAAGTGAAATCAGTTCTGTATATTTAGAAGGATGACAAGGTGAAGCAGATCGGATTGGGCATCATAGGTTCGGGACGCATGGGGAGGCTGCGCGCGCATCTGGCGTCCGGCTCGCCGGAGGTGAAATTTCTGGCGCTCTCGGACAGGGACCCGGCGCGCGCGAAACTCATCGCCGAAGAGACGCAGGCCGATTTTCACTCGGGCGACAACGAAGAAGTGCTCGCGCATCCCGACGTGGACGCCGTGATTGTCTCCACGCCCGAGTTCGATCACGCCGACGCCGTCTGCCGGGCGCTGGAACTCGGGAAACCCGTGCTGTGCGAGAAGCCGATATCCCTCTCTCTGGAGGATGCGGACAGGATTCTCGCGGCGTATGAGAAATCGAACACCGAACTCTTCATCGGCTACACGCAGCGGCAGAGGCGGCGTTTTTTGAACGCCAAGGAGCAGATTCAGCGGGGCCGCCTGGGGCATCTGCAGACCGCGCGCGCCACGCTCTATAACGTCACCACAAACGGGGCGGAGATTTACAAGCGCGCCGCCCACGCAGGTCCCGTCACCGACACGCTCACCTATATGGTGGACATCTGCCTCTGGTATTTCGAGGGCAGAAAGCCCAGGCGCGTCTACGCCCAGGGGGGCAGCAAGGTGTTCCCGCATCACCCGATGGGCTGCGGGGACTGGGCGTGGGCGATCCTCACCTTCGAGGACGGCGGCACCGTGAACTTCGGCTGCTCGTGGATACTGCCCGACAACTGGCCGGCGAACATCACCTCCATCGACCTCGAAGTCATGGGCACCGAGGGGGCCATCGCGATTGACGATTCGCACAAAAACGCCGTCATGGCGACGAACAAGGGCGTGCCCTCGCCCTACGTGGACGGCATGTCGTCGGACGTCGTGTTCCTGGAATCCATGATGGCGGGCGACTGGCTGGTGGGCGATTTCTGGGGGCCGATGCGCGATGAGACGAGGCTTTTTCTCGAGCGCGTGACGATGGGCCGGAGCGTCTCCCTCGCGCTTCCCCATCACGCCCGCACCGTGCTCGAGGTGACGCTGGCGATCGAGCACAGCGCAAAGGAAAACCGGCCCATCGATTTTCCGCTCACGAACGCCCACTGAGCTCCTCTTGCGTTGAATTCCGAGCAGAGAATTCTCCTTTCGCATCCTCAGTACGAACTCGGCAAATCCGCCACGGGCGAATGCTTCACACTCACAGGCGATCTCGATGCGGAAGGAGCGGCGCGCGTTCTGGAGGCGATGGAAAGCGAGGTCTTGAGCGCAGACCTCACGAGCCTCGATCTGGAGGAACTTGAGCTTATTGACGGCGCCTCCGTCGCCCGGATGGTGGACCTCATCAGGCTCCTTTTGAACGGCTCCGGGCGGGTGCGCGTATTAAAATCCCCGCAGTCTCTGGCGCACACGCTATATAGAGTGGGGATGCTGGAGAGAGACGCGCGGCTCGAACTCGTCGAACCCCGGCAGGAAGAGGGAACGACCAACTGAGAAAGACAGGAGTCATCCATGAGTCCCGTATCACCCGATGATCCCTATGAGAGAAAGCGCGTCCGCGTGCTGGGCGCGGAGATGGCGTATGTCGAAGCCGGGGAGGGCGCGCCCATCGTGCTTCTGCACGGCAACCCGGCGACTTCTTATCTGTGGCGGAACGTGATCCCCCATCTCGAAGGTCTGGGGCGGTGCCTGGCCCCCGACCTCATGAACAGCGGGGCGTCGGAGGACATTCCCGGCGGCGGTTGCCGCTACCGGGATCACATCCCCTACATGGACGCGTGGTTCGAGGCGGTGGGGGCGACCAAAGATGCGTTTTTCGTGCTCCACGACTGGGGGGCCGCGCTGGGCTTCAACCGCGTATCCCGATATCCCGAGCAGATAATCGGCCTCGCCTATATGGAGTCCATGGTGCGGCCGCGCCTCTGGACGGACATGCCCGAGGACAGGGTCGCGCAGTTCCAGACGCTGCGCGGCGAGGCGGGTCTCAAGATTGTGATGGAGGATAATTTCTTCGTCGAGACCATGCTGTTCGAACGCGGCATCGTGCGCGATCTGAGCGAGGCGGAAAAGGAGGCCTACAGAAAGCCCACCCGGGACTCCCAAAAAAGAAGGCAGACCCACCAGTGGGCGTGCGAGATTCCCTTCGAGGGCGAGCCTGCTGACAACTACGAGATCGTGAAGCGCTACAGCGGTTACCTGCGCGCGAGCGAGGATCTCCCCAAACTCTTCATCAACTGCGAACACGGCCACGCCCTGGCGGGGGCTGCGCGTGAATTCTGCCGACAGTGGCCGAATCAGGAGGAGACAACCATCCCGACGCGCCACTACGGCCAGGAGGACTGCCCCGACGAGATAGGAGAGGCCGTGGCGGCGTTTATCCGCAAGGTGCGGGGGTGACTCAAGGGTTCATCTTTCAAGTTCAGGCGAGAGGCCTGAAACGCAAGGAGTATGAAATGCCCATTTATCGATTCGAAGATTTGAAGGACGTGCGGCAAAACCCCGGCCTCTCCTCGGGCCACGGGGAGAGCATCAAGGGGGAGCGGATGTATTTCTGCCACCGCATCTGGGAGGCGGGCACGGAGGCGAAGCCGCACTACCACGCCTGCGAGCAGTTCATCTACATCATGCGAGGGCGCCAGAAGTTCACGATGGGCGGCGAGGAGTACGAACTGGGGCCCGGCGACGTCATCCACATTCCTGCGAACGAGGTCCACGCCGCGGAGATGATCGAAGAGGTCGAGGCCATCTACGTCAAGGACACCACCTGGAGCCTGAAGGGCGTCGCCGCCGGCGAGGCCGCGCCCGACGCGCCCCCGCCCGATGATCCGTTTTAGGGTGAGGGGATAAAAGGCGAGAAAGTGTCAGGCATCTTGCGCCAGGAACTTCGCCCCCGGAATGACTTCCTCGATGGATTTGCCGGTGAGTTCCAGGTAGAGGGCGTCCGCGCAAAGCTCGGCGTCCTCATCCCAGGCGATGGCCCTGTGGGGAGCAATGCGGACTTTCTCGAAACAGCCCGGTTTGCTCCAGGCTTTGAATGCGCCGCGTCCGACGAGACCGGAGAGGTCGATTTCACCTTCCAGGCCATCGGAATACCGAATCCAAATCCGGTTTCTCGCTCTGGGTTCCACGCAAACAGGTTGAATCATCGCTGCTCCTCCATGTTTTCTCCATGAAAAATAGGGGCCGTTCGCGAACGGCCCCTAAGGGTCGCGACCTGTCTTTACAGACATTCTACACCGTGCCGTAAAGCTCCTCCGCCTTGGCGTCGAGGTGCCTGATGATGTCCTGAAGATCGTCCGGGTAATGGTGGTCGGCCCCCAGGTCGGGGTCTTCGGCGGGCGATTTGGCCACGAACATCACCGCCTTTTCGGTGAGCGTCCTGCCGCCGTGGAGCGTTCCCCGGGGGATGTGGACGATGTCGCCGGGGCCGATGATGCGCTCCTCATCGCCAAGGCGCATGTAGCGCTTGCCCTCGATGATGTAGATGTATTGCTCCTCGTTGTTATGCCAGTGGGGTTTGGAGCCCGTGCCCCTGCGGTAGGTGACGACGCCCGCCTTCATGAACTCTCCCGCCAGGGGTTTGTACTCGCCCGGGTTGCCCGTGCGGAGTTGTACGTTCTCGATGGTCTCGGTGCTGTAAAAAGGCATGTGTGGCTCTCCTGCGGTAATGAATGGTTGATGTGTGTCGTTCGCTTCATCCGTGGCGAAATGAAAACAGCGCTCTATGAAACTCCCTGAGCGTGATGCGCTGAACGGACAATCTCTGAAAAGAACCGGCGAATCATAACCCGATTCCAAGATGGGGATCATCTCGCGTATACTTGCGTCGTCTTCAATCAGAGCGGTTCCACATATCGACACCGAAGGAGAGTGTGCATGGTCGTCAACGCGGTACGCAATATCCCGTGGTTCACCTATTTTCCCGATAACTATCGCTGGTCGTTCATCACCTCGATGGGCCTGATGCGCGTGGCGGGCGGCGGGGCGGATACCTCGGAGATTTTCGAGGTCTGCAGGAATCTCGATAAAGACGTCGGCAACGACGAACTCTGGTTCGATGAGTGGAAGCGCATGGGCGACCGCATACGCGCGATGGGCGTGGCGGCGCAGCGCCGCGGCAAGAACCTGACGGCGGCCGGCCATTTCTGCCGTTCCGCCACCTATCACCAGATGGCCGACAGGTTCCGCTTCCCGAAGGACAAGGAATCCCAAGGCGTCTACCGCAAATCCATCGACAGCTTCAAGCGCTACGTCAGCCTGAACGACAGGCCGAAGGCGGAACTCGTCGAGATTCCCTACGAGGGAGGCAAATCGCTGCCCGGCTATTTCGTCCACGCCGAGAACACGCGCAAATCAAGGCCGCCCGTGGTCGTGCTGTATTCTGGTTTCGACGGCACGAAGGAATCGCCCATGATCATCTCGGCGGGCGAACTCGCCCGGCGCGGCATGAGCGTGGTGGTGGTCGACAGCCCGGGCGTGGGCGAGGCTATCCGTTTCCGCAAGATATATCTCAGGCACGACTACGAGGTGGCGGGCTCGGCGGTTCTCGACTGGCTGGAGAAGCGAAAAGACGTGAACGCGAAGCGCGCCGGCATCATGGCGTCGAGCCTGGGGGGATACTACGCGCCCAGAACGGCCAGCATGGAGCGCCGCTTCAAGGCCTGTCTCGCCCACGGCGCGATCTGGGACTACCACGCGATATGGAAAAAGCGCATCGAGGCGGCGTTCAGGATTCAGCTCCCCTCGCCGGGGAACCACCTGGCGTGGAGCTTCAACGTCAAGACGGCGGAAGAGGGCCTGCAAAAGCTCGAGGGCTTCCGCCTGGACGGCGTGGTGCAGAAGATGAGGTGCCCCTTCCTGCTCGTGCACGGGGAAGACGATCAGCAAATACCGCTGGCGGATGCGAAATCGCTCTACAAGGCGGCGGGCTCAAAGGACAAGACCATGCGGGTCTACAAGGGAACCGACGGCGGCTCCCAGCATTGCCACATGGATTACATCGCGCCCGTCGTGGGCTATATGGCGGACTGGATGGCCGAGAAACTGGGTGCGTAGGGCCAGACAGGAAGTTTCATTTGGCGCGACTAAGCCGACGATACGTGTTTATCCGCACGAATGCAGGCGTTTGACGCGCGCTTGAGGAGTTTCAGGTGGCGACGCTGGAAGTCGAGAGCCGGGGAAAGCTCGAAGTCTATTACGAGGAAGAAGGCGCGGGCGAACCCCTGGTGATGGTGGGCGGCCTGACGGCCACGGTGGAGGTCTGGGGGAAGCTTCGGGGTCTTCTGGCTGCCGAATACCGCCTCGTCATGCCGGACAACCGGGGGACGGGCCGGACGAAGGCGTATGACGACGACGGCGACCGCGCCCCTGAGCGCATGGCGGAAGACCTGCTGGGGCTGGTCGACGGGCTGGGTCTCGATTCGTTTCACCTCATGGGCGGTTCTTACGGCGGGACGATCGCGCTTTCCTTCGCGGTGAAACACCCCCAGAGATTAAAGAGCCTCATCGTCGCATGCTCACACTTCGGGGGAGCCGATAAGGTCGCGTCCGCGCCCGGCGTCCGCGAGACGCGCGCGCGAGGCGGCGCGCCCGACGCCACGGATGAAGAACGCAGGGCGGCCCTGGAGACGCTCTTTCATCCCGAGACGATAGACGAACGCCCGGAGGTGGTCGCCTTCTACGACGGATTCAAGCGCCGCTTTCCCATCAGCAAAGAAGAAATCGAGCGGCGCAACAAGGGAATGGCGGAATTCGACGTTTCTGAGGAGGTCAAGGCCTTGCGAGTCCCGACGCTCGTCATCTCGGGCGAGAGCGACGTTCTCGTGCCGACCGAGAATTCAAGGCTCATGGCCGGGCGGATTCCGGGGGCCGAGCTGGTGATCGTCCAGAACACGGGCCATCACTTCTATTCCGAACGCCCCGAAGCCGCTGCTGCGGCGATTCTGGGGTTTTTGAAGAGGCGCAGGTCCCCATGAACATACCCGCTTTCGAGACGCTCCTGTTCGAAGTGCGCGGGAACGTCGCGCTCGTGAGCCTCAACCGCCCCGAGCGGCTGAACGCCATGAACCGCGTCATGCTGCGCGAGTTGAACGAGGCGTGCGATTTCATCGAGGCGGAAGATTCCATATTCGTCGCCGTTCTCACGGGGGAGGGCAAGTCGTTTTCCTCTGGCTTCGATCTCAAGGAACAGGCGGAGAACACCCCGGTCGGCTACGCAGAGTGGCGGCGCGCGCTCCGGCAGGATTTCGACGCCGTCATGCGCTTCTGGAATCTCTCGAAACCCACCATAGCCGCCGTTCGCGGACACGCCCTGGCGGGGGGATGCGAGCTCGCGCTGGCATGCGACATCACCGTGGCGGCGGAAGACGCCGTGTTCGGCGAGCCGGAGCTCAAGTTCGGCGCGGGGATCGTCGTCATGCTCCTGCCCTGGCTCACGAACCCCAAACTGGCGAAGGAGATCATCCTGACAGGTGATGATGGGGTGTCGGCCCAGGACGCCCACCGCATGGGTCTCGTGAACCGCGTGGTTCCCGAAGCCGATGTGCTCGATACCGCCATGTCACTGGCGGAGAAGATGACGCCGATGGATCAGAGTCTCCTGCGTGCCACCAAGCTGGCGATGAACCGCGCGTATGAGATCATGGGGATGGGCCGCGCGCTCGAGGCCGCGCTCGACCTGGACCTCATGATCGAGGGCAGGGGCACGGAGGACAAGGCCCGTTTCCTCGAGATCGCGCGAACCGAGGGCCTTCGCGCCGCCGTCGCCTGGCGCGACGCGAGATTCGAGGCGAAAGACTCCCAACAAAACCCTGATTAGGTTATCATGCGCCGCTTGCGTCGGACGTTCTCTCGCAAACGTCACCGCGAGTGAAACGATTTTTCACTTTGCTTTTATTTGATTCCCAAGGAGGAAGTTCGCAGATGCACCCACTCATCAAGAACAGAAGAAGCCTCCGCGCCTTCAACGGCGTGCCGCCCGAGGCCGAGAAGCTCGAAGCCATGCTCGAGGCGTTCCGCTGGGCGCCGTCCTCGAACAACCGCCAGCCCTGGCGCGTCATCGTGGTGGAATCAGAAGAGGCGCAGGCGAAGTTCGACGAATGCCTGAACGAGGGGAACCGCCAGTGGGCGGCCGCGGCCCCGCTCAAGATGATCATCCTCGGAAACCCCGAGGAGCAGCCGGAGCGTTTCGGGCAGCAACGCTACCTGATTGACGTCGGCATGGCGCTCGAGAATTTGTTGCTTCAGGGCAGTGATTTCGGACTGACCGTGCACGCCATGGCCGGATGGGACGAGCAGAAAGTGCTGGAGGGTTTCGGCATCCCCGAGCCGTTCCGCGTCGCGGCGCTCTTCGCCGTGGGGTATCCGGGCAAGACCGAGGAACTGCACCCCGACGTCCAGGCGAAGGACAACAAGCCGCCCGCGCGCAAGGACCCCGCCGAAATCTTTTTCCTGGATTCGTTCGGGCAGGCAAGATAGTCGCAAAGCTGGTTTTTCACGGCGCGTATCGCGTTTGACCCTATCTGCCTATGCCCCTAGAATCCGGCGGGTTTGCGGGTGAAACTTCCGCCGCCGGAAGTTTCCGGGGTTACGCCCGGTTTGTGAACGTCTGGGGTTCATGCCGCTCGTTCATTGTCGCCTCTCTTGACGGGGTAAGGGACTGCCTTGTTCTCCTCGGATTTCATTCAGCAGCTGCTGATCGCGATACCGGCCATTCTGCTGGCGCTCACCTTCCACGAGGTGGCGCACGCCTGGATGGCCGAGAAGCTGGGCGACAACACCGCGCGCATGCTGGGGCGTATCAACCTTAATCCCATCGTCCATCTCGACTTGATGGGGACGCTCGCCTTCGTCATCTCCATGGTGGGGGGCGTGGGCTTCGGCTGGGCGAAGCCGGTGCCGGTGGATCCGCGCAATTTCCGTCATCCCAGGCGGGGGATGATGTGGGTGGCCCTCGCCGGGCCTGCGACGAACTTCATCCTGGCGATCATCAGCGGGTTTTTGTTTTCTCTGCTGCGCGGCTCGGGCCTGGGCTTCACCTTCGTGGGCGAGCCGCTCATGTTGATGCTGCGGGCGAGTTTCACCATCAACACCGCACTCGCCGCGTTCAACCTGATCCCCATCCTCCCCTTCGACGGGGGCAGGATCGTCATGGGGCTTTTGCCGAGAAGACTGGCGTGGCAGTACTCGCGCAGCGAGCCGTTCGGGTTCTTCATCGTGCTGGGCCTGTTGCTGCTGGGCGCGCTGCACACGATCATGATGCCGATTTTCGTCGCTCTGGCTACGGCCGAGCAGGTTTTTGTGTTAAATCTTCTCAGAATCTTCGGTTTGGCGTAGCGGGTTTCTCGCAGGCGCGCGGATGAAGGGCACACCGATGACGGACAGCCAAAACGAGAACAAACGGCCGACGCGGTTTCTCTCCGGCGTGCAGCCCTCGGGCAAACTGCACCTGGGCAACTACTTCGGCGCGCTCAAACAGCACATCGCGCTACAGGACGAGGCCGAGGCCTTCTATTTTATTGCGAACTACCACGCCATGACGACGGTGCAGGACAGAGACCTGCTGGCGGAGCAGACGCTTGCCGTGGCGATGGACTATCTCGCATTGGGTCTGGACCCGGAAAAAGCGGTTTTCTTCCGCCAGTCCGACGTGCCCGAGGTGAACGAACTCGCCTGGATGCTCTCCGCCGTCACGGGAAAGGGGCTTCTCGATCGCGCCACGTCGTTCAAGGACAAGGTGGCGCGGGGCATCACCCCCTCGATGGGGCTTTACTATTACCCGATGCTCATGGCCGCCGACATCCTGATCTACCGCTCCACGGTCGTTCCGGTGGGAGAGGATCAGGTGCAGCACCTCGAGATGACGCGGGACATGGCGCTTGCCTTCAACAACGCGTATGGGGAAATCTTCCCCCTGCCCACCGTCAGGCTCGACGCAGGTGCCAAGGTGCCGGGCCTGGACGGCCAGAAGATGAGCAAGAGCTATGACAACACGATAGAGATTTTCGAGGAGGGGAAACGCCTGAGAAAGCGCGTGATGTCGATAGTCACCGACTCCACCCCGCTCGAAGAGCCCAAAGACCCTGACGCCTGCAACGTGTTTTCCCTGTATCAACTCTTCTCCGATGAGGCGGAACAGGAGGAGCTCAGGGAGAAATACCGGACGCCCGGTTTCGGCTACGGCAACGCGAAACAGATTCTCTTCGAGAAGCTGGATGCGTATTTCGCGCCTTACCGGGAGGAGAGGAAACGCCTGGAGAATGACCTCGGCTATGTAGAGGGTGTTCTGGCCGAAGGCGGCGCCAGGGCCAGGGCGGAAGCGCAAAAGACGATGCGCCTCGTGAGGGAGGCGGCGGGAATCCCCGGGATGCCCGTATCGGCTGTCGAAACGACATAAAGGACTGGATGGGAGAATGACGACGAACTACAAGGAACTGTTGAACCTGCCCAAGACCTCGTTTCCCATGAAGGGGAACCTGCCCAGGCGCGAGCCGCAGATGCTCGAGTCCTGGGAGGCGCAGGACATCTACGAGAAGATCAGGGACGCATCGCAGGGCCGTAAAAAATACGTTCTGCACGACGGCCCCCCCTACGCGAACGGGCATATCCACCTGGGTACGGTGCTCAACAAGATTTTGAAGGACGTCGTGGTGAAGTCGAAACAGATGGCCGGTTTCGACGCCGTCTACGTGCCGGGATGGGACTGCCACGGGCTTCCGATCGAACACCAGGTGGACAAGGAACTCGGCCGAAAGCGCTTTGAGATCGACGAGGTGCAAAAGCGCAGGATGTGCCGCGAATACGCCGAGAAATACATCGACATCCAGCGGGACGAGTTCAAGCGCCTGGGCGTCTTTGGGGACTGGGAGCGGCCCTACCTCACCATGAGCTACGACTACGAAGCGGCCACCGTGCGCGAACTGGCGCGCTTCATCGAGCGAGGCGGCGTGTATCTGGGTCTCAAACCCGTGCACTGGGCGCCGGGTTTGAGGACCGCGCTGGCGGAAGCCGAAGTGGAGTATGAGGAGGTCACCACGCCGAGCATCTATGTGAAATTCCCCATCTCGGACGAGCAGCTGCCGGGCTGGGCGGAGAAGATTGAAGGTCTGGGCGAGGCCGCCAAGGGTCGCCCGGTGAGCGTTCTCATCTGGACGACGACGCCCTGGACGCTGCCGGCCAACTTGGCGCTGGCGTTCAGTGAGACTCTCGAATACGGCGTGTTCCGCCACGGGGAGGAGTTGCTGATATTCCATGAGCACTTCCTGCCCCGACTGAAAGAACTGGCCGAAACGGAGGGGGCGAGCGCCGGCTTCGAGAAGGTGGCGGGCTTCCGGGGAGGCGTAATCGAGGGTCTGCACGCGCGGCACCCCTGGATAGAGCGCGATTCACTGGTCGTGAAGGCCGATTACGTCACCCTCGATCAGGGCACGGGCGTCGTGCACACCGCTCCCGGCCACGGGCGCGAGGACTACGAAACCGGCCTCAAATACGGCCTCGAAGTCTACAGCCCCATAGCGGATGACGGGAAATTCACCGACGACGTGGCGCATTTCGCAGGCCAGTTCGTCTTCGATGCCGACCCGAACATCATCGCGCATCTGCGCGACTCGGGCCGCCTGTTCGCGGTGGAGGATTACACCCACCCCTACCCGCACGACTGGCGCAGCCACAGGCCGACCATCTTCCGCGCGACGCCGCAGTGGTTCATCTCGATGGAGCACGCCGATTTGAGAAAGCGCTCGCTCGAAGAGATTCGAAAAGTCGCCTGGGTGCCGCCCTGGGGCGAGGAGCGCATCTACGGCATGATCGAGAACAGGCCGGACTGGTGCATCTCGCGCCAGCGCTCCTGGGGGGTGCCCATCGTGGCCTTCCATTGCGAGGGTTGCGCGCACGTGGTCGTGGACGCCGAGGTGGCGCACCGCGTGGCGGACCTGATGGAAGAAGGCGGCGCGGACGTGTGGTTCGAGAGACAGCCTGCCGATCTCCTGCCGCCGGGTTTCACTTGCTCCGAGTGCGGCGGCGCGTCTTTCAGGAAAGAGACCGACATTCTCGACGTATGGTTCGACTCGGGCGTGAGCCAGGCGGCCGTCCTGGAGAAAAGAGAAGAATTGACGTGGCCTTCGGACATGTATCTGGAAGGCAGCGATCAGCATCGCGGCTGGTTCCACAGCTCCCTGCTCGCCGCCGTGGGCGTCAGGGATGCGGCGCCCTACCGCGAGGTGCTCACCCACGGCTACGTGGTGGACGGCAAGGGCAAGAAGATGAGCAAATCGCTCGGCAACACGATCGCGCCCGAGGAGATCATCAAGAAATACGGCGCAGAGATATTAAGGCTCTGGGTCGCCGGGGAGAACTACCGGGAAGACATCCGCATCTCCCCGCAGATTCTGGACCGCATGGCCGAGGCCTACCGCCGGATAAGAAACACCTGCCGCTTCCTGCTGGGCAACCTGAGGGACTATGAGAGTTTCGACCCCGCGCAGGACGCGGTTCCGCTGGCAGAGCGCATGGAGATCGACAGGCTCATCATCAGCCGCCTGGATAAGCTCGTCGAACGCGTGCGGCAGGCCTATGCCGACTATGAGTTTCACGCCGTCTACCATGCGCTCAACAACTTCTGCGCAGTCGATTTGTCCTCGTTCTATCTCGACGTCTTGAAGGACAGGCTCTACATCTCGCTGCCCGATGACGTGGACAGGATATCGGGCGTCAGCACCATGCACGAAATCCTGGATGCGCTGCTCAGGATGATGGCGCCGATCCTGCCCTTCACGGCGGAAGAAGCCTATCAACTCACGCCGAAACTACACGGCGAGAGCATCCACCTGGCGTCCCTGCCCGAAGCCGACCCCGAGCGGCGCGACGAGGCGCTCGAAGAGAAATGGGAGCCGCTCATGCGCGCGCGGGCCGAGGTGCTCAAGGCGCTCGAACTCGTCCGCCAGAATCAGGAAAAGGGCAAGGGCAGTTCTCTCAATTTCAGCGTGAGGCTGTTCACCGAAGAAAGTATGCGCGAGAAGCTGGCGGTCCTGGAGCCCGAGATGGAAGACGTGTTCATCGTCTCGGGCGCCGCGCTCGCCGGCGCCGGCGAGGCGCCCTCGGGCGATGTCTACCGCAGCGAGGAGGTAGAGGGGCTGGCCGTCGAGGTGAACGAGGCGCGAGGGGCGAAGTGCGCCATGTCGTGGAAAATCTCGGAAGACGTGGGCTCGGACCCCCGCTTCCCCGACCTCTCGGCGCGCTGCGCCCGCATCGCCGCGAAGGTGCTTTCGTGAGCCGAAGGCCGGGGCTCAAACCGTTTTTCCTCATTGCCGTTCCTTTCGCCCTGGCCGATCAGGTGGTCAAGCAGATTATCGACAAGACTTTCGCCCTGGGTGATTCTCAGGCGGTGATTCCGGGGTTTTTCAATCTCGTGTATTTGAGAAATTCAGGCGGGGCGTTCAGCATCCTGGACGGCCTGCCTCCCCTGTGGGGGCGTCTTTTCTTCATCTGCGCCACCCTGGCGGCGTTGGCGTTCGTCCTCTATCTATACCGCTCTCATCCGTCGGGAAATCTCTGGGGAAGAGCGGGCATGGTTCTCGTTTTCGGCGGCGGCCTGGGAAATCTGGTCGACAGGATCGCCTACGGCGAGGTGATCGACTATCTGCTGTTCTATTATGGGCAATACCATTGGCCCGCGTTCAACCTGGCGGATTCAGGCATCACGGTCGGGGTCGGGCTGATGATAGTCGACTTGCTTCGGAGTCCGCCCGAAACCGCATCGAAAGGGAAAGGCGGGTAGAGCGATTCGCCCGGGCAGCAGCCGGTTTTCACGAGAAGTGGATTTCTTTCCGGAGGGATGGAGATGCTGGGTCCTTTCCCGTTCTCGGGGACGCATGCGAGCCGGAACACCCCCTCCGTAGGCTCGGCGACCAGGGCGCGCGGCTATGCGCGCCATTATCTGTGGAACACGTCTATTATCTGGAGCGTAGCTTCTCTGGCGTGCATTTCGGGCTTGGGATACCTGATCGCGCAGCGTCCCTTCAAGGATGACACGCTCTTCTACGCCGCCGCATCTGTTCTGGGCGCTTTTCTCGCTTATTCATTCTGGAGAGCCTCTCGCGCGCTCAGAGACCTGATGGACGAACCGGTGAACTTCGAGGGCCGCGTCGCGTCCAAGGCCTCCTATATCTTCTGGAACAAGCTGGCTTTCCTGGAAGAGAAGTATCATCTCAGAATCGTTCGCGGCATCGGCATGCGTCCGCTGACGCTGGGGAGCGGAAAAATCATCAAGGAAGGCTGGTTCCTGGC
The DNA here is from genome assembly GCA_022828125.1 of bacterium. GTDB lineage: Bacteria > UBA8248 > UBA8248 > UBA8248 > UBA8248 > Bin107. The sequence continues at coordinate 337,806 of JAJEJD010000019.1, read as the reverse complement.
CGCCCAGGGCTACCACGACCTCCTGGCGCCGGGCGATCAGGTCCGGGGGACGCTCTACCGCAGAACACGAGTCATCGACGCTCTCGTCAAGGTATGAGTATGGCGAGGGGAGGCGAGAAAACCTGGGCGCTTATCTGTCATGAAGGCGCCAAGCGCGTCGATTCGTTTCTGTCCCGGAACCTGACGGAACTCTCCCGTTCGCGCGTACAGGTGCTCATCCGAGACGGCATGGTCTGCGTCGATGGGAGAATCGAGACGAAAACGTCGCATGCTCTCCCAAGCGGCGCGCGTGTCGTGGTGACGCTGCCGCCTCCCGTACCCTCCCACATCGAGGCCGAAGATATCGCGCTCGACGTTCGCTACGAGGACGAACACCTGCTTGTGCTCAACAAGCCGCCCGGCATGGTGGTTCACCCGGGAGCCGGACAGCGGAAGGGAACCCTCGCCGCAGCTCTTTTGCATCACTGTAGAGGACAGCTCTCGGGCATCGGCGGGGTGGAGAGGCCCGGCATCGTTCACCGGCTCGACAAGGACACGTCCGGCCTGCTGATTGCGGCAAAAACGGATGCCGCGCACGGAAAACTCTCCGCCGACCTCAAGGCGCGCCGGATCCACCGGCACTATCTGGCCATCGTCCGGGGCATCCCCCCTCAGGGAGAGGACACGATAGACGCCCCCATCGGCCGGCACCCTGCCCACAGGACGGCCATGGCGGTCGTCGGGAGCGGCCGCCGCGCGGTGACCCACTACGCGGTCCGGGAGGTGCTGGGAGACGCATCGCTATTGGGCATTACGCTCGAGACGGGCAGAACGCATCAGATCAGGGTGCACATGAGCCACGTCGGGCATCCCGTCCTGGGCGACCCGGTGTACGGCCTGGGCCGGCTGCCGAGAGGGCCCCGCAAGAAGAACAAATCGAATCGAAAGAGCCTCATCGGGAGACAAGCCCTCCATGCGCACAGGCTGGTTTTCCGCCATCCTATCGAAGGGGATGAGCGGGAGTTGGTGGCCGAACCTCCGGCGGATTTCCTCAAGCTGCTGGAAGACTTACGGGAACAGCTCTCTCGCTGAGTGAGTTTCACGCCTGAGCCGACCGAGGTGTCCCAAGGTTTCGTTTCGTCTCATTCCTTGCCTACCGTGTTCGAGGTATGCCATAAGAACCCCTGACACATAGAGATACCATTTCAGGCATTTGAGTTCTCTGCTCCGGTATCTTGGAGGAGAGGCATCACATCTATTTGTTAATTGAGGGCTTACATGAAAGACGTCGTCATTCTCAGCAGCGTTCGTTCCCCGGGCGGGGCCTTCGGCGGCGCGCTCAAAGGCATGACCGCACCGGAGATGGGTGTTCACATCGCCCGCGAAGCGATTCAAAGATCGGGCGTGGAACCGGAACATTTCGACGAGACCATCATCGGCCACGGATGGCAGGCGGGGGTGGGGCCCAATTCCGCGCGGCTCATTTCGGTGGGCGCGGGCCTTCCCAAGGAGACGCCCGCCTACACGATCAACAAGCGCTGCGGCTCGAGCATCAAGGCCGCAGCCCTCGCCGCGCAGGCGATTCGCGCGGGCGATGCGGAAGTCGTGCTCGCCGGCGGCGTGGAGAGCACCTCCAACGTGCCCTTCGTGAACCCGGGCGCGAGGTGGGGGAACCGCTTCGGGCACGCGCAGTTTCTGGACCTGATCTACAAGGACGGCTATGAGGATCCCCTCTCGGGGCAGCTCATGGGCGTGACGGCGGAGAACCTGGTGGAAAAATACAACCTGAGCCGCGAAGAGCAGGACGAGTACGCGCTCGAAAGCCAGGAGAAGGCCGTGGCGGCCGTCGAGGGCGGCAGGTTCACGGAGGAGATCGCGCCAATCGAACTCAAGGGGCGAAAGGGCGATGTCACGGTGTTCGATAAGGACGAGACGCCGCGCAGCGGCATGTCGATGGAAAAACTGGGCCGCCTCAGGCCCGTTTTCGACAAGAACGGCTCCGTTACCCCCGGCAATTCGTGCTGCCAGGCGGATGCGGCCTCCGCCCTCGTTCTGGCTTCCAGGGAGAAGGCGGATGCGTTGGGCGCGAAGCCCGTCGCCGTCCTGCGCGGCTATGCCTCGACGGGTGTGGAGCCCCGCTACATGGGGCTGGGCCCGGTGACGGCTATCCCCAAGGCGCTCGAACGCGCGGGGCTGGCGCTCGAGGACATGGACTTGATCGAGGTGAACGAGGCGTTCGCCGCCCAGGTCATCGCCTGTGAGCGCGAACTCGAGTGGGACAGGAACAAGCTGAACGTGCACGGCGGCGCCATCGCGCTCGGCCATCCGGTGGGCGCTACGGGCGGGAAAATCATCGCCACCTGCCTGAATGCGCTCGAACAAAGGGGCGGGCAGTTCGGCGTCGTGAGCGCCTGCATCGGCGGGGGCCAGGGGGTGGCCGTCGTCCTGGAGCGCGTCGCGTAAATGCGATGATCGTAAGATTCAGTAAAGCCAGAGGGTGAGATGGGAATGGAAAAGGCAATGGTGGTGGGCGCCGGCACGATGGGCGCAGGGATCGCCCAGCTTTTCGCGCAAAACGAGATTCCGGTCGTCCTGACGGATTTGAGCGAAGAGATGGTGGCGAAGGCGATTTCGGGGCTTGAGGCCCGCGCCGCCAGGCGCGTAGAACAGGGCAAGATGTCTGCTGAAGCGAAAGACGCCGTTTTCTCGCGCATCACGCCTGCGACGGGCTACGCGAAAGCGGCGGATGCGGACGTCGTCGTCGAGGCCGTTTTCGAGGACATGGATATCAAGAAAGAGGTGCTGGGCGCGCTGGATGAGGCGGCGCCCGAGCGCGCGATTTTCGCGTCGAACACCACCTCGCTCTCCATCACCGAGATGGCGGCGGCCACATCGAGGCCCGAGAAGGTCGTGGGCGTGCACTTCTTCAATCCGCCGCTGGTGATGAAGCTCGTCGAGATCATGCCGGGCCTCGGCACCTCGAAAGAGACGGTCGAAGCCGCCCGCGCCCTGGCCGAGCGGCTCGGCAAGACGCCCGTGATGGCGAATTTTGACAGCCCGGCGGGCATCGGCAGCCGCGTGCTGGCGGGAATGCTCAACGAGGCGGTGGAGGTCTATGCGGGTGGTTTGGCCTCTGCCGAGGACATCGACAAGGCGATGAAGATGGGCGCAGGCCTGCCCATGGGGCCGCTCGAACTCATCGACCTGATCGGCGTGGACATTCACCTCGCCAAGACCGAGACGCTCTACCGCGAACTCGGCGATACGCGCTATCGGCCCAACTTCCTGCTGCGCAAGATGGTCAAGGCGGGTCACCTGGGCCGCAAGTCCGGCCGCGGCTTCTTCACATACGAGTAATAAGCCTCCTATCCTGAGACGACCGTGGATTTTGAACTCAACGAGACCCAGCGGCTGATCAAGGAGACGGCGGCGGAGTTCGCCCAGCGGCGAATCGTCCCCGTCGCCCGGGAGAACGACGAGAAAGAGAGATACCCGGCGGATATCGTCGCCGAAATGGGCGAGTTGGGCATGTTCGGCGGCCCGATTCCAGAGGAATACGGCGGCGCGGGTCTCGACTATATCTCCTACGCCATCATGAACGAGGAGATCAGCAAGGCGTGCAGTTCGGTGCGTACCGTCCTGTCGGTGCAGATCTCTCTCGTCGCCACCACGATCCTGAAGTGGGGGAGCGAGGCGCAGAAGAAGAAATATCTCCCCAGACTCTGTACGGCGGAGTGGATAGGATGCTTCGGCCTCACCGAGCCGGACGTGGGCTCTGACGCCCAGCACCTGAAGACCTTTGCGGGAAAGACTCAAGGCGGCTGGAAGCTGAACGGCCAGAAGATATGGATCAGCAACGGAGGGGTCGCGCAGCTTGCGCTCGTGATCGCGCAGACCGATCGCGAGAACCCCCGCAAGATGGCGGCGTTTCTGGTCGAAACCGACCGGCCCGGCTTCGAGGCCAGGACGATGCACGGAAAGCTGGGGCTCAGGAGTTCGAACACCGCCGAGTTATTCCTGGCGAACGTCGAAGTGCCCGATGACGCCCTGATGGGGGAGGTGGGCGACGGCTTCAAGGTGGCGATGAGCGCGCTCGACAACGGGCGCTATTCGGTGGGCGCGGGCTGTCTGGGAATCGCGCAGGGCTCGCTCGAGGCGTCGGTCGCCTACGCGAAGGAGCGCCGCACGTTCGGGAAGCCCATCGCCGCGCACCAGCTCGTGCAGGACATGATCGCCCGCATGGTGGTCGACATCGACGCGAGCAGGCTCCTGCTCTACCGGGCGGGGGAACTCAAGAATGCGGGCAAGCCGAATACGCGCGAGACCTCCATCGCCAAATACTATTGCACCGAGGCGGCCCTTCGCTGCGCGAACGACGCCATCCAGATTCACGGCGGCATGGGCTACAGCAACGAGTATCCCGTGGAGCGCTACATGCGCGACGCCCGCGTGGCGACCATCTACGAGGGAACCAGCCAGATCCAGAAGCTCATCATCGCAGGCTTTGAAACCGGAATCCGCGCTTTCGCTTGAGTGAGATACCCGGTTCTATTTCTCCGGCGATTCACTGACGCCCGGAAATTCAAGTCCCTTCCGGGTTGGGCTAGGCCCTTTTCCGCTTGGCGCGGCGTTTCCTGGGTTTCGGCGCCGGGCGTTCCTTGAGGAACCAGTCGAGTATCTCCTCGCCGTCCCAGCAGACCACCCCCGGTTTCGACAGGATATGCTCGAAAGTCTCGCGCACGTATTTTATCCGGTGCGGCGACCCCGAGAGATAAGGGTGCATGGCGATCGACATCACCTTGGTGGATTCGTGGCTTTCGGCATAAACGGTCTCGAAATAATCAATCGCGCGGTCGCGGAAGACCCGGGACTCATGGTACTGGATCGCCATGCTCACGATGTCGTGGAGTTCGTAGTTGTAGGGCAGCGCCACGACCGACTTGCCGACCGTCGTCTTCACGTGCACCGGCTGGTCGTCGAGCACCCAGTCGCCGATGTATTCGACCCCGGCCTCGGCGAGTAAGTCCAGCGTCTGGTAGGTCTGGGTCAGCCCCGGGCCGAACCAGCCGCGCGGCCTCTTGCCGCAGAATTCCGTGATGATGCTCATGCACTTGTCGATCGTCGCGCGCTCGTCCTCGAGTTTGTGCATCGGCACCTGCTCGTAGGAGTGGGCGTTGAACTCCCAGCCCGCCTCCAGACACGCCCCGGCGACTTGCGGATATTCCTGGCAGGTGCGGGCGTTGAGCGTCACCGTCGGGCGCACGCCCAGGTCGTCGAGCATCCGCTTGATGCGCCAAATGCCGACTCGCATACCGTATTCGTGCCAGCTCCAGTTGGGATGATCGGGGAGCATCGGTACCCCCTGGGGCGGAGGTATCACCATGCGCGCCATGGGGCGGACGATGTCCCACACCTCCAGCGCCAGGACGGGCCAGAGCACCAGGCGTGCGCCGCCGGGCAGTTTGAGCGGTTTTCTATCGATGATGGCCGAATAGGGCAGGCGGTCGCCGGGCCTCATGCCTTCTTTCATGTCTTGTCTCCGAATAGGTTGCGCACGACCGGATGGAGCGGCGCGGGGTTTTGTTTGCCGTGAATATACCATAGTAGCGAAGGCGCGGCGGGCAACCGCGCCCTGGAACTTCATTTCGAATCGACGCGCGCCGTTTCCCGAGCCGATGCCGGCCGCCGGGAAGCGCCCCCGGCGCGCCCTTGATTTTCCTGTTCTAGGGCTTCCAGGCTTCCGGCGGCGCCGCCGCGTCGCGCGGGTGGCCGTCTCGGGAGAGTCTGTCCCGGAACCAATCCTCGTTCACCCGGTTCGTGTAGGGGTCCATGACGGCCATGTCGCAGAATATCTCGATGCAGTTGCCCGACGGGTCCGCGATGTAGAGCGCATGGTTCTCGCCCCAGAAGCCGTCTCCCTCGGGGTGGGTGGGGCTGTGGATGGAAGGCCCCCAGAAGATTTCGACGCCTTTTTCTTCGAGATAGGATGCCCAGGAATCGAGTTGCATGCGGTCTTCCACCTCGAACGCGATGTGGTGCAGACCCGTCTGCAGGGAGAAGAAGGAGCGCTCCTCGGGCGGGGCGGGGCCTTCGCCCTCGGGCCAGAAGATGAGGTTCATGTCGTGGTGAAGCTCCGTGCACCGCATGAAGCAAAGCCCGAAAGGGAAATCACCCACCGTGCCCGGCTCGAATATCTCCGAAATGGTGAAGCCCAGCGTGTTGACGTAGAAATCCTTGGCCGCCTCGATGTCGTGCACCTTGACGGCGGCGTGTTGGAGCCGCGTGAAGCCCCCCGATGGTCTCGGCATGTGAATTTCTCCTCCGTTTCTATGAGTCGATAATAATCAGTCGATGCAGGCCCAGGAATCCCTGCCCAGATCCCCCAGGCCCTCGCAGCCGTCTTCGGTGACGGCGACGGCGTCTTCAATCTTCACGTGGCCGACTTGCCCGTGGCGGATGTCGCATTCGACGGATACCACCATGCCCGTCTCCAGCTTACGCTCCACCTCGGGGCCGAAGCGCGGCAACTCCTGCTGCACCATGCCGATGCCGTGCACCTCGAAGATGCCCATGTCGGCGAAGCCGGTGTCCGCGAACGCCTGGTGTCCCCGTTCGTGCACCGATGCGCAACTCGCCCCGGCGCGAATGGCGTCCCGGCAGACATCGACTGAATGAAGACAGGCTTTATGCAATTCTTCGGCCAGGGCGGACGGTTCGCCCCGCACCCCCATCCGGCAGATGTCGGACATGTAGCCCGCCTCGGAGCCGCCCGCGTCGATGTGAAGGATTTCTCCTTTCTCCCAGATTTTATCGGACGGCTCGCGCCGCATGCCGGGTCCCGCGGCGGTGAAGGCGTAGTGGAAATGGAGCCCGCGCCGTACCATTTCCTCCTCCACCCTTTGCTCGATCCGCCGGGTCGTTACCCCGCGCGCGCCCTCTGCGAAGCCCGCCTGTATGGCTTCTGAATCCGCAAGCGCTGCGCGCCGGAATATCTCCAGTTCGTCTTCTCGCTTCACGGCGCGAAGCTCTTCCAGAACCCCGAGGGAGTCGACGAACCGCGCGCCGTGGAGTTCTTTTTCGAGAGCTTCCATCGCATCCACAGGCATGAAGGCGCGCTCCACGGCGATGGTTCCTTCATCCAGCCTCCGCTTACGGATGGCCTCGGCGGCCGTTTCCGCCGCGCCTACGGTACCCCGCGCCTTCGTGTAGATGACATCGGGTATCCAGGTGTCCACCTCGTTTCGCGGCGACGCCTCGACGCGCCATGCCACCTGAAAGGCGTTTTCGGGGTTGTCGCGGGGGATTCCCACGAAAGGGAGGTACTGGCTCGGCCCGATGGCGGCCACCCTTTCGCGGAAATGGAAGTAGTAGCCGCCCGTCAGGTAGCGGACGTTGTGGGGCGTGTGCGCGAGTATGAGATCGACGCCCGCTTCTTCCATCAGGCGCGCGAGTTTTTCCTCATCATAGCTGGGCTTCATCAATCGACGACCACCCAGTCCTCACGCCCCAGGTCGCCCAGGGGTTCGTAGCCGTCCGCCGTCACCGCCACGGCGTCTTCCACCTTCACGTAGCCCACCTCGGGGTGGCGGATGTCGGTCTCTATCGACACCACCATGCCCTCTTCGAGCGCTCTTTCGACGCCCGGGCCGAAATAGGGCTGCTCGTGCGAGACCATGCCGATGCCGTGGATGATGAAGTTGCCGTACGCGCCGTGCTCGGTGTTCTTGAGATACGTCGTGCCCTTCTCGTATATATCGCCGCACACCGCGCCTGCGCGAATCTCGGCGCGCACGTGATCCTGCGTTCCGAGACAGGCCTTGTAGAGTTCATCCGCAAGCGGCGTGGGCTCGCCCCGCACGCCCATCCGGCAGATGTCCGTCAGGTAGTCGGATTCCGAGCCGCCCGCGTCCAGGTGCAGCACTTCTCCTTTTTCCCACACTTTCCCGGACGGAGCGCGCAGCATGCCCGGTCCCGCCGCGGCGAAGACCCACAGGAAGTGGAGGCCCCTGTCCGTCATGCCGCGTTCCACGGCGTGGGCGACCTCCCTGGTCGTGGCGCCGGGCTTGGCCGTCTCGAAAGCGTCTCGAATCGCCTCGGCGTCCGCCTGGGAGATGCGCCGGTAAAGTTCAATCTCCTCGGGCGTCTTGATGGCGCGAAGCTCCTCCAGAATCGGAAGCGCCTCCACGAAAGTCGCGTTCGGCAGCGCACTCATGAGCGCGTCCTTGGCGGAGGAGGGGAGAAAATTCTCCTCCACGGCGATGGCGCCGCTTCCCAGTCCGCGCTCAGAGATCGCGCGCGCGGCGTCGGCGGCGGCTTCGGCCGGATATCTGCCCGAAGGGATGAGTTCGGGTATCCAGAGGTTCTGGTCCTGCGCCTGGCCGAGTTCACCGGCCCCGCCGATCAGGAACGCTTTTCCGGCGTCGCCGCGCGGGATGCCCGCCAGGGCCATGTACTGGCCGCGTCCCATGGACGTGAACCGCTCGTGAAAGTGGAAGTAGTAGCCGCCGCACAGGTACCGTACGTTCTCCCGCGAGTTCGCGAGAACGAGGTCGACGCCGGCCTCGCTCATGAGGCGGTCGAGTTTTTCACCGTCATAGGGTGGTATCATGAAAATTCCTCCAAATTTATACTTCCAGCCGATATCTGAAATGGATTGTCGGTTGACCTGCTCATCCTCGCTCAGGAAGCGGTGAGGGTCAATCCGAAACCCGGTGGTATCGAGCGCAATCCCGACTGGCCTCAGGCGAGGAGGCCGAACTCTTTTTTCTTCGACGCCACGTCGATTCCGAAGAGTCTGGCCTGGTTCTCGCCCAGGATGTTGCGCTTGTCCTGTTCCGTGATGGGAGGATAGCCGTATCGCTCCTGGAGTTCCTCGTCGATCTCCATCTCCCAGAACCACTCGATCATGGGCTGGGGATTGCCCAGCAGGGGCGCTTCCGAGCCCCAGAGGATTCGCTCGGAGCCCACGTCCCGGAGCAGCCTGCCCATGTATTCCTTGAACTGCCAGGGCGCGACGAGGGGCAGGTGCATCGTGCCCGAGAGGACGAGCACCACGTTCTCGAAGCGCGCCGCGATGTAGACGCACTCCTCGAAGTAGGGAAGCGCGAGGTGGTGGATGGCGAAGGTGAGATCTGGAAAATCCATGGCCGCCTGCTGGATGTCGAGCGGCGTCAAATCCTCCAGTCGCGCGCGGGTGATGGGAAAGCCCTTGTGGTACTGGAACACGTTGAGCCCAAGCTCGCGCCCTTTCTCGTATATCGGATAGGCGAGTTCCGGATCGTCGCAACGCCAGGAGTTCCCGTCGATGTGGGCGTTGTAGAACTTCACCGAGCGCGCGCCCATCTCCCTCACCTGACGCTCCAGTTCCTCAAGCGCGCCCTCGACGCTCGGATACTTGGGGTCCACCCCGCCGCAGAACAAGACGCGCCCGGGGTTCGCGCATGCGAATTCGTATTGCGCCTGAACGGGGGAGAAGCCCTCCTTGTAGACGTCGTAGAGCACGACGGCTTGCGCCATCGCCATGTCGGTCTCGGAATCCTCGAAGACCAGCTTGCCGAGCTCATCGCAGGTCCATTTCCTGGCGAACCCGCCGATTGCGTCCCCGCCCGCGTAGACGTCCTCCTGGCCCGCGGGGCGTCTTCCCTTGCCGATACGCAGGTGCCAGAGGCGATCGAGTCCGCTGTCCGGGCGGGCGAGGTTCTCGTCCGAGAGGTCGTACATGTGAACCACGTTGTCGAAAACGAAGACGTCGCCGTTCAGCATCTGAGCGTCCCTCTCGGGGTGGGTTTGCCGGAAAACCGGGCTGATTCCAAGCCTAAAATATCGCAAAAACCATAAATAGGCCACGGGGTGAAACGGGGTCTGGTGAAAAAAGAGGAATTTCCAAAATGTGGTTGACCGCCTGCGCCCGAAACTATACATTGCCACCCGATTGGACGAATCAACCCTCTCGATTTCGAGATTTTTTGCTTTTGGGAGAGCAATTTGATGGGCAGGTTCGCGAAAGTCCTGCAATCATCCATCGGCGCGAAAGTCGCCATGGCCGTCACCGGTATTCTTCTGGTCCTGTTCATCATCGCCCACATGCTCGGCAACCTCCTGATGTTCGCAGGCCCCGAAGCGACGAACGCCTATGCGAAGGGATTGAAGGACTTGGGTGCTCTCCTGTGGGTGGCGCGCATAGGGCTTCTTGTCGTGTTCCTGGTGCACATCGGTTCGGCCCTGCGCCTTTGGCGCATGAATCAGGCGGCCCGGCCTCAGGCCTACGCCGTCTCCGAATCCACGATGGTCACCTATGCGGGCCGCTCCATCGTGTTGACGGGCCTCTTGGTGCTGGCTTTCGCCGCCTACCACCTGCTTCATTTCACGCTCTTCGCCACGAACCCCGAATTCGCCCAGTTGCACGACGCGCAGGGTCGCCACGACGTCTACAGGATGGTGATTCTCGGATTCAGGAACACCGCGGTATCGGGCGTGTATCTGGTTTCGATGATTCTGCTTGGGCTTCACCTGAGCCACGGCGTGACGAGCCTGTTCCAGTCGCTGGGGATCAACAATCCCTCTTACAACCCTTTGATCAAACGGCTGGGCCCCTGGAGCGGCGTCCTCGTCGCCGCGGGCTTCATGGCGATTCCGCTGGCCGTCTTGGCGGGTGTGTTGAAATAGTTCTCCCTTGGTGAGGAGAAGGGTATGGATACGAACGGCAGCCTGAACGGAAACGTCCCCGCAGGCCCTCTGGCGGAGAAGTGGGACAATCACCGCTTCAACATGAAGCTCGTGAATCCGGCCAACAGACGCCGCTACAAGATAATCGTGGTGGGTTCGGGGCTGGCCGGAGGGGGCGCTGCGGCCACGCTGGGCGAGTTGGGCTACAACGTGGATTGTTTCTGCTATCAGGACAGCCCCCGCCGGGCGCACTCCATCGCGGCCCAGGGCGGAATCAATGCCGCCAAGAACTACCAGAACGACGGCGACAGCACCTACAGGCTCTTCTACGACACCATCAAGGGGGGCGATTTCCGATCCCGCGAGTCGAACGTGTACCGACTGGCGCAGGTGAGCGCCAACATCATCGACCAGTGCGTCGCCATGGGCGTGCCGTTTGCGCGCGAATACGGCGGACAGCTCGCGAACCGCTCCTTTGGCGGCGCGCAGGTGTCGAGAACCTTCTACGCCCGGGGTCAGACGGGTCAGCAGCTTCTCCTGGGCGTATACGCGGCCCTGAGCCGCCAGGTAGCGGCGGGCACGGTGAAGATGCACTCGCGCACCGAGATGCTTGAAATCGTCCTGGTGGACGGTCAGGCGAAGGGGGTTATCACCAGGAACCTCGTGACCGGCGAGATCGAAAAACACGCGGCGGACGTCGTCATCATGGCGACGGGCGGCTACGGCCCGGTTTTCTACCTCTCGACGAACGCCATGGGGAACAACGTCACCGCCTCGATTCGCGCGTACATGAAGGGCGCATATTTCGCGAATCCCTGCTACACGCAGATCCACCCCACCTGCATTCCGGTTTCGGGGGATCACCAGTCGAAACTCACGCTCATGTCCGAATCGCTTCGAAACGACGGGCGCATCTGGGTGCCGACGAAAGAGGGCGACCCGCGCGGCCCGGCCGAGATACCCGAGGACGAGCGTGATTATTACTTGGAGCGCATGTACCCGAGCTTCGGGAACCTGGCGCCTCGGGACATCGCCTCGCGCGCGGCGAAAAGGGCGTGCGACGAGGGGCGCGGCGTGGGCGATACGGGCTTGGGCGTCTATCTCGACTTTACGGACGCCATCAAGCGCCTCAGCCTGCCCGTGGTGCAGCAGCGCTACGGCAACCTGTTCGACATGTACGAGAAGATCACCGGCGAGAACGCCTACGAAGTGCCCATGCGCATCTACCCGGCCATCCACTACACCATGGGCGGGCTGTGGGTCGACTACAACCTCATGAGCAACATCCCCGGCCTGTTCGTGCTGGGCGAGTCGAATTTCTCGGACCATGGTGCTAACCGCCTGGGAGCGAGCGCCCTCATGCAGGGGCTGGCCGACGGCTATTTCGTCGCGCCCTACACGGTGGGGAATTACCTCGCGAGCCAGACGCCCGGAGATTATTCCGCCGATTCTTCGGAATTCACGCAAGCCGCGGATGACGTAAAAGACAGAATCAAGCGTGTGCTCTCGATCGACGGCAAGCGCACGGTGACCTCGTTCCACCGCGAACTGGGCCTCATCTGCTGGGATTACTGCGGAATGGCCCGCACCGACCAGAGCCTGACCAAAGCGCTCGATCTGATTCCCGCGCTCAAGGAGGAGTTCTGGGAGAACGTGTCCGTGCCCGGAGGCGGCGACGAGCTGAACCCGGAGCTCGAAAAGGCGCTGCGCGTGGCCGATTTCCTCGAATTCGCGGAACTCATGTGCTACGACGCGCTGGTGCGGAAGGAATCCTGCGGCGGGCATTTCCGGGAGGAATATCAGACACAAGAGGGCGAAGCTCTTCGCGACGATGAGCATTTCAGCCACGTGAGCGCGTGGGAGGCGCCGCGCAACGGCGGGCGTCCGGTACTGCACAAGGAAAATCTCGAATTCGAGGAAGTTGAATTCAGCGTGAGGAGTTACAAGTAATGGACCTCACCCTCAGGGTTTGGCGGCAAAAGGACGGGCAGTCGACGGGAACGCTCGAGACCTACCAGATAAGCGGCATCATCCCGGACATGTCTTTCCTGGAAATGCTCGACGTGACGAACGAGCGTCTCATCGAGGAGGGCAAGGACCCCATCGCCTTCGATCACGATTGCCGCGAGGGAATCTGCGGCGCGTGCTCGCTCGTCATCAACGGAAGAGCGCACGGGGGTTTCTCCGGAACCACCACCTGCCAGCTTCACATGAGAAAATTCAACGACGGCGACACCATCACAGTCGAGCCCTGGCGGGCGACCGCTTTTCCGGTCTTGAAGGACCTGGTGGTGGATCGCACCTCGTTCGACCGCATCATCCAGGCGGGCGGGTTCATCTCTGCGAACACGGGCGGCGCGCCTGACGGCAACGCGGTGCCCATCCCCAAACCCGACGCGGATGCAGCCATGGACGCGGCCGCCTGCATCGGCTGCGGTGCCTGCGCGGCGTCGTGCCCGAACGGCTCGGCCATGCTCTTCGTCGCGGCGAAAGTTTCTCACCTGGCGCATCTGCCGCAGGGCATGCCCGAGCGGGGGCAGAGGGTGCTCAGCATGGTCGCCAAGATGGATGAGGAGGGTTTCGGCAACTGCACCAACCACGCCGAATGCGAGGCCATGTGCCCCAAGGACATCAGCATCAGCCACATCGCCAAGATGAACCGCGAGTTCATCCGCGCGACGGTGAGAGGCGAATAGGCCTTACTTTTTCAGCAACTTATAATGAGGCTCCTCCGCGCGGGGAGCCTTTTTTTGTTGGCGAGAGCGGGTTGAGAAACGCCTGATTTTCATCTCGGAAATTTATCGAAAAACCCCGTGAATTTATCGAATTTTAGCGATATTTTCGGAAATTCCGACCCGTTTGGCAGGCGGAACCCTTGTATTCATCGCTCCCCCCGTTTCCGCTCATCCCCCGTTTTCAATCCCGGCGATATGTACTATGCTATGAGCATTCAACAGGAACCTGTCCATCTTTTCTCAAAGAGGGGTGAAGCCATGTGCGCGCAACAAGTAGAGATTCTCGATCGCTCGGAAATGACGGATCAGCTGAAAGAAATGATATCGCTCGATCCGAAGGAAACCACCATCGTAACCATCGACATGCACCGGGGGCACCTGGACCCCGAAGTCGCCACCATGCCGGCGAGTGACGAGGATTGCGAGAGCGTCATCAGCGCCGCGGAGGAAGTCCTCGGTTTCGCCAGAAGCCACGGAATTCCCGTCGTCCACGTGAAGCTCATCTTCCGGAAGATTCCGGGCCTCGGAAGCGAGGGGATGCGGGTTCACTTCTGGAAGGCGCTCCACGACATTCAGGACGAGAAGAACCGCTTGACCCTGGGGCGCAAGAGCACGGTGAACGACCACAACATCATGGGCGAGGTGACGACGGAGATGATTCCCTCCCTCGTGGAAGAGGGCGACTACGTCATCGACAACAAGAAGCGCCTCGACTGCTTCATGGGAACGGACCTCCAGATGCTCCTGGACTCTCTGGGCACGAAGAACGTCTGCCTCATGGGCATCAACACGAACACGTGCGTTCTGAACACGGCCTTCACCGCCTTCAACTACGACTACCGGGTGGTGATGCTCTCCGACTGCGTGAAGAGCATGTACGGGCCGGATCTCCACGTCTTCGGGATGCAGAACGTCATGCGCTGCCTCGGCTGGGTGTTTGACAACGAGGAGTTCATGGATAAAGTCGCCGAGGGCGCCGAGGGCAAAAAGAACTGATCCCCCGCGCTCGAAATAGAGCGTAATTCGATTTTCGCAAGCAGGCCGCAGCGGCCGCGCGATGGGCCAGGAGCGGCTTTTCGACTATTCACAGAAGAGGATTACCAAGATGCCGAAAGTTCAGGTGGGTGACGTAGAGCTTTACTACGAGGATTACGGAGAAGGCGTGCCCGTCGTTCTCATCCATGGCCTCGCCGGCGATTGCAGCGCGTGGAAGGCGCAAATCGATAGCCTGGAGAAGAACTACCGCGTGCTGGCCTTCGACAACCGGGGGGCGGGCAGGAGTTCCGCGCCCGATTATCCCTACACGTCGAGTCATTTCGCGGCCGACACCATCGGCCTGATGGACGCGGTGGGCATCACCGAGCCCGCGCACGTCATCGGCCGCTCGATGGGGGGAGCCATCGCCCAGATGATGGCGCTCGACTACCCCGACCGCGTACGCAGCCTACTCATCACCGCCTCTTTCGGCAAGCTGGACAGATACGGCTATCAAATCCTCTACAACATCAACGAGGTGGTGAAGGCCCAGGGCTACGGACCGGCCGCCATGCACCAATCGCTCTTCTTCTTCCCGCCGCACTATTTCAACGAGAACAAGGAGCAACTCGACGCGTTCGAGGCGGGTCTCGGCAACACGGATCGCCCCATACCCGGCTATGTGAACTCCACCCACGCCTGCCTCACGCACGACGCGCTCGACAGGCTCCACGAGGTGAAGTGCCCGACACTCGTCCTCGCGGGCGGGCAGGACGTGCTGTGCGCGGCGAGCGCCTCGCAGGAGATAGCCGACCGCGTGCCGGGTTGTGAGATCAAGATTTACGAGGAGGCGAGCCACTTCTTCCTCATCCAGTGCTTTGAGGAATCCTTGCGCGACATCGAGGATTTCCTGGCGAGAAATTAAGGACAGGCGAGGCGCGGGCGCACCTCCCGCCCTCCTGATTTTCAGATCGCATCGCGGCGGGTCCGGCGGGCTCGCCGCGATGGTGATTCTAAAGAGTGATTTTCGGGAGAACTCTCTACATGGCTAAATTTTCGGATCCCATCGAAGTGCGCGGGCAGCGCATCAAGCACCGCATCCTCATGTCCGCGATGACGACCTCGCGTGCAGAAGAGGACGGCGCGCCCTCCGCCTGGTCGCACGCGCACTACAAGGCCCGCGCCCGGGGAGGCGCCGCGATTTGCTTCACCGAGGCGACCTACGTCAACCAGGAGGGAAAAGGCTTTCCCAACCAGCTCAGCACGCATGACGACGCGCACGTCCCCGCACTTCGCGAGTTGATACGGGCGATGGAAGACGCCGGCGCGCCGCTCGCGGTGCAGATTTATCACGCCGGCAGGACGGCGCTCAGCGCCATCACGGGGATGGAGCCCGTGGGGCCTTCTCCCATCCCGCATCCCACCGAAGACGAGGTGCCGCGCGAGATGAGCGAGGCGGATATCAAGACCGCCGTTCAGGCTTATGGCGACGCGGCGCGCAGGGTGCGCGAGGCGGGCGGAAAGATTCTCGAGATTCACGGGGCCACCTGGTATCTGTGCCAGCAGTTCTTCTCCCCGGCCTCGAACCGGCGGACGGACGGCTACGGCGGCGCGCTTGAGAACCGCATGCGCTTTCCGCTCGAGGTGGCGCAGGCCGTTCGCGAGGGCGGGGGAGACGAGATGGTGGTGAGCTATCGCCTGGGACTTCTGGAGCCTTTCGAGAACGGCTTCACGGTGGAGGACACGCTGGCTCTTGCGCCCGCGCTCGTGGAGGCGGGGGTGGACATCCTGCATTGTTCGCGAAACGCGCGCGTGGGCCTGCCCGTCATGCCGGATTTGTACAACCCCGCTTTCGACAGGCTGCGCAAGGCGGTGGATGTTCCCCTGGTCGCGAACGGGGCCGCCTTCGAGCCCGCGCGGATACAGGCGTATCTCGATGGGGGCGCTGATTTCGTGGGCGTGGGACGCGCCCTGCTTACGGATCCGGACTATGCGAACAAGGCGCTCGCCGGACAGGACGGGGAAGTCATCCGCTGCATCGAGTGCAAGCCGTGCGCCTTCATGACGAACAGCAAGTGCCCCGACGATGCCTATCCCTCGGGAATCCCCGAATCCATGAGCGAGGTGCTCGAAATCGCCTCCACGATGGCGGGCGGTGGCTACGCGCCCACGGCGAAAAAGCGTCTCACCACCGATGCGCCGATAGAAGAGCAGCCCGAGGGTTCGTCCATTTCATGAGCTTCAATTTGTAAGCGATTGATAATGTGAGGTTTTCTGTAGGGCAGAGATTCTGCTGTAGGGGCGGACACATCGGTCCGCCCCTACAGGTGTTCTCTTGCAACGGTAGTGTAGGGGTCGCATATATGCGACCCTTCCTTTTTGCCTTCCAACGACGGGCCGCATATATGCGGCCCCTACACTCAATTCCACCTGGTGAGAAAATGAATGGTTTTTTGTGCGGGTAGGGCAAAGCCCTTCTCGAGATCGCCCCGCGATTCGCGAACCGCCCCTACGGGTAAGAGGAAGGTTCCGAAAAAGCACAAGCGGGTGAACACATAGATCCGCCCCTGCGGAACCCCCCCTACCCCCCCTTGTCAGGGGGGTAAAAAAAGGCAATACCCCAGCGAGGTGGGGTAATATAAAAAAGAAGGCCTCCCCCCGACAGGGGGGAACAACAAAAAGACCCCCCTGACAAGGGGGGGTAGGGGGGGTTGCCTTTATCCCCTGACAAAGGGGGGCAACAACTCCTTGCAGCAGGTCCGCCCCTACGGGTTCCTGAAGCCTCAATCCCCGAAGAGCGACCCCTGAAGCTGCGGCGGTTCCTTCTCCTCTTCGCGTCTTTCAAGGCAGGCCGCGTCGTCGTTTCTTGGGCTGTTGACCCGCTCGCTGACCGGATAATAAGAAAAGGCGTCCGATGGATACGGCTTGAGGAGCGGTTGGAGGGATTTTGCGCGGTTCTCGCGCGGGTTCAGCCAGTCCGGGTAGGACCCCTCGGGCAGGATGACGGGCATCCGGTGGTGCAGTTCGGCCAGCTTCTCGTTCGCCTCCGTCGTGAGGATCGTACAGGTTTCGAGAACGCTCCCGTCCGCTCTCGTCCAGCTCTCCCAAAGGCCCGCGAAAGCGAAGGGTTTTCCGTTTTCCAGATGAATGAACCAGGGCTGTTTTTTTCTTCCGCTCCCCGCCCACTCGTAAAAGCCGTCCGCGGGGATGAGGCACCGCCTGTAGCGGAATGCGGCGCGGAAGGCGGGTTTCTCTGTGGCGGTCTCTGAGCGCGCGTTGATCGTCCTGGCCCCGAAATCCGCGTCCTTCGCCCAGAAGGGCACCAGGCCCCAGCGGGCGAGGGCGAGTTCGCGCCCCTTGCTCTCGCGGGAGCGGACGATACAGACGTCCGTGCCGGGCGAGACGTTGTAGCGGGCCGGAACTTTGCCCACGCTTTCGGGGTTTTCCAGCCCCAGGATTTCCGCGAGCCAGGGTATGGGTTCGATGAGCGTGAAGCGTCCGCACATGGGTTACAAACCCCGCCAGGCGACGCCGTTCACTACCCCTAGGGGCGCTTCGCCGGCCAGGGCGCGGTGGATGTTCTCGAAGTAAATCTCGATTTCTCGAATAATGTTCTCATCGTCCCCGCCCGCGCAATGCGGTGAGGGGATGACGTTGGGGAGGCGCAGCAGCGGGTGTTCGGGGGGGAACGGTTCGGGGTCGAAGACGTCCAGCCCCGCTCCGCCCAGGTGGCCGTCTGTGAGCGCGCGATACATGGCTTCCTGATCGATGAGCGGCCCGCGCCCGATGTTGAGCAGATAGGCTCCTTTTGGGAGTGTTCGAATCACTCTTTCGCTGATGATGCCGCGCGTCTCCTCGTTCAAGGCGACGCCGACCAGGAGCGCGTCCGCGTTTTCAAACAACTCATCACGCGCAACGGGCTGCGCGCCCAGTTCCTCGTCCACGGATTCGGGCAGCGGCGTTCTGTTCCAATAGAGAATCTCCATCCCGAACGCGCGGGCGCGCAGGGCCACGCCGCGTCCAATGTCGCCCATGCCCAGAACGCCCAGGCGGGCGCCGCGCAGGGGAGCGATGCCCTGCGTCTGCGTCCAGTTGAACGCGCTGCCGTCCGGCCTTTGGGGGGACGGGGGATTGTCCGAGCCCTCGCGGGCGTCGCGCATCGCGCCTTCGAAATTTCTCTTGAGCGCCAACAGCATCATCATGGTGTGGTCCGCCACCGAGTCGGTGATCGGCATCGGGAAGGTCATCACGGGCACGCCCGCCCGCGTGGCGCGCTCGATTTGCAGTTTTTCGAAGAAATAGCCGCCCGCCTGGATGAGTTTCAACTTTTTTGCGCGCGCATAGAAATCCTCGGGCAGCGGATCGTTCTCGCACAGATAGAAATCCGTCTCCTCGAGCGCCTCCATCCGCTTTTCGGCGTCGGGTTCGATGATGAGTTCTATCTTCTCCTCATCCATCGCGCGGGCGAGGCGTTCTCCGATTTCGGGCGAGTAAGGCCTGCCGCGCAGGGCGCGGATGCAGGGCAGCATGCGTGCGACGACGCGGACCCGGCGCATGGCTTATTCCGTCTTTCTCAGGAAACCGAAATCACAGCCATCGGGCGCCTGGAGCACGTTTTCGATGAACAGCCTGCCGTAGCCCCTGTCGAAGTGAGGCGGTCTCGGCTCCAGGGCTTCGCGTCGGCGTGCGAGTTCTTCTTCGGGGACGTTGAGATCCAGCCTCCGGTTGGGAACGTCCAGGGTGATCATGTCCCCGTCCCGGACCAGGGCGAGGGGGCCGCCCGCCGCCGCTTCGGGCGCCACGTGGAGCACGATGGTCCCCGACGCCGTCCCGCTCATGCGCGCGTCCGATATGCGCACTACGTCGCGAACGCCCGCTTCGAGCAGCTTTTTGGGAAGCGGCAGGGAGCCTGCCTCCGGAAAGCCGGGCGCGCCGATGGGGCCTGTGTTCTGGAGCACGAAGACGCTCTCCGCCGTGGCGGGGAGGTCGGGGTCGTCGATCCGCTCGATCATATCCTGCTGGGAGGAGAAGACGACCGCCGGACCCGTGTGCGTCAGCAGATCGGAGTCCGCCGCCGACACCTTGATGACCGCCCCGTCGGGCGCGAGCGAGCCTTTGACGATGACGAGGCCGCCTTCTTCGGAAATGGGTTCCTCGCGCGTGTAGATGACGTCCTGCCAGGGCTGCGCCCCTTGAACTTTTGCGAGATTTTCCGTCACGGTCTCTCCCGTCACCGTCAGGCAGTCTCCGTGAAGCAGGGGTTCGAGTTCCTTCATCACGACGGGGATGCCGCCCGCCGCCGCGAGGTCTTCCATCAGGTATTTCTTTCCCGATGGGCGGATGTTGCCGAGCATGGGCGTGGTGCGCGAGATGTCATCGAACAGCGATAGCGGGAGTTCGATGCCCAGGCGTCCGGCGATGGCCGGCAGGTGGACGACGGCGTTCGTCGAGCCGCCCACGGCCATGAGCACGCGGATGGCGTTCTCGAACGCCTCGCGCGTCATGATCTTCTCGGGCGTAATGTCTTTTTCGATCAGGTCGACGATGCGCCGCCCGCTGTACTCCGCCAGGCGCATGCGGTTCGAGTTCACCGCCGGAACCGCCGCGAGGCCCGGCAGCATCATGCCCATCGCCTCGGTGAGCGACGCCATGGTGCTCGCAGTGCCCATCACCATGCAGGTGCCCGTGGACGGGAAGAGCGACCCTTGGACTTCCTCGAGGCGATCATCGTCGTAGTTGCCCGCCCGGTATTCCGCCCACGTCCCCCGGCAGTCCGAGCACGCGCCCAGCACCTTGTCCTCGAAGCGTCCGCCAATCATCGGCCCCGCCGTCACGCAGATGGCGGGAATGCCCGCGCTGGCCGCACCCATGAGTTGCGCGGGCAGCGTCTTGTCGCAGCCGCCGAGCAGCACCACGCCGTCCATGGGCTGGCCCTTGATCATCTCCTCGGTGTCCATCGAGAGGAGGTTTCGGAAGAACATGGCCGTGGGGTTCATGTACATCTCGCCCAGGGAGATGGTGGGAAACTCCAGCGGCAGGCCGCCCGATTGCCAGACGCCGCGCTTCACGGCCTCGGCGATCTCGCGCAGGTGGCGATGGCAGGGGTTGAGTTCGCTCCAGGTCTGGGCGATGCCGACGATGGGTTTTTCCAGGTCCTCTTTCGTCAGGCCGAACCCCCGCGCGTAGGCGCCTCTCGCGAAAACGCTGAAGCCCGGATCGCCATAGTTCGTCAGTCCTCTCAGGTGTCCCCGCATCTTGGAATGCACTCCTTTGGGTATAGGTTTTCTGGAATCCATCCGCATCATTCCTCATGGGCGGGGAATGGGCAAGCGCATCCGGGGGTCGTCTTTTCCCCGGCTTTTGCTCTCGCCCGAAACAGGGTACATTGAATGGAGTAAGGCTCAGGTCTCGCAAGACAGGAGGGATGAGCATGAGAAAGAGAGCTTTCGCTTCATTTTGGCCGCCAAATCGCTCCATCCGTTTCATTATCGTTTTGTTCGCGCTTCTCACTCTGGCGACGGGCGCGGGGTGCGCCCGGGGGAAAAAAGCCGCTGAAGTTCCGCGCAGCGGCAAGGGCGAGATCGTCGTGACGAGCAGGCCCGAAGGCGCCGTCGTCATCTTCAACGGCAATCCACGCGGGGAGGCCTATAAACTCAGGCCCGTCGAGATCAAGGGCGTGGACTACGGGCGTCATTCGATCCGGGCGGAGTTTCCCGGCTATGTCGGCCAGGTTCTCGAAGTCGACGTGCGCGCGAAGAAGACGGCCATCGAGATGCGGTTGACGAGAGACGGCGCAGGACGCCTCGTGATCCGCTCGGAGCCTCCGGGGGCGGAAGTTTTCATCGGCAGCCGGTATTACGGCAAGGCGAACCCGGCGATCGAGGTGACGAATCTCACCCCGGGCGAGTATTCGATGTGGCTGCGGCTGCCTGGGCACGCGATGGAGCGGCGAAACGTCATCGTCGAGAGAAGGCGCGAGCGCCGCTACATGGTCGTCCTGGACAAAGCGCCCTGAGTGCGTCCAGGCGCCGATCGGCCGGCCTGAGGAAAAATCATTCGCCTTACTTTACCGCGAACCCCGTTTGCGCCTGTTAAGTCAAGCAGATCCCTCTTTCCTCAGTCGCGTCAAACTCTCATTCATCGGGGTTGTTGAAAAGCCCGAGGAGAGAGGAATCACTCCCCCCTTGAGGGGGAAAGCCCGACAGAAGCCGAGCGGTTTGTGCGAAGGCTGATGCGGTGGGGGGTGAATCGCGTTTTATCGCCATCCGAATTATCCCCCCACCGAATCGCTTTCGGGCTTACGCCCTCAGCTCTTCGACTCCCCCTCAAGGGGGGAGTAAACTTCAAAAACTTGCGCTCAACCAAAATCGCTCCACGGGGCTTTTTCAACAACCCCGCTCGATGGGACTTTTCAACGGCCCCGCTTCGGCGCCGATTCGCGGACTTGATCCGTGATGGCAATGGCTTTATCTTGGGAGGCGGGACCCGGATGATATCGCAGGATTTCTACGTATATGGGCGCTCCCTTTGCGGGAAGCGCCAAGGAGACGATAGATGTCCACCGAATACATTTGGGCGCTCTGCTCCCACCGGGCGGGGGACGGGTCGCAGGTGAACCAGAAGACGCCCGACCGGCCCGCCACCCTGGATTACCTCGCAGAAGTTACGACGGCGGCAGAGGAGGCGGGCTTCGCCAACATCCTCGTGCCGTGCGGCACGCACTGCATCGACGCCTGGACGACGGCGGGCGCGATTTCGAGCCGGACGAAGAAGATCAAGTTTCTCGTGGCTTTCCGGCCCGGGATCACCGGTCCGGTCTACGCGGCGCAGCAGGCGAACAGCCTCGATTATCTCACCGGCGGACGCTGCACCCTGAACGTGGTGACGGGCAGCACGCCCGTGGATCAGAAAAGATACGGGGATTTCATGCCGCACGACGACCGCTACGCGCGCACGGGGGAGTTTCTCGACGTGGTGCGAAAGCTCTGGAATGCGGACGCCCCGCTCGACTACAAGGGAAAATTCTTCGAGATCGAAAACGCAGGCATTTTCCCCGAGCGGGTGACGAAGCCCAACCCCCCGATTTACCTGGCGGGTAGTTCCGACCCCGGCAAGCGGGTGGCGTGGGAACACGGGGACGTGCACATGATGTACGCCGCAGAACCCGAAGTCGTCGGAAAGGACATCGAGGAGGGCAGGCGCGAGTCTCAAAGGTATGAGCGCGAGAGGCCCCTCAGCTACGGCATCCGCCATCTCGTCTGCGTTCGCGAGACGAAGAAGGAAGCGGTGCGCGCCGCCGAGGCGCTCATTGACAAGAGCGACATCTCGAACACGGGCACGTGGAGCGACATGAAGAACGTCACTGAATCCACCGGCCAGATGCGCATCAACGAGATGGGCTCGCGAGACAGCCTCTGGATCACCGATACGATCTGGATGGGTGTGAACAGGGTGCGCGGCGGCGCGGGGACGATGTTCGTCGGCACGCCGGATATGGTCGCTAGCGTGATTCGCGAGTATTACGACGCGGGCGTGCGGCATTTCATCATGAACGGATGGCCCCACAAAGAAGAAGCGGAAATTTTCGGCAGGGAGGTTCTGCCGCTCCTCAAGGATACCGACCCCGTCGTACTGACCGAACCGGCCGGTGTCGCAGCGTAATCGAAAAAACTGGAAATGACCCCCTACATCCTTGTCTTCGGCGGCAGCCGCAGGCCGCAAAACAATACCGACAAAGCCCTTGCGCTCGCCCTCGATGAGTTGGGGAAGGGCGATTTCGAGATCAACCGCGTCCATCTGGGCGATTTGGACCTGCCCCTGCCCGGACAGCCGAGCGAATCGAAAGACCCCGATATGCTGAAAAGTCTCGTGACGGGAGCGGCGGGCATCCTCATCGCGACGCCCGAGTATCACGGCAGCATCAGCAGCACGCTCAAGCTGGCGATAGACAACCTGGGCTATCCCTCCACCTTCGAGGGCAAGACCATCGCCATCCTGGGCGTGGCGATGGGGCCGAGCGCGGACAACGCCCTCGCGCACTTAAGGCATATTCTCACCCACGTCGGCGGAGAGGTTCTGCCCGGTCAGGCTTCGGTCGGGAGCGTTCACAAGGTCTTCGACGAGGACGGCCGCTGCATCGACGGGGAGGCGGAGGCCGCAATCCGGGGTGTCCCCGCCCGGCTGCTCGAACATCTCAAGAATGCATCCTGAAGCGAAAATGCCCGACTCCTCCACCAGTTTTCTGCACCGAGAAAACGGGAATTCGCTCGCCTGGTTCCGGCTGGAGGGCGAATCGCCCGGCCTGATGTTCCTGGGCGGTTTCCGCTCGGACATGAGCGGGGCGAAGGCGAGCGCGCTCGAAGCCCATTGCCGAAAAGTCGGGCGCGCCTACGTTCGCTTCGATTACGGCGGACACGGGGAATCCTCGGGAAAGTTCGAGGAGGGCACCATCGGGGAGTGGGCGGAGGACGCTCTTGCCATACTGGACGAGGTCGCGCAGGGTCCCCAGGTGCTCGTGGGATCGAGCATGGGCGGGTGGATGATGCTGCTCGCCGCTCTCGCCCGGCCCGGTCGCGTGAAGGGCCTGGTGGGCGTGGCGTCGGGTCCTGATTTTACGGCTCACTTCAAAAAGCACAGGCTCACCGAAGAGACGCGGCGGGAACTCGGCGAGCGCGGATACGTCTTGCACGCGCCCAACATCTGGGAGGAGCCGTATCCCATCACCAAAAAGCTGCTTGATGAGGGAGATAACCATCTGCTCCTGCGCGACGAGATCGATGTGGCCTGCCCCGTGCGCCTCATCCACGGAATGGCGGACGATACCGTGTCCTGGGAGGTTTCCCTGAAGCTGACCGAGGTCCTCAAAAGCGACGACGTGCGGCTCATGCTCGTCAAGGACGGCGGCCACCGGCTTTCGCGGGATGCGGACATCGAACTCATCATCCGGACCGCCGAGGAACTGGCGGATGAGGTTGGGTGAGAAAGTAGCTGGCGCCCACACAGCCTTCTTGCGCTTTCCATATTTGTGAGCACCGCCCCGGCGCATCCGGGCTCGACCACGAACGGCTTGACACCAAATCTTTGTTATCGTTAGTCTTAACCCGTTAGTTTTCTTGCCTCTCTTACCGCCCCTGTATTTACTCGACGATAGTTTATGGACTCGTGAGTTTTTCCGAAAGAGGGCGGTATCATCATGAAGAAAAAATTTCTGAGCCGCATCGGGCGTCGCAAGGAACCTGCACCTCCAAAGCCGGGGGAAGAGGGGTTTGATTTGCCGCCTCCCACGGCCATCGAACCGGGCGTTCCGTATTCTGAGAACGAGGCGGAGCAAAGCGGCTATGGCTCTCACTTTGAGTTGTTGGCTTCCGGTAAAACGCCGAGCCCGGATGCGGCGGGCGAAACGGATGCGCGAGAAAGCGGCTACGGCCTCGACTTGGATTTGCTGGCTTCCGATGAACCGCAAGGCGCGGAATCGGCGAAAGTGGTGGACGCGCCAGAAAGAGGCCATGCCCCCGCTCCGGAATCATTTGCGGCGCCGGTCCCGGATGAACCGCCGGATGCGCCTGCGCAATCTCGCGGGTCCGAGCCGCTTGCAGGATATGGTGATGAATTCGAGGCCCTGGCCGTGCCGGAACCGGGTGATTCGCCTCGGGAAGATGAGGAGGCCGCCGCACGCTTGGCCGAAAAGGCCGTGGAGCCGCCCGACTCAGAGCCTGAGGTTTTTGTGGAAAGCGATCCGGAAGCTGCCGGCGATGCCGCGCTTGAGTTTGAGGAAGTCCCCGACGCAGCCGAAAGCGTCGTGCAGGGATATGCACCCTTGGCGCCGGAGATTTTTGAAGACAGCGGGGTGCGCATTATTGACGATGCTGTCTCGGAGGATGAAGAACCCCCGGCGGCGTCGATCCCGGATGATTCGGTGGATGAGGCTGTGCCATCTCACGAGCCCGACCCGCCAGAGGGATATGGCGATGATTTCGAGGCCCTGGCCGTGCCGGAACCGGCTGATTCGCCGGGTGCGGCCGACTCGGATGAAGAGCAGGACGAAGCTGTCCCGGTTGTCGAGGAGAACGCCGTGGAGGCGACTGCATCCGATCTTGCAGTCCCTCATGAAGATGAGCTGGATGCTACGCTTGGTGTCGTTTCGGAACATGAGGAAGCCGTCACGGACGTAGTTGAGAGCACCGCGGAGGCGACTACCCCTGAGCCGGAAACCTCTCGGGAAAGTGAGGTGGAGGCGACGGTTTCCGATCCGGAGGCCGTCGAGGTGGCTGCGGACTTGCCTCCGGAAGATCCGGACGAAGCTTCGGAACTCTCCCTGACGGAAAATGGACTCCTCCCTCTCGTGAAGGATGCCCGCGGCGACTGGCGGCCCGGCAAGGGCTTCAGCCGGAGCGAACTGCGGGAAGCGGGTCTAAACTCTGCAGAGGCCGCGCGCCTGCGCATCCGGGTCGACAAGCGCCGCCGCAACGCGCACCCGGTGAACGTCGCAGCCCTCGAGAAGGCGAAGAGCGGCGTTTGAGGAGATTCGCTGGAAAGGGGATGGACCGAAGATGATCGGAGCGGTATTGAAATTCAAAAATTATCTGGGATCCATTGAATACGACGAAGAAAGCGAGACCTTGTACGGCAAGGTGCTTCATGTGCGGGATTTGATTACGTACGAAGCCGAAACCGCCAAAGAGTTGAAGAAGGCATTTCAGGATTCGGTGAACGATTATCTGGAAACGTGCGAGGCGGAAGGAATCGATCCGAACAAGCCCTAGAGCGGTACTTTGTCGGTTTTCAATGGGTCGTCACCATGCTATGGGTCATACTGTTCAATATCTACTCCGGAAAGGGCAAAGACCGCTTTTTGCGCTACCAGTAAATCCTTGTGGATCGCCTCCAGGTCGCAAAGCATAAAATCACGACCTCTATGAGATTTGCTGTGGCAGTGGTGATCTACGTAGAAAGAGTGTGCAAGTCTATTGCGTGAGTCTACAGCTTTTTTGAGTACTTGATCGATTTCCTTGATGGAATCTCTTCTCTCAGCAAGACGATTTTTCAGACTGCCAAAAGTCTCCTTATTATCGATCTGCTTTTCTATTTCAAGCGCTCTTTCTAGATTGGGATTCTGAAAGAGCCCCTCATCAATGTATTTGTGTTCCAGGAGCAACGTGCCCAACTCGTGTTCCAAGTATTGGGCGACCGCAAATACTTCACCGAATTTCCTGTGGACCTCATCTAGTGTTGCCATATACGTCTCATATTCTACTAGTTTCGCCCATGTATTGTGGGTCTAAATGTTGGTCTATATTTCACAAATTAATCATTACTTCAATATATTCAATAGGTTGAAAGAATAACTGGCTCCGGCGGTAGGATTCGAACCTACAACCCATCGGTTAACAGCCGATTGCTCTGCCGTTGAGCTACGCCGGAGTGAGAGGCGTTTCGCTTGAGTCGGCATTCTACCGGATTCGGCGCCGGCTCCCAAGCGTAAGGGGTTTATAGGGAAGCGGGCGCGGGCTTGTCAAGGCTGCCGGGCACGCCGGAAATCATACTGACGCGGATAATCTCTGCTTCTTTCTACAAGCCGGTGAATCTGTTTCGGCTAACGCTTGTCTGATCGCTTCGGCTAGTCCGAGAGGGCGGATGCCGAACATTTCCAGAGCCGTCCTGTCGCTCACGGTCGTCTCGTTGCGGAGGCTTTCGACGAGTTTGCGCCCGACCCTGGCGTATAGGGGAGTAACCAGCGCGAGCCACAGGCTCGACAGGCGGGGGGTGAGCACCGGAACGGCGATCATCACTCGATGCAGTCCCCGCTGACGGGCGTATTCCGCCATGATGTCCCCGTAGGAGGCGCGGTCGGCCCCCCCGATTTCGAGGATGAGGTTTCGCCCCGGGGGAGCGTCGAGAGCGGCGATGAGGTATTCGATGACGTCTTGGGCGGCGATCGGCTGGGCAAGCGTGCGGACCCAGCGGGGCGTCACCATGACGGGCAGCCTCTCCACCAGCGCGCGGATCATCTCGAACGAGAGACTTCCAGCGCCGATGATGATCGAGGCCCTCAGTTCTATCGTCTGCACGCCGGATTCGCGGAGAATCCGGCCCACCTCCTGCCTGCTCGCAAGGTGGTCGGACAACGCGTCCTCGTTTCCGAGACCGCCCAGATAGACGATGCGCTCGACCCCTGCGGCCCGGGCCGCGGATGCGAACCCCTTGGCCGCCTCGCGGTCTTCCAGGGTGAAGTCGCCGCCGGACGCCATCGAATGGACCAGGTAGTAGGCGGTGGATATGCCGCGCATGGCCGCATGAAGCGTTTCCGGCTTTAAGAGGTCGCCGCGCACCACCTCTGTCCCCGGCGCGACCAGTGGTTCGAGGGCCTCCGGGCGGCGGGCGAGGCATCGAAGCTCGCAAGATTCGGCTTCGAGCCGGCGGCGCAACCGACCCCCAATGTATCCGGTCGCGCCGGTCAACAGGATTTTATGATGGCTGTCGGCCAACGGTAGCCCCCCCGTCTGGTTTTTTCGAAACGGCGGCAGTTTGCGGCGATATCCACCCGGGATGAGCGGAAGCCCGAGGGCTTCGGAGAGAGTGGCATTGGACAAGTTGCGCCGGAGAGGTTGACGAACTTCAGCGGGAAGCGAAGGAGGCGCTTCGTTTCGGTATCCGGAGAGCTTACAGGGTCATCGAACATGGGAAACTTCCCTGTCTGTAGCGGTGCGACTCCGAAACTCCGTAAGGATAGGGAGTCAGGAGCCAAGTCTAAACAAATTGCCCGCCCGGGGGAAGAAAAATGATCCGTCGCGGTTCATGCGGCGAGACGCCAGGATCTCCGATGAATCGTTGGATTTGCGAGCGTTCAGGGTGCGGAGCAGGGGAGGCCGCCATACGCTAGTCGAGCAGCACCCTCGGCAGCCACATGGCGATTTCGGGGAAGACGATGACCAGCCCCAGCCCGATGAGCTGCAGAATCACGAAGGGGATGATCCCTCGGTAGATCTGCTGGAGACGCACCTGTGGCGGGGCGACTCCCTTCATGTAGAACAACGCGAAGCCGAACGGCGGCGTGAGGAACGACGTCTGCAGGTTGACCGCCATCAGGATCGAGAACCAGTAGATGACCTCGCTCTTGGGCAGGTGGTCGCCGAAATCAAGCTCTGAGAGGATCGGCGCGAACACGGGCAGCACGATGAGCGTGATCTCGATCCAGTCGAAGAAGAAGCCGAGGAAGAACACCACCGCCATCAGGATCATCAGGATCCACCAGGGGTTGGTCCCCACGGAGTAAATCACGTCCTGGATGAAGTCGTCGCCCCCGAGCGAGCGGAAGACGTAGGAGAAGGCGGTCGCCCCGACGAAAATAAAGAACAGCATCGCGTTGGTGAGCGAGGTGCGCTCAACCACGTCCTTCAGAACCGACCAGGTCAGCTGCCGGTTGACGATGGCGAGAAAAGTCGCTCCGGCCGCGCCGACCCCGGCCGCCTCGGTGGGCGTCGCCCAGCCCGCGACTATCGACCCCAGGACAAGAACGATCAGGAACACCGCCGGCACCAGGCCCTTGAGCAGCAGCAGGATCAGCTCACCCGATGTCTGCGGACCCATCTCCTTGGGCAAGCGCGGCGCCAGGGCGGGGTTCACCGCACACCTCGTGAAGATGTAGAGGAAGTAAAGCCCCGACAGTATCAAGCCGGGAAAGATGGCCGCGACGAACAGGGTGCCCACCGAGCGCCCGAGCAGATCGGCCATGATGACCAGCATGATGCTGGGCGGTATCAGGATCCCCAGCGTGCCCGAGGCGGCGATGGTGCCGGTCGCGAGCTCCATGTTGTACTCGCGCTCGACCATGACCGGCAGCGCCATCAGGCTGATCATCACCACCGAAGCGCCGATGATGCCGGTCGTCGCCGCGAGGATGGTCCCCATGACCGTGACGGCGAGCGCCAGCCCGCCCGGCGTGCGCCGCAGTACCACCTGGAGGCAGTAGAGCAGATTGGCGGCGACGCCGGAGCGTTCCAGCATCGTCCCCATGAAGATGAACATCGGGATCGCCACCAGCACCAGGTTGTCGGCGAAACCCCAGATGCGGAGCACGAGGTTGAAGAACTCAACCTGGGAGAAGACCTCGAAATACATGCCGATGAAGCCGAAGGCGAGGCCCACGCCGCCCAGCACGAACCCGACCGGGAAGCCCGAGAACAGGAGAATCGCCAGGGTGATGAACATGCAAGCGGGCAGGTAGTCCTCGATATAGAACATGCGCAGGCGTCCCTAGCTCTGCCCGATCTGGTCGATCTGTTCGCTCGCGCGTTCTTCCTTCCGGGGGAGGAGTTCGCGGAGGTCCGCCGGGCCGAACAACTCGATGATCTTGCGCAGCAGAACGGTGATTCCCGACAGAAGCAGCACGAAAAGCCCGATCGGCAGACCCGCCTTGATCGCCCAGCGGTAGGGGAGGCCGGTCGCCGAATCAGAGGCCTCGCCGACGGCCCAGGACCTTTCGACGAAATCCTCGGCGAAATAGGTGACGATCAGGCAGTAGGGGATCACGAAGATGATGCAGCCGATGAACTCGACCCAATCCTTGGCGCGTGTGCTCAGCCGCTCGCGGAGCAGGTCGATCCGCACGTGGGCGTCCTCGATATAGGTGAAGCCGATACAAAGCAGAAACAGGACCGCGTGGAGGTGCCACTCGGCTTCCTGCAGCTTGGTCGATCCCAGCACCAGGAAACGCCGGGTCACGACGTCGAAGATGATGACGACCATCAAAGGAATCGAGAGCCAGGCGCTGATCTTCCCGACGCCGACCACGATCCGGGCCAGAAACTCTTGTATTCGGAACAGTTTCTGCATCAATGGGCTTCCCGGCGCAGCATACGCGAAAAAGGCGCCGGAACCGTGACCGTTACGGCTCCGGCGCCCGTGGGTTTTTCAAGCGAGACGGCTGAGCGCCGTCACATGGGTATTACCTTAAGTATCCGAGATCCTTCCAGACCGCGTATTCCTTACGGAACGCGCTGTAGGATTCCCAGACCTTCTTGAAGTTCGCGTCGCGCGCAGCGTCAGCAGCAGCGACTTCGGCCCATTTCTTCTCTAACGTGTCCAGGATGGACTGGGGCCAGCGATGAATCTGCACGCCCTTCTTCTTGAGTTCGACCAAAGCCTTGCCCTGAATGGCCTCACCCTCGGCGAGCCCCTGGCGGAACGCGTCGCCGCACGACACCTCAATCTGCGCCCGCTGGGTGTCGTTGAGCGCATCCCACTTCTTCCTGTTCAGCAACAGTTCGAAGACCGTCGACTGCTGGTGCCAGCCTGGGAAGTAGTAGTGCTTCGCCACCTGGTAGAAGCCGAGATTGAGGTCGATCGCCGGCATCGAGTATTCGGTCGCGTCAATCGAGCCGCGCTCGAGCGCCGGGAAGATGTCGCCGCCGGCGATGAGCTGGGTCGATACGCCTATTTTTTCCATGACCTTCGCGCCGAGACCGAAGAAGCGCATCTTGAGACCCTTCAGGTCATCGATGCTCTTGATCTCCTTGCGGAACCAGCCCGACGCTTCGGGCGCGATGACGCCGCAGGGGAGCGATTTCAACCCGTGCTTCTTGTAGATCGCATCCCAGAGCTCTATGCCGCCGCCGTAGAAAATCCAGCCCATATATTCGCCTGCTCTGGGTCCGAAGGGAACGGCGGCGAACATGGCGAGCGCCGGCTCCTTGCCGTACCAGTAGCCGGGCGTCGACCAGCACGCATCCACCGAGCCCTTCGCAACGGCGTCGAAGCACTCCTTGGCCGGGATCAGCGCGTTTGGCTCGAAGAACCTGATTTTGATGTTGCCGCCCGAAACCTTATCCAGACGGTCGACCATTTCTTTGCCCATCGAGCCGAGCTGGGTCAGTTTGCTCGGGAACCAACTCGCCATTTTCCAGCGTATGCGCTTCGCGGCGTCCGCTTCGCCGACACCCGACGCCACCAGGGCGACGCTCAGCGCAAAGATCATAAACCCGATCGTCGTAAGTTTCTTGATCGTCATCAGCAGTTCCCTCCTTTCGAGTTGGACGAATCTCAAATCAGGGGCGCCTATCTCCCTCGCCGATAAGGAGCCCCCGTAACCTCCTGCGTCATGATTTCTCTGGATAAGATTTATTTTCCCTGATTCATTTTATCTTACGTTAGACCGGTGTCAAGGGGTTAAAATCGGGGGCAAGCCGGCTTTC
Organism: bacterium; assembly: GCA_022828125.1. Taxonomy (GTDB): domain Bacteria; phylum UBA8248; class UBA8248; order UBA8248; family UBA8248; genus Bin107. Next base: position 306,263 of record JAJEJD010000019.1, on the reverse strand, counting down.
GAAGTCCCCGGCGAATCGTCAATTTTCCGGGGAAGGGGCTGTTGGGAAAGCCTTGGCCAAAGGAGCAACCCCCCCTACCCCCCCTTGTCAGGGGGGCAAGAAAAAGCAAAACCCCCTCAACCCGGCGAGGGCGCATCGCCTTTTCATACCCCCCTGACAAGGGGGGGGTAGGGGGGGTTGGTTTTCAGGACGAGAGGGATGCCCCCTCTATCCCTGAAAAGAGGCCTTTTTCAACAACCCGGAAGGTGGGATTTGCATCGAAGATCGGGCCGGATTGATCGTTGCGCAATTCGTCGAGGCTCCCTGAATCGTCAGAAGCCGTAATAGCGCGGGTAGCCCTGTTTCTCCCAGAACCCGCCCAGGTCCTCGTTCGTGAAGAAGACGTAGCGCAGGAATTTGGCGCTCTTCCAGCCCACGTTCGTGGGCGAGGCGAGGCGCAGCGGCGCGCCGTGCTCCAGGGGCAGCGTCTCGCCGTTGTACTCATACGCGAGGACGTTCTGCGGGTGCATCGCCTGCTTGAGATCGAACGTCACGCTGTAGCGCTCGTGCCCGTTCGCCGTGGCGAGCATGTCGTCGCAAAGGAAGAACACGTAGCGGCTCTCGGGCCTGAGCCTGTGCATTTCGATGAAGCGCGCGAGGTGCACCCCCCGCCAGTGGCATATCGCGCTCCAGCCCTCGACGCAGATGTGCTCCACCGTCTGCTCGAGAACGGGCATCTCGCGAAGCTGCGCAAGCGTGTATTCCCGGGCCCAGTGGCGCTTCATCATCTGCCCGTTTCTGAGATGGGCCTCTCCAACGACGAGCCGCCACTCCTCGGGAGGGGTCTCGATGATCCGGGAGTTCGGCGTGACCACCGAGCCGTTGGGCCGCATTTGCTCGGGCTGAACGGCGCTTCTGGGATAGGTGCGCGCCAGGCGGTGGTTGCTGTCCGTAATGAGGCCCACCTTGTGGTTCAGCCGATCGAACCAGCTCAGCACGGCCTGCACGCCGGGTTCCTCATTCAGGCGCGAGCACCCGGCCATGAAGGCGGAGGCGCAGGCTACGAGCATCTTCATGAATCCGCGCCGCGAAGACGTCGATTTGCCCCCGCGAGATCCCATGATTCGCTTTTCGCCTTTTTTCATCTTCACTCTCCGGAGGACTCAGGCGGCGGCTTCAACACCTTGATGACGACGGGCGCGATGATGGGGACGGCCAGGACGAGAGAAGTGGGAAACAAGATGCAGGCCCACGTCAGAAAGCCGAACTCAAGTCGCGTTATCCAGGCCATCGGCCCGCTCAGGAGATAAGCGGCGATCAAGGCCAGCGCGGCGTTGATGCAGACGACGCTCAAAACCAGCCTGCCAAGGAAAAGCCTGCGCTTCGCCAGCCTGGTCGGCAATACGAATTCCGTTTGCTCTTCCGAGTTCATCCCTCAGCTTCCTGCTTTCGCCTTGCGCCGGAAGTCTCCAATGCGCCGTCCGCGCATGAGACCAAACCGGACCAGGAGATACCCCGGCGCGCCGAACCACACGCCTGAGGCCTCACCTCCCAAAACCGCGTTCATCATATCCGCAACGAGGCTCCCGAGCCAGAAGGAAACCACCAGAATCGCTGCTTCCTCGGCGACGCGCCCGAGATTTCTGGCGAATTGCTTCTGTCTGGCCCGAAAGGCGTCGCGCTCCGCCTTGATCCCGACGATCATGGGCGCGAGCCCGCGCCGCCAGCCGTGGGATATCACCATGAGGAAATGGCCGATCATGAAGATAAAGAGAAACAGCATTACGAGAAAATGCAGGAACCGGCTCGGCTGGTAGCCCCCGAAAAGCCAGGTCAGCCAACCGAGCTGGACGGGCTTCAGGATGGCGAGGCCCGTGAGGACGGAGAGCACCCCGGCCAGTATGACGACGTTGTACGCAAGTTTCTGAATGGGGTTGAATTTCCCCTCTCCCGGGGGATGGTGAAAGGTTTTTATCGGATGAAGCAGCATTTCCTTCGCGCCGGAGAAATCCGCTTTCTTAACCCGGTAGTGCCTCCCTTCTTCCGTCAGGAGGAGCAGGAGCAGGAAGATCAGCCCGTTGATGGTGTAGGGCCACATGAGAGCGAAGTGCCAGCGCAGCGCGCCTGCGAGCCACTCGCCGATGCCGAAGGTTTTCGTGAGGCCCTGGACGAAAACCCTGTAGTCGGCGCCCAGGTTGATGGCGCGCGGGTCGGCCCGGGTTCCCGTCCCCCGCAGCGCTTCATAGATAGCTTCGGGGTTGGGCCTGTCCGGCCCGAAGGCGGGATACGCCCACCATATCTGAAACCCGCTCGCCATCATCAGGAGCAGGAGGGGGACGTTCAGCCAGTGGGTGATCCTGAGTAATGACGAGTAGGGATAGGCGGGAGCGTTCTCTGGTTGCGACGTTTCTTCTGTTTCCATCATTTTTCGGCGAGCAGCTTCATGATCATCGCCTCGGTGCGCTCGTGGTTGCCCTCGCCTATCGTCTTGAAGCGCACGATTCCTTTCTTGTCGATCAGGTATTTCGTCGGCCAGAAGCGGTTCTGAAACGCGTCCCAGTTGGTGAAGTCGTTATCCATCACGACGCGGTATTTGATGCCGAGCTTGGCCATGGCCTCTTCGATGTTTTCTTTTTTCCTGTCGAAGTTGAACTCGGGCGCATGGTTTCCGATGACGACCAGCCCCTTGTCTTCATAGCGCTCGTGCCACGAGCGCAGCGTGGGGATCTCCCGCACGCAATTGATTCAGGCGAAGGTCCACATGTCGAGGAGAACCACCTTGCCGCGCAAATCGGCGAGTTTCACGGGCTCGCCGCCAATCCAGGGCCCGCCCTTGAGTTCGGGCGCGCGCGCGCCGGGCCCGAGTCCCGATGCGCCCGCCTGGTAGAACGTCCAGAACACGGCGAGAGCGGCGATGGCGATGATGCAGATGAGGGTTCGCTTCATGATGGTCTCCTAGGCAAAAGACGGCGTGTGAACACTTTAGGAGAAGGTTTGAGCGGATGCAAATACTTCTATACGATGAACCGGGTGCTTATGCTGTCCTGTAGTTCAGGTTTCCGTAAAGTTTATCCATTCAGGCGGAGAAGAACGTGAAATATTACAATTTTGAAGAGATGGAAGCCCACGATACCGGGGAGAGGATTCAGCGCGTGGTGGCGGGCGAGAAGCTGACCGTGCTTCGCCAGACGATTCGCGCCGGCGTGGATATGTACAACCCCCATTCGCACCCCAACGAGCAGATGACGATCGTGCTCGAAGGCACGGCGCGGTTCGCGTGCGGCGGGAAGGAAGTGGTCCTCGGACCTGGCGGCGTCGTGGTTTTTCCGCCGAACCGGGAGCATTCCACGCGCAACGCGGGCGACGGGCCGCTCGTTCTGGAGGAGATCTTCACGCCGGGCGTCGAGAAGCTGAACGAACTGGCGCCTGAAGGCTGAATGAGCCGGAGAGGACTATGAGCCGTCTGACGATTACGGGACTCAAGAAAGATTTCGACGACGTTTGCGCGATCGACAACCTCTCCCTGGCGCTCGAAGACCGGGAGTTCATGGTGCTCGTCGGCCCTACGGGCTGCGGCAAATCGACCCTCCTGCGCCTCATCGCCGGCGTGGAGGATGAGGACGGCGGCCACATTTATTTGGACGGCGTGCGGTTGAACGGCATTCCGCCCGGGCGGCGCGGGGTGCAGCTCGTTTTCCAGAGCTACGCCCTCTGGCCGCACATGCGGGTTTTCGACGAGAAGAAATACTCGAACCTGGGTTTCGCGCTCAAGATTCGCCGCTGGCTGCCGGGCATCCTGAACGAGCGCGCCCAGGACGTGATGCGGCGTCTGGGGATCAGCAAAAAATGGTCCCGCCGCCGCCCGGACAGCCTGAGCGCGGGCCAGCAGCAAAAAGTCGCCATCGGCCGCGCCATCGCCATACCCCCCCAGGTTTTTCTTCTCGATGAACCCCTGGCGAACATCGATCCGGTCGCGAGGCTGGAGGTCAGAAAAGAACTGAGAAGAGTGCACGACGAGATCGGGGCGGTGAGCCTGCTCGTGACGCATGATTTATCCGATGCTTTCCAGATCGCCGACAGGATCGCCGTAATGCGCGACGGCGTGATCGTCCAGGTCGATACGCCGGAGAATCTCATCAACCATCCGGTGGATTCGTTCGTCGAAAGTTTCTTCACGAGCGTGCATCATGAAAGGCTGCTGCAGGAGTTCCGGGCGAAGCGCAAAGCCAGGAAGACGAACCCGACCCCCGATTCACCCTGACTCGGGGTTGGTTAGAAAATCCCGCCATGCCGACCAGTAGGCCGCACCCCCCGTGTAATACGTGTCGTTGTGGCCCGCCCCCTTGATGGTGAAAAACCGCTTGTGCGGCGAACCGGCCGCCTCGTAGAGCCTCCTCCCTTGAGCGAAGGGCACGATGCCGTCCCTGTCCCCATGCAGGACGAACAGGGGGGTCTCCACTTCGGGGATCATGGCTGCGCTGTCGAATTTGGAGGAGATGATCCACCCCACCGGCAGGAAGGGGAACATCTTCTTCCCCATGGCGAGGGTGCTCTCGAAGGGGCTTTCTAGTATGAGGCCGCGCGCTTTCTTTCCTTCCACGGCGAGCTTCACCACCACGGCCCCGCCCAGCGAGCGCCCGAAGAGAAAAATGCGCTCGTGCGGCACGCGCTCGGCGAGCCAGGCGTACGCGGCCCTGCCGTCGGCGTAGAGTCCCTCCTCGCCCGGCCTGCCCTCGCTTTTCCCGTAACCCCGGTAGTCGAAGATGAAGACGCCCGCCCCGAGTTCTTTTTGGATGAGCGCGATGTTCTCCGCGCGGTGGGAGAGGTTGCCCGCGTTGCCGTGCGCCCACAGGAGAACCGGGCCGTCCGGGTCTTTCGGCGCGACGTACCAGCCGTGAAGGCGTATGTCATCCTCTGCCTTGAATGAGACGTTCTCATACGCGACGCCGTAATTTCGGGGCGTCACCTCGATTTCCCGGTAGGGGTGGTAGAGCAGGAAATTCTCTAAAAGCCCGAACATTCCCACGACCAACAAAGCGCCTGCGCCGAGGAGCAGGTAGCGGTGGAATTTTTGCGAGATTCGCAGCGGACCATTCTCATCGAGGGGTTTGCGCGAGTTCCCGGTGGGCGGTCTTGATGCAGAGGTTCTGGATCGTCGTGATATCCGCATCTTCCAGACGGCGCGCGGAGGCGGGATTTGAGATGCCCTTTTGCATCCAGAACGCGCGCGGGCGCCTCTCTATCGCCTCATCCACCAGGGCGGGTATCTCCTCGGAGCGCCGGAAGACGTTCACGATGTCGACGCGCCCGTTGACCTCACTCAGGCTGGAATATGCCTTCTCCCCGAGAGCGGATTCGATTCTGGGGTTAATCGGGATGACCCGGTAGCCCGCCTCCTGCATATAGGCGGCGATCCGGTGGCTCGTGCGCGAGGGATCGTCCGAGAGACCGACCACGGCGATGGTCCCGGCTTCGGCGAGCAAGGAAGCGATTGTCTGATCCTCAGGGTTCATTCCGTGCGTCTCCTTGATTTTTCGGCATGATACCACAGCTTATTGCGAGCGCATGAGGCGCTCGCGGGGAAGGGGCGGCTTGCTCTTTATGAAGACGAGGGTGTAAATCATCGGGGAGGGGAGAGGACGCTCCTCTATCGGAATTCATCTTGAGATATTTCTCTTATCTGTGAGGGCATGAGATGGCGGATGCGGCGGTTGTCGAGATTTTTCACGAATACCACTGACCCTGGGCGTACATGGCCGCGGCGCGGCTGGACAAGGTGATGCCCGAATTCGAAGGCAGGCTGCATCTCAAATGGCGCGCGTTTCCCCTGGAAATCATCAACGACCGCCCGGCGCCGCGCCATATCGTGGATCAGGAATGGCCCCTCATCGCCGTTCAGGAGCCGCTCTCGCCGTGCAGAAGCTGGCCGCACGAAGAATACCTGCGCACCACGCTGCGCGCCTATCAGGCCTACGCGAGCGCTTATGCGCAGGACCCGGAAAGGGCGCGGGTCTACGATCTCAAGATCAGGCGCGGCTTTTTCTACGAGGGAAGACGCGTGGATGAGGACGCGGTGCTTTGCGAGATGGCGGAAGAAGCGGGTCTCGACGCTTCGAAAGTGCGCGCGGACCTGGAAGCGGGCGCATACGAGGAGGGCGTGATGGACGACTACAGAGAGGCCATGCGCCTGAGGGACGAAGAGGGCATGCCGATGACGAGCCCCACCCTCATCTTCCCGAGCGGGGAGGCCGTCTTCAACCCCTACGCGTCGGACAAGACGATAGAAGGCGGCAAGCTCACCGAAGTGCACGCCCCGCCCGCCTACGGGGAGGCGGTGTATGCGGGTTACCGCGAGATTCTGGCTAGAGCGGCGGGGTGAGGGGGGGGTGCGACTGAATCCTCGTAGGAAGTAAGTTCTAGCGCTATCCCAACAGAGCTGGTCCACTTGGGTGAATAGGGGATAGGCGCGGCGCATTCATGACGGCGAGCCGAATGAATACTTTGCCCAAGCGTCTATTAACACTTTCACCACACTTGTAATATAAATTTCACCGCATTTGTATTGACAATTTCACCATATCTGTAATATAAATTTCACCACATTTGTATTGACAATTTCACCAGTTTCGTAGATGCATGAAATGCATGAGGATAGAATGATCCTGCCACGCCACCTGAGCGCCGAATTGCTGGACGCGCTGAGCTATTCACGTGTGATCAACATCGTGGGGGCTCGTCAGGTGGGCAAAACGACGCTCGTTCGGGACATTCTCCAGAATGGAAGATTCATCTCGCTCGACGATGATGCGTTGTTGGAAGCAATCGAAGACGACCCTTGGGGGCAGTTGCAGCGGCTCATCGGTGAACTGAAAGATGGGCCACTGGTAATCGACGAAGCTCAACGCTCCGGGAAGCTGTCGCTGGCGATCAAGAGGATTGTCGATCTCGGCAATCAAAAGGGGCAGTTTGTTCTCACGGGTTCCTCTAACATTTTCACAACGCTGCATGTGGCCGACTCGCTTGCCGGCCGCATGTTGACGTTGGAGTTGTGGCCGATGACCGTGGCCGAAACGATGTCGCGTGGCCCGTCAAAGATACTCGATTGGGCGATCTCCAAATCACCGAACCTGAACGATCTGCCGGCGCCGGAAACTGCAACGAGGGCGGATTATATCGATCTCGCCCTGAGAGGGGGGTTTCCCGGGATCCGGGATCTCGATAACAGGAGGCGGCAGAAGGTCTATCGCGATTACGTTGATACGGTGGTGGATCGCGATGTTTCCGATATCGTCCGTATCCGAAAAAGCGACGCCCTGCGGCGTTTGCTTGATCAATTGGCCATTCGTACAGGTTCCGAACTCAACATCTCGTTGCTTTGCAAACTTATCGGTGTGCAACGGAATACTATCGAACAGTACCTTGATGTGCTGATACGGCTTTCGCTGGTCATCAAACTGGGTGCTTGGACATCCGGAGAAGCCCGCCGCGAGATTAAGAACGCAAAGCATCATTTCGCCGATACAGGGATAGCGGCGGCGCTACGCAACTTGACGCCACGATCATTCGATCCCGATGCCGACCCCAAAGCACTTGGTGGATTGCTCGAGAGCTTTGTTGTTTCTGAACTCTTGCGTTCCGCGCCTTACCAGAATAACGGTTTTCGTTTCTATCACTGGCGCGACCAACGGGGGCGGGAGATCGATATTCTTGCGGAGAGCGCAAACGATGTGGCGGCCATTGAGGTAAAAGCGTCCTCCTCGGTGAGCCGTCAAGATTTCAGGCATTTGGAATGGTTCGCCGGCGAAGGTCCGGGAAATACCCGGAAAGTGACTTCAATCGTTTTCTATTTCGGTGAAGAGAAGCTGGGTTTCGGCGAACGTCGATATGCATTGCCGGTGAGTTGCTTGTGGGGAGCAACGCGGAAATGAAACATTCGTTTCGAGGCATCTATCGTATGCGTTGCCATAGGTAGATGGTTTGAAAATACATCGATGAGGAGAGACATGAGCTACCGCATTCTGGGCAGGACGGGCCTTAAAGTAAGCGAAATCGGCCTCGGCACTTCGCATAACTTCATGCACATGGCGAGCAGCGAACCCGCCCGGTGCGTCGAGATTGTCCGGGAGTGCCTGGATTGCGGGATCAATTTTTTCGACACCGCGCCCATTTACGGGGAATCCGAGCGGGTGCTCGGAGAAGCTCTGGAAGGCGCCAGGGAGAAGATCGTCCTGGCGACCAAGGTGTGGGAGTCGAGCGCATCGGCGGCCCGCGCGAGCATCGAGCGCTCCTTCAGGCGGCTTCGTACGGACGTGATAGACCTCCTGCAGGTTCACAACATGGCGGGCTGGCGCGAGGTGACGCCCGTGATGCAGGCGTATCAGCGAGAGGGCAAAATCCGCTATCTGGGAATCACCGACAGAAGGCCCGGCAATTACCCCGAACTCATCGAAGCCATGAGGACGGGCGCGTACGACGCCATCCAGATACCCTACTATCTGGGCGAGGTGCAGTGCCGCGAGGAGGTGCTGCCCCTGGCGCAGCGGATGAATCTGGGCGTGATCGTCATGCGGCCTTTCAGTCACTTGAAGAGCGGCCTGCTCGGTCCCGGAGGCAGGATCGCCCGGATGCCGGAACTGAAAGCCCATCATTCAGGAACACCGGGGCAGGCGCTCCTGAAATATCTTCTTGCGGACGAGAGGGTCTCCAGCGTCATTCCCGCCACCGGCAGGGCGGGCCGCATGAGCGAGAATGCGGCTGCGTCCGGCGGGGGCATGCTCCCGCCCGAAATCCGCGCGCGCCTCGAAGCGCTCGTGGGTTGAATCGATATCTATCGGGGTTGTTGAAAAAGTCCCCGTCGGGGGACATTGCCTTTAGAGGGAAGGCCGATTTCGCGCGAACCCTCCACCTCCCTCTTTGAAAACCAACCCCCCCTACCCCCCCTTGTCAGGGGGGTAAAAAAAGGCGACGCGCCCCCTGCAAGGGGGGTAAAAAAAGGCAACGTCCGCCGCTGTGGAGGGGTTTTGATTTTTCTTGCCCCCCTGACAAGGGGGGGTAGGGGGGGTTGCCTTTATGAAGTTTCCCTTTCAGAGGGTTGCCGTTCCCCTCTCAAGGGCTTTTTCAACAACCCCCTATCGCCCGGATATGCGAATAAGACTCGGGAGATAGCGACCCGTCTGCTCGGCGTATTTCTCATAATCGGCGCCGTGAAGGTTCCGAAGGTGCGGCTCCTCGACGTGGCGCACCTGCAACTCGATGCCCATCCAGGCCGTGGCGAGGTAAATCAGCATGTATATGTGCGGGAACAACACCAGCATGCCGGCGCAGAACAGGAACACGCCGCTGTAGATCGGGTTCCTGACGAGAGCGTAGAGGCCACCCGTCACCAAGTCGGTTTTCTCGGCCTGGTCGACGCCGAATCGCCATGCGGTTCCCATCTGGTATTGCGCGATAACCATGATCGTGATTCCGGCAAGCGAAATGGCCGCGCCGAGTGATCTCCCCGGCTCGCCGGGGTCGATTTGCGGACGAAGCTCTCCGGCGGCGTCGAGCAGGGAGACAAGGAGCGTAGCTGCGAATGACACGAGCAGAAGGATGCTCGTATAGGTGGCGATTCTCGGAGAGGTCCGCTTCACCGCCCGGATGCCGAGGTCTCCGGTGGCCAGGTAGTGAAGCGCGATTTTACCGCCCACGGCGAACACCAGGAAGACGAGGTAGAGCGTCAGCGCGTTGGCCCCGAACATACGACCTCCCGGCTTTTTGCGGTCATTCCACAAGGTGGAACATGAGCGAGCGAACGCCTTCTCTCCGCCTCATCGACACTCCCAAAGGGAGGCTGCCTAAGAAGCCCGCTATGCGTCCGGTCGGCGGCGTGATGATCCCCTAGCGGACAGGCCCCTGTGCCTGTCCGAGGCCTCCGTGCCTGTCCTGATGGCGCTAGGATGCCGTAGAGATGGCTCCGGCTTCGTTATCCACGATGACGGGCGAGGTGAAGTACTCGACCGTGGGTTCGACTCCCAGGCGCTCGCGCAGTCCGGCGCGCCAGGCGTCGTCGTAGAGCCGCTCGGCGTCTTCGCGCGACTCGAAGAGATAGACCCCGCCTCCGGTGCGCACGTCGTCCGACACCAGATAGTACTTGCGCACCAGCCCCGGCACGTCGCGGTAGAGAGGGGCCGAGTGCTCGAAGGCCGCGGCCATCTCCTCGTGGGTCTTGCCCTCGGGAAGCTCGAAGCGGACGATTGCGGTAACGGCCATGAAGCGTTCTCCTTATGCGGTGGAAGCGGCCCTGGCTTCGTTGTCGACGATGACGGGCGAGTCGAAGTAGCGGACGTCGGGCTCGACCCCCATGCGCTCGCGCAGCCTGGCGCGCCACACCTCGTCGTGGACACGCTCGGCGTCGGCGCGCGTCTCGAAGATGTAGACGCCGCCCCCGGTCCGCCGGTCTTCGGACAGCAGATAGTATTTGCGCAAGAGGCCAGGCACGTCGCGGTAGAGAGCCGTCGAACTCTCGAAACCGGCAACCAGCTCCTCCTCGGTTTTTCCCTCGGGAAGCGCGAAATTGACAACTGCGGTAACGGCCATGAAAGGTCCTCCTTGAGTAAAGGGTTTACCCCGAATTATAGCATGAGCAGGGGCTAACTCACCCAACCGGATACATCCGCGTAACTCTCAACCACCACTACTGGTTTTCCAGGTCGGTGCGCCAATGTCTTTCAGAAAATCACTGATGCGCGGGCTCCAGAGATACTGCCCTTCGCCTCTGTATAGTCTGTGCCCATCATCGGCGTACAAAAGTGGCCCGAACCATTCCAGACGTACCGGCGCACCTCCTTTGGCATAGGCGGTAAAACCCCGCTTGACCAATTCGGGCCAAAAATAGTGGTCGGCTGTCGAATAGAGCCAAAGTGACGGGATACGCGCTGCCTTGCCAAACTCCGCAAAAGCGCTGACGAGCCCATCCTCGAAACAATTGTAACGCTCATTTAAGTTGTTTCCACCACGTCCGCCCGAGAAATTGACTACACCGACGAGTCCGGCAGGTGGCCGCGACGCGAGTGCCAGCACCCCAAACCCTCCTCCTGATTGTCCGGCGGCGATCACGATTGAAGCATCGACATCCGGTCGTTTTACGAGTACGTTGATGACGGCCGTGTAGTCCTGTGCAGTGGTTCTTCCAGCACCTTCATGCCAACAGCCCCCAATATGATCCATATAGTTTCCTGTGGAGGATGCCGCCCCACGTCGAGCAAAGACGACCGACTTGTAACCACGCTCCGCGAAATCCTCCGCAATTGTCTGGTACCTGATGAGTTTGACTCGCCTCTGGTTGCGCGAGTTCCCGTGTGAGATTACCGCGAGTGGAAACGGTCCTTTACCGGGAGGTGTGATGGTAAGCGTTTCGAGTTCGTGTCTTTCATCATCGATCGTAACAGGCAATCGCCCCACGGAAACACTGAGATTCCCAAGGGGGATGGGAGGGATGAGCCGACCCGATGTTTTCTTGACCATGAAATTGCGCTCGACGCGAAGTTTTTCTGGAGCCTCACGGACTTGACAACCTGACAATGAAAGCATGGACAAAGCGACTACGACCATCGCTGAGCGGGCCATAATACGGAATGAAGCCTGTGTGCTCGGTCGCGAGTGTCTCATCCACTTCTCTCCTTTTCGCTTCGCTCACCCAACCGGATACATCCGCGTAACTCTCAGCCTCGCCACGAGGCGCTTCTCGTTCTGCATCGCTTGCAGGTATTCGTCGAGGTCGTCGGGGTCTTTTCCGGTGATGCGCCGGTAGAGGTCGAGGTTTTTCGCGCCGTCGGGGTCTTCGACGAGTTCGGTCTCTCCTTCCGCGCAGAGATAGGGATAGAAGCTCTCCTGCGGCATCACGCAAAGCGTGGCCCTGGGGTCGCGCTTGAGGTTTCTGGCCTTTACGCGGTTCCACGTCATGGAGATCTCCGCGACGCCGTCGCGATAATCGAACACGATGGGCGTGGGGTGCGATCTGCCGTCCTCGAGCAGGGTGCTCAGGACGCCGTAGTGCTGCTCGTTCAGGAAGGCCAGCGCCTCGTCGTGCGTCATGGGAAATCTCCTTATGAGTCCGAATCTATCGCCGCCTCGACGAAATCATCGAACGCGGCGCAAAAGGCCTCGGGCGCATCCTGCATCGGAAAATGCCCGCAGGCGGGGATAACCGTTTTCACGCAATTCGCGATTCGTTCTTCGAACATCTCCCCATATGCCATCGCCCCGGCGTCTCCCTCGCCCACGCAGACCCAGGTGGGGACGTGGATTTCCCCCAGGCGCTCCCTCATGTCCGGCGTGTCGAGGATGGCGTCCACCGCCGCGGCGTAATCCTCTGGCGTGTTCTGGAGGAACCGACGCCGAAACTCCTCCGCGCTCGCTCCGTCGATGTATTCCCGGGGCAGCGTCGCCCGCATCCCCTCGCTCGCAAGGGCCGCCTCGATTCCCTCATCGAGCGCTAACTTTCGCAAGGACTCGAATCGTCCCTTCATTTCTCCTTCTGGCGCAGCGGCGGACGAGGCGACGAGCATCAGGCTGTCGACCCTCTCGGGGTGTTCGAGAGCGAATAACAGGGCGGTCCGCCCGCCCATGCTGTGCCCCATGAGGTGGACCCTGTCGAGTCCCCAGAAGTTCAAGAGCGCGAGCAGGTCCCCGGCCAGAGTCTCGACCCCGAAGGGTCCCTGGCGCTTGCTCGACCCCCCGTGGCCCCGGTGGTCGTACGCGAAGGCCTGAAAGCGCCCGGCGAGCGCATCCATCACCGGCTCCCAGGTATAGATGGAATTGGCGAATCCGTGCATCGCGACCAGGGGCGCGCCGCCTCCATTCACGGTATATGTGAGGTTTACGCCGTTCACCGTCGCCACCGGCATTGTCCGCTCCTCCGGTTGAGAGAAATACGCCTTTCGCCTTTGCCGAACCGCTAGAATACCCTATTATGCGGTTTTTCGCAGAACGGCTCATCCGCTCGGCTCATTGACGGGAATTCGCGCATGGACGGGAAAAAAGTGGCGGTCGTCCTCCTGAGCGGCGGCATGGACTCCGCCGTCGTTCTGGCCATCGCGAGGGGTGAGGGATTCGCCTGCGAGGCGCTCAGTTTCGACTATGGACAAAGACACCGCTGCGAACTGGAGGCCGCCCGGAAAGTGGCGAAGCAAATCGGCGCGGCCGGCCACACCGTCCTGTCCATCGACATGCGCCCCATCGGCGGGAGCGCGCTCACCGACGACATCGAAGTGCCAAAAGAGCGCGACGACATCGGGGAAGGCATACCGGTAACGTATGTGCCCGCTCGAAACACGATTTTTCTGAGCTATGCGCTCGCCCTGGCCGAGGTGAAGGGTGCTAACGACATCTTCATCGGGGTGAACGCGCTCGATTATTCTGGCTATCCCGACTGCCGCCCGGAATACATAGACGCCTATGCGCAGATGGCGCGCCTGGCGACGAAATCGGGTGTCGGAGGCGCGCCTCTCGAGATCCATACGCCTTTGAGCGCGATGCGAAAGTCCGACATCGCGCGCAAGGGCCTGGAACTGGGGGTGGATTTTTCCCTCACCCACACCTGTTACGACCCGCTGGATGGGGAGCGGCCCTGCGGCACGTGCGACGCCTGCATCCTGAGGCGCAAGGGTTTTGAGGAAATTGGGGAGCGCGACCCGCTGCCTTATCCCGCAGCTTGATGTTCGGAGGAATCGTGGAAGAGATACGAACGGACGTGCTGGTCGTCGGCGGAGGGCTGGCCGGAACGCTGGCCGCGCTGGCCGCGCGCGAGGAGGGGGCGGACGTCTGCATCGCCATGAAGGGCGAGGCCGGCCTGACGGGCAATTCCGCGCGCGCGGGCGGCGTTTTCGCCACGATTCTGGATGGCTTCTCCCTGCCGGATGATTCCGTGGAAACCATGGTGGCGGATAATTTCCGCAGCGGATGGTTCATGTCCGACCCCGCGCTGGTGCGAACGGTCGCCGCCGAATCGGGCGCGGCCATAGAGCGCCTGCGTGATTACGTGGTTCCCTTCCTGGAGAAAAACGGCCGGATGACGCCCACGAAACTCCCCGGCCACACCTATCCCCGGGGAGCGCGCGTGCCGGGCGGCGGCCCCCGGATGATGATGATTCTCGGCGCCCGGCTCGCGCAGAGCGGAGCGCGCGTCCTGGAGGATTTATCCTTTATCGGCTTGCTGCGCGATGTCGGCGGAAGGGTCGTGGGAGCGGATTTTCAGGAAGAGGGAAGCGGAGTTTTGGTGCGTGTGCACGCTCGCGCCACTGTTCTCGCGATGGGCGGCCTGGGGGGGATGTACCCCATCACCACGAACGCGCCGGGCGTCGCCGGCGTCGGCTACGGGGCGGCGCTCGACGCCGGGGCGCGGTTGCGGGACATGGAGTTCGTGCAGTTCACGCCGACGGCGATGGCCCATCCGCCGCAGCTCAGGGGCAGGAACTCGGGCGGCATGGCGCTTTCCTTCCCTGAAACGCGGTTGCGGAACAGCCTGAACGAGCGCTTCATGGCCCGCTATGCGCCCGATGACATGGAACACGCCAAGCGCGACGTTCTCTCCCGCGCGATGCACCGCGAAATCGTGGAGGGACGCGGAACCGAAAACGGCGGCCTGTATCTCGATTTGACCAAGGTGTCCTATGAAGGGCTGAGAGACGTGATGGGCGAGATCCTCGATGATTTCGAGGCGGCGGGCGTCGACGTGCGAAAAGAGCCGATAGAAATCGCTCCCGCAGCGCACTCCTGCATGGGCGGCGTCATCATTGATACGAACGGGAGGACGGACGTGGAAGGCCTCTTCGCCGCCGGTGAGAACGGGGGCGGCCTGCACGGGGCGAATCGCCTGGCGAGCGGGGGCCTCACCGTGTGCGCCGTCATGGGCGACCGGGCGGGCCGGGCGGCCGCTCATGTGACGGGAGAGGGCGGGCCGCCCGAGAGGAATGAAGGGGGCGCAAGAGGCACGGACGAAGCGCGTGAAGAGCAATTTGATGAAATCGAAAAAGAGATTCGGGACGTCATGTTCTCCGCAGGAGGCATCGAGCGGGCTTCAGAAGCTTTACAGGATGGAGTCGAGAGAATCGCCGCTCAAAAAGAGAGGATAGAGGCGATGACGCCCGCAGGTTCGCTCGTCTCGCGACATGCGCAGGCGAGGCTCATGTGCCTGACGGCCGAGGCGATGCTGGGAGCGATGCTCATGCGCGCGGAAAGCCGGGGGGCGCATACGAGGTCGGACTATCCCGGGCGAGACGATGAGAACTGGCTGGCGAATATCCACGTGTCGCTGGGAGCTGGTGGAGCGCCGGCGCACGAGAAGGCTCCCGTTCCCGATGAGTTGCGCGAGGCGGCGGTGAGCCACGCGGGCGCTTGAGAGATGTGAGAGCAGTTGCGGTTTGAAGTTGACACCATTATAGGCGCTGGAGGATAACCAAGGGATACAAAATCACTTTCGAAGAGAATTCTTCTCAAGGCTCTGGAGGAGTTATGCAATATCCATTCACCGATGAACAACTGGCGCTGGCCGACCTGACACGGGATTTCATGGAGCGCGAGGTCGCGCCCGTCGCGGCGGAGATGGACAGGCGGCCCGACCCCAAGGATTGCTATCCGGGCGAGCTTCTGAACAAGGCGTCGCAGGTCGGCCTCCGGACCATGGCGGTTCCCGAGGAGCATGGCGGCATCGGGGCCGACACGACGACGAAGGCTCTCTGCCTCTGGACGGGCGCGCAAATCGAGATCGGCGTCATCAAGTGCCTGAGCCAGTGCTGGAAGGTGTCGAACGCGATCTTCAAATGCGGTTCGGAGGCGGTGCTCGAGAAGTGGGGCAAGATGTTCGTGGAAGACGACGATTGCGTCGGCTCGTTCGTGATAACCGAGCCGGATTACGGCTCGGACAACATCTACCGGCAGAGCGACCCCGCGCTGGGCCTCAAGACCTCGGCCGTCCGGGACGGCGATTATTTCGTGCTCAACGGGGCGAAGCGCTTCACGTCGCTCACGAGTTGGGCGAAGATTCTGCTGGTCTTCGCGAGAACGAACCCCGACGTTCCGCTTCATCAGGGAACCACCTGCTTTCTCGTGCACGGCGACCAGGAGGGCGTCACCTACGGCAACGTGCACGACAAGCTCGGCTACAGGCTGTATCCCAACGCCGAGAGCTACTACGACAACGTGCGCGTCCACAAGGACGACATCCTGGGCGAGGTCGACAAGGGCTTCCAGACGTTCGCCACGGTGTTCCGGGGCAGCGCGGAGCTTCCGGCGTGCAACACGGGCATCGCGCGCGGCATCTACAACTTCTGCCTCCAGCACGCGAAAGAGCGCATCCAGGGCGGCAAGCCCATCATCGAGCACCAGACGATTCAGCACATGCTCGCCGAGATGCTCATGAACATCGAGGTGGCCGAGCAGTTCATGTGGCGCATCTGCTGGGGCGTGGAGAACGACGAGAGCTACAACACGCGCTTCACGCGGTACGGAAAGGTGTTCAGCGATCAGGTGGCGCTCAAGACGATAGCCTTCGCCACGGACATTCTCGGCGGCATCGGCATCATGAAGGAGACGCCGACGGAGAAGATGATGCGCGACCTCCTCACCTTCCTGCACGGCGACGGGACGGACTCGATGACGCTGCTGCGCGCCGCCCAGACGCTGGACGAGCCCGCGTAAGGGCGTCGCGAGGCCCTCATTCTCCAAATCGGGGGAGGAAAACGATGGATTTGATGCTCACCGACAAAGTGGCGATGATCTCGGGCGGCAGCCGGGGTCTCGGCTTCCACATCGCGAAGGATCTGGTAGGCGAGGGCTGCCACGTGGCGATCAGCGCGCGGGGCGAGGAGCGCCTGGAGCAGGCGGTCGATGAGCTGAACGCGCTGGGCGGCGGACGCGCGGCGGGTTTGGCGGGCGACGTGACCCAGGAAGGCGTGCCCGATGCTTTTCTCCAGAAGACGCTCGATGCGTTCGGCGGCGTCGACATCCTCGTGAACAACGTGGGCGGCAGCAATCCCAAGGCGTTTTTAGACATCACGGATGCGGAGTGGCGCGAGGGGTTCGGTTTCAACCTCTATCATGCGGTGACGCTCTCGCGCCTCGTGATCCCGGAGATGAAAAAAAGGGGCGGCGGCTCCATCCTGAACGTCGCCTCCATCTACGGACGCGAATCGAAGGGCGCGATGACGTACAACGCCTCCAAGGCGGCGCTCATCAGCTTCTCCAAGGGGCTCGCCCAGCAGACGGCGCAGGACAACATTCGCGTGAACTCGATTGCGCCGGGCAGCATCATTTTCCCCGGCGGCGTCTGGGAGCGGCGGGTGAACGAGGCGCCCGATGGTCTCAAGGGCTTCATCGACGCGGAGATGCCGCTGGGCCGCTTCGGCCGCCCCGAGGAACTCTCCGCCGTGGCCGTCTTCATGGTGAGCCCGAGAGCGAGCCTCGTGCACGGGGCCTGCTGGAACGTGGACGGCTCGCAGAGCCGCTCGAATATCTAATTCCTGCTGAGATTCACGAAACTTTCTGGAGGGGTTCGCGCACGCGCGTGAGCCACTGTTGTTTCAGCGTGCTCTTGACGACGCGCGGGATGCTGAAGCCTATCGGTATCATCCTCGGCTCGACCAGGGGTGAGGACAGCTTCGCCTCCTGAAGAGACAGTCCCACCACGTCGATCTTGCCCAAATCCGGCTCGCCGAAGCCTGTCACGCGGGCGGCTTCCAAGGTTCTCAGCTTCCCGGGCGCGAGTCCCGTGACCTCACAGGCGACGCGGTCGAGCGCCACCGGGTCGGCGCTCGCGATGATGAGGCCGACCTTGCGGGGAGTTCCCTGTGCCGGTCCCTGGCCTTCCATCGCACAGACGGCGTCCAGAACGGAGAGCCTCGTCTTGAGCAGCCGCGCCGTTTCGACGAGCATGAGCGGGAAATAATCCTCGAATGTCCCCGCCTTGAAGTGCCACCACGCCTTTCTTTTCCCCGCGACGCAGCCGAAGAGGTTCTTGACCGCGCCCGTCGTGTAAAGCTGGCAATGGGTCTTGAGCTTCGGCAGGTTGATGATTCCGTCCGCATCCATGGCCTCTTTCGCCATGGTGAGGTGCGCGTAAACGACGCCGTCGGGATTGGGAACCTTCACCCCTTTTCGGAAGGAGACGAGGGGGAGCCCGAGTTCCTCGCATACCCTCGACAGACCGGCTTGCTCGGCGCAACTGGCGAGACTCCCCCAGGCAGGGCTGTCGCCCATGGATATTTTCCGGGGCGGCGCCGCCGAATTCTGGAGTTGCCCCGCCACCGCCCGGAGTATTTCGGGATGCGTCGTCAGCGCGCTCTCTGGCGGTGCACCTTTAAGGATGTTGGGTTTGAGCAGTATCTCTTCGGTTTCAGAGACGAATTGCGCCGCGCCGCCCAGGGCTTCAAGAGCCTCGGCGACGGCGTCGCTCACGCGGGCTTTGTCGTAGTCTTCGCAACGGACAATCGCTACCCGGCTCATGTGCGTTTAACTCTCATTTTTGATGGCTTCTATTTTCTCGTCGCGTTCCGCTTCGAGCGCCTCGCGCTCGCTCCTGAATTTCTGGCGGAACGCGTTCAGCGCGTCTCTGGCCTCGGGTTCGAGTTGCGCCTCGACGGCTTCAATGGGAGCGCCGCCCGTCATTTTCATCAATTCCTGCTGGTGAAGGACGTCTTTTTCGGCGATTTTTCCCTCGTATACCTTTTTGATTTCCTCAATCTTGTCCCTTTGCTCAGGAGTGAGTTTTTCCAGCTCCTGGCGCGCTTGCTCGCCGATGGCGGAAGTTTTCTCCATCGCAATTTCCAGGGCGCTTTTCATCATGACCCTCCACGACAGTGTAAAGTTTTATGCTCGAAAGCATTCTAGGTTGCGCGAAGAAGGGGGTCAACATCCGCGTCTTTGAGAGGGAACCGCCCGGTCGCCGCATTCTTCAGCGGCGGATGCAGGTTTCGCTCTTGCCCCGTTAACGACTTTCCGGAAGAGGGGAAACCCGACCCGTATGATTTTTCAACAACCCCCTTGATAGGGAAACTTCATAAAGGCAACCCCCCCTACCCCCCCTTGACAGGGGGGTAAAAAAAGGCGATGCGCCCTCGCCGGGCTGAGGGGGTTTTGATTTTTCTTGCCCCCCTGTTAAGGGGGGGTAGGGGGGGTTGCCTTTCAACAAATGAGGGGCAATCGAACCGACCGAGGAGGCCTGTCCCTACGGCGAACAATCTCGAAGGTCGGACAGGCTTTCCCAACAGCCCCATAATGCGCAGGTTTTCAGGCGGATAGCGAAAACCACGGGTTACTCATCTTACGGGGACTCTCTGAGACGGAAATTTTGATATAAGAAGTCTTGATACGCCCACCCCTGGAGGAACCATGCGCGAGCCTACGTTTGATGATGTTCTGGAGGCGCAAAAACGGGTCGCCGACTACTTGCAGCCCACGCCTTTTCACGAGGTGCCGGTGCTTTCGGAACGCATCGGGTGCCGGTATTTCATGAAATTCGAGTCCATGCAGCCCGTCGGCGCGTTCAAGGTGCGCGGCGGCGTGAATCTCGTCTCCAGGCTCAGTCCGGAGGAGAAGCGGGCGGGCCTCATCACGGCCTCGACCGGCAATCACGGCCAGTCCATCGCCTACGCCGCGCGGATCTTCGGGGTCAAAGCGTTGATCGCGGCCCCGAACGGGGCGAACGCGGATAAAATCTCGGCCATCGAGAGGCTGGGGGCGGAAGTCGCGTTCGTGGGAAAGGATTTCGACGACGCCAGGGTGTGGTGCGAGGAGCAGTGCGAAGCGAGGGGCATGCGCTACGTTCACTCGGCCAACGAGCCGCACCTCATTGCGGGCGTGGCGACCCAGACGCTCGAGATCATGGAGTCCGAGCCGGATATCGAAGTCGTCATCGTGCCCCTCGGCGGGGGAAGCGGGGTATGCGGCGCAGCCCTCGCCGCCAAACATATCAATCCCAAGGTCCACGTGGTGGGGGTCCAGGCGGAAAACGCTCCCGCCTTCTACAAAAGCTTCTACGCCGGGGAATTGCAGCCCCAGCCTTCGGCGGACACCTTCGCGGACGGGCTCGCCACCCGGGTGCCTTTCGAACTGACATTTTCGATGATCAGGCGATACGTGGATGAAATCGTTACTGTGAGTGAGGAAGAGATGTGCGACGCCATCCGCCTGCTCGTTTCGGACGTGCACGTCATCGCCGAGGGGGCGGGCGCCGCCCCGACGGCGGCCGCCATGAAGATGGACCTGAAGGGCAAGCGGGTCGCCGGAATCCTGAGCGGGCGCAACCTCACCAGCGAGCACCTCGATATCATCCTCAGCGGCGGGACGCCTCGTCCGTGAAATACACCATCAAAAAAGAGGCCGCGCGAGCGCATGAGCCGGGAAGCCGGTATGTCGAGGTTGCGCTCAGCGTCCCGCAGCTGAAGCCGCTCACCTACCGGGCAAGTCGTGAACTCGCGGAGAGGCTGTCGCCCGGACTGCGCGTGCTGGTGCCGCTGGGCAGGCGGAAGGTGACGGGATACGTCGTCCACCCGCCGGGCGAAAGCCCGCCCCCCGGGGTCGAGCCCGGGTCGATAAAGTCCGTTCTGGAGATTCTTGACGACGAGCCGTTGCTCACGCCGGAGCTTCTGGAACTCACCAGATGGGTGGCGGAGTACTATTGTTGCGGCTGGGGGGAGGCGCTCAAATTCGCGCTGCCCTCCCATAAGGAGAAGAAAACGGTAGAGCGTTACCGCCTGAGTGAGACAGGGCGGGTGGAGGCCGCATTCGAGGAAGGCGGCCTGGGACTGCCCGGCCTCAAGCCCTCGGAGGCGAAGGGGAGCCACAAGGCGCGCATTCTGGTTGCGCTGCGAAAGAGTCCGAGAACCATCAGTTCTCTTGCGGCGTCGTTCGGGCGCGGGACGCGCCCGGAGCTCGAGCGTCTCATCGATGCGGGCTTCGTGGAGAAAATCGTCGACGAGGTAGGTGGTTCGAAACAGCGGAAGGCCAAGTATGCGCGCCTTCTCAAGATGCCCCCGGAAGGTGAACTCGAATCTCTGGCAAAACGCGCGAAGCGGCAGGCGGAAATCCTGGGCCTGTTGGATCAGGCCGGAGATGGACGTTTGCGGCTGGGGGAACTGGAGGTTCTCTCGAAAGGCGCACGCGCCGCTTGCGCGGCGCTGGAGAAAAAAGGATGGGTCGAAGTAGTAGAAGACCTCCTTCCTGATGAAGAGAATATGAACGAGTTGAACTCAGGGGTCGGTGCGCCCGCTATGGTCCTCACCGATGAGCAGAGAGAATCGTTCGAACTGGTGAAAGCGGACATCGAGAAAAAGAATTTTTCTGTCACGCTTCTTCACGGCGTCACCGGAAGCGGGAAGACGGAAGTCTACATCCGGCTTGCGCAAGAAGCCCTCGCAAACGGATTGGGCGCGTTGATTCTGGTGCCGGAAATCGGCCTGACTCCCCAGCTCCTGGGGCGGTTTCGGGAGCGTTTCGGGGGCTTGGTGGCCTGTCTGCACAGCGCCTATTCGGAGAAAAAGCGCCTGTCGGAATGGCGGCGCATCAAGAACGGGGATGCGCCCATCGTCGTGGGCACGAGGTCCGCCGTCTTCGCCCCGGTTCCGAATCTCGGGATGGTTGCGGTGGATGAGGAGCACGACGGCTCCTACAAGCAGGAGGAGTCCCCTCGCTACAACGCGCGGGATACGGGCATCGTGCGCGCCAGGAACCTGGGGGTTCCCGTCGTGCTGGGCTCGGCGACGCCCTCGATTGAAAGCTATACGAGCGCGAGAAGCGGCCGCTACCGTCTGCGCTCGCTTTCGGGTCGGCCCACGGGGGGGAGGTTGCCTCAGGTGCGCCTGGTGGATTTGAGGAAAGAGGCCGGCTCCGACCCCAGGACGCCCGAACTTCTCACGCGCGATTTGGCTACCGCCGTCGGCCAGCGTCTGGAGCGAGGCGAGCAGACGCTGTTGTTCCTGAACCGGCGGGGGTTCTCCTCGGTGATCCTGTGCCGCGATTGCGGCGAGGCGCTCCAGTGTCCTCACTGCTCCATCCCGCTGACGTTTCACCGTGAAGGCGGGGGCAGGGTGCAGTGCCACTGGTGCGATTACAGCGCGCATCCGCCCAACAGGTGCTCCTCCTGCCGGGGCGACAGGGTGGGGTACTTCGGCGTTGGAACCGAGCGCGTCGAGCAGGCCGTCAAGGCGCGATTCCCGGAGGCGCGCGTCCAGCGTCTGGATCGCGATACGGCCCGCCGGGCAGGCGCATACGAGAGCATATTCGGCGCCATGCGGAGCGGGGAAATCGACATCCTCATCGGGACGCAAATGGTGGCGAAAGGCCATGATTTCCCGAAACTGACGCTCGTGGGCGTGGTGGTGGCCGACGTCGGGCTGCATCTGCCCGATTTCAGGGCGAGCGAGCGCACTTTTCAGCTATTGACCCAGGTGGCGGGCAGGGCGGGCCGCGCCGATTTGCCCGGCGAAGTCATCATCCAGACGTTCAGGCCGGACCATTTCGCGGTTCAGTGCGCGCGGACGCATGACTACGCCGGTTTCTACAAGAGTGAAGCCCTGGCGCGGGAGCGGTTGGGTTACCCGCCGTATCGACGTCTGGCCAGGCTGCGTTTCGAGTCGAAGGACAAGCGCCTCGCCGCGAAAGCCGGTGAATGGATGGCCTCGTATTTACGCCAACATGGCGCTGCCGCCGCCGGGCGCGCCGCCGACCCTGGAGGGGTCGAATATCTGGGCCCCGCGCCGGCGCCGCTTGAGAGGATTCGCGGCGTATGGCGGTATCACATGATCCTGAAGGCCAGGGGGTCGAAGCGCCTGAGCGAGGCGCTCAATTCGCTGAGGGCGGAATTCGACGGGCAGGCGGCTTTCTCTTCCGTTCGCCTGGCGGTGGACGTAGACCCGTTGAGTTTGATGTGAGGATACTCATCCTCAAAGGAGCCATATTTCGGAGAAACCAGATAATTCAGAACGGGGAGTTCATATGTCACAGGAAAAATTCACAGCGGCCCTCGTGGGCCTCGGCTGGTGGGCGACGCCGATAGGAGACGCCCTCCGCAGAAGCGACAAGATAGACCTGATCACCTGCTACACGCGCAACGAAGAAAAGCGCGCCTCCTTCGCGGGAGAACATGGATGCGAGGCGGCGGCGAGCTATGAGGCGATACTGGAGAATCCGGACGTGGAGGGGGTCCTGCTCACCACGCCGAACAAGGTGCATGCGGCCCAGATCATCGCCGCGCTCGAGGCGGGCAAGCACGTCTGGGTGGAAAAGCCGATCACGAACGTCCTGGCCGAAGCGCCCGAGGTGCTCAGAGCCTGGCGGGCGTCCGGCAAGACCCTGGCGGTGGGGCATTGCTACCGGCGCGCGGCGGGACACCGGAAAATCCGCGCGCTGATAGAGGATGGAACCATCGGGAGGCCGCTTTGGGCGGAGGCCGTTTTTTCGAATCACATGGGTCAGTTTTTCACTCCCGACAGGTGGCGATATTTCAGGGACGAGTGTCCGGGCGGCCCCCTCATGCAGATGGGGATTCACCACTGCGACACGCTGAACTACCTGCTGGGCGACCCCTTGAGCGTGACGGGAATTCACAAAAAGCTGGCCACGCCTGCGGAAATAGACGACGTGACGATGACGATCACCGAGCACGAAGGCGGCCCCGTCTCGACCCTGATGACGAGTTTCGTGACGCCGGGCGTATTCACGCTCAGGCTGCACGGCACCCAGGCGGTAGTCTCTCTCGAGATGATTCGCGAAAACATCACCCTTGCGCACAAGACGAATGATGAGACCAGCTTGGCGATTCAAAAGGCGGGCGAGGCCGGCTGGACGGACGTGCCCGTGCCCGAAATGGCGGACATGATAATCGACGAGGTGGAGGAATTCGCCGATTGCGCCCGCACGGGCGATGCGCCCGAGACCGGCCCCCGGGAGGCCGTCCATGCCCTCGCTCTGGTGGAGGGTTCGTGCCGCTCGGCGGAAGCGGGAAGAAAGATACAGATGACGGAACTTCTGGAAGGAATCGACGTCTAGGATAGCCGGGTTTCTTTAAGCGCCGAAGAAGATTTGACTGGTGGGCCGTACTGGATTTGAACCAGTGACTTCTGCCGTGTGAAGGCAGCGCTCTGCCACTGAGCTAACGGCCCAGGGTTTTGCGTTTATCATAGGCCCCATATGGGGTCAAGAACGGGGTTGTTGAAAAGGCCTTCTCGGGAGGCATCGCTTTTATACCCCCCTGCCAAGGGCCTGTTGAAAAAGTCCCCTGAGGGAGCGCGTTGAATTTCACTCCCCCCTTGAGGGGGAGTCGATGAGCTAAGGGCGTAAGCCCGCAAGCGAATCGGTGGGGGGACATACCACAGAAAAGCTCCCCCCACCGAATCGGCCTTCGCACAAACCGCTCGGCCTCTTCGACTCCCCCTCAAGAGGGGAGTGAATCCCTTCTCTACCCGGTCGAGTTTGACCCACAAGGGGAGCAACAAAAAGACCCCCTGTTAAGGGGGGGTAGGCGGGGTTGCTCTTTTGAAAAAGGTTTTTTTAACAACTCCCCCCCAGCCCGGAATCCGTCTTGACGAAACGCGCGGCGGCGCATTAGAGTTACGCGTATGAGGACCCACTTAACGTGGGGGAAAACCGAATGACGGAATACGAAGCCGCAAGTCTCGCCATCCAGGAATCATCCCTGGCCATCCAGAAAGCCTCCCTCGTAGCGCAGCAGGCCTCGGTGTGGGTCGCCGCGCTCGTCGGGGCCGCGCAGTGTTCCCTGATCGCCTACGGCCTCTACTTCATGCGCCAGGCCGCGCGTCACCGCGACGCCCAGCACCGCGAAACCATGAAGGCGCTCGATAGCCGCCACCGCGAAACCATGGAGGCGATGGAACGCACCCACCGCGAGAACATGGAGGCGCTCGCCTCCGAGCGCGAGGCGCACAAAGACCAGCACCGCGCCACCATGGAAGCGATGGAACGCTCGCACCGCGAGAACATGAACGCGCTCGCCACGCAACGCGAGGATCAAAAAGCTCAGCACGTCGCGACCATGAACGCGCTTGCCACCCAGCGCGAGGAGCACAAAGATCAGCACCGCGCCACTATGAGTTCGCTCGCCGCCCAGCGCGAGGACCAAAAAGATCAGCACATCGCGACCATGAACGCGCTCGCCGCCCAGCGCGAGGATCAGAAAGATCAGCACCACGAGAACATGGAGACGCTTAAGGCGCTGCGCGGGGAGCAAAGCGAACAGCACCACGAGAATATGGAAGCGCTCAAGGAACTCATCCGCCGCACCGCCGCGCCGCCCGGCACCCCTCACCCTGAGTAGCGGCCCCTCGACTTCGCTCGGGGCAGGCTCCGCCGTTGCACCACACACCCCTCATCCTGAGTAGCCGCCGAAGGTCAAACGCGACTGAGAAAGGAGCGTTTGTATCGAAAGGCCTGTCCTGAGCCTGTCGAAGGAGGAGGGACGAACGTCCCCCGGCAGGTGCGGGGCCTCGCCCTTCGATACGCGGCTTCGCCGCTACTCAGGGTGAGGCGGTGGGGTTTTGGTTCGTCATTCCGGCGAAAGCCGGAATCCATTTTCGCCTTTGTCTTTGGCCTTTCGCCCCGACGTCCTCTCTCCCGACCAGGGAGGATACGGACGCTGCCATATATATCCGCCTCATCCGTTCCGTATTCAGGTGCGGCGTTCCCTCCCGTGAGTCAGAATCAAATGCGAAAACGAAAGCAAAAATCATAAAATGGATTCCGGCTTTCGCCGGAATGACGGTGGTCTTCCCACATCGAGGGGGTTATTCAACATCCCCGACAAGGGGGGAGTGAAGCCTCCTCTTTCCCGGGTTGGCTCTATACGAAAAATCACGAAAGCAGGATTTTTCAACAGCCCCCAAAACGGATGCGTTTCAGACCGTCTCCAAACTTTACGGGGGCTCAAGCCATCGGCTATGATAGCGGGCGTTGAAACCTTCATCGTCGAGTTTTCGCCAGTGAACTTGAAAGGATAATCCCAGATGAATCAGCTGACGAACAATGGGGTGAAATACAACCTCGAAACCCGCGATCATGATCTGTACGGGTTCGGCGTCGACGTCTATATGCTCGATCAGGAGGGCGTTCAGCCCAAAGAACCCATCGCGTTCATTCCCGGAAAAGACGAGAACGCCGCGACCATTCTGACGCAGCAATGGCTCAAAATCGCTTTTCCGGCGGAGTTGCCGAAAGGCAAGAAATAATCGCGGCGCTACGCGGCGGGAAATCCGATCAGGCAGCTTATTCCCTGCTTGCAAACCGGGGGGACGCCTTGGAGTCGCCTCAAACCATCCAGACAGACCAGGCGCCATCGCCCACCGGCCCCTTCGTCCAGGCGCGCCGCGTGGGGAACCTGCTGTTCATCGCCGGCCAGCGCGGCATCGACCCGGATTCGGGGGAACTCGTCGAGCGAACCATAGAGGCGCGCGCCGGAAGAACCTTCGAGAACCTGAAAGCCATTGCGGAGGCGGCGGGCGGGTCGCTCGCCACCTTCGTTTCCACCGTCGTCTACGTGCGGGATATGGATGCCCACCGCCCGACAATCAACCGGCTGTATGAGGAATACTTCGGCCCGAACCTGCCCACGCGCACCATCGTGGAGGTAAGCAGGCTGAATCAGGACGACATCGTGGAAATCGAGGCGGTGGTGATGATCCCCGGCGCGGAGACCTAGCCTGCGGACGCCGCGGGCGCAGGAAGCGGCTCCCACCATTTCTCGACGCCCAAATCATCCGCGATTACGCCGGCCGCGTTGTAGCCGGGCGCTCCGTTCAAGCCGCCCCCCTGGCAACTCGAACTGCACAGATAGAACCCCTCCAGAGGCGTCCGCATGCCGGAGAGCAGGGGGTGGGGCCTGTTGATCCCCAACTGTTCGGGAATGTACGCCCCCATGCGCACGCCGCCGCGGATCATGTTCTTGTTCCCGCGTTCCACGTCGAGCGGGGTGTAGAGCTTCGCCGCGCGGACGTTGTCCGGCGTGAGATTCGGAGCGTAGCCCCGCCACACGTCCACGAGGCGTTCGGTGTATTCCTCTTTTATCTCATCCCACTTCCGGGGGCCGTCGTCCTTGAGCTCATAGGGCGCGCCCGGCCACCAGAAGGCGACGTGGCCGCCCGGGGGCGCATAGGAGGGGTCGTGCTGGCTGTTGCATGAGCCGTTGCCCATCGGGCGCGACGGGATGAGGCCGTTTCTGCGTTCCTCGGTGTTTTCGGCCATCTCCTCGCCGGA
Organism: bacterium; assembly: GCA_022828125.1. Classification (GTDB taxonomy): domain Bacteria; phylum UBA8248; class UBA8248; order UBA8248; family UBA8248; genus Bin107. Next base: position 279,047 of record JAJEJD010000019.1, on the reverse strand, counting down.
GTCCGCCCCGAAGATGATGTTGTAGGCCTGGCCCACGTCCGGGTCGAAGTTCTCCGCGGCATATCGCGGGGGTTCGGCCAGGGCGAGATGCAGCGTGCTCAGGGAATGGAAGCCCCAGTCCCAGTTTCGCACCTTTTCGTTGACCTCATCGGGAAACGCGTCCTCTCCCGCCATTTTGATGGAAGCCGGCGCGTTGAGGCTCGAAGCGACGAATTGCGTCGCCATCATCTTCTCTCCGCCATCGAGCATGACGCCCGTCGCGCGACCGTTTTCCCGTATCACCTCGCGCACGTGGCTGTTTCTCAGGACGACGCCTCCGTTTTGGGTGACGATGCGCTCGAGCGCAAGAGGCAGTTGAATGGCGCCTCCCACCGGAAGGCCGAGCGTCGTGTGGGTGGAAAACAGGCTCGGGAGAAAGATACCCGTGCCCGGCGCGTTCTCCACCGTGATGGCGTGAGAGAACAAGAAAAACAAAGCCCGCATTTTGGGATGCTCGAAATGCGATTCGATGGCCTCGAAAATCGACATTTTCGCAAAGCTCAAAATCTCGCGTCCCGCGTCGCTGTCCATCCGGGAGACGATTTCCTCCGGTGGCAGCGGCGGGTGAAACAGGAAACTGCGCAGGAGCGGGGCGTGTTCCACGGCGAATCGCCGGTGGAGGTAGACGTATGATTCGGCGTCTTTTTGCGAAAATTTGGAAATCGACGCCGCGCTTTTTTCCGCGTCGCGGTGAAGCAGAACCGCCGTGCCGTCACGATACAGCGCGGCGTGCTGCACGTCGGGCGTAAGCCACTTGAACCCGTGTTTGTCGAGTTCCAGGTCCTTGACGATTGGGAAATCGTCCAGACCGATGAAGAAATTCGCGTGCATGTTCGATTGGTAGCCGGGCAGCAGGAATTCCCTGGTGCTGGAACCGCCGCCGATTTCGGGTTCGCAATCCAGAACGGCGACTTTAAGCCCCGCCCGGGCGAGATACGCCGCGCACACCAGACCGTTATGTCCCGCACCGATCACAACACCATCAAACTGCGCCATCGGGTTCTCTCCTTAAAGATAGTGGATGCAGATGAAACAGCTTATCGAATCGGGGATGAAAGGGCAAAAAGGCGAACGAAAAATACCCCGCCGCAGGGGAGCGATGAAAGCGGCCCTGATGAGGGGTACGGGGGTTGTTGCAGGGGCAGGCTTCCGCGCCTGTCGTCCTGACGCCCCGACGAAGGACAACCACGGAGGGTTGTCCCTACGGCGAACAATTCGATGGTCGGGATTCCTTCCAGTGTCATCGGCAACCGAGAAGAAAGGAACCACTCCCCCCTTGAGGGGGAGTCGAAGAGGTCGAGCCTTGGCGAAGGCCGATTCGGTGGGGGGTGAATCGCGTTTTACCGGCTCCGAATTATACCCCCCACCAGTTCGCTTTCGGGCTTACGCCCTCAGCTCACTGACTCCCCCTCAAGGGGGGAGTGAATTTCAAAAGCGTGTGTCCAACCAAAATCGCTCCACAAGGCTTTTTCAACAACCTCTTGTCTGGGGGATAAAGGCGACGCTCCCGACGGGGGACAAAAAAGCCCTTCTGACAAGGGAGGTTCGGCGAGGGGGCCGGGTGTCCGCGCATTTGCGCGCATTTGCCGTCCTCCCCCGAACCCCGAAGCGGTGTATCGTGCGCGCCGCGCGGGGGAAAGCTCTCCCGCTTGCGGGCCGGGACGGAGGCGAGAGGAGGTTTTCTCATGGAACCGGGCATTCGAGGGAGGATAAGGGCGTCTGTCCGTGTTATTCACCGCGTGATGCCGTTCGCCAAAGCCCTGTTTCGATCGAGGACGGAGGCGTCGCCCCGCGTTCTTCATCCGGCCCGGGCCGCGGCGCTCATGGACGCGGGGGCAGGCGGAGAAATGGAAATAATCCAATTTCCCGTAAAATTCGACAAATTACCGGGGTTTTTCGATAAATTCCTGAAAATTTACCGAATAGGATGAAAAATTACATTTCTTATTTATTCAAACAGTTACCGGGATAACATAAAGCAGATAATGAATAATTTATCGAATTAAAAAGTTTTTTCGCAACCCCGCATTTGCCCGCATTTCCCCGCATAGCGAACCCGCCCGCCCGGGCCGCCCGACCCCGCGGGAGCGGGCGGCTGATTCATACGGATGAGGCGAAGGCTAGCTCTCCTCTTTCTCTTTTTCGAGTCGTTCTTGTTTGACGCGGGCGACCTCGTCCTTGACGTCATCGATGACGTCTTTGCCCCAAAAGAGCTTTCCCTCCACCACGAACGTGGGGATGCCGTAAATACCCAGCCCTTTTCCCTGGGCGCGCTGGCTGTGCAGCGCGCCGATGTAGCGGCCCTCGGCGATGACGGCCTTGATTTCCTCACCGTCGAGGCCGACGTCCTCACCGAGCCCGGCGATGACGTCCAGATCCTCGAGATTCAGGTCGTCCTCCCAGCGGGCCTTGTAGCAGCGATCCCGGAATTCCTTGAACTTCCCCTTGTCGCGGGCGTAATAGGTGGCCATGTGGAGGTTGGTGGTGCGGTAGTCGCCTCCCGCCACCCGGATGGGCACGTCGTACTTCTCGGCGAGAGGTTTGTGGTTATTCTCGTAACTTTCCTGTTTCTGCTCCGGCGAGTAGCCGGCGAACTCCTGGCCGGGGGGTCTCCCCTCCCAGCTGACCCACTCGACGACGACGTCGGGGTCTTCTTCAATCACGGGCGTGCCACCCACGGTGGCGACATAGCAAAAAGGTCATGTGTAGTCCGAGTATTTCACCACTACGATTGGCTCTTTCAACTCACTCATGTCGTTGCCTCCGTCTGGTTCGTAACGAATCTCTTGAATTTACCTGTGAATATATGTGCGCGGCAATTTTTTTCGTTTATACCACTTCGGCGCGGTCATGGTCGATGGCGTCATGCCCTCCCGGGTCGACCCATACCCCCATCTCCCGGAGTTCAGCGATCGCTTGTGCGATCTCCTCTTCGTTTCCATCGAATTCACATACCTGCCACCCCGATTGGGCATCCAGTTCGCTCCTCATGATGTTGATGGAAAACGAGTATTTTCTGCCGAGCTCCCACAAGATGGGTTTCTGCACGAGATGACCCGGCACAGAGAGAACCAGCCGCTTGCATCCTCGTGGTATGGGAGTCGCGTTGATGCCGACCGGGCCGCCGTTTTCGAGCCTTTTGAGAAAGCCACCGACGATTTCAGTGAGCTTGTCGTATTGTACGAGAAAGGCATCGTGCCCGTAGGTGGATTCCACCGTGTGCAACTCCACTTCATGCCTGAGTTTCTGGAGAATCTGGGCGATCTCCATGCTTCTCTCCGGCGGGAAGAGCCAGTCGGATATGAAGCATACGAGCAGGCATTTCGTTTTCAGCCGGGACAGCGACGCCTCGAGGCTCTCGAAGCCCAGGGAGGCGTCATACAGGTCCATCATGCGGGAGATATACAAATACGAGTTCGCGTCGAAACGATCGACGAATTTGTCCCCCTGGTGATCGAGATAGCTCTCCACCTCGAAGCGCGAGGCGATATCCTCCAGCATTTTGTCCTTGTCCCTGATCTCACGGCCGAATTTCTCCCACATGATCCCTCGGCTCAGATAGGTGATGTGGGCCAGCATGCGCGCTGCGCTCAGGCCCTTACGCGGACCTTGGCCGGCAGCGTAGTCGCCGTCGTTCCAGTCGCCGTCCGCCGTGATGGCCCTGCGGGCGATTTTGTCCCATGCGATTCCCATTGGGTCTAGGCGGGCGGCTCCCGCGACCGGGATGACGGAGTCGCAAAAATCGCTGTAGCGAAGGCCCCATTCGAGGGTTTGCATCCCGGCGAGTGAGCCGCCGATGACTGTTTTGAGGCGTTTGACGCCCAGATAGTCGAGAAGCAGTTTGTGGACGCGAACTGTGTCTTCCACCGTGGTGACGGGAAAATTGGTGTTGTAAGCTCTGCCCGTTGCGGGATTGATTGAAGTGGGCCCGGTGGTGCCCGAGCATCCCCCGAGGTTGTTCGAGGAGACGACAAAGTATTTTCGGGTATCGATGGCCTTTCCAGGGCCGATCATCGGGTCCCACCAGCCCGGGCGCGGGTCGTCGAGGCTGTGGAAGCCAGCTGCGTGCGCGTCGCCCGTAAGCGCATGGATGATCAAAACGGCGTTATCGGCGTCGGGAGAGAGTTCGCCATATGTTTCATAAGCGATTTGGACTTCAGGTAATGTTTCGCCGGAATCGGTCCGGAACGGCTCGGGAAGGGTAGTAGAACGTGTTTTCGTAAGGCCGACTGAACCGGGATCCTGCGGGAAATTTTTTCGATTCATAATTTGGCGCTATTTCCTTATTTCCAGGACAAGAATATATACTGACTTGTAGCAAAATTATGTGTTTTGACACGCTTGTTCAAGTGGATGTTGAATTTAATAGTTTTTTCTTGTGTGCCGCCATGGCGGTTGTTACATTTTTCAACGACGAAATAAAATACTCCCGGGTTTTGGGCCTGGAGATTCAACGGATTGGGAATGTATTCTCCGCCGTTTTTTGGTGTCTCAAATGATAGTTTGTCCGCGAGATAACCATGTTCGTCTCATCAGTCAGCATGACCATGCCCGGGCCGCAGGCACGATTGCACGGAATTGGATAGGTATTGAGTCACTTCCTTCCCCACCGGATGAGCTAAGAGAAAAAATTTTGTTCGCCATTGACAACCATGACGTTGGATGGTGCCGCTCGGACGCCACGCCGACATGGGATGAAATGACGAAACTACCTTATAGTTTTTTCGGCATCACGGCGGACAAGGCGGTGGAAATATGGTCGGAGGGCATTGAAGCCTGCGCGTCTTTCCATCCGATTTCGGGTTGTCTGGTCAGTATTCACTTCTCTTCGCTCGCCGAGGGAGGCAGAAGGGGTGCGCCCGGCGAAGTTTCCAGGGTGCTGAACGGGTTCATTCATGCCGAATCGAAACGGCAGAAGATGTTGGATGCCCTGATTGAGCCGGGGCACAAAGGAGCAATCGAAAATTCCGTGTCTTTACTCAGGGTTTGCGATACGTTATCCCTATTGGCGTGCCGGGCACCGGAAATCACCCCACCTGATGACGCTGTTCACCCCTTGATGCAAAGCGGCTTGAAAGTGAAAACGGCTAACATGGACGATCTGGAAATATCCCCTTGGCCGTTTTTAGAGGATTCGATCAAGCTGCGAATGCCGGGATTGCTCCTCCCGGGCGAGTATTTTGCGGATGAAAAAGAACTGGCCGAGACGTTGCCCCTGGCGGAACCCATCGTGTTTTCAAGTGTTCTGAGGCGCTTGCCGGAGAATGCGGGAACCGATCCTCCTCGGGACTGAATTTTTGGAGTTTGAATGAAGAGCGAAGCCGCCGCCTTGGAGTTAAACGTCGTTGCCGGGGTTGTCCGGCATGAAGGGCGCATTCTCATTTGTCAGCGCCCTGAGGGTGGACACATGCCGGGTTATTGGGAGTTTCCCGGCGGCAAAATAGAGAATGATGAGAACCCCCGGGAAGCCTTGCAAAGGGAGATTTGCGAGGAACTCGGAATTAAGGTGGGTGTGGGGCGTCTTTGTTGGAAGACCCGTCACCGCTATCCCGACAGGGACGTCCAACTTCGTTTTTATGATTGCGAATGGAAAAGCGGAGTGGCTGAGAATTTGGGAGTGGCAAAGCACGAGTGGGTGTCTCCTTCCTCATTAGGGGATTTTGATTTCCTGCCTGCGGATGCGCGGTTGATAGAATCTCTGATGAATGGCGAGGAGGTAAAGGAATCAGGCAAAGAGGTAAAGAATGTGTCAGAGGCAGATTTAAGCGCCGCTTATGATACGTGCATGAAAATCGTAGTCGGCCACTACGAAAATTTTCCCGTCGCCTCGAAGTTGTTGCCGGCGAAAATAAGGCCGCACGTCGCCGCGGTATACGCATTCGCGAGGGGTGCGGATGATATCGCGGATACGACAAGACCCGCACAAGAGCGGCTCGATCGTCTCGATGAATGGGAAGAAAAACTCGTGTCGGCCCAAAAGGGAGTCGCGGATACGGACGTGTTCATAGCGCTTTCCCATACGCTTCAACAATTCGATTTGCCCCTACAGCCTTTTCTGGATTTGCTCTCGGCGTTCAAACAAGACGTCACGGTTCTCCGGTATTCGAACTATGAAGCCTTGCTCGATTATTGCCGCCGCTCGGCGGATCCCGTCGGGCGAATCGTTCTCATGCTGCACGGGATACGCGATGAAGAGGCCCTTCGTGCCTCGGACGCCATATGCACGGCCTTGCAGATTGCGAATCACTTGCAAGACGTGAAAGAAGACGCCGAACGGGGCATCGTCTACATGCCGCAGGATGAGATGAAGCGATTCGCCGTCTCCGAGGATGATTTGCTTGCAGATGTGGCGACGCCTCAATTGCGCGCGTTCCTGGTTTTTCAGATTAAGAGGACAAAGCGTCTCTTCAGGCAGGGCCTGCCTCTTTTGTATCGTACCCGCGGCGCATTGGGCCGTGAGCTTCGTGCGATTTGGCGCGGTGGCATTGCGGCGCTTGACGCAATTTCCCGTGCGGAATGGAACGTCTGCGCGGGTTCGCCGCTCTTGAATGGCCGGGATAAGGCCCAATCGTTGCTCGCTGCCTTTCGCCCGGTCTATCGACTTGAATTCAACGTGGATCGGCATGCCGAAGAAGCGTTGAACCGCGCATACTGCCGCTGGTTTATTCGCGCGAGCAAATCCAATTTCTATCTCTCTTTTTTCAGTCTGCCTGCGGAGAAGAGGCGCGCCATCACGGCGGTGTATGCGTATTGCCGCATGGCCGACGACATCGCCGATGAACCGGGCGAGATATCCGGCAAAAGGGCCTCGTTGCGCGAGTGGAAAGAGGCACTGGATCGGTTGGGCGATGAGAGTCCATCCCACCCGATAATTGGAGAACTCGCGTGGGCGTCTCGAAAATACGACTTGCCGCCGGAGCATTTCCGGGCGATATGTGATGGCGTGGCAATGGATTTGGAAGAGAGCCGATTTGAAGATTTCATGGATCTTGAAAATTATTGTGACAAGGTGGCATCCGCCGTAGGGCTGGCGTGCCTGGGTATCTTTGAGGCGAAATCGGAATTCGCCAAAGAATACGCCGTTTGTTTGGGACGAGCGCTACAGATGACGAACATTTTAAGAGATGTTTGGGAAGATGCCGAGGAAGGACGCATTTATATTCCGCGAAGCGAAATGGATAAATATGGCGTAACGGACTCTGATCTGAGAGACAAAAACGATACTTCCCAGGTTTTGGACCTTCTTCGGTTCTTGGCGCATCGGGCGCGTGAATACTATGAGAGGGCGAACGAAGCTTTGAGTTACGAGAAGACAGGAAACCTTCTTCCCGCGAGAATCATGGGCCGAATTTATCGGAGACTTCTGAGTGAGATGGAGGAGAATCATTTTCGCCATATGGATTATCGCCCCTCTTTGAAGTCCAGGGAAAAAATACAAGAAGCGCTTCGCTGTTTTCTGGAAGCGTAGATGTCTGAACTGGGCGGATTCGAGAAGCCGGTCATCATTATCGGAGCCGGCGCAGCGGGCCTGTCCGCCGCTTTGTGCCTCGCCGAATCTGGCGTCAAGGTTACTCTGCTCGAGGCGGGGAAGTTGCTCGGCGGCCGGGCGCGCAGTTTCAAACACTCGCCCACGGGCGTGGAGTTGGACTGGGGCCCGCATTTGTTCATGGCGGCCAATCCGGCATTGCGCTCATTGTTGGAAAGAGTGGGCGCCGCCGATGATATTTTTTTCTCCCCCTCCCTGGAAGTGAGCTACCGTATTCGGAAAGCAGGGTCGACCAGACGGACGCAATTGTCATTTCCAGAGGGAGGAGGGGTTTTTGCGCAACTTCAAGGCTTGCTCAAATGGCGTGGGCCCCGCTTTTTGGTAAAAATAAATCTTTTGAGAGGTCTTTCGAAGATTGTTTCCAAATCGGGCGATAAGAACCCTGATGAATCCATGAGTGACATGCTGAAGGGCCTTGGCCAGAAGGATGAGGCGGTGCGCTGGTTTTGGGAGCCGTTTGCACGCGCGGTGTTGAACTTGCCTTTGGAACTGGGGAGTGCGGAATTGTTCAAGGCGGTGATTCGGGAAGCCTTCGCCGATGGGCCGAAGGGAGCCGCCTTGGGAGTGCCGATGAAGGCATTGGGTACGCTGTGGGCGAACAGAGCGGCCCAACGCATTCGGCGCCTCGGTGGAGAGGTGAGGCTTCAGCAACCCGCAGTCGGTTTTGAGGTAAATGATTCAAAAATGAACGGTGTGATGGTAAGGGAGCGAGAGACTTTACCCGCAGCCGCAGTTATTTCCGCCGTGCCACCCGACGCTTTGGGCAGATTGCTAGGCAGCGAACTCGGTCAGCAATCACTTTTTTCGAATCTGGGAAAACTACGCCCGGGCCCTATCGCCAGCGCATATTGCTGGCTTGAAGAACCGGATGAGGGCCCCCCATTTGAGGCGATAGTGGGTGAGGAGTGGGATTGGTTGTTTCGACCTGTAGCCGGCGGAGAAGGTGCGGAAAACCTGGTGTGTCTATTAGCCGGGGCGGAGGATTCCATCGCATCTGAGGAGCGGTCGAACATCGAGTCGTCTGCAAGGGATTGCTTGAATCGCATGATTCCCCGTAATCGTATTCGAGATGTTTTGGTGGTGCGGGAGCGCGCCGCTACCTGGGCGAACGGGGTGGCGGAGCAAAATTACCGGTTAGATACCAAAACGCCGATTGAGGGTTTTTTTCTTGCTGGAGATTGGACCCGCACAGGCTTGCCGGCCACTGTAGAGGGTGCGGTAAGAAGCGGGGAGAATGCAGCACAGGCGGTTTTAGAGTATACCGAGGCCAGCGTGTAGCTTTTACCCGATGAGAAGTACGATGATAGGGAGGAAAGTTATTCTTCTTGTTTGGTTACATTCGCCGCCTGAAGTCCTTTGGGACCTTGGGTGATCTCGAATGTGACCTTTTCACCTTCTTTCAGTGATTTGAATCCATCCGCAACGATGGCGGAAAAGTGAACGAAGATGTCGTCGCCATCTTCCCGAGAAATGAAGCCATACCCCTTTTTGTCGCTAAACCACTTGACTGTTCCCTCTGGCACCTACAATCCTCCCGCGCGGAGACCCCTCATGAGGTCGAGGATATCATGCCCAGCCCCTGCCTGGGCTCTGATTCACAGGGAAATGAACAATTCCCTCCATCAATGCGAACGAGATACAGTATAACATGCGTTGTTGAGAGGTTTGTGTCAAGCAAAAAATTTTCATTATTCCGCGCGGACATCTTTTGCTGCCACATAGCCGTCGGGATTGATAACGGCGTCGATGACCCAGGGTTTATTGGATGAAAATGCACGATCGAGCACATCTTTCAATTCTTTTTCAGTAGAAACTCTCTCGCCCTCACAACCCAGTCCTTTCGCCACGGATGAATAGTCGGAATCGCGAAACTCGGTGCCGAGGCGCGGGAAAGAGCGGTTGTCTTGTTTGATTTTGATCAGGTTCAGATAACGGTCGTTGAATACGACGGTGACGAAGGGAATGTTTTCACGAACTGCGACTTCCATGTCGCCGATACGCATGAGAAACCCCCCATCCCCGGTGAGGCAGACAACGGGCGTGTCTGGTTCGATTAACTTGGCGGCCATGGCGGCGGGTGTGGCAACCGCCATCGAACCCAGCCCGCTCGAGGTCAGATAACCCAGAGGACGCCTCGTCTCCCAGATGTCGTTGGCCAGAACTTTATGACTTCCTGCATCGGCGGTCATGATGCCGTTGTCGGGGAGGCATTCCCGCGCAATTCGAATGACGGCGCCGGGCATCAAGCCCTCTCCGGTGGGGAACAATGCGGATTGTCTCATTTTCTTATAGGAATCCATCTCCTCGATGTTCCAGGTATGGTTGGAGGTGACGGAGGCGCTCAACTCTCTAAGAATGTCGGCAAGGTGGGCGACGACTTCTATTTCTGGCCGAATCAAATCGTCGAGATGCGGTACTTCATCGAGATTGATCACTTTTTGGGGATAGTCCCAATACCCGGGGGCGAATACTTCCACCGTGTCGAAGCCCACTAAAAGTAACAAGTCCGACTTGTCTACCAATTCCCGCTCGGAGGGTGCGCCCCGGAAGGTTCCCATGGCAAGGGGATGATGTTCCGGCAAGACGCCTTTCGCCGAAGGTGCCGCGAGAACGGGCGCTCCGAGTTTTTCGGCGAAAGACACAAATTCTTTTTCCGTTTCTCGTCCCGAGCGGTTTATCTGGAGTCCTGCTATCACTATCGGGTTTTTCGACTCCGAGATTGCGTTGAGAGTTGCACCGATGCCAGGGTGTGCCGACCCGGTGCGGCCGATAAATTTTTTAGGGGTCTCCTTGGGGGGGGAATCGTCTTCTGAAGCGCTCGCCAGCATGACGTCGTAGGGGAGGTCCACATGTACAGGACCCGGCCTTCCCTCTACTGCCAAGGCCAGTGCGCGCCTGATAGCGACCGCGGCGTTATCTTTTGCTAGTGGAATGGTGGCTTTCGTAATGGGGCGCAGCAAACGATCCTGGTCAAGTCTTTGCCGGCCCTGTCGGCGGAATTGCTCATCAGAAAAGCGGTCTGTCAAAATGAGACAGGGGGCACGCTCGAGATAGTTGTTTGCCACGCCGTGGAGGACTGCAGCCGCCCCCGGGCCGACACCCGTACTCACGACTCCCGGTCGTCCTGTCATGATGCCGTACGTTCCCGCCTTCACGGCCGCACTGCTTTCGTTGCTGCAAAGGATGTAGCGAATGTTCCGCTTTCTCGCGGCTTCAATAAGTTCGACGGAACTTAAACTGCCAGGAACCCCGAAAATGAATTCGATGCCCGCGTCTTGAAGAACCTCCGCCACCACATCGGCATACGTGGACATGCGTTTCTCCGATCGAGCGCGAATTGTGGATAATTTCGAATGATAATAACATATTTCAAAAGCAGGGGTAGGTGGGGAGGTAACCGCGCAAACGAAGGACGCCATTTTGTCATTAAGCGATTCGCAATTAGAGGCTGTCTATCATTTATTGAATGATGGTTCACCGCGTGTGACGGCGGCATTGGACCGCCAGGTTTCAGTATTTTCGACTGAAGAGCAGAAAAGACTGTTGGGCATGATGAAGAAGCACGAGGCGAGCGAACTGATTTTGCCGCCTTCGCTTCGGGAATTTCACTACAGTCAAATAGAGGTTGCTTTTTCGGACTGGTCTCTTTCTTCGGTTGAAGATGTAGATCTGGAGGATGCTTGCTTCTTGCTGGCGTCTTTCGGCCATCCTCTCGAAAACATGGAGACGAAAAAAGACGATTTGCTGAAGATGGAGAATCATTTGCGTGGACGTTTGGTGGGTATAAATAAAGCCGACGCCATTGTCACCGAAATCGTCGAATATCTCCACGGGGAGCTTCGCTTCGATGGCGAACGGGACAATTACTATGATGCGCAGAACAGCTTTATGGATCGTGTGCTGGAGCGCAGACGGGGCATTCCAATATCACTTTCCGCTTTGTATTTGATTCTTGGCGCACGGTTGGGACTTCCGTTTCACGGAGTCGGAATGCCGGGACATTTTATCGTCAAATACCAAGGTGATGAGGAGCCCATTTTTCTGGACCCCTTCGACAGGGGGAAACGCCTGAGCGTGGGGGATTGCGCGGCGATTCTGCGTGGACTCGGGTATCATTTCGATATGCGGTTCTTACAGGAAACCCCTCCTCGCCGTATCGTGGAGAGAATGCTCAACAATCTGCTTGGAATTTATAAGCGTGATGGAGAAGATGAAAAAGTAACCTGCCTGCTTCGCTGTCGGGAGCTGGTGCAGCGAGTGTAAGATCACTTAGAGGGAAAATTGTATGAACTACTTTGAATTGGCCGAAAATCTGGCATTCGGGAGTCAGCCGGGCCGGAAGGATATGGAATCTCTGGCGAATAAGGGAATTAAAACCCTGGTCAATTTGCGTTTCGCCGATGAGGAAGAACCGGAGTTACCACCCGATGCAGAACGAGAGGCGGCAAGGGAACTGGGAATGGACTTTGTGAATATTCCCGTGAACGCCGCTACGATAGACGATGCGTTATCGGGACAAATCCATGAAGCGCTCCGTGAGGCCAGGAAAGACGGTCCGGTATACGTTCATTGAAAAGGCGTGGGGCGGGCCGGGATTTGCTCGCTTGTTCATCTGGCCGAAGAAGAAGGCCTAAGCGGGGACGAAGTGCTGCAAAAAGCACAAGAGATTGGTTTTGACTGGGCGGCTTCTTCCATCGGAGGATATTTCGAGGAGTTCGCCAACCAAAGGAAAAGAACGAACACATCGTAAACAGGCATTGTCGCCATAAAAAAGAGGGGAGTCGTTTTCTCCCCTCTTTTTTTGTAGCTAACCTTTATTCGTCCGTCACGCATCCTTCAGACGCCGAAGATACGCACTTGGCGTACTTGTAGAGCGTACCTTTTGTGAATTTGAGCGCGGGCGCGCTCCAGTTCTGCCGCCGTCGCTCTATCTCTTCCTCGGGTACTTTGAGTTCCATGACGCGTTTTTGGGCATCGATCAAAACGGTGTCATCGTCTTCGATGAGCGCGAGGAGACCGCCGCTTTGGGCTTCAGGCGTAACGTGTCCGACGACGAACCCATGCGTGCCACCCGAGAATCTGCCGTCCGTGATGAGGGCAAGGTCATTCCCGAGGCCGGCGCCCATGATTGCGGAAGTAACCGTCAGCATCTCCCGCATCCCGGGGCCTCCCTTGGGACCTTCGTAGCGGATGATGACGACGTCTCCTTTTTGAATTCTGTTTTCCTCCAGTCCTTTTAGGGCGTCTTCCTCGGAATCGAAGCATCGCGCAGGGCCTTCGAAACGTTCTCCTTCTTTTCCCGTGATCTTGGCGACGGCGCCCTCGCTCGCGAGGTTTCCGTAGAGGATCTGGAGGTGTCCCGTTTTCTTGATGGGAGACGCGAGCGGCACGATGACTTTTTGGCCGGCATGGAGGTCGGGCAAGGCCTCGATGTTCTCTCCGAGCGTCTTGCCCGTGACGGTGAGGCAATCGCCATGGAGCAGACCTTCTTTCAAGAGAAGTTTTTGAACGGCCGGCACACCGCCCACGTCGTGGAGATCTTCCATGACGAATTTGCCGCTGGGCTTCAGATCCGCGATGTAAGGCGTTTTGTCGCTGATTTCCTGAAAATCGTCGATTGTGAGTTCGACCCCGACAGCCTTGGCGATGGCGATGTAGTGGAGGACGGCGTTGGTGGAGCCTCCGAGTGCCATGATGATGGTGATCGCGTTCTCGAACGCTTCTCTCGTCATGATGTCGCTGGGTTTGATGTCGTTTTCGAGCAGGTGATAGACGGCTTTCCCCACGTCGAGACACTCGTTTTTCTTATCCTCGCTCATGGCGGGATTCGATGAACTGTAAGGCAGGCTCATGCCCAGCGTTTCGATGGATGAAGACATCGTATTCGCCGTGTACATACCCCCGCAGGCGCCGCCGCTCGGGCAGGCATGCCGGATGACCGACTGAAAGCGTTCTTCGTCGATTTTATCCGAGAAATATTCGCCGTAGGCCTGGAAGGCGGAAACCACGTCCAGCTTGTCTCCATTCAGAAACCCTGGGCTGATAGTGCCGCCATAAACCATCAGGCTGGGCCGGTTGAGCCGTGCCATAGCCATGATGGAGCCGGGCATGTTCTTGTCGCATCCGGGAAGCGTGACCAGTGCGTCATACCATTGCGCGCCGACGACGGTCTCGATCGAATCGGCGATGAGATCCCGGGATTGCAGGGAGTATTTCATGCCCTCCGTGCCCATTGAGATACCGTCGCTCACGCCGATCGTGTTGAAAATGAGGCCGACCATTTTCTTCTCGTCGTTCACGCTTTGCTTGATGTATTCGGCCAGCCGGTTGAGGTGAAAATTGCAGGAATTTCCCTCCCACCACATGCTGGCGATGCCGACCTGGGGATTTTTCATGTCGATTTCATCCAGCCCCGCGCCGTAGAGCATGGCCTGTGAGGCGGCCTGTGAGGGCGGTTGGGTGATGCGCCGGCTAAATCGATTCAGGGCTGTTTTCTGCTCCGTCATGTTCTTTTCTCCTATTCTCTTCTTCTCCTGCTTATACTTATGAAAATGATACAAATCGCGGTGCGATAATTTTCAGTATATATGGCGGAAACATCATTTAATGGCCGCTAAGATTCCGGGGTATCTATAATTCAGGCCCATCATGAATGACTCTACCACAACCTAAGGAAAATCGCGGAGGGGAAGTTCTCAGAGGCAGCGGGAAAAGATTTTTTCTTAGCTGGCCTTGGAGATTTAAGTGTCGAGGGAGCTGTGGCGTGGTTTTCCATGAGAAAAGCCGCGACGGGCGCTTGTATTGGCGGTTCTTTGGAGTTCGTTTTTGTTTGTGCTCCCACAGGGTTCGATTTCTTCGCGATGTGACGATTTACATCCTGCGGTTTCGAGGGGAGATGATTTCTTTTCTTATAGGTGATTTCTTTTTGAGGCTCTTTGGCTGTAGTAGTGACCACGCTTGCCTGGCGGGTTCGAATCGCCTGGTTTTTTTTTGCAGGATGCGAGCCGTTTCGATTAAGCGCCGGTTTCGATTTTTTCTTCTCGAAATTCGCTTTTTCGATGTTTCGGATTCTTTCTTCCGGCGGCTTGGGAGAGGGCCTCGTTTTTGGCTTTATGGCCTTGGGTCTTCTTTTTTCCCTCGCGAATCGTTTTGTCTTTGGCTCGGGCGCCGAAGTTCGTTTTTGCGGTGATTGAACTTGCGCCGGCTTGGCGTGAATCTGGTTCGGTCCGCATTTACGCATGCGGTCGAGGTTTTGCGCATCCAGGGGCTGAGAACACGGATCGCGCGCGTTCGAGCGATGGGCGATTTCTATGCCGTCGATGAATCCGTCCCCATCACTGTCGGCAAGGAGCGGATTCAAGCCGCGCGATATTTCATCCCCATCGTCAAGTAAATCGCTGTCCGTATCCGCCTTGAGCGGATTGGTCCGGTACCGGCGGACTTCCAAAGAGTCGGATACTTTGTCCCCATCTGTATCAGGATTGTCTGGTTTTGTTTTGTACTTGCGGAATTCCGCTATATCGGTGAGGCCGTCGGCATCCGTATCGACGCATTGTTTTCTTTGCATCTTCTCTTCCGCGCGCTTGATGGCCGCGCGCGCCCTCATGATGAACCGGGTCAGTTGCGCCATGGTGGCGGTTCTCTTCTCCTCCACCGTCTGGTAAACGGCATAACGCGCCACCCCGAAGAGTAGGGGAGCGCAAAGTCCCAGGTCGCCCTTTTGGTCGAGCCGATCGAATTCGCGGGTCAGTTGGGTGAATTCTACTTCAATGGCGTTTTTCAGGATTTTGACGGAACTTTCTTTCACCTTGGGGAGCAGGGAATCAGCGCAGCCGGACATGCTTATCCCGAAGGCGAACAGGGCGGAGAGCGATATGAATTTGAACAAGTGCGTTTTCGCGTCAGACAATTGTCATATCCTCACGAGTCATCACTTATTGTTTGCACGCGCTCCATTCTTACGTACCATACATCAATTGGCGGCTGAATTTCACATCTCATTGTTGTTATTGCCATTATATATTTTAACCCGGGGATGAAGATTGAGTGATTCCCAGCAAAAACTCATCGAGCAAGCAGCGGCATGGGTTTTGGAATCTCGCTCTACGGTATGCCTTACCGGCGCCGGCATAAGTACCGAGAGCGGCATTCCCGATTTCAGGTCCAAAGGCGGAATCTGGGATCGGTTCGACCCGAAGGATTTTGAAATTCGTCGGTGGCTCGCTTCGGAGGACATACAAAGGCGTTACTGGGAAGTGGCTCAAGACGGGTACGATCTGGTGCGAAACGCCACTCCTTCCAGAGGACATTTCGCTTTGGCGCAATTGTCCCTTCACGGTCACCTGAAATTGCTCGTCACGCAAAATACGGATGGGCTTCACCAAAAAGCGGGCCATGACCCAGACAAGATCGTGGAGTTGCACGGAACGAGTCATGTATGCGTTTGTGTGGGTTGTGGGAGCAAATTGCCTCGCTCCGAGGTGCACGCGCGGGTTCAGGGAGGTGAGGTGATTCCAATGTGTGAGGATTGCGGATGCCTGCTGAAGCCGGATGCCGTTTTCTTCGGGGAAGGGTTATCCCCGGAGAAGTTGTCCCGGGCCGTTGAAGCATCAAAAGAAGCCGGTGTTTTCCTGGTCGCCGGCTCCTCATTGGCGGTCAGGCCGGCAGGTGGCTTGCCCGAGCGCGCTCGAAGAGCGGGGGCGCGCCTCATCATCGTGAACGAAGGCCCCACCCGTTTTGACGCCAGAGCGGACATGCGGATTCAAGGGAAAACGGGCGATGTGTTGCCCGCGCTCGTCGATGTGGTTCTTACTTGAACTTATTCAACAGGCAACAGGCGTATTTTTGATCTTCGAACCTACGGGTGATAAAGTCCATTGCGAATCCGCAATCTATTACCAGGTTCTCTCTTCCAAAGGTTCAATAGATGCCGATGATGTCCCTGAGGGATATTCTGTGGCTATAACAGTCAAGAGGAGGAATGCCTTTGGCCACGCATGAACTGGATACCACCGTCGATACCTGCCATTGGGGCTTTTATGACTCAGCTCTTGCTCCCGTCATGGCGGTTGCTTCCGGCGATACGCTTGTCGTGAAAACCGAGTCTGGGCGCAAGGATTTCCTGCAAAAACATCCCGAGAGAGTCTCGGATAATCTGAGGCGAATCCTGGAGACGATGGAACAGGGGCCCGGTGCGCACATCATGACGGGTCCGGTGGCGGTCGAAGGCGCCGAACCCGGCGATGTTCTGGAGATCAAGATTCGTGATATCAGACCCCGGTATGATTGGGGCTACAACGGCTTCAGACCCCTGATGGGTGGTCTGCCGGAGGATTTCCCTTATACGAGGGTTGTGATTGTCGAGGTGGACGAGGAGAGTGGAACGGGCGACTGGGGCGCGGGAGTCAAGGTGCCGCTCGGGCCTTTTTTCGGAAATTTCGGGGTAGCACCCGCTCCGGCGCTCGGGCGCGTGTCGTCGTCTCCTCCGGGAGAGTGGGGTGGCAATACGGATTGTAAGGAATTCACGGCCGGCTCGACGATTTATTTGCCTGTTTTCAACGAAGGCGCTTTGTTCTCCGTGGGCGATGGTCATGGCTGTCAGGGGGATGGCGAGGCGAACATCAACGGAATCGAGATGGGCCTCATCGGCACTTTCGAGATGACCGTCCGAAAGGACATGAACATCAAGACCCCGCGCGCGGAGACGGAATCGCACTACATTCTGATGGGCTTTGACCCGATTCTCGACAATGCGGCGAAGATGGCCTTGCGGGAGACGATTCAGTTCTTGGGTGAGCTTCGCGGCATGAGCCGTGATGATGCGTACAGGTTGTGCAGTTTGGCGGTCGACCTGCGCGTGACTCAAATCGTGAACGGCACCAAGGGCGTCCACGCCATGGTGCCCAAATCTTTGTTCGAATAAGTTTCATATTTATAAGGTGTCATCCTTGGCCGAACATGTGATTGCGCAAAACCCCGACAACATCCAGTGGGGTTATTATGACGCCGATCTTTCTCCGGTTCTCACCGTCGCTTCGGGCGATGTGCTCGAAATTCACACCGAGCCGGGGATCCGGACTCTTGAATCTCCGATACGGGAAAGAGCTTCTGAAAATCTGCGAGAAATCGCCGAGCGCGGCAAGAGGGATTTGGGTGGTCATATCCTGACTGGCCCCATCGCGGTGCAAGAGGCCGTTGCAGGAGATGTCCTGGAGGTGCGATTTCTGGATATCTGGCCGCGCTATGACTGGGGCTTCAACGTCATCCGGCCCCTGGCGGGTGGCTTGCCCGAGGATTTTCCGTATTCGAGAACGGTAATCGTGGAAATAGACAAAGAGGCGAATACGGGGGATTGGAACGCCGGCGTGAAAGTGCCGCTCAGGCCTTATTTCGGCAACTTCGGCGTAGCTCCGCCCAGCGATTTTGGCCGTGTTCCATCCACTCCGCCGGGAATCTGGGGCGGAAACATGGACAACAAGGAATTTATCGCAGGTTCTCGCGTCTATCTTCCCGTCTTTCGCGATGGCGCTTTGTTCGCCATAGGTGATGGGCACGGATGTCAGGGAGACGGGGAAAGCTGTCTCTCAGCCCTGGAATGCGGCATGTCCGCGAAAATTGAACTCATCATCCGAAAGGATTTGAGTTTGAAAATGCCCCGTGCCGAGACGCCGACTCATCATATCCTCATGGGGTTCGATCCAATTCTCGACAATGCAGCCAAAATGGCGCTCAGGGAGACGATTCAATTTTTGGGAGAGTTGCGCGGCATGAGCAAAGATGATGCCTATACGCTGTGTAGCCTGGCGGTGGATTTGCGCATCACGCAGATTGTGAACGGGGTCAAAGGGGTTCATGCGATGCTGCCCAAAGAAATTTTGATGGAGGAGAGTGTTGATGGCGACTCATAAATTGATTGCGAATCCGGATACTGTCCATTGGGGTTTTTATGACGCCTCCCTGGAGCCGGTGATGCGGATTCGCTCTGGCGACACGCTGGAGGTTCATACGGAATCGGGCCGGGAGGAATATCTGGCGGAACTCGGAGACCGGGCGTCCCAGAATTTAAGAGACATCATCGCACAGGTTCCCCAGGAACTTGGCCCCCATATCATGACGGGTCCTGTTGCCGTAGAAGACGCGCAACCCGGAGATGTGCTGGAAGTCCGCATCCACGAGGTCAAGACGCGCTATGACTGGGGATATAACGCCATCAGGCCGATGATGGGGGGATTGCCGGAGGATTTCCCGTATACGCGCGCCGTCATCGTGGACTTGGACCTGGGAGCGCAAACGGGGGACTGGGGCGCGGGCGTCAGGGTGCCTCTCAGGCCTTATTTCGGAAACTTCGGCGTGGCGCCCCCGCCTGCCGTAGGCCGTGTGGGGAGCTATCCCCCAAGCGCCTGGGGCGGGAATCTGGACAACAAGGAACTCATATCGGGTTCAGTTGCTTATTTCCCGATTTTCAACGAGGGCGCGTTGTTCTCCGTAGGCGATGGGCACGGCTGCCAAGGAGACGGGGAAGCCTGTTTGACGGCCATTGAAACGGGTCTTTCGGGGACGATGGAAATCATCGTTAGAAAGGATATGCAACTTGAAAACCCCCGGGGGGAGACCGAAACGCATTATATCCTGATGGGCTTTGACCCTATTCTCGATAATGCAGCCAAAATGGCGCTGCGCGAGACGATTCAATTTCTGGGAGAGTTGCGCGGCATGAACAGAGATGACGCATATACGCTTTGCAGTCTTGCCGTGGATCTGCGAGTGACTCAAATCGTAAATGGGGTAAAAGGGGTTCACGCCATGCTGCCGAAATCCTTATTTTCGTGATTTACGTGTTTTTATCTCATAGGAGTGTTAGAAAATGAGCGAAAATGCTACAGGAAGCAGGCCTCCATACATTCCCGGAACGCCTGATGAGTTGGATGCCGTAATCGCAGCCCCCGACAACCATGAAATAATTTTTGAAAACGATCGGGTTCGCGTTTTGCGGGTGACGATTCAGCCGGGTGAACTGGAAAAAGAGCACACGCATAAATGGGAGAGCGTGTTCACCATCATGAGTTTTCCGAAACTCACATACTACAACGAGAAGGGCGAGGCTTGCGCCATCAGCGAAGACCGCAAAGAAGGCGTTCCTTTCTGGCTGGGGAGGGAGGGCCTGCATGCTGTGGAGAATCATGGAGATAAACCCTTGAAAGCAATTCGCGTCGAGATTAAAGACTAGTTTTGAGTACTTGGCGATTTTACGCGCCTGGAATGTTTTCCCGCTGAAAAGGAAAGTAAGCCTGGAACGCGTCTCTTGAGAATTTCATCGTAATTACTAGGGAGTAATGAATGAACACCGAAAATGGAAAAAGAGCACCCATCGGCTTGGCCATCATAGGTTGTGGAACGATCGGTAAAATTCGTGCTGAATTCGCCCGTGATTATCCGGGCGTCGAATGGCTGGGCCTTTGTGACATCAACGAGAAAGTGGGGAAAAAACTTGCCGATGAAACGAATGCCGATTTTTTCACTACGGACTACAAAGAGCTGTTGGCCCGACCGGAGGTGACCGCTTCCATTATCGCCACAGAGGAAAACGAGCACGTAGGTCCCATACTGGCCTCTGTGGATGGGGGCCACGATATGTTCATCGAAAAGCCGCTGGCGACGAATGCAGCCGATTCGGCCCGGGTTCTCAAAGCCATCGAAGACGCAGGCCTGGATGCGGTTATTGGCTATACCCAGCGTTTCAGGAGGCGGTTTCTGGTCGCCAAGGAAAAAATTCGCACCGGTCAGCTGGGTGACGTCACCACGGTAGTTACTAGAGCCTTCATGAACCGGCTGGTGCCCATCGCCACGGTGGCGAAAACGGAATACCGCGGCATCCTCACGCCGATGGTCGTCTCGGGGACGCACAGCCTCGATATCTGCATGTGGTTGATGGACGGGAAAACGCCCGTAGAAATCTATGCGCGCTCGATGGATAAGGCGCTCGGCGCGTCCTATGGCACCAAGGACGCGACCCTGGGCATCTTCACCTTTGATGACGGCACGATATGGAGCATGAATATCTCGTGGGCACTGCCTACGGTCTGGCCCGGCTCCGTCTATAGTCTGGAAATCGGCATCGTGGGTACCGAGGGCGTTCTCACCATCGACGACACCCATAGAGATCTGGTCCTGGCCAGTGAAAATGCGCAACCTGCAGGTTACACGCCCGATGTGAAACGAAACGTCGATTTTCTGACGAGTTATCCACCGGGAGACATCGCTTTCGAGCAACTCTGGGGTCCGATGCGAGAAGAAACAAACGCGTGGTTCGGGCGTGTGCATACAGGCCTGGAAACACCGCATGCCACCGTGCAAGACGGACACAGAAATCTCCTGCTCACCATGGCGATGGACGTTTCCGCGAAACGAAAAGAGCCGGTCCCATTGCCCATGCCTATCAGTGAGTATGAGGAATTATAGGTTTTTCCAACGAACGGAGAGGAATACGCATGCCTTTTTATGAAATCGAAGGAATGAAGGAGAGCAACAGCAAGACGAACCCCAAAGTCAGGGCGAAAAGCGTTGCGGGTGAATTCATGAAGGTCGGTATAGTCACGAAGCCGGAGGGAGAGGGTCCTCCCCTACACATGCACCCGAACGAAGAGCAGTTCACGCTCATTCTGGATGGCAAGCTGCACTATATTCTCGGTGAAGAAGACAAGATTGTTGAGCGTGGAGACTTGATTCACATCCCCAGGTATACGGACCACAGGAGCCGGGCCATCGATGGAGAAGCCACTTTCTTCACCGTGAAGTTTCCGGCCGGAACGGGGGAGCTGGATGAAGATTACAACATGGCGCAAGGAGCCGAGGAAGCAGAAAAGAAATATCCCGGCACCTCGGCATAACATGGAATTTCAAGGTGGTTTTTGATGAAAGAAAAATATTTTGAGGATTTCAGGGTTGGCGAGAAGATTCATACGAAAGAAAAAACGCTTTCCTCGGAAGAAATCATAGAATTTGGAACGTTATACGACCCGCAGCCGTTCCATATTGATGAGAAAGCGGCGGCTGAATCTCCATACGGTGGAATTATTGCCAGTGGGTTCCATACGATCGGAACCTCGTTTCGCTTGTTCATCGATACGGGTGTTATCGGGTCCACGGGGATGGGTTCGCCCGGCATGGATTCCATCCGCTGGATAAAGCCCGTTCGTCCCGGAGACACCTTGCGCGTCGAGGCCGAAGTCATCGAGGCAAGAGCGTCCCGCTCGGAGCCTGGACGCGGGATTGTCCTCATGGAATTCAGGACATTCAACCAGAAAAGCGAAATGGTGCTTTCGATGCGATCCGTGAATTTGGTACGCAGACGAGATAGCGGAAAAATGTGAAGCTTGCTGTTTCAACTAGAGAAGGAAGTGTTTTGCTCGTCGCTTCACCTACTACGAATGGAAGATGATTTTACCCATCGTAACAGGGGTGCCCAAAATCCGCGATTATTAATGGTGGGCATGCGTCATCGCCGCCATGATCGCCTGTTCGATTTCCTGAATCGCTCCACTAACTTCACGTCCGATGAGATCCAGCTTACGGATCTGATCGATACGGGGACGTATCCGACTAATTTCCCGGTCGGAAAATACGTCACGCAGAATGTTGCATGCATCGGCAAGACAGATTAGAGCGACATCTTTGGGATCGGGAGTTTCATCCGAAAGTAACACGCCGGTGATGCGCAGCTTCACTTCGCGCTCGGCGCGACCGTCGATTGTCGGGTATCTCCGCGCCCGAAAGACCCATAAGAACTTTTCTTCCTGGGATTCCAAAATACCGTTATCGACCAGACCGGACAGGGATTGCTCGCGGATTTCTGGGGCCTCTCGGGAAATCGTTTCAATCCAGGCCTTGGCATCCCTGGTTTCGTCGGAAGCCGCTATGTTTTCGAGAATCCGATCATGCGGCGAGTGGCCGATCGGGGTTTTGTCCAGAACCATCAACTGGTTGGGGTCGGTGTCGATGCGGTTTGCAAACGCCAGATCCATGAGAACGGCGCCCGCTAGCACATATCCCATCGTGCTTTCGCGAATGGGAAGAAACGAACCTTTCTCGTCATCGAGCATCAGCAATAAGATTTCATCGACAAATGTCAGCATGGAGCGCTCCTTTATGAAGCCGCCGCTAGGGCTGCCTCACGAGTATCGTGGCAATCGATGACAGTATGAAAACCGCTGGTTTCTATCACTGACTTGCAATCGGGCTGTAGCGCGCAGATCATCAACTTGCCCCCGTTTTGCTGGCATTTTCTGGCGCTCGTGAGAAATATGCGCAGCCCGGCACTGCTGACATATGTCATTCCTGCGCAATCGAACAAGACATGCGCATCACCACGATTGACGATTTCCGAAATCCGGTTTTCCAACTCCGGGGCGGTGGTACCGTCTACACGCCCCTCAATCGCAACGATGACAACAGAATCTAGCTTTTCTTCCCCGATGTTCATCATGTCGTGGAATTCTCCTTGATGGAGTGAATATCCAGTATTTTTATACAACTTTAGCCCAAGGCCTGACCTTCCGCAACTTGTTTTTTCCTCTTGCCAGCCCCGTGCGTAATTTTTTGCATGGAAATGAAGAGTTGATTCCAGCGGTTTTGTGGAACTGCCCCCAATGCCTTATCCGTTGAAAATCAGGGTAACCGTGCCCGTGAAAATTGCGAGCGCGCCCGCCACGACGCGCCAGTTCATTTTCTCTTCCGACTGAAGAAAAGCCCATGAAATAGCGATGGCGAACAAAGGCCTTGATTGCGAGATGGGGAATGCGTAGACGACGGGAGCGTTCGCCAACGCGAGATATAGAAACGTAACGCCGAGGCTAGCGGATAGACCGGCTAGCACGAGAAACCCCCAGTTGCTTGGAGTCCAGTTTTTGATTTCGCTAGCTTTTCCTTTGCGGAAAAGGAAAGGCAAAAAAGCCGCTACCGCGAAAATGTTGGAATAGAAATTCGCCTCGTTAGCGGAGCTGAAGAACCCCACTGCCGGTCGCACAAGCACTGCGGCCGCTCCGAAGGCCAGCGCGCAGCCGAGAGCCAATCCCATTCCGATATATCGGCTGTTACGAGATTCACCACTTTGATGATTGGGATGACTTCTGGCGATGAAAATATATCCGGCAAATACCAGGAGGGCGCCTATCCCGATTGTGTATGTAAGCGCTTCTCCCAGCAAGGCGACGCCGAAGAATACGGCGAAAATCAGATTCGTCGCGACGATGGTGCTCGTGCGCGCAGACCCGATGTATTGCGTCGCGGCGAAGAGCATGGTGCGCGCAAAGCAGACTCTAAAAATTCCCGCGATGGCAATGAAGAGAAGAGGCCAGCCCAGGCCCGGCCAGGGGTCTGAAAAATCTCCCCGCGCAGCTGAAATAACCCAGAGAACGGGTAGGCCGATGATGGCGGTAAAGGCCGTTCCGGTGATGGGGTCTATGCCACGAACTGCAAAGCGTCCGAAGATATCCCTTAGCGCAAGCAAAATTGCAGATATGAGGGCGTATACGGCGGCTGTCTCTAACACATCCCCATTATAGGTAAGTATCTTGGCCCATCAAAGTGCTTTGGGTTTGAGCTTTATATACTCACTACAGGAGCACGGTGCTGTGCGCGCTCGAGGATGAAGTCGGCCATCAGCGGCCAGGGGTCGAAGCCGATCATATTTTGCGCATCGTCCACGAAATTGGAAAGCGCATTGATGTCGTAATAATAGATTTCTCCATCTTTATCGCTGACCAGATATTCGATGCCGCCGACTTCTATCCCGGCTGTTTGCATGATTTTCTCGACTGTATCGATTACCTCTCGCGGTGGCGTGACCTTCTCAATCAAGGCGTTTCTGCCGTTCACCCCGCATGCGACCTCCTCGTTGCGGCGACAGTAACTGCCCGGACAGAGATTAAAGGAATTCGGGTCGACCAAAGCCAGTTGAATCGCGTAAAGAAACTTGCTGTTCAGCACTTCGACGCGGACAATTTGCTCTCCACGGGGCGGGATGTATTCTTGCACGAGCACTACATTGTCGATGCCAAAGTCAATACCCGCTTCATCCGCCGCTCTCTGGAGTTCTTCAGGCGTATCGTACTTTTGTATACCAGCGCCGCTTCCGCCAATGTTCGCCTTCGTAATAACAGGGAAACTCAATCCCTGAGCTGCTGCAGGAGCTTGTGAGGGATGATTGATCACCCGTGACCTCGGATGATTGACGCCCAAACTCTTGAGCAAACGGGTTTGCCGCACTTTTGAGAATTCATGGAGATAGGCCTCATAACCGTTGATCACGTTGGCGCCAATCGCTTTGAGGTGCGCGCAATATTCCAGCGTGTAGGGAATCGCATGTGTATGCCCGCGCGCCCATGCGGATGGACTCATGCGGTTCACAATCACAGAATAAGGCGATTCGGTTTCCGCAGGGTCGAAGCGATGGTTGTGGGCTTCTATTTTTTCATATGCCACATCTCGCCTGTCGAGTTCATCAAAGAGCTTTTTGAACCACTCGGGGTGTTCATAATAAATGGCGATGGGGCGGGCAGATCCGTTTTGGCCACTCATGAGAGCACATTCTCCTCGAATTTTAGGGTATCGAGTACTTGCTGGATTCGTTCATCGACGATCTCGATCATCTTGGGATGGAAGCCGAGATGCGGGCCCAAAATGACGTCGATATCCGGATATTTCCTCCGGCCTTCATTGATGAAGACGGGCAAGTCCACTTTCACGTGATTGCCCCTGAAAAGAAAGTAAGGGATGACGATGATTCTCTCCGCCCCTTTCGCTACGCACAAGTCGATTCCCTCTGGAATGGAGGGGTAACTGATCTCCAGGAAAGCGGCTTTCAATATGCGATGCGGCCATGCTTTTTGAAAATGGTCCACGACGAGGAACAGCGCTTCGTTGGCGTTTTGTGCGCGACTGCCGTGGCCGATGAGCAAGACAGCAGTTTTTACCTGGTCCTCGGGCTTATCGTCCAGAAATTCCAATTGTTTTTCTAGGCTAGGCATTCGCCTTCTCCTCTTTCCAGTACGTATTGCCTGTTCTGACTCCAGTCGATGAACAAATCGGAATCGGGCTCGTCGTTGAACTGGCCGGCAAGGTGAAACTCCTGCAGCAAGTCTTCAAAGGACGCGCTCCCCACACGATCCAAAAACTCGTTGAATCGCTCGTCTTCGCTTCTGTTTTCCTGGTAGTGGGACAACATTTTCTTGAGTGCAGCAGGGACGCGTTTTGCCGGAATCCGAACCTGGATACGGTTGCCGATGCGGATTTCTCCATCGGTACTATCGTATTGACCGCCGAGGAAAATTTCATAAGCGGGCAGCATCGCGCCGTTCGCCCTGAGCGTCCCCCCGTGAAAGCCGATGTTGGCGATGTGATGTTGCCCGCAAGAATTCGGGCAACCGCTCATCTTGATGTGCATCTCCCGCGTGAGAGGATCCTGATCAATCTCATGAAGTGTTTCACGAATAGCGTTGGCCAGACCCATGGAAGAGGTGATGCCGAGTTTGCATGAATCCGTTCCCGGGCAGGAAACCACGTCGGAAATCTCACGAGCGCCTTTTTCGGCGAGCCCGATGCGTTGGAGTTCTTTCCAGAGGGGGTAAAGCTCTCCTTCGCGCACCCATCTCAGGACAAGGTTTTGCTCGAAACTCGTTCTGGCGCGCCCTCTCGCGAAACGTCGGGTGAGGTCGGCCAGCGAGAAGAACTGATCCGTATGGATGTTCCCCAATGGAAGTTTCACATCGACGGCGAAATAACCTTCTTGCCTTTGCGCGGTGACGTTCGTTTTTCTCCAGGCGTAATAATCCGCCGAGTCGCCATTCGGGCTGGCCCCCGCCCCGTTCAGGGTATTCAAGACGGGTGGAGCGTCGGTTTCTTCGTCGTCATTCCAAAGATAGGGTTCAGGACTGACAGGTTCTTTCGCCCAATCTTTTTTGAGTTCTTCCTCGACGCGTTCGCGGAGCCCGTCTATCCCTATCCAGCTTACGAGGAACTTGATACGCGCCTTGAAGCGGGATTTGCGGAGTTCAGTCGCCTGGTCGAAAACCCGGATGAGGGCTTCACTCACCCTTAGGAAATCGGATACCGGAACAAACTCGTAAAGCACCTCGGCGGTACGCGCGAAGGTAGCCAGCCCGCCGCCGACGAGCATCTTGAATCCATGCACGGGAGTTCCTTCCATCTCCTTGATAACGGGGATGAAACCGATGTCATGAATTCCGCCGACCACGCAGTCCGAAGCGCAACTCGAGAACGCCACCTTGAATTTGCGCGGCAGGTCTTGGGTGAAATCCTTGCGGACGAAGTAACGCGCAAACGCGCCTGCGTAGGGCGTAGCGTCGAAAACCTGATCCTTACAAACGCCCGCATAGGGACAACCGGTGACGTTTCTCACGCAATTTCCACATGCTTCCCGCGTGGTCAGTCCTACTTCGCCCAGAAGCCTCAAGACATCGGCGGACTGGTCGAGAGGGACGAAATGAAACTGCACGTTTTCCCGTGTCGTCACATGGCCTTTTCCCAACGGCGCGTAATCACGCGATACGCGCCCCAGGGCTTCGAGTTGGGAAGCGCTCAGACCGCCGAAAGGAATTTTCACGCGCACCATCTGTACGTCCGCCTGACGCTGGCCATATACGCCGCGCCTTAGGCGATAGGGGAGAAACTCGCCGTTATCGAGTTCCCCGTTTCGGAATCTGGTGGCTTGTGTTTCAAAATCATCGAATTCTTCGGGAATCACCGGAATGACGCCCAATGTTTCCCGAGGCAGTGGTTTTCGTGATTCTTCGTGCATCACTTGCTCCTTACGTGGAGAACTACTTACATATTTGATGATGAATTATATGGTCCGGGCTAATGCCCGGCATTTACGAAATGACTTTGCTCAGGGTTTCTTCCGTGGGACAGCGCCAGGAGATTTCCTGGCTTTCATCGGCCTCGAACCAGACGAGGTCTTCAAGGCCGGCGACGGGTCCGACGAGAAAAACGGCAGGGGGGGATATTTCTTCGCGTTGCGCGAGACTCGATGCTTCTCCCAAAGAGCAGCGGTAGGCCAATTGCCTGTTTGTGGTTCCATTTTCGATGATGGCGGCGGGCGTGTCTTTCGACATGCCGTTTTCGATTAGAGCGGCTGATATGCGTCCAATGGAGCGCGCGCCCATGAGGAAAACGAGCGTCCCCCTGTTCTTCGCCAGGTGCGCGTAATCCACTTGTGTTTCCGGTTTTCCGGGGTCTTCATGTGCAGTTACGACCGTGAACGACGAGGCGAGCTTTCGGTGTGTGACGGGTATTCCGGCATAGGCGGGCACGGCCAGGGCGGAACTGACCCCTGGTATGATTTCAAAATCAATACCGGCTTCTGCCAGTGCTTGCGCTTCCTCGCCGCCACGACCGAACACGAAAGGGTCCCCGCCTTTTAGACGCACCACTTGATAACCGCGATGAGCGAAATGGATGAGAGCTTCGTTGATGTTATCTTGGCTCATGGTGTGTCGACCGCTGGATTTTCCCGCATTGATGAGTTGGCAGTTTTCCGGGCAAAGCTCAAGAACCTCAGGGTTCACGAGACGGTCGTAAACCACCAAGTCTGCGCTTGAGAGAGCTTTTGCCGCCTTGAGTGTAAGCAAGTCCGGGTCCCCGGGACCTGCTCCCACAATCTGCACTTTTCCTTGATACATAAGAGATTCCCGTATAAAAATCAACTTTTCTTTTTATTGTTAAGTAAAACACTTAACTTTTTCCGGAAAATATTTCACTTTTCCGCTTTTGTCAACCCGAGCAAGCGTTTATTCTTAAGTTGTTTTGTCTGGAATAGATATTTTGATGCTAATCACTACAAAGGTGCTCATCATGAATGAAAACCCCAAACGTTTTGAAGATGCTTTGCGTCTCATCGATGAGGCGAATTCCGAGGATCCGAACACCGAGAGTTTCGAGGGCGAAGATTATCCCAAAGAGCTTTTGTATTCGATGAGAATGACGAAATGGCTCGAAACCATCGAGCCGCAAGCCTCAGAGGCCCTTTGTCTGGCGGTTCACAGCCAACATATACGCAGATGGGAGATTCCCCGCTCGGAATATCCGCTGGGTCGGAAGGGATATCACCAATGGCGGACCCGCCTTTATGACTATCATGGGGAGAAAGCAGCCGAGATTCTCAAGAAGGTGGGTTACGATGAGGAAACGATAGCACGAGTACGCAAGTTGCTGAAAAAAAAGGGATTGAGATCCAACCCGGAAACCCAGACGCTCGAGGATGTCGCCTGTCTGGTGTTTCTGGAGAGCTATTTCTGGGATTTCTCCCGTCTGCATGACGAGGAGAAAATCATCGGCATCTTGCGGAAAACCTGGGTGAAAATGTCCGCGCGCGGGCAGGAGGCCGCCAGGGAGCTTTCCCTGAATGCGGGCGCGGAAGCATTGCTGAACAAGGCGCTCACGCCTGAAAATTAGCGGAAAAGGGCTATTTTCAAAAGACTTCGCTCTGCTTTTTCATCTGCGTTCTTGTGGTGTATGATTGGCGCGAAATGTTTCTTTATGGCTTATCTTAAGGAGAAAATCATGAACGTCACCATGTGGAACTGCTACGTCTGACCCTACGCCTACAGGGCCATGGAGTGGCTCGTTCGTCTTCAGGAGAAAAGAAGCGATCTGAAAGTGGATTACAAGGCCTTCGTGCTCGAGCAGGCGAATTTCGGCCCGGCGCGGGGCGAGGACTGGAAGGCCTGGGAGGACAAGACCTTCCCGAGCAGGGATCTCCCCCCGCATCAGGCGGCCAAATGCGCTGCCTTGCAGGGCGAGACGCAGTTCGACAAGTACCACGTGGCGCTCCACCGGGCGAAACACCAGGACGGCAAGGACATCACCAGTGAGCTGGTTCTGCGCGATATCGCCGTGGAAGTGGGCCTCGACGTCGATCGCTGGGAGGAGGACATGAAAAGCGGCGCCACCATCCCCCTCATCGCGCAGGAGCATGAGGACGCGGCCGAGCAGGGTATTTTCGGCGTTCCCACGCTCGATTTCGGGGAGGGCAAACCCGTTTTCGTGAAGCTCGAAGAGGGCGATTGGGAGAACGAGGGCGACGAGCAGGGTCTCCTGGACGCCGTGCGGGCCACTTCGGCCGAGCGGCCCTGGCTGCTCGAGCTCAAGACGCCCCAATCCGCCAAGCTCAGCACCGCCTCGTCGAAGAAGTATGAGAAATACGGGATGAAGGCGAGATAATCGCCGATACAACAAGGGGTTACCGGCTTATGAGCGCGCCTGTCGACAAGGCCCACCCCGTCGACCTCACGGTGGACAAGCCCGCCCGCGAATTTCGCGTCGAGTGGGCGAGCGGGGAGAAGAGCGCCTACGGCTTCGATTACCTCGCTGCCCTTTGCCCGTGCGCGAACTGCAAGGAGGAGCGCAAGGCGCGCGAGAAAAACCCCCTCGCGGTTCTCTCGGGGCCGAGCGGGCCCGCGGAGCTTGAGAACGTCGAGATGGTGGGGCGCTACGCCATCAATTTCATCTGGCGGGGAGGATGCGGAGCGGGCATCTATTCGTTTGATTATCTTTACGATATCGCTCCCGGGCGCGCCGGAAACTCGGGGGAAGGGGAGGGCTGAACCTTGGAGACCCGTACGCCGAAGCCGGTGGATGAGAAGCACGAAATGACGCCGGAGCAACACGCCTGCCCCACCTGAGTCGGCGGGTTATTCTCCGCCGTGGCGCGGGTTTTCATGTGGATGAAGAGGAAACTGCTGGGATAGCCGGTCGATGGGTTATATGAGGTAAATCCCGCAATTCGTTGATTTCGCGTGTTTTATCTGTTCTGTTAAGACAGTCGAGAGTTCATGAAGCGCAAGCGGTATCAAACCCCTCGCCGGAGCGGGGGGTTTTCTTTCAGCGGTTGATGAGCAGTTGCGCACCCGCTGCTATCACCGCCACGCCCACGATTCTCTTGAGCGTCAGGGCCGAGAAGGTCTGGAGCAGATGGGCGCCCACGACGCCGCCCACGACCGCCCCGATGCTCAAGTAAACCGCGTAATTCCAGACAATTAGGCCGCTCCGCACGTTCTCGAACGAGGCGACCAGCGAGTTGAACAGGTAGGCGAGTATAGAGACCGCCACGGCCTGCTGGGGCGTGAGCGAGGGAATGAGGAACAGCGTCGGCACCACGATGATGCCCCAGCCCACGCCGGTGGCCGCGTTCAAGGTGCCCACGACCGCGCCCAGTACCAGAAGTCCCGCCCCTATCCAGTCCAAAACGCTCTCCTTTTCAGATAGTTATGATGATTATCGTATGTTTCACTATAAGCGCATCCGCCCCCGCAACTCCCCGCATTTGCCGTCATCGCGGAAGGCTCGGGTCATGGCAGAATTCCCCTGCGCCCGGATTTCGCGGCGCCAAAGCCTAAGAATTTAATTTATAGCAATTTATCGAAAAACCCCGTGAATTTATCGAAATTTATTGAATTTTTCGGAAATTCCGAGCGGGGTATTTGCGCCTGCGCACCACGTTCGGGAAGCCCTGTTCGAAGTCCTGAAATCATCGCCGCATCACCCTTCCTCCTGCTCCCGTCCCGATGCTCTCCCGAAACGCCCGCCGCCGCAAGCATCGGGAAGCGGCCCGTCCCGGGCGGCGAGCCTTGCGCGCCAGGATAGCGAATCCCGCTCCATGCGCCATACGCGCAATTGCGGGGAAATGCGGGGGCGGTGAGATCAAAGCCGACTGGTGAAGGAGGGGACGGCAGGCAGGGGGAGATGCCTCTTTGTGGGGGCGGACCCCTGTGTCCGCCTCTCAAGGGGTTGTTGAAAAACCCTCTTAAGGGGAAATTGCTTGCGGCGCAACCGCCGCCCTTGTCCGTAACCCGAAACGCTCCGTCGGTCCACGACGAAAGTCCACCCTCATCCCGAGTAGGCGCGCTCGCGCGCCGTATCGAGGGAGCCCCCTTCGATACAAACGCTCATTCATCAATCGCGTTTTATCTTCGGCGGCTACTCAGGGTGAGGCAGATACGGCGTCATGCAAAGCGAGGAGAATGCATTTGTTCAAATGCCGGGGGTTTTTCAGCAGCCCTCTACAGTTCGCGAATCTTCCTTACCGGACTCCGCACTCCCTCCCGCCTTGGTCGGAAATGACGCCGGGGTGCCAATGTTTTGCTTCGGAGCCGACCGGGGCGATAGAAACCGCGCCCCCAAACGTGCGATATTCCGGTTTCCCATTCCGTCACCGAGGAGAAACGACATGGCTGAGAACGAAAGGTCGCCGGGGACCGGGTTGCTCGAGGCGCGGCTGCGCGATATCGAGGACAGGCTCGAAATCTACAACTTGATCGCCTCGCACCCGCCGAGCGCGGACACGGGCGCCGACGATTACACCCGCGCCGTCTTCACCGAGGACGGCGTCTTCGACCGCGGCGAGAGTCTCGACTACACGCTCGGAAACGAGGCCATCGCCGCCATCACTCAAAGGCCCGAACATCAAGAGGCGATCCACGGCGGCCTCGCCCACTTCGCCGGGCTGCCGCACGTCGAGCTCGACGGCGATTCGGCCTTCGTCACCTCCTATTTGCAGCTCATCCACCCGGACCACCAGGGTGACGAGCGCGAACTGCCCAACCACGGCGTCTCGACCGGCTACCGCATCCACCGCGTCCTCGCCAACCGCTGGGAGCTCGCGCGCACGCCCGGGGGCTGGAAGATCAAGAGCCGGAAGCTGCGCCCGCTCGACGGCTCGCAGCCCGCGCGCGACATCCTCGCCCGCGCCCTGGCGCGCCACCGCCCCGGCGGGTGAGGGACGAAGCCCGCAAACGCGCCGCTCCAAATGAGGTCAAGAAAGAAAAAGAGAAGGGGAGGCGAAGCTCCCGCCCGCTCAGCCGTCCTCTTGAGCGGGTGTCCCCGAGGTGCGGCGGATGAGTTCCATCATCGCCGTTTGTTGATTGCCCAGGGCCTTGTTCTGGCCTTCCAGCACCTTCATGGTTTCCTGATGCGCCGCCATGTTTTCCTGGTGCTGTTCTTTTTGCGCCTCTTGCTGACGATTAAGCACCGTCATGGTTTCTCGATGTTGCGCCATGGCTGCTTGATGTCGGCTGTCCAGCACCTTCATGGTTTCCTGGTGCTGCGCCATGTTTTCCCGGTGCTGGGCGTCGCGTTGCTTCGAGGCCTGTCGCATGATGTAGAGCCCGACTCCGATGAGACTGCATTGCGCGGCCCCGACGAGGGCGGCGACCCACACGGAGGCCCGTTGCACGGCGAGCGATGCTTGTTGAAGGGCAAGCGTGGCCTGTTGCAGTGCGAGCATGTCTTGCTGCACGGCGAGGTTTGCGGCTTCGTATTCCGTCATTCGCTTCTCTCCAGTTTATCTCGTGGAGTAGCCCATCCAGTCTCGCCCGGAACGGAGGATAAGTCAAAGCGATCCTGCAGCGCCGCTGGACGTGTCGCCGATAGATTCTCGAGAGAGGCCCTCAAGCAATTGACATGAGATTCAAAAGCGATACCACGGAAATCTGGTGTTTTCCGGTCGGTCCGGGAGTCGGACTACTCGGCGTAATCGTTTCACATATCTAATCTGGAGAGTCCTTTCGGGTAAAGTCCGGGTTGCACGGCAACCTTTCGGCCAAAGATGCTTGAACATGAACACGGAACTTTCCGAAGCCGATTCAAGAATGTCTCCAACTTGCGTTGCCGGCTTATGCATGTTATATTTATATATAACTTGGAGGGTGTCATGCATACGACAAATCTGCGCAAAGTCGGTGGTTCCATCATGCTGGCCGTTCCCCCCGCCCTTCTCGACCTCCTGAAACTCGGGGTCGGCGCGAAGGTGGAAATAGACGTGGAGGACGGTCGCCTGATCGTCGAGCCCAAAGCACGTCCCGTCTATTCACTCGATGAGCTCCTCGCGCAATGCGAAGAAACCTCTACGCAGCCCGCCGAGGACCGCGCCTGGATGGAGGCCAGACCGGTTGGCAACGAGTTGTTGTAGTGAAGCGGGGTGAAATCTGGCTCGTCAGCCTCGACCCCACCACAGGCCATGAACAACAGGGTGCCCGTCCGGTACTGATCGTATCCCCGGACCCGTTCAATAGACTCACCGGGACGCCCGTGGTCTTGCCGATCACATCGGGCGGCGACTTTGCGCGCAGGGCAGGCTTCGCAGTTTCTCTCTCGGACGCGGGCACCCGAACAACCGGAGTCGTCCGCTGCGACCAGCCGAGGTCCCTTGATCTCACTGCCCGCAACGGGACGCGTCTCGAAACCGTTCCTGAACTGATTATGGACGATGTGCTTGCCCGGCTCGCCACCATCCTCGAATAAAACGTGATTGTTCGTCTTCAATGACGGACCGCGCCCATCAGTGATTTCCCGTTTCGAGCCCCATTTCTTGTGAATGACGCTGATTTGCCGGTGCAATAGAGGGAGCGGCGCCGATTGGCTTCATCGGTCCTGGTTCTGGAGAGGATTCGAATACCGTCATTCGGCTATCTCCGGTCTGTCCTCGTGGAGTAGCTTGGCTTAAGTCTCGCCCAGGGCGGGGGATAATTCAAAGCGAAGGCGCGTTCGACTCCTCGTCGCCTTGTTCCTCTGAGTTCGCCGCGAGGCGCACGCCTCCTCACAATTCCGCGCGCCCGGTTTTTGGTGTATACAGAGGCTTTGCGTTCCCGGTATGAAAGATTCAGCAAGGAGAAGGCCGTGGGGCAGACGATGGCGGAGAAAATTCTCTCCGCACACTCTGGGTGCGAGGCCAAAGCGGGCGATCTGGTGATCGCCGAACTCGACTACGTCATGGCGGGCGACGCCAAGGGGCCCAAAGCGGTCGACATTTTCAGGGACGCAGGCTTCGAGTTCCGGATGGACCCGAAAAAGACCGATTTCGTCATCGATCATTTCGTGCCCGCGCAGGACGTCCTCTGGGCGAACCATCACAGGAAGCTGAGAATCTTCGGCGAAGAACACGGCGTCGAGGTCTTTGAACCAGGCTCCGGCGTGTGCCACACCGTCGTGACGGAGGAGGGCCGCGTGGGCCCCGGCGCGCTGGCGGTAGGCGGCGACAGCCACGTGTGCACATACGGTGCGCTGGGCGCGATGGGCGTGGCCGTGGAGAGCGTGGAGATAGCCTCCGCCTACGCCACCGGGAAACTCTGGTTCAAGACGCCCGAGAGCATCCGCGTGGAGTTCACCGGCGCGCTCGCGCACGGCGTTTTCTCGAAAGACATGGAACTCGTCCTCGCGCGCGAGATGGGCGAGAACGGCGCGAACTACATGGCGGTGGAATACGGCGGTGACGCGCTGGCGGACCTCTCGATGGACGCGCGCTTCACGGTCGCGAACATGTCGGTCGACATGGGGGCGAAGACGGGGATCATGGAGGTGGACGAGGTGGCGCTCGAATGGGCGCGGGCGCACGGCGCGCGGTTCGACACGCCCGTCTCGCCGGATGAGGACGCCGTCTACGCGAGGAGAATCCATCTCGACGTTTCGGAACTCACGCCCGTCGTGGCCGCGCCGCCCGCCACGGGGAACGCGCACCCCATAGAGGACTACGCGGGCCTGCCCGTCCAGCAGGCGTTCGTGGGCACGTGCACGAACGGGAGGCTCGAGGACATCGAGATCGCGGCGCAAATCGTGCGCGGGAAGAAGATAGCGCCCGGCGTTCGCTTCTACGTCGCGCCCACGAGCAAGAGAATCTACGAGGCCGCCGCCGCGAGCGGGGCCATCGGGGCCCTGGCCGAAGCGGGGGCCGCCGTGCTCACCGCCGCGTGCGGGCCGTGCGCCTCGATGACGGGAAACGGCTGCCTCGCCGACGGGGAGCGCGCCATATCCTCCGCCAACCGCAATTTCCCGGGGAGGCTCGGCAGCAAGGAGGCCGAGATATACCTGGGCTCCCCGGCCACGGTGGCGGCGAGCGCGGTGACGGGCCGCATCACGGATCCCAGAGAGTTTTTATAGGGCTCGGCATTTATGGTAAGTGCGGCGATTTTTGCAAGGAGGATGACATTTTGGCGATGAGGGGCAAAGTCCACCGCTTCGGCGACGACATCAGCACAGACGTGCATCTGTCGGTCAAATACCGGCCGCCGGGCACGACGCTCGAAGAACTGAAGCGCGACGCCTTCAGGGAACTGGACCCCGATTTCTCGGGGAAAGTGCAGCAAGGCGACGTGGTGGTGGCGGGAGAGAACTTCGGCCTCGTCAGCAGCCGGCAGGATGCCGCCGTGGTGCTCAGGGAACTCGGCGTGAGCTGCGTGCTCGCCAGGAGCTTCGGGCACATGTTCTACCGGAACGCTATCAACTCGGGCCTTCCCGTCATCGCGTGCGATACCGGCGCCATCCGCGCGGGCGATGAGATAGAGGTCGACCCGGTGAAGGGCGAGGCCCGCGCCGGCGATGAGACGATCACCTTCGCGCCGTTTCCCGACGGCCTCTGGGCCATGATCGAAGCGGGCGGCCTCGTGCCGTATCTCCAGGAGAAGGGCGATTTTTAGCGTGCTTTGATTGCGTTTGTGTTGAGCGAAAATTTTTTGCGATTTGTTTTTGTATTTTATTCGTTTTGTGCTATGCTCCTTCAAAACCCACACGAGAAATGAGGACCCACCCGGGACGGGACGAGTTGATGGCGTCTCGTATGTTGATTTATCCTTAGGCGTGGGAGAGAGAAATGACGGAATTCCAGCAGGCGACCTTGCTCGTGGGATGGGTTCAGGCCGGCGTGGCCCTGTTCGTGGGCATGGTGCAATCGGGCTTGTTCTTTTACGGCATCAAGCGAATGAGCGACGCCTCGGAAAGGCGCGCGCAACAGACGGACAGGCAGATCGACGCCATGATGAAGCAGATCGAACTCATGGCCGACGCTTTTGCAAAGCAGCATGAGGAGTCCATGAAGCGCACGGACGCGCTGACGAGGCTGCAGGAAGAATCCATGAAGCGGACGGAGATCATGGCGGATACCATGAGCAAGCAGCTTGAAGAGTCCACGAAACGAACGGAAGTGCTGCTCAAGCAAAGCGAAATCACGATGAAGCAAAGCGAGATGACGATGAGGCAAAGCGAGACGACGATGCTGGCCTTGCGCCGTCTGCTCGAGAGAACCGCAGACTGACTTCCAACCATTCGAACGGCCGTTTCGAAGCCGGAGCCAAACACGGCAATCAAGGGTCTGTTGAAAAACCCTCCAGTGGGGGTCTGTTGAAAAAGTCCTCACATCTCCCTCATCCTGAGTAGCGGCGGAGCCGCGTATCGAAGGCCAAGCGCGATTGATAAATGAGCGTTTGCTCTCGCCTGGCACGAGGCGTTCGACTCCCCCTCGCCCTTCGATACGCCGCCTTCGGCGGCTACTCAGGGTGAGGAAAGAGGCGTTGGCGGTTTGCGGGGGTCGCAGACGGGGCTTTTTCAACAGCCCCATCAAGAAAAGGTCTCCCCCAGAACGCCCTCCAGCACCTCCATCGGCAGGTCGAAATCGCGGTATCCCTGCCGGAGCGTCTCGACGTAGTGCGCCGCCGGGCGCGCCGCTCTTATGGGATGCCGCATGATGTAGAGCATGGCCCGGAGGGGGCCGTCCGCCGTGACGATCTCCACATCCTGCCGGTCGTAGAGCGCGGGGTAGTCTTCGAAATGGTCCAGCGCGGGCAGGTCGTCGGCGTGGAGGCGGAACAGCGCGCCGGGCGTCTCGGCGCCTTTCTCGGGCGTTACGGTGGCCCAGCCGGGCTGGTTCCCGGCAGCCGCTGCGGGCAGGGCGATGGTGAGGCGGTAATCCACCAGGCGCGCCGGACATACGGGCGCGCTCTTCGGACACAGGGATTTCATTTGCGCGATGTGCAGGTTCGCCCCGTAGGCGAAGTAGTCGGACTCAGGCGTAGCCGAGGTTGTCGTCCTCCTCATCGCCCTCCCAGTCGAGGTCGATGACCGGCGGGTCGCTCCCGTCGTTCGGGAAGGCGAGCAGGAGCTTCGCCTTCTCCTCTCCAATCTGGGCTGCGCTGTGGATGGCTTCTTCCCGGATGGTGATCACCTCGCCCTGCTGGACGAGGACGAGTTCTTCCTCCACGTTGAACTGCATCCGGCCCTCGATGACGATCACGGCTTCTTCCTCGTCGTGCGTGTGGTAGGGCACGAAGGCTCCGGCGGGCTGCTCGACCTCGAATACGCGGTAGTCGCGCTCGGCCAGTGCGGAGATGATCTCCTCCTGCTCAGGTTCGCATTGGTACGCTGTGGCGACGTCTTCTAAGCGATAGGTCGGCTTCTTCATTTGGAGACCTCCTTCTTCCTTATGTGCCCAGGAGATTCCGGACCGCCTGGGAGATCCGGGCGCCTGTAGCGCGCCCGGCCAGTTCACTTGTGAGAATTCCCATTACCTTGCCCATGTCTTTCATCGAGGAGGCCCCGGTTTCCTCGATGACCGCCCGGGCGGCGGATTCGATTTCCGCATCCCCCATCTGCGCGGGGAGGTAGCCCTCGATGATCCGTATCTCGTCTCTCTCCTGTTGGGCCATATCCTCGCGGCCGGCGGCTGCGTACTGCTCGGCGGCTTCTTCTCGTTTCTTTACCATACTTTGGAGCAATTTGAGAAGATCTTCTTCCGAAGTTTCTTCTCCGCTTTCCTTGTCCTTGTTCAATATCTCGGCGCGCACCATCCGGATGGTGGAGAGCCTGAGCGTCTCCCTGGCGCGCATGGCGGCTTTCATGTCTTCGGTGAGTGCGTCCCGTATGCCGGCCATCTGCGTTCTCCTATTGCAGCCTCTCCGCGGAGGGCCTCCCCTTCTCGCGGTGGAGACACCACATGACGGCGGCCCCGCCGCCCGCTGCGTCCGCCGCCAGGTCTGCCCATGTGGCGGTCCTGTGGGGCAGAAACAACTGATGCAACTCGTCGCCCAGGCCGTTCAGGACGGTGAGGAGCAAGACGAAGGCGGCGGTCTTCCCCTCGGCCCAGCGGGGGAGCGTTTCCCGGCAGGGCCGCCAGAGCAGCCAGGCGAGGAGTCCAAACTCGCAGAGGTGCACGATTTTGTCCACCCCGAACGGCATGGGTGAGGAGGGATTCCGCCCGCCCGTCGCCGTCCAGAGGTGAATCCCCGCCATATATGCCAGCGCGAACGCCCAGCGCAGGGTGGTTTTTCCGCTCACCGCCTTGGTCTCTTATTCGGGCAGGGGGACGATCGCCTCGACTTCGACCAGAAAACCGGGCTCGGCCAGGCTCGATATCACCAGGAACGTGCTCACCGGCGGGTCATCTGGATAGAACTCGGCCCGCACCTTGCCGACGGCGGCCCTGTAATCGAGACTCGTCACGAAGACCTGAATCTTGGCCGTGTCCGCCATGCGCCCGCCCGCCGCCTCCACCACCTTCTGGATGTTGCGGTAGCACTGGCGCGCCTGTCCCTCCGGGTCGCCCGGGCAGACGAGGTTGCCGTCCTCATCGAGCGGCGTCTGGCCCGCCACGTAGAGCGTGCGCCCGCCCCCGGCGATGACCCCGTGCGAAAAGTGCCCGGCAGGCGCGGCCAGCGCATCGGGCGTTACCGTCTCGCGCTTCATACTGATTCCTCCTCGTCCGCCCCCGCGCCTCAAAAGGCGAGTTTCGCCTCGCCCAGGTTCCCCACCACGGCGAGGGTGGATTGGTCGAGCTTGATGTGTTTTCTCGCCGCCGCGAGGATTTGCTCCTTCGTGACGGCGCGGATTTTTTTCAGGTATTCATCCGCGTAGCCCGGGGAGAAGCCCAGAATCTCCACCGCCAGGATGTAGTTCGCGATGCGGCCCGACGAGCCGAAGCGCGTGGCGAAGTTCCCGGTGATGAAATCCTTGGCGTCTTTAAGCTCCTCCTCGCTTACGCCTTTTTCCTTGATGCGCTCCACCTCTCCGATCGCTTCCTTAATGGCCTCGTTCGCGGTCTTGTTCTTCGTCTGCAGTACGAGCCGCCAATGGCCCACATGACGGCCCGCGGCGAAATAGCTGTAGGCGCTGTAGACGAGGCCCTTTTCCTCACGAAGGTTGTCCATGATTCTGCTGGAAAACCCGCCGCCGCCCAGGATGTAGTTCATCACCCGCGCGGCGTAGAAATCAGGATGCGTGCGCTTGAGCGAGCGGTTGCCCAGCATCACCGTGGTCTGGGTGAGGGGGCGGTCGATCTTGACCACCTGCATCTTCTTTGGCGTCTCGGGCGGCGTCGCCTCGGGGATTTTTCCGCCTTCCGCCCGCCAGCCCTTGAAGCGGGCCAGAACGAGCTCTCGTGCGCGCTCGATCGAAACGTCGCCCACGAAGACGAAGATCGCCCCCTTCATGCCGTACCATTTCCGGTGGAAGCGGACGATGTCCTCCCTGTCCAGTTTCTTGAGCGACGCCTCCGCCCCCTCGACCAGGCGGCCGTAGGGCGTGTCGCCGAAAAGACTCTTCCTGAGCGCCTTGTTCGCCAGATGTCTCGGGCGCTCGCGCTGCCTGCGCAGGCCGCCCACGATGCGCCGCTTCGTCTTTCCGATCTCCTCCGCCGGGAAGACGGGGTTCCTGAGAACGTCGCTCAGAAGCGATAGGCCCTCTTCCAGATCCCGCGTGAGCACGCGCATGGAGGCTTCTGCGCGCGCGCGTCCGGCCTCGATGCCCACGCCGCCGCCCAAGGCATCGTTCAGCTTCTCGATGTCGGATGCGCTTCTCGTTTTCGTTCCCCGGGTGAGGAGGGCGGCGGTCAGGTTCGCGAGTCCCGCCGCCTCGGGCGCCTCGTGGCGCGCGCCCGCCGGAATCGAGACGGCGACCCGCACCATGGGCAGTTGCCTGTTTTGCTTGACGAGCAATACGCCGCCGCCGGGCAGTTCTTCGCGCTCGTAGGAAATGACGCCCGCCCGTGCGAGAGCGGGCATCAGAAGGAGTGCAACGGCCAGTGTCCAGAGAATGCGGTGGAGCCTCATGCTAGTATCCTCCCCGGCTTTTGACGGCGCCGGCGCGGCGGCTTTTCCTGCTCGGTACGAGTACGGCGGTGGTCTTGTTGCCGTGGCTCAGGTATTTTTTCGCGACGCGAACCACGTCAGCGGGCGTCACTTTTCTCAAGGCGGGCAGGTAGCCTTCGAGCAGCCGCCAGTCGCCCGAGATCGCCGACTGGCCAAGGAGCCTCGCGCGGTAATAGTGCGAGTCCATGGCGAAAACCGTGTTCGCCTCGAGGTTCTTGAGCGCGCGACGGAATTCCTCCTCCGTGACGCCTTTTTCGATGAGTTTTTTCACCTCCTCGAGCAGCGCCTTCTCTGCGTCGGCGGCCTTCTTGCCGGGCGCCACCCTCGCGTAGAGGTAGAAGAGCATCGGGTCCACCGATATGTAGGTGTAATCCGCGCCCGCGCCAAGGGCGAGCGTGTCCTTGCGCACCAGCCTCTGGTGGAGGCGCGATGTCTCCCCACCGCCCAGGATGGCCTCGAGCATCACGAGGGCGGACGCATCCTCGCTCTTCCAGTTGGGCGCGTGATAGCCGATAGCCACGTAGGGGAGCTGCGCCTCCTCGCGCACATATAACCTGCGCTCCGATCTCTGGGGGAACTCTACGAGTTTGGGCCTTTTCTTGAAGGTCGGGGATTTGGGGATTTTCCCGAAATGCTTTTCGAGCAGCGCGATGGCCTCTTCTACCTTGAAGTCGCCCACCAGGACGGCCGTGGCGTTCTCCGGGCTGTAATAGCGCCTGTAGAACGCCTGCATGTCCTTCATGGTGATGGCCTCCACGTCCTCGGGCCAGCCGATGATCGGGTTCTTGTAGGGGTGATTCGTGAAGGCGACGGCCCGGAGTTGTTCCCAGAATTTGTGCGCCGGCCGGTTGTCATAGGTGCGTCTTTCCTCGTGCACCACGTTCTTCTCCGCGTCGAAGCCTTTCTTTTCGAGCACCAGGTTCACCATGCGGTCGGCTTCGAGCTCGATGATGAGCTCCAGCCTGTCCGAGGCGATGCGCTCGTAGTACGCGGTGTAATCGAAGCTCGTGAACGCGTTGTGCGAGCCGCCGTTTTTCTTGACGATCTCGCTGAAGACCTTGGGGCCGTATTTCTTCGTGCCGCGGAACATCATGTGTTCGAGAAAGTGCGCCATGCCCATGAGGCCGGGCTGCTCGTCGCGGCTGCCGACGGCGTACCAGACCTTCATGACCACCATGGGTGAGCTGTTGTCGGGCAGGAGCAGGGCGCGCATCCCGTTTTTCATCCTGTGCTCGGTCACCTTCCAGGGAACGCGCAGGGGAGCCTCGGTTTTGGCTCGTGCTCCGGGGGGCGGCGCGGCCAATAGAAGGAGGAGGGGGGCAACGGCCATGAGTGCGCGCAGTCTGTTTGTTTTCCGCATGAATCCATCCTCGTGGCGGCGGCTTGTGATGAACGGTCCGGGGGTAAGGCCCGGCGATAAGGCGACGACCTACTCTAGTCCTTGATGCCCGCTTTTTCCAGCACCTCGGGGTTCAGGAGGCCGGCGGGACGCTTTCCGGCGATGACGTCGAGTGCTGCGGCGACGGCGAACTCGAGCGACTGCTCACAGGCGTCCTCGCCCAGGCCCGCGATGTGCGGGGTGAGGACGACGTTGTCGAGCGAGAAGATTCGGTGGCGGTGGTCCGCAGGCTCGTTCGGGAACACGTCCAGCGCAGCACCCTGGATGATGCCGCGCTCCAAGGCTGTGGCGGCGGCGTCCAGGTCCACCACCGGGCCGCGCGAGGTGTTGACGAGATAGGCGCCCGGTTTCATCGCGGAGAGGAATCTCTCGTCCACCATCCCGCGCGTCGAATCGTTCAGGGGCACGTGACAGGTGATGAAGTCGGCCCGGCGCGTCACCTCCTCGCGCGCCTCGAAGAAAATGCCCACCTCGGCGGCGAAGCGCTCGTCGCGCACGATGTCGTGGGCGATGACCTCCATGCCGAAGGCGGCGGCGCGCCTCGCCACGCGCTTGCCGATGTTGCCGAGACCGATGATCCCAAGCGTCTTGCCCCGGAGCGGGGATATGGGAACCCGCAAGTCCGCCCACTCGCCCGCGCGCATTTTTTTATCGGATAAGGCGATATTCCGCGCGATGCACAGCATGAGGCCTATCGCGTGCTCGGCCACGGAATCGGAGTTCTGGCTCGGCGCGTTCGTGACGACCACCCCGTGGCGCGTGGCGGCGTCGAGATCGACGGAGTTGAAGCCCACCCCCGTTCTGGCGACGTGTTTCAGGTGCGTCGCCGCCGCCAGGGTGCGCTCGTTGTAGGGGTCGTTGCTCGGGAAGGTGACGACCACGCCGGGAAGCGAGGCGATGAGTTCATCTTCGGTCTTGTCCACGCCGTTCGATTCGATTCTGACTTCGAGGCCCGCCTCGGTTTCGAGCCGCTTGAAGTGGCGCATCGGGTCTTCGAGGCCGCTCAGCCAGCTCGTGGTGACCCAGGCGATTCCTTTCGACATTTTCATCCTCTCGTCGGTGGTTCGGTTCGAATATCCGGGGGTTTTGCTAGAAAACCTCGTCCTCGGGGTTGTGCACCTCGCCCATGCGCTTGAGCGTTGGAAGCGGCAGTCCCTCGTAGAGCTTGCCCAGCTCCACGTTCGTCTCGGCGAGCGCCATCTGGTAGAGGCTGTTGCCGCGGGCGTCGCATTCCACGAGAAACGGCCCGAAATTCTTCACCTCGAACACCCACATCGCCTGGGCGATGCCGAGTTCATCGAGCCAGTAGA
Source organism: bacterium (assembly GCA_022828125.1). Taxonomy (GTDB): domain Bacteria; phylum UBA8248; class UBA8248; order UBA8248; family UBA8248; genus Bin107. The sequence continues at coordinate 235,835 of JAJEJD010000019.1, read as the reverse complement.
CGTCCTTGACGCCCGTGATGCCGCGCCCGTACTGCGCGCCGATGCCGTAGCCCACCGTGTTCAGGAACACCGCGCCCAGGCGCTTGAAGTGTTTCTCATAGAATTCCTGCGCCATGCCGCCCTTGCCGATGACGCAGCGTATTCCGTGCCCGTCCATCAGGAGGGGCAGGTGTTTTTCGAAGCGGAAACTCGCCGTGGCCGTGACGGCGGCCACCTCCCACTCACCCGATTCGTTCTGCCCCACGGCGGGCGAGCAGTGGAACGTCACGTTCGTGAGCGAGGCGATGTCCACCGGCGGGGGCGCTTTCTCATCGAACAGCTTCTTGTAGAGGCCGATTCTGCCGGTGAAGACGAGGCCGTCGAAATAGACGACGTCACCCAGTTCGAGTTTCGCCAGGTCCTCCGGCGTGGCCGGCGTGGTGAGGTGGTGCTCCTTCATCTTCAGGTCTGCGGTGCCGCTCATGTCCAAAAGTCTCCCAAGCCGCTCAGGCGACGCCGTCGCGGCGGTAGTAGTCGGTGAACCAGAGGGGGTTTTCGCGGTATTCCACCCCTCCGTCGGGATGAATCCGCGCGGTGGCGCGTCTGAGCGCGAAGCACTGGTGGTGGATTGATATGGGCATCCCGCCCGTGTGGGTGTAGGCCACCTCGATGTGGGTGTCCATCACCGCGCCCTCGCCCTTGAAGCCCATGGGGCCGAGGCTCGTCCTCCTTCCAAGGTCGTTCAAATCCTCTTCGAGTTTCGCGATCTGGGGGTCCGGGTTCCTGTCCCCCACCACGCGCAGGCAGGCCGCCTCCTTGGCGAGACGCACGCAGGTGTCCTTCGTTCCGCCGATGCCGATTCCCACGATGGCGGGCTGGCACGAGAGGCCGCGCTTGAAGAACTCGCTGATCACGTCGAGAAAGAAGCGCTTGATGCCGTCGATGCCGTCGGTGGGGAAGAGCATCCGGTAGTCTCCGCCGAACAGGCCCCCCTTGTGGAAGCTCGTGAGCTCAATCCAGTCGACGTCCGGCTCCCAGGAATAGTCCACCGTGGGGGCGTGGATGCCGACGTTGTTGTTGTAGTCGTGCCGGGTGATGGGGTGAACCCGGTTGGGGCGCAGGGGCACGCGCTCGGTGGCGTCCGCCGTTCCCTGGCGGACCGAGCGCTCGAGCGCCACGAAGCCGCCCTCGACCGCCGCGTCGTTCCCGATCTTCGCGTAGAAGCGCGGAAGGCCCGTGTCTGCGCACATGGGGCGCTGCTCGTCCACGGCGACCTTGTAGTTGTTGACAATTTCCAGCAAGACGAACTTCGAGAGCTTCTGGGTCTCGCGCTCGGCCATGTCGGCGATGGAATCGCCCACGTCCTTCGGTATCCCGATGGCGGCGCGGCGGTTGAGCTCGAAGGCCACTTCCCGGATGAGTTCGCTGCTGATGGCGTGTGTTTCCAAAGTCGGCATGTCGTTATCCTCCCCGCTCTCACTCGCCGGGCGCACGGCCCCGGAAGATGGATGCGGCGAATCGTTTGACGCCGCCGGTTACGGCGCGGCGCTTGAGTCCCTTGATGGCGCCCGTGGGGCTGATGCCCTTGGGACAGCTCTCCGTGCAGTTGTATTGCGAGTGGCAGCGCCAGGCGCCGTCCTCGGTGCAAACCTCCAGAAGCCTCTCCAGTCCCAGGGCGTCGCGGCTGTCGTTCACGAGCGTGTAGGCGCGGTTGAGCGCCGCAGGCCCCAGGTAGTCGCTATCATGCCCTACAATAGAGCAAGAAGCATAGCAGATTCCGCACGTGATGCACTCGATGTGCGGCTCGATGCGTTTTCGCTCGCGCGAACCCGGTGCGATGAGTGCGGGCGCCTTCTCCGCCGCGCTGGTGGGTTCGAGCCAGCCGCGCGCGCGTTTCATCTTCGCGAAGAAAGGCGACATGTCGACCGCTAGGTCGCGCAGCACCGGGAAATTGGTGAGCGGCTCGAGCGTGATTTCATCACCCAGGCCTTCGAGCCGCGTCCGGCAGGCCCAGGCGGGGCGGCCGTTGACTTTCAGGGCGCAGGTGCCGCACATGCCCACCCGGCAGGAGTAGCGGAATGAAAGCGCGGGCTCCTGCGCGCTCTGGACGGCGACCAGGGCGTCGAGAACCGTCATGCGCGGGCCAGTCTCTATTTCGAAGCTGTCGAAGCGCTCTTCGGGATCGCCGGCCGCGCCGCCCCGGCGGATTCTGACGCGCACGGTGGGGCGTTTTTCCGCCTTTTCTTCCGGCTCTTCCTTTTCCGGGACAGGCTCTTCATGCGCCCCGCTTTCCGGCGTTCCTTCGCTCAACTGCGCGTCTTCGCTCACTCGAACTTCTTCGTTCACGCCATGAACCTCCAGTATTCGGTGTGCATGTAGGCCAGCCAGAAGAATGCGGCTATTCCCAAGACGCACAGCACCCAGAAGAGTTTCCGCTGGTGGCGATCCGGAAAGCCGAAATCGGTCAGAATCACTTTTATCCCGTGCATGGCGTGCCAGACGACGAGCAGGAGCATCGTGATCCGCACCGAGTCGATGTAGGGGTTCATCACGTGGATCGGGAACAGGACGATGAGCGCGAGTGCGGAGAGCCTTTGCAGCACCCAGGACCACATGCCCGGATACATCGAGCGCCATGCGCTGATCTTCCACACGGGTGGCTTGTTGGTGGCCGGGGGTTCTTTTACGCTCGTCATCTTTCCCTTCACTCCGCTCAAATGTCAGTCGATGAAATTAGGGTCGGGCTCCAGCTGCGCAGCCGGCTCTGCCGCCGGATGCAGGCGGGGAAACGCGACGGGTTTCCGCTCGATGACCGCCGCATCGCGCTCCCTCTTGATATAGACGTTGTAGAGGTCCTCATCCCCCGTATGGGGGCAATCGTCCCTGTAGTGGCTGCCCCGGCTCTCGTCGCGCTCGAGCGCGGAGAAGGCGATGAGTTCCGCGACCGAGACCTGGTTTCTCACGTCGAGCGCGTGCTGCCAGGCGAGGTTGTAGGCGCGCCCGCCTCCTGCGCGGGCCTCGGCCGCGCGTCTCTTCAAATCGTGCAGGATACGGACCCCGCTCTGGATGTCCGCGCCGTTTCTCCTCAAGCCCACCTTGTTCCACATGGTTTCTTTCAGTTCCGCCCGGATAGGGTAGGGCGATTCGCCTTCGCCCAGCGCATCCAGCGTTTTCTCCTCGGCATTTGCGAGCGCCTCCGCGTCGTAGGGGAGGAGGGGGGAGTCAGCCGCTTCTTCGGCCATGGCTTCCCCCGCAATCTCGCCGAACACCGTGGCGTTCGCCACCCCGTTTCCGCCCAGGCGGTTCGCGCCGTGCGTGCCGCCCGCGTCCTCGCCGGCGGCGTAAAGCCCCGGCAGATTCGTGCGGCACGCGGTGTCTATCTTCACGCCGCCCATCATGTAGTGCGCGGTGGGCGTCACCTCCACGGGGCCGCCGACCAGGTCGTAGCCCAGATCGGCACAGCGCTCGACCATGCCCTTGAAGTTCTTGCGCACGAAGGATTTTCCCAGATGACTCACGTCGATGAACACGCCGCCGCGCTCCGTGCCCCGGCCCTCGATGATCTCGGTGTAGCCCGCGCGCGATACCACGTCGCGCGTGGCGCGCTCCATGCGCTCGGGGTCGTAGCGCTCCATGTAGCGCTCGCCCGCCGCGTTTTTCAGATGCCCGCCCGCGCCGCGCAGGCCTTCTTCGAGCAGCGTGCCGGTTATCTGCAGGCCGTCTCCCGTCAGGATGCCCGTGGGGTGGAACTGCACCATCTCCATGTCGCAGAACGATGCCCCCGCCTCCCAGGCGATTGCCATGCCGTCGGTGGCGAGTTCCTGCGCGCAGGCGGAGATTTTATAGAGCGTGGGGCCGCCGCCCGTGGCGAGGAGCGTGCACTTCGCGTTCACGGCGATGAACTCTCCCGTCTGGATGTCGAGCAAAAGCGCGCCCGCCACGCGCTCGGGCTCGCGCCTGGCCGGCAATAGCGCCACGGCGCGCGTCTCTTCCAGCACGTCCACACCGCGCCTTACGAGTTGTTCGGCCACGCGGTTGGTGATCTCGATGCCCGTCAGGTCGCCCTTGTGCACCGTTCTGTCGAAACTCTGGCCGGCGAAGGCTTTCTGGTGGATCGTGCCGTCCTCGTTGCGGTCGAAAAAGCACCCGCAGACGGTTTCGAGCCGCTCCACGCAGCCGGGGGCGCGGCTCACGAGCGTCCAGGCGAGTTCCTGATCGTTAATCCAGGCCCCGCCCTTCAGGGTGTCGAGAAAGTGGTTCTCCACCGAGTCGGATTCTGCGAGCGCGACGTTGTAGCCGCCCTGCACCATGCGCGTGCAGCCGCTTTTCCCAAAAAGTCCCTTGACCGCCACGGTGACGTCCAAGGCGGGGTTTCGGGTGTGCGCGGCGAGCGCGGCCAGGAGGCCCGCGCCGCCCGAACCCAGGATGAGGATGTCCGTTTTCATCGTGTGCAAGAGAGCGTTTCCCCACATGAATCAAGAGGTTTTTCCCACGGGCAAGAATGCCACACCGGATGGGCGCGAACAAGCAATATGAAAAATATGGGACGCGAGCGAGCGCATTAAAATTTTTGTCACAGGCGGTGGATACGGTGTTGTGGGTGTAGGGACAACCCTCCGTGGTTGTCCTTTTGCAGGATGGTTCGAATCAGGACAGGCACGGAGGCCTGTCCCTACGGGGCGACGCCTGCTCGGTCGGTTCGATTGCCCCTTCACTCGTTGAAAGGCAACCCCCCCTACCCCCCCTTGTCAGGGGGGTATAAAAAGGCGATGCGTTCCCGCCGGGATGAGGGGGCTTTGTTATTTCTTGCCCCTGACGAGGGGGGTATGAAAAGGCGACGCTCGCCGCCGGTAGAGGGGCTTTTGTTTTTTCTTGCCCCCCTGACAAGGGGGGGTAGGGGGGGTTGCTTTATGGAATTTTCCTTTCAAGGGGGTTGCCGTTACCCTCTCAGGGACTTTTTCAACAACCCCGTTCGTCCCGCCCCAGATTACGAGAGAACAATGAGAGCCAAGCCCTATTAAAGTTTCTCCAGAATGATGACGCGGCGCTCATCCGTCCAGCGGCAGGCGAAGCCGAAATGCTCCTGAATCCACGCGAAACTCTCCATCCGGTAGAAGCAAAGGTGGGTGAAGTCGCGCCGGTAGTGCCAGTTGTTCATGAATAGCGCTTCCTCCCAGAACGCCGTCATGACGCCGAGCAGACCGCCGGTTTTGAGGTTTTCATAAATCCGCCCGATTTCTTCTCTCGGATGCCTCAAATGCTCGAATGTCTCGCTCGCGGCGATGAAATCGAACGGGCCATCCGGCATTTCGGGGAAGAAGTACGGGTCGTAGGGCAGGCACTCGAAGCCTTCCGCCCGGAACAGTTCGCACAAGACGGGATGTCCGTCCGAAGCCGGCCCCGCGCCGAAATCAAGCCCCCGCGCGCCCTGGGGCAGCATTTTCGCCAAGGGGTCGCTCAACTGCTTGAGAAAGGCGACGTAGCCTTCATCGGAGCCTGAATTCTGATGTTGTAAGTATCTCGCTTTTTCCGCATCCGGCGCGGGCCAGAACCCGGGCGGCACGAAGATGAGGCGGCATACCGGGCAGTGCGCGTAATCCCTGCCATCGGCGCGCAGATAGAGGGCGGCCTCACCCGACCCGCACAGGGGGCAGGTTTCATGCTTCTCGTCCAGCGATTGTTCCGGTTGGGTTGCGGCCATTCGGATAGCCCGGTTTGAGATGAAGGGCAGGGCGGTTTTGTGAAGCGCTGGCGCATCGGGAAAAGTGTAATCTTTATGTATGCCCTCAACAACGGGGTTGGTGAAAAAGCCTCCCTCCCCAGGGGATAAAGGCAACCCCCCCTACCCCCCCTTGACAGGGGGGCAAGAAAAAACAAAAGCCGCTCTACCGGCGGCGGGTGCCTCTTTTTCATACCCCCCTGTCAAGGGGGGGTAGGGGGGTTGGTTTTTAAGGCGAGAACCTGTGCCGTCGCTACTCAGGATGAGGCGGAGGGGGCTTTTTCAACTAACCCACTACGAGATGCGTTCCATCATGCTCTCGCGTCGGGTCGAAACATCAGCCCCTCGTATTGACACCCCATGTGCCATCCCCTAGCTTGGGGCGCTTTTACGGGAGCGGTGCGAATCATCGCGTCATGTTTCATCATCACAAAAGGATTCTGGCTTGATACTCGATAAATTTCGTCTGGACGGAAAGGCGGCCCTGGTAACGGGCGCGGGCACGGGACTGGGCGAGGCGATGGCGCTGGGTCTGGCCCAGGCGGGCGCGGACGTGGCCGTTTTGGGCAGGAGAGAGCACCTCGTGGCCGAGACGGCCCGCCGAATCGAGGCTCTGGGACGCCGCGCGCTCGCTATCGGGGCGGACGTGACGAAAGCGGATGAGGTGGCGCGCGCCGTGGAGCAGGCCGAAGAGACCCTGGGCGGGGTCGACATCCTGATAAACGGGGCGGGCGTCATCAACGCCGACCCGAGCGTGGACGTGAGCCCGGAGGATTTCCGCTTTGTCCTCGACGTGAACCTGACGGGCGCTTTTCTCTGCGCGCAGGCCGCGGGGCGCGGGATGCTTGAGCGAGGCTACGGCAGCATCGTGAGCATCGGCACGTTCCTGGGCGAGCGGGGCCACAGGCCCGCGCGCGCGGCCTATAACGCGAGCAAATACGGCGTGGTGGGCCTGACGAAATCGCTTGCGATGGAGTGGGGCGGGCGGGGCGTTCGCGTGAACTGCATCTGCCCGGGCGTGCACAGAACGCCCATGCTCGCACCCGCGCTCGCAGACCCTGAAGTGGAAGAGGGTTTAAACGAGAGGACGATACTCGGCCGTGTGGGCGAGCCCGAAGACATCGTGGGTCTCGCAGTTTTTCTGGCGTCAGACGCATCGGCCTACATCACGGGTGAGAGCATATTCGAAGACGGAGGCGGGTGGCTGTAAGGCCCGGTAAAACTGATGGCGGATAGCGTTCGGCGGCGAGGCGGAGGCTTCCACCGGGGCGTGGCGGCCATGGATACGGAGAGAGAGAATGCCGGAATTACAAGCGATCATTTTTGATTTCGACGGCACCATCGCGGACAGCGAGCCGCTCCATCTGGCGGCGTTCCAGACGGTGCTGTCGGAAGAGCTGGACCTGGACCTCACGGAAGAGGAATACGCCGAGCGCTACCTCGCGTTCGACGACAGGCTCCTGTTCACCCACGTTCTGAACGACCGCGGCGTGGCCGTCGAGGCCGACCGATTCGAGCAGCTTCTGGAGATGAAAGAGGCGCGCTATCAGGAAATCGCTCTGGCGCCGCAGATTCTGCCCGGCGCCGCGGAGATGATTCGCGCGGCGGCCGCGCACTGGCCCCTCGCCATTGCGAGCGGCGCCCTGGGCCACGAGGTGCGGCCCGTGCTGGAGCGGGTGGGGCTGATCGATTGTTTCCCGATCATCGTGACGGCGGAGATGGTGAGCCGGGGAAAGCCCGATCCGGAGAGTTTCCTGACGGCGCTTGCGCGGATAAACGAGAGCCGCGCCGAACTTATTCCGCCGGCGTCCTGTCTCGTGGTGGAGGATTCCGTCGCAGGCGTGCGCTCGGGCAATGCGGCCGGCATGAGGACGCTCGCGGTGACGACGAGCTACCCCGCCGAAAAACTCACCGAGGCCGACCGCGTCGTGGACTCGCTGGAGGAGACGGTCGATCCCGGCGGTCTGGCCGCTTGGTTCGCCGCCCTGCCGCCGGCCTCGTCCCCAAGCGGATAGGAGAGGGAGATGCCCATATTAAAGGTCGCGCGCATGGGCCACCCCGTCCTGCGCGGAAAGGCGCGCGAGATTGCGCCCGAGGGGTTGGGGAGTCCCGAACTCGCGGGCTTCATCGACGACTTGATCGAGACGATGCAGGAATACGCGGGCGTAGGCTTGGCCGCCCCGCAGGTGCACGAGGGGCTGCGGCTGTTCGTCATGCAGACGGATCCTGACGATGAGGCGACGCTGCGCGTAGTCGTGAATCCGAAGCTCACGCCCTTGGGCAATGAGGATTGGGAGGACTGGGAGGGGTGTCTCAGCATCCCCGACATTCACGGTCGCGTGCCGCGCAACGACCGCGTGCGCCTGGAAGCTCTGGACGCGCAGGGACAAGCCTATGCCGAGGAGCTTGAAGGCTTCGCCGCGCGCGTGTGCCAGCATGAATACGACCATCTCGATGGGTTGATATTCATCGACAGAATGCGCGATTTCTCCACGCTATGCTTCGGCGAGGAATACCGCAGATACCACGCCCCGAGGCCGAAAGAGGATTGAGAGATTTGGCGGAGTAGGTCAGCTTGTTTTCTCCCGCATCGGCATGGCCGATACGGTGAGTCATGGAATGCAGGAGGAATCCGGAAATGACGATGCTCGCAGCTACAGGCGCCCACTCGGCCGTCAAGGCGCTCGCTCATTTGGTGTTTCTTCTTCTGCTGGGTCTCCCGGCGGCGGCGCATGCGGAACCGCCCGACCTTAGGACGCCCGCGCCGGTCATCTACCTGGCGGACAACCTCGACGAGCAGGATGGGCTTGGCTGGTGCATCGATACCCGCGGACGAGGATTCAGCGACAGGCTGCATACGCACTCGTGCAAGCCGAGGGGCGGCGACGTGCAGTTCCGCTACGATGAGGCGGCGCGGCGGGTAGCTTCGGCCACATTTTCCGGGAAATGCGCGGCGCTGCTTGCGCCGGCCGCCGCCGGGGTTACCCTGGGATTGTTGGATTGCGCCAAGAACGCCCCCGGTCAGCTCTTCGATTACGACGCTGCGGCGATGGAGTTCCGCCCCGGCGCGGACCGGACGCTTTGCCTCGTCGCGGGGGCCGCCAGCAGGTCGGCCGGGCCGTACATGTCGCGCGATCTCGCGCTCGCGCCGTGCGTCTCCACCGATGCGAAGTTCAAGCAGTGGCGCATCAAGAAAGTCCGGCCCTGAGCGGTTGAAGCGGCCCCTCGGGCTTTATGCGGAGTGAGGGAAACAAGATTGGAGGCGTCACATGGCGACCCGCCGACGAGAGAAATTTACAACCCGGGTGGATTCGGAGATTCTGGCCGCCGTCCGCAGACTTGCGCGCAGCGAGGGACGGCAGCTTCACTCCCTGATCGATGAGGCGCTGGCCGACCTGATCGAGAAGCGCAAGGGGAGTCGGCCGCGCCCCCGCGTCATGGCGGTCTATCAGGCGAGCCATGAAAGGTTCGCGCCTCTCTACAAAAAACTCGCTGAATGACGGCCTATCCGGTTTTAGACTGGATGAGGGATTTCACTTCTCTTTGCTTCGGATAGGCATACCGCAGGCATCACGCGCCGCGGCCCAAAGAAGAGGCCGAGTAGAGCACCCGGTCCACGCTCGGGCTCACACGATGTCTAGGCACAGGGCTTGTCCAAACCCGGACTTCACGCCATCACATCAAGGGAAAGGCCCGTACACAATACCAGGGTGCAAGAGCAGCATGAAGGGGGCGACGCTAATATGGCTATCACAGGAACGGCTCGTCCATAAGATCGCCGTCGCCCACGGGCGCGGATTCAAGACTTGCGATCAACTGGTTTATCTTCACGACTTGCTACTCGTAAAACATTTTTCTAATGAGGGCAGGTACTCGAACCGAATCAGAGTCATTGCATTTCAAACACTTTTCCCATGAATTCAAATAGTCTTCAAAAGTTTTGTCGTTTTCAACATTCCAATAATTGATATATCCGCAGTCCGCCCAAAGAGAAGGGTCGCTCCGAAAATTTTCAAGAAGGGCAAGGGCTACAACTGCATTGCGGCAGCGAAGATAAGGATTGTTTTGCATATCCTCAAGATTTAATGATAACCATCTTGGTAAGTTTTTGCGTTCTGGTGTCTGGTGTTTGTCTGCGAAATCCTCACAGTATTTTGCGTGGCTAGGTGCAAATTCGGCAGCTCCACGGACATTCACAGGCGGGTTGGTTTTCCAAGTCTCCGATAATCTAGACAAAACGAACAATGACGCCATTTCGCAAAGACTTTCCTCAAACCAAGTATGGCGATTTACTTTGTTGGGATTGTAGTTCGTCATTACATGGCACAGTTTGTGCGAGAACTGATAGACGTATTCGCACCAATTCCTATTTTGAGCATTAATACGGATTTGATAAGGACGGGAATCTGAAAGGACTCTGGATACATCTTTCCACCAGGAGACTTCAATTCGTTCGTCAGGTAACTTACCGAAAGCACCTACCAGCGCGCAGAAGACAGACTCCAAGACAGAAGGAATTGCAACATCCAGACACGGTTTCTCGTTTCCTTTATGGGTTGGCCAACTATCCGCATCAACTATTAGATATTGCGACATTTTTTGTGCCTCCAATTTGTCTGCGTAGTTCGTCACTCACCCCTCCGAAGTGTGCCCTATCGGCAAGCGGCGGCGGTGCCATCAGCGGCCCATGCGCCGTTATCACCCGGGCGAGATCATATCATGCCCGCCCGGCCATGTAATGAAATTGACGGCGCGCATAAAAAAATCCCTTTCCGCTTTCGGCATGGAGCATGAAGCCCTGTTTTGCCGATTTCCCCCGATGAAGGGGAGCGGAAAAAAAATTCTCCCCGCCGCGTAGTCGGTTCCCTTTCCCCGCCACCCATCGAGGCCGCGCCGGATTCATCAAGCCCGCCGCGCCGCTGGCCGACTTTATCGAGAAACGCAGGGGGAGCAGGCCGCGCGCCCGCGTCATGGCGGCCTATCAGGCGAGCCATGAAAGGTTCGCGCCGCTCTACAAAAAACTCGCTGAATGACGGATTATCCGTATTTTCGACAGAAATGGGGATTTCCCGACGCTTTGCTTCGGCGAGGAATGCCGCAGGTATCACGCACGGCAATCCTAGGCGGGGTGAGTCGCGCGGACCTGCTTGCTGGCGTTCGGCTCCTTGTTCGAGGGCTTGGCGCCTGAGTCCTCTTCGTGCCGGAATTCCAGTTCCACGCAGCAGGCGTTGCAGATGGGGCCGCTTTCGTAGGTGCCCTCATCGAACACGTGTCCCTGAAACCGGTGCAGGCATTTCGGACAAATCCAGATGTATCGGCTCATGCCGATCTCCTTCGGCGGCTCCGGCTCGCGCGAGAGAGATATCGCTCACCTGTATTCACAATATAGGTCTCAGGGCGATGTTTTCGCCACAGAAAAAGCGCGGGTTGTTTTCGGCGACTAGCAAAATGTGTTGAATTAAATCAAATAGATTTGATTCGCATCACTTGACTTCTATTTAGATGTACTATTTAATAACCTAAAAGAGACATTTCCTCAACGCGACCCTGCAATTTGATGCTTAAAGTTGTGACGATCGATTTCACTATCTATGACGTAGGCGCCTAAAACTACAAAGTAGGAACAAGTGTGGTGCCGTTATGTTTTGAGGGGTGCTTCGAGAGAGGCAGTATCATGTCTGAGCAAGTTTTATTTTCAAAGATAGTAGGCTTCTTTGTCTCCTTACTAGCTGGCGGCCAAGGTTTAGCGATACAGCCGAGCCTGGCAAATTTCAACTTTGATTTTTCTGATGCGAGCTTACTTAAGATCGAGAATTTTTCAATCAACATCAAAAATGTGCTCAATGAACAGGATAATACTGCGCCGTTACCTCTGACGCTCGTGGATAGCAAGGGCAACGAGGTTGACTTGTCCATCACCGAGGCCACTGTAGACAGTCAAGACCATAAAGAGCAAGAAAGTGAGGAAGCTGTTGCCGTGCACTATCGTTTGGCTCCTCATTTTATTTTCGATACACGGAGTGGAAAATTAGGCGAATTCGAGATTGCCTTTCGGGTGAGGGTCATTGTGATGCCGAAAGACCACTCCGTAGCATTCACCCTGTTCGATGCCATGGGTACAAAGCAAACACTATTTATTGATCCTGAGAATAACTCGAAACCGGTTGCAATCGAGAGTGGCATACAACGCATTCCCTTCAATACGCGCGGGCGTCTTGTTCAGGGCAGTAATAAGAAGATCCGGTGGTCGTTCCGGCGTTTTCCATTGAGTAGCGCAAATCGCATCGGAGAGAAAAACACCGCAGCGGACTCCATTCTGGTAACAGTGGAAGAAGATGCCTATGAAGCTGCGTGGTGGCTGATTCGACAAGATCTAAGTAGGGAAGACCTGTATCCACAGCACTTCCTGCTGCTGATTAGGCGTGCATTGGGAGATGGGAATGAATGAGATGGAAAAGAAAATGGACGAAAAATATAGTTTTAAGGCCCAGACATCGGATGAGAATAACGCACAAGAACTGAATTACAAGTTCATCGTCGATGATAAAGGAATTCCGCGTAAGCTTGGAGACGGAACTTATGGGTCAGTTTTCGAGGCCAGAGGACCAGGAAACACAAGATGTGCTGTCAAATTATTTTATCCTGTCAAAAATAATGATTCTATAACGGAAAAGCGCAATTGGGCTGAGATGCGTTCCGGGATGAACGTACGGAAAAAGTTGGAAGAGGGTGATAATGTGAGCCTCATATCCAAGCTGGTTCTCTCAGAAGCTTGGACCGATAAATTTGAGGATAGCAAAGCGTTTAATAACCTTAAAGAAGAATTTAAAACACTGGGTGTTGCCGTTTCGAACAAAGCCCTTGTGATGCCCTACTATGAATGTACATTGAAGGATGTTCTGGAAATAGGTGCCCCACCCAAACGCCGAGTGAATGGGGAAATCGAGGAAAATCCGGGTCGACCCGGCTATGAAATACTCAGGCGCCTCACCGTTGCAGAGCGTGAACGTCAGATTCTTTGTATTATCGGTCAAATCGTCATTGGTCTGCGCGCACTCCACTCGGCTGATCTCTACCATCATGATATCAAGCCTGCGAACGTGATGATGAAAAATGTTGCCAATACGGTTGAAGTGGCACTGGGCGATTTCGGATTTCTTGAAACCAATCTACGTGCGCAAGAATCAGGCTATGAAGCTGGGTTGCCATTGGGGACAAGGCATTACCGATCTCCAGAGCAGAAAGACTATTTCGATGTATGCGAAGTCAAGGTTAGCTTTGGCGAAAATAAAAGGACTCTTGTTCTTAAGACGAGCGACAGAAAGTTTCGCGATACACTTATTGAAAAGGGCGACATCGCCGAGTTTTCGAAAGATTCAAGGAAAATAGGATACACAGTTGAAAAAGTCGAACACATGTCTGAAGAAAGATCAAAAATTACCCTTCAATCCGCAGGGGAGAAAGAATCGGAAGACAATAAGACCCAGGTGATGTTTTACAAGAAGCCCTCGCCTCGTACCGATATATTCGGCGTCGGCGCCATTTTGTTCGACCTTTTAACGGGTGGCAAGTCACCGGAATGCTTTTATGACTACTTGCGGCATAGGGATCACTTCGAAGGTGAGCAAGTACCCACTGTGAACCAAATCGTCGAGGATTATCGGGCGGCGACGAATACCAGTTCTACATCCCCTGACCTCGCGTCTCTTTTCGAGCAGGTTCGGGACGAAGTGCAAAACCGGTATCCGTCCCCCGAGATTATCTCTGTTTTGTTGCGATGCATGTTGTCCCGACCATCCGACTCATATTATGAAAAAGCAAGAAACAAAAAAGGAGAAGTTGATCGCCAGAAACTCTTCTTAACTGTCTACGAAGACTTGGCCAATTTAGTGGATGAAGAGGCGATTTTGGCGACCATGTTAGATAGCAACCCGATCTGGAAGGGTGAAGAGTTCAAAATTGAAACTACAGAAACAACATCCAGCATTTTGAGTGATATTGAGAAAACACGAGCGATGCCTATCGGTAAGCGCATGCTTTGGGGTGCTTTGCGGTTTCGCCAACTTGTGGAGATGGTCGGCAGAAACCGTAATCAGGGTGCTTTCTTTTATAATATTAGACCGGAGAACCTTCGTTTTAACAATACGGGTATTGTACCTGTCGTCAGCCGTTTTGGGTCGGAGGAGGATTATCTGCGCGCAGTTCGTTCCGGGTCTGCATCGCGTGCAAATGGGGGGTCTGACACGGATAATTACACGCCGATTTATGAAAAATTTTCCGAGAGGTCAGTAGACGTAGTTGTAGATAGAGTCCAGAAAAACAATGATAAACAGACCACTGCAGCGAGCCAGGAAGAGCTCCGGGAAGTGAACGAGAAAACAATCAAGAACAACACGGAGAAGATGCTAAATGTCAAAGTCCGTTATACGGAATCGGTGCCAATCTGGCGTCGCAATCGCAAAGGGGATTTGCTTAGGATCATCGATAGTCGCGGTAGGCCGCAACTCTGCGAAATAGTTGAAATCTATTCCGCTGATATGGTTCAAATCATGAAGGTAAAAGAGGTCACTCTTCCTAACGAAGGATCTCCAGGCACGCCTAGTGGTCAGCAAATTGCCAGCCCGAGCGACATGAATACTATTTCAGATCTGGAAAAGATGGGAAGGACGAGAGGTACTCTTTGCAGGCGTCTAGTCCCGATGAGCTATTACTTGTCAATCATGGCAACCTACATGCAGCACCTCTTTTTTGTCGACGGGACACACGATGACGGGGCCATCCCCGATGTCGTATGGTCTGCTCTTCTCGAATTCAATATTAAGAAAAAATTCCCTAAGCTGGATAAAATCAATCATTCCTCTTCCCCCAAAACAGGTTCTTTTTTGGATATTTTTTCTGTAAATCCCAGCGTTCCTGAGAGAAAGACAGTGGTGGATGTGAAAACATTATTGACAAGAATTTACCTCCAACTCCTTATCAAAGCCGAAAGTCGCCATGAGCAAGACGAGCAAGCGGAGGAAAAATTATACGTATTTTTGCTCAATTTTGCGGATGAACTGGAAGACAATATTGCAAAACTATATGACATTCACAGGAACGAATTGCTTGCGATGAACACGACCAATATAGAAGATATGAAACATTCCGACTTCTCATCTGAAAATGATGAGAAGACATTTACGAGATATCTCCAGGATATATTGGGTTAGAAAGTTATAATTATAGAAGCTCGCTCGGGTGACGCTACAGCTTGAGTGCCTGGAAACAAATCCCGCATGTTACTCCTGATTTTGATTGAATTTTGCCTTCACTGCGTTGAGTTCTTTATGCGTTCCCTCTAATTTCGCATCCGTACCGGGAATTCATGGGGGCTGTGGTAATTCATGCGAAAGATAACTCCCTGTATTTCAAAGGGTTTTGATGCATGTGAGGCGATTCACGGAAACGTGAGGAATGGTATGTTGGTGCCCAAGGCCGGACTCGAACCGACACGGGGTTGCCCCCACTAGCCCCTCAAGCTAGCGTGTCTACCAATTCCACCACTTGGGCATGAAGCCTGAGAATTTTCATCCGGGGCAACGCTCAGGCCAAGAGGCTATATAGCGTCGCGCGCGCCGCGCTGTCAACGCCTCCCGATCCGCTTTCCCGTCGCAAGACACTATCTGGAGTTCGCCCTCGGGTTCATGGCGTCGCGCAGGCCCTCGCCGAAGAGGTTGAAGGCGAGCATGACGATGAGTATCGCCGAACCCGGGATGAAGGTGAGCCAGGGGGCGTCGAAGATGTATTTCTTGCCGTCCGAGAAGATGTTCCCCCAGCTCGCCTGGGGCGGCGGAACGCCGAAGCCCAGGAAGCTCAGGCTCGCTTCGGTGAGGATCGCGCCCGCGATGCCGATGGTGGCCGAGACCAGGACGGGCGCCAGCGAATTGGGGATCAAGTAGCGGAAGATGATGAGCCTGTCCGAGCCGCCCGAGGCGCGCGCGGACTCCACGAAGGGCTGCTCCCTGAGCGAGAGGATCTCCGCGCGCACGAAACGCGCCGGCCCCACCCAGCCGAGGACGCCGATGACCACCATGATGATCCAGATGTTGGGCGTCACGAGGGCGAGGATGGTGAGCAGCACGAAAAACGAGGGGAACGAGAGCTGCACGTCCACAATGGTGGTGTAGATGACGTCCACCTTGGGCAGGCGGAATTGCCCGAGACGCCCGGTGACGTCGAACCGCTGATAGAGATACACGAAAACCGCCGCCCCCGCGATGCTCGTCCAGGCGTGCGACGCTTGGCCCGGATAGGCGATATACAGGCCTGCGAGGAACAAGAGGAAATAGGTGAGGCCTCCGCCGAACACGGCGCTCAGGGAGAAGCCGTCCGCCGCGCTTTCCTCCGCGTTCGCGCCCTGCGCCCCGCCGAATGCGGCGAGCGTCAAGAGGCAGGCCGCGCCCAGGAATCCCTCGCGCCAGTAGGGCGTGCGCACCAGGAGGCCCGAGTCGGAGGTGAAGCCGCTGAACCCGAACGGATCGAACGGACCGAACGCCAGGCCCAGCAGCGCGCCGAAGATCATGCCCTCCAGGAACAGGGAGCGCCCGTCGCGGCGCACCGATAATCCTGCGCCCCCGCCTATCGCACAGAAGAGCAAAGCCAGAAACCCCAGTTCGTTCCATACGGCGTAGCCGGTGAGGCCCGCGCCGGTGAAGCCGAAGAGCGGCGCGCCGCTCGGCTTGATCTCTCCGTAGAAGCCTGCGATTCCGCCTATCGCGACGCCCAGCAGGGTGGCGATGCCGATAGCCACGAAGCCCACCGACATCGAGATGAAGGTGCCCTCGAGCATCCTGGCGAACACGTCGCGGCCCAGATCGTCGGTGCCGAACACGTATATCCCCAGGCGCGGGAGGTTTTCTTTGGGAACCTGCTCCACGTTCGGGGCGGAGAAGGGGGCCATGAGCTTGTCCGGCAGGCGCACGACGTTCGCGTCGAACATCGGCTCGCTCATGAGGGCGGAATTGACGAAGCCAATCGCCGCCAGGGCGAAGAAGATCACCAGCACGACGCCGCCCGCCATCGCCATGCGGTTTTTCTGAAGATGCCGCCAAACGCGCTGGCCGGGGGTAAGTTCTTCCCCCATCTCCTCGATCATCTCACGCATTTCGAGCGTCTCGTTCATAGGCGGATCCTCGGGTCGACGACGACGAGCAGGACGTCCGAGATGAACGTGCCGATGACGACCAGAATGGCGGAGATGAAGTTCAGGCTCAGGATGACCGGGTAATCCCGCGCCAGCACGGCCTCGAAGCCCAGCCGACCCATGCCGGGCCACGCGAAGATGTTCTCGATGATGACCGAGCCGCCGATCAGCCCCGGCAGGATGAGGCCGAACATGGTGACGAAGGGAAGGGCCGCGTTTCTCAGGACGTGCACGTAGTTCACGGTGTCCTCATCCAGTCCCTTGGAGTGGGCCGTGCGGATGAAGTCCGAATCCACCACCTCTATCATCTGGCCGCGCACGTAGCGCGAGAGCACGGCGATGCCCCCTATCGCGCCCACGAGGCTCGGCAGCACCAGATGCCAGACGCGGTCGTTGATCCGGAACAGGGGAGAGACCTCGCCCCGTCCGAAAGTCTCGATGCCCAGCACGGAAACTTCCAGGCCCGGCACGCGGTAGTCGATGAAGGGCAGCGTGAACCCCTGGACGACGGCGATGATGAGGATGTAGGCCAGGAAGAAGCTCGGCATCGAGATCATGAGATAGCTCATGAAGGTGGTGGAGCGGTCGAATACGCTGTAGCGCCGCAGCGCGCCCGCGATTCCCAGCGGAAACGAGAGGCACCAGGTGATGATGGTGCCCACGACGAACAGGGGCAGGCTGATGAGGAAGCGCCGCCATATCTTCCCGAAAACCGGCTGGTTGTCCTTCAAGCTCGTGAGTTCGCCGGTGAAGAATTTCTTGTAGAAGAGCCAGTATTGCACCGGCAGCGGCTTGTCGAGGTCGAAGGCGGCGCGGTAGCGCGCGAGGTCTTCCTGGGTGAAGCGCGGGTTCAGGGGGTCGATCTGGCTCGGCTCGCCGGGCGCGAGATGGATGATGAGGAAGCTCACGACCGAGATGATGAAAAGCGTCGCCAGCTTGAACAGGCTCGTGCGGATGATGTAGGCGCCCACGTTAGTTCTCGAACCGGGGGATTTTGGGGAATTTCAGCCACTCGTTGAAATCGAACGAATAGCTCCCCGTGATGGTGGGACGGATTTTTTCGGGCCGCAACTTTCCGCTCCTGAGACGCCGGGCGATGGCGATTTTCCTGTCGAGCAGCGCTGTCCACTTGCCGACGTAGAGGAACGTGTATGGCTGATCCGCCGCGATGATGCTGTGGAGCGCGTGCGCGTAGCGGACCTGTTTCGCCAGATCGTATTCCTGGCGGATCTTGATGATGAGGTCGTCGGCTTTGGGGTTCTTGTAGCCCACGAAGTTGAGCTGGCCCTTGTTCGTCTGGCTCGAGTGCCAGATCTGGTAGAGGTCGGGGTCGAGGCCCATGCTCCAGCCGAGGACGACGGCGTCGAAATTGAGCTGGTTGACGTGCTTTCGGATGAACACCGCCCACTCGACCTGTGAGAAGGTGATCTTGACGCCGATCTTCTTCCAGGCGTCCTGCACGACGGTGCCGACGGCGCGCCTGATCTCGTTGCCGTGGTTCGTCATGAGGTTGAATGCGAGGGGCTTGCCGTCTTTCATCAGGATTCCGTCTTTTTTCCTGAACCCCGCCTCGTGCAGCAGGCGCACCGCGCCTTCGGGGTCGTAGGGCACGGGCTTGATTTTTTTGTTGTAGTGCGGGCTTTGTTTCACGAACGGGCCGGTAATGTCCTCGGCCTCGCCGTTCAGCACGTAGCGGTGAATCTGAGCGGTGTTCACCGCCATGCCCAGCGCCCGGCGCACGCGCGCGTCCTGAAACGGCCAGCGCCGCTGGTTGTAGCCGACATAGGTGTAACCGAAGCCGAGGCCCGAGAACACCTGGAACCTCGGGTCCTTCTTGAGGCGCTCGACCTGGTGCGCGCCCGCCCCGTAGCGGTCCACCGTTCCCGCGTAGAAGGTGATCTCCTGCGTGAGGGGATCCGGCAGGATTCGGTAGACGTATTCGTGATACTCGGGCGGCCCCTCCCAATAATGCTCGTTCCGCCCGAGGCGGATGAGTTCGTCCGAGCGCCATTCCTTGAAGACGAACGGCCCCGTGCCGACGGGCTTTCGGTTGAACGCGCTGTCGCGCAGGCTGAACGCCTTGGGGTCCTTGCCCTTTTGCTTCGCTTCTTCGGCGAGCTTTTTCTCGTTCAGCAGGTGTTCGGGCAGCATCCCCATGCCCCATGAGCCGAAAGCGGGGGAGTAGAGCCGCTTGTAGGTGATCTTGACGGTGAACCTGTCGGGCGTCTCCACGCGCTTGACGGGCTCGTAGTCGGGCACCCGGGGCGAGAGGTTCTTGCGGTTCATGATGGCTTCGTAGGTGAAGCGCACGTCGCCGGAGTCGAACTCGTGGCCGTCGTGAAAGCGCGCGCCGCGTCTGAGCTTGAAGATGATGATCGGGTTGTGCTCGGTGAGCTTGACGCGCCGAGTGGCGAAGGGGAGCAGTTTATCGGGCAGCTTGGTCTTGATGTAGCGAGCGGGGTCCTTGGCGGCCCATTTCTCGCCCAGCAGCTTCTCCAGATGCTTGAACAGGTCCTGATCCACGCTCTTGAGTGTCACCTTCACCCGCTCGGGATAGGCGATGACGACCTCTTTTTTGCCGGGTTGTTTCTCTCCCTTGGGCGGGGGTGTGCGAATCGTCGTTTTCTGCTCGGCGGGAGCGACGGCTTCGATTTTTTCGACGTTTTTCAGCCACTGCGCCCCGCCTTCGGCGCGCGCCCGCTCGATGCGCGCCGCCAGGGCCTTCGCGCCGGGCCCCTCGGGATGGGGCACGAAGAACGCCTCCTCGTAGATTTTCCACGAGGCGGCCAGACGGCCCCGGTAGGAGAGGTCGCGGTCCCTGTCGATGAGGCCCTCGAATATCTGATCGACGATGGCCCCGCTCGCCGTGTCGGCGTGAAGGATGGGGTTCAGGATTTGCGCGTCGCCGATGGAGCCGGTGATGAACTGGCGAAGGCGCTCGTCGCTGCCGCCCTTGGTCTGGTCGGAGAACGTCGGCACCCAGAAATAGGACTGGAACAACGCGGCCGCGATGAGAATGGGGAGCAGCAGCAGGATGCGCTTGATCAGCATCGTCGGCCCTTAGAACGCTTGAATAGAGGAGTCGGCCTCGCTCTATTTCTTTTCCGGGGCGGCAGGTGTGGTCGGTGCGGTCTGCACAGGTGCGGCGGGAACTATCGAACCGCCCTGGTTGGCGTTATGCGAGCCGATGTAGGTGAGCAGAAGCGAGGTCACCATGAAGAGAACGGCGGCGCCGGTCGTAACCTTGCTCAGGAAGTTCACCGGTCCCCGCGTGCCGAACATCGTGTCGCTCGATCCGCCGAAGGCGGCGCCCATGCCGCCGGCCTTGCCCGCCTGTAGAAGTACGGAGAGGATCAGGCAAATCGCAACGGCTACATGCAAAACGGTCAAAACTATCGTCATTTTCTCACTCTTCTCATGTCTGTGCGGAATCCGGCCCCGCGGAACGGATGATTTCCAGAAAATCTGCGCCGTTCAGGCTCGCCCCGCCGATGAGGCCGCCGTCGATGTCGGGTTGTGCAAACAAATCCGCGGCGTTATCCGGTTTTACGCTGCCTCCGTATAAGATACGCGTTTCCTGCGCGCATTCCAAGCCAAAAATGTCTTCGAGCCGCTCGCGGATGAACGCGTGCGCCTCCTGGGCCTGTTCGGGCGTGGCCGTGAGGCCCGTGCCGATGGCCCACACGGGTTCGTACGCGACGATGAAACCCCCCGGAGGAGGGGAGGCGAACGCGCCCTGAATCGAATGCTCTATCTGGTGGGCGAGGCGCTCGAGCGTCTTTCCGGCTTTTCTCGTCGTAAACGGTTCTCCAAGGCAGATGATGGGCGTGAGGCCGCCCGCGCTCGCCGCCTGCGCCTTTCGGGCGATGAGGCCGTCACCTTCTCCCATCAATTCGCGCCTCTCGCTGTGCCCGAGGATGACGTGGGTGGCGCCCGCATCCCTGAGCATCGAGACGCTCACCTCGCCGGTATGTGCGCCGTCCGGATGATGGGAGCAGTTCTGACCCGCGACGCCGACGGCGCTCCCCGAGACCGCCTCCACGACCGCCGAAAGGGCAAGAAACGGGGGGCCGAGCAGGACGTCCACGCCTGTGAGTCCATCCTCCGCGACGCCCCCGGCCACCTCGCGCGCGAGGGTTCGCGCCTCCTCAATCGTCTTGTTCATCTTCCAGTTGCCGGCCACGAGGGCGCGCCGCATCGCGAGTTCCTCTTTATCTTTGTGGAGTTTTCAGGTTTTGTCCGTGAGACAGGCTAGGCCGGGGAGTTCTTTCCCCTCGAGCAGTTCCAGGAAGGCGCCGCCGCCCGTGCTGATGTAGGAGATGCGGCGCGATTCGCCCGCCGCGTGAACGGCCACGTCCGTGTCGCCGCCGCCCACGATGGTCAGCGCGTAGGAGTTCGCCACGTGGTTCACCATCGCGTAGGTGCCGCGCGAGAAGGCGTCCACCTCGAACACGCCCATCGGCCCGTTCCAGATGATGGTCTTCGCGTCCTGGAGCACCTCGCCGAACAAGGTGGTGCTCGCCGGTCCGATGTCGAGCGCGTACCACTCCTCGGGCACTTCCTGGGCCGGCACCACCTTGGTCTCCGCCGAGGCCTCGAACTTGTCCGCGATCACGTAGTCGCTGGGGAGATAGAACTTCACTTCCAGCTCCTGCGCCTTGTTCATGATGGATCGCGCCGTGTCCACCATGTGCTCCTCGACGAGGCTGTTTCCCATCTCGTAGCCCAGCGCGCGGTGGAAGGTGCCCGCCATGCCGCCCCCGATGACGATCTTGTCCATCTTGGGGAGAATCCGCTCGACGATGCCGATTTTCGCGCTCGCCTTGGCACCCCCGACGATCGCCACCACGGGGCGCATCGGGTTGTTCACCGCGCCGCTCAGGTAGCTGACCTCCTTGATCATCAGGAAACCGGCGACGGCGGGGTTCAAAAATTTCGTGATCGCCGACATCGAGGCGTGGTTGCGGTGGGCGTTGCCGAACGCGTCGCCGATGTAGATGTCGGCCAGGGAGGCGAGTTCGCGGGCGAATTTATCGTCGTTTTTCTCCTCGCCCGGATGAAACCGGAGGTTCTCCAGCAGGAGCACCTGGCCTGGCCGCATCTCCTCCGCCATGCTCCGGGTCTCCGCTCCCGTGGGGGCGGGGGCGAGGGGGCATTCCTTCTCGAGAAGCCGGGCCAGCCGCTTTGCGACGGGGCCGAGGGAATTTCTGAGGTCGGGCTTTCCCTTGGGCCGGCCGATGTGGGAGCCGATGACGACCCGCGCGCCCTCGTCCAGCAGATAGTTGATGGTGGGCAGGGCCGCCCGGATGCGGGCGTCGTCCGTGATGTGTCCCTGGTCGTCGAGCGGCACGTTGAAATCGACGCGCAGGAAAACGCGCTTGCCCGCGACGTCGACGTCCTCGACGCCGAGTTTGGGGTCGCCGTTCTCAATCGTGCTCGTGATCGTCGCCATTGCCGAAGCCTCTTAGAGCGCCGCGCCCACTTTCTTGATGAGGTCCACCATCCGGCACGAGAATCCCCATTCGTTGTCGTACCAGGAGATGACCTTGACCATCTTGTTGTCCAGCACCTTCGTCGATAGGCCGTCCACGGTGGAGGACGCCGGGTTCCCGAGGTAATCGACCGAAACGAGCGGCTCGTCCGTGTAGTCGAGAATCCCCTTGAGCGGGCCGTTCGCCGCCTCCCTCAAGGCGTCGTTCACCTCCTCGGCCGTCACGTCCGCTTCCACCTCGGCCACGAGGTCGACGACCGAGACGTCCTGCGTGGGAACGCGGATCGCCATGCCGTCGAGCTTGCCGTTCAGTTCGGGGAGAACCAGCCCCACCGCCTTCGCGGCGCCCGTGGAGGTGGGGATCATGCTCACCGCCGCGGCCCGCGCGCGCCTTAAGTCCGAATGGGGGAGATCCAGTATCTTCTGGTCGTTCGTGTATGCGTGCGTCGTGGTCATCAGCCCGTGTTTCACCCTGAATTTCTCGTGCAGTACCTTGGCCACGGGCGCGAGGCAGTTCGTAGTGCAGCTCGCGTTCGAGATGATGTGGTGGGAGGCGTCGTCGTAGTTCTCATCGTTCACGCCCAGGACGATGGTGATGTCCTCATCCGTCGCGGGGGCGGAGATGATGACCTTCTTGGCGCCCGCCTTCAGGTGTTTTTCCGCGTCCGGCCTCTTGGTGAAGATGCCTGTGCTTTCGATAGCCACCTGGACGCCCATTTCTCCCCAGGGGAGGTTCGCCGGGTCGCGCTCGGAGAGCACCCGGATGGATCTGCCGTTCACCCGTATTTCCGCGTCGCCCACTTCCACCTCGCCCGCGAAACGACCGTGCACCGAGTCGAACTTGAGCAGGTGGGCCAGGGTTTTCGGGTCCGTCAGGTCGTTGACGGCGATGAATTCGATATCGGGGTCGTCCAGCCCCGCGCGGAACAGGTTTCGTCCAATCCTGCCAAAACCGTTGATGCCGACTTTGATGGCCATTCTCTGAACCTCTCTCCTTTGAAGCGTTTAGGGGATAAAAATGTACGCTCAGGCGTTACGGGCGTTCATCGACTCCTGCGCGGGCGGATTCTACCCGATACGATGGGCGGCTCCAAGTGCACTCGTTGTTTTTTGTCTCTCTTTGCGCCTTGAATCCGCTGCATCGGGGAAAAAGCACGAAATTATTTTCCATGCCTGCGTTTTCGGGTCGCATCCGCATCGATTTGAAAGCCCGGCGCGCCTCCCAGAACCACGCCGTAGGCTACCTCCGCCGCCTTGGGCGAGACGAATCCGCGCAGAACGTCGGCGCGCACTTCCTCGGGGTCGCGTTCCCTGGGGTCGCCCCACCCGCCGCCGCCGGGGGTGGAGACGCGAATCGAATCGCCGCTCACAAACGCCGTTGACGCGCCGACGGCGGGGGCCTGCGCGCTCTTTTTGCCGGAGCGCCGGCGCATCTCGTAGGGCTTTCCGGGCGATGCGCCCGGGCCGCCCGCGGGGCCGGCTTCGGCGCTTCCCGCAGCACTTGCCGATACGCCGTCGATGAGCATCCGGTATTCCCGGAACACGCCCAGGCCGCCGCGTCGCGCGCCCGCGCCGCCCGAGTCCTGCGCCAGTCCCATCGATTCGACCCGCACCGGATAGCGCGCCTCCATCACCTCGACGGGCATGCCGCCGGTCGCACCGAGCGGAGGAACGGCGGATGCCCCGTCCCCCGTCATGTGTGCACCCGCGCCTGCGCCCAGGGCTTCTCTCAACAGGTGGAAACCGCCTTTCTCGTCGTGTCCCCAGAAGCTGAGCGTCCTCAGGTTGTCGAAACCGGTGGGCGTGCGCCCGCCCGAGGCTTCGAAGAGCGCCTCGCCGAACGCCGAGAGCAGCTTTCCGAGCGTGAGCGCCCTCAGGCCCGTCGGGGAGGGGAAGCGGGGAGTGAGAATCGTGCCGGGTTCCGGCAATTTCATCTGAAATGCCCGCAAGGCCCCGTCGTTCAGGGGAGTCTCATTCATATCGTCCTGAAGATGGAGCAGCATGGGAGCCAAGAGGCGGGTCAGGAACTGCGCGCCTTCTCCTTCCAGGGGGCAGTTGATGGGGCCGCGCGCCTGGGGGGCCGCGTCCAGTTCGACGTGCAGGGCGTCCTTTTGCCGCGTGAGCGTGAGCGCGAGCTCGTGGGGGCCGTTCAAGCCGTCCGTTTCGACGGCGGTGTGCGCCGTCCAGCTTTTTTCGGGGAGTTGCGGGATGAGATGGCCGCGGAACGCGAGTTCGCACTCTCTGAGCAAGTCGGCGAAGCACGCCGTCAGGTTCTCCGCCCCGTAGCGCCTCGTCAGTTCTTTCAGCCGCGCCGCGCCGACGCGGAGCGCGCCGAGCTGAGCGTCGATGTCATCTCCCAACAGATGGGCCTGGCGGCTGTTCCTGAGGAGCAGGGTCTTGATGTCCTCGATCGTCTCATCCCCACACGCTATCCGAACCGGCGGGATGAGGACGCCCTCGTGATAGCTCTCGCTCGAGCCGACGCTGGCCCCGCCGGGCAGCGCGCCGCCCAGGTCGTCGTGGCGCCCCCTGATCTGCAAAAAGGCGATGAGCGCGCCGTCCGCGAAGAGGGGGCGTGTGAGGCAGAGCTCAGCGGCTTCGCCCAGGCCCGCGGGGGGCATGTAGGGGTCGTTGTGGAGAAAGACGTCGCCCTCGTCCATCTCGGGATATGCGCGGATGACGGGCGCGGGGCCGGTGGCGAGCACCCGCCCGGTGAGCGCGCGCCCGAAACGGTCGAACAGGCAGACCGAGAAATCGCCCGCGTCGCGCAGGGATGGGCTTCGCCAGATGCGCGCGAGGAGGTCCTCCACCTCTTCTTCGATGGCGCGAAGCGCGCCCGCCAGAATTTCGCTCACTATCGGGTTCGCGTTCATCCCCAGGCCGCTCCCACGCCGTGATCGCCCGTCGGCCTGCCTGCGCGCTCGTCGCGCTCCAAGACTTCCGATCGGAAGCGCATCACCAGGTTTCCGTATCTGTCCACCCGGGCTTCCTGCCGGGGGAAGATGGCCGTCGTGCTGCCGAAACTCTCCACGATGGCCGGTCCGGGGATGTAGTTGCCCTCCAGCAGCCTTTCCCGGTAGTAGACCGGCGTGTCGTGAAACCCGCCAAGCTCCTTGAACCAGACGAGCCGCGCGCCCTTGTAGGCCTCCTCGGGGCTGTCGTCGCCCGCGGGGATGAGGGGCAGGTTCGGCGGCTCCGTCATGCCGATTCCCGTGACGCGCAGGTGCACGATCTCGACCGGGCGGCTGCCTTTATGATTGTAGGTGTAGCGGCGCTGGTAGAGGGTGTGGAAGCGCTCGAAGGCCTCCGCCAGCACGGGCGGGGTGATGTAGCCGCCGGGCACGTCGACTTCGATCTCGGTGGCCTCCCCCTGGTAGCGCATCTCGGCGGTGCGACGCATCATCCGCCTGTGGGCTGGGACCCCCTCGCTTTCGAGGCCCGCCGCCGCCTGGGCTTCGAGGTTCTCGTACGCGTCGCCCAGGGCATCGGGCTGGACGTTTTCTTCGGATTGATAGTGCGCCGCCGCGTGGTCGTTCACCAGATCGACGACTTCGAGCCCGAACGCGCTCGTCATGCCCGCGAAGGGGGGGACGATGACGGTGTCGATCTCGAGCAGTTCGGCCACGAGACCGGCTGTTAGCGGACCCGAGCCGCCGAATGCCATCAAGGCGAAGTTCTTGGGCGAAATGCCGCGTTGCACCGTCGCGCGGCGCACGGCGTGGGTCTGGTTCCAGGCGGCGATCTCGACCACGCCCGAGGCCATCTCGTGGGGGTTCATGTCGAACTCCCGCGCCAGACCGCGCATGGCCTTCATGGCGAGCGCCTTGTTGAGCTTCACCTCGCCGCCCGCCAGATGGAGCGGGCTGCGCGCGAGGAGCAGGTTCGCGTCGGTGAGGGTGGGTTCCTCCCCGCCCTTTCCGTAGCAGATGGGGCCCGGGTCCGCGCCCGCGCTCCGGGGGCCGACGCGCAGCCGCCCCTCCGGGCTTCGCCACGCGACAGAGCCGCCGCCGGTGCCGATGGTGACGACGTCGATCATCGGCATCCTCAAATAAAACTCATCGAGCTGATGCCGCGTGGCGCGCTTGGCCTCGCCGCCCTCGACCACGGCGATGTCAGTCGAGGTGCCGCCCCCGTCCAGGGTGATGAGTTGCTCATGGCCCGAGAGTTTCCCCAGAAACGCGGCTGAGAGCGCGCCCGCGGCCGGCCCCGAGAGCACGGTGCCTATCGGCCGTTTCGCGATCTCGCGCGCGGTGGAGACCCCGCCGTTGCTCTTCATGATCATGAAGGGCGCGCCGCCGAGCGTATCCTCGATTTTCCTGGAAGCGTTCTCGACATACGCCTTGATGCGCGGCTTGATGCACGCATCGAGAAGCGTTGTGATGGCGCGCTCGTACTCGCCGGGCTCTGGGATCACCTCGCTCGATATGCTCACGAAGCATTCCGGGTATTCGCGCTCGAAGGCCTCGAGAATCAACTCCTCGTGCGCCGGGTTGGCGTAGGCGTGGAGCAGGCAGACGCCCACGGAGCCGATTCGCTGCCCCTTGAACCACCTGGCGAGCTTGAGGGCGTCCTGTTCATTCAGGGATTCGAGAACTTCGCCCGATGCGGAGACTCTCTCTTTGGCTTCCCGGACCCGTTCGGGGCGGACCAGCGCGTCGCGGGGTTTTGCGAGCAGGGGAGCGGCGTAATTGGTCTTCCCCGCGCCGTTCGCGCCGCCGATTTCGAGCAGGTGGCGGAACCCGCCCGTGACGATGAAGCCCAGGTCCTCGAAGCGGCGCTCCAGGATGGCGTTCGTCGCCACCGTCGTGCCGTGGAAAACGCCGTTCACCATGGCGGGGCGGATCTTGGTCTCGGAGAGAATTTTCCGGATGCCCTGGATAAGTCCTTCGCTGAAATCGGCGGGCGTCGTCGGCGTCTTGGTGGTGAAGACCTCGCCGGTGTCGGAACGCACGCCGACCACGTCGGTGAACGTGCCGCCCGTGTCGATGCCGATGCGAAGTCCGCGTTTGGTCGTCATGGTTTAAGCGTATCCACCTAGCGCGTGAACAGGAATGCGGCCAGGGCGGCGCAGACGAGCCCGCCCACCTTGGCGGGCGTAAAGCCCTCGCCCAGGAACATCGCCGCCAGCACCGCCGTGACGCCCGGATAAAGCGCCGAGAGTGCCACCACGCCCGCCGTCTGGCCTTCCGCCTTCGACAGGGCCAGCACCAGAAAGAGCATCGCCAGCAGGGTGGCCACCGTGGCGACTATCGGCAGCCACATGACCTCCATGCGCATCGCCGGAAGCGGGAACTGCCTGCTCAAGACGGCGATGATGACGACGACCGCGGTCGTGACGCCCATGCCCATGAGGTGGGGCATCGCGCCCAGGCGCTCCTGCCCCATCTTCATAAAGAATCCCCAGACGCCGAAGCACACGACGGCGAGCAGGGTGAGGCTCAAGGCGGTCGTATTCATCGTCTTCTCCAGAAAAATGTTCTCCGCGCGCGGCGGGCCGCATCAGCCAAACGGGCGATTTTCCGGCGGACGCGCCGCAAAGCGGCTTTATACAGCAAGTTAAGGGCGAGGAAAAGATGAGGATTTCGTGATTTTGTGATTCCACTTATGGAGCCGGTCATGGAGGGATGAAACTTTACTACTCGCTTGCAGAGCGTGAACCAACCACTCCCTCAAGGGGCTGTTGAAAAACCCCCTCTCCGCCTCATCCTGAGTAGCGGCGGAGCCGCGTATCGAAGGCCAAACGCGATTGATGAATGAGTGTTTGCTCTCGCCCGGCGCGAGGCGTTCGACTCCCTGCGCCCTTCGATACGCCGCCTTCGGCGGCTACTCAGGGTGAGGAAAGAGGCGTTGGCGGTTTGCGGAGGAGCAGACCAGGCTTTTTCAACGACCCTCTCAAGGGGTTGTTGAAAAACCCTGCAATGCCGGCAATGGGATACCGCCTTGCCGAAGGGATTGTAGGGGTCGCATATATGCGACCCTTGTAGTGGGCAAAAAAATCAGGGTCGCATATATGCGACCCCTACACACAAACAAATTTTCCTCTCGGGGTTTATCAACAAGCCCCTCAAGGGGGGAGTGATTTGTTTCTTTCGGACTTTTTCAACAACCGCGTTTCGCGCGGCTTGCGGTTTTGATAGATTCCCGTTGAATGATGAACCGGCTTATTTTCCACCATCGTCAAGGATGATTCCATGCAGATCACGCCGCACGTGCATTGCCTCTGGCTGGAATTCGAGATCAAGACGCCCGCGGGCGAGCGGATTCCCCGGTTCGTCACGTCCTATATCCTCGCGGGCGATACGCTCACCCTGATCGATACGGGCGTCGCCTCCACCGCGCCGGATATCTTCGGCTACATCGAATCCATCGGCAGGAGTCCTCAAGAGATAACGCACGTCCTGCTCACGCATTCTCATTTCGATCACATCGGCGGAAACGGCCTGATCGCGGAGCGGGCGGGGCCGGAGTTCCTGGGACCCGAAGCTGAGCGGCGGATGATTGAGGATCTGGACTATCAGCACGGCGTCCGCCCCGTGGGAAGAATGCGCGATGCGGTATCGGGTCCCGTGAAGCTCGCAGGTTTTATCGCAGAAGGCGATGAGATTTCGCCGGGCAGCGTCGCCGTGCGGGTGCTACACACGCCGGGGCATTCGGCGGGGAGCCTCTCTTTCTTCATGCCTGAGGAGGGCGCGCTCATCTCAGGCGACGTGCTGCCCGAACCGGGCACGCTGCCGATCTATGAGAGCGTGGCCGACACGCTGGCGAGCCTGGAGAAGTTGAAGACCTTGGAGAGAGTGAAAGTCCTGCTCTCCGCCATGAGCCGAAAGGTATCGCGGGATGAGGCGGTCGCAAGCCATATCGAGAGCGGGCAGGGTTATATGAGAGAAATTGACGGGCTGGTTCAGGAGGTTTTGTCTCAAAAGGGAGATGACGTTTCGCCCGGGGAGGCGGCGGAGTTCGTTTTCGAGCGTCTGGGCCTGCCGCGCGCAGGTCTCATCCCCATCGTCTTGCGCAGCATGAAAGCCCATCTCGATGAGGGGCCGATTTAATACGATGCGTTTTCCGCCACCTTGCGAACGAGGAGCTAAGGTTTGAGCCTGCACCTGTATGTGAAAAGTTTCGAGACCCCGCTCGGGGAGAGGGGAAAGGACGGCCTCTGGCGCGAGAAGAGAGACTTGCTCGATGACGCAGCACAGTGCGCCGAACTGATAGCGGAGTACCAGGACGGGTCGGGAGAGCCGTATTTCGCGGCCGAGCGGGCGGACGTTGCGGGGATGGAAGCCAAACTCAAGGCGGCGGAGGGGAAAGAACACGTTGTCGTTATCGGAAACGGCGGGTCGATACGAAACGTGTGGGCGCTCTATCTGGCGCTTTCAGAACAGGGGTTTGCCCGAAAGCTGCACCTGCTCGACGGCACGGACATGAGCGGACTGCTCGGAGAGTTGCTGCGCGAAGGCGGCGCGTTCAATCCCGAGAACACGCTCATCGTTCCCGTGAGCAAATCCGGCGAGACGGAAAACGTGATTCAGGAGACGGCTCTCCTGATGGAGCGCGGCTATCCGGCGCTGGCGATTACCTCATCCGGCCCCAGCAAGCTGGCTGCGATGGTCGCCGAGGCGAATCTCGAGGCCTTCCCGCATCCCGATGAGGTGGGCGGGCGCTTCACCGCCGCGCAGAACAACGCGCTCCTGCCCCTGGCGATGCTGGAGGGGGATACGAAGCTGGCCGGAGAGATTGACGCCGCTTTCGCCGACGCCCACGAAAAGCTCAAGGTCTCCTCGCCATTGAATGAGAACATGGCGAAGCATCTCGCTCTGGAAATGTGGCGGGCGGAGCAGGCCGGCTACACGGAGGTCTTCATGCCGATTTACGCCCATGCGCTCTCAGGCGCGGGCGAGCTCATCGTGCAACTGGTGCATGAGAGCTACTGCAAGGGCGGGCACGGGCAGACGATTCTCTGGGCGGGCGCGCCCGAGAGCCAGCACCATACGAACCAGAGATATTTCGGGGGGCGGGATAACGTAGTGGGGCTGTCGCTGTGCGTCGGCAGATTTCAGGAGGATGAGGCTCTCGCGGGCGGAGTCACCTGCACGGAGTTTTTGCACTTGGAGCACGCGGGCGTCGCCGCGGAAGCCGAGAGCAGGGGGACGCCCCACATGGTCCTCACCCTCGATTCCCTGGCAGTCGCCGATGTGTGCGGCCTCATCGCGCTCTGGCAGTGGGCGGCGGTCTACGGCGGCCTGCTGCGCGGGGTGAACCCGTTCGATCAGCCGGCGGTGGAGGGGAGCAAGCAGACGACGCTCGAGATGTTCGAGGGTTTTGGGGAGGAGACGAAGGAGAGTCTCGCGAGATTCGTTCGCGACGCGGGGTACAGGTTGTAGGGGAGTGGCTGTCCCACAGGTCGCGACTATGGGGGGGCAGTTGAAAAAGGCCAAATTTCAGGGGCAGAGGAGAAGCCCCTCTCGGATAGAAAGGCAACCCCCCCTACCCCCCCTTGTCAGGGGGGCAAGAAAAAGCAAAGCTCCCTCAGCCCGGTGGGAGCGCATCGCCTTTTTATACCCCCCTGACAAGGGGGGGTAGGGGGGGTTGGTTTATGGGGTTTCGCTTTCAAGGGAGTTGCCATTACCCTCTCAGGGGTTTTTCAACAACCCCAAATGCGACCCCTACAATACGGATGGCAACCTCTACGCCCGACACCTTCGATTCTCCGATTGTAGGGGCGGTTCGCGAACCGCCCCTACGAACTAGGTGGATTCCAGCTCCCGCTTGGGCGCCTTCAAGGGCAGCCCCAGGACGCGGGCGGGGTTTTTGTGGAGCATCGTCTCGATCTCGCGGGGTTTGATACCGGCCTCCAGCAAAAGCTGAACGAACACGCGCAGGCCTTCCCAGGGAGGTGCGTTGTGGAGCTGGCCGAGGTCGGTGGAGAGAATCGTCCTGGCCGCGCCCACGGCCTTCACCATCCTCGCCTGTTCTCTCACGGAGATGGGCGGCGCGTTCTCATCCGTGGGGTACGCGCCCCAGTGGGTGAAGCAGAAGATCGCCAGATGCTCGATGTAGGCCCCCATCTTTGCGAACTCCACCTGCTCTTCGATAGATGCGTCCACGATGTACTCGGGGTGCTGCACGATGATGTGCTTCACCCCCTCTTCTTTCGCGAGGGGGATGAGCGCACGCACTTCTTCCACGTCCAGGTGCCCCGTGCTCAGGCAGATTCCCGCATCGGCGATGAGCTTGCAGATGGTTCTCACTTCCGGATGAATCTTGGTGCGCTTCTCATCCGAGAAGATGGTGAGGCCCTCTTCTTTGAGCTTCACGCCCCTGGTCTGCTTCATGCCCGGGAAATGCGGCGCACCGAGTTTTTCCAGGTGGTTCAGCGAACTGATGGTAGGCATCCACACCATCTTCGCCCCCATTTTGATGGCGGTGTCCACCGCGAAGGGGTTGAACCCGCCCACCGGGCTGTTGAGGGTGACCCCCCCGTAGATTTCGATGGCGTCGCCCATCACCTCGCGCACGATGGGGATGCGGCCCGACGTGTCGCCGTGGTGAATCTTGAACACCA
This sequence comes from bacterium, assembly GCA_022828125.1. Taxonomy (GTDB): domain Bacteria; phylum UBA8248; class UBA8248; order UBA8248; family UBA8248; genus Bin107. Next base: position 203,902 of record JAJEJD010000019.1, on the reverse strand, counting down.
CGCCGCGCATCCCGACCGATGCCGCCCCGCGCGCGCACTCGATATGGTCGCAGACGCGCGGGAACAGGCTGGGCGATGCGTGGATGTGGGTGTCGATTGCGCCGTGAAGCAGCCTCTGGTCTTCTCTCATGCCGTTCCTTTCCGGGTTTTGTGTGGCATCGGATACCTGTTTATGAAAGCTACAGAATCGCCGCCGTTCGGGCAACGCATATTCCTCTTTCGCACCGACGCCCTTGCGGCTATAGTGTGCGCCGTTCCCGTTAGAATGAACGAGCGCAGGACAGCGATACAAATTTTGATAAAACGAATGTGTGAAAGGAGCAGGGCAGGATGAAAATCGGATATGTAGTCGCAACGCCCGACGTGACGACGCCGCTCATGCCCGCGGTGCGCGGCGCGTTTAGGGACAATCTCATGTTTTTAAGGGATCTGGGTTTCGACGGCGTGGAACTCGCGACGCGCGACGCGGGCGCGTTCGACAAGGACGAACTGCGCCGCACGATCGAGGAAACCGGTCTCGAAGTCTCCTTGATCGGCACGGCGCCGATTTCCTATCAGGACGAGATCGAAATCTGCCACGCAGACGCCGATACGCGCGCCAAGGCTATCGAGCGTCTTTTCGGCCACATCGACTTCGGGGGCGAGTTGGGCTGTCCGGTGAACATCGGTCGCTTCCGGGGGAATTTTCTGGAAGACGAAAGGAGGGCCGAGTCCGAAGGCTGGATGTGGGACGGACTGCGCGCGGGTGCTGACAGGGCGGGGGAGCGCGGCATCAAAATGCTCTTCGAGCCGCACCACCGCTTCAATACGAACTTCGTGCGCTCGACACGTGAGGGCCTGGATTTTCTCGACGAGATGAACCACGAGGCGGTGGGTTTCCTGATCGACAGCTTTCACATGAACATCGAGGATGCTTCTTTCTCAGGCGCGATACGAGAGGCGGGCGACAGGATCGATTATTTCCACATCGCCGACAACATGCGCACCTACCCGGGTTCGGGCCACATTCCGTTCGACGAGATTATCGGCGCGCTCAAGGAGGTGGGCTACGCGGGCTATCTCTCGGCCCAGCTCGCCCAGAAGCCCGACTTCGAGACGGCGGCGACGAAGACGATAGAATATCTGAGGCCGCGCCTGTGAGTAGCAGCCTTTCGGAGGTGTGGCGATGATAAAGCAATTCAGGATGGACGGCCGTGTCGCCCTCGTTACGGGCGGCACCTCGGGCATCGGCCTGGCGATAGCGAAGGCGCTCGCGGACGCGGGCGCGCGGGTCGTCATCGCGGGCCGCTCGAAGAAGCGGGGAAACGAGACGCTGGAGTCTTTCCGGGCGGATAGTCTGGAGGCGGATTTCCAATCCTGCGACGTCGGGGATGCAGACTCGGTTTCTAATCTCATTGGAGAGGTCGTATCGAGCCACGGAGGCCTTCACGTCATGGTGAACAGCGCCGCTATAAACATCGTGAAGCCCGCGCTCGACCACGCGCCCGCAGACGTGGACGCGCTCCTGGCCTCGAACGTGCGCGGCGCCTTTCTCTGCGCGCAGGAAGCCGCCAAGGTCATGGTCGATCAGGGCGGCGGCGGGAAGATCGTTTTGCTCACTTCGATGGTGGCCGAGCGCGCAGTCCCGAACCAGGCCGTCTACGTCGCCACCAAGGGCGCCGTCGTATCACTGACGCGCGCGCTGGCGCTCGAATGGGCGCCGCACGGCATCCAGGTGAACGCCCTGGGGCCGCAACTCACCAAGACGCCCATGACGGGGGGGTTGTTTGCCAATCAAGAGAAAATGGCGGAAGTCCACGCGCGCACGCCCGCGGGCCGCGCGGGGGTTCCTGAGGATCTGACGGGAGCGGCGCTATTCCTGTGCTCTTCGGCTTCTGATTACCTCACCGGACAGCACATCGTCGTGGACGGCGGCCGCGGCGCCGCGGGGTGATGGAGCAGGAAACTCGTAGAGACAACCACGAAAGTGGTAGGGAGAGGTCGCGACCTCGGGCCGTTCACAAGAACGGCCCACTACAAGAGGCAGAGCAGATTCATTCGCCGGAATGACAGCAATCCCGGTGTTGCAGGACTTCTTCAACAGCCCCTTAAGGGAGCGGTTTCTGAGTCGATTTTTCGTCTTGCGGAAGGAGGTTGAGGCCGCGTGCCGTGAGGCCCACCCATTTCTCGACTCTCGCCGTGCGGTTGTCCAGTTTCCCGATGCGATTTTCGACCTTCACCATGCGGTTCTCAATTCCCGTCATTCGGTTTTCGAGCCCCGTCATACGTGATTCCATCCTAGTCATTCGTGTTTCGATCCTCGTCATGCGACTCTCGATTTTCATCATGCCTTTTTCGATTCCCACAAGTCTCCCGTCAACTCTTCCGATTTGCTCGCGGATGTCGCCCATTTCGCCGTAGACGAATATGAAGGCCATAACAGTCGTCAGCATGACGCCCAAAAACCCGATCCATGTGTCTTTCATCTGGATCCTCCTTGGGTCCTTGAGGTTGTCCTCGCGCCCGCGCAAGCGGGGAACAAGATAAATATCGCAATTCGGGTGGTTACGGTCAACAGACCGATTTTTTGTGTTACTTCACGTTTGAATGCTCCTTTTGCCACGACTGAAAAATGAAGTCGTCTCGTTTCGCTTTACTCCCCCTCTTTCGGCGGGATGATGGGCAGAAGCAGGTAGGGGTCGCGCCCGGAGCCTGCGTGCAGGGTCACCTTGTTGTCGAAGACCGCGGGCGGCCTGTCGTCGGGGTCGTTGTGCGTCATGCCGCCCGTGCCTTTCGTGGAGTAGTGGAACTGCTTGCCGAACTCGCTGAGTTCGCCCGTGTACTCATAGTCCTTCCCGCGCACGGTGAACGCCACCCGCCAGCCGGCGGGCACGACGATGCACGAGGTGACGATCTCCACGTCGCACTCATACGCCTCACCGGGCGTGAGCTTTTCCGCCTTGTCGTGCGGATGATACGGCCGGTAGAAGGTGCTCTTTTCGGGATCGAGCGCGCGGTGCGAGACGCGCAGCCAGCCGTTCGCAATCGGCGTGTGCGGGTCGGTGGAGCCCATGAAGGTGAGTTCTTTCCCCTCGGGGTCGAACACGCGCACGATGAGGAAGAGGTCCGCGTCTTCCGTCGATGAGGAGACGAAGAGCTTCGCCGCCATCGGCCCCGTGATCTCGGTCGCCTCTTCCATCGGCGGCATCCAGAACGTCACGCCGTCCCCCATGCCGTCGTATTCGAGAGTCGCTTCCCCTGCGGTAGGTTCTCTCGTGAGCGCCTTGTTCTCGAGATCGAGATAGAACTTCGTCCACTGCGTGCGCGCCAGGGGCCACTCGTTCTCGTAGCGGTGGACGAATTTCGGCCCCGGGTGGCGGATGTTCAGTGCCACGCGCGGGGTCTTCTCCCAGCCGTTCTCGATTCCTTTCAGGAAGTAATCGAAAAAGCGCTTCTGGAGGTCCAGCCCGTAGGCGCTCGAAAAGAGCGACCAGTGGGAATCGCCGTGGGCTTCCAACCACTTCTGCTCGGAGGGCGATTCGATGTAGCCGTTGAAATTCCCGCGCGGGTGGATGCCTTGTCCGCCCCAGTTGGCGCAGGTGAGGAGCGGCAGCGTGACCTTAGAGAGGTCGCCGGAGCGCTCCCGGTGCCACGGGCCGTCGAAGGGATGTTTCTTGAGTTCCTCGAAGGCGTTCACGCGGTTCGCCGCCAGCTCATCTTCCGTGAGCGTGATGGGGCCCGCGACGGATTCTCCCGTAACGGGGTGTTTTCGCGCGTTCTCGCCGCGTCCGTACTGGACGTTCATCACCTGGACTTTCGACCACTGCTCCTGGAACTGGCTTAAAATTCCCCCGTGATAGCCCGAATCGCGGTAGGTGTCGTTCCCGCCCTCCCAGGGGATGATGGCCGTCAGGTGCGGGGGCTTTCGGCCCGCGATGCGCCACTGGTTGCGCGCGTAGTAGGAGATGCCCAGCATCCCCACCTTCCCGTTGCTCCACTCCTGCACGCCCGCCCACTCGATGCACTCATAAAGATCGTCGATCTCCCGAGGGGAGTTGGGCGCCATGAAGCCGGGGGACCAGCCGGCCCCGCGCGAATCCACGCGGATGCAGACGTAGCCGTGCGGGATCCAGCACTCGGGGTCCGTGACCTCCCAGTTCTGGTACTTGTTGGTGGACATTTCGAGAATTTCGGGATAGTCCGCCACCATCTTGTTCCACTGGTGGTGATAGCCCTCCTGGTAGGCCACCCCCTTGGCGTAGATGCCGTAGGTCAGGATGACGGGGTATTTCCCTTCCTCGATGGGCCGGAACACGTCGGCGCGGAGCACGAGTCCGTCGTCCATCTCGATGGGCTGGTGCCAGGTGATCCGCATTCCGTCGCGGTCTTCTGTTCTCGTGTTGACTTGGGGGGCCTCACTCATGCGTGGTTCCTTTCTTTTGGCGTTGATAGCGAATTCCTGTTTTTCCGTTTCTTCGGCGCCTGCGTTTGAGAATTGTATATTTCAGTTGGAGACTACTTTTTTCTGTCTGGTTTTTCTCATTCCTCTTTGAGGGTCAATGAAAAAGTCCTCCTGTCAGGGGATAAAAGCAACCCCCCCTACCCCCCCTTAACAGGGGGGCAAGAAAAAACAAAAGCCCCTCAACCTGCGGCTGGCGTCGCCTTTTTTTACCCCCCTGACAAGGGGGGGTAGGGGGGGTTGCTCCTATGACAAAGGCTTTTTTAACAGCCCCCTCAAGGGTCGAGCATTCCCCCACGCCTACACGCTGATGGACTCGCCCGGCTCCATCACGGTGATTTCGGGCGAGAGACCCCGCGCCGCGACCTCTTCCGCGAACTGCTCGGGCGTGCCCGTGAGCGGCGGAAAGGTCGAGTGGTGGATGGGCACGACACGGCTCGCGCCCAGAAGCTCGACGGCCAGGGCCGCCTCGCGCGGGTCCATCGTGAACCGGCTGCCGATGGGCAGGAGGCAGAGGTCCGGCTGGTACAACTCGCCGATGATCTTCATGTCGCCGAACACGGCGGTATCCCCCGCGTGGTAGACGCGCTTTCCGTCCTCGAAGGTCATGACGAGGCCGGCGGGTTCGCCGGCGTAGACGCCCGGATCGTTGTAGCTGGAGCTGTGCATGGCGTGGGTTAAGGTGACGCCGATGCCGCCGAAATCCACCGTGCCGCCCTTGCCCATCGCGCCCGCGTGCTCTTCCGCGAAGCCCTCGTTCTGGGCGATGAGGTTCACCAGTTCATAGGGCCCCGCCACCGGGCATCCGCCCTGGCCGTAGACGTCCATGACGGCGGCGATGTGGTCGAAATGGCCGTGGGTCAAGGCGATCAGGTCGGCTTTCTGCGGGCTGGTGTGGTCTTCGGGGCAGCGCGGGTTCCCCTCGAGCCAGGGGTCGATGTAGAAGGTCTTGCCCCCGCCTGACTGCCCTACGAAAGTGGAATGTCCCAGATAAGTAAGAGTTGCGCCCATGATGATCCTCCGTATCGGTTTCTTGGGTTTTCGCTCGACCGCAAACGCGCTACGTTTGCGGCATCGGTTTGTGTTCAAATGTTCTGAAGTTCGGTCGGCGCATTATAGTCCCGAAAACTCCGGGGCGAAAGAGTTTCAGGGGATTTCGCTTCATTCGCCGTTTCCGGCTGCGTGAGAGGATGAAAAGCCGTGAATACGAGGCCCATGAGAGTCGAGGACGTGGATGCGGTGCTCGTCATCGAACGCCTCTCCTTCCCGCTGCCGTGGTCCAGGGAGAGTTTTATCCGCGAGATTCGCGAGATCGACAATTCCCGCCTCCTGGTCGTGACGGAGGATGAGGAGGCCGGGGCCGACCTCATGGGCTACGCCTGCTGGTGGGAGGTGGTGGATGAGTGCCACATCACGAATTTCGCCGTCGCGCCCGCCCACAGGCGCAAGGGGGTGGCTGATGTTCTGCTGGGGAGGATTCTCGAAGATGCGAAGGGCAGGGGACTCCTCCGCGCCACCCTGGAGGTGCGCCTCGGCAACGCCGCCGCCATCGCCTTGTATGAGAAGTGGGGGTTCACGGCGGCGGCCATGCGTCGGCGCTATTATCCCGACAACAGCGAAGACGCCCTGGTGATGTGGAAAGAAAAAATCTGAACCGAAGCTTAAATATCTAGTGACAAACGCATTGTTATTTGCTAGATTATGCCCGTTGCGGCCTAAAACCGTCCGTAGAGACGCCATATATATATGATTTCCTTCACGTTTCCCGATGTCGTGATTGCCGTATTCGTCGGCGCGTTCCTCATCCGCGGCTGCGTGCGCGGTTTTTTCCGCGAGACTTTTTCCGTGGTCGCGCTCGGAATCGCGGTTCTCGTCACCATGCAGTTCACCGACCTCACGCGCTCCTACCTCTCGTATTTCCTGGGCGAGACGGGCCGGCTCGATTCGTTCGTCAAGCCGCTTCTATTCCTGGGCGTATGGGTGCTCGCCGCCTGGTTCTTCCGCATGATGTTCGGCGTCTTGTCGATCGCCACGCCCGGGCTGTTCTCAAGGCTCGGCGGCGGCCTCATCGGGTGCGCCAAGGGCGTGTTCTTCTTCGCCCTGGGGCTGGCGGTCTTCGGTGCCCATGTGTCCGGCTTTTTTCCTGCGGGCGGCGGGGACAGGCTCCTCCCGTATGTGCGGCAAGTGAGCGCCTACATCCAGGCGTTCGACAAGGCGGATATCGAGGAAGGCCTGAACGCCGCCAAGGAGAAACTCGGCGACAAGCTCGACTCGGCCAAGGAGGGCGTCGGCGCGGTGAAGAAAAAGCTCGAAGGCATAACGGGTGGTGAGAAGGAAGAGGGCGGGGAGATCGAAACGCGGGAGATGAGGAGGTAGGGGGGGATTAGTTTCACTTTGCTTGTTGGTGTGGCGTGAGAATCCCCTCGCGCTCAAGAACTTCTCTTATCTCCTCGAATGCGGCTTTGATGCTGCCTTTTGAAAATCGTATTTGTCCAAGACCTTCAATATTGCTGAATTTTTCGCAGCCTTCTTCCAGCAAAATAATTGCACGCGTAAATCCCAGCCGTCCTTGAAAAAGTCCAGCTTCGTGGATCACGTTCATACGAGCCCGCACGTTTCCATCGGGCTGCTCATCCTCTCCAGTCATCACAAGAAAAGCGATAGCTGCGGCATCCATCATTTCCGACAGGCGGGCTGTGTTGGTTACGCCAGCAACAGGAACCCGGTTGAATTCGTCTACGGGCAAGCCCAAACGGTCTTCTATGAAGTCCTTTAGTTCACGCCAAATCGGTGAACGACCGTGTCCGATAAACACGTTCGTGCCTTCAAGTTCAGTTCGTCGACGTTGATGCTTCTGGCGTAGGAGATGTGATCTGACCTGTGTCGTTCTCTTTGACAGCATTGCGACTGCATTGATCGTGCGTTGGAATGAGAGGACTTTAGAGAGAACGGAATGATGCGGTGGTGTCCAATAACCTTGACCAATTACAATGGTGTCTCTAGTCATTATCTGTGGCGTTTTTGGTCTCAAGCGTTTGATTACCTCTCCTTCTGTCAAAATTGACATATTTTCTATTTTTTCTTTTTGTTGCACCAGAAAAGGATCACTTGATTTGTTAATTTCTATTTCTAGTATGGAAATTACATTAGATTGTTCGGTTTCGAATTGTTGAGTTGCTTCTTCCTTCAACTTATCAGCAGGCTTCAGATCAGGGTGTTTTGCGCGTTCGTAAATTGCGGATTTTATGTCTTTCGCTTCGAATTCAATCCAGTTGTCAGAACTACCATCAAAATATGTGTCCAAAAGACCCCATTCTTGGCTGAAATGCTCGCCCGGTGGTGGAGGTTTCAAACCTTTGTAGTATACATTGGCGTGGTAGCCTAGCCATGAACCACTCCAGGCTTCCCCAATTTTAGTAGCTGCTTCTTCTAGCCGCCCAAGGGGTTCCGTTATATTCGTCTCGTGGCCGCGCTCCGCTAATTGATCCAAACTTTCAGCAATATTCAACAATTCTTCATACGGTTTCGTTGCTTGATCCATTTGTTTAATCTCGCTTCTGGGACGTCGTGCAATGTATGGAGTGAAAGGAAGTAAATCTGTCTTGAATGTAAAGTGTCTATTGAATGATGGGCTGCCAGTTACAACATAATAATATTGCATTTTAGGTCATTGCACAAAGTAAACGTAAAGATAATCTTTAGGAATAACGTCTATTAGAGGTTTCAGCGAGCAGGTGTTATTCAAGAAGCGCAACCCCACCCTCCCTCAACCAGGATTCATCCCACCAACTCCACCCCCTCCAACTGCGCCGCTCGTCTGTCGAAGGTATAAAGTGGGTGTGCGCCGCTTCGGCTCGCGGCGGCTGCGATCATGAGGTCGGAAAAACCGGCACCGCCGCTTCGGTAGCGGAAAGCGGCGCGGGCCACGTCGTCCGCCGCCTCGATTTCGAGTTCCACGCTGGCGATGAGTTCTTCCAACACTTCTGCGATTCGTTCTCGGGATAACCGATAGGTTCGCTCGAGCACCCAGACGAGTTCGACAGTCACCTCGCGGCAAATAAAGCCGGGCCTCTCGGCAGTCAGCCCCGCCATCAGACCTCGGGCCGCTTCGGTCTGGGCCGCATCATCCTTGACCAGATATCGGACGAGGATGTTCGTGTCGAGCGCGATCACTCCTCACTCGCCCCCTCGGCGATAGCGCGCTCCATATCTTCGAGCGTTTTTGGGGGGCCTTCGTATTTGAGCATGCCGAACAGCCGGGCGATGGGCCGCATCGGGATGATGCGCACCTCATCGTCAATGATGATATAGCGCACGCGGTCGCCCGGCCCTACGCCGAGGGCATCGCGTACCGGCTTTGGCAGCGTCGTCTGGCCCTTCGAGGTAATCGTGGATTCGACCATGCGGAACCCTCCTATTCCTTACTTAATATGATAATGCCTTACTTTTATAGGTTAAGCAAGGGAATAGTTGGCGCGTTTATACGGAATTTAGTCGGTTTATAGGTTCCATATAATTTTCCTAAGAAACGCATAATCCCTTTTCGCTTGACGGGGAGAGCAGTAATTCCGTATTTTATATGATGACTTTAACCAACATATAACTCTTATATGATGGATATTTTCAACATGATGAATAAAAGCAGGGTTACACGGACACCGCCGGCAGCCGTCGAGGAGGCCATCCGGTGTATGGGGCGGAACATCCGAACGGCGCGCCTGCGCCGGAGGCTGCGCATCGAGGACGTGGCGAACCGCATCGGCGCTTCGCGTTTCACGGTCGCGGACGTCGAGAAGGGCAAGCCGGGCGCGTCCATGGCCGCCTATGCGGGCGCGCTGTGGGCGCTCGGCCTGCTGGAGGGCATGAGCGAGGTGGCCGACCCCGACCGCGACGAGGAGGGCAAGACGCTCGAAAGCGCCAGAAGCCCGAAGTCCGCGCCGCGCCGCAGGAGGCTCGACAATGACTTCTGAGGGCGAGTGCTTCGTCTATATCGTCCTCCCCGGAGAGTGCGAGTTCGTGACGGCGGGCCGTTTTCTCCTCGGCGCGGATGAGGCCGAGGCCATATTCACGCGCATGGTCGAAACGGTGCGCGCCTCATGGCGCGCGACGATGCGCCGTGCCGGCGTGAGCGAACGCGACTGCGAGGCGATCCGCAGCGCTTTTCTTTATGACGGCCTCTTTTACGAGACGGGACTTGGGGACGTTTGAGGGCGGCGCGCACTATCGCTTGGCACCCCAATCCGCTTCGGCGGGTGAAGTCAAGTCCGTGTCCTTCGGCTCGTCACCGCGCCCTTAAGCGCGCCGAACAGCCGGGCGAGGGGCCGCACTCGGACGCCGTCGCGAGCGAAAGCGACTTCGCTTCGAGCCTGGCGAAATGGTGGACGACCCCGCCTGTCTCCGCCGCCTCCATGCCGCCTTACGCGGCGGCGAAACTCGCCCTTTTGCCGCATCATCGCGGGCCGTCAGGAATTATTGACATATCGACCCTTCGAACCTATTTTTAATTATATAGGCGTGAGTTAAACGCATCATAGGACCACGAGATTGGACCCCCGTTCGGGGGATAAGAGAAAGGAGTTCAAGCAAGGTTCGTCCCGCCAACATAGGACAGAAACTGTTCGAGAGGAGAACACTCATGAAGAAGTGGCGCCCATTCCCGGTTCTCGTCGGTTTTCTCTTCTCTTTCTTGCTGATCGCCACGTTTCTTTTTCCCACCGGAACGGCCGCCTTCGATCGCGACTCCAAGTGGGATTCCGTCTATTCGAAGGGCAGCCGGCTCTACCTGATTCACTGCGCGGCCTGCCACGGTAAGAACGGCCAAGGAGGCGTGGGCCTCCCCCTGAACCTGCAGAGCTTCCTGTCCGTCGCCCCCGAGGGGTACATCCGCCGCTCCATCTTCTACGGGCGGTTGCCGCGCCAGATGATCCCGTACGGGACTTTCCTGAAAAAAGAAGACATCGAAGCCATCGCCACATACGTGCGGAGCTGGCAGCTTCGCGACTACGTCGGGATCGATCAAAAACGGGTGGCGGGCTCCGTATCCCGCGGAAAGGAATTTTTCGACGGGATGTGCTCCGGCTGCCATGGGCGCGACGGCCTCGGCGGCCCCCAGGTGGGCGGAGGCCACGTCACCAACGCCATGGCGGGCTACGCCGGACCCGCCCTGAACAACCAGGGTTTTCTCAAATCCGCCACCGACGGCTACATCAAGGCGACGATGATGCAAGGGCGCGTCGGTACGCCGATGGGCGCCTACCTCAAGGGCAAGCAGGGCATGGTGGAACTGACCGAGGAAGAGATTAACGACATCGTCGCCTACATCCGCACCTGGGAAAAACGCGATTCGGGACCCGTAGACCCATGGAGGGACAAGTGATGCCGAAGTTCAATCGCCGTGCGTTTCTGCAGTCGTCCACCGCGCTCGCCACAGGGCTCGCCATGGGCGGGGCCCTGACCCGCGACAAGGAGCTGTTCCAGCTCGTCGGAGAGGCGGAAGGCGCCCAGGACACGCGGAAGCTCGTCCCCACGCAATGCCCCTACTGCGGCGTGGGATGCCACACCTACTACGTCGTCGAGAACGAGAAGATCGTGGCGTGCATCCCGGACAAGGATTCCCCCGTCAACCTGGGTCTGCAGTGCATCAAGGGCCTCACGGCCGCGGAGTCCCTCTACGTCGACCGGCTGGAGGAGGTGCTGATCCGCAAGGACATGTCCAACCCGCTGACCGGCCACGTCTCGAAGACGAAAGGACGCTTCGATAAAGACGTCTTCCGCGTCGGCACGTGGGAAGAAGGCATGGACATCGTCTCCAACATGGTCGTCGGCGTCGTGAAGAAGCACGGAGGGAACTCGGTGGGGATCTACCAGTCCGGCCAGTTGACCATGGAGGAGCAATGGCTGGACAACATCTTCTACAAGGGCGTCCTCCAGTCGAACAGCATCGAGGCCAACGCTCGGATGTGCATGACCTCGGCCGTGACGGGCTACATCCACAGCCTCGGGAGCGACCACCCGCCCGGAAACTATTCCGATATCGAAGACGCCGACTTCATCAACCACTGGGGCCACAACGCGCGCGGGTCGCACCCCGTCCTGTTCTGGCGCGTGGCGGCCACCAAGGAAAAGCGGAACATCCCGACCATGGTGGTCGACCCGCGCTATACCGGGACCATGGACGGCTACGCCCAGATCAACCCCAACAACAGCCTCTCGATCACCATCCGCCCCAACGGCGATCTCTCTCTTCAGAACGCCATCGCCCACGTCCTGATGAAGGAGTTCCCCCAGGCCGTGGACGAGGCCTTCATCCGGCAGCACACGGACGGTTTCGACGATTACCGCGCGGGCATCATGGCCCGGTACAGCCCGGAGCAGGTCATCGACCGGACGGGGATCGCCCCCTCGGTGGTCCGGCGGATAGCCTCGATCTGGGCGGACGCCACCATCAAGGGTCGGCGGCGCAAGAAAGGCGGCGTCCTCTCTTTCTGGGGGATCGGCTACAACCAGTCGCTCCACGGACAGCACCGGACCATCAACATCATCAACCTCCATCTGCTGACCGGGAACATCGGCCGGCCGGGCGCGGGGCCCTTCTCCATGACGGGCCAGCCCAACGCCATGAGCGAACGCCTCATGGGCGGCCTGACCGGACGGCTCCCGTTCAACGAGGGCATCAAGAACGCCGCGCACCGCAAGAAGATCAACGAAGCCTGGGGCCTGCCTCCCGGACGGCTCGACGTCACCGCCGACGCCCCGAACAAGGGCATGACCATCGGCATGTTCGAGCGCGCCATGAAGGGCGACATCAAGATAATGCAGTTCGCCTACGCCACCCACGTGGACCTGCCGGAGGTGGAAACCCTCATCCGCCCCGCCATCACCAAGACGTTCACCTACATGGTGGAGGCCTACCGGCACGCCCCGAACCTGCTCTACGGCGACGTCATCTTCCCCGCCGCCACCCACGGGGAGAAATGGGGGGTGTACCAGAACAGCGAACGGAAGATGTACGTCACGGACAAGGCCATGGAGCCGCCCAAAAACTGCAGGCCCGATCTGGACGTCATCATCGACGAGGGCAAGTCCATCGCCAGAAAGCTCGGCCTGGACGCGGAGAAGATATTCCCCTACCAGAGAAAGGCGGACGGCTACTATGACCCCGAGGAGGTCTACCGGGACATCATACGGGCCAGCAAGGGCTCGGATGCGGATTTGACGGGAATGCTGGAGGTGGAAAAGCGGGACAAGCTCTCTCCCTACGAGCAGCTTCGGAAGCGCAAGGGAATCTTTTATCCCGCCCCGACGTATGAGATCGCCAAAGGGGGAGGAATCGCGCGCAAGTACATGGCGCAGGAGAAGGGCTGGAAGGACAAGCCCTACAGCGCCTTCCGCCGCAAGGACGGCAGGGCGAAGTTCAAGCTCACCGAGCAGGACTATTCGCGCGCCAAGGAGTTGACGGACATCTTCGCGAAAGCGGGCAAGGACCCGGATTTCTACGCCATGGACCATTACGACGTGCTTATCCAGATGCGCGACGACGGGTTGACGCCGGAACTGCCCGATTTCGACTACTACGGAAAGACCATGACGGAGATCAAGAAAGCCGACAAGTACCCGTTCTGGCTGAACCTGGGGGTCGTCTTCGAGCACTTCCACACCACCAAGACGATCCGGGCGGCCACCACCCGCCGTCTGGTGCCGGAGCAGTATCTCGAAATGAATCCCCGCGACGCCCGGAAGCTCGGAATCGAGGACGGGGAATGGGTCCGGGTCGTGACGCCCCGGGGCAGCTACGAGGCGCGGGCCAGCATCGGCACGAAGAGCAAGGTCAAGCCCGCGCGCAACAAGGTCATGCCGGGGCAGGTGTTCTCCCCGTGGAACCTTTCCGTCGCGGACAGCGCCGACCCGAAGAAGAACCGCTGGCTCGTCAACGCGGTCACGCACCGGGCGTTCGATCCGGTATCGGGCCAGGCGGACTTCAAGCACGTAAAGGCGAGGATCGAGAAGATTTGAATACTTGATGCAGCGGGCGGGAAGGGGAGGCGACGTTCGTCTTCCCCGTCCCGCCGGGCATGGGGGCTTTGGGGAGTTGAGATAATGGGCCTGAACAGACGGATGTTCCTCCTCGCGGGGGCGGCGGCGCTCACAGGCGTCGCATCCCTGCTCGCGACCGGACGGAGGAGTTTCGCGAGGGCCGCTACGCGCTTTCGCCGATTCCTCCGCCCGCCCGGCGCGCTGAGCGAACAGGACTTCCTCGAACGGTGCATCCGCTGCGCGAGGTGCGCCGCCGTCTGTCCGAACACCGCCATCCAGATGACCGGGTTCGGGCAGGGCCTGAGAAACCTCAACACGCCCTACATCGTTCCCCGCGAACAGGCCTGCATGCTCTGCATGAAGTGCACCGAAGTCTGTCCGACGGGGGCGCTGACCCGAATCGCCGCAGACGACGAAGCCGTCCTCACGCAGGTCAAGATGGGGCGCGCGGTGGTGGATCGATCCATGTGCTTCTCCTACCAGGGGCGCACCTGCGGGGTGTGCATCCGCGCCTGTCCTTTCCCCGGGGTGGCCATGAAGACCGGGATGTACGAACAGCCCATCGTGACGGACGCCTGCGTGGGCTGCGGGCTCTGCGAGCGCGCCTGCATCCACGTCCCCCAGGCGATCCGCATCGTCCCGTTGGAGTCCTGATACCGTGGCTCGCCGGCTGAGAAGAGTGATTCAGCTGGGGGCGCTCGGCCTCCTCCTGGCCGTGCCCGCCCTCAATTACGGGGGGATCCTCTACCAGCAGTACGGCAAGAACGGCTACCACAAGATATCCCTCACAGGGACCGTCTTCGAGCAATGGCTCTACCACCTGTTTTCGATCACGGTGGGCCGCCTGCCGGACCCCGCCGTCCGGTCGATGGACTGGGTGGGCAATTTCGGGTCGTTCTCCGTGTTCGGGTTCCCCATTCTCGATCCGGTGGTCGCGGCCGAGACCGCCTTCCGCACGCCGGCTGCCTGGCCGGCTCTCCTGGCGGGGGCCGCGCTCCCGGTGCTCCTGGCCGTCGCCCTCGGGCGGGTCTTCTGCGGGTGGGTCTGCCCGGTGAACACCCTCCTGGAGGGATTCGACCTCCTGCGCCAGCGCGCGCTGCCGAAGATCGGGGTCCGTCCGCCGGACCTCCAAGTTCCCCGGTGGGCCAAGTGGATTTTGCTCTTCGCCGGTCTGGCCGCGGCGGTCGTATTCAACATCGCCCTGTGGGCGAACCTCCTTCCCCACGTTCAGATCGGGCGGGACGTGTTCTCCCTGATGGTGTTCGGCGTCACCAACGGCGGCGTCCTGATTTTCTCGGGCGTCATCCTGGCCGAGTTGCTCCTCTCCCGCCGGGCGTGGTGCCGCTCCCTCTGCCCGACCGGCGCGCTGCTGGGCTTCTTCGGCTCGCTGGCCCCCTTCCGGGTGCGCAAGGCCGAGAGTCCCTGCATCGAGGGCTGCACGGCCTGCGCGAGAGCCTGCCCGATGGGGGTCAACCCGGCGAAGACGTTCTCCCTGGTCGAATGCTACAACTGCGGGGTCTGCACGACCGCGTGCCCCGACGACCTCCTGACCCTGGGAATCGCTCCCGCACCCGGACGCTTTCCGGCCCGGTTTCTCTCGCGGCTGAAAAAGGGCGTCTCCCTGGGGTTGGGGCTGGCCCTGTTCCTGATACCGCTCACCGCCTCCGGCCACCACATGCGGGGAAAGCCCCATTACGGCTATGCCGAGAATTATCCGCAGATCCCCACGCGCGAAACGCGCGTGCGGGTCGGTCGCTACGACATCACCGTGGTGAGCTATTTTTTCGAGGGGCTGCGCCGACAGACTTCAGACACGCCAGACGACGTGCAGTTCTACGTCAGCCTCACGGACTCCAAGACCGGCCAAAGCTACACTGGCCCCCTGACCATCGAGGTGCGCCGGGGCAAGACCCGGCTTGCGGTCTTCCGGCACGACCGGCCTTTCGAAGAAGCCGTGTACCGGGTCCGCCAGTCGGTGCCAGGAACGGGGCTTTACGACTTGAGGCTCATCACCGAAGGGTTTCAGGGGTCCGTCGCGGTCGACGTCCAGGGCGAGGGCGTCTCCTGGATGCCGTACGCCGCATCGGGCGGCGTCGCGCTCTTCATCCTGCTCCTGTTTCTCCACCGGAGGCGATCCCGCGCGGCCCGCCGGAAGAAGACCCATGTGGCATCTGGCGCGTAAGACAATCCCGGCACGGCGGCTCCTCTGAGGATGACGATGAAGCCGATTGAATTCGACCGGCGCGCCTTCCTCCAGAAGGGACCCTTCGCCTTTATCCAGGCGGTCTTCTCCGCGTCTTCGGACGATAGCGCCGACGCGCCCCGGCCGCCGCTCCGTCCGCCGGGCGCGGCGCCCGAGGAGGAATTCCTGGAGCTCTGCTGCGGCGTCGGCGCGTGCGCGGAGGTCTGCCCGGCCGAAGCCATCCGGCTGGTCTCCGGAGCGGACGATTCGGAAACCCTCCATCCGGTCATCGTCCCCCAGGAGGCCGCCTGCATCGTCTGTGAGGACCTGGCCTGCATGAAGGCCTGCCCGAGCGGCGCGCTCTCTTTGGTATCCCGCGAGGAGATACGCATCGGTCTCGCGCAGGTGAGCCCCGACCGCTGCCTCGCGTGGAGCGGGACGGACCCGGGGTGTGATTACTGCGTGGACCGCTGTCCGCTCGGGTCAGGAGCCATCCGCCTCGAGCGCGCGGGAGGCGTCCGCGGCCCCGTGGTCGAAGACGGGTGTATCGGGTGCGGCGTATGCGAGTATTTCTGCCCGGCGCAGCCCTCCGCCATCCGGGTGTTCGGTCCCTGAACCCTGCCTGATGCGGTCGATGACGCCGCCCGCCCGCTTCCCCGCCTCATCGGCGGAGAACTCGCCGCGCCGGGGCAGCGTCACGCGCTTCGAACCTCCGACGTTTCCGGACCGTGCCACGTAGAGTTCCTGTCCATGGCGCGGCCGCACCCCGCAAACCGTCTCTTACGGTCGTCTCGACAAGTGATTCGCAGGGGTGGATCGGCGTGACCGCCCGGTTCGATGAATTCATCCGTCCCGGATCCCGGCGTTCATTCGCTCCTCATTCTGACTCGATGCCGGAATGACGATGAAAACCGCATTCCCTCCCCGGTCGACGCCGTCGCACGCATTTGCCTGCAATTGCGGCGCCGGGAGACGAAGGGCGCGTGAGTATACTGAAGGGTTGGCGTGCGGCCGGATTTCCCCGTCACGGGGAGGCCCGGCCCCTTCTCCATCAATCGGAATCGACCTGGCCGGCCGCCGCATTTCCCCGCATTTGCGGTGACGGGAGAAGAGGAGAACGCGGGTATCAAGGCGGAGCCGGTCGCTTTGTCCGCGGATAAGGAATTTCCGAAAAATTCGATAAATACCGATAAATTAACGGGGTTTTTCGATAAATTTCTAAAAATTAAATTCTTAGGTTTTGACGCCGCGGAATCCGGGCGCAGGGGAATTCTGCCACGTTCGGCCGGCCCCGCCATGACGGCAAATGCGGGGAGTTGCGGGGGCGGAATTCCCCCGGATTCGCGAATCCTGCGGGCCGCAGGGATTCGGAACCGGCGGAACCGGCGATGATCACACGGGAGATTTCGATGGGTCGACGCAGAGCAACCCAAGCGAGATAAAACTTTAATTGTGAGCCATAACCATATGGAATGTAATGAATTATAAGTTTTTATCTCGACTCGGAATTCACCAGATATATCCCCGTCGAGATCAAAACGGCACCTCCGAGCATGAGGGATGTGAGCGGCTCCGCCAGCAGCAGGGCGCCCGTCAGTACCCCGAACACGGGGGTCAGGAACATGAACACGCCCACGCGGCTCGCCGGGTAGTCCGTCAGCAGCCACAGCCAGGGGATCATGGCCAGGCCCGTGCCGATCAGGCCGCTGTAGCCCACGCCGGTGAGCACGTTCGCGTCCGTCAAGTCGGGCCAGGGCTCGCCCAGGAACGAGGCGACGATGAAGAACGGGAGCACGGCCAGAAGCTGCGTCCAGGCCGTGATCCTGAAGGCGTCGAAGCTTCTAAGCTTCATCTTCAAAAAGATCGACTGTACCGCCCATATCACAGCCGCCAGGACGACGATCGAATCCCCGTACCAGGTGGAGCCGCCCGCCGAGGAGAGCTTGTCGCCGAAGAGGAACACCATGCCGAAGCTCGCCGCCATGAAGCCCGAAACCGCGCGGACGCCCACCCTCTCCTGGGGCAGAATCCACGCCGCGAGCGCCGTCAGGAGCAGGGGCTGGGAGTAGAGGAACAACGAGGCGCGCCCGGCGGTGGTGTGGTCCACGCCGTGGTAATAGGTGATGAACATCAAGTTGTGCAGGCAGGCGTTGAGCCAGAAATCGCGGCTCTCCCCCCTCCAGGACGGTCGCGGCGGCAGGACCGGCATCTTTCGGGCGAACATGATCAGGAAAACGCTCGCCGAGGAGATGATGCCCCGCAGCCAGAGGAACGTGAAAGGCTCCACGCCGCGCAGACCTATCTTGGCCGCCGGAAAACTCAGACCCCACAGAAAGGTGACGGTGAAGATCAAAACGAAAAATCGCAATTCCTGCCTGTCCTTTCAGCGAATCCGATCTGTACCGGGAATCAGGCGGCGGGTGAAATCCGAGGGAAGCACGCCTTTAGCTGTCAGATTCTCTTTTCTTGGGAAACGGCTCAAGATCCTTCAAATCCACTTTCTGCTCCAGTTCGTCGTGGCAGGCGTCACAACGCGGTTGCGCCGTGGCCGCCACCATGAACCCTTTTTCCCGGTCGCCGCCGAGGCGATGGCCGTTATGGCACTGAACGCAGTCCGCCTTGAGTTCCGCGTGGTCGCTGATGGCGTGAAACGCGTCGTCGGCCAACTCCAGGAGGCGCTCCTCGTCGTGACACTTCACACAGTCCTTATCCAGAATGGGATGGAAAACGCGCGAGGGCTGCTCATAATCACCGATAATGAACTTATACAGGTCCTTGTTCGCCAGAATCGTCGTGCGGATCATCCCCGTGATGCCCTCTTCCCCGTGGCATGATATGCACTTCACGCCGCCCGCACTCTTGTGCCACCCGCCCAGCGTCTTGACCATGTTCTCCGCGCGCGCGCCGTCGTCGAGATAATCCTGGTGATCCTGTAAGTGGCAGACCGTACAGAACGGGTCGTAGGACTCCACGGCGCGAATCCCGTACAGACTGCCGACTCCGAGCAGGGGGGACAGTAAGACGAGCAGAATCAGCCATCGCCACCAGCGTCTCCGGGAGCTTCGCATTCAGGTTCTCCTCGGCGCAAGCATGTCATTTCCCACTCTTTGATCCGCCAGGATGAAAGTCGTCATCAAATCCATCTCTTCCTCATTATAGCGCGATTTGCTAGGATGGCTCCTGAGCACGGGAGGTTGATTCGATGGCCAGAACGAGATTCAGCGCAAACAGACGCCGCCCGGGGAGAAGAAGCGCTCCCAAACCGGCCGCTCCTACCGGAGAAAGCGCGAAACAAATCGCCGCGCGCCTCAAGTCCTCGGCGAGCGTAGGGAAGAGTGCGCAGGATTACAGGCGCAAGTCGCTCGAAATTCACGGCTGGTTCTGCGCGAAATGCGGCCGCGATTTCGATGAGAACAACCTCCACATCCTGACGGTCCACCACCGCGACGGCGACCACAGGAACAACCCTCCCGACGGGAGCAACTGGGAGAATCTATGCGTGGACTGCCACGAGGATGAACACTCCCGCGACATGCTGGGCCGCTACCTGAGCGATGACCGTTAACAACCGCCGCCAGACACGTCCATCGTCATGATACTCTCGGTCAAACCATCCGCTGCCAGGGGAATCACCGGCGTTCCCGGATCGAAATCCCACTCCATTCGCGCCGTCGCGTTCGCATCCCTCGCGTCGGGAAAAAGCGAGATATCGAATCCTCTTGACTCTGCAGATGGCCTCTCGGCGGCCCGCGTCTACGGGAGTTTCGGCGCCGGGATAAACAAGGAAGAAGACGTCTGGTCGGTGGCGGGCTTCGGCGCCCGGCCCGAAGCCCCGCAAGGGATTCTGGACGTAGGCAATTCGGGAACCACCTGCCGGATGGCGCTCGGCACCGCCGCCCTCATCAGGGAGGGCGAAGCGCGATTCGACGGCGACGCCCAGACCAGGAAACGCCCGATGGGGCCGCTGCTGGACGCGCTCTCCAATCTGGGCGCAAGGGCGCAATCGAGCAAGGACGGATATCTCCCCGTCGCAGTGGGCGGGCCTTGGCGCGGCGGGCGGACGAAAGTCGACGGCACGACCAGCCAGTTCACGTCTTCTTTGCTCCTGAACGCGCCCTTCGGCGAGGAGACGACCACCATCGAGCCGATAGACCTGAACGAGCGTCCCTACGTCGAGATGACGCTTTGGTGGCTCGATCGCCTGGGTCTGGAATACGAACGCGATGAATACCGCAGTTTCACCGTCCCGGGCGGGCAGACGCTCTCGGGGTTCGAGGTCACCGTGCCTGCCGACTGGAGTTCCGCCGCCTTTTTGGTGGCCGCAGGCGCTTTGCCGGGCGGTGACGTGACGCTCGAAGGACTGGACCTCGATGACTCGCAGGGCGACAAGGAGATTCTCCGCTTCGTGAAAGGCATGGGGGCGGATGTTCTCGTATCAGAAGCCAGCATTCGAATCCGCGGGAAAGCGCTGCGCGGCGGGGAATTCGACCTGAACGCCACGCCCGACCTGCTGCCCGTCATGGCCGTGCTCGGCGCGGTCGGGGAGGGAGAGACCAGGCTCGTCAACACGCCCCAGGCCCGCATCAAGGAGACGGACAGGATCTCCGCCATGCGCGAAGTCATCGAATCGCTGGGCGGCCAAGCGAGAGAACTGGCGGACGGCATTATCATCCAGGGCGGCGGCCTCAAGGGCGGGGCGGTCCATGGGTTCGGCGACCACCGCATCGTCATGTCCGCCGCCGTCGCCGGGCTCGCAGCGCCCGAGGGCGTATCGGTCGACACGGCGGAGGCGATGGCGGTAACATTCCCTGATTTTTGCGAGCGCATGGCGTCACTGGGCGCGGAGATGGAAAAGAGGGATTCACCCGATGCCGATCTATGAATACGAGTGCAGGGAGTGTGGCTTCGTCTCCGGCCATCTGGTGATGAAGCCGGCGGACAGGAGAAAACTCACCTGCCGCTCCTGCGGACACAGGAGACTCCGGAAAATCATGTCGCGCTTCTCCTCGCATCAGACGGAAGCCCAGCGTCTCGATTCGTTCGACCCCTCGAAGCCGCAGGATAGTTCCTTCTACAAGGACGATCGCAACATCGGGCTCTGGGCCCAGAAGCGCGCCCAGCAGTTGGGCGTCGACTTGGGCGATTCATTTGGTGAAACCCTGGAAAAGGGGCGTTCCAAGAAAATTCTCGATAACCTGTGAGGCCACGTTGAACACCGAACAGAAGATGAGCGAGGCGCTTCGCAAGGAGGCGGAGCCGCTTTGGGAAACAATTCACGCGCACCCCTTCGTCCGGGGCATTGGAGACGGCACCCTGCCGCTCGCGCAGTTCCGCTTCTACATGTGTCAGGACTACATTTTCCTGAAGGAATACAGCCGCGTCATCGCCCTGGCCGTCGTGAAGGCCCCCGAACTGGCGGAGATGGGGCGTTTCGCCGACCTCTTGAACGCCACGTTGAATACCGAGATGGAACTCCACCGGGGATTCGCGGCGAAATTCGGCATCTCGGCGGACGAGATCGAGGCGACGAAGCCCGCTCCGACTTGTAAGGGCTACACCGATTTCCTGCTCGAAGCGGCCTATGCGGGCACGTTCGGGGAGGTCGCCGCCGCCATGCTCCCCTGCCAGTGGGATTACGCCATCATCGGCGAACTGCTCGCCGCCGGAGGCATTCCCGAAAACGCGCCGCTCCACGCCGAGTGGATAGAGACCTATGCGTCTGAAGAGTTTTCGCAATTGGCCCGCTGGCTGCGCGAAATGTTCGATGAAGCCGCATCGACGGCGGGTCCCGCCGAGCGCGAGCGCATGCGCGCGCATTTCCTGATGGGCACGCGGTATGAATACCTCTTCTGGGATATGAGCTGGAAGATGGAGGAATGGCCCCTCTAGCCTCACGACCCGCCTGGAGAACGCATGACCCCCCGAACGCGAAAAGACATCCCCAATCCCACGAGGTGCACGTGGGCCGAGGGCGACCCGGTGATGGAGAAATACCACGACGAGGAATGGGGGTTTCTCGTCCGAACGACGCGGAAACACTTCGAGCAACTCACCCTCGAAATCTTTCAGGCGGGCCTCTCCTGGCGCACGATACTGCATAAGCGCGAGGCGTTCCGAAAGGAATTCGTGGGGTTCGCACCCGAGAAAGTCGCCCGTTTCACCGGGAAGGACATCGAGCGCATCATGGGGAACCCGGGCGTCGTGCGCAACCGCAAGAAGATCGAGGCGGCCATCGAGAACGCGGGGAGGTTCCTCGCCATCAAGAAAGAACACGGCTCGTTCAACCGCTACCTCGCCTCTTTGCCGGACGATCTGCCCGCGCTGCAAAAGATTTTCCGCCAGGAATTCGTCTTCATGGGGCCCAAGATCGCTGAAGCCTACCTTGAGAGCGTCGGCAGGATTCCCGCGCCCCACGACCCGCGCTGCTGGCGCGCATAGTCGCGCTCGATTCATCGCAAATGCGGGCAAATGCTCAGGCGCCGGAAAACTTTTCTTACTGCCGAATCTGAGTGATCAGCGCTCATATCTGCATGATAACCATTTGTATTAGAATCGTTTATCGAGATATTTCTTTTCGGAAATTTATTGAAAAACCCCGTGAATTTATCGATATTTATCGAAATTTTCGGTAATTCATGAGGGGTTTCGAGGCGGTGCTTCGCCCGGAAATCAATCTTCGACGTCAGGCTATCATCAGCGCTTCGCAGCATCGTCCAACCTCCTCATACGGCTCTCGGCGCGCCCATCGTTCGGGACTATCGAGCCGGTCTCTGCGGCGAGCCTCGGCGCAGGAGGATAGCGAAAACCACCCGATGCGCGGTACGCGCAAATGCGGGGAATTGCGTGGTCAATCGCGGGCGGAGAGAGTGGTTGCTGAGTAGGGAAGTAGGGATTGTTGACTAACTATCTGCTTGCTTCAGGCATTGCGGACACAGTTCAATCACGCGTACGCCGAGGCAGTCGATGAAGTCGGCGTGTTCCGACCAGTCCGAGTCCGTGGCGTTCACGACTCGCCCGTTTCCGGCCTCGGCGACGGCCAGGAATTTTCGGTCATCCCGGTCGAAAGTATTCGCGGGAAGATTGGCGAATCCTCCGTCTTCGTCCGGCGTCTCTTGGATTGATATGTGAATGACTTTCTTGGTGGAATGCTGATAGTCATGCAGATACTTAAAAAACGCATTACCAGCGGGCACTCCGCTATAACTACGAGAAGTTCTGTATTCATCCATGATGCGATTGGATCCATCGAGTAGGACGACCTGTTTCCCTTTGGCCGCTCCCTCCAGCATTTTGATGCACGTGCGTTCGCATTCGGGATCCGCCGGGGGATTGCCTCTTTCGTTCGCCACAATCAAGACATTCGTATCAACGACAATCCTGTCCGTCATTCCTCGACTTTCATCTTGCGTTCGATAGCGGCTTTTCTGGTCTCTGCGATTTCCTCCATCTCATCGCCGAAGAAATGCTCGGGCCAGTTCTCTATCTCTCCGTATTCGTTCAATCCGATGTCCGCCAGGCGTGCTTCGCCGCTTTCCTGCGAGACGAAGTAGAGTTTCACCAGGTCCGCCTGAATCGTTTCATCCGCCACCCTTCTCTGGAGCCGTCGCAATAGGTGTTCGCTGTGGCTTTCGATGATCACCTGCAAGTCCCGCGTTTCGGCGATCCCCACGATGGCGTCCGCCAAACCGCTCTGCACTTCGGGGTGTAAGTGAATTTCCGGTTGTTCCAGGATGACGGTAGAGCCTTCCGGAACATGGTTCAGCAGGACGATGACGGGAAGAACCTGGGATACGCCGAAGCCCACGTCCGTCAAGAGCACTTTCGGACTTTTCTTGTCCACCGATACTTTGGCCTGATAGATGTTGGAACCCTTGGCGACCTCGGCCACCGAGAAGGAATGGATGAGGCCCATTTCCTTGAGCCGCATGGCGACCACTTCCTGAAAGGAGCGTTTTCTGCTCTCTTCCTTCAGTTGAAGAGCGTTGTCTCTCTCCGAAGAGGCTAGGATGGCGTTGATCGTCAATTCGCCTCGTGTCCCCACGTCTGAAGGGCTGCCTCCGCTCCAGTTGTATTGCCGGTGTGGGAAGTCTCGTAGTGGTCCAAGATAATAAATCCTGTCCATCAGTTTTTCGTAATCGGCTTCCAGATCGCTCAGCGGGTCTCTTTGATCTTTTAGTGGCAAATGGGATCTGGCTTGGAAAGGAAAAAGATGGGTTTTGATGGGACCGGGGAATTCTCCTGAAAAAATATTTTCCGTATGTTGCTGGGTATCAAAACTCGACTCGCTTTTTTGCCCCGTTGTAAACTGAAAGCCGTTATCCCGATCAGGGTTTGGCTCGATACCGAAAATCGTCATCTCGCCGGTCGCGGTGTCTTTTATGGCGTAATGAATGGACTGCGTTTTCAGAGACTTCGATTCCTCTGGATTCGTCATTTCCACCACTGCTTGTATGACGAGTTCTTTATAGTTGAATCGGATCTCATCTTCACCTGTGTGTGGGTCGGTTGCGATCCAAGGTTCTTCCAGCCCATCCCAGGACAACTCCCATTCCAGCTTCAGGTTTTTGTCGTTTCGATGAATGACGTCGCCGAAACCACCCAGGTTGATCACCCCGCCGGATTTTCCGAAATCGAGAACGATGTTCCTGTCCGGGTTGTTCTTCGTCTCCTTCAGCATGAGGAGAAACTGGATCAGGCTGCTCTTGCCCGAACTGTTGGTTCCGAACAGACCGGTGATCCTCGGGCCGAGCTCTATGTCGAGCTCGCGCCACGCCTTGAAATTCTTGAGGTTGACGTGCCGGATCATCACACTTTCTCCAAGGCGAACGAAGGGTATCGTAGATCGGTAGCCTCTTTACCCGATTCGCCGGGAATTATGCGCTACGCATAACCCCCCGTCAAAATCTACTAACCCCCCAACCCATACAGCTCCACCGCGTTATCCCGCATGATGCGCGCGCGGAGGTCTGCGTCCACCCGGCGCGGCAGGGCGTGGACGGGGGAGTCGAAGTCCCAGTGGGGGTAGTCGGTGGCGAAGAGCAGGATTTTTTCGGCGTGGACCATCTCGAATATCTGGACGAGATGCTCGTCTTTATTCGGCTCCTCGATGGGCTGGCTCGTCACCCGGAAGTGCTCGTAAAAGTATTCGCTCGGCAGCTTCTTGAGCCAGGGCACCTCGGCGCGCATGCCCCGGTAGTTCTTGTCCAGCCGCCACAACAATCCCGGAATCCAGGAGAGGCCCCCCTCGATCAGCACGATCTTGAGCTTCGGGAAAAACTCGAACACGCCCTCGCAGATGAAGCTCACGACGTGGGTCATGAAGGCCTGGCTCATCGCCGTGTGCCACTCGATGTAATAGGTGGGCCAGCCCGAAGCCGTGGGCGGCGGCGCGTTGCCGGCACCCGTACCCCCGAAATGGATGCCGATAGGGAGTCCGCGCTCTTCCGCCGCCGCGTAGATGGGGTGGTAGCGCCTCTGCCCGTAGGGGGCGTGCGAACCCGCCGGGAAGAGCACCTGCGCCATGTCGCCGCGTTCGCCGACGCGCTTTATCTCGTCCACGGCGTGCTGCGGGTCATGGTGCGAGACGGTGATGGCGCCGCGCAGGCGCTCGTCTTTTTCGAGCCAGTGCTCGATAGTCCAGTCGTTGTGCGCGCTCGCCAGGGCCGCGCCGAACTCAGGGATTCCCATGAAGGAGACGTTGTAATACGCCCCGTTCAGCACCCCGTAGCTCACCCCGTAGGCGTCCAGCACCTGCTCCTGCAGCATCGAGAGGCTCGAACCCGCCGGCCCGTCCGGCGGTATGGCGTCTTTGCGCACGCCGCCGCCCGCCGTCTTGGGATAGGGGGCGTTGGGCAGTTTCGAATAGTCGGTCTCTTCCACGTAGTTTCGCCACACGATAGGCAGGTAGGGCTTGAGGGCGTCCAGGGACGGCGGTACGTGGTGGATGTCCGCGTCCACCATGCCGATGCTGGATTCCGAGACCGGCAGGGGCGTTTTCGCGGCTTGCGGCGTCGTGCTCATGTTCGATCCTCCATGCGGTTTTTGGGGGGATTATATATTTGACGGGCCAACCCCCCAACCCCCCTTGACGGGGGTGTTGAAAAAGGCCTTGCTCGACTTTCAAGATCGTTCGCCGTAGGGACAGGCCTCCGTGCCTGTCCTATATCGGGGTAAATACGATTGACGGGCGGCCACGGAGGGCCGCCCCTACGGCGGTTCTCCTTCATACCGCGCAGGCGGCCCCAAAACCTCACCCTGAAAACCAACCCCCCCTACCCCCCCTTGACAGGGGGGCAAGAAAAAGCAAAACCCCCTCCACCCGGTGGCGGGCGTCGTCTTTTTTCATATCCCCCACTTGCCGGGGCGTCAGCCTTTTTTACCCCCCTGACAAGGGGGGGTAGGGGGGGTTGCCTTTACTCATGAGGAGGCATGGCCAATCAGGCATGAGTTCTTGCTTTTCGCATATCGGCGCGGAAGCGCGGGAGGCGAATGTTCCCTAAACGAGCAGCAGCCGTATCGAACCTCCCAGCGCGATGCTCAGCACGCACAGGTTGAACGTGCGGCCGCTTAGCCTCTCCTGCACCCATGCGCCCGCCATGATGCCGAGCCACAGGACGGGCAGGCCGGCCACGGTCGCCCAGATGGTGTCCCAGGTGACGACGGACACCTGCCAGAAGGCGACCACCTTGACGGGGTTCATCACCGCGTAGAGCATCCATATCGTGCTCACCAGGGTGAGTTTTTCCAGTCTCTGGCTGATGAGGACGGGGGTGAGGAAGATCGCCCCGCTGTTGGCGAGTGCGGAGCAAAGCCCGCTCATGACGCCGAAGCCCCCGCCCTGCCACATCGGCAGGGGAGGGATATCGAAGGGCCTGCCCCTGATCTCGATGGTCGCCTGGTAGGCGGCGAGGGAGAAGCAGATGGCGCCGATCAGCATTTTCAGCCCCGCCCCCGGGAGCCAGGTGAGCAGCCAGACGCCCAGGCCGAGCCCGACCACGATGCCGGGCGCCAGGAGGAGCACGTAGCGCAGGTTCCACTTTCCCCAGAAATGCGGCGCCGACCCCAGGCCCGACCAGCAGCTGAACATCGCGATGAGGCCGAGCGAAAAAGAGGGCGAGAACGCGAAGATGAGGAAGGGCGTGATCACCAGGCCCACGCCCGCCCCGAACGTGCGCACCAGAAAGCCGTTGCAAAACGCCGCCGCGAGGACGAAGCCCCACTCGACCCAGGTGAAATCCGGCATCGCTAGTTCGCTTCGAGCAGAAGGCGCAGGGCGGTGATGAGGGACAGGAGCAGCAATATGTAAGTGAATCCTTTCTGGGGGATTTTATGGAGCGCCTGCTTGCCGCACCAGCTTCCGGCCCAGGCGAGGGGAAAGGCGAGCGCGCCCGCCACGAGCATGGGCGTCTGCACGACGCCCCCGTACCACAGCGAGGCGACCTTGAAGGGGTTCACACAGAACCAGACGACGAGGATGCTCGCCACTATCGCCGTTTTCGACATGCCCTGGCTGACGAAGAAAAGGCTCAGCACGAGGCCGCCCGAGTGGAACATGGCGCTGATGATGCCGCCGCCTATCCCGATGCCCACCCCCGCCGGGAGGCTGATGGGCGGGGGCTTCATCTCGCCGCGCGCCTCGCGCCAGAAGAGCAGCACGGCGAACAGGACGCAGGTCAAGCCGATGCCCTTTCTCAGCCAGAAATCGGGCAGGGTCACCAGCCAGTAGACGCCGATGATGATGCCGATGTAGAAGCCGGGCACCAGATAGCGCAGGAAGCGGCTCTCCCACTGTTTCCAGAACATGGGGATGGCGAAGAAATCCGTCACCCACATGATGACGGCCACGATGCCGATGATGAACCGCGTGGGCCAGAACATGATCATGATCGGAACGAGAAGGATGCCGATACCGGAACTGAAGGTGGTTTTCAGAAAGCCGACGAAAAAGGCGGTGATCCCGAATGCGAGAAGCTGATGCGCCGTGTAGTCCAAAACGTCCCCTGCAAGCCTTTGACGAAAAGAAGCGCCAGCTTAGCGATTCGGGGGGCCGGGAACAAGGGCGGGGCGGGTTCGCGCGGTTGTTGAGAAAGGCGTTGACAAGGGGGGGTAGGGGGGGTTGGTTTTCAGGGCGAGGAGGGCAAAACCGCAAGGGCTGTAGGGACAACCCTCCGTGGTTGTCCTTTTTCAGGGTGGACGCGACCAGGACAGGCACAGGGGCCTCGGACAGGCACAGGGGCCTGTCCGCTACGGGGACCCTCCACCGTCATTCCGGCGCGGCGGTGCGCCAGCCCCTAGAACGTGGTGACGTGGCCTTCGATACCGAACAATCTGGGGATCAGGCCGTGGAAGTAGTAGACGTCCAGCAGAACGAGACCGAAAAAGAGGGCGATGAAGATGAGGATCAGGCCGGCGACGAAACATGGAATCTGGGCGATGGCGTGAAAGACGCTTCCGATTCCGCCTTTTTTCAAGGGAAAGCCGCAGTGCGGACACGTCCTGGCTTCGGTGCTCAGGAGTCCTCCGCATTCGGGGCAGTTGAGCAGCGACATCTCATCGCGCCTCTGTGATGGCGTGGAGAAATTCAGGCACCTCGATGGATGACGTATCGATGTTCGCGGGGTCCTCGCCCATATAGACCTTCTTGATGGCGGCGCGCACTATTTTGGCCGAGCGCGTCTTGGGCAACGCCTCGACGAACCTGACCTCATCGGGGCGCAGGCTCTTTCCCAGGTATTTCACGGTTTCTTCCTTGAGGTCCTCACGGAGCGCGTCGCTCGGCTCATGGCCCCCGACCAGCACCACGAAACAGCAAAGACCCTCGCCCTTGATGGGGTGCGGCGCGCCGATGACGGCGGCCTCCACCACGGCGGGATGCCGGATGAGGGCGGCCTCCACCTCGGCGGGCCCCACGCGCTTGCCCGCGACGTTGATGGTGTCGTCCGAACGCCCGAAGAGATACCACTGCCCGTCCTCGTCCAGGCGCGCCCAGTCGCCGTGGTACCAGACGTCCGGCCAGCGGGAGAAATAGGTTTCGAGGAAGCGCGCGTCGTCTTTCAGGAACCCCTTGGTCATCGAGGGGACGGGTTGCTTGAGCACGAGATGGCCGATCTCCCCGCGCACGGGCTCGCCCTCCTCGTTGAACACGTCGGCGTCCGAACCCAGGGCCGGGCCGCCCAGGGAGCACGGCGTGAGCGGAACGATGGGGTAGGGCTGTAATATGCAGCCGCAAAGCTCGGTGCCGCCCGATATGTTCATGACGGGGCACCGCCCGCCGCCCACTTTTTCGAAGAACCACATGTAGGACTCCGGGTCCCAGGGCTCGCCCGTGGAGCCCAGCACCCTGAGCGAAGATAGGTCGTGTTTTTCC
This sequence comes from bacterium, assembly GCA_022828125.1. Lineage (GTDB taxonomy): Bacteria > UBA8248 > UBA8248 > UBA8248 > UBA8248 > Bin107. The sequence continues at coordinate 174,883 of JAJEJD010000019.1, read as the reverse complement.
ACCCATTCATCGCCTGCGCTGATGAGCAGCCGCACGGCGGTGGGCGAGACCCCGAAGATGGAGACCTTGTGATCGCTCAGCATCTGCCAGAGCCTGTCGGGTTCGGGCCAGTTGGGCGCGCCCTCGTATATCAGATACGTGCCGCCCCCGAACTGGACGCCTATCATCTTCCAGGGACCCATCATCCAGCCGATGTCCGTCACCCAGAAGAGGGTGTCCGAATCGCGCAGATCCATGCAGTAGCGGATCTCCTTGGCCACGTTGAGCATGCACCCCGCGTGGGTGTGCACCGAGCCTTTCGGCTTTCCCGTCGTGCCCGAGGTGTAGATGATGAGGGAGAGGGCCTCGGCGGGCAGGCGCTCGGTTTCGGCTTCTTCGGATTGACCCTCGATGAAATCCTCCCAGTCGACGTCGCGCCCGGCCTGCATGGGGACGTCCGTATCCGTTCTTCTGAAGACCACGACTTTCTCGACCCGGGTTCCGAGGGTCAAGGCCTTGTCCATCAGGGCCTTCACGCCGATCTCCTTGCCCCGGCGCATCCCGCCGTTAGACGTGAAAACGAGCCGCGCGTCGGCGTGGTCGAGGCGCTCGGCGACGGCCTCGGGGCCGAAGCCCGAGAAGATGGGGATCGCCACGACGCCGATCTTGAGACACGCGAACATGGCGAAGACGGTCTCCGGCAACATGGGCATGAAGATGCCGGCGCTGTCGCCGGGCCGCATCCCCATCGCGCGCATGGCGTTCGCCAGGCGGCAGACGTGGACGTTCATCTCGGCGTAGGTGTAGCGGCGCACCTCGCCGCCGTCGCCCTCCCAGATGAGGGCCGTCCTGTCGCGTTTGGAGGTCGTGAGGTGCCTGTCGATGCAGTTGTGGACGATGTTGAGTTTGCCGCCCAGGAACCACTTCGTCCAGGGGAGGCCGCCCGATGCGTCCATGATCTCGTCATACGGCCTGTACCAGGAGACGCCCATGTCCTTCTCGATGGCCGACCAGAAGCGGCCGACGTCTTCCCGGAAGAAGTCGATCAGCGCCTCGTAGCTCGGAAGCCCCTGTTTCTTCATGAAGCGGGCGACGTTCGAGTTTTCGAGAAAATCCTCGTTCGGCCGCCAGATGATGTCTTCGGGCATGGCTACACCGCTTCCCGGATGGCGTCCAGATGCGCGGGGTTTTCGAGCGAGTTCAGGTCCATATGGTCCACCTGTTCGCCGAGATAGACTTTCTTGATGGCGCCCCGCACGATTTTGGCGGAGCGCGTCTTGGGCAGGGCTTTCACGAAGCGGACCTCATCGGGGCGCAGGCTCTTGCCGAGGTACTCCACCGCCTGATCCTTAAGCTCCTCGCGCAGGGCGTCGTTCAGCTCAAAGGAATCGTGCATGACGACGAAGCAGGTGAGGCCTTCACCCTTCACCGGATGGGGTGTTCCCACCACGGCGGCCTCGATGACGCCGGGGTGCTTGATGAGTTCGGATTCGATCTCGTTCGGCCCCACGCGCTTGCCCGATACCTTGATGGTGTCGTCAGACCGCCCGTAGAGATACCACAGCCCCTGCTCGTCCACCTTGGCCCAGTCGCCGTGGTACCAGACGCCCTCCCAGCGCGAGAAATAGGTCTCGAGGTAGCGGTCCGGCTCCTTCCAGAAGCCGTTGGTGAGCGAGGGGATGGGTTGCTTGAGCACGAGGTGGCCCACCTCGCCGCGAATGGGTTTGGCGTCCTCGCCGAACACGTCGGCGTCCGTGCCCATGGCGGGCGCGCCCAGCGTACAGGGGGAGAGGTCCATGACGGGCAGGGGCTGCAGGAGACATGCGCCGATCTCGGTGCCGCCCGATATGTTCATGATCGGGCACCTGCCGCCGCCCACCTTTTCGAAGTACCACATGTAGGATTCCGGGTCCCAGGGTTCGCCCGTGGAGCCCAGCACCCTGAGTGAAGACAGATCGTGTTTTTCCACCCACTCATCGCCCGCGCTTATCAGCACGCGCACCGCCGTCGGGGAAAGCCCCAGGTGGGTGACGCCGTTCCGGGAGATGATCTGCCATAAGCGATCGGGCGCCGGGTGGTTCGGCACGCTCTCATAGAGCTGGCACGAATGGCCGTTGAAGTGAGAGCCCACGAGTTCATAGGGCGCCATGACCCAGCCGAAATCCGTCACCCAGAAGACCGTGTCGCCGTCGCGCATGTCGAGGCAGTACTTGAGTTCGCGCCCCGGGCCGCTCATGAGGCCCGCGTGGGTGTAGACGGTGCCCTTGGGCTTTCCGGTCGTGCCCGAGGTGTACATGATCATCGAGACGGCGTCGGCGGGGAGCCGCTCGGTCTCGGCTTCCGGGGATTGTCCCGCTACGAAATCGTCCCAGGTGACGTCGCGCCCCGCTTTCATGGGGACCTCATCGCCAGAGCGCGTGAGGACCACGACTTTCTCGACTTTCGTGCCGCGCTCCAGCGCCGCGTCCGCCGTGCCTTTCAAGGGCACCTTCTTGCCCCGGCGGACGGCGCCGTCCACCGTGAAGAGGATGCGCGCTTCGGCGTGGATGAGGCGCTCGGCCAGCCCTTCGGGGCCGAAGCCCGAGAAGACGGGCAGCACGGCCACGCCCGTCTTGAAGCACGCGTACATGACGATGGCGGCTTCGGGCACCATGGGGAGGAACACGCCTGCCACGTCGCCCGGCTTGAGACCCATCCCGCGCATGGCGTTCGCGAGGCGAGATACTTCCGCCGAGAGTTCCGCGTAGGTGAACGTCCGCACCTCGCCCCCGTCGCTCTCCCAGACCAGCGCGGTCTGATCGCGCCGCCCGCCCTCTACGTGGCGGTCGATGCAGTTCAGGACGAGGTTCGTTTCGCCTCCGATGAACCACTTCGCCCACGGGAAGCCGCCGCTCAGGTCGAGCAACTCGTCGTAGGGACTGTACCATTCGAGCCCCATGTCATCCAAAACGACCTCCCAGAAGCGCCGGATGTCCTCGATGGACCACTTGAGGAACTCGCGGTAATCGGTGATGCCGAGCTTTTTCATCAGCCTGGCGACGTGGCTGTTCGTCAGGAAATCCTCATCCGGCCGCCAGATGATGTCCGAGGCGTTCACTTGCATTTACCCTCCGCTATTTTCTCGCGTTGTCGTTCGTCCATATCTTCATGTCGCCGGAGACGTATTCGTCCACGACGCCCCACTTGCCTGCTTCCACCTTCGCGGGCGGCTCGTGCGCGCCTGCGGCGACTTCTTCCACGAACTGCGCCATCCGCCCGATAACGGCGATATCCTCGCACGGGTCGGTGTGGCCCGAGCAGACGAACCTCGCGTCGTTATCTTCCGCGATGCTCTGGAGCCTCCGCATGGAAGGCCCGTATTGGGACAGGACGGCCGTCGGCACCTGGATGAACAGCGGCTGGCCGGGCTTCACGAGATCGCCCGTGATGAGGACGCGCTCTCGCTCATCGTGCAACGAAATGCTGCACGGCGAGTGGCCCGGCGTGTCGTAGACGTGGATTTTCCTGCCGCCGAGGTCGATCGTGTCGCCTTCCTGCACCGCCCACCCGAACTTTCCGGGCGGTATGGTGAAGGTATCCGGGTCGAACCCCTCGGGGAAGGGTTTTCCGTCCCAGGTCTGGACGAAATCACGGCAGCCTGCGCTGTAGTCGTTCGCGAGCTTGTCCTTTCCGTTCGGGTGAACGCCCACCGACTCCCATTCGTGGACGGCGCCCACGTGATCCCAGTGCGTGTGGGTGAGGACGTGCTCTACCGGAAGACTGGTAATCGATTCACACAGCCTGCGCACGCTGCCCACGCCGATTCCCCCGTCGAGCGAGAGGGCCTTCTCCTCGCCCACGAGCAGGAACATGTTCCACCGCCCGGCTTCCGATATCTGATAGGTGCCCGGCGCGAACTCTGTGACGTCGTACCAGCCTTGCGTGTCCATGGCGTTTTCCCCGGAATTACTTCCTCGCGTGGTCCTGAATCCACACCTTGGCGCGGGGGAAGACGTACTCGTCCACCTCGCCCCACGCGCCGCCGTCCACCTTGGCGGGCGGGTCGTGCGCGCCGGCCTCCAGCTCCTCCATGTTCTGCGCCAGCTCGCCGATGATGGAGGGGTCCGGGTAGGGGTCGGTGTGGCCCGAGGTGATCCAGCGCACCTCGTTCTCCGCGGCGACTTTCTCGAGCTTGCGCAGCGAGGGCGCGTAGTCGGAGAGCACCGCCGTGGGCACCTGGAGGAAGAGGTACTCCTCGCAGCGGATCAGGTCGCCCGAGACGAGAATTTTCTCGCGCTCGTCATAGAGCGAGATGCTGCAGGGCGAATGGCCGGGCGTCTCGTAGACGCGGAACTTCCTGTTGCCCAGGTCGAACGTGTCGCCTTCTTCGAGCGTCCAGCCGAAGGTGGCGGGCTTGATGCCGTAGGCCTCCTCGTCGAACCAGTCCGGGAAGGTGTTCCCGTTCTTTTTCCACATGTTCACGAAGGCCTGCTCTAGTTTCGAGAAATCATTCGCGAGCAGGTCCTTGCCGACGGGGTGGACGCCCACGCTGTCCCACTGCGAGGCCGCGCCCACGTGGTCCCAGTGCGTGTGGGTGAGGATGAAGTCGATGGGCTTGTCCGTGATGCTCTCGTAGAGTTTCCTCAGATTCGCGATACCGATGCCGCCGTCGATGGCGACCGCCTTCTCGTCTCCTTCGAGGAGGAGCATGTTGAAGCGGCCCCCCTCGGTGATTTGGTAGCTGCCCGGTGCGAAATTGTTGACGGAATACCAGTCCTGGGTTTCCATAGAAAAGCCTTTCTGCTTGAGGGATAAGAATTTATTCGCTTTCGGATACAGGACGTTCTCGCCCCAACCATTTGTACGAATCGATGGCCCTAATCTAGCCCCATTGCCCCGCGCGAATCAAGCGAGGGCGGAATGAGCTACCCCCCGGCGCAACCGCCGCCGGGCGTCTTCAGCCCTTGTAGACGGGCGCGGGCTGGCTGAAGAAGCGCTCGATCAGGTGAAAGACGATATGATGGTTCTTTTCCTGCAGGCTCGCGTGGGCGATGCCGGGCATCATGACGAACTGCTTGTCGGGGTTCGGCAGCAGCCGGAAGAATTCCACCAGGTCGTCGAGGTGGGCGATGCCGTCGAACTCGCCGCGCGCGATCATCACCGGCGTGGTGATCTTCTTCGGGTTCACGAGCGGCAGCCGCTCGCACATGTCGATATAGGTGCCGTTCGGTATCGTGTCGTCGAGCGCGCAGATCGTCTTCGCATATTCGCGGATGACGTCGCGGTAGGCCGTGCCGGGATGATCGCGCGTGAAGATGCTCTCGATGAACCTGGCATTCACGGGCCGTCTCGACGTGGAGGCCACGCCGCGGAATCGCTCCCTTCTCTCCGCAAGCGTGGGACTTCCTTCGCCCGTCCAGACGAAGGCGTCGAGGATGAGGCGTTTCACCCGCCGGGGGTTTTTCTGCGCGAAAAGGGCGGCCCGCAGCGCGCCGGAGGAGATGCCGTAGAGGTGAACCGCGTTCTTTCTGCTGACCCGCCGGATCACGTTCGCCGCCGCGAGAACGTCCCTTGCGCCGCGCTCGATGCCGCAGGAGACCCGCCTCGACTTGGTGGACCTCCCGTAGCCCTCGCAGTCCACGCACCAGACGTCGTAGCCGCGCCCTGCGAGATGGTCCATGAGGGAGTATCCGGGCCGGGTCTTCACCTGGAGGTCGAACGTGGGCGTGGAGGCCATGGACGAGCCGTGCACGAGGAGCACCGCGTCTCGCGGTTTATCCGGCCCCGCTTGTCGCTTTCTCCACAAGAACAGGTCGGCCCCGTCGTGATGCGCCCGGTGCTCCTCGCCCGTGATTTTCGTTTTCGGCATGGGTGTCCTTTCTGAATGTGGGTTGTTTAAAAAGTCCCGAATCCGTGATTCTGCGTATGGAGCCGACCGGCAAGAGTGGAAATAATCATTCTGCACTACCAAGGAAGCAGGAAGTGAATTCACTCCCCCCTGGAGGGGGAGTCGAAGAGCTAAGGGCGCAAGCCCGAAAGCGATTCGGTGGGGGGGATAATTCGGATGGCGATAAAACGCATTTCACCCCCCACCGAGTCAGCCTTCGCACAAAACGCTCGGCTTCCTCGACTCCCCCTCAAGGGGGGAGTGATTCCGCAACTCGCCGGTAGGTAATATACGACGAAACTCGAAATAATAACTTTTCCAACAACCCCCTCAAGGTGAAAATCGTTTGTGCAAACGACGCTTCCTGTGGGATTCTCGGTTCAGCGTAATATGAGCGCGCGAAGATGAACAATCACGAAAGGAGTTTATTGTGGAATTCAGATACGACCACGTCCACTTCCTCACGCGCGACGTGCGCGCGATGACGGATTTTTTCGAGCGCGTCTTCGAACTGGAGTTACTCTCCTACGAGGAGGACTTCAAGGGCGCGGCCTACTCCATTTTGAAGCTGGGGGAAGGGGACCTGCGCATCCGGGGCTACCGCCCGGGCGATGCGCCGGATGCCGTGGCGCCCATGCTGACGCACGGCCTCGACCATCTGGGCGTCGCGGTGGATGACGTGGAAGCTGCGGTCGCACGGCTCGTGGAGCGCGGGGCGGAGGTCGACATGGCGCCCGTGGCCGCGGGCGTGGGCGGCCGGATGATCGCCTTCATCAAGGGGCCCGAGAACATCCGCGTCGAAATCTGCGAGCGGCCACGCTCCGCCGGGGAGAACGATTGACCAGCCGCCCGGCCTCACCGAAACCATCCGCCGATTCGGGAATGACGCTCGAACTGGTGCTGGGCTCGCTCCTCCTCACGACGGTGTGGGGCATGGCGCAGCCCGTCATCAAGGGCGCTTACGCGGGCGTCACCCCCTACGCCATGATATGGATGCGCTGCTGCGCGGGGGTGCTGACCCTCACGCTCTACAGGCTCCTGATGCGCATTCCCGAGAGCGTGACCTACCACGACCCCTGGCGGGAGAAGGGCCACCGCATCCTGAACGCCTGCATGCACAACGCCTACGTCTGGTTCCTCTACCAGGGGATGTTCGGAACCGCGGCCGCGCGCGCCTCGGTGCTGCTCTACACGCAGCCCGTCTGGGTGATGCTGCTGAGCGCCCTCTTTCTCACGGGCGAGCGCATCACCCTCGTGCGGGCGCTGGGCTTCGCGACGGCGATGGCCGGCACCGTCACGGTTTTCTCGCACAGCCTCGACGCGGGCGGCTCCATGCAGGCCGATTTCTACATCCTCATCGCCGCCGCCGGCTGGGCGACGCAGACGATCCACTACCGCCGCTATCTCGGCAAATCCGACGTTACCTCGATCGCCAGGTGGTCCATGCTCATCGGCGCGCCGACCTATTTCCTCCTCTCTTTCTCCCAGCCCAATTTCGGGATCACCCATATCGGCGGCCCGCAGATTTTCGCGGTCATCTACATGGGCGTCATAGCGAGCGCGCTGCTGCTGGCCTACTGGGGCCATCTGCTGCTCCGCTACTCGCCCGCCAAGATTTCGGTGTTCTTCTTCATGACGCCCATCGTCGGCGTGGTGGGCAGCGCCCTCTACCTCGGCGAGCAACTGGGCTGGCATCTGCTGGTCGGCGCCTCGCTTACGGCGACGGGCGTGTGGCTCGTGACGGGGGAGAGGAGGTAGGGCTTCAAGAAGTGACGGGCACGCAGACCATTCCTTCCATGAGTCTTCTCGCCGTGCGGTAGACTATGACTTTCTCGGCCAGGGGGCCTTCGGGCGTCTCTGCGACCACGGCGTTAATCGTCTGCACGCCCGAGGGATGTCCCAGGCGGATGTCGCCCGCACCGCCCCGGGCAGCCTCGTGCACGACGGTGCCCGGTATCCGCGCGGCCACGGCGAGGCACATCGCGCCCGTGAGGGCGAAGGCGCGGTGGGTCTTTCCCATCGAGACGATGCGGGCCGCAATGTCGCAATCATCCGCCGAGATGATCTCGCCTTTCAAGTCCATGTATTCCAGGGGAGGTGCTACGAGCACCACCTTCGGCACCGCCTGTACGCTCTCGGAAGCCTCTCGCCTGTCGCGCGCAAGCTCCATGCGCACCGCCGCTTCGGCGCGGATCTGCTCGAGATTCACCATCACCTCGACGCGACTGTCGATGAGGCCGGGGCTTTCTCCGCCGGTGAGGCCTAAATCTTTTGCGCGCACGAAGACCATCGGGTTGGTGGCGTCCACCATGCTCGCTTCGATGGCGCCGATGCCCTCTATCTCGAAGGTGTCCACGGCATTGCCCGAGGGCAGGAGCTTGCCTGTGGCCGCGCCGCCCGGGTCCATGAATTCGAGCGTGATGCGCGCGCCCGAGCCCGATACGCCGGGCAGCTCATACGTGCCGCCAACGCCCGCGGCGCCTTCTTCCACCGGGAAGCGGGCGTGGTAGGTCTTGCCCGTGTTCGTGTTGAATATGCGCACGGTGGTGGTTCCCTCATCCACCTCCACCAGACCCTCGTCCACGGCGAAGGGCCCCACCGCGCTCGAAATGTTCCCGCAGGTGCCGACGTAGTCCACGGTCTCATCCGTCACGCCCACCTGCGCGAAGGTGAAATCCACGTCCGCATCCGCGCGACCGGAAGGCGCCACGACCGCGATCTTACTCAAGCTGGAAATTCCGCCGCCCAGGCCGTCGAGTTGGCGTCCGTTCGGGTCGGGGCTGCCGAGTGCTTTCAGGAATATGGCGTCGCGCTCGGCCCGGTCTTCGGGCAGGTCTTTCGCGTGGAAGACGATGGCGCGGCTCGTGCCCCCGCGCATGAAGACCGCCGGATATTTCCTTTGGCCCATATCAGGCGCCGTCCCGCGCCGGGGAGGGGTCTGCGGAGCCTGCGCCGCCCCCCTCGATGCGCGCCAGCGCCAGCGCGCCGCCCGCGGCGAGCATCCGCCGCTCGCGTTCGGTGAGCGCGCACGTCGCGCTGAAGCTGTGGCCCGTATCCGTGTTTTCGACTTGGAAAAGACCTGTGGCGATCGAATCCTGGATGTCGGAGATGGAGAGGTTCTGGCCGGCTTCCACCTTTTCGTAATCGTCCTCGTCAGAGAACGCGAGGGGCAGGATGCCCCAGTTGATGAGGTTCGCCCGGTGGATTCTCGCAAAACTCTTGGCGATGACAGCGCGGACGCCGAGTATCATCGGGCAAATCGCCGCCTGCTCGCGCGCGGAGCCCTGCCCGTATGTCTTCGCCCCGACGATGACCCCGCCGCCCGCTTCTCTCGCGCGGGAGGCGAAGGTCTCGTCCACGCGCCTGAAGGTGAAGTCCGCGAGTGCGGGCATGTTCGTTCGGTAGGTGATGGCCTCGACCCCCGCCGGGCTGATGTGGTCGGTCGAGACGTTATCACCCAGCTTGATGAGGACTTCTCCGGCGTAGGAATCGCCGATAAATTCTCCCACCTGTACGGGCTGGATGTTCGGCCCCCGGATGATCTCCACCCCTGCGGGGTCTTCCGCAGGCTCCACGATTCCCGTCCTGTCGCCCGCGAAGCGGTAGGGGAGCAGCACCTCGGGCGCCTTGCCCTCGTCTCTCGGGTCTCTTATCTCGCCGTGCAGTGCCGCCACGGCGGCGAGTTCGGGACTCGCGAGATAGACGGCGTCCTCGCTCAGCCCCGAGCGGCCCTTGAAGTTGCGGTTGAACGCGCGCAGGGAGTTCATGCCGGGCGCGGGGATGTGGGCGTAGCCGGGGCAGGAGCCGCAGGTCGATTCCGACACGCAGACGCCCGCGGCCAGCAGATCGGCCAGGTGGCCCTCTCTCGCGAGCTCTTCGAACGCCTGGCGGCTGCCCGGAAAGACGATCGCGTCGACGCCGTCCGCCACCTTGCGGCCACGGAGCACCTGCGCGAAAGAGGCCACATCGGTGAACGTGCCGTTCGTGCAGCTCCCGATGATGACCTGGTGGATCGGCGTGCCGACGGTTTCCGATACGGGCACCACGTTCTCGGGGTTCGAGGGCAGGGCGACGAGCGGCTGTACGTCCCCGAGATTCAGTTCGATTCTCTCGTCATACGCCGCGCCCGATTCCGCCTCCTGCGCCGACCAATCTTCGAGGCGGCCCATGCGCTCGTAGAACGTCCTGGTCTGCGCGTCGCTCGGGAAGATGCTGCCCGTGAGGCCGAGCTCGGTGCCCATGCTCGCGATAGTGAAGCGCTCCGGCACAGTGAGGGTCCGGAGGCCGGGTCCCGTGTATTCGAAATACTTGCCGATTCCCCCGCGCGCTCCCAGGCGGCGCAGGAGTTCGAGGATCACGTCTTTCGCCGTCGCCCAGGCGCCGAGCTTTCCGGTGAGCCGCACCTCGACGATGGCCGGACGCGGGATGATGGTCGCGCCCGTCGCCATGGCGGTCGCCACGTCCATGCCGCCCGCGCCGATGGCGAGCATTCCCACCGCGCCGCCCTGCGGGGTGTGCGAGTCCGTGCCGAGGAGGCTCTCGCCCGGAACGGAGAATTCCTCGAGATGGACGTTGTGGCAGATGCCGTTTCCCGGTTTCGAGAAGTGGATGCCGTGCTTGCGGCAGAAGCCGAGCATGAAGCGGTGGGCGTCGGTGTGCAGGCTGTTGACCTGGATGGTCTGGTGGTCGCCGTACATGACGGCTATCTTCTGCTTCACCCGCGCGAAGCCCATGGCCTCGAAGTGGAGCAGGGCGGTGGGGCCGGAAGCGTCCTGCAACAGCACCTGGTCGATTCGTATCTCGACCTCCTCGCCCGGCGTTCTCGCAGCGCCCGATACCAGGTGCGCGTCGATGAGCTTTTGCGTGAGGCTGCGGGTGCCCTGCTCAGCCACGGCTTCTCATGGTCCTGTAGGGCCGCTTTTCGGGCCCGGTGTAGCGCGCCCGGGGGCGGATGAGGCGGTTGTCGGCCTGTTGCTCCAGGATGTTGGCCGTCCAGCCCGCAACGCGCGACATCGCGATGATGGGAACGAACAGCTCCATGGGGATCCCAAGCCCCTGCCACAGGGGTGCGGAATAGAAATCCACGTTCGGGATGACGCCCTTCCGGCTCTGCACGGCGTGGTCGAGCGCGCGCGCCATGTCGAACCACTTGGCGTCCCGGCCGGGCTGGTGGCACACCTCATCGGCCAGTTCGATGAGCACGCTCGCGCGCGGGTCGCCGCTCTTCGTATAGACCCGGTGGCCGAAGCCCATGAACAGGCGCTTCTTCGCGAGCGCCGCCTCGACGAAGGGCTCCACGTTCTCGATATCGCCGATCTCCCTCAGGGTTTCCATCACCGCGAGGCCTGCCCCTCCGTGGAGCGGGCCCTTGAGCGCGCTGATGCCCGCCGTGACGGCGGAGTAGATGTCCGACATGGTGGAGGTGACGACGCGCGTCGCGAAGGTCGAAGCGTTGAACTCGTGCTCGGCATAGAGGACCAGGGTGGCGTCGAGCGCGCGGGCGTCGAGCTTGTCGGGCGCCTCGCCGGTAATCATGTAGAGGAAATTCGCCGCGTGTCCGAGTCCCCGGCGGGGGTTGAGCGGCTTGAGGCCCGCCGCGAGGCGGTGCTGGGCCGCGACGATGGTGGGCATCTTCGCGGTGAGCCGGAGCGCCTTTCTGCGGTTCGCCTCCGGCGAGTCGTCCTCGGCTTCTTCGTCGAACAGCCCCTGGATGCCGACGCCGCCCCTCAGCGCCGCCGTTCTCTGCTCGCCGGGGGGGATTTGTCTCAAGGCGCGCAGCATCCCGGGCGAGAGCGCGCGCTCGGCCTTCATGGCCCCGTCGAATTCCTTCAAGCGCTCGCGGGTGGGGAGTTCGCCGTGCCACAGCAGATAGACGACCTCCTCGAAGGAGACCTTCTTGCGCACCATCTCGGGCACGTCGTAGCCGTAATACCCCAGAATCCCGTTCACGCCGTCGAGCGAGCATATCCGCGTGTCGGCCGCGATGACGCCCTCGAGGCCTCGAACCGGTGCATCTTCCATCCTGAATCTCCTCTGCGGCGCGTTTACTCGTAGATTTCCGGATTGGCGAGCGAGGTCACTTTCTCGCCCTCCACCGCCCGCTTGATATTATCGCACAAAAGCTTGTAGCTCTCACGCTGGACGCTTTCGGTCTGGGCGGCATTGTGGGGCGACATGACGACGTTGGGGAATTCGTGTAAGGGATGGTCTTCGGGCAAAGGGTCCGGCTCCACCACGTCGAGGCCCGCGCCCGCGATTTTGCCTTCTCTTATGGCGTGCGTGAGCGCGTCGGTATCCACGTGGGGGCCGCGCGATACGTTGACGAGGCTGGCCGTCTCCTTCATGAGTTCCAGCTCACGCTCGCCAATCATGCCCGTGTTCTCGGGCGTGAGCGGCAGGGTGAGGGCCAGGAAATCGACGCGCGGCAGGAGATCGTGGAGCGTCTCCACCTCTTCCACCTCGAAGCCCTCGGGCTGGAACTTCCCCCGCGTGCGCGTGTAGGCGCAGATATTCATCTCGAAGGCGGCGGCGCGCTTCGCCAGCGCCCCCCCGATGTTCCCGAGTCCCACGATTCCCAGCGTCGCCCCTTGAAGCTGGAAGTGGAGCTTGCGTTCCCCAATCGGCCAGAGCCAGGGCCTCCTGGCCATGATGAGGGTGAGCGCCATCGCGTGTTCCGCCACCGGGACGCAGCGCATCCAGCCGGGCGCGTTGGCGACGGGGATGCCGAGTTCGGTGGCCGCCTGCGTGTCGATGTTGTCCACGCCCGTGCCCACCTTGCCGACCACCTTGATATCCGGCCCCGCCTCCATCATCTCGCGCGTGATGGGCGCGAACCCAGTAGTGAGCGCGCACGCGCCCGCGGCCGCCTCGAGCAGAGCGGCGTCGTCGAAGGATTCCGGCTCTACGAACTCATAGCCCTCGTGCAGGTATTCCTCCATGAATGCCCTGCGGGCAGGCTGCGTTTTCGTGCGCTCATCCACGCTCAAGACGCGGTGTGTCATTTTGATGATTTCCTCCTTGGAATCGGTGCATCACGGGAATGTTGAAGAAGCCCCTCGTCAGGTGATAAAGGCAACCCCCCCTACCCCCCCTTGACAGGGGGGTATAAAAAGGCAACACCCGCCACCGGTAGAGGGGCTTTTGTTTTTTCTTGCCCCCCTGACAAGGGGGGGTAGGGGGGGTTGCCTTTCGAGGCGAAGGAGGGCGAGGAGGCGAGTGAAGCATGATTTCCTCCGCGCCCTCCATCCCCCATCGACGTGAACCCTCGTTCCCCGGTCGATTACATTTGTCGAATCGTGAAATCCGGACTTTTTCACACCCCCGTCATGAAGATGGCTGGCCGAATTTCTCTTTCGCGTCCGCCATGCTCGATGTGCCGGGCCGCCATGCGGGGGGCGGGTCGGCCACGTCGCGCGAGAATCCGTCGCGCTCGAGCCTGTCGCGGAACCACGCCTCGTTTATGCGGTTGGTTCCTGAGTCCATCCTGGCCAGGTCGCAGAAAATCTCGATGCCGTTTCCGCAGGGGTCGTGGAAGTAAAAGGCGCGGTTCTCGCCCAGGGTGCCGTCGCCCTCGGGGTGCGTGGGGCTGTGGACGAGCGGCCCCGCCGCGATCTCGATGCCCTTCGAGCGGATGTGCGCCGCCCAGGCTTCGAGCTCCGCCTTCGAGCCGACCTCGAAGGCCACGTGGTGGAGGCCGACTTCGGGCTTACGCATGTCGCCCTCTTTGGGTGCCAAGCCGGCCTCTTTGGGGTAGGCGATGAGGGATACCTCGTGGTGTCCCTCGCCGCAGCGCATGAAGCATATCCCCCACGGGCTGTGGGGGTTGTCGCCCGGCTCGTAGCGATCCGAAATCATAAGCCCCATGACGTCGCGGTAGAAGGCCACCGCCTCGTCCAGATCGTGGACCTTGAGGCCCACGTGCTGGATGCGCCTGAGGGCGGGAGGAATTGCGCTCATGATGCCTCCTTCTCGGGAACTGTTTGAATCAGGCGGGCACCGGGTCTTCGCCGCCGCGCGTGCGCTGCATGACGAACACGGCTACCAGGGAGATGACGCCCACGGCGTAGGAGACATACCGCAAGTCTCCCTCCAGCGGGGTGATGAATACCACGAAGTTCCCCACGGGCAGGAGCAGGCAAACCGAGCCGATGAACATCAACGCCCGCTCCAGGCCGTTCGCGTACCGCGTCATGAAGTTCTCCATCCACCCGGCCCAGCCGACGATGCCGATGACGCACGCAATGAAGGTGATGGTCACCTCGGTCCTCGTGCCGTCCAGGAGAAGCGGGGTGTAGACGAACAGGAACGGCATGATGAAGAGCCACGAGGCGAGCTTCAGCGCCTGGAAGCCGGTCTTGACCGGGTCCGACACCGCGATGGCGCTCGCCGCGTAGGCCGCCAGGGCGACCGGCGGGGTCACGGCGCTCACGACGGCCACCCAGAAGCAGATGAGGTGCGCGTGGAGGGTCGGCACGCCCAGGTTGGTGAGCGCGATGACGCCGAAGATGACCAGCACGACGTAGCTCGCCGTGATGGGCAGGCCCATGCCGACGATGTAGCCCGCGATGATCACCCAGAGGATGGTGAGCGGCAGGAGACCGAAGCTGAACTCGGTCAGAAGTATGGATATGCGGCCCGAGAGGTCGCTTTGCGTGGCGCAGGAGAGCAGGATGCCCAGCACGCACGCGATGCAGCCGATGACGAGCGTGTTCCGCGCGCCCGCTTCGAGGGATATCCAGGTGACCTTGACGATATCCACCACGAGTTCCCACAGCCGCCTGAAGAGAATCGGCCCCGTCTCGTATTCGGACTCTCCGGTTTCCGCCCTCAAGCCGGTTGAGATGATCTCGGCGAGCTTCAGGACGATGAACGCCGTAACCGTCCAGAACAGGGCGTCTCCCCAGTTCATCCCGCGCAGCGTGTCCGCGAACCAGGCGAACGGCGCGCCGACCTTGAGGCCGAAGAAATAGGAGAAGACGCCGAAGGCGATCGAGATGGCGAGAAACGGGCGGGCCGTCTGATCGGCGGTGGGCACCTTGATGTTCGAGAGCAACTCGCAGGTTTTGAGCATCACGATGAGGCAGATGGTCTTAAACGCCGCCAGGAACGCGGAATCGCCGATGACGAGGTAGTACACCATCACGGGGATGGGTAGCAGGAAGTGGAGGCGCGGGATGATTCTGCTCCAGGGGGGCAGCTCCGAGGGGTCGACGCCGTGGAGCCCGCGCCGCACGGCGCGGATGTAGACCATGTAGCCCACCGAGAGATAGTAGAGAATGGCCGGGAGCGTCGCTATCTTGACGATGTCGAAATACGAGGTTTCGGTGAGCTGCGCGACGAGAAAGGCCCCGCCCGCCATGATGGGCGGCATGTAGGCCCCCCCGGTGGATGCGGCGGCCTCCACCGCGCCTGCGAACTCCGAGCGGTAGCCCACCCGCTTCATGAGGGGGATGGTGAACGTGCCCGTCGTCACCACGTTGGCCACGCCGCTGCCCGAGATCATGCCGAACAGCCCGCTCGACATGACGGCCGTGAGGCCGGGGCCGCCCGTTTTCTGGCCCGTCACCCGGTAGGTGGCGTCGATGAGGAATTCGCCCAGGCCCGTCTTTTCCAGAAAGGCGCCCAGGACGACGAAGATGACGATGTAGGTGGCGAAGACCTCGACGATGAGGCCGGTGAGGCCGTCGGCCTCGAGCATCAGGAACTCGGTCACGCGGTCGAGCCCGAAGCCCTCGTGGTAGAGAAGTCCCGGCGATATCTGCGCGATGGGCTTGAAGCTGTAGATCAGGAACAGGAAGCCGATGAACGGGATGACGGGGCCGATGACGCGCCTGGCGATGTCGAAGCTCACCGCCGTCAGGAGCAGCGTGTATATCACCACCGAGGCGGGCACGGGGCCGCCGATGCGCGTGGTGAGTTCGATGTTGTAGATGTTCCACCAGATGATGGGGGCGACGGCCGATATGATGAACAGCCAGTCCGAGAGCGTCGGGAATTCCGATACGCGCTCTACGGTGGCTTCAAACCGGTAGAGGAACGCGCCGAACAGCGCGCCGATCAGGGCGACCAGGTAGGTTCCCCCGACCATGAATTCGCTCCAGAGCACGTCGCCGAAGAATGCGCCCCAGTACGCCCACAGGGTCAGTGAGGCGCACATGACGACGATGGCGAGGAACGAGAAAATTTCATCGAGATAGGCGAAGCCCTCGCGGACGGGCCTTTGCCTGCCCTTGTAGACGAGGATGCACAAGGTGGCGGTCGCCAGGATGTAGACGCCCTTGAATATCTCCGAACGCGGGGGGCCGAAGTATGAGATATGAACGAAGAAGTAGGAAAACGCGACGGAAATAATCGAGACGATGACGCGCGAATAACCCCGCAGGTCGCGCGGGACGACCATCTCGTCCGATATGAGGCCGATCTTCATCAAAAAGGGCAGGAGATTTCGGTACATGGCGTCCTTACCTCGGCCCGGGCGAGCGGGCCTTGAATGGCGAGAAAAGCTGTGAAGCGAAAGAATCCCGGGGAGAAGGAGGATTTTCCGGTTTCTCCTCCTCCCCGGGCGCGATTTCTCGCCGGATTATCGTTGCGAGAATCAGAAGCCTTTCACGACCTCATCGGGCACCTTCACGCCGCGTTCTTTCCAGTAACGCGCGGCGGCGGGGTGCACCCAAATCTTGTGCACCTTGAGGGCGTTGAAGTTGCCGCTCAGGTCACGCCAGTAGCGCGCCGTCTTGGTCAGCTGCTTGAGGTTCTCGGGCGAGGCGATGACCTTGAGCATGTTGTAAACGGCGTCGTTGGACATCTGCTTGTGCGCAATCCACCAGACGTCGTAGGCGATGGAGCGCGCCGGCTCTTTCATTCCCCGGACTTCCTTCTGGACGGGAATGGTGATCGGCACGTAGAACTTGTGAGCGCTGGTCACATTCTTCTGCTCGGCCTCGCTCAGGCTGATGTAGCGCACCGGCTTCTGGATGGAGAGCCGGGTGAGGGCCGGGATGGTGAAGGGCGCGCCTGCGGAGCAGTAGACGTCGATCTGGCGGTCGCCCAGGGCGCGGCCCGAGGCGGTGAAGCCCAGGTAGCGCGGTTTGATCTTGTCGAGGATGCCGACGGCGGCGAAGATGTTCTTGCAGTTCACGTGGCTGCCGGTTCCCTGCTTGAGCAGGTTCACGCGCTTGCCGACCATGTCCTTGTAGGACTTGATGGGGCTGTCCGCCAGCACGGCGATGATCTGCGACTGCGCGCGGACGTTGGCGACGATGCGGAAGTCCTTGTTGGCGCCGTCTTTCTTGAAGAGGCCGGTGCCCGTCCAGGACTGGTACACCTGGCCGACGTGTCCCCACGAGGTGGCGAACTCGCCCAGGCTCACGCGGCGGACGTTGGCCACCGAACCGGCCGAGGGGGAATACTGGAAGTAGAACTTCCGTCCGACCTTTCGGTTCAGAAGCTGGGTTCCCGCGCTGATGGAGGGATGCCACGCGCCGCCGGAGGGGCCTCCGCCGAAGCGATAGCGCTCGGCGGCATCGACCGCGCCGAAAGTGAACGCCACGGCTGCCGCCACTGTTGCCAGGAATGCGAATTTCTTCATTACAAGCTCCTTTTCATGGTGAAAACATGCACGAATTTTGATGATGACGCCTCATCACCAGATGAACGCTTTGGTCCTCTCGGAGTTCCCTGTGAACTCAAGTCCTCTGCTATTCGATATTCTCCGCCCCGCTATTCGTACATACAGGGCGCGCTATTGTTTACGCTGATGAGAATGTCTCATTATCTCCGCTGAAAACTCCGTGTCAAGGCCTGAGGCCGCCCGCGTGCACGGCCCGGAAGAAAGAGCATTTTCTCCCGATGTGTGATAAGGAATAGGGGATCGGAACAATCCATTGTCCATTTCTGAGATAACGACGAGGCGCACGGCGCCCCAATTCGATGGGAGATGAAGATGAAGGCGATACACGTACATGAATTCGGCGGCCCCGAAGTGATGGTGCTTGAAGACGCGGCGGACCCGACGCCCGGGGCGGGCCAGATACTGGTGGACGTGAAGGCGGCGGGCGTGAACCCGGTGGACACCACCTTCCGCTCGGGCGCGCACCCGCTCTCCAAAAGCCTGGCGCTGCCCTGGACGCCCGGCGTCGACGCGGCGGGCGACGTGCTGGCCGTGGGCGAGGGCGTGAGCGGCTTCGCCTCCGGCGACAGGGTGTTCGGCGCGGCAATGAGCGGCTCTTACGCCGAAAAGGCGCTCCTGAATCCCCTTCGCACGGCGAAACTGCCGGACAACCTCTCTTATGAGGAGGGCGCGTCCCTGCCGGTGGTCCTGTATACGGCCTATTACGCGCTGATATACAAGGCGGGGCTCAAGGCGGGCGAGACGGTGCTCATCCACGCGGGTGCGGGCGGCGTGGGCTGCATGGGGATTCAGATCGCAAAGGCGGCCGGGGCGCGCGTCATCACGACGGTGAGTTCAGAAGATAAGGCGGCGTTTTGCCGCGAGTTCGGCGCCGACGTGGTCGTCAACTACCGCGAGGAGGATGTTGCCGAGCGTTGCCTGGCCGAGACTGGCGGCGTCGGGGTGGATTCGGTAATCGAGATGGTGGCGGTGGAGAATTTCGACGCCGACTGCCGGGCGGTCAAGAAATACGGCACGATCGTCGTGCTCGGCGCGGGCACCGGTAAGAACCCCGTGGGTTCGGTGAACTATCCGCCGTTTTATTCCAAAGACATCGACGTGCGGGGCCTAAGCCTGTTCAACTCGGACCCCGTATTCCCGGAGATGATTCGCCAGCTGGACCTCATGCTGGCCGACGGCAGGGTGCGCGCCTCGGTGGGGGAGACGATGCCGCTGGCGGATGCGCCTCGCGCCCACGACGTGCTGATGACCGGGAAGGTTTTCGGGAAAATCGTGCTCACGATGGGCGGCTAGCCGCCGTATCGCGGCCGCCTGGTGAACCCACATGAATGAAGACGCGATTCAGCCGGGACTTGCGGGGACGTATTCCGTCGTCGTGGCGGATGAACACGTCCCCATGCACCTGAGGGGCACGAACGCAGAAGTAGTGGCGACGCCGGAACTTGTGCGCTTCATGGAAAAGGCCGCCATGGACGCGCTGGCGGCGCACCTGGGGCCCGATGAGACGAGCGTGGGGACGAAGGTATCGCTCACCCACATGGCGGGAACGCCCAAGGGGATGCGCGTGGAGGCGCGGGCGCGATTGGTCGAGCGTGACCGCAGGCGCTGCGTCTTCGAAGTGGAGATTCACGACGAGGTGGAACTCGTCGCCCGCGGGACGAACGAGCGCTTCATCGTTCCCAAAGAGCGCAAGAATGAAAAACTGATGGAAAAGATTGAAACAGTTGATAAACGACAATAAAACAAACAGATATTATGTATATTTCAAGTATTTTCAAGGAATAAAATGGACGGATTGGAAGGCATTCGGGTGCTGGACCTCACGCATTACGTGGCGGGTCCGTTCTGCACGCTGATGATGGGGGACGCGGGCGCGGACGTGGTGAAGTTAGAGCCGCCCGAGGGCGATCGCGTGCGGAATTTTCCGTCTTCGTTCGCCGGGGAGAGCAGGCTCTTTCTGGGGCTGAACCGCAGCAAAAGGAGCCTCGCCCTGAACCTGCGCGAGGAGAAGGGCCGGGAGATCGCCAAAAGGCTCGCCGCGCAGATGGACGTGTTCGTGGAGGGCTACCGCCCCGGCGCAATCGAGAAGTTCGGCCTCGGCGCGGACGCCCTGATGCGCGAGAACCCAAGGCTCATCTATCTCTCTGTATCCGCCTACGGGCAGGGCGGCCCCCTGCGCGAACGGCGCGGCATCGACCCCATCATCCAGACGACGGCGGGCATTCCCGCCGAGCAGGGCGGGGGCGGCGCGCCGCAGCTCGTGCAGGGTTCTTTCGTGGACTACATGACGGGCGCGCTCGCGTATGGCGCGGTGATGATGGCGCTCTATGTGCGCGAGCGCACGGGCGAGGGCCAGCGTATCGACGCATCGCTCCTGGGCGGGGCCACGGCCATGCAGTTCGGCCGCCTCATGTGGGCGAGCGACACGGAGCCCGTCTCGGAGGTGGAAGACGCCCTGAACGACCGCATCGCCCGCGTGTATGAAGTCTCCGACGGCTACATCTATCTCTATATGGACGTGGACGGCTTCTGGGAGAAATCCTCAGAAGTGCTCGGATTGCCCGAACTGCTCGAAGAAGAGGCCTGGCGGACCTTTCGGGGGAGGCACGAGGCGCGCGAGGAAATCATCCCCCTCGTGCAGGAGGTCTTGCGCACGGCGCCGGGAGAGGAATGGGTGCGCAAGTTCGAGGGCGAGGGCGTGCCCTGCGCGCGCGTGAGAAAGCCCACGGATCTATATGAGGACCCCCAGATGAAGGCGATGGGCTATCTGGCCCGCGCCGAGCATCCCGAATACGGCGTGTTGCAGCTGGGCGGCGTGCCCGTGAAGTTCGACAAGACGCCTTCTTCGGTGCGGAGGCCGCCGCCCGTGCTGGGGCAGCATACGGATGAGGTGCTCGGAGAACTCGGCTTATCAGTTGAGGAGATAGCCGTCTTAAGGAGAAAGGACGTCGTCCGCTAGGGATTTAATATTTTGCGTCTTGCGCCGTTGACCGATGGAGGACGGCGCGCCTGGCATTCCGCCCGAATCCGGAACAGATACATTTCCCGGCGAAACTTTTTTGCCATTTTTCAAACGTGGAGAGGAAAATGATTCGTAAACTACGCACCGAAAGAGACAATCAGCAGTGGATGCTCGACTTGGCCCTGAACATGAGGGGCCGCGTCCAGAACTTCGAGCGCGACTACCTAGAAGTCCCCCAGGGCAAGCGCGCGCACAACTACCAGATGCTGCCCAAGGTCTGGCGCGAGTCCGCGGAATTTCACGAAACACTCGGCAAGAAGGCCCAGAGAGAGGGCTTCGACGCCACGGCCACGGAGCACTACGACCACGCCATCGAGGCCTACCGCATGGCGCAGCACCCGATTTTCTACGACGACAACCCGGTGAAGATCTACCTGTGCAACAAGCTGAAGGAGATGGTCGACAGGCGCTCGGAGACGGCGTCCTACCCCATCGAGCGCGTCGAGGTGCCCTTCGACGACGGCAAGACCATCTCCTGCCTCCTGCACCTGCTTCCCGACCGCAGAAAGGCGCCGTGCATCATCTACGTGCCGGGCATGGACCAGAGCAAGGAGGTGTTCCCCCACGCGCGCCACAACGTGGCGGCGGACAGGGGTTTTCACGTCATTGCGATGGACGGTCCGGGGCAGGGCAACTCCAACATCCAGAAGATACGCGCCGTGGGTGACAACTATGAGCGCGCGGGCGCGGCGGTGATGGACTACCTCCTCGGGCGCGAGGAGGTCGAACCCACCAAGATCGGCATCTACGGCATCAGCATGGGCAGCTTCTGGTCGCTCCGCCTGGCGAGCTACGACCACCGGGCGGCGGCTGTGGCGAGCGCGGTGGCGTGCTTCAACCCGAACAACACCATCTTCACGCAGTCCTCGCCGCGCTTCAAGCAGGTGTTCATGTACATGGCGGGGATGGACGATGAGGACGCCTTCGACGAGATGGCGCGCAACATGACCGTCAAGGGCTACATGGACAAGGTGCAGTGCCCCACGCTGCTCGTGACGGGCGAGTTCGACCCGCTCTGCCCGCTCGAGGACGCGATAGAAGTGTACGAGGACTTGACCTGCAGGAAGGAGATGTGGGTGTTCGAGAACCAGTTCCACCCCCTCGTGAACCTCTCGAACCTGGGCGGCGTGGACAACCACCAATACATTCTCGACTGGCTGCACCGCGCCCTGATAGGCGAGAGCGTGAACGACGACCGCATCGCCTACGTCAAGGAAAACGGCGACGGCCCATTCGGCGAGTGCGAGTGGACGCCGCCGGTAAGGCCCGGCGAGGTGTATTTCTAGGGGGAGGCGTGAGGCGGGGAACTGAGCGTTTGCCCGTTGCCGCAATGAGTGTTTGGGGTTCACTCCCTCTTGAGGATTGTTGCCGACCGAAGAGAGAGGAAATTCACTCCCCCCTTGAGGGGGAGTCGATGAAGCCGAGCGGTTTGTGCGAAGGCTGAATCGGTGGGGGGTAAAATGCGTTTTATCGCCAGTCCGGATTATACCCCCCACCGAATCGCTTTCGGGCTTACGCCCTCAGCTCTTCGACTCCCCCTCAAGGGGGGAGTGGCTTCCTCCGCAATTGTTTCGAGATCCCCTGACTTAAAGGCGAAGTGAACTGTGGGCAAGACGGGAAATGATTCTAAAACGCGGGGGTTGCAGATTTGCGCTTCTTAAAAATAGCCGGGAGAGGGGAGGGTGGCCTCAAGAACGACCCGCACGCGCGGCGTCCACTTCCTCGTCGATCAGATCGAGGAGGTCCTGCTGGTCATATTGGGCGTTGCGCTCCTTGACCCGGCTGACGGTGAGTTCCAATACGCGGCGTCGCACGGCTTCAT
This sequence comes from bacterium, assembly GCA_022828125.1. GTDB lineage: Bacteria > UBA8248 > UBA8248 > UBA8248 > UBA8248 > Bin107. Next base: position 152,565 of record JAJEJD010000019.1, on the reverse strand, counting down.
CCACGAAGCGGGAGAGGTCTCCTTTCTTGCCGCCGTTTCGCGCAAGAAAGGTGCGGACTGCGCGGTCGGTCTCTTCGGGGATGGAAAGGTTCCATCGGGTCATGGGCCAGCCTCCTGTGTATATGCACATAAACATATATACACCTATCTTATCGAAACTTGGTTCTCTCCGTCAAATTTCCGCCTGCTGAATGATCTTGGCTTCCCGGCGCCCCGGCGAGGTGTATTTCCAGGGGGAGCGCAGGGCGGTTACCGGACTCTTGTAACATATCTGCCCACCCGAACCGTGCGGTCGGGCGTCAGTGTGACTTCGAGAACCTGATCGGCGAGGTCGACCTCCGCCAATTGTGCCAGGGCGTGCTCGAACAGCTTCGTTTGAACGTCCAAGCTCATGAGGCCGTGCGCCACGTTGATGCAGACGAGACCGGGATGGCCGCGCTCCCGCTCCATGAGCGACGTGAAATCCACCGCGTCGTTTGTCACGAGTACAAACCCGTCGCGAATGGCGCGCCGGACGAGGAGCCAGTCCTTCCGGGACCTCAATCCTATCCAGTTCACGTGCGTCGATTCCGGAAACCCCTGCTTCCGGGCGATGGCCGCGAGCGTCGGGCTAAGACATTCGTCGATGAGAAACTTCACCGGCCCGGAGGCAATTCCCGGAAATCGACCTCGCTCGATATGACCGGTTTTCGGCTGCGCCAGAAGGGTCCTTGACGGGGGCGGCCGCGGCGCGGGTAGGCCCGGGCATAGAGGGCCGCGGCTTCGATCTGGACCTTCGCGAGGGAGGGGTAAGCCTCGAGGACGGCGTCCATGCCATCGCCGTTGGTGAGCATTTCGGCGATTTCGTGAACGGGTATGCGGGTTCCCTTGATGCACGCGGAGCCTGAGAGTACGGCCTCATCGACCGTGATCATCTTGCGCGCCCTCGCCAGCCTGGAAAGCCCTCTGCGCACCTGCCCCTTCATGGGCCGCACGTCGACGGCCACGTTGTTTTCACGGGCCGTCCCGGCCTTCGGATTCTCGAGAAGATAGCGTACGAGCCGACGGCGTCCGTCGAGGGTGAGGGTGTCCGTCGTCTCGTGGGCGAGCTTGAGGCCCACCAGGCCGTCGTAAAGGATGAAGCGGGAGCCCTTTTGGCTTTTCGCGGCGGCGCCCAGGAGGCCTGAGTCGATGATCCGGTGCACCTGTTTCAGGGGTACGCCGGTGACACAGGCCGCCTCGTTCGCCGACATGGCCCGGTCCGCAATGCTAGTCGCCATTATCTTTCCTCCATTCTGGAAAGAATATATCCCATCGCGGATTAAAATGCCAGCCCGCTTTCGCCGGCAAGACGATCAAAACCGCACCGCCTCATCCTGAGTAGCGGCGAAGCCGCGTATCGAAGGATGCCCTCTCGCCCTGGCGCGAGGCGTTCGATTTCCCTCGCCCTTCGATACGCCGCCTCCGGCGGCTACTCAGGGTGAGGAAGGGTAGCGCCCGGAACGGGGAGTGACAACAATCCCCTCATCCCGGTCAGGCGCGAAGGAGCCTGTGCTGAGCCTGTCGAAGCGTCGTATCGAGAGCCTGCCCCGAGCCTGTCGAGGGGGACGCCCCGATGCTTCCCCCATACGGGCGGCGCTTTTCGCCTGCCTGGTGTAGAATCCCGCGAAACCGGACGTTTATGGGGAGGCGCTCATGTTTTTTATCGCCCTGATGGCACTGCTTCTGTCGCTTGCCCTCTCCGCTCCCGCCGGAGGCGCGTTAGCTGCAGAGCCCGCCTCCGAGTGCAACCGGGAGATGATCGGCGAATGGGTTTGCGGGGAGATCCGCTACCTGAAAATATCCTTCGCGGTGGGTGAGGACGGGATAACAAGAGTGACCTTCGTAGATGCTTCGGTTTCCGGAGAGGGGCGCGGGCGCAAAACGCACACGGAAATTGCGGACGGGAAAGTCCATGCTCTTGAGAGCGGCGCCCGGTACGCGTCTTCGTGCAACCACAGAATCGGGCCGAGGGGCTATAAGATTTATCGGCGGGCCGCCCGGGATGATACCACCGGAAGGGTTTTGATTGGGGATTACATCGTTCTCGAAGACGGGCGAATGCTCATCGGTTTGTTCGGTGACGGGAAGATGGAGGGCTACGATGTCAGAAACTCCTCCAGGCCGGACGAGCCGGACAGGATCGTCGAGTGCATCAGGTGTCAGAAAACCGGCTGTTGAGGCCTTGCCGGATGAATAGTGCCGTTTTGCGGGGCAGCGATCTTTGCCCGGGCGAGCGCGCAAGCGGCGTGCGCCAAGTGAGCCAGCAAGCCTGACTCTGGAGAATTCCTTGAACCCCTTGCTGGCCTCGTTCTTTGCGCTCGCCTCCTCGGTGCTGTTCGCCGTCTTCAGCGTCATGGCGCGGCGGAACATGCGCCACACGAGCGCCTTCACGGGCAGCCTCATCACGCTCAGCATGGGAACGGTGGTGCTGGTCGTGATCTCGGCCTTTCTCTCCTCGTGGAGGGAACTCACGCTGCCGGTCGCCCTTTGGTTTCTGGCGGGCGGCGCGCTCGCACCCGGGTTGGCGCAGGCGCTCATGTTCCTGAGCATCGGCTATATCGGGGTGGGCCGCGCGATGCCGCTCATCACGGTGACGCCTTTTTTCTCCACCCTTGTGGCGATGGTCTGGCTCGGCGAGCGGCCGGGCGTCGTGGTCCTGGCGGCGACGTTCTTCGTCGTCGCGGGATGCGTTCTGCTTGCGCTCAAGAGAGAAGGCGAGAAACCCTGGCGGCGGATTTTCATCCTCATGCCGATGGCGCACGCCGTCTCGTTCGCCTTCGCCGCGTCCATCAGAAAACATGCGCTCGCCCTCATGCCCGAACCGCTGCTGGGGGCCACGCTTTCCTATGCGATTTCCCTTCCCGTGCTGTTCGTGTTCTATCCCTTCCTGCCCGAAAACGAGCGGCTCTCCTTCAACCGCGCGGGCGTCATGGGCTTCGCGCTGGCGGGCTCGATTCTCACGCTTTCGTTTTTCTGCCATTTCACGTCGTATCGCTACGGGGACGTCTCGATCATCGCGCCCATCGTGTATACGGCGCCGCTGTTCTCCCTGCTGCTCGCACGGATATGGCTCAAGGCGGAAGAGGAGATCACCTGGCAGAAAACCGTGGGCGCGGTATTGCTGTTCATCGGGATGGTGGTGATCATCTGGCAGACGGCGTGAGGTGGGACGCGGACGAAAAACGGGGTATTCCCCCCTTGAGGGGGTTGTTGAAAAAGTCCCTGAGAGGGGAATGGCAACCCCTTGAAAGGGAAACCCCATAAAGGCAACCCCCCCTACCCCCCCTTGTCAGGGGGGTAAAAAAGGCCACGCCAAGTACCGGTTCGCCCGCCGCCGGCTGAGGGGCTTTTGTTTTTTCTTGCCCCCCTGACAAGGGGGGGTAGGGGGGGTTGCTCCTTTGGCAAAGGCTTTTTCAACAGCTCCTCCTCAGTCGGCATTGATTGCCGGAATGACAAACGAATCACGCAATCGCCGAATGCGTAAGGACAGGCCGCGACCTGTCCCTACAGGGGAGCAGATTGCCTTGCTCGGCAAACCCTCCCGCTACCCGCCCGTCTTCTCGACGAGGGCTTCGAACGCTTTTCGGAACGGCGCTTCGGGCGCGCGCAGGACGCCCGCGCCTATCTGGCCTACGCCCGGCTCCCGGTGGGCGATTCCGGTGTTGATGACGGGATAGATGCCCGTCTCGATTACCTTGCGCACGTCGACCCCGGTCGGCGCGCCCGCGAAATCGAGGGCGGGCAGGGTGTAGTCGCGGCTTCTCGCCCAGGTGATGCCGTACATCTCGTTCGTCGCCTGAAAGGCCTCCGCCGTCGAGCCGCCCACGAACTCGACGATGGCGGGCGCCGCGGCCATGGCGAATCCGCCGACGCCGAGCGTTTCCATGATAGCCGAATCGCCGATGTCGGGGTTGGCGTCTTCCTGGGAATGTCCGGGGAAGAAAAGGCCGACGGGATGCTTCGCGGGCGCGGTGAACCAGGCATCGCCCAGGCCGGCGACCCTGATGCCGAAATCCGTCCCGTTGCGCGACATGGCGTAGACCAGGGAGCAGCCCTCGACTCCCGCCATGGCGTCGAGGCTCGCCTTGGCGGCGGGCATCGCGAGGTTCAGGAAGAAGTGATCGTTTCCGGCGAGAAAATCCGCCGCGCGGGAGATCACCCCGGTGTCGTCCACCGCCTCCGCGAGCCGGGGCATGAGGGTGCGGGCGACCGTCGAGGTGGCCGCGACGTTCCGGTTGTGCGCCTCATCGCCCATCTGCAGGGCGCGCGCGATGACGTTCTTGATGTCGAGTCCTTCCGGCATGGCCCGCAGGGCCGCGCGCAGGGCGGGGGCCAGTTCGTCCGCCATCCACTTCAGGCGCGCCAGCACGTCTTCCGAATAGGCGCCGTAGCGCAGCACCTTGCCCAGGCCTTCGTTCAGCGTGCAATAGGCCCTCCCGCCGCCGCCGAGTTCTTCAGGCGCGCGGTTTTCGATGACGTTCACCGGCATCGAGGGCGACACCACGCCCGCCATCGGTCCCACCGCCGAGTGGTGGTGGCACGGCTCGAAGGCGATTTCCCCGCTCGCGCAGAGTTTTTCGGCCGCCTCCGCTGTCTGCGCCCAGCCCTCGAGCAGCGCCGCTCCGATCATCGCGCCCTTGAGCGGCCCGGACATTCTATCCCACACGATGGGAGGGCCCGCGTGCAGGAGGGTGCGCTCGCCCATGCCGGGGATATCTTCTATGGCGACGCCGACGTCCACCCAAACGGGCCTGGCCGCCTGAAGGCGTTCGATGGCGATGTCGTTGGCCGCATCGCAAGCGGCCAGTCGGTCGAGTTGTTCGATCATGTCGGGGTCTCCTCCGGCGGGGGGACGCCAGTCCACCTGCACCACGGGGGCGTTCTGCGCGGCGATGCTCTCCGCGAACAGCTCCACGCCGACGTTGGCGACGCGGACGCCCTCCAGCAAGTTTTTCGCGCTCATCAGGTGCACTCCTCGAGTGCGGCGGCAGCGGCGAGGCAGGCGCCTGCGTGCGTATCCGCCACGAGGACGCCTGTCTCTTCAAGTTTCGCGCGCTGGGCGTTTAATCCCTGCGGGTCGCCTTCTGTTCCCGTGACGGAGGCGATGAACAAGACATTCGGATTCGAAGCCTCCCCGATCGCCTTCGCCGCTTCTCCCGCCGGGTTTTCATGCGCGCCGAGACCCAGCACCACGTCGAAGAGCACCACCGCCGTTTCGGGGTCTCCCGCCTCCTGGGCAATGCGCTCGCTTCTGGGCGCAGGATCGATCATGGGATGGGGTTTTCCCCGCGTGAAGAGGTCGTCGCCCATATCCACGACCGTGTGGCCTTCCGATTTCCGGGGGTCGGGCATTTGTCTGCTTATTTTACCTAAGGGCGCGTTGGAGGAAATTCCCGGAATTGATTCGCCGATTATCGCCTGCGCCTCGACGCACAGCGTCCCGCCCGTGTAGACGCCGCGCAGGAACCGGCGGCCTTTTGCGCGCGTGCGGCTCCACCCGGCGATTCTCTCTCTCGTTTCGGAATCGAGTCCAGGAGCCGCCGCGTCGGCGCGCCCGCCGCTCAGCGAGACGGCGAGCCGCCCCGCTTCGGCCAGCGAGTCCGCCACGTGAAGACCGAGATGTTCGAGGATGTCCTGGTTCCAGTCCCCGACGAAATGAACGACGGCGGGTTTTCCGCAACGGGCCGTTGCCTCCAGTATCTTCCCAAAAGCGGCGGATTCGGGCGGTTTCCCGAGAACGAAGAGAACCTCCGTCGCCGCATCCTCGCTCAAGGTCTCGATCGCCTGGATCATGGCGAGGCCGCCGACCGCGTCGGTGACGTCGCGCCCGCCTGTTCCCAGGGCGCAGGAGATCCCGCCTCCCGCGGCGTCGATGGCGGCCATGGCTTCCTGAATACCCGTTCCGGCGGCGCCGACGATACCGATTCCCCCGGGACGCACCACGTTGCAAAAACCTAAGCCCACGCCTGCGATGTACGCCGTGCCGCAGTCGGGACCCATGACGAGCAAGCCCCGCTCGCGCCCCGTTTGCTTGAGCGCCGCCTCGTCCTCAATAGATACGTTGTCGCTGAAGATGAGGCAGTGGAGGCCTTTACCGAGGGCGCGTTCGGCCTCGCGGCGCACGCTCGGGCCGGGAATCGAGAAAAGGGCGAGGTTGATGAGGGGGTCTGCGCCGAGGGCGGCGTCCAAAGTGGGCGCCGTGAGGTTCGCGAGCGCGCCCGCCGCGCCGCCGCCCGTGCGGGGGGCGGTGAGCGCCGCTTCCATGGCGGCCAATTCTTCTTGCGCTGCGCTTTGGTCATCCGCATCCACGACGAGGACGAGGTCGTTCGGGCCGGCGCCTTCCGCATCTTCCGCCAACAGGCCGCTCGCTGCGAGTTGTTCGAGGTTCATCGGCGTGGCCATCAAGGCCGCCGCTTGACGGACGCCCGGCCTCCCGGAAGCGGCAGCGCTGATGCGCATGAGCTTCACCGAATCGTGGTACGCGCCGCTTAAGACGCGGACGGCCAGCGCCATGTCACTCGCTCCCCGAGAGGCTAGTCGTCGATGATCGCCACCGCGCGGATGGGGGAGCCCGACATGCCGCGGAACTTGATGGGCAGCACCGAGAGTTTGAACCCGTGGGACTTGGGGATGAGGTTCAGGTTGATCATGTTCTCGATGTGGCAATAGTCCTTCTCCAGCATGACCCGGTGGGCCTCCCAGTAGCTGCGCGTCTCGTGCATCTTCCAGATCGGCACGTCCCAGCCGCTCGCGTCGATCCCCATCACGCGGATGCCGTTGTCGATGAGGTAGTGGGTCGCCTCCGCGCTCATGCCGGGCTGGTTCATGGTGTAGTCGGGGTTCGTCTGCCAGTCCACGCTCGCGTCGGTGCGGATGAGCACGATGTCGAGCGGCTTGAGGGTGTAGTCGATCTTCTGGAGCGCGCCTTCCACGTCCGCCGCCGTGATGGCGTAGCCCGACTCTTTATCCGTGAAATCGAGGACGACACCGTCCGACATGCACCATTCGAGCGGGATGCGCTCGGTCGTGAAGCCGTCGGGGTTGTTGTGCCAGGGGGAGTCGATGTGCGTGCCCGTATGGTCGCTCATGAAGATGACGCAGTGGTTCGTCACGATGGGGGCGCCGTAGTTGATGGAGCCCGTGCGCCTTGCCACGGTGTCCCAGTCTTCATCGACGGTGAGAGAGGGGCCGGGCAGGTCCGGGTAGATCGGCATGTCCCGGTATATTTCCATGCTCAGATCGATCAATTCCATCTCGGAGGTCTCCTTTTGGAGGTAAAAGAAACGATCTCCATCTTGGGTGGTCGGTTCGTATGGGAAGCGTTTGCAATGCGCGCATTATGTATGAACCCGAAGCGGCGGGCAACGTATTCGCTTTCCTCGCGAGCGGGATGCGACGGGGGCTGTTGAAAAAGTCCTATCCACCTCATCCTGAGTAGGCGCGCAAGCGCCGTATCGAAGGATGCCCTCTCGACTGGAAAGGCAACCCCCCCTACCCCCCCTTGACAGGGGGGTATAAAAAGGCGATGTGCCCTCGCCGGGATGAGGGGGGGTTGCTTTTTCTTACCCCCCTGTCAAGGGGGGGTAGGGGGGGTTGGTTTTCATGGCGAGGGAGCGCCTCTTCGACAGGCTCAGGACAGGCCCTTCGATACGCCGCCTTCGGCGGCTACTCAGGATGAGGAAGGTGGGGGCGGAGCTTGTCCCGAGCGAAGTCGAGGGGCCGCTACTCAGGGTGAAGCGGAAAGGAGCCTTTTTCACCAATCCCCTCAAGGGGGGAGTGATTTTTCTCTCTCGTCGGTCGGTTACATACGACAAATCCAGAGTTCCGGGCTTTTTCAACAGCCCCAGACGGGTCGGATTTGCGGAACCAAAGTAAATAACTGAAAAGGGGACTCGACGTTACACGCCGGAAACATGAAACCTGTATATTTTGAATTTAGAAATACATGAGGCATACTGGCGGAAAGCGACAAGGATGATACCCGAGTCTCCCGGGCAGCGATGCACGGAGACGAGTTTTCGCATATTCATATCACTGCGGGGAGTGCGCCTTCTTGTCCCTCTTGTTCGACATATCCCTTTTTCAGCTCACGATGCTCATGATGGCCCCGCTCATCATCGCGTGCCTGGGCGAGACCATCATCGAGCGCTCGGGGATTCTGAACGTCGGCATCGAGGGGGTCGTGACGCTCGGCTCGGTGACGGGCTTTCTCCTCACCTACTATTCGGGCAGCGCGATCATTGGCTGCATCGTCGCGGCGCTCTCGGGGAGCGTTCTGACGCTGCTCCTGGCCTATTTCTCGGTCACCCTGCGGGCGAACCAGATCGTCATCGGGCTGGGGATATTCGTCCTGGGGCTGGGGATATCGCCCACCATCTACCGGCTGGCAGTAGGGGTCGTGCAGTCCATCCCCCAGGTGCCGACGCTAAAAGAGATACCCATCCCGCTCCTGGGCGCCATCCCCTTCATCGGCGAGATTTTCTTCGCGCAGAACGGACTGGTCTACATGTCCTATTTCCTGGTTGCGGCGGTGAGTTTCTTCCTTTTCAAGACGCCGCTGGGCTTGCGGCTGCGCGCCTGCGGGGAGAACCCCCGCGCGGCGGACACGGTGGGAATCGACGTCGCCCGCATGCGCTACGGCGCGTGCGCGGTGGGCGGACTCTTCCTGGGCGTCGCGGGCGCGTACCTGCCGCTGGTGATATCGGGTTCGTTCACGGACAACATCGTGAACGGGAGAGGGTGGCTCGCCCTGATGCTGGTGATATTCGGCCGCTGGGTGCCGGTCTGGTCGTTCGTCGGCGCGCTGCTGTTCGCCTACGTGGACGCCTTTCAGTTCAAGGTCAACGCCCTGCCGCAGTTCGCCAAGATCATTCCGCCGCAGTTTTTGCTCATGCTGCCGTACGTGTTCGCCATGATAGTGCTGGTTCAGGTCGCCCGGGGGGCGGAGAGCCCCCGCGCGCTGACGAGGCCATACGACCGTGAAGCCCGGGATTGACCCGCGCCCGGGCAATCGTGCTTTCTCATCAAGGAGGAGTGTGAAATGAAAACCAAATGGACACGCCGATTGTTCTTCGCCGCCGCCGCATTCACGGCGCTTGCGCTCGTCGCGCCCGGCCCGGTGCTCGCCGCGAAGGCGCACAAGTTCGCCATCATCCTCCCCGGACCCATCGAGGATGCGGACTACAACTTCCGGGGCTACGAGGTGGCGCAGGACGTCAAGAAGATGTTCAAGATCGAAACCTCCTACTCCGAGCGCATCTCGCCCGCGGACGCCGAGCGGGTGGCGCGCGAGTACATCGCCTCGGGCTTCACCATCATCGGCTTCCACGGCGGGCAGTACGTCCGGCTCGTGCAGAAGCTGGCGCCGAAGTTCCCCGAGGTGACGTTCATCATGGAGAGTTCGGCGAAATTCAAGGTTCCCAAGAACGTCTGGAACATTCACCGCCACTACTTCCAGGCCTTCTATCCCTTCGGCGTGCTGGCCGGCCTCGCCACGAAGACGAACAAGGTGAGCGTCATCGCGGGCATCCCGCTGCCGGACTTCAAGGCTTCCATCAACACCATCTCGGACGCGCTCAAGGCGACCAACCCCAAGGCCGAGCTTACCTATTCCTTCACCGGGAACCAGAACGATCCGGTCAAGGCGCGCCAGACCGCCGACGCCATGATCGCGGGCGGCGTCGACTTCATCATCAACATGGTGAACCTGGGCGTGTACGGCGTCGTCGAGGCCGCCAAGAAGTCGAAGCGCAAGGTGCTGGTCACCACCTTCTACACCGACAAGACGGACAAGGCGCCCAAGCACTTCGCCGGCACGCTGATCATCGATTTCAGGCCGCCCTACCGCAAGGCCCTGGCGGGCATCCTGAAAGGATCGCCCGGGGGATACGTGCCCATGCAGCTCGGGGTCGGATTCGAGATCACCTCTCTGGGCAACGTATCGGCCGAGGCCATGAAGCGAACCAAAGAGGCGTATGAAAAAGTACGCGCCGGGAAGATCAAGCCCCGGCTGGAGATGAAGAAGGTCATGCTGGCGAAATAGGGCACCTGAGCGCCCCGCCGCCGCGAAGAGGGCGGGGCGCAAGAACGGAAGAAAGCGATGACGGAAAAAACCGCCGCTTGCGTCGAGATGTACGGCGTCAGCAAGTCCTTCGGGGAAGTCCGCGCCCTGGACGCGGTCGACTTCGAGGCCGCGGAGGGGGAGATCCACGCCCTCCTGGGCGAGAACGGCGCGGGCAAGACCACGCTCATGAACATCCTGAGCGGCCTCTACCGCATGGATGAGGGACAGATCGCGATCGAAGGGCGCGAGGTGGACATCCACTCGCCCCAGGATGCGATCGCGGTCGGCGTCGGGATGGTGCACCAGCACGTGGAGCTGATCGGCAACTTCACCGCGCTCGAGAACATCCTGCTGGGCCGCGAGGGCTCGCGCTGGCGGCTCGACGTCGAAGCCCGGCGCAGCTCCGTGGAGGAACTCGCGGCGAATTACGGCCTCTCCATCCCGCTCGATGAGGGGGTGAAGAGCCTGCCCGCGGGCATCCAGCAGAAGGTCGAGATACTGAAGGCCCTCTACCACGGCGCGGACATCCTGATCCTGGACGAGCCGACGACCATGCTGACCCCCCACGAGGTGGACGGGCTGTTCACTATCCTGAAATCCTTCGCCAGGGGGGGGCTGACGGTCGTCTTCATCACGCACAAGATCCAGGAGGTGCTGGACAACTGCGACCGCATCACCGTGTTCCGCGGCGGGCGGAAGATAGACACCATCCCCAGAGAAGAAGCCACCCGCGAAATACTCGTCCGGATGATGATGGGCGAGCGCGGCATGCCTCCCGAGGGCGAGCGGCCGACCGGACCCTCGGTGGCCAGGGAGGGGGAGCCCGCGCTTTCGGTGCGGGGGGTGCGCACGTCGGCGAAGTGGGGGGTGCCGCTCACCGGCGTCGCCTTCGACGTCCCCCGGGGGCTCATCGTCGGCATGGCGGGCATCTCGGGGAACGGCCAGAAGGAGCTGGCGGAAGCGGTGGCCGGCCTGATCGAGGTGGAAGAAGGGGAGGTCCACATCGACGGCGAGGAGGTCTCCGCTCTCTCGGTGGCCGGGCGCATCGCGCGGGGGATGAGCCTCCTGCCGCAGGACAGGATAGAGGAGGGGATTCTGCCGGGCCTGAGCCTGGCCGAGAACTTCGTGCTGGGCCTCCATCCCCACATCTTCAGGCGGCGCGGCGTATTCGAGCGCGAGGCCGCTCATGAGCTCGGCAGGAACGCCATCGCGGAATTCAACATCCTCGCGCGCAACGAGCACGTGCCGGCCGCGCACCTCTCGGGCGGGAACATCCAGAAGACCATCGTGGCGCGCGCGGTCATGCTCGCCCACGAGACGGGCGGGAAGGTGATGATCGCGAACAACCCCACGCGCGGGCTCGACGTCATGGCCGCCTCGTTCGTGCACGGCCGGCTGCGCGAGCTTCGCGCGGGCGGGGCGGGCGTGCTGCTGATATCGGAAGACCTGGACGAGCTCTGCCTGATGAGCGACCGCATCGTCGCCATCTATGCGGGCGAGATTCTGGGCGCTTTCGACGGCCCTGAATACGACATCTACCGGATAGGCGCGCTCATGGCGGGCCAGAGAGAAGAGGTGTCCTGAGATGGCGGCGGGCGTGAGCGAGAAGAAAAAAGTCGCGATGGAGTTCGCCGTCACCTACGCGGCGGCGGGGGCGCTGGCGCTCGCCTGCGGGGCCGTCTTCATCGTCGCCTTCGGCGGCGACGTGCTCGTGGCGCTCGGGACGGTGCTTCGCTCCTCGCTCGGCACGTGGGGCGGATTCGCGCAGACGCTCAACAAGTTCTCCCCGCTGCTTCTCGCCTCGCTCGCGGTGGCCTTCGGGATGCGCGGCGGCCACTTCAACATCGGCGTGGACGGGCAGATATACGCGGGCGCCATCGGCATGACGGGCACGGCCTTCGCCCTGGAAGGCATGAACCTCCCCTGGCCGGTCTTCGTCCCGCTGGGACTGCTGGGCGGAATCCTCGGCGGGTGGTTCTGGGGCTTCATCCCCGGCATCCTGCGCGTGCGCTTCCAGGTGAGCGAGATATTCGTGACGGTCATGCTGAACTTCGTGGCGCTCTACCTCGTGGACTACCTCGCGAACGGCCCCTGGAACGACCCGCTGGCGGGCGAGGCCATCTCGCTCCCCATCCCCGACGCCTCCGTGCTGCCGCAGGTGATGCCGAGGGCCGGCGCGCACGCGGGCTTCATCATCGCGCTCGTGGCGGCGGTCGGCATGTACTTCTTCATGACGCGCACCATCGCGGGTTACGAGATACGCGCGGTGGGCGACAACCCCCGCGCCGCGCGCTTCGGCGGCATCAACGTCGCGCGCGTCACGCTCATCATCATGCCGACCTGCGGCGCGCTCTCGGGCCTCGCGGGCGCCATCGAGGTCTCGGGCTTCCACCAGAGCCTGTTATTGGGCATCAGCGGCGCTGAGGGCGCGCCCAACTACGGGGCGATGGCCATCCTCATCGCCGTCATCGGGCGCAACAACCCGCTCGGCGTCACTATAGCCGCCGCCGTGTTCGCCGTCCTCGTCTCGGGGTCGGATTCCTTACAGCGCAGCATCGGCCTCCCCGGCGCCGCCGTGTTCGTCTTCCAGGCCATCATCGTCCTCACGGTCGTCTTCGTGCAGGCGCGGCGGAATGTGAGGGCGGGGTAGGGTTCTTCTCTGTTCAAACAGGTTCCATTCGTAGCGGACAGGCCTCCGCCCCTGTCCGAAGGGGGGACCTCTGTAGGTTTTGTCGACCAAGCAGAGATAAAATCACTCCCCCCTTGAGGGGGAGTCGATGAAGCCGAGCGATTTATGCGAAGGCTGAATCGGTGGGGGGGTCTGCTAGCGCTTCTCGCACTCTTTCCAGAACACCGGAAAGATTCTCAAAGACCTCCGTATTCCAGAAACGCAGCACGCGATAACCACTGCGCCGCAGATATTCTTCGCGCCGGCGGTCCTTTGCTTTTTGCTCCGCATGGCCTCCGCCGTCGAGTTCGATCAGCAGTTTTTCCGTCATGCACGCGAAATCCGCGATATACGGACCTATCGGTTGCTGGCGGCGGAATTTGTGGCCATCGATCTGTTTGTCGCGCAGGCGACTCCACAGCAACCCTTCAGCGTCGGTGTGATCACGGCGGAGGGCGCGGGCGTTTCCCAAATGCCGGGGATTGTATTGACGTCCGCTTTCACCCATCTCGTTTTACCCCCCACCGAATCGGCCTTCGCCCAATGGCTCGGCCTCTTCGACTCCCCCTCAAGGGGGGAGTGATTGCATATCTCGCTGGTAGCGGCCCCCCCCTACCCCGCCCTTACGACCGCCGCGACGGGGCCGCCGCCGGGAGGGCCCTGGTGCTCGGCCCCGCCCGAGACGTAGGTCATCGTGTCGCCGACGATAGAGGACACCACCGCGTTCACCACCGAGCGCGCGTGGCGCGTGTTGTTGATGTCCGAGTCGTCGAGCATCGTGTGCCGCCGCCCGCGCACCAGCCCGTCGGGGGAGGCCTCGCACTTGGCGAAGACGTTCACGACGCGCGCGCGCTGCTCGGGCGTGAGCGACCACTCGAACGCCACCCCTGCGTTCACGATGGCCTCGCGCACGGCATCCCTGTCGATGGCGTCTTCCATCACGCTGTGGCCGACGACGAGGTCCCCGCCCCAGGCCGCGCTGTTGCCGATCACCATCGCCTCGTTGCACATGAGCTCGATGCCCGCCGAGGTCGAGGCGACGCCCGATTGGAGCGACCAGTCCCTGCAAATCACCTCGTCGCTCAACGCGCTTTCGGCCACCTCGCCCGCCGCCAGGGCCACCCCCAGCGCCGAAGCCCCGCGCGAGTAGCCCATCGACTTATACGTGTCCTCCGTGCAGACGCTCTTCCCGCGCTTCGCCGCGTCCGCCATGCGCTCGCCCGTCAGGAGCGGGCACTTCACCTGGACGAAGTGGAGATCCGCCGCGCTCTCGATCTGCGCCTCTTCCATCAGCCTCCGCACGAGGTCCGCCGTCGCGCGCACCTGCGCCATCCGGCCCATCTCCTCAGGGAAAAAATCCGCCGTGTGGCCCGAGGCGATGGCGAGGCGCTTGGCGCGCCCGTCGCCCGCGCCGTTCTCCGACTTCGTGAACACGGAGAAGTGCGGGCACATGACGCCTTCGGTTCCGCCGGACATGATGAGGGCGATCTGCGCCTCCACCTCCTCGCGGCTCTTGCCCATCGCGCGCGAGAAATAATCGAGCAGGACGAAGTTGCTGAACCCGCGCGAGAAATCGTTCACGCAGCCGTTGCCCTCGGTCTTGCCCATGATGCCGACGACGTCCTCCGCCCGGCATTCGCCCCCCTCGATGAGAGCGGCGACCCCTGAGATGTCGTCGGGCGAGTCCATCGCCACGCGGAACAGGTCGGCCTGCATCTTGCGTCCCCCCTTTTGAAAAGGCGCGCGCCTGCGCGCTCGTGGATACCGGAATTTTTATGGGGAAAAACGTAGCACCGCAGGGAGAGGGTGTGCAAAGGGGGTGTATATAATAAGAGGAGGGTTTTGTAGGGGCAGGTCGCGACCTGTCCGGGGTCGTACCCTTTCGCCTTGAAAACCAACCCCCCCTACCCCCCCTTGACAGGGGGGTATAAAAAGGCCGCCGCCCCGGCAAGTGGAGGATATGAAAAAAGACGACGCCCGCCGCCGGGCCAGGGGTTTTGCTTTTTCTTACCCCCCTGTCAAGGGGGGGTAGGGGGGGGTGGTTTTTTTACACAGGTTTTTTCAACAACCCCCTACAGGTGAAACGCGATTGACGCGGGAGGAATCGTAGGGACAGGCCTCCGTGCCTGTCCGAAGTCGCTCCCCCTTGGAGGGAATTCCCCGCCGACGAAGAGAAGGATTCACTCCCCCCTTGAGGGGGAGTCGATGAGGTGAGGGTGTAAACCCGAAACCGAATCGGTGGGGGGACATGCCACAGAATAAATCTCCCCCCACCACATCGGCCTTCGCACAAACCGCTCGGCCTCTGTGACTCCCCCTCAAGGGGGGAGTGTATTCCTCCCTCATCAATCGCGATTGCCCACCGCCGTCATTCCGGCTCAAGGCCGGAATGACGAACCAAAACCGCCCATCCTTACCTCTTATACACACACGTCCCCGCATCACCCCTCAGGGCGGGGACGGCGTCTTCCAGCGCGGCGATGTGCACCCGCTCGCCGCCGCCTTCCAGAAAGCGGATCGCCGCCTCTATCTTGGGGCCCATGCTGCCGGGCGGGAAGTGGCCCTGGGCGTGGTATCTCTTGATCTCGTCGAGCGACACCATATCCAGCTCTCTTTGCTCGGGCGTCCCGAAGTGGATCGCCACCCTCGGCACGGCGGTCAGGATCATCATCGTCTCGATCCCCAGGACGTTCGCCATGAGGGCGGACGTCAAATCCTTGTCGATGACGGCGGCGAGTCCGCGCCGCGCCCCGTCCGCTTCCCGCACGACGGGGATGCCCCCGCCGCCGCCCGCTATCACGACCGCGCCGCTTTTGGCGATCGTCTCGATGAGCGAGATGTCCACGATGTGTTTAGGCTTTGGGGATGCGACGACGTGCCGCCAGCCGCGGCCGCCGTCTTCTTTGAACGTCCAGCCCATCTCGCGTTCATACCGCCTCGCCTCTTCTTCCGTGTAGGTGTAGCCCACGAACTTGGTCGGCGCGTCGAAGGCCGGGTCCGCCGGGTCGACCTCCACCTGCGTCAGCAGGCAGACCACGTGGCGGGGATCCCCTGCGCGTCTTAACGCGTTCTCGAACGCCTGCATGAGGAGATAGGCGATGCCCCCCTGGCTGTGGGCGACGCAGATGTCGAGCGTCATCGGCGTCACCTGCTCGCTCGATACCGCCTGGCGCATGAGTATCTTGCCGACCACGGGACCGTTCCCGTGCGTGATGATGAGTTCGTTCTGGAGTTGCAGAAGCGGGAGCAGGGCGCGGCCGGTCGCTGCGGCGATGGCGGCCTGTTCCGCCGCGGTGCCGCGTATCTCGGGCGGGTGGGTCGCGTTGCCGCCGACGGCGACGAGCAGGCGGTCCGGAATGTCGGGCGGGGGAGCCATGTCGGATTCTCCCGAAAACCCCCGGCCTCGGGATGCGGTGGCATACAAATGCGGTTACAAGACCCGCGCCGCCCCCGGGCCGAGAGGGACATCTTACAACAACGGCGGGAAGGGGGGTAGGGGGTTTTTACGACGAATCCCTCCCGCATCAATCGGGTTCGATCCCGTAGGGACAGGCCTCCGTGCCTGTCCTGCGTCCCAGGGTCGTATATCAACAACGGGCGGGCACCCCGCTCCTACGGGAAACGTGATTGATGAAATCAACCCCCCCTACCCCCCCTTGACAGGGGGGTAAAAAAGGCCGACGCCCCGGCATGTGGGGGATATGAAAAAAGGCGACGCCCACCACCGGGCCAGGGTTTTGCTTTTTCATGCCCCCCTGTCAAGGGGGGTAGGGGGGGGGCCTTTATCCCTGACAAGGGGGTTGTTGAAAAACCCCGGAACTCTGGATTTGTCGCATGTAACCGACCGACGAGAGAGAAAATCAACTCCCCCCTTGAGGGTCTGGCTTCCCGAGGGGAAAGCCAGACGATGAAGCCGAGCGGTTTGTGCGAAGGCTGAATCGGTGGGGGGACATGCCACAAAAAAACTCCCCCCACCGAATCGCTTTCGGGCTTACGCCCTCAGCTCTTCGACTCCCCCTCAAGGGGGGAGTGAATTCCCTTCTTGTTTCTTTGGTAATAACCCTCAAGGGGGGAGTGATTCTCTTCTCTCTCATCGGTGGGCATCGCCTTTTTATACCCCCCTGACAAGGGGGGGTAGGGGGGGTTGCTTTTCCAGGCGAGAGGGGCTTCTCCTCTACCCCTGAAATGTGGCCTTTTTCAACAACGCCTTGCGGGAAGTTGTCGACAGAGTAGAGAAGAAATTCACTCCCCCCTTGAGGGGGAGTCGAGGAAGCCGAACCGACAGGTGAAGGCTGACTCGGTGGGGGGAGCTTTTCTGTGGCATGTCCCCCCACCGATTCAGCCTTCGCACAAACCGCTCGGCCTCTGTGACTCCCCCTCAAGGGGGGAGTGAACTTCAAAAGCGTGCGCTCAGCCCAAATCGCTCCACGGGACTTTTTCAACAGCCCCTCCCCAATCCCGTCAAACCCTCATTCCTCAATCGGGTCAAACGCTCCCTCCCCAATCCCGTTTGACCCCCGATCCCCGATGGTTCATAATCGAACCATACCCGAACCGCCCGGAACGGAATGCAAGTTGCGCGCAAGTTGAAATAAAGGGTTGACAAAAGCGGAAAGCTTGCCGCACTATCATATATGTCAAGCAATAGACGTGAGTAGTCGCCCTCAGGGCCGCCCGCTCCATGCAACGCGGATTTCTCCCGAAAGACGGAGAGAGCGGGAACCCCGGGGTGTAGATTGTTCGCTCAAGTAACTTGACGGCCCGGAAGACGACGACCCAGTAACTAGCCGGGCGCTTGCAGCAAACATCACGAGGCCAGAGGACTCAACCCACGGCGAACCACGCCACCAATCCCCCTCCAGTCTCGTGAACCGGAAAGCCCGGCGGCCCGTGCACTCGGCGGCGCTCAGGCGGGAACGGCAAGCCCGGCGAGAGCCGGAAGACGAAATATCACGAGGCTAGAGGACTCAACTCATGATGAACCACGCCACAAATCCCTCTCCAGACTCGTGATCGATTCAAGGAAAGGCCCGGCAGGAGCCTGAAACGAAAAATTCGGCCAGGGGCCAGGAAGTTTTTTATCGCGGGGCTGGAGGACTCTAACCATCATGAAGAACGCCAAGAATCCCACACCAGTCTCGTGGATAAGCCGGTCACCGGCCCGGGCGCGTGAGTCCGGGCCGGCGGCCGCGCGCTCCGGCCCCGGTTGATGATTCGATGAAACGATAGAAGCCCGATAACGGAATGAAATGAAATATCGGAAAGTCAAAGAAAGGAGGTCGAATCCGAACACTTCAAAGTTTTGTTGGTTGCAAAGCTCTTTAATATCACGAGACTAGGAGGACTCAAAAGTGATGAAACTCACTGGCAACAAAATCTTTTCATTCATGCTGGCGGCGGCCTTCGCGCTGACGCTGGCCGGCTGCGGCGGCGGCGGAACGGCTGCCGTTGAAGAGGAACCGATGCCGATGCCGGAACCACCTTCCGCGCAGGAAATGTGCGAGGGTGACGGTGGCCGGTATAACGCGGACGGTTCCTGCACCTCCGCTGCGGATCTTGCCGAAGAGATGGCCCTGAGCGGCGCGCAGGACGCGGCCGCGGCGGCGGCTTCGGCGGCGATGATGGCCGTATACGGCGCGAAAGACCCCGTGGCGGCCAGCAACGCGCACTCGTACGCGGCGATGGCAGCTGAAGCCAACACGGCTGCGCAGGCGGCGGCGACTTCCGCAATGGCCATGGAGCACCAGATGGCGGCCGAAGCGGCCCGCGACAAGGCGATGGAAGCGGCCGGCGAGCGCGGCCTGGGTCTGACCAAGCTGGCGAACAAGATCACCAACCAGGCGGCCATCGACAATGCCGTACTCGAGGGTCGGGAAGCGCCCAAAGCCGTTTCCAACGCGACGAGAGTCGGCACGGAGTTGGCAACGGTGGCCGGTGAAGCCGCCGAACAAACCGCTGTAACTGATGGTCCCGGTGTTGAAGCCGGAAGCGTTTCTCAAGGCCCCCCGGCCGCCAGCGCAACGGTGGCTCACGGCGCGAATGGACCTACAATCACAGTAGCCGGCGTCGGCACCGCGTTGCAGAGAGGCGAAACCCCGGCGTTGCTGACGACCCGTGGGGACTGGATGGGCAGAGAGTTGCTGGAGAATGCCGCTTCCGACACCTACGTCAACGTCTACACGGACATCCAGGCGCCCATGATGAGGCAGAATTATGGAGCTGATAGCGCTACCGCCTTGGCAGTAGGCCATATCATCACGGGCGATATTCCAGGGAACGGCAAAACCTTCACGGGGACGCGTAACGTGTCCGCTACCGACAACATCCCGACGGAGACGGGGCGGTTCAACTGCGTCGCAGGCACCGCCTGCTCGATCAGCGTCGACGACAAGGGCGCTATCGTGGCGCTTCAGGGCTATACGTTCCAGCCCATCGCTTCCGGCACGTCTCCAGTGCTCGACGCCGACTATCTGGCCTGGGGCGTCTGGCTGACGGTTCCGGACGCTACGGAAGCCACGGACTTGGCCGTTGCCGGCGCATTCGCGAGCGGCAGCGACGCGTTCCAGGTCAGGGCCGAACTCACGGGCACGGCGACGTATAACGGCGTCGCGACGGGCATGTATTCGGCGGGCGGCATGGTCGAGTACTTTGACGCGGACGTGAG
Source organism: bacterium (assembly GCA_022828125.1). Classification (GTDB taxonomy): domain Bacteria; phylum UBA8248; class UBA8248; order UBA8248; family UBA8248; genus Bin107. Next base: position 133,149 of record JAJEJD010000019.1, on the reverse strand, counting down.
CCTGACGGCCAACTTCGGCGGCACCGTCGGGGCTGATTCCACTCCGGCAACCGGCAACGCCGACGAAAATGACGGACTGCTCATAGGCGCCGTAACCGGAAGCGTCTCAGGCATCAGGGCCGGCGGCATGGATGTGGCCGGCATGCTGGAGCTCAAGAGGGCGCCCGTCATCGCGGGCGCAGAGAACGGCGACAGCACAGGCGGCTTCGATGGCGCCGCCGAGGGCACCGTGGGAGGCCAATTGCTGAAAGGCATGTGGGGCGGCCAGTTCTACGGCCCGAACGAAGAGGCCGCGGATTCCATGGCGGCTCGAACCGAATACCCCACGACAGCGGCCGGCACCTTCGCCGCTACGGGCGGCGGAAATACGCCCGTGAGCATTCTTGGCTCGTTCGGCTCGTGGAAGGCTGAGTAACAGAGCACCACGCCTCAGGTCTCGGGCGTCGGCATGACGCCCGGGGCCGGGGCTTCTCAAAGCAAAAGATAATCAGGAAGCTGGTTTCAACCGCCCGCCCCCTTCCGTCCTGGAAGGGGGGCGTAGCCTTAGGGGGCAACTGATGGAAATGCTCAAGCTTTTTAGATTGGCGGTACTTGTCGTGTGCATTGCGGCATTTGCCTCCGGTTGCGGCGGTGGCGGTGGCGGCGGTACTGCGGAAGAGATGCCGCCGGTGATGGAATGCCCGCAGGGTCAGGTCGGAACGTACCCGAACTGCACGGATCCGCCGCCGACGGATGAGGAAAGAATCGAAGCGGCGCTGGATACGCTCGCGGGGATCATCGCCGACGCCCGGACGCGTGAGGGATTGGCGCGCTCGGACGCTTCGGCCGTGCAGGGCCACGACGACGCCACGGAGGCGCAGATTACAAGCGCAGGCTCCCTCGGCGACGCCGCGCGGAACGCGCTGACGGACATCGTAACCGCGAGCGCCGTGGCGAACGTGGCCACCACGGGAGCGCAGGCGGAAGGCGCGGTGTTGGACGCACAAGCGGCGCTGAACGACCTGATAAGCGCCCAACAATCATTGGCGTCTCTCCTGAGCGCCGTGAATGCGGTGGCGAACCTTCGCGAACAACAGCAAAGGGACGAGGAACTCGCGACGAACGGCTCCGGGCTTATCCAGCACGTGAGAGAGAACAAGATCATTTATGACGCGATTCTGGCAGACCTGGTGAACACTAATACGGATCCCTTGACTATAGGTGAGGCTACTGGAGGAAATGTAGCTACATACCCCAAAGATACCGGGACCGGCGCGGACAGAGTCGTTGGTGAGCGCGGGGTTACGGTAAATACCCTTTCATCGAACAGCAAGACGCCGAAACTCAGCGGAACGGGCCGCCTTCCTAACGGCTTCGATCTGAAAAACGCCGACAACTCCATTCTCGTTAACGCCTACACGGACATTACGAAAACGAGGGCCGACGTCAGAATGAGAACGGCTACGCTGGCAGACGATACGGGAACGCCCGACGACGAGCGGTATACAACGGCAGACGTGGCCGACACGGACTACCTGCTCGCGGGCATCTGGGTCCAGAGTAATGCGATAGAGGCGTTCGCGTACGGGAGCCAACCGATCCCCACTACCACTCAGAACTTCTGTACCGGTATTGAAAATGTAAGTGACCCGGCAGGTGGCACAGGTGTTACCAGAGTTTGCGGTGATACAGGAACTTTAAACCAAATTACCGATTTCGTCGCGGAAGACAAGGATATGACGGCGACCTACCGGGGAGATGCGAACGGCGCCTACCTCGCGGACGGCAATATGAGCTACTTCGAGGCGGACGTTACGCTCACTGCCGAGTTCCAGAACGCAGCCGGGACGGGTTCGGGAAGCATCGAGGGTGCAGTCACCAACATCGTCGCTGCCGGGAAATCCATCGCGGGGAGCATCGAGTTACAGGAGCCTAAATTTGGAATTGGAACTACCATTGAAGCCGCTTTCGGGGGCGAAGCCGTCGGCGTGGTCGACGGCAAATCCTTCAGCGGCGACTGGAAGGGCCAGTTCTTCGGAATAAGAAACAGAAGATCCACGAAAACGGAAACGATTGATACGAATGATCCGCAAAGAACGGTAACGACGACGTATTCGGCCGAGGCTCCCGGTTCGGTGGCGGGGACCTTCTACGCCACGCAGCAGAGCAATCCGGCGGGAAGCGCGGCTTTGATCGGGTCGTTCGCGGCGAACAGGTAACGAAGAAAGACGCCTTTGGCTCCTGGCCTGACCCGGGGCCGGGGCGGGCCTGATAAGCGAGTCAGAAACAGGAAAGGGCAGGTTGCCGGGAAGGGACGCGTGACCTTTGGGGGTTACTCATTGGTTGCTCTACATCGTCGGGAGCAAATTGTACCGGCCCATGCTACAGAGTTTGAGTCCTCTCGGTTTGGGACGGGAATAATGAGTAACCCCCAGCTGACTTAATACGCGGTTCGGGCGCGTTTGGCAAGCCCGGACGGATGGATTCAAGGAGGCGGTCCCGTGAAGGGGGCCGCCTCTTTTGCGTGTTTCCGCACGAACCCCTCTTGCCCCGAGAAAAACCAACCCCCCCTACCCCCCCTTGACAGGGGGGTAAGAAAGAGCAAACCCCCCTCAGCCCGGTGGGAGCGCATCGCCTTTTTATATCCCCCCCTTATCAGGGAGGTAAGAAAAAACAAAAGCCCCTCTATCGGTGGCGAGCGTCCGGCGGTGGGCGTCGCCTTTTTATACCCCCCTGTCACGGGGGGGTAGGGGGGGTTGGTTTTCAGGCGAGGGAGGGCGCGCCGAACGCGCCCGCTCGCCGCTTCGCTATTTATTCTCCGGGCGATCCTGAATCATTTCTCCCGGACTATTTCTTAAATCAACATCCGGAACAATCTGCCGAGGCTTGAACGTGATCCGGTGATGGAATACGCTCACGTCCGCCGTGTCCAGTTGCTCCGCAAAATACGTCACATTATCGCTCAACCCCAAAAAATGTTTCTTGAAACTGTCGCTCCCCAGCTTGCATGTAACTTCAAGCTGGTTCTCCTGATCCTCAATCGAGCACCGCCCCTCGATTGTCAACATATAAGTATCCGTAATCCCGTTGTAGAACACGATTCTCCGGTCGATCTCGAAATTGTCCGCCGACTTCGACAGATTATACGATGCGATATCCGCATCGTCCTGACACCCCGCTGCCAGAAACATCAAGAACATGGCAATGGCGAACCGCTTTATCCGCATGGCGCCTTTTCCCCTGGTGAGTTCTCCGCACATTTTCAGTTCCCTCCCTCATTCCTCTTGTCGGGTATCGTATTGAATCCCGATGAAAAGAGGGGTCGCGCCTCGTCAAGCGTCCAGGCGCCGCGAAAGGCAACCCCCCTACCCCCCCTTGACAGGGGGGTATGAAAAGGCAACACCCCGCAAAAAAGATCAACTCCCCCCTTGAGGGGGCTGTTGAAAAAATCCTTGCGGGTCGGTCGGGATGCTGTTGCAGGTGGCGATCCCTCCTCGGGATCGCCCCACGCATACGTGCGGGTCTTGTCATGGGTGAAAAATCAGGGTCTCCTGAAACTCTCGTGGACGTTCAGTATAAAAAGGTGTTCCGCGCGTCGTCAAACGTCGGCGGGACGGGGTTTTTACCTCAGACGAGGTTCATATTCACTCCCCCCTTGAGGGGGAGTCGGTGAGGTGAGGGGGATTTTGCCCGAAACCGAACCGGTGGGGGGAGTTTTTCTGTGGCATGTCCCCCCACCACATCGGCCTTCGCACAAACCGCTCGGCCTCTGTGACTCCCCCTCAAGGGGGGAGTGGATTTGAAATTCTCCTCGGTGGGGAGCGATCTTCGCGCGCCGCGCATTTCCCCGCATTTGCCGTACTCCGTGAAATCGCGTACCCGGCTATCGTGCGCGCGAAGCGGGGAAACGGCGATCCCTGCTCGATCAACCGGGAGCGACCGCCCCGGGGAGGGGTTGTTGAGAAACCCTGTTTCGAGAGCGGGCGGACACTTAGGTCCGCCCCTACGGGTCAAGACGCGATGGTTCCGTAGGGGTCAGACATATATGTCTGACTGTGTGTCCTCCCCCCCGCCGAGAGGTGAGGGAATGACGGCCAAAACCCGAAACCGGGCGGAGGCGCAGGCGTCACTTCCTCCTCGATGGACTTTTTCAACAACCCCGGGGAGAGGAGGCTTTCTGATGGAACCGGGCGAACGGGCGAGGGTGGAGGCGGTGAACGCGCTATCGCTCATCGTTTTGGCCACCGACCCCGTAGCGGACAGGCCCCTGCGCCTGTCCGTGGCCTCTGTGCCTGTCCTGACGAAGGACAACCACGGAGGGCAGGACAACCCTTTTGGGTTGTCCTGCTACAGAACCATCACGAAGTTTCTCCGGCAACCCCTCCACAGGGCTTTTTCCCGCCGGGGGCGGCGCGCATGGATGCGGGAGCGAGGCGGAAATGAAAGTAATGATATTTCCCGTAAAATACGGTAAATATCGATAAATTCCGGTAAATTCACGGGGTTTTTCGATAAATTACCGAAAAGCGGATTCGTGGAATCAGGAAATATAATCATCCCGTTGCAGGAAGTATCTAAAGTAATACATTAAGAAATTCCGGAAAATAAAGCGTTTTCCGCAACCCCGCATTTGCCCGCATTTGCTCTCACTCCCGCTCCAGCCAGACGCCGTCCTCGCCGTCGACCTCGCGGGTCCGCACCCGGATGCGCTCCGCAAGCGCGGTGGGCACGTTCTTGCCGATGAAGTCGGGCCGGAAGGGGAGCTCGCGGTGGCCCCGGTCGATGAGGGCGGCGAGCCATATCTTGCGCGGGCGGCCCAGCTCCATCAGGGCGTCGATGGCCGCGCGGGCCGTCCTGCCCGTGAAGAAGACGTCGTCGATAAGGAACACGCCCCGGCCCGTCAGGTCGAAATCGATGAGGGTGCGCTCGAAGCCGCGCCCCTCGGCGGGGTGGCCGCCGTCGTCTCGGTGGAGGCCGATGTCGAGTGCGCCCAGAGGCGGCGAGACGCCCTCCATCTCTTCGATGTGCCCCGCCAGGCGCCGCGCGAGCGGTTCTCCCCGGGTGAGCACGCCGATGAGGGCGATGTCCTTATCCGCCGCGCACGCCTCGGTCATCTCGGAGGCTATCCTCTTGAGCGAGAGTTCGAGTTCTGGCGCCGTCATGATGGCGATTCGCGTCATGGGGGTGTCCAAAGGTCTGCGGAAAGCGGATTCACGCCATCCTAGCGCCGATGGGTCCGCGGATCAATCAATCGCTTTTGAAGGTAGCCGCCGACCTGGAAAGAAGGAAATCAACTCCCCCCTTGAGGGGGAGTCGGCAAGACGAGGGCGAAGCCAGAAGTCGCGCCGGTGGGGGGTATAATTCGGATGGCGATAAAACGCATTTCACCCCCCACCGAGTCAGCCTTCGCACAAACCGCTCGGCTTCCTCGACTCCCCCTCAAGGGGGGAGTGAACTTCAAAAGCGTGCGCGCAACCACAATCCCGCAGCGGCGGGCTATTTCAACAACCCTCCGGAGGCGGAAAATGCCGCCGGGCGAACTCCCGGGCCTCCTCCCCGGTGGAGATGCGGCCTTCGAGCTGCGCATCCTCGACCGCCAGGAGGATTTCCCCCAGCCCGGGCCCCGCCGGGTAGCCCATCGCCATGAGTTCGTGGCCGCCCAGCAGGCGCGGCGGGCGCAGGGCCTCCTCGTGAATTTCCCCGAGTTTCCGCGCGCAGAATTCATGGGTCCTCAGGTTCCCGTGGCTCGCGAGGCAGTCGACGCGGTGGAGTTCGAGCAACTCCTCGAAATACGGCTCGCGCAGGAAGCGCTTGAGGCGGCTCTCGCGCATTTTCTCGACGTGCATGAAGCGCATGTGGTTGGCGACCAGATCGCGGATTCTCGACCCCTGCGTTTTGGGCATGCGGAGCCTCCCGCAGACCTCTTCGCTCATCGCCGCACCGGCCTTGTCGTGCCCGTTGAAGCGGATTCTGTCCGTCTCGGTAAAAGTCGCCGGTTTCCCGACGTCGTGGAGCAGTATGCCCCAGGCGAGCGTCGGCGAGGCGGAGCGTTTCTTGATGCGCAGCATGGCCAGCACGTGCGTCCACACGTCGCCCTCGGGGTGAAATTCAGGCGGCTGGGCCACCCCGCGCATGGCGGCGACCTCGGGCAGGACGTGTTCGAGGAGGCCCGAGGAATCGAGGGCGGCGAAAGCGGTATCGGAATTCGCCTGGGTCAGGATTATCGTCAGTTCGTCGCGTATTCTCTCGGGGCTGATTTTCCCGATGAGCCCGGCACCCGCTTCGATGGCGGCGGCGGTCGCCGCCTCGATCGCGAAGCCGAACCTCGCCGAGAAGCGGATCGCCCGCATCATGCGCAGATGATCTTCGCGGAACCTGAGAGCCGGCTCGCCGATGGCCCGGATGATCCCCTCGCCCAGGTCGCGCCGGCCGCCCACGTAATCGAGGAGTTGATCGTTCGATACGTCGTAAAACATCCCGTTGATGGTGAAATCGCGCCGGTTCGCGTCGCCTTTCTCATCCGAAGGGCGAACCGAGTCGGGGTGTCTCCCGTCGCCGTAGGGGCCGTCTTCGCGGAACCGGGCCACCTCGAACTCCTGGCCGCCCGCCCGAACGAGCACCACGCCGAACTGCGCTCCCACCGCGACGGTCTTCTCGAAGAGGCCCTGCACGGCTTCGGGCGCCGCGTCGGTGGCGATGTCCCAGTCCTTCGGGGGGGAGCCGAGCAGGGCGTCGCGCACGCATCCGCCCGCCAGGAGCGCCCGGTGGCCCGAGGCCTCAAGTGCCCGGATGATCCGAATCGCCGCTTCGGGAGGTTTTATGTTCAGCATGGCCGGCTCGCTATGGTTGAAATACCCGTACCCCGATACTACGATATGCCCAATCACGAGCGCGGGCAAACCGTCGTTCGCGCAGATGCCCGCCCGTTTCAGGGCCGGTTGCCCGCGCGTTGATGACCGGAGGAGCAATGGCGTCCCATTTCGCGAGAATACTCATTTTTATCGTCGTTTTCCCGGCTTCGGCGAACCTCGCTCATGGCGCGTCTTTGGACGTGAAATCGATTGACGCAGGGCTCGAACGGGTCGCCGCGGGCGATTATTCAGCGGCGTCTCATTCGTTCGACCGGGTGATAGCGTCCGCGCCCGGGCGTCCCGAGGGATATTTCTTCAAGGCGTCCGTTTTCCACATCCTGAAAGGGCATATCCGGCGGGAGGATTATCAGGAGACCTGGCGGAAGAACGCCGAGAAGGCGATGGCCCTCTCCGAGGCATTGCTGGAGAAAAACCCCGAAGACACGAGAGCGCTCCTCCTCGCCGGTCTGACGGAGGGCATGCGCATCGTCGATGCGCTCGACAGCAGCAGCTATCTCACGGCGTTCCTGCGGGCCGGCGCGATGCAGAACCATCTCGAAAAGGCGCTCGAACTCGACCCGGAAATTCACGACGCCTACTACGGGCTGGGGATTTATCACATCAGGGGCAGCACCGAGAGCTGGGTGAGGATGTTCCGGTTTTTCGTCGGCGATACGAGCGCTAAGGGCAGAGCCTATCTGCGCCGCGCGGTCGATGGAGGCGGCTGGATATCCATTACGGCGCGGCTGGACCTCATCTGGGCGCTCTACAGGGCAAAGAAATTCAAGGAGGCGAGAGGGGACGTCGAGTACCTGCGCGCGCGCTATCCCAAGAACGCCTTGTACGACGTTGCATACGCGGAGAGTTTTTTCATCGCCGAGGATTACCCGCGCGCGCGGACGGAATATGCGAAACTGCTGTCCCGGCTGAAAGAGTCGAAAGACGGGATTTCGGGCCTGTACCGCGAATTTTCCAAATGGCGCGTGATTCGCTGCGATTACGCCTTGGGGAAGCAGGAAGACGTGGAGGAGGAAACCAGGGAATTGCTCACCGAAAAACACATGTATTCCTCCCTGATGGAGCAGATTCGCCTGGAACTGGAATCCGCGGCCGGCGTGTTGAAAGAGAAATGATGCGCTATTCGAGAGTGCGGTGCGGCCTGGCGGGTTTCCTGACCATTTTCGCGCTCTCCCTGCATGCGGGTTTCGCGTGGCCCGCTCCCGTCAGCGTGGATCTGGAACTCGTCCTGGCGGTCGATGTCTCAGGGAGCGTGGATGAGGAGGAGGGGAAACTCCAGCGGATGGGGTACGTGAACGCCTTTCGCTCGCCGTCTGTCTTGCGCGCCATCCAATCGGGAAGACACAAAAGCATTGCGGTCACCTACATGGAGTGGGCGGGCTTCGATTTTCAGAGGATCGTCGTGGGCTGGAAGCGGATTCACGACGGCGCGAGCGCCGAGGAGTTCGCTTACCTGCTCTCCCAGGCGCCGGTGGGGGTGGGTCCCTACACGTCGATAAGCGGCGCGATAGAGTTCGCGCTGCCGCTGTTCGAGAACAACGGGTTCTCGAGCGAGCGCCGCACCATCGACATTTCCGGCGACGGGCCGAACAACAGCGGGGACTACGTGACGAATGCCCGGGACAGGGCCGTACGGGCCGGCGTGACGATAAACGGGCTTCCCATCGTGAATAACCGGCCGAGTCCCTGGGGCAGAATGCCGATGCCGAACCTGGATCTGTATTACAGGAAATGCGTCATCGGGGGCCGGCGCTCTTTCCTGGTGGTCGCGAATGACTTCAAGTCTTTCGGTCGCGCCATCAGGAGGAAACTGATTCTGGAGATTGTCGGCCTGCCGGGGAGGGAGAGGCGGCAACAGGCGCATGATCCGGGAATCACGGAGGAAGGCCCTGTCCTGGTGTCGAGGGCGGTCCCGCCGTGTGACGCCGGCGAGAAGCGCCGCAGAAGCTGGACGGATGAGTATTAAATTTTCACGTATGCCTGATAAAGTATGAGGCGGGATATTCTAATCGTTCGATAATTTTCGGACTGTTTCTCTAAACCGAGGAGTGAAAATTCTGATGAAAGCGGTGCGCGTACATGAATTCAACATGGATGTTCCGATGCGGGTGGACGAGGTGGAAGACGCACGGCCTGCGCCCGGCGAGGTGCTGGTAAAAGCCGGCGCAGTCGGCGTCAACCCGGTGGATTTGGCGATACGGGCCGCCAAGCACCCTTACGCCAAGCTGGTGACGCCGCCTTATATTCCCGGAGCCGAGGCGGCGGGAGAGATCATCGCCCTGGGCGAGGGCGTGGAGGGCTGGCGGATCGGGCAGCGGGTATATGGCCGCGCCATGGGGGGAAGCTACGCCGAGAACGTGCGGCTCGTCGCCGACGCCACGGCGGAACTACCCGAGGCCTACTCTTATGAAGAGGGGGCGTGCATCACGGTCGCGTTCTACACGGCCTGGAACGCGCTCGTCATCAAGGCGCAGGCGGGACCCGGCGAGACGGTGCTCGTGCAGGGCGGCGCGGGAGGCGTCGGGATGGCGGCGATTCAGCTCGCCAAGCGCCTGGGCTGCCGCGTTTTCGCGACGGTGAGTTCCGATGCGAAGGCGGAGTTCTGCAAGGAGATGGGCGCGGACGAAACGATCAACTACCGCGAGGAGGATTTCGCCGAGCGCTGCATGGAGCTCACCGGCGGGCGCGGCGTCGACGTCGTCGTCGAGCTTTGCGCCTGCGATAATTTCGACAAGGACCTGGACGCCATCCGCGTGGACGGGAAAATCATCGTCATCGGTACGGGTACGGGCAAGGGCCCGGGCGCGGAATTCCGGGTGCCTGCGGTCATGACGAAAGACGCCGTGGTGCTGGGGCTGGCCGTGGTGAATCTGTTTCCGAAAATGCCGGAGTTGGTGCGCCGCTTCACGCCCCTGCTGCGCGAGGGAGCGTTCCGGATCAACGTCGATAAGGCGTCGCGTTTCGAAGAAGCGAACGAGGCGCATGATTACGTTCTGGATGGTCAATTCCTGGGCAAGGTCGTCCTGGTCCCGTAGCTTCGGGACGAGGCGTAAAAGGAGAATGCGATGAAAGCGGTACGGGTAACGCGGTTCGGGCTTGAGCATCCTATGGAGTTGGAGGAGGTGGCGGAGCCCGAACCCGGGCCGGGTGAGATGCTGGTGCGGATAGCGGCGGCGGGCGTGAACCCTCTGGAAGTCGCCATACGCTCTGGAAATCATCCACGCGCAGGGGCGATGACGCTGCCCTATACGTGCGGCACGGACGTCGCGGGCGAAGTGGAAGCGGTGGGCGAGGGCGTCGAGGCGTTCGCGCCGGGCGACCGGGTGTGGGGCCGCGCCTCCACCGGGGCGTATGCCGAAAAAGGGTTGTTGCCCGCAGACTCGACGGGCAGGCTGCCGGATTCGATGTCTTCTGCGGAAGGCGCCGCGCTGCCCATCCCGCTCCTTACGGCCTGGAACGCGCTGGTCGTGAAGGGAGAGGCGGCTCCGGGCGATTGCGTGCTCGTGCAGGGGGGAGCCGGCGGCGTGGGCTATCTGGCGATCCAGCTCGCCCGCACGTTAGGCTGCCGGGTGTTCACGACGGTGAGCTCCAAGGAAAAGGCGGATTTCTGTCTTGCGGGGGGCGCCGAGGCGACCATCAACTACCGCGAAGAAGACGTGCCCGAGCGCGTGATGGAGCTCACTTCGGGCCGAGGCGTCGAGGTCGTCGTCGAAAATATAGGCTGTGATAATCTGTCGTCGGATCTGAAGCTCAACGCCGTCAACGGCCGGATCGTCATCGTCGGAACGGGGACGGGCAAAGGCCCGGAAGTGACGATTCCGCTGCCTGCGGCCATGGGCCGGGACGCCCGGATTCTGGCGCTCTCTTCGGGTAATCTGAATCCTCTCGTACCGGGCATATTGAGGCGTCTGGCTCCCTTGCTGGAAAGCGGCGCCATCAAGCCTCACATCGGGCGGGAACTTCCGATGGAGCAGGCGAATGAATCGCACGAGGTTCTTCTGAGCGGAAAATTCCTGGGCAAAATCAATTTGGCGCCCTAGAAGAGGAATCCCCGCATTTTGAGGAGGTGGATGAGAGATGCTCCGGCTGGGTGATCATGAAATCGACCTGTGTCTGTTCGACGCCTACGGCACGCTGTTCGATGTAACCGCTGCGGCGGCGGAAAAACAATCAGAGCTTGGCGATAATTGGCAGGCGCTCTCCTCGCTCTGGCGGACCAAGCAGATTGAATACACGTGGCTGAGAAGCCTGATGGGCAATCACGCGGATTTCTGGCAGGTAACGGGCGATGCGCTCGATTTCGCCATGGATACGCTGGGAATGGAGAACCCGCGCCTTCGTGAAGAACTCATGATGCTCTACAAGCGATTGAGCGCATACCCCGAGGTGAAGGGCGTGCTCGAAAAGCTGCGGGAAGACGGGGTGCGGGCTGCGATACTCTCCAACGGCTCACCTGAAATGCTCGGCAGCGCGGTGAAGAACGCCGGAATCGAGAAATATCTCGAAGACGTTCTATCCGTGGAGAGTGCCGGGATATTCAAGGTGCACGCATCAGTCTATCAACTGGCGGTGGACCGGCTCGGCGTTCCAGCGAATAGAATCTGTTTCTTCTCCTCGAACGGCTGGGATATCGCGGGTGCCTCTCATTTCGGGTATCGCGTCGTCTGGGTGAATCGCTTCGGGCAGAAGAAAGAGCGCGTCCCGCATGAAATCGACGCGGAAATCACCTCACTCGACGAACTGGACAAGATATTGATTCAGAAGTGATGCCCTATGACACGTTCAGGGCCTTTCTCAAAGTCCGGATTCTCCCCGCATGGTCCGAATGGTTCACCGGCGGAAGTTTCTCCCTGTTTGTGACCGGCAATACGATGAAATGAGGGCCCGCCTCGGTGAGTATCCGGGGCAGGGCGTCCTGAAACGCTTCCAGGGCATCAATGCGCTCCACCTTGCCTTTTCCCGCCGCTCCCCCGCCCTCGAAGCCCGAGGCGCGCGCCAGTTCGACGAAATCGGCCCGAGGGGGAAGCTCCTGCCCGCCCACCATCTCGTAGCTCCTGTTCTCGAGCAGGAATACGACAAGGTTTTCGGGCGCATACCTGGCCAGTGTCACCAGCGAGCCCAGGCTCATCAGTATCCCTCCGTCGCCCTTCCAGACGATGGTTTTTCGCTCGGGCCGGGCGATGGCGAGTCCCAGGCCGAAATCCGCGGCGTGCCCCATGCCGAAGGCCAGGAAATCGAAATCGAGGTCGCTTTTAGAGACCAGCGGCCACTGGAGGGTGGCCGTCATGGTCATTACCACGATCTCGTTCGTTCTTCGTTCCGCCACTGCGCGGAACAGTTCCATGCGCTCTATCAAGGTGATCCGCCTTTCAAGGTTTGAACCCGTAGCCGGTGATGACGGCCGCCGGATAAGAAGTTTCCGCCGCCGTCTGGTCCATCAGTTCGAGCGTTCCCAGGTCATCGTCCGACATGAGGCGCCAGGTCGGGATTCTCCACGCCTGAAGCAGTGGCTCCGTGAAGGTATATGCCGAATCGATCGGCAACTTTCCGGCCGTCGCCCCGCCGTATCCCCGCCAGCCGACCATCATGCGCAGGGGCACCTTGGGGCCGACCCCGCAGCCCCTCAAAGAGTCTCCCGCCTCCATGAGGCCCGTGTTCTGAATCACGAGCAACGGCTTGAGGCCGCCCGTCCAGAGCCCGGCTGCGATGGCGACGGATTCTCCCTCCCGGCAGGGGGTGATCAGGTCGATTTCCGGGTCGTTTTCCAGGGCTTCGTATAGAAGGCGGCTCTCGCTGTCGGGTATCATGAGAGCGTGCGTGAAGCCGAGTTCGTGAAGTTTCCGGACCGTTTTGCTTGCGCTTGCGCCGTTCCCGCTCAAGTATTTTCCTCTCGAATTAGAATTGCATATTCTTGTCTGTCGAGGGGTCATCTTCTGCGCCGCATAACGCTCAAGTCAAGAGTTCCGGGCGAAATAATCCCGGAATCGTAGAGGGCGGGAATATGATAACCTGCCGGCAATGAATTGCTCGGGCTTCTTCAAGAGGAATGAGATTTTTCCTGTATGGTGCGGAGAGAAAGTAAGCATGTCGAGGCGAAGACCTGTAATCGCGATGACCATGGGAGACCCGGCGGGGGTGGGGCCTGAGGTTTGCCTCAAAGCCGCTCTTGAGGTGAGCGTTCGGAAAAAATGCGCCCCCCTCATCGTGGGCGACATGGCCGTTCTCAGGAAACACGCGAGAAGGATGAAGATTCCGGCGCGTCTGGCACGGGTGACAGGCGAGGAAACCCTGGCGGAATACCAGGACTCGGCGCGTACGCCCGTAGTCGATCTGAAAAACGTCGCTCCCGAACATCGCGTTTACGGAAAAGTCCTCCCCGAGCTGGGAATGGCGGCGGGCCAATATATCGAAAAGGCCGTCTCGATGGCGCGCTCGGGCCTCGTGGACGCCGTAGCGACCGCGCCGATCAACAAGGAATCCCTGCAAGCCGGAGGGTACGACTACCCCGGTCACACCGAGATGCTCGCCGACCTGTGCGGCGGAGGGCGGCCCGTCATGATGCTGGCGCACCGCAGGATTCGAATCGCGCACCTGTCCACCCATTGTCCCTTGAGGGTGGCGCTTCGGCGCGTCAAGAGAAAGCGAATCGTGTACGTGGCGCGCGTTCTGGACGACGCCTTACGCCGGCTGGATCGCAAAACGCCCAGAATCGGCGTCGCGGGCCTCAACCCCCACGCGGGCGAGGGCGGCTTGTTCGGCAGGGAAGAGGTGGAGGAAATCGCGCCCGCGGTCGCGGATTTAAGGGAGATGGGCGTCGACGCGCACGGCCCCGAGCCGCCGGACACGATTTTCGGCAAACTGCGCGGCGGCTTCTACAGCGGCGTCGTGGCCATGTATCACGATCAGGGCCATATTCCGGGCAAGCTGATGTGTTTTCGCTTCGACTCCGATGGGCAGGCGAGCGTTCGCGGCGTGAACGTGACGCTGGGTCTGCCCATCGTCAGAACCTCGGTCGAGCACGGGACGGGATTCCCCATCGCCGGGCAGGGTATTGCCGACCCCTCCAGCATGGTCGATGCGCTGCTCCTCGCGGCGCGGATGGTTGTAAATAACTGAAATTAAAAGATATATTATCTTATACTACAGCAATTTTTTTATCGAAAAACCCCGTGAATTTTATCGAAATTTATCGAAATTTTCATCAATTCGATTTTCCCGCCGCCTGGAAGCGACTCCTAAGCATGCAACCCCACACCTCCCCCTCAAGATCGGCATATCGTCAGCAGGTGCACTGCTTCGGCGCCCGCTTTTTTGAGTTCGCGGGCGCAGGCCGAGGCGGTCGATCCGGTCGTGACGACGTCGTCGACGAGGATGCACGTGACCGCTTCGGGCATTTGCCGCACCCCCTTAATCCGAACCCGGAAGACGCCCCGCATGTTCCGGCGCCGCTCCCGCGCGGATAGTCCCGTCTGCGAGCGGGTCTTCTTCGCGCGCTCGAGGAGGTCCATGTGGGGTTTGCCCAGGCATTCCGACGTCATGAGGGCGAGCAGCATCGCCTGATCGAAGCCTCTCGTCCTCCAGCGGGCGGGGTCGATGGGCACGTGCGTGACCAATACATTTCGGGCGTTTTCTCCGGCACCAAATTCGTCTGCCGCGAGCTTTGCGAGGTGGGGCGCGAACTCGCGCGCGATCTTCGTGAAGCCCTGGAACTTGAAGAGGTGGACCGCTTCGCGCAGCGAGTCCTCATACGCGCCGATGGCGCGGGCCATGTCGTAGTGATGCCCGTTTTCGAGGCAATCTGCGCAGACGTGGACCGGGGAATGGGTGAGGGTGGTCAGGGAGTGGAAAGGGTTTCCGCACCTGGGGCACCAGGGGGGTTCAAAGCGCTCGAAAGCATCCGTGCAGGAGGCGCATATCGCCTGAGGGTCGCCGATTTCCATGGAAGCCGAACACAAGAGGCATTTCGGGGGGATGAGGAAGTCCGTCGCTGCGCCGATGATCCTGCGGAGATAACCCATGAGCCCTGGAATACACTCGCTTCGGGTCCCGGGTATGAAAGAATGCGGCCCCCTCGTACGGGCCGGTTGCGGCGATAAATTTTAGGATTTTCTTTTGAGTTGCACCCTTTTGCTGCCTGCGCCCTCGCTCTCCGCCTCGCCCCGGCGGCGGTGGCGGATGAGTTCGGCGACGATGGCGACCCCGATCTCTCCCGGCGTATCCGCGCCGATGTCCAAACCAATGGGGGCATGGACGCGATCGATGAGTTCGCTCCTGTCGTAGCCCTTGTCCTGGAGGTGGCGATAGGTGAGCAGCACCTTGCTTTTGGAGCCGATCATCCCGATGTAGCGCGCGTCCGACTTCATGGCCCATTCGAGGACGACCTCGTCGTTCGAATGGCCTCTGGTGATGATGGCCAGGTAGTCGGACTCATCGACCGGGATTTTCTCGAAAATTTCGGGGAACTCGCCGACATGGAACGATTCCGCCATCGGGAAGCGCTCCTTGTTGGCGAACGAGGGCCTGTCCTCGACGATCGAAACGCGGAAACCGGCAAGATAGGCCGCCTGCGCGACGCAGAACGACACGTGCCCGCCGCCGAAAATATAGACGAGCGGCTGGCCGGATATGGGTTCGACGAAAATTTCGGTTGCGTCCGTGAGGGTGGACCTCTTTTCTCCCGCGCGCGCGGCGTCCCTGTTGAACTGCAGGAGTGTGGGGCTGCCGTTTCGGATGATTTGCGTGCTCTCCGCCCAGATTTCCGTTGAATAGTCGGGAATCTCGCCCACGGCGCTGCCGTCGCGCCGGAAGAGCATCTTTCTGGCCTCAGTCGACGGGACTTCGAGTTCGCCCGGTTGAACGATGGTCGCCAGCGCCGCGCTGCCGCCCTGGTTTCTGATGCGGTTGATCTCGCCGAGCAACTCTTCCTGAAACGCCTGGAAGGGTTCCACGAGTATTTCCACCACGCCGCCGCAGATGTGGCCGCTGTCTTCGGCTTCCTGCTGGGTGAGGTCGAACCGGAGTTTTTCGGGTTCGCCTGTCTCCAGGACGCTCATGGCGGTTTCCCACACCTCGGCTTCGAGGCAGCCGCCCCCGACGGTTCCCTCCGTGCTGCCGTCCTCGCGCACTAGCATCTTCGCGTCGCCGCTCATGGGCGCGGATCCCTTGCGAGCTACGACCGTGGCGAGCGCACCGCTCTGGCCGTCTTCCTTGAGCCTTGCCATTTCCTTGAATACGTCTTTGCTCATTCCTTGCTCCGTTTACATGGAGTTTCAGTCGTTACGCATCCGACGCAAGCCGTATGAATACTTTACATTCGTTGTTCATACAAGACGTGAAGAGGATGCCGTCCGCCGGACCATGAGGCTTTCCGGCCAACTCCCATATAGTATAGGCCGTTTTTTCAAGTTTTTCCAGCGAGGTTTCCATATCCGCCTTGTTGATGACGATCCATTTGCGCGCGCCTTCTTCGGCCTTGTGAAAAAGACCATCGGGATGTGCGCACAGCTTTCCTATGGCCTCGGCCGTTATCTCCCCGCCGATCTGCAGGCTGCAAATGTGCGAAAGCGCCTCGGGACGAAAAACATGCGTTTCGCTCAATGGCGCGCCTATTGCGTCCAGCCCCACGACGCCCAGCACGGCGTCGAGATTTTCCGGCAATACGGGTTCATCGGGCCCCGGGGCCTTGATGGGCAGTCTTCTCGCGCCGTCCGCCTCGATGAGTGTGAGGGCGTCGGCGAGCTTCAGGCGGGCGATTTCTCGAGGCGCGAAGCCGCCCAGCTTCATTCGCTGCTCGCTCTCGCTGCCTGGAACCGGGGCTTTCCCCTCGCGGCAGCGTGCGAACCATGAGACGCCGCAAGCGTCCATGTAGGGGCGGAGGTTCTTGGCGAGCGTCGCGGCGTCACCCAGGGCGAGTTGGGTTTTTTCTTCGGGCAGCGGCGCGAAAATTTTCGTTGTCGTCGTGAGAATCGCAGGCTTTCCGCTTTGCGCATGAAACTCTCTGGCGATGGCGGTCAGCAGGCTCGTTTTTCCGCCTCCGCCGACCGCCGCGATGCTCTGGCCAGGCCCGACCCCGAGGGAGCGAACGACGTCTTCTTCCACTACCAAGTGCGGCTCTCCACGCCGCCGAGCAGTTCGCGCCTCAGGATGTTCACGAGTTCGGTGGATAGCTGGGTGAGGTCCTGCACCACGATGTGGTTGGGGTAGATCTGCTCGACGAATGGGTCCACCACGCCGACGCCGATGACGCGCACCCCGAGCTTCTGGAGCCGGTTCACCGTGTTCACGAGGTGGGTCGCGTCCCCGTTGGGCTGGCCGTCCGAGGTGATGATGATGATTTTCTCCTCCTCGGGTCGCTGGATGAGCCTGCGGTAGGCGAAGAGCAGGTGCTCCTCGTCCCAGTTGTTGAAGCGCGGGTAGATGTTGACGAGCCTGTTCTTCACCTGGGCGAAATGATCCTCGAAACCCTTGTAGATGCGGTGCTGGAGCGGCGAGTGCCGGATGTGGCGGAACTTGAACGCGGGGATGTGGCCCAGGGCCGCCGCCATGGCGGCTTCGGAACTCTCGGTGGAATAGCCGATGACCTCGAAGGGCACATCGAGGCGGTCGAGCGCTTCGGCGAAGAATATGGTCGCCTCCCTGGCGGCCATGTATTTCGACTCGCGGTTCATGCTGCCGCTCTCGTCCACGAGCAGCGTGAAGCACACGTCGAGCTTGTCGGGCTCTTCTTTTCGGTGGAAGAGATGGAATTTCCCCAGCCGCTGCTTCCACAGCTTCGGGAGGTTCAGCTTGCCCGAGCGGTGCGAGCCGCTGTAGCGTGTGTAGGTTCTCTCCTGGATGATCTGCATGAGTTTCCACACCAGCACTTTGATGTGGCTGCCCGCGTTGTCGATGACCGCCGCGTATTCTTCGGCCTTGCCCTCGGGCGGCAACACGATGGTTCGCTCGTCGGGGTGCTCGGCGGTGGGGTGGATTTCCTTCTTGTTCCCTTCGAGTTCGAACCAGGGGGCGGCCCAGTGCCCGAGCGCTGCGAGTTCCTCGGGGCTGAGTTCGACCTGCTCGCCTACGTCTTCCTCGTCGATTTCCTCCGCCGCCTCGGGGTGGAGCATCTCGAGCGCTTCGTCGTCGTCGCCCTCCAGGTTCTGGCTCTCGATTTTCTGCAGAATTTCTTCGGGAATCTCCGATAAATCCTGATCCTCGCTCATCCGGGAGAGTTGATCTTCGGTGAGATAGCGCTGGATGGCGTCATATATCTCGTTCGCGCAATCGAAGGCGGTTTTGGGGTCATCGGCGGCGCAGGCGCGGTCTACCAGAGGGATGAGCCTGTGAAAAATCTGGACGACGGCGGTATCGAACCAGGCCGCCGGCAAGTCTCCGGGCCGAGAGGAGGGGACGCCGGGTGTCTGCCCGATCCCGGCGAGGTAGAGCCCCCACTGGATCTGGAGAAACAAGGGGAGTTGCCCGCTCATCTGGTTGCGTTCGGCCGCCTCGATGGCCGGGAGAATGAAGGCGCGGAAATTCTTCTTGGTGCCGGGCAGCGATTCCGCGAGGCGGTTTTCGCACCGCGCGTCCTCGAGCGTGTGCCAGATGTGGAAAAGACCCGGCCTCTCGCGGTTCGCGAGCGCGGCGCGCCCCGCCCAGCGGAACGTACCGTGGATTTTGTGGGCCACCTCGATGAGCGTCATGCCCTTCTGGAATCTCAAGACGTGCTCGTCGTTGAGTCCGCCGCCCAGGCGCGCCAGGGTCTGCTCGGGGTCTTCGACGTGGATGGCGTCTTCGCCGTTCTTCGCCTTGGGACCGAAGTTCAGGGCGAGGTCGTAATCGTGCGCGGTTACCTGCGCGAGCGCTTCGAGACGGGCGCGTCGGCGTTCCATGCCTCATCTCCCGGCTAGAAGTGGTTGTCTACGATGTCCTCGAGCACTTTGGCGTCGAAAGAGTTGACCTTGCTGAAGATGGTCGAGACGGCGGCATCCATGGGGTCGAACTGCGCCGCCATGCGCGCCCAGTCGATGAGGCGCCGGGTGCTGAACGTGCAGAACACCTTCTCGTTCTGCATGGCCTCGCGCACGTCGTGGCCCACGCGCACCATGCGCTTGATGAGTTCCTCATCGTTGTTCCCGCTCTGCTGCATGATGACCTCGACTTCCGCGTCGAAGGGCAGGTAGTCCATCTTCACGGTGACCGGGAAGCGGTCCAGAAGCGCCTCGTTCAGGGGCTTGGTGCCGCCGTACCTGCGGTCCTCGTGCGGGTTCATGCTGGCGAAAAGCCTGAAATTCGGATGCGGCTTGACGATGCGGCCGTCGTATTCCGACAAGACGATCATGCGGTCGTCGTCGAGCAGGCTGTGCAGGCAAAAGGCGATTTCGGGCAGGCACGCGTTGATCTCGTCGATGAGCAGCCAGTCGCCCGATTGCATGGCGTCGACCAGGATGCCGTTCACCCAGTAGGTGCCCTGTTCGTTGATCATCAGTTTGCCCACGAACTCGTCGACCGTGGTCATGCCGTTCAGGTTCACGCGCCGGAAGCCGTTGTTCGTCATGTGGGCGAGGTGGCGCACCGAGAGGGTCTTGCCGACGCCGGTCTCCCCCACGAGGAGGACGGGCAGGTTCCTGCTCACCGCCCAAGCGATTCGCTCGAGCGCGTCACCCGCCGCCAGATAGAATTGCTCCGGGGGAACGAAGGAGTTGCCGTTCGTCTCGTTGATGGGGATTTCGCTGCGCCCGATCCGGTAGGTTCCGTTTTTCACCGTTTCGGTCAAGATTTCGGTAGTCAATTCGCATACTCCATGGCTGAAACGCCGAACAGAAACATCATGATGGCCTCGAGCGCGCCGCCTCCGATGGCGCGCGATTTATCCGATATCGTATGGCAATGGGCGGGCTCGGCCCTCGGGTCGACGTCGCCCACCTTGAAGCCGGCAGGTACCTCGATGCCGTTTCTCAACAGCCCCCGCAAAACGCCGTCGATGGCGGAGGTCACTTCGGCGTCGTCCACGCGGGCGACGGCCTCTCCCGCCCTCACCGCGTCGCCTATCCCGGCGATGGAGGTGAAGACGCCGGCTTGGGGCGCCCGCAGCAGCCGCTCGGTGGTGTAGCCGCCGATGGGGCCCGGAACGCCGGTATTGGGTTTTGCTGCGCCCTCAAGAATAACCCTTCCCAGGTCGTGTCCCCGCGAGGTCTCGATGACGGCGTGGCAATCGACGCCCGCCGTGAAGCCCGGCCCGAGGCCGACGACGACCTCCGCGTCGTCCATGCGCGTGCCGAGGTTTCGCTTCGCGAGAATCGCGTCGACCACGACGGCGGGCCGGAGGTGATCGATCACCTCGGCTTGCGGGTCCACCATTACCGGAATCGAACTCGCCTCCAGGATGGCGCGCGCCTTCTGCGCTTTTTCCGCAAGGGTTTCGCCGTCCGCCCGGACGGAGGTAACGCCCTCCACTCTCCACCCATCGGCATACAGACACTCGGCGAAGGAAACGGTGCGCCTCACCATCGTGGGGTTTTCGATTTCGGTGATCGCGACCGGAAAACCCGCGCGGTGCAGGCGATGCGACACGCCGGTGGCGAGGTCGCCGCCTCCCTTGACGAGCACAAGCGTCTCGGCGATGGACCTGCGGCTGCTCATGCTTCTAGTCTTCCACGAAGGCGATCGCGTCTATCTCGATGAGCCACTCGGGTTTCGCCAGGCCGCTCACGATCAGGAGCGTGCTCGCCGGGTACGGCTCGCTGAAGTATGTCTGCCGTACTTCCATGCACCCCGGGACATTCGCAGAGTCGGTGATATAGACGGTCAGGCGGATAATGTCCGCCATCCCGGCGCCCGCCGCCTCGAGCGCGGCCTTGATGTTCTCGTATACCTGCCGGGTCTGGCCTCTGATATCCTCGCCCCCGACGGTGTTCCCATCTACGTCAACCGCCACCTGGCCCGCCAGCATGATGAGATGTCCGTTCGATACCTTCCAGCCCGTGGAATACGCGGCGACCGGTTTCACCTTATCGGAGTTGATTTGTTGTTTCGCCATTGGGTTCTCCCTCTCGCATCTCATCAGAAAAGAATGGTCATCTTCCCCGGAAACGGAAATCTAGCACGGGGCCGAAACCGAGGCAACGCGAACGGGGCTGTTGAAAACCTCCCGCCGGGAGAGCTGCTTTTGCCCCCCTGAAAAGGGGGACAGGGGGTTGCCTTACAAGGCGAGGAGAGCGAGTGAAGCACGGTTCCCCCCGAACTCAACAAGCTTCCTTGTCGAACCCCCCACCCCCCCTTTTCAGGGGGGCTTTTTTGTGGCCTCGAGTGGGTGCGATTTTTCGTGAAATCGGATTTTTCGTGTGATAAGTTTTGACTCAAATTGATGGCTGGAACCACCAAACCGCAGTGTGGCATGCGAATGAATTCCATGTTTCACCGAGCGGACGAGGAGAGGACCCGTGGGGAAAATGCCAAAGTACGATATGAACGAAGTTTTAGCGAAAATCATGAGTCGATTTTGGAGTCACGGCTATTCTGCAACATCGATCAGCGATCTCGAGGAGGCGACGGGTCTCTTTCGAGGCAGTTTGTATCACGCATTTGGCGATAAGCGTGAGATGTTCGTCCAGGCGCTCCACCATTACGACCAGCTCTACCGCGAAGCTCCCATCGAGGAACTCGAAAAGCATCCCTCGCCGCGCGAGGCGGTGCTGGCCGTTTTCGAAACCGCCGCCTCCGCCGCGGTGGAGGATGGTTCGCGAAACGGCTGTCTCGAAGTCAATGCCGCCCTGGAGCTTGGGGCGCACGATGAGGGGGTGGCTTCTTTGATTGCCGACGCTTTCGCCGGCATGTCGAAGTTCTTTTGCGCCTCCATCGAGCGGGGCCAGGCCCATGGGGAGATTTGCCCCGAAGTTGCTCCGGAACAAACGGCGAAGTCTCTGCTCGGTCTGTTCCTCGGTCTGAGGGTGCTGTCGTGCGTTTCTCCCGACCGGAGCTTTCTGGAATCCGTCGTCGAACAGGCGAAAGCCCTCTTGCCGCCGCCTACCTCTGCTTCGTAGGCTTCGGGAAAAGAGCAGACACCGGTTTTGCGTACCAAAAACTTCTCTCAACCAGTATCGATCTTCCGAGTCACGGAGCGCGTGGGGCCGAAGGTGGGCATATAGCACGAATGCTTGCCGGCGCCGCCCGTAACGATGAGTAGCAAATCTTCCGGTTCGTCGAGAAGCGGGATCTCGAAATCATCGTCGTCTTCGTGTTCGGCTATTTCCTCGCCCCAGGTCTGCATCCCCCACATGGCGCCGCGCTTTAACAGGCGCACGGGCTTTCGGGCGAGTTCGAAAATCCTCCCCTTCACGTCCGCTTTCGTGAGGCCGTCTCCCGCGATGGTCGCCGCGTGCTCGGGGCCCAAGGCGAGAACGGGTTCTCCGCGCAGATAGAAATTATTGCTCCCCATGATGGACATGGTATCCGCGGCGGTGGCGAGGATGCCCTCCGCCGTGTGGCTCACGTGATCGTTGATGTTGTGGGGTCCCTCGCAGCCCACGAGCGTCACGGCGCTCTCATCGGCCGCAAAACCGCGCTCGACGTGCAGCGGCTCCCAGGGGGAGGCCGACTCGTTCTCGGCGATGCAGAACGCGTATTTCGCGGGCGAGCCTTGCGTGGCGCGGTCCAGAACGCCCGGGCTCGCGCCGCCTATGTTCAGGAGCGTCAGGCGCATCGCGCGTCCAATCGTCGCGTTCGCCCGGTTGCCGGGGGCGAAACACCCATACTCCGCGTTCAAACCGATTTCCTCGACGATGGGACCGTTCACGATGATGAGGGGCGCCACCGGATGGGTCGTCGCCTGAATGGCGTGGAGCGAGAATTCGGGTTCGAGCACCGCCCGGACCGCGGCCACCAGAACGGGCATGTACGACGGATGACAGCCGGCCATCACGGCGTTCACGGCGAGGGCCTCGGTGGAGATGACTCCCTGGCGTGGGGGCATGAGGCCGATTTCCGCATCGGGCGTGAGCCCTGAGCCCTCCACCATCCGGGCGACGCGCTCGGGCGTGGGGGGAACGACGGGCAGGCCGTCGCCCCAGCCTCTCGCTTCGAGCAGGCGCGCCATCGCCTCGGGCGTGTCGCGCACCTTCACGCGCTCGCTCTCAAACACGAGATTGTCCTCAGAATGGTCGTTCACATCGAAGCCCGCCTATGCGAAGAGCGCCTTGTGGCGCAGGGTCTTTCGGGGCGGGACGTATTCGCGCTCCCGGTATTCTCGTCTGAGCGATTCGGCATCGCTCGTGAGGATGCGCCGCACCTCCTCCACCGCGCCGTCGCCCAGGGCGCGCGCTTGTTCGGGCGCGATGCCGCCCACCGGATGCGCCACGACGACTATGGGAAGGCCGGGCATGCCCAAAGCAGTTCTCTCGTTCGCGCCCAAGGCCGAGAATTCGCTCGAGCAGAACGTGGCCGTCGGAACGCCCGCTTTTTCCATCTCCACCGAGTCATAGATACTCCATGACGTGCAGCTCCCTCAGTCGCCCACCGCGCAGACGGCCACGTCGACCTGTTCGAGGAATTCTTCGAGGCGATCCTCGGGGAGGGTGGGATTCGGTTTTCCCCAGCGGATGAAGCGCAGCGTCTCGTCCTCCTGGGCGAACAACTCCTCGATCCGTTCGAGAAGGACGTCGGCGTTGGGCTTGTTGTTGTGGAAAAAGCCGATTTTGAGACCGCCCAGGTCTTCGGGCCGCTCCGCCAGGGGGTGGTCGCCCGCGCGGACGAAAGAGGTGGGTTGTAAGATTTCAATCGTCTGGCTCATCTCGAATCTCCGTAATAGGGAACGAAAACTATAAACTTAATAAATTCTGGGCGATGACCATGCGCTGTATCTGGTTGGTTCCCTCGATGATCTGCAACTGCTTCGCGTCCCTCATGAACCGCTCTAGCGGATGGTCCATCATGTAGCCCGCGCCGCCGAGCACCTGAACGCCGTCCACGGCGGCCTTCATGGCGGTGTCGGTGGCGTAGCATTTCGCGGCGCAGATGAAATGCACGTGTTCTTTCCGGTAATCGCCATTATCCACCATCGAGGCGGCGCGGTAAACGAGCAGACGGGCGGCCTCGGTTTCCATGAACATGTCGGCGAGCATGAACTGCACGGCCTGGTGCTGCGCGATAGGCTTGCCGAACGCCTCGCGCTCCCTGGCGTATGCAGATGCGTAATCGAGACACCCCTGCGCCAGACCCACCCCCCGTGCGCCGATGGCGGGCCGCGCCTGGTTGAAGCCGAGCATGGCCGTCTTGAAGCCGAGGCCTTGCTCGCCGATCATGTTCTCCAGGGGGACTCGCGCATTTTCGAGAAAGACTTCACAGGTCGGTATCCCCCGCATCCCCATTTTCCGCTCATGGCGGCCCACGCGGAATGCGCCCCTGGGAACGATGAAGAACGATATGCCCTTCGCCCCTTTATCTGGTTCTGTTTTCGCCGCCACGGTGATGAAATCCGCGACGCTCGAGCCCGTGCAGTAGCATTTCTGGCCGTTGATGACCCACGAATCGCCGTCGCGGACCGCCCGCGTCGATATGTTCGCCGCGTCAGAACCCGCGTGCGGCTCGGTGAGCGAGAAGGCGGGCCGCAATTCGCCCCGCGCGACGCCGGTGAGATAGGTTTTTTTCTGCTCCTCGCTCCCCCCGATGGCGACGGGCCGCGTGGCGAGCAGGTGAACGGAGAAGAAAAGAGGGGAGTTCGAGCAAAACCGCGCCATCTGCTCGATGGCGACGCAGGTTTCGAGTATCCCGAGTCCTGCGCCACCGTAGGCTTCGGGAACGTAGAGGCCGAGGAGGCCGTGGGATTTCAAGAGCTGAAATATATCTTCGGGGTATTCGTCGTTCTCGTCGATCGCAGCGGCGCGCGGCGCGACGTGGCGTCGGCTCAGTTCATACACCGTATCGGCCAGCATCCGCTGGGATTCGTCAAGTTCGAACGCGCCCCTGGCATCCACCTTTCCCGTCACCCCAGGTCCACTCCTAGAGGTCGAGCAGGTTCCGGGCGATGATCATCCGCTGTATCTGGCTCGTTCCCTCGACGATCTGGATTTGCTTGGCGTCGCGCATGAACCGCTCCAGCGGGTGGTCCTTCATGTAGCCGGCGCCGCCCAAGACCTGGATGCTGTCTATCGCGCACTTCATCGCCATGTCGGCCGCGTAGGTCTTGGCCGTCGAGAAATACCTGGCGTTCTCCTTGCCGATCCGGCCGGCGTCCACCATCGCGGCCGCGCGGTAGACGAGCAGGCGCGCCGCCTCGATGTCCATGAACATGTCCGCCAGCATGAACTGCACGGCCTGGTGCTGGGCGATGGGCTTGCCGAACGCCTCGCGCTCCTTGGCGTAGTTCGCCGCGTAGTCGAGACAGCCCTGGGCGAGACCCACCGCGCGCGAGCCGATGGCGGGCCGCATCTGGTTGAAGCCGATCATCGCGGTCTTGAAGCCCGCGTTCAGCTCGCCCACCTGGTTCTCGAGCGGGACGGCCACGTTGTCGAGATTGAGCATGCAGGTGGCGATGCCGCGCATTCCCATCTTGCGCTCGTGCTTGGCGATGCTGAAGCCCGGCGCGTCGGTGGGCACGATGTAGTAGGTGATGCCGCGCGTGCCCGCGTGGGGGTCGGTCTTGGCGGCCACGGTGATGAAGTCCGCCTTGTCCGGCCCCGTGCAGAAGCACTTCGTGCCGTTGATGACCCACTCGTCGCCCTCCTTGACGGCGCGGGTGCGGATGTTGCCGGCGTCGGAGCCCGCGTGGGGTTCTGTGAGGGCGTAGGAGCCTCTGAGTTCGCCTTTCGCGAGGCCCGTCATGTAGTGGTCTTTCTGCTCCTGCGTGCCGCTCAAGTCGATGACGCGGCTCGAGAGCATGTTGAGCACGATGAACAGCGGCGAATTCGAGCAGACGCGCGCGATCTCCTCGATGGCGACGCAGCCGCCCAGAAAGCCCATTCCGCCGCCCCCGTATTCCTCCGGGAAGAAGATGCCGAGCAGGCCGTGTTCTTTCTGGAGCTGGTAGATGTCCTCGGGGTATTCCTCGTTCTCGTCGATGTCGGCGGCCCGCGGGGAGATATAGCGCTCCGAGAGTTCGCGCACCGTCTGGCGGAGCATCTTCTGGGTTTCGTCGAGGTCGAATTGAAGCGTGGTTTCCGTTTGCAGACTCATTTCATGGCTCCAGCGGTTTGATTTTCGGTGGGAATGCGATAGGCAAGTTGATAAAACCTTGTAAAATTGTCCAATCAATAAGTTGTGAGGTAATATTGAAACAATTCCATTAAATATCTGTGCTAACGGTAGATGTCTTTTCGGTGCCCGATGTCGAGAATCGTGATTCTGGAGCCGCCCTCAAGAGCATATAAAATCCGGTAATCGCCCGAGCGTATCCTGTATACATCGCTCGAAATCCCGCGGACTCTCGTTCCTCCATGCGTCTCGCTAGCCGCCAATCTGTCAATCCTGTTCCTTATCTGTCGTTTCAGCTTTTTGGTCGGGAGTTTTTCGAGGGCATGTATCGCCCTGTCCGTATACCGAATTTCGGACGGATTCACTACTTGGTGATGCGATCAAGGGTCTCGGTTAATTCTTGTCCCGATACGAGTTGCTCACGCCCTTCTTCAATGTCTCTCAGTATCTTCTCGGCCATTTCGGCGTCGACGGCGTCTTCGAACTCTCCGGTTTCCTCGTGGTTCGCGACATCTTCCAGATCTTTCGCGACGTTCCGACCCATCTCGTTTCTCCTTGTTCATGGGTATGCGCAATATAATTTCACGCTTTCGCTTTGTCAATTTTGCGTTGATTTACACGGGAGGCGTTTCATCCCTCTTCGCAGCGATTGCGCCTCAACGCTGCCGGGGGAATAATGCCCCGGAACCAATTTCGTTCGCTTAGGCGTTCGCCGAAGTTCTCGGTTTGCGCATTTGTTGCATGAAAGGAGCCTTGCGCATGGACCTCGTCATACGCGGCGGATACGTGATCGATCCATCACAGAACCTGGAGGGGACGATGGACGTCGAGATCGCGCGCGGCCGCGTCAGAAGGGTGGCTCCCCACATCGAGCCGAAAGGCAGACAGACACTAAACGCGCGGGGGAAAATCGTCACGCCCGGCCTGGTCGACCTCCACTGCCATTTTTATGAGGGCTTTACGCACTACGGCGTGAATTTAGAGGCCGCCATGCTCTCGCGCGGCGTGACGACGGCGGTGGATACGGGCAGCGCCGGCGCGCAGACGTATCCCGGTTTCCAGGAATGGTTCCTGGAGAAGGCGCGCCCGACGGTGCGCGCGTATCTCAACATCTCAGAAGGCGGGTTGTTGATAGACGGCCTCGGCGAGAACATCGACATGCGCGCGCTGCGCGCCGACAGGGCGGTGGATTGCTATCAGGCTCACCGGAAATACTTGATCGGCATGAAGGTGCGCTTGAGCGATAACGTGGTGGAGCGAAGCGGCTCGAAGCCTCTAGATGCGGCCCTCGAAGCGGCGGAGTGTCTGAAAGTCCCCCTCATGGTGCACGTGGGCGACACGCCTTCTTCTTTGCCGAGCATTCTGAAGCGGCTGCGCCCCGGCGACGTGCTCACGCACGCCTTTCACGGCAGGCGGGAGAACATACTCGATAGGAGCGGCCGGGTGCGCCGCGCCGTGTGGGAGGCGCGGGATTCGGGCGTGCTGCTCGACGTGGCGCACGGACGATCGAGTTTCAGCTTCGAGATCATGGAGCGCGCCATGGCGCAGGGTCTGATGCCGGGGAACCTGAGCACCGATCTCCATACGCACTGCATCCACGGGCCTGTGTATGATTTTCCCAGTCTCATGAGCAAGTTTCTGGCCTTAGGACTCCCTCTCGCCGAAGTGGTGCGGCTCAGCACGCAGACGGCGGCCGAGTGGATCGGCCTCAAGGGCAAAGTGGGGACGCTCAGAAAGGAAGCCAGGGGCGACGTCGCCGTGTTCCGGGTGAAGGAGGGCCGGTTCGTTTTCGAGGACGCCATGGGAGCGCGGCGCACGGGGAGGCGGATGCTCGAGGCGACGCACGTGGTTCTGGGGGGCAGGCTGCTCAGGCCATCGGGGAAGGAGCGGCGAAGACTCACCGAAGTATCGGCAAAACGGAAATAATCTGAAATTCCGGCGCCGGGGGGTTGACTCCCCGGCTTGGCGGGATTATTTTACGGCCTTGTTTTTCAGGGGCATAAAACTTTTTTGAACATCCAGGGGCATGCAAGATGCGGACGACGACAAGATATTTTGGCGGGTATTGCTTTTTCGGCTTTATCCCCGTCCGTCCGCGCGCCGTGATGTAGAAAACAAAACGGCGGCGGGCGGACAGCCCGGCCGCCACGGACAATCGAGACACATTCGCCGTGGGAAGCCTCACGGCGATTTTTTTTGAAGCTAGCGCTGAAAATTTCAAAAAGGAAAAGGAGATTTATCTTGATTATCGTGATGAAACAGGGCGCGACGGATGAGGAAATCCAGAACGCCATCAGCAGGATCAACGAACTCGGCTACAAGGAGCACGTCATCAAAGGGGTGGAGCGTACGGTGATCGGGGCCATCGGGGATGAACGGGGGAAATACATGCTGGAATCACTTGTGTCGTTGAATGGGGTGGAAAGCGCGATGCCCATTCTCAAGCCCTTCAAACTGGCGAGCGCGGAGGGAAGGCCCGAGCGCAGCCAGTTGCCGATGGGCGAAGGAGTGGAAATCGGCGGGGATCAACTCATCATCGTCGGCGGGCCGTGCTCCGTGGAGAGCAGGGAGCAGATCATGGAATCCGCCGAGGCGGTGAAGGCGGGCGGCGGCCACGTCCTGAGGGGCGGCGCTTATAAGCCGCGCACCTCGCCCTACAGCTTCCAGGGCATGGCGGAAGAGGGCCTTGCACTCCTCGCCGAGGCGCGCGAAAAAACGGGCCTTCCCATCCAGACGGAGGTCATGGATTCAGAAGACATCGACGTGTGCTGCGAATATGCGGACGTGCTGCAAATCGGCGCGCGCAATGTGCAGAACTTCTCGCTGCTGAAAAAAGTCGGCAAGACGAAGAAGACGATATTCTTGAAGCGCGGCATGTCCACGACGATAGAGGAGTTCCTGATGTCGGCCGAATACATCATGAGCCAGGGGAACCCGAACGTCGTGCTGTGCGAGCGGGGGATACGCACCTTCGAGACGGCCACGCGCAACACGCTGGACATCAGCGCCGTGCCCGTACTCAAGGAGCAGACGCATTTGCCGGTCGTGGTGGACCCGAGCCACGCGGCGGGCGCCTGGCGGTTCGTCGCGCCCCTGGCGAAGGCGGCCGTGGCCGTCGGGGCGGACGGCCTGATGCTGGAGATGCACCCCGAACCCGAGAGGGCGATGAGCGACGGGCCGCAGTCGCTAAAACCCGAGAAGTTCGCCGCCCTCGTCGATGAACTCAAGGTTTTCGCAGAGGCCGCCGGAAGAACGCTGTAGCATGTCCGTTCTTTTCGTGTTTGTGGACGGCCTGGGAATTGCGCCGCCTGCGCCGGGAAATCCGCTCTCCCGCGTGAGTGAACCTCCGCTGGGGCTTTTGTGCGGAAACGTGGCGCCGGGTTTCCGCCTCATCGAGGCGGACGCCTGCCTCGGCGTCGAGGGGGTTCCCCAGAGCGCAACGGGCGGCACGGCCTTGTTCACGGGCGTGAACGCGCCCAAGGCGGTGGGCAGGCACGTTCAGGCCCTGCCGAATACGCAGTTGCGCCGCATCATTGCTCGAAACGGACTCTTGAGGCGCGCCCGCGAGAGGGGCGCCTGCGTCGGGTTCGCCAACACGTATACGCCTCGTTTTTTCATGCGCCGCAGAAACCGCATCCGCTCGGTGACCACGGTGATGGCCGAGAGCGCGGGAATGCGGCTGAACCGGCTCGAGGATCTCGTCGAGGGCAGGGCCGTTTATCGAGACTACACGAACAAGATAATCGTCGAGCAAGGCCATCATGTCGCGACGCTGGACCCCGAGGAGGCGGGCGAACGCCTCGGAAAGCTGGCGCGAACCAAGGATTTGCTGGTCTATGAGTTTTTCCAGACCGATCACGTCGGACACCGAGGAACCGCCGAGGAGGCATTCGAGGTCCTGGCGGATTTGAACCGTTTCCTGCAGGCCACGCTTCGGCACATCGACCCGGCCGAGGATACGTTCGTTCTGAGCAGCGATCACGGCAACGTGGAGGATATGGAAACCTCCGCGCACACCAGAAATCCCGTACCCATTTTGCTCTACGGGAAGGGTGCGGACACCTTGCTGTCGGATGCCGTGAATCCGAGCATCTGCCATGTAACACCCCTGATTCTCACCATGATTTCGTAAATTTTTCGCAAAGATTGTCTGCTGTGCCGCTCAAGTGTGATATCCGCCCGGAAAGAGGCGGTTCCCGTTTTTCAAACGTTGACTTTCGACCCGGTTATGAAATAGACTCGATACTCATATTTCGGGTCGTTTTCGTAATATTTTGGCGAAATGGGGCGCAGGATGGAGAATCTCGACCCGACACTGATGGCGCGAATCGAAAAAGACGGAGTAGGGCCTTTCTTGCGCTCTGCGCGTGAGAAAAAAGGCGTGCCTCTTCGCTCGATCTCCGAGCACACCCGAATCCGAACATACTATCTGGAAAGTATTGAAAACGGCGATTTCGATAAATTGCCGACCGGACCGGTCGGTCTGGGCTTCGTTCGCGCTTTTGCGGATGCGGTGGGGGTGGACTGCCGGGCCGTCACCGCGAGCTATAAGCGCGAAACAGCGGGCGAGGTTCCATTGGAGGAGTTCGGGCTGGAGACCGAGCCCCGAACCTTCTACAGCCCCGTTTCCCGGGTGAATCGATTCTCATCCGTCGCCACCCTCGGTTTCGTGTTGATTTTCCTGGTCGCCGGCGGGGGTCTTCTCTGGTTCATGAAAGGGAGAACGGAGCAGCTTGTTCCGGTTGAATCGATTGTCGGCAGAATCAAGACCGCTGTTGCGCCCGTGGCGGAGAAGATACCCGGCTTCAATGAAAAAGCTAAAGATGAAAATGGAACGGGGAAAGAACCCGCCGTTATCGAGAAGGAGGCTCCCGGGCAGGAGCGCTCTCCCGTCGCGGCCGTGAACTTGAAGGAGCCTCCGGTTTCCGGGGAGGAGAAAAAGCCTTCTCCGGCCGTAGAGAAGTCTCCGGCTCAGGATGAGCTTCCGGTCCAGGAGAATTCTGTGGCTGAACAGACTCCTACCGATCAAGAAGACCCACCGGCCCGGGCGCAGGAAAATCCCCCGGTTCAAGCGAGCGTCGAGCTTCAAGAGACTCCTCCGGTTTCGGGAAACCCGCCGGCTCAGGCGGATACCCCGGCTTCCCCGGACGCTTCGGTTCAAGCGAACCCTCCGGCCGAGAAGGAAATCGCCCTCAACACGGCGCCGCAAGTTCAATCCACGCCCCAGGAGGGGCAGCCCTCGGCGGCGCCGCCGGCTCCCGGGGAGCCCCCCCTGACACTCAGGATTTTTGCGGCGGAAGACACGTGGCTTCGGATCGTGGTCGATGCGAAAAATACGGAAGAACTCCTTTTGCTGGCGGGCAACGAGAAAGATTGGAAGGCGTCGGAAAAATTTGCCCTTACGGTGGGCAACGTGGCGGGAACTCAGGTATCCTTGAACGGCGCGGAGGTCGCGTTGCCCCAAAATACTTCCAACGTGCTCAGGGATTTCGTCCTTACCAGGAATTCTTTGAATTAAGGGTTTATCTGAAAGTTTACATGCCGTACGTGACGCTCCGACTCATTGCATCGTCTCATGCGCTTCGAGCAGAAACCAGAAATTTCACATCATGAATGAATCCATTTTATCGCTTCGGGGTCTCGACGGGGCCAGGCGGGTTCACTTGCGTGGCGCGAACGATGCGTCGATCGCCTGGTGGCTGGTCAGGATTGCGCGCGAGCACCCCGGACCCGTCGTTTACGTCGAGGAAGAGCAGCGTCGCCTCGAAGCGATCAAAGCGAACATGAAGCTGTTCCTCGGCGCCTCGGGGGAGCGGGATGCGCCGGTCCTGGGTTTCCCGGCATGGGACGTGTACCCCTTCTCCCGGTTGTCTCCATCGAGTGAAATTGTCGGCGAGAGGATGTCCGCGCTGCGGTTTTTGCGCGACGGAGGACAAGGCGTCGTACTGACGAGCGTATCGGCCATGGGGACGAGGTTGCCTCCGCCCGAGCGTTTGGGCGCCGCCATGATTCACTTGCGCGAAGGGTTGGAGATTGAGCGCGACCCGTTCATCGGCTCACTCGAATCGCTGATGTACCAGAGGCGGTCGGTGGTCGAATCCCCCGGAGAATATACCGTAAGGGGCGGTATTCTGGATTTTTTCTCCCCCCAGAACGCATACCCCACGCGCCTGGAGCTTCGCGGGGACGAAATCGATTCCCTGCGGAACTTCCATCCCCAGACGCAGCGAAATCTGGACACCCTGCAAAGTACGGACGTTTTTCCATCGAGAGAGATTGTTCTCTCGCCAGAGGAGGTGGAGAGGGGCCGCCGCGCTCTTTTGGAAGCCGCTGGGCCTGAGACGAGCGAACGGGTCGAGCGCCTTCTCGAATACCTGGATGCGGACGGACATTTTTCGGGGGTGGAGGGTCTCGCGCCCATGTTCTTGTCCGACATGACGACCTTGTTCGACGTGGCGCCCGGGAGCGCGCTCTGGGTTGTGAACGAAGCGGAAAACCTCGATGAAGCGATCGAGAAGCTGTGGGGCGAAGTGAACGAGGAGGCGCGTCTCGCGCCCGAGAGGGGCCTTGTCTCCTTCGCGCCCGAGCGTTTGTGGCTCGCGCCTGAAGAAATTCGCGAGGAGCTCTCCATCTGGCCGCGTCTGGAGTTCCATTCGCTGGGGCTCGACGCCGAAGATTCCGAAGAGGGATCCGGGGTCTTGCGCGCGGAAAACATCAGCCCTTTCCGGGGGCGGGTGGAGGCGTTCGTCGGGCAACTGCGCTCGTGGCGTCGAGGTGATGAAAGCGTCGTCATCGTGGCGGAGGAGAAGACCCTCGCGCTCAGGATACAGGCGCTTTTGCGCGAGCACGAGGTGGGCGTGGAAATTTTGCCCCGGGGCGCCTCGCTCATGGATGGGCGTCACGACGTCGTTCTGGCGGAGGGGAAACTCGGCGCCGGCTTCCGGCTGCCCGATGAACGCAGGGTGTTCTTTCGGGCGCAGGACCTGCTCGTCGGCGCTTTGGGGCGGGATTCGCGCCGTCTCCCCCGGTCGAAGCCCGGCGAGGGGTTCAAGGATTTGAGCGAAAACGACCTCGTGGTGCACGTGGAGCACGGCGTCGGCCGCTATTTGGGCACGCGCGTCATCGAGCACCGCGACGGGGAGAACGAGTTTCTCACCCTCCAGTATGCGGGGGGCGACAAGCTCTACGTCCCGATGGACGACGTCGAGCGCATCCACAAATATCGTGGAGGGGGAGTCGCGCCGCCGCTCGACAGGTTGGGCGGGAACCGGTGGAACAAGACGAAGAACAACGTCAAGAAATCGCTCCAGGGGGTCGCTCGCGACCTGGTGCGGCTGTATTCGGAGCGGAGTGCCGCTCACGGGTATGCTTTTTCGGCGGAAGGCGCGTTCGATCATGAAATATCCGCCGGCTTCGGGTTCGAGGAGACGCCCGATCAGGAGCAGGCGATTCGCACCGTGCTGGAGGATATGGAGCGCGCCCGACCGATGGACCGTCTCATCTGCGGGGACGTCGGCTACGGAAAGACGGAGGTGGCGCTCAGGGCCGCCGCCCGGGCGATTTCGGCGGGCAAGCAGGTCGCCGTCATCGTGCCGACGACGCTCCTGGCGCACCAGCATTGGGACACCTTTCGCGCGCGCTTCGAATCGCTGCCGGCCCGCGTGGAGATGCTCTCGCGTTTCAGAAGCAGAAAAGAGCAGACTGAAGTTGTGGAGGGGCTCTCCGCCGGGCGGGTGGACATCGTCATCGGCACCCACCGATTGTTGCAAAAAGACGTGTCGTTTCGCGATTTGGGGCTTTTGGTCATCGACGAAGAGCATCGTTTCGGCGTCTCGCATAAGGAGAAGCTCAAAAAACTCCGCGTCAACGTGGACGTTCTCACGCTCACCGCCACGCCCATCCCCCGGACCCTGGAGATGGCGCTCTCGGGCACCCGCGATTTGAGCGTCATCGAGACGCCTCCGCGCCACCGGGTCGCGCCGCGCACGTATATTTCGCGTTTCAGCGAAAAACTCATCCGGGACGCCGTCACCAAGGAAATCGACCGGGGCGGCCAGGTGTTCTTCGTGCACAACCGGGTGCAGAGCCTCCCCGCCATGCAGCGGCTTCTGCGGAAACTCGCGCCCGACGCGCGCATCCTGGTGGGTCACGGCCAGATGAAAGAAAGAGAACTCGAAGACGTGATGGAGCAGTTCGTGACCCGGCGGGCCGACGTGCTGCTGTGCACCACGATCATCGAGAGCGGTCTCGACATTCCCTCGGTCAACACGATCGTCATCAATCGCGCGGACACGTTCGGCATGGCGCAGCTATACCAGTTGCGCGGTCGGGTGGGGCGCGACAGGTTCCAGGCGCACGCCTACCTCCTGGTCTCGGGCGCGGGCTCCCTGACGAAGCAGGCCAGAGAACGCCTCCAGGCGCTCGAGGAGTTGAGCGAACTGGGGGCCGGCTTCAAGCTCTCCATGCGCGATCTGGAAATCCGCGGCGCGGGGCACTTGCTCGGGCATCGCCAATCGGGGCAGATATCGGCCGTGGGGTTCGACATGTACTGCCGCCTTCTGGAAGAAGTCGTGCAGGAGGCCAAGGGCGAGACCGTCGAGCGCAGCGAACCCGATATCGCCGCGCCGGTGGCGGGCACGCTGCCTCCTTCCTGGATTCCGGCCCAGGCCGAGCGCCTGGACGTATATCGCCGAATCGCGTCGGCGCAGGCGCCGGCCGAGTTGAGGGAGTTGGGCGTGGAACTCCAGGATAAATACGGAGCGATGCCGGCGCGGGCCCTCCACCTTCTGCAACTCGGGGAAATCCGCTTGCGCGCCCGCCTTTGCGGAATCAAGTCTCTCCACGTCCGCGGCAAGGAGGCGCATCTGGAGATCTTCCCGGGCGACTATGAGTTGACGGCCGCCTTTCTCGACATGCCGGGCATGGTGTTTACCGACGCCCACGCTTTTCGAGCCGGCATCAGCGGGCGCTGGCCGGAGGATTTTGACTTTCTCGTTCAAGTGCTGGATGCTTTGGAAGTGTGCAAGGTCCCGGAAGGCGAGTTGGCGGCGAAAGAGGCATGAGGCTCTCATCATGGGAAATGTGAGGCGTGCGCGGCGTCTGATGCGAGGCGGCCTGACCCGGTGGACGTGGATTTGCTGGGTGGCGCTGCTCGTCGCGGCGGGTTGTGATTCTTCGCTTCAGGCGAAGCGTGAGAAAAAAGACGTCCTGCTCGCGCAGGTGAACGGCGAGCCGATTACCCGCGAGGACGTGCGCGCGCATTTCATGGCGAGCGAGTATCAGGAGGCGCCCCGCAAGGCCGAGCAATCCATCCCCAGGGTCCTCCTGGAACAACTCGTGGAAAGACGTCTCCTGCTCCAGCGTTTCCGGGAAACGGGCGAATATGTAAGCGAGAGGAGGGTGAGGCGTTTCGTCGAGTTCATCCGCCGCCAGTACGGCGATCAGGATTTGAAGGCCATTATGAAAGAACAGGGGATCGACGAGGAGTCGTGGCTCAAGACGATGCGCGAGACGCTCGAGATTGAGCACCTGCTGGAAAGGGAAGTGTATTCGAAGTTGAAGGTCTCGGATTCGGAGATCGAAGATTATTATAACCGCAACAAGGGGAAATTCCGGGTTGGAAGACGCTGGCGGGTTCGCCAAATCGTCGTCTCTTCGACTAAAATGGCTTTGCAGTTGCGGAAGCTCATCCTCGAGGGGAAATCGTTCGCGGCGCTTGCGCAGGAACATTCCATCGGTCCCGAACGCGACGTCGGCGGCGATTTGGGTTATTTCCAGCAAGGCGAATTGCCCGAAAACATCGAGAACGTGGTGGAATCGCTGAAGCTGGGCGAGGTGAGCCGGGTCGTCAAGAGTCCGGTGGGCTTCCACCTCCTGGAGGTATCGGAGAGGAGGCTGCCGTTCCAGAAAACACTGGCGTCCGTGAGGGACGACATCAAAAAACGCTTGCTGGCCGATAAGGGGAGAACGAGACTCGAGGGCTGGCTCGGAGAACTCAAGCGAAATGCGAAGATCACATACTATCCGGAAAATCTTGAAAATGTCGTATCGGGCTAGATGTTTTTGCGTTTTGGCGATTGCGTTTTGCGTCCTGGCGGGCGCGCCCGCCCCGGCGACCTCCGCCGCCGTGACGATCGAGAGAATCATTGCGAAGATAGACGATGACATCATCATGCTCTCGGAGCTTCAGGATTTGGTGAAACCGGACGCCGAGAAGTTGAGGAAGAGTTACAGGGGCGAACAATTGAGCCGGCGGATTCGCGAACTGGAGCTCGCGGCCCTCGACGCCATGATCCAGAGCAAGCTCATCGCGAAGCGCGCCTCGGCTCTCGAGTTGAACGTCAGTGAAAAAGAAATTGAAAACGCGGTCGTGGACATACTTCGCCAGAACAAGACGACGA
Organism: bacterium; assembly: GCA_022828125.1. Lineage (GTDB taxonomy): Bacteria > UBA8248 > UBA8248 > UBA8248 > UBA8248 > Bin107. Next base: position 96,737 of record JAJEJD010000019.1, on the reverse strand, counting down.
CGGCCGGGCTGCGCGCCTTTTTGGATTCGCAGGGAATGACGATGGAGCAATATCGCGACGAGCTTCGCAAGAAGCTGCTGGCGCGAAAAGTGGAGAGGATGGAAGTCGGCGGGCGCGTTTCGGTGATGGAGCAGGAAATTGCGGATTACTACGACGCGCACTCCGATGACTACCGCGAGGCCGAGAAGCGGACGGTGCGGCAGATTTTCTTTCCCGTAAGCAAGGGCGCCTCCGCCTCGGAAATCGAGGCGCAGCGCAAAAAGGCGGACCTCGCTTACGCGGAAGCCGCGAAGCCGGGTGCTGATTTCGCGGAAGTGGCGGAGAAGCATTCCGAAGGCCCCGCCGGGAGCCGGGGCGGATCGCTGGGCTCCGTGAAGAAGGGCGAGGTATTCCCCGAACTCGAACAACTCATTTTCTCGACGGCGAAGGGCGGGACGAGCAAGCCGACGAGGACGAGGGTGGGCTTTCACGTCGTCCACGTCGATGACGTGGCGCCGGGGAAGGTGATTACCCTCGACAGGGTGTCCGGCAAAATCCGCAGCAAACTCTTCCAGGAGAAATTCACCAAGAGACGCCGCGAATGGATAACGGATCTCAAAAGAGCCGCTTTTCTCGAAATCAGCTACGACCCCGCTCCCTCCGCCGACGGCTTGTCTTCCGTGTTCCGGGACGTTCGCGAACAGATCAGCTTCAGGCTGGTCGGCGTCAAGCTCAAGCAAAGCGGCGGCAGGTTGTTCGGGCAGGACAGGATTTTGTGGGCCTACGGCGCGAACAGGGACAAGCCCCGCTGGAAATCGGGCAGGGTGAAGGTGGGCGAGGGCGCGAGCGTGGGGAAAGACGCCATCAACGCCCTGGAGGCCGGGCACAGGCTTTTCGTGAACCCCGACCCTTCGGCGAACGTCTATTTGTTCCGTTACGTGTACCTGCTGCCCGACTCCTACATCGGCGAAGTGAATTTCGCGGACATGATCAAGGCGTTCTCGGAACGGTCGAAGGGCGAAGGAGGAAAAGCCGGGTCGAGAACGATGTCCTTCGAGACGAACAACAAGGCCGCGCGGCTCGAGTTCGAGGTGGAAGTTCAGAAGACGCGCAGCATCGTGGCGGATCCGAAAGAAATCACCCAATGATGACGTAAGATGCGCCTCGACCAGTTTTTGCGCTATAGCCGTCTGGTCAAGCGCCGTCCCCTGGCCAAGAGCCTGGCGGACGGGGGTGCGGTGGATATCGAGGGGAAAACGGCCAAGGCCTCCTCCCGGGTGGAAGTCGGAGACGTGCTGCGCCTCAGGCTCGAGAACAGGACCCTGCGGGTCCGCGTCCTGGGGGAGGCGAGGCGCAATCTGTCGAAAAAAGACGCCTCCGCCCTGTTCGAGATTCTGGAAGAATCCGCCCATGTCCCCGGTGAAGAGGAGGAACGCTCGGGCGCGCCGCTCGATTTTTTGAAGCGTTCCTGATTCCCTCTTGCTCTTTCTCGGAAAGACTGCTAGTTTTCGGGAAATGGCCCGGCAGGTTCTTCGCCGGGTGAAAACAGCCTGATGATTGAGAGATTCCCCTTTAATGTCGTCCCGTGAGGCGGCGAAGGAGGAAGCGCGAATGCTTGCCATTTTCTCGCCTGTTCCCGGCACTCCATGCCCTTTGGGTATGGAGTTTTTTTTGCGCCCCGCTTACGCGCATACGCCGGACGCCGGTCATGGTTAAACAACTCGACGCCGAGCAGCTGAGGCGCACCCTGAGGCGCCTCTCGCATGAGATTATCGAGCGAACGGCCGATCTGTCGGATCTCGTGTTCATCGGGGTTCGCACGAGGGGCGCGCCGCTCGCGGAGAGGCTGGCCCGGGAGCTCCAGTCGCTGGTGGGCGTGCATCCGCTCGTGGGCGCGCTCGACGTGACGCTCTACCGCGACGACCTCAACCAGGGCGGAGGCGTGAGGACCGGCCTCAAGAAGACGGACCTGCCCTTCTCCTGCGAGGGGAAAGACGTGGTTCTCGTCGACGACGTGCTCTACACGGGCCGCACGGCGCGCGCCGCCCTGGCCGCGCTCATGGGCTTCGGCCGGCCCCGCAGGGTGCGGCTCGCCATCCTGGTGGACAGGGGCGGGCGGGAACTGCCCATCCGCGCCGATTTCGTCGGGAAGAACATTGAGGCGGTCCATCCCGAGGAGGTGCGGGTGCATCTGGAGGAGACCGACGGCCAGGACGCCGTTTACAAGCGATAGACATGCCCGGGGGGCCGGGCGTGAAAAAGGGGGGGAACATATGAGCCTTGAGACCTACCGAAGAAAGGATTTGCTCTCGATCCGCGAACTCGAGCCCGGGGAAATCACGTTTCTGCTCGATCAGACCGATTCGTTCCGCGAGATCAACGAGCGCGACATCAAGAAAGTGCCCACGCTCCGGGGAAAGACCATCGTCAACCTGTTCTTCGAGAACAGCACGCGCACGCGCGCCTCGTTCGAGATCGCGGGCAAGCGCCTCTCGGCGGACGTCATCAACCTCTCGGTCTCCACGAGTTCGGCGGCCAAGGGGGAAACCCTGCGCGATACGGCGAGGAACATCGAGGCCATGGCCACCGACGTGCTCGTCGTGCGGCACTGGGCGTCGGGCGCGCCCGCCTACCTGGGCAGGGAGCTCGACTGCGCCGTCGTGAACGCAGGCGACGGCTGCCACGAGCACCCCACGCAGGCGCTGCTCGACCTCTACACCATCAGAGAGCACAAGAAGAAGTTCAAGGGACTGAACGTCTCCATCGTGGGGGACATCGCGCACAGCCGCGTGGCGCGCTCGAACGTGGCCGGCCTCCTGAAGCTGGGCGCGAACGTCACCTTCTGCGGCCCCTCGACGATGCTGCCCGCCGAAGTGGACTGCCTCGGCGCGCGCGTGACGACGAGGCTCGATGAGGCCATCGACGGGGCGGACGTGCTCATCGCGCTCCGGATTCAGCTCGAAAGAGGCGCGGGGAGCGCGTTCCCCAGCGAACGCGAGTACGCCAACACCTACGGGATCACCAAGAAGAAGCTCCAGGGGGCGAAGCGCGACCTCCTCATCATGCACCCCGGACCCATCAACCGGGGCGTGGAGATGTCCCCCGACGTGGCCGACGGGCCGTTCTCCGTCATCCTGGAGCAGGTCGAATACGGCGTCGCCTGCCGGATGGCGATCCTCTATCTCCTCTCGGTGAAGCGGGATGAAGAGACTCAGGGCCAGCCCCCCGGGGAGGAGGCCGCCGCCGCTCCGAAGAAATCGCGGAAGGAGGTGAGAGATGCCGTTGCTCATTAGGGGAGGGCGCCTCATCGACCCCGCAGACGGCGTCGATGAGAAGTGCGACATCCTGATCGAGGAGGGAAAGGTCGCGCACCGGAAAAAGAACATCCTGCCGCGCGGCGGGGATGAGATCATCGACGCGGCGGGGCTCGTCGTGGCGCCGGGGTTCATCGACATGCACGTCCATTTCCGCGAACCCGGCCAGGAGTACAAGGAAGACATCGAGAGCGGCACCCGCGCCGCCGCCGCGGGCGGGTTCACCGGCGTGGCCTGCATGGCGAACACCGATCCCGTGAACGATACGAGTTCCATCACCGAGCGCATCTTGAAGCGCGCGCGCGAGGTGGGCGCTTGCCGCGTGTTCCCGGTCGGCTCGGTATCGGTGGGCCTCGAGGGCGAGGAACTGAGCGAGATGGCCGAGCAGAAAGAGGCGGGCGCGGTGGCCTTCAGCGACGACGGCGTACCCGTCAGGACGGCGGCGCTGATGCGCGCGGCCCTGGAATACGCCGGCATGCTCGGCGTGAGCGTGCTCGACCATGCGGAGGATATGTCGCTCTCTGGCGGCAAGGTGATGAACGAGGGGGCGGTATCCACCCTGCTCGGCCTGGCGGGCAACCCGGCGGCGAGCGAGGACATCTGCGTCTACCGCGACATCCGCCTGGCGGAGCTGACCGGCGGCAGGCTCCACATCCTGCACATCTCCTCCGCGGGCGCGGTGGACCTGGTCCGCCAGGCGCGGGCGCGCGGGGTGCGCGTGACGGCGGAGGTGACGCCGCACCATTTCGCACTTACGGACGAGGTGATTCACGGCTTCGACTCGGCCGCCAAGATGGCGCCGCCGCTGCGCGATGAGGCGAACAGACTGGCGCTGCTGGAGGGCCTGAAAGACGGCACGATATCCGCCATCGCGTCTGACCACGCGCCGCACTACGAGGCCGAACTCCAGAGGGAGTTCGACGCCGTTCCGTTCGGGATCGTGGGGCTGGAGACGGCCGTATCGCTCGCGCTGGACAGGCTCGTGGGCGGGGGCGTGCTCACGCTGCCCGAGATGATAGCGAAGTTCACGGCGGGGCCGTGCGAGGTGCTCGGCCTGCCCCACGGTACGCTCAAAGAGGGCGCTCCGGGGGACGTGACGATTCTCGACCCCGGGCGCGAGATCACCGTCGACCCCGACGCCTTCGAGAGCAACGGCAGGAACACGCCCTTCGCGGGCTGGAAGCTCAAGGGTTGCGCCGTCGCCACGGTCGTCGGGGGAGACGTGCGGATGAGCAGGCTCGAGGGCGAAATGAGAATCTCCGGGCAGGAGGCGCTCACCACATGAGGGGACGAAAAATCAAACCGGCGCTCCTGGCCCTGGAGGACGGCAGAGTCTTCCGGGGCGCTGGTTTCGGGGCGGATGCGGACGCGGAGGGCGAACTCGTCTTCAACACGGCGATGACGGGCTACCAGGAAGTGCTCACCGACCCCTCCTACCGCGGCCAGATGGTGGTGATGACCTATCCCCACATCGGGAACTACGGCGTCATCCCGGGCGATGAGGAATCCCGCCGCGCCTGGGTCGAGGCCTTCATCGTGAAGGAAGTGTGCAGGCGGCACAGCAATTTTAGGGCGAACGAGGACCTGGATACCTACCTCAAGAGACAGGGGGTCCCCGGCATCGAGGGCGTCGATACGCGCGCGCTCACGCGCCACATCCGGGAAGCGGGCGCTTTGAAGGCGGTGCTCTCCTCCACCGACCTGGACGAAGGGAGCCTGATTGAGCGCGCCAAGGCGAGTCCGGGACTCGACGGGCGCGACATGGTGCGCGACGTCACCTGCGATGCCGCGCACGCATACGGCGAGCGCAAGGGGCGTCCGCTCTGCGTGGCCTACGACCTGGGGGCCAAGGACAACATTTTCCGGGAACTGGGCCAAAGGTTCGATCTCGAAATCGTGCCGGCCTCGGAAACCGCAGAGAGCGTGCTGGCGAGAAAGCCCGCCGCCGTTTTCCTCTCGAACGGCCCCGGCGACCCGGCGGCGCTCGGCTACGTCGTCGATAACGTGAAATCGATCATGGGCCGGGTGCCCGTCGTGGGCATCTGCCTCGGGCACCAGATTCTGGCGCAGGCCCTGGGAGGCAGGACCTACAAGCTCAAGTTCGGTCACCACGGCGCGAACCATCCCGTGCAGGATTTGAGCACGAAAAAGGTGGACATCACCTCGCAGAATCACTCCTTCGCCGTGGATCCGGAGAGCCTGCCCGCTGGCGTGTCCGTTACGCATTCGTCTCTCAACGACAAGACCTGCGAGGGGCTCAGGTCCGATTCCCCAAAAGTGTTCAGCGTGCAGTACCACCCGGAGGCCTGCCCCGGCCCGCACGACGCGGGCGCGCTGTTCGATGTGTTCTTCAGCTTCTGCGTGGGGGAGTGAGGGTGCGCACGGGGGATGCGAATGAGGAACGAGTGTTTGCGCCTTTTAACCCCCCCTACCCCCCCTTGTCAGGGGGGCAAGAAAAAGCAAAACCCCTTCCACCGGCGGCGAGGGCGCATCGCCTTTTTATACCCCCCTGACAAGGGGGGGTAGGGGGGGTTGCCTTTGTCCCCTGACGAGGGAGGAGCGAAAAAACCCAGGCGGCGGAGCGTGGTTTCGGAGAAGAAATATGAATTGACCGGCGAGAAGGAGTCGTCAACCGGAGTATCTCATTCCCGAAAACCGGGAGGCGCGGGGAGGCGATTTCATCAGCGGGAATCTGAAACGCCCTTTATATTTTCCTTTTTCAAGCGAGTGACCTGATTCATGCCGAAAAGAACGGACATATCGAAAATCCTCATCATAGGCTCCGGCCCCATCGTCATCGGCCAGGCGTGCGAGTTCGACTATTCGGGCGCGCAGGCGTGCAAGGCCCTGCGCGAGGAGGGCTACGAGGTGGTGCTGGTGAACTCGAACCCCGCCACCATTATGACCGACCCCGAGATGGCCGACGCCACCTACGTCGAACCCATCACGCCGAAGGTGGTGGAGGAGATCATCAGGAAAGAACGCCCCGACGCCCTGCTGCCCACCATGGGCGGCCAGACGGGACTGAACACGGCGGTGGCCCTCGCCGAAGGGGGTGTACTCGACGCTTTGGGCGTGGAACTCATCGGCGCCAAGCTCCCCGCCATCCGCTGCGCGGAGGACAGGGACCTCTTCAAGAAGGCGATGCGCGAAATCGGCCTTGATCTGCCCACAAGCCAAGTCGTCACCACGATGGGCGAGGGCTGGACGGCGGCGCGCGACATCGGCTTCCCGATCATCCTGCGCCCCGCCTTCACGCTGGGCGGCTCGGGCGGGGCCGTGGCGTTCACCGAGGATGAATTCGAGGAGAAACTCGCCTGGGCGCTTTCGGAAAGCCCGGTGGATCAGGTGCTCTTGGAAGAGAGCGTCCTGGGCTGGAAAGAGTTCGAACTCGAAGTGATGCGGGACTTGAAGGACAACGTCTCCATCATCTGCTCCATCGAGAATTTCGACCCCATGGGCGTCCACACGGGCGATTCCATCACCGTCGCCCCCGCACAGACGCTCTCCGACCGCGAATACCAGACCATGCGCGACGCCGCCATCGCCTGCATCCGGAAAGTCGGGGTCGAGTGCGGCGGCTCGAACATCCAGTTCGGCCTGAGTCCGGTGGATGGCCGGATGGTCGTCATCGAGATGAATCCCAGGGTGTCGAGAAGCTCGGCCCTCGCAAGCAAGGCCACCGGCTTTCCCATCGCCAAGATAGCCGCCAAGCTCGCCGTGGGCCTCACGCTCGACGAGATACCGAACGACATCACGCGCCAGACGCCCGCTTCTTTCGAGCCGTCCATCGATTACTGCGTCACCAAGATACCGCGCTTCACGTTTGAGAAATTCCCCGAGACGCCCCCCGTCCTCGACACCCAGATGCGCTCGGTGGGGGAGGTGATGTCCATCGGCAGAACCTTTAGGGAATCGCTCATGAAGGCCGTCCGCTCGCTCGAAATCGATCGCTACGGCCTCGCGGACCCCGATCCCCAGGAGCTCGAAGGATTCTCGGAAGAAGAACGCAAAGAATTGATTTTACAAGGATTGAAAATCCCCGGACCGGACCGCCTCTGGACGGTCGCCCGCGCCTACAGGGAGGGGTGGACGGAAGAGGAGATATACCGCGCCTCTGGCGTCGACCCGTGGTTTCTGGCGCACCTGGCCGAACTCGTGGAACTGGAGGAAGACTTGAGCGCGCCCGGTCTTCTGGATGATGAATTCAGCCTCCGCTGTTTGAAGCAGAACGGCTTCAGCGATTTGGAGATCGCCGGAAGACAGGGGGTGGCGGAGAGCGCGGTTCGCGCGGCGAGGCACCGCCTGGACGTGCGGCCCGTCTACAAGCAGGTGGATACCTGCGCGGCGGAGTTCGAGGCCCACACGCCCTATCTCTATTCCACCTATGAGCAGGAAGACGAGGCCCCGCCGACTGCGCGCGAGAAGATCATCATCCTGGGCGGCGGCCCCAACCGCATCGGCCAGGGCATCGAGTTCGATTATTGCTGCGTTCACGCCGTGACGGCGCTGGCCGAAACGGGCTTCGAGGCCATCATGGTGAACTGCAACCCCGAGACGGTGAGCACGGACTACGACACGAGCGACAGGCTCTACTTCGAGCCGCTCACGCTCGAAGACGTGCTCGAAATCATCCACCGCGAAAAACCCGCAGGCGTCATCGTGCAGTTCGGCGGCCAGACCCCGCTCAAGCTCGCCCTGGCTCTGAAAGAGGCGGGCGCGCCGATTCTGGGAACCTCGCCCGAGAGCATCGACCTGACGGAAGACCGCGACCGCTTCAGCCACCTGCTCAAGGAACTCCACCTCACCCAGCCGCCCTCGGGCACGGCGACGAATACGGAAGACGCGCTCGCGATAGCGAACGCCATCGGCTACCCCGTGCTCATGCGTCCTAGCTACGTGCTCGGTGGCCGCGCCATGGCGCTCGTCCACGATGCGGATGAACTCGCGGCCTATATGCGCGACGCCGTCCGCGCTTCCGCCGAGCGGCCCGTGCTCATCGACAGGTTCCTGGAAGACGCCGTGGAAGTCGACGTGGATGCGGTATCGGACGGCGAGAACGTCATCATCGCGGGCGTGATGGAGCACATCGAAGAGGCGGGAATCCACAGCGGCGATTCGGCGTGTTCGATCCCCCCCTACACGCTCGGCCCCGACATCGTGGAGGAGCTCAAGCGCCAGACGCGGATTCTGGCGAAATCATTGGGCGTCGTGGGGCTGAACAACGTGCAGTTCGCGGTCCACAAGCGCCAGGTCTTCATCCTGGAGGTGAACCCGCGCGCGAGCCGCACGGTGCCCTACGTGAGCAAGGTCGTCGGCGTGCCCTTCGCCAAGGTGGCCGCCCGCGCCATGGCGGGCGAGACGCTTCCCGCGCTCGGCCTCGATCACGACGTGGAGCCGCGCCATTTCGGCGTCAAGGAAGCGGTGTTCCCCTTCAAGAAGTTCCCCGGCGTGGACGTGATCCTGGGACCCGAGATGAAATCAACGGGCGAGGTGATGGGTCTGGGGGCGGATTTCCCCACGGCATTCCTGAAAGCGCAGGAGGGGGCCGGCTCCGTCCTGCCCCTGGAAGGCCGGGCATTCATCTCCGTTCGCGACGGGGACAAGGCGGCCATCATCCCCCTGGCGCAACTGCTCGTCGAACTGGGCTTCTCCCTGGTGGCGACGTCGGGCACGCGGGCGGCGCTCATGGCCAACGGCATCGAGGCGGACTTCGTCCACAAGGTGACGGACGGGGAGCCGGGTCACGTCGTGGACCGGATGGAGGCGGGGGAGGTTCAGTTCGTGCTCAACACCACAGCGGGCAAGCAGTCGATAAAGGACAGCTACTCCATCCGCAGGACGGCGCTTTTGAAGAACATCTTCTATTGCACCACGCTCGCCGCGGGCCAGGCGGCCATCCGCGCCATACGGATTCTGCGCGAAAACGAGTATTCGGTGCGCTCCCTGCAGGATTATCACGCCAATCTGCGCGACCTCGCGCGCGTCTAGCCGTTTCCATCCGTCGGTTCAGGGTGTAGAGTAGCGTTTTTCCGATTCTGCTCTCACCTCGTGAGGCCCCGGCTCATGCTGCGCATCATTTTTTATCTGGTTTTGTCCTGGTTGATATATTATCTTATTCGTAGTCTCATCAGCGGTATCACGGGTGCGGGACGGAAGAATCCCGAGGCCGAAGGCGGCCTCGACGACGAGATGCTCAACTGCCCCGAGTGTGCGACGTTCTTCCCGTCGCGCATCGGGATTACGAAGCGCGCGGGCGGCGGCAGGCGTTCGTTCTGCAGCGTGGCGTGCGCGGAGAAGTTCAATGAGCGAGGCGGCCCGCCGGAGGCGGAGGCCGGATGAGCCTGAAAGGCACTGCAAAACGGGAGAACACGATGTCTACGGAAGCAAGCGGCCCGAACGCACGGGGTGAAGACGGCGCCACGGCCTTGCACCGTGCGGTGATGGACGAGGGCGCCCCCGAAATCGTGGAGGGCCTGCTGGACGCCGGGGCCGAGGTGAACGCGCGGGACAACAAAGGATGGACGCCGCTCCACTGGGCGGCATGCTTCGCCGATAATTCGGCGGTGCTGACCGCCTTGACGCGGGCCGGGGCCGACCCGAACGCGCCGGATGAGAGAGGAGCGACGCCCCTCCACACGGCGGTGGCGTTCAACGCGGCTCCCGGGATCGTGACGACCCTGCTGGACGCCGGCGCCGACCCGAACGCGGAGGGCATATTCGGATGGACGGCCCTGCACGCGGCGGCGGCGTTCGGCGAAGCCTCGGACGTCGTGGAGATCCTCGTGCGTGCGGGCGCCCGGGTGAACACGCCGGACAGGAAGGGCCTGGCGCCGCTGCACTGGGCGGGGATGCGCAGTTCGGCCCCCGCCATCGTGAAGGCCCTGCTCGCGGCGGGCGCCAACCCCGACGTGCGCGACAAGCGCGTGCGAACTCCCCTCCACTACGCGGCGGCGAAAGACGGCGTCATCCTCGCGGTGGTCGATGCCCTGCTCGACGCCGGCGCCGACCCCGCCGCGAAAGATTCCGAAGGCAGGACCCCCAAAGAGGGCGTGAAGCCCGACTCGCCGTTAAGAGGGACGGAGGCGTATAAGCGGTTGGGGGGGTGAATTCCGACTGATGAAGGAGGAATTCCTCCGACCGGTGAGGAAGTGTTTGCGGTCCCAATCCATGTAGAAAACAAGATGGTTTCGTAGGGGCGGACCTCTGTGTCCGCCCGATTTTACTGAGCAAGGTAAATATTAACATTTTTGTAGATGGGGTGAGAAGTTTATACAGACCAAAAATGAATCGGAGAATATTACATGGCAAGTATTGCTCGAAATGCGTTTGATGAAAATCTTAAAGATATTGAGGGATTGCTCGAATTACACGAAATGAAAGGTGGTAATCAGCAAGGACGACGCTATGGTCTTGAGGTGTTGAACAAATCAGCAATTGTTCTTATCACCGCTTTCTGGGAAGCATATTGTGAAGATATCGCATCTGAGGGACTAGAGCATCTCATCAAGCATGCAAATTCAGGAGACGCACTTCCGACGGAGCTGAAGAAGCAAATCGCAAAAGAGTTAAAGAACAGTAATCATGAATTGGAAATGTGGAAGATTGCTGATGACGGTTGGCGGATATATTTAAGTGATCGATTGGAAAGTCTTCGTGAAGAGCGAAATCGAAGGTTAAATACACCCAAGTCGGAAAATATAGATCACCTTTTTTTATCGACAATCGGCATTAGAAAAATTTCCAGCTCTTGGTCTTGGTCGAAAAAAATGACGGTAGCACGGGCGACCGCAAAACTTGATAAGTTTGTGGAATTAAGAGGCGCAATTGCACATCGAGGTCAGCACTCTCAATCGGTAAAGAAGCAGCAAGTCACAGATTATTTCGGATTTGTCAAAAGTTTAGCTGCCAAAACTGGAGGAGCTGTCAATTCCCATGTTCGGCGTGTGACCGGAAAACGACTTTGGGTGTGAATGCCATTCAATTCAATTAGTATCATCATAAAAGACGAAGTATCTGACGAAGAAAATGAGGGATACGGAGTCATGCGAGAGCAGATAGACCATTTGGGTGTAAGGGTTTTGTTGGGAGGTCGGAAAAGCTTAGACCGTATGTCGCGAGGTATAGAGCAAGGTGAAAAAGACGACAGAAGCATATGTATATATTAGAAAGATGGTGAGCCCAAACTCGCGAGAGTTGCGAAATTATAAACTAGCCTTAAGGATGGAACACTTTCGCCAATGAGTGTCAAGCGATTATCACCATCAGCAATCAATGCCCTAAAGGAAGCGCTGGTCAATATCTATTGGTACAAAAATGACCTTCGAAGCTTTCTCTCGAATTGCACAGTAAGCCGTTCACTGATTGGGTCATTGAACTGGAACAATTATAAGCGTCAAATTGTTACTGACCTGATTGATGAATTAACGAAAGATCAAGAAGCCCACCTTGGTGCCCTCACAAAGCTTTGCTACGAAGTTGTAAATTTAACTTCGTTTGCTCATTTAGAAGATTTAGAGGACGGGGAGCAAAAAGCTCGCAAGGCACGAAAAGCTGTTGCTCAATTGAAAAAGTTAGTAGAGCCTCATCAAGATAAAGTCAAAGATGAAAAAGATGCTTCAAAAAGAAGAGAAGAAAATGCAGAAAAAATAAAGAACAATACAGCGATAAGGGAAAAGCTCGAAGAATTAAACGCTCTGTTTAAAGATATTGCTACTGGTTCATCTCCACAATGTCGTGGATTTGCTCTAGAACGCTTTATGCGTGATTTATTTGAACTCTTCGATTTAGATCCAAAAGCCTCTTTTAAAAATACTGGAGAACAAATCGACGGTGCATTTACTTTAAAAGGGACTGATTATTTATTTGAAGCAAAATGGCAACAAGAAGTAGCAGGAGTTCAACATCTAGATGCTTTTTCACTGAAGGTACAAAGAAAGCTTGATAATACGCTTGGTCTTTTTTTGTCCATAAATGGATTTTCACCAGACGGAGTGAAAACCCATTCAAAAACACGCCCGAGTATAATTCTGATGGATGGGGCAGATTTAATGGCCGTGCTTGAAGAGCGTATTGACTTTGTTTTGCTGCTTTTGCGAAAGAAGAGGCACGCTGCGCAAACTGGGGATATCTATCTTAGTATAAATCAAATTACAGGTTAATTTTGCCATATTCATGGCAATCTAAATTTCTATAGCCCTTAGATTATTTCTTGCCCAATGAGATGCGTATTCTGTAAGTGCGGCTTGAGAACCGCCTGTAGGAAACATAGACAGGGTCGTTTCCCGATGGCGGGCGGACGCCCTCGAACTTCCCCTCCTCGGGAAAGTTCGACACCCCTACAAAAAAATCTCTTCACCAGTCGGGTATTTAACCACGCTGAAATCGCTCTTGCTCCGTGGAGGCGATTGGCGTAGTCTGCTCGTACCGATTCCATGAGGACCCTCGCCATGCCGACGCTCGATAGAGCAGAAGCGCAGGGGGTGTCGGTTCGCCGCCGTTGCTGACGACCTGAGGGGATCGGAGTGTGGGAACAAGGAAAAAGAAGGATGCTTCTCCATCCGCGCCTGTGAAGCGTATCGCGCGGTCCATCCATCTCATCCGCGATCAAAAAGTCATGCTGGATGCCGACTTGGCCGCTCTCTACGGCGTCGATACCAGGACACTCGTGCAAGCCGTCAGGAGGAACGTCGAGCGCTTCCCGGTGGATTTCATGTTTCAGCTCACGAAACCCGAATTCGAGGACTTGAGATCACAAATTGTGATCTCAAGTTGGGGCGGCAGGCGTTACCCGCCTTATGCGTTCACCGAACAGGGGGTCGCCATGCTCTCCAGCGTTCTTCGCAGCGAGCGGGCGATTCGGGTAAACATCGAGATCATGCGCGCCTTCGTGGAGTTACGGCGGATGCAGGCGAGCCATGCCGATCTCGCGCGCAAGCTCTTCTCTATGGAGAAGAAATATGACAAGCAGTTCAAGGTCGTTTTCGAAGCTATCCGGGACTTGATGGCCCCGCCCGAGCTGGAGAAAAGAGGCAGAATCGGATTTTCCCCCTCAAGCGGCAAGCGAAAATGAAGCGGCCCACCGGGAAATCGCGCTTGCTCAAGGGAGGCATCCGCTCCCTGGAGCGTCAGGCCGCGGAGGACGAGGCTCACCTGCAGGCCCTGCGCGAGGCCGCCGATGTCGGGATCGCCGATATCGAGGAGGGGCGGTTCCGGACCTTCGACACGAAGGAATCGCTTCGCAGACATCTCTCACAATTGATCGAGAACGCCATTACAGACCCAGCCGCAGGGTGTAGGACCAATTATGAATAGCGGGCACAGGGGGCTTGCCCCTACGCAAACTCCTTTGCCTGCAAGACGACGAAAAGAATGACGTGGAGATTGTGGACTACCATTGAGGGGACGCGGGAATGAACATGAAGAACAAAATGAGGCCGGTGCATCCGGGCGAGATACTGCGCGAGGAAATGGGCGCGCTGGAACTCTCGGCCAATGCGCTCTCGAAGGCGCTCGGCGTGCCGGTGAACCGGATCACGAGGATACTGAACGGCCGGCGGGGCGTGAGCGCGGACACGGCGCTGCGCCTGGCGCGGTATTTCGGAACCACGCCCGAACTCTGGATGAACCTGCAGAAGACCTGGGAGCTTCGCCGGGCCGAGATTGCGCAGGGCCGGGAGATCGCCAGGCGGGTGAAGCCGCGCGAAACGGCGGCGTAAGGAAGCGGCAGGCGCAGGGGCCTGTCTCTCCGTAATACCACCTACTCATCAGGCAAGTATTCATTCGGGAATCTATCGCCTTTCGTCGGCTTTTCATCGGCAATCGTCGGTTTTTTGTCTTTTATCCCCGAGAAATTTTCACGTAAAGGCGAAAGCGCATTTACCCGCATTTGCGGTTCTTGCGTGCGGCGGGCGTTTGGTAGGGTGGCGGAGCGAATCGCTCCTTGCGCGGGAGCACGGCGCTCGAAGCGGGCGCGGCGCTTTCATGAGGATGAGACAATGACGAAGCAAATTTCATGCGAACCATTCACCCCGGCGCATCCGGGGAGGCGGGAGAATTTCGCGCGCCTGACGGGCATCGGCGGCTCCGGCCGGGCGATGGAGAGCATGCCGGGCGAGCACGCGGGCTTGAACCGGGAATTCCCGAAAAATACGATAAATATCGATAAATTCCCGAAAAGGTTTATGGGTCAAACTAACGGCATATTACTCTATGAATTAAGCAAGTTGCCGGAATATATTAAAGTAATACATTATAAAATTATCGAAATTTATCGAATTAAAAAAATTTTCCCGACCCGCATTTGCCCGCAGATTCGATGAGTTGAACGCAGTCCGGCGCATTTCCCCGTAAATCCGCGCAAATTCTCATTCTCCGCCAAGTTGACATTTGGGCGCAGCCGCGTCATCTTCTCAGATGCGGGGCGCGTCCCCCGCGAAGCCATCCACACGTCCGGCGGGAGAGCACATGAAGATATTCATCGATACGGCGAACCTGGAGGAAATCACCGAGGCGGCGTCCACCGGCATCCTGGACGGCGTGACGACGAACCCATCGCTCATCGCGAAAGAGGGCGCCGACCACCACACGAGGATCAAGGAGATATGCGAGGTGGTCGACGGGCCGGTGAGCGCCGAAGTCATCGCCACGGAGTGGAAGGAGATGGTCGAAGAGGGCCGCGAACTGGCCGCGATACACGAGAACGTCGTCGTGAAGGTTCCGGTGGGCGTCGAGGGCCTGCGCGCCGTCAAGGCCATGCGCGAGGAGAACATCAACACGAACGTCACGCTCATCTTCAGCCCCGCGCAGGCCATGCTGGCCGCCAAGGCGGGGGCTTCGTTCGTGAGTCCCTTCGTGGGCCGGCTGGATGATATCTCCAACCCGGGCATGCAGATCGTGAGCGATATCGTTCAGATATTCGAGAACTACGACTACGCCACCGAGGTGCTGGTGGCGAGCGTTCGCACGCCGATTCACCTGCTCGAGGCCGCGAAAATGGGGGCGGACGTCGCGACGGTCCCCTTCGGGGTGATCGCGCAGTTGCTCAAGCATCCCCTGACGGATATCGGGTTGGAGAAATTTTTGGCGGATTGGCGCCGCGCCAATGAGATGCGCTGACTCTTCTGGAGGCCAGAAAAATCATGCCGATGTATGAATTCCTTTGCGGAAGCTGTGAGAAAGATTTCGAGACCATCGTTTCATCCGCGCAAGCCGCCGACGAGGTCGAATGCCCCGAATGCGGCTCGAAGAAGGTTCACAAGAAACTTTCCTTGTTCGCCAAATCCACTTCGGGCGCTGCCGCGTCGGCTCCGATTGCCGGTGGATACTCGGCTGGCGGGGGCGGCTGCGGAGGCATGTGTTCTTGCCACTGATCCCTCGAGGCTGAGTAATACTCTCTCGCCGCCTGATTCGCGTTCCATCCTTTGAGGGAATTCCCAGGAGAGGGAACATCGTGTCCCAAGACGAGCGAGTCAGCGTATTCGAAACCGCAGCCGCGCAATTCGACCGGGCAGCCGGACTCATCGGTCTGGACGATGAAACGCAGCTCCTCCTCAAGACTCCCTTTCGTGAGGTGAAAGTCGAGCTCCCCATCCGCAGGGACGACGGCTCCCTGGGCGTTTGGCAGGGTTACCGCGTCCAGTTCAACGGATCTCGAGGGCCTTTCAAGGGCGGCATCCGATACCACCACGAAGTCGACATGGACGAAGTGCGCGGACTCTCGGCCCTGATGGCCTGGAAGACGGCTTTGGTCGACATCCCCTTCGGTGGTGGAAAAGGGGGCATCACCGTCAACGTGAAAGAGCTCAGCGTGTTTGAACTGGAGCGGCTGACCAGAAAATTCATCGCGCGAATCGGTCATATTCTGGGGCCGTACCGCGATGTCCCCGCCCCCGACGTGAACACGAATGCGCAGGTGATGGCGTGGATTTTCGATGAATACAGCAGTCGGCACGGATATGCGCCGGCTTGCGTCACCGGAAAACCCTTGGCCATGGGCGGCTCTCCGGGAAGGGAGGCGGCCACGGGGCGGGGCGCCGTGATGGTGTTTGAGGAGATTGCGAAAAAAGAGGGATGGGACCCGGCGATCATGACGGCGGCGATACAAGGTTTCGGGAACGTCGGCTCTTTCGCCGCCAGATTCATCAAGGAGCTTGGAGTAAAGGTGGTGGCGATTTCGGGCAGCAGGGGCGCTTATTTTAACGGCGATGGCATCGACATCGAAGCTGCCGCCGCGCATCGAAGGGATACAGGTACACTCGAAGGCCTTGGGGGAGTCGAGCAGATCACCAATGAAGAGCTTCTGGCGCTCGATGTGGCTATCTTGCTTCCGGCGGCTCTGGGCGGCGTTATTCATGCCCGCAACGCGGCAAACGTGAAAGCCCGGGTTGTTCTGGAAGCGGCCAATGCCCCCGTAACCGAAGAGGGAGAGAACATTCTGGTCGATGGCGGGAACGTCATGCTGATCCCGGACGTGTTGGCGAGTTCCGGCGGCGTGACGGTCTCGTATTTTGAATGGGTTCAGAACATCCAGCAATTCGGCTGGGATGAAGAGCGGGTGAACAGCGAGCTGGGCAAAATCATGAAGCGAGCCACCGCGGAAGTGTATGCGCTGGCCAAGGAGAAACAGGTGTCTTTGCGTACGGCGGCCTTCATTCTTGCCATTAAAAGAATCGCGGAGGCCGAGCGCCTTCGCGGTTTGTAGAGCCAGCCACATTGGTGGAGTCTTCGTTGCCTGGATTCGTGATAGACGCCCAGAGCATCGAAAAATCCTTCGGAACCCTCAAAGCCGTCGATGGCGTCTCGCTGCAGGTGAAACCCGGAGAATGTTTCGGGATTCTGGGTCCGAACGGAGCCGGCAAAACCACGACAATCAAAATGCTGCATGGAGCCGTTGAGTCTGATGCAGGTTCGCTGAGGGTGTTGGGCAGGGATGTGGCGACCCAGAGTCGGCTCATTCGCGCGCAAATGGGCATCGTGTCCCAAGAAGATACCCTGGATCGCGATCTGACCGTATATGAAAACCTTTGGGTGTATGCCGGATTTTTCAGTATTTCCAAGAAGGCGTCGCTAACCCGCATCGAGTATCTGCTCGATTTCATGCAGCTCCGCGAGAAATGGGATTCACAAATCAAGACTCTGTCAGGCGGAATGAAGCGGCGCCTCCACATCGCGCGCGCCCTCATTCACGAGCCGAAATTCCTGATTTTGGACGAGCCCACTACAGGCCTCGACCCGCAGGCGAGGCACCTTGTCTGGCAGAGGCTCCGGGAACTGAAGGCGCAGGGTCTGACCATCCTCCTCACCACGCATTACATGGAGGAAGCGGCGCAGATGTGCGACCGCATCGGCATCATGGACGGGGGGAAATTTCTTGTCGAGGGGCCGCCGCAAACTCTGGTTCAGGAAAAAGTGGGCGATGAAGTCTACGAATTGAAAGGCGGTGCTTCGATAGAGTTTCTGGACTCGTTGCAGGATCTTTCCGTAACCACTGAAATCGTTGCCGATATATTGTATCTGTATAGCCGCAATGGGATGGGAATCATGGAGCATTTGATTTCTCGCGGGCGGAAGGATTTTTTGAGAAGACCCGCCACCTTGGAGGATTTGTTTCTGAAACTCACGGGCAGGGAGTTGCGGGATTGATGCTTTTCCCCCAGGCTCCGAGCCATCGCGCCTTTCGCGTCTGGGTTCGTCATTTGGTGTACTACCGCTCTTTCTACTTGGCGGAATGGGCCGGCAACCTGGGCGAGCACATTTTGTGGCTGGTGGCGTTTGGTTATGGGCTCGGCCGGTTGGTGCCGAATTTGGACGGCATCTCATATGCGCAGTTCATAGGCCCCGGGTTGATGGTTTCCGTCGCGATGTGGAATGCCACGTATGAATCCACCTACGGGGCTTATTCGAGAATGAGAATTCAAAATGTGTATGAATCCATGTTGATGGCTCCGCTCACGGTGGGCGATATCGTGCTGGGGGATCTTCTTTGGTGCGCGAGCCGGGCACTGATTGGCTCGACATTGATGTTGGTAGTTTTGAGTTTGTTCGGCCTGGTGGGATCCTTGTGGGCGGTGGCGATTCTTCCGATTCTGTTCATTGAGGCGGTGATGTTCGCAGCCTTGGGACTCATCGCGACATCATTGGCGCATAGTTTTTCGTTTTTTAATTTTTATTTTTCAGCTATCGTCATGCCGATGTTTTTCTTCGCCGGGACATTGTTTCCCATCAAAGGTCTTCCGATTTGGGTGGAACGGTTGTCCGAGGCTCTCCCGCTCACGCATGCGGTGCGAATCTCGCGCGGCTTGTTTATTTATGGACACGTTGAGAATTTTATCTGGCATTTTTCGTTTCTGCTTGGTTTTACATTCTTATTCTTGACGGTCGCCTGTGTTTTGGTAAGTAGACGGATGGTGGAATAGCATGGGGTCTGTAACCAAAATTCTACATCCCCCTGAACCTTTTTTATTTCACGAGAGCTTGTTGCGGTTCCGTGTTTCCAGAGAAGAGTATGTCAACTCCTACGCAGACGGGGTGTACCGCAGGGTTGTAGAAGATGCGAATGGAGATTTGGTTTTGTTAGAAGCCGAAAAGGAAGGCGAAGGCCGGAACTCGATTCGACTCCGAATGACCACACAAGGGCGGATGACGAAATCGGCTCAAGATGTAGGTTTATACGCGATCAAGCATATTTTGGCTTTTGATCTTGATTTGAGAGCGTTTTACAAAATGGCGAAAGACGATGCGAGTTTGGCTCCGACTGCAAAAAAATTCAGGGGGCTCAAACCAATACGATACCCGAGCGTGTTCGAGGCCCTGGTTACGGCGATTACGGCGCAACAGGTGAATTTAACGTTCGCAGGCGCCATACGGGGGCGAATGGTCAAGCGATGGGGAAGAAAGTTGCGAGTCGATGGGAAGATGCATTACGCATTTCCGCGTCCAGAGCGTTTGGCCCGAGCTCGGGTGTCCACTTTTCGCTCTATGCAATTCTCGGAACGAAAAGCCGAATATGTGATTGACGTGGCGCGCGCTGCTCTGGAGGGTCGCTTGGATGAGAATGAGCTGCGTATTCTCACGATAGACGAAGCGGTAGCTCGCTTGACCGAGATACGAGGCGTGGGTCGCTGGACAGCCGAGCAAATGTTGTTTCGGGCGCTTGGCCGTGTAGAGGTATTTCCTGGTGGTGATTTAGGGGTGCAGAAAGTCGTGGCGCGTTATTGCTTTGGAGAAGAGCGTGTGGACGAAAAGACGGCACGCATGCAAGCCGATAGGTGGCATCCATGGGCTTCTCTGGCAACGACTTACTTATTTGCTGCATGGCGCGCGGGTATTCCGCCCGCTAGTGATACAGACTGATTTTGAGGGTTAGGTACGTTTATGAACAACACTCGAGTTTCCATCGAGGAGCGGGAAAAACACCTGCTGGCCCCCTATGCTGCGCATAGTGCCGATAGTCTCGGGAGGCAACACCTGGAGCCTGAACATGACATGAGGACAGCCTTTCAGCGTGATCGTGACAGAATCATCCATACGCAGGCGTTCAGGAGACTTGAATACAAAACACAGGTTTTTGTGAATCATGAGGGCGATCATTATCGGACACGTTTGACGCACACCATAGAAGTGAGCCAAATCGCTCGATCAATCGCGCGTGCGCTGGGCTTGAATGAAGAACTTGCCGAAGCTGTTGCCCTTGCGCACGATTTAGGCCACCCGCCATTCGGTCATGCCGGAGAGAAGGTTTTAGATGAACTAATGAAAGATCACGGCGGGTTTGAACATAATTTGCAAGCCCTCAGAATCGTCGAAGTTTTGGAAAAGCGTTACCCATCGTTCCCGGGTTTGAACCTGACATGGGAAACGCGCGAGGGAATCATAAAATATCTCCATCGGTACGAAGGCTCAATGCCAACCGGTCTGACGAATACGATTTCTCCCAGCCTCGAAGCTCAGGTGGTCGATGTGGCGGATGAGATAGCATATAACAATCATGATTTGGATGATGGCCTTTCGTCCCGGTTGTTTGAGCCGGAAGATTTGCAGGATACACGCCTTTGGCGCGAACACTACGAAAACTCAAAAAAATCGTTTCCTGATTCTTCCTGGCGGGAGAGTAAGCACGACACCATTCGCCGAATTATCAACTCACAGGTTCAGGATATCATCACCTGCTCATGTGAGCGCATTGAGACGCGTAAGCTCCGAGATATATCGGACGTGAGAGAAAATGGGCATGAAGCGGTTGTTTTCGGTGAGGAGATGAATGAGAAAAACATCGAACTCAAACGGTTTTTGATGACGCGGATGTATAAAAACGAACGCGTAATGCAATTAGAAAAAAGCGCTCGAAAGGTACTGAATGGGTTGTTTCAATTGTATGTCGCCGAACCAGAAAAAATCCCCGAACATGTTCGCAAACTCGAGGAAATGGATGGTCGACATCGAATGGTTTGTGATTATGTGGCCGGAATGACGGACCGCTACGCCTTGCAACAATATGAACGATGGCTGGATGCCTGATACTTGTTTTTTTCTTCTCTTCCGGGAAAGCGAGAAATGAAGAAAAAATCTCGGGATGATGGTGATTCAGAACCATCTCTGCGAGGTTGTTGCAGGGCATTATTTGGTTTGAAGAGCGGCAAAAAGGTTTGTTTCTTTTCTCTTCAAAAGGAGGAGTATGGAGCCCTCAAGGCGGGATTTATCAATGGCCGACTGAAATTCTTCTATCGTCCTGGCAGGTTTGTGGTTTATCTCTTCGATTTTATCTCCAGGCCTGATCCCACTGAGTTCGGCAATGCCGCCTCTCAAAATCGATGAAACCACCAATTTGTTGTTCTCATGAGTCAACCCGAAACGCCGGGCAAGGTGTGGGGTAAGCACCTCTACTTTCATTCCCATGGATGTATGGCTCGCCAGCTTTCGCGAATGGGGCGCTTCTGACCGGCTTCCTATGCGGATATAGACATTCTCAAGACGTTCTTCTCGGTAATATTTCACTAACACAAGGGAATTTGGCTTCGTGCGAGCCACTATGCGGGGAAGGCTTTGCCATGTGCTGACAGACTTGCCATCGAATTCAACGACGACGTCTCCTCGACGCAAGCCGGCACGATGGGCGGGGCCACCGCGTGTAACTTGTGTGAGTTTGGCACCCTCGAGGCGGGAAAGACCTAAGGTTTTCCCTTCTTGTCGGGGAACTGCGGATATGGCCGCACCCAGACGGCCTCGAACCGGATAGCCTTTATGTCGCAGCGAATCGATAACGGCTTTGGCCTGATTAATCGGAATAGCGAAACCGATGCCTAAACTCCATGCGCGCGACTCGCTGGAAAATATAACTGTGTTGACACCGATTACGACGCCTTCCGTATTCGCGAGCGGCCCACCTGAGTTGCCGGGATTGATCGATGCGTCGGTTTGAAGGAATTCATCAAAAGGGCCTTCTTTCAGGTCCCGACCCTTGGCGCTGATTATTCCTACAGATACCGAATTTGCCAAGCCGAATGGGCTGCCAATCGCTATAACCCACTGCCCGACTTCAATTTTATCGGAATCTCCGAGAGATGCTTCCTGGAGTTTTCGAGTCGATTTTATTTTTAGTAAGGCAAGATCAGTTTTATCGTCGACACCAAGCAAACGTGCCGAGAATTCCTCGCCTGCATGGAGTTTGACCATAATTTCTTGCGCATTCTTGATAACGTGGTGGTTCGTTAAGATATGGCCCTCTTGTGAGACAATGATTCCCGATCCCACATTATAGTGGTCGCTAAAGGGCACATTTCCCTGATCAAATTTTGGAGGATTGTCTTTTTGACGGCCTCTACCGAAGAGGTTGAGTAACGGATTGTTCTCAATTCCTTTTGGTTTTACACGAATATGTACAACTGAAGGTTGCAACTTTTGGGCCGCATCGATGATGAGGCGGCTACCAAATGGATGCGGTCCCGACGATGCTGGTGAGGCGCAAAATAAGCAGAACAACAATAATATGGAGAGGTGGGTTAAAACATGTAGGCTGCGGCAGCGCATAGTTAAGTGACCCTACCCGTTGGGTGCGAATAACGCATAAATGACTGAAACACTGCACTTTGCATATGCTAACATCGTGTATATCCGGGGGCAAACAATTTGACCAAGGTTGGACAAGTTTGATATAGCGTGTTCGCCTGATCACCTGTGAAAATAGTAGATTTATCTATGGCTGTTTTTCAGGTAACAAGAAATCGAAGAACGGAAACAAAATTTTCAAGCAGGCTCACGCAATTTCGGCATTCGCGCCATTCGCCTTCCCAGAGAGATTTCTTCCGGCCGTGAACATCGATCGAATCAGGAATTTTTCAATTATCGCTCATATAGACCACGGAAAATCCACCTTGGCGGATCGCATTTTGGAAATGACCGGAGCGCTTTCAAAGCGTGAAATGTCTTCTCAGGTTTTGGATTCCATGGACTTGGAACAGGAGCGAGGCATCACGATTAAGGCGGCGACGGTGCGGATCTTCTACAGATCGGATAAGGGCGAAGAATATGTCTTCAACCTCATAGATACTCCCGGTCATGTGGATTTCAGTTATGAAGTTTCTAGGAGCCTTCAGGCCTGCGAGGGTGCTTTGTTGCTGGTGGACGCGACCCAAGGTATCCAGGCGCAAACGGTGGCGAATGCATACCTTGCTTTAGAGCAGGATTTAGCCATTATCCCGGTAATCAACAAAATCGATCTGCCGGCGGCGGATCCGGATCGCGTGATGAAGCAAATGGAAGACATCATCGGAATTGACCGGGATGAATGCCTTCTGGTGAGCGCGAAACAAGGCGAAGGTGTGGATTCACTACTTGAAGCAATTGTAGAGCGAGTGCCGCCTCCAAATGGAGAGATGCAAGGTTCGGTTCAAGGACTCGTGATAGATTCTTGGTATGATTCCTACCAAGGTGCCATTCCACTCTTCCGGATGTTCGAGGGGACAATTCGCAAGGGCGATATCGTACGGTTTATGTCTACTGACAAGGAATATCAAGTTCTGAGTCTAAGTACATTTACGCCTCATGAAGTAAAAATGAAAGAACTTGGGCCGGGCGAAGTGGGAATTTTGTCTGCTTCGATACGCGAGGTGAGCGATACACGGGTAGGTGACACCATTACGCTTGCCAAAAACCCTGCGTGTGAGGCCATCCAAGGCTTTCAGGAGCCGAAAGCGATGGTATATAGCGGCTTATATGCGGCGGACAGCGCCGAGTATGAAGATTTAAGGACGGCGCTCGAAAAACTCAGACTGAACGATTCGGCTTTTACCTATGAACCCGAGACGTCGGTAGCTTTGGGATTTGGTTTCAGATGTGGATTTTTGGGCCTTCTTCACATGGAAATTATTCGCGAGAGGCTGGAGCGCGAATACGATTTGACGCTCATCATCACAGCTCCGACAGTGATTTTTCGTGTTCTGCTCAGTGACGCTACGGTGGAGGAAATTGATAGCCCAGCTAAGTTGCCCGAACTGTCAAGGATTGAATCGATCGAGGAACCTTTCATTTTGGGTACTATTCTTGTGCCCTCGGAATATGTGGGCGCTGTGCTCAAATTGGCACAGGAGAAGCGGGGGATGCAGCGATCGATGGAATATATCGATACGACGACTGTGCAAATCGTCTATGAACTACCATTTAGTGAAATTCTCTTTGATTTTTACGACAAATTAAAATCCGTTTCTCGCGGATACGCGAGTTTTGATTATGAGCACCTGGATTACCGCTCGGCAGAGGTGGTAAAGCTGGATGTCCTGCTCAATGGACAGCCGATAGACCCCTTTTCGACGATCATTCATAAGGAAAAAGCTTACTATCATGGCCGAGCGCTGGTGCAAAAAATGAAAGAAATCATCCCGAGGCAAATGTTTGAGGTTATCATACAGGCCGCGGTCGGGAACCGGGTGATTGCGCGGGAGACGATTCGTGCGTTGAGAAAAGATGTGACTGCGAAATGCTATGGTGGTGATATCACGCGAAAACGCAAGTTGTTGGAAAAGCAGCGAGAAGGGAAGAAACGCATGAAGAATATCGGTACCGTAGAAGTGCCTCAAGAAGCATTTATGGCTGTTTTGGATGTGGGCAAGGAGTAAACGTGTCGGATGCCGGGTTAGTAACAGGCAAGAGCGCGAAACGTAAGCGTAAATCCAAATCAACTTTTCGCGAATATGCTGAAGCAATAGTCATAGCTTTGTTGCTGGCTATGTTTGTACGCACCTTTGTAGTGCAAGCATTCAAGATTCCCTCGGGTTCGATGGAAAACACTCTTCTTGTCGGAGACCATATACTTGTCAATAAATTCATTTATTGGTTCCGTGAACCTAAGCGCGGAGACATTATTGTCTTCCGGTTTCCTAAGGATGAACGACGGGATTTTATCAAACGCGTTGTTGCTTTGCCGGATGAGGAGGTGATGGTTCGCGAGGGAAAAGTGTTTATCAACTGCGCCACACCGAACAACTCGGAGAAATGTGTGCCGCTGGATGAAAAATATGTGCGTTTTGAGCCCAATGGCACCGTTGTGGGTTTTGAGAGTAAATGGGGGCCACAAAAAGTTCCGCCTGGGCACTTATTCATGCTGGGGGATAATCGGAACAATAGCCAAGACAGCCGTTTTTGGGGTTTTTTAAGAATGGGTGAGCGCGTGGATCATATACCTATCCGTTTTGCGGGCTATGCTTTTGGCTTGCCTTTTCCTTGTTCGTTATGGTCCGCGCCGTGTTGGGACGATAAGATCCGTGGTTCCGCATTCATGATTTACTGGTCCTGGAACGGAGATTCGGGTTCACCGCGCTGGGGCAGGCTGGCGAACTTTATTAGCTGATTTTTGTTGAAGTTACGTCTCTTCCGTCCAAAATGGTTCAAAGAATAAAAGTAGTCTCAACCCCCCATTGTTTTCCATGGAATGCATTGCGTGCCGGAGCCTATTGGACGCCAAACCCGCATGTTGGAATCCGGGCCATATAATATCGTGGCGCGCGGCGCATAAAGAGATGCCAGGTGGGAAACACCGGAATCCCCTCCGAAATACGCGGAAGACTTTGAAAGAAGAGCGCTTAGAACTTTGGGTGTAGTATCCCTGAGTACAGGAATGGAATCATCAAACAGCCTTTGAAATTCCTCGCAAACGACTGAATCCGCTGGCCCTTCTATAACGACAGGTAGCTGACCTGTTTCATCAGCTTGCTTTCGCACCATTGTGTCGAGAATCGGAAGGGGAATCCATTTACTCTTTCCTCCTCCGCCTGGATGGATGGCGAAGAAGCTAGAATGCTCTAAGTCATATTTATCTAATAACTTAACAGATGATGTGAAATTTTTTTGTGAGGGCCCTAGCTTTATCTTTCCAAGTTCGGGTGTGCCCAATATTAGCCATGGGCGCATCATCCACTCACATATGTGAATTTCTTCCGAGTGGGGAGGAAATGGTGGATGTATCCGGCAGTGCCCCAACCCGTTTGAACTCAAGCGCTTGGCGAGCTCTCCTGAAATGTCCGAAGTGTAGAACATGCACATATCATAGCGTTTGATAAGTCGACACAGAGCGTCGTTTTCTTGTGGTTGGGCATTATATAGGAGGTGAAAGGGGGATGAGTCCCCGTCGAGAATTTCGTGAATCAACCCCGAATCGAGTAGCGGGGCTGCATAATTGGGATTTGCAGCCAGGGTGATATGAGCATTTCCGTAATGATTACCTAACTGTTTGAATAATAAAGCCAATAACAGTGTGTCCCCGAATGCTCCCATTCGGTAAATCAAGATTCTTGTTGCCAACGTCTACACGCCACCCATGAGTGATTCCACGGCTCGGGCAATTTGCGCGAATTCGTAAGCGTCCAGAGTTTCGGCTCGCCGACCGGGGTCGATGTCTGCTCTTTCGAGAAGGTTCCGCCAGGTCTCCTGGTTTGAGAAGGGTTCTTGCATGTTTTTTAACTCATTTAGATTCAATGATTTGAGATTATTAAACAGAGTCTTTCTGCGGTGTGCGAAACCCGCTTGGATGATTCGGAAATAGAGATTCTCATCTCCCACCTCCACTTGAGGCTTCTCCCTCGCCTCTAGACACATAATTGCGGAGTCGACCTTTGGTGGTGGCCGAAAAGCGCCCGGGGGCACCACTTGGCATAGCCTCGCCTGATATCGATACCCTACCCAGAGAGTGAGTGAACCATAATCCTTGCTTCCCGGCCCAGCACAAAGCCTCTCGCCCACTTCGCGCTGCACCATCAGAACCATGAGGGGAAAACGTTCAACTTTTTCAGTAAGTTGCGAGATTATCGACGAAGCGACCTGGTAGGGCAGATTCGCCACAATCTTCATCTTTTTGGGGAGGGCGGTGTAGTCGATTTCTAACGCGTCGCCGTGAATCAGGTGAAAACGAGCGTGTTCATCCTCCATTTTCTTGAGCGCGGGGATGAGCGCGTCGTCGATTTCGATGCCGAAAACTTTTGCGCCGGCGGCGAGGAGATGCCGCGTGAGGGCGCCTTCGCCGACGCCGATTTCGAGCACCTCTTCTCCCGTCGTTATGTCCGCTAATTCAATGATTTGCGAGAGATACCTCTTTTCGTGCAGGAAGTGTTGGCCGAGTTTTGGTCTTGTGCGACGCGCCATGGGAAACCGCTTGTCGGGGGCAGGATAACTGCTTGACTTTGAACGAGTTTTATGAGAGTGTTCCCGGTGAATCACCCCTCTCGCAATTTATCGGTAATTTATCGAAAAACACCGTGAATTTGTCGAATTTTATCGAAATTTTCAGTATTTCCGACCGCCTTTTCAGCGCCTGAAGATCATCCGCACCCTATCAAAATCGCTCTCGATATTCCAGCCGCATTCCGGGGCCTCCGGGAGATGAAAAAATCTTCTCCCCCGGCTGGCGTCGGAGCGGGGGACGTGATAAGGAGGGGGCGGTAAAGTTTGCACGAAGGCGCCATGAGGGTTTTGCCTCAAAAATTCTTTCGGGGATGATTGGCGCTTGCGCTCTTGAACACAACCGTGATTCCGGCTTTTACCCATACACTCGGCGAACGTAATTTTCGCATGACGAACTGAAGGGGAGCATTGAATGAGCATCAAATTCGACAAACTCGAAGCACCGAAACAGGGAACGCGCATCTCCTTCCGGGGCAGCAAGCCCCGGATACCCGACGACCCCATCGTCTGCTACGTCCGGGGCGACGGCATCGGCGTGGACATCACGCCCGTGATGATGGACGTGGTCGACGCCGCCGTGGACAAGGCGTTCCGGGGCAAGAGGCGCATCGAATGGTTCCGCGTCATGGCGGGCGAGGACGCCATGGAGACCTACGGCGAGCTGATGCCCGATGAGACCATGAAGGCGATTCGCCACTATTATTTCGCCATCAAGGGCCCGCTCTATACGCCCATCGGCGGCGGGTTCCGGAGCCTGAACGTCGCATTCCGGCAGATGAACGACCTGTTCGCCTGCGTGCGTCCGGTGCGCTACTTCAAGGGCGTTCCCTCGCCCATGGTTCACCCCGAATGGGTGGACATGTGCATCTTCCGCGAGAACACCGAGGACGTCTACGCCGGCATCGAGTGGGAGCTGAACTCCAAGGAGGCGAAGAAGATGATTCGCTTTCTGAACAAGGAGATGGGCTGCAACGTCCGCGCGGACAGCGGCATCGGCGTCAAGCCGATTTCGGTGTTCGGCAGCGAGCGCATCGTCAAGAAGGCCATCGACTACGCCATCGCGCAGAAGAAAAAGGTGCTCACGCTCGTCCACAAGGGCAACGTGCAGAAATACACGGAAGGGTCTTTCAAGGACTGGGGCTACGCCTTCCTGAAGAAGAAGTACAGAAGGCACATCGTCACCGAAGAGGAACTCTGGAGCAAGAAGTATAACGGCAAGATGCCCAAGGACAAGATTCTCGTGAACGACCGCATCGCCGACAACATCTTCCAGCAGGTGCTCACCCGCCAGCGCGAATACCAGGTGCTCGCCTGCACCAACCTGAACGGCGATTATCTCTCCGACGCCATCGCAGGCCAGGTCGGCGGCCTCGGCATGGCGCCCGGCGCGAACATCGGCGACAGGATCCACTTCTACGAGCCCACCCACGGCACGGCGCCCAAATACGCCGGCAAGGACATGGTGAATCCGAGCAGCCTCATCCTCTCGGCGGTCATGATGCTCGAGGACATGGGCTGGGAGAAGGCGTCGAAGCTCATCGTCAAGGGCATCGAGGGCGCGATTCAGAAAAAGACGGTCACCTACGACCTGCACCGCCAGATGAAGGGCGCCAGGAAGCTTTCCTGCTCCGGCTTCGGAAAAGCCATCATCGCGAACATGTAACCACGAGGAGACGGGAGAGAATCATGGCGAGGCCAAAAATCACCATTGTGGGCGCCGGGAACGTGGGCGCCACGACGGCCCACTGGGCGGCGGCCAGGGAACTGGGCGACATCGTCCTCATCGACATCATCGAGGGCGTGCCCCAGGGCAAGGCGCTCGATCTGTATGAAGCGGCGCCCGTGGAGGGTTTCGACTGCCGCATCACGGGCACGAACGACTACGCGGACACCAAAGACTCCGACATCGTCGTCGTCACGGCGGGCGTCGCCCGCAAGCCGGGCATGAGCCGCGACGATCTCATCAACATCAATGCAGGCATCGTCGGTTCCGTGACGGACGAGGTCGTGAAGCAATCGCCCGATTGCATCCTGATCATCGTCTCGAACCCGCTCGACGTCATGGTCACCAAGGCGCACATGCAGTGCAAGTTCCCGCGCGAGCGCATCATGGGAATGGCCGGCGTGCTCGACAGCGCGCGCTTCCGGACGTTCATATCCATGGAGCTGGGCGTCTCGGTCGAGGACATCACGGCCACCGTGCTCGGCGGCCACGGGGACAGCATGGTGCCGCTGCCGAGGTACAGCACGGTCTCGGGAATCCCCATCACGGCGCTCATGGAGCCGGGTCGCATCGAAGAACTGGTGCAGCGTACGCGCGACGGCGGGGCGGAAATCGTGAATTACCTCAAAACCGGCAGCGCGTTCTACGCGCCCGGGGCGTCCGTCGTGCAGATGGTGGAATCCATCCTCAAGGACAAGAAGCGGATTCTTCCCTGCGCGGCCCTGCTGGATGGCGAATACGGCCAGGAGGGCATTTTCATGGGCGTTCCGGCCAAGCTCGGCGCGGGCGGGATGGAGCAAGTCGTGGAACTCGAGCTGACGCCCGAGGAAAAAACGGCGTTCGATAATTCCGCCGATCACGTGCGCGAGTTGATAAAGACCCTCGAAACCTGAACGCGTCGTTCATAGACGACCGGCAACGGACGGGCGGGCCATGCGAACGATAGACGCAAGCGAGGTGACGGCCAGGATTCGCGAGATGTCCATCGAGTCGAACTACCACGTCGACCCCGCCTACGTGCGCAAGGTCGAGGAGGCGAAGGCCGGCGAAACCTCGTCTCTCGGCCTCATGGTGCTCGACCAGATCACCGAGAATGCGGCCCTCGCATCCGCAGAGCGCGTGCCCTATTGCCAGGACACGGGCGTTTCCATCGTCTTCGCCGAGGTGGGCCAGGACGTCCGCATCGAGGGCGGGCTGCTGGAGGACGCCATCAACGAGGGAATACGCCGGGGCTACCGGGACGGCTACCTGCGCGGTTCGGTGGTGAACGACCCGCTCCGGCGCGTGAACACCAGGGACAACACGCCCGCCGTCATCCACTACCGCGTGGTCGAGGGCGATCGCCTGAAGCTCTATTTCGCCGCCAAAGGAACGGGGGCGGAGAACATGAGCATGGCGCGCATGCTCAAACCCTCGGACGGCAGAGAGGGCGTCATCCGCACCATCGTCGATCACGTTTTCAATTCCGGAGGGAATCCATGCCCGCCGGTTCTCTTGGGGATCGGTCTGGGCGGCTCGATTGAAAAGGCGGCGCTTCAGGCGAAATGGGCGCTTTTTCGTGAGTTGGGCGCGCCCAACCCCGACCCGCTCGTGGCCGAACTCGAAGGGGATATTCTGGAGGCGGTGAACAAGACCGGCGTGGGACCGATGGGCATGGGCGGGGACACCACCTGCATCGCCGTGCACGTCGAGACCTACGCCTGCCACATCGGGGCGCTTCCGATCTGCGTGAACGTGGAGTGCCACGCGCACCGCCACGCCGAGGTGGTTCTCTAGGATGCAGTCGATAGACCTGCCGCTGGCACCCGAGGTTGTGGAATCCCTCTCGATGGGGGATATGTGCGAGTTGAGCGGCGTTCTCTACACTGCGCGCGACGCGGCCCATAAGCGGATGCTCGAGGACGCGGCGCGCGGAGAGCCGCTGCCCATCGACGTGGCGGGCCAGGTGCTCTACTACGTGGGGCCGACGCCGCCCAAGCCGGGCGCCGTCATCGGCTCGGCGGGGCCGACCACGAGCGGCCGCATGGACGCCTATACGCCCAGGATGCTGGAGCTGGGCCTCACCGGAATGATAGGCAAGGGGGGCAGGAGCCCTGCCGTCGTGGAGGCCATCGCCAGACACCGCGCCGTCTACTTCGCCGCCATCGGCGGAACGGCCGCCCTGCTGGCAAAGCGGATCAAGGAAGTCGAACTCATCGCCTATGAGGATTTGGGGACCGAGGCGATTCGGAGACTCGTGGTCGAGAGGTTTCCGGTCGTCGTCGCGGTGGACAGCCGCGGGAAGGATATTTTCGCGGAAGGTTACAAGGAGTTTGCGAAGTAAGGGGCGGGCAGGAGGAGCGGTTGCAGTAGAGTTGAATATCCAGTAGGGACAGGCCCCTGTGCCTGTCCGCGTCGGGGCGAACACGAGGGACGGGCGGGCACGGAGGCCCGCCCCTACGACATACGCGATGACTGGACGGGCCGGGGGTTCCGCAGGGGAACGCATACGGGTTGCCCCAAAAACCCCCCTGACAAGGGGGCTGTTGAATAAGTTCCGTGGGGCGATTTTGGTTGAGCGCACGCTTTTGAAGTTCACTCCCCCCTTGAGGGGGAGTCGGTGAGGTAAGGGCGTAAGCCCGCAAGCGAACCGGTGGGGGGGGGAATTCGGAATGGCAATAAAATGCGTTTTACCCCCCACCACATCGGCCTTCGCACAAACCGCTCGGCCTCTGTGACTCCCCCTCAAGGGGGGAGTGAATTTCCACTCTCCTTGGGTAATAGTAATTCTCAAATGGAGAGTGAGAAGACCCGAGCAGGAGCAAGCGGTTTTAGAGAAGGAATGATGAATTCAACTGTTCTCAGCTTTATGAATTGACCGGTAAAAGGGTTTGTCGACCGAAGTATCATGATTCTTTTTTGTGCTTGAAGGTTTAGCGTTGAAATGTATTCATCGCATTGATTCTGGAGGGGTTGGATGAACATCCACGAGTATCAGGGCAAGGAGTTGCTCGCGAAGTACGGCGTGGCCGTCCCGGGGGGCGGAGTCGCCGAGACGGCGGAAGAGGCCGAGCGCATCGCCGAGGAACTGGGCGGGACGGTGGTCGTCAAGGCGCAAATCCACGCGGGCGGACGAGGCAAGGGAGGCGGCGTCAAGCTGGCCGCGACGCCTGCGGAGGCGAAAGAGGCGGCCTCGCAGATTCTCGGCATGACGCTGGTGACGCACCAGACGGGGCCGGAGGGCCGCCTCGTCAAGAAGGTATGGGTGGAGGAGGCGAGCGACATCGAGCGCGAGCTTTATCTCGGCATCGTGCTCGACCGCGCCACGGGCCGCCCCACCGTCATGGCGAGCACCGAGGGCGGGATGGACATCGAGGAGGTGGCCGCGAAAACGCCCGAAAAACTCCTGAAGGTTCCCGTCGACCCGGCGCTCTCCGTCTGGCCCTCGACCGCGCGCCGCGTGGCCTACGGGCTGGATTTGCCCGCGGACCTCGTTCGCGAGGGGACGAAGTTCGTCACGAACCTCTACCGGTTCTATGACGAGATGGACGCCTCGCTGGTCGAGATCAATCCCCTGGTGCAGACGAAAGACGGCCGCATCCTGGCGCTCGACGCCAAGGTGAACTTCGACGACAACGCGCTCTACCGCCACGAGGAGGTGGCCGCGATGCGCGATGAGGACGAAGAGGACCCGCTCGAGGTCGAGGCCTCCAAATTCAACCTCAACTACATCAAGCTCGACGGCTCGGTCGCCTGCATGGTGAACGGCGCGGGCCTCGCCATGGCGACGATGGACATCATCAAGCTCGCGGGTGCTGCGCCCGCGAACTTCCTCGACGTGGGCGGCGGCGCGAGCAAGGAGATGGTGGAGAACGCCTTCCGCATCCTCATGGACGATCCGGACGTGAAGGCCGTCTTCATCAACATCTTCGGCGGCATCCTGCGCTGCGACATTCTGGCGGAGGGCGTCGTGGAGGCGGTCAAGACCGTGAACGTGAACGTCCCCATCATCATCCGCATGGAGGGGACGAACGTGGAGAAGGGCCGCGAGATTCTGGAGGGCTCGGGTCTCGATTTCACCGTAGGCAATGGCATGGCCGATTCCGCCGAAAAGGTGGTAGCGGCCCTTAACCGCTAGGGGGTCTGGTTTTGAGTATTCTGGTTGACAAGGAGACGCGCATCCTCGTGCAGGGCATCACCGGGCGCGAGGGAGGCTTTCACGCCGGGCAGTGTCAAAGATACAGCCGCGAGTTCGCGGGCGGCGGCGGCGCGGTGGTGGCCGGCGTGACGCCCGGCAAGGGCGGACAGGAGGCGGACGGCGTGCCCGTGTTCAACACGGTGGCCGATGCGGCCCGCGAGACGGGCGCGAACGCCTCGCTCATCTTCGTGCCGCCCCCGTTCGCGGCGGACGCCATCGTCGAGTCCGTGGACGCCGGGCTCCCCCTCGTGGTGTGCATCACCGAGGGCATCCCGGTGCGCGACATGGTGTACGTGAAGCGGCACATGGAAGACAGCGGCGCCGTGCTCATCGGTCCCAACTGCCCGGGCGTCATCACCCCCGGCGGCTGCAAAATGGGCATCATGCCGGGCCACATTCACAAGGAAGGCACCATCGGCGTCATCTCGAAGAGCGGGACGCTCACCTATGAGGTCGTCGCCCAGCTCACCGAGCAGGGCCTGGGCCAGACCACCTGCGTGGGCATCGGCGGCGACCCCGTTATCGGCACGATGTATATCGAACTCTTGCGCATGTTCGAGGAGGATCCTGCGACCGAGGCCATCATCATGATCGGCGAGATCGGCGGCACCGCTGAGCAGGACGCGGCGCGCTGGGCGAAGGAGAACGTCACGAAGCCGCTCGTGGGCTTCATCGCGGGCCAGACGGCTCCTCCGGGTCGCCGTATGGGCCACGCGGGCGCGATTATCTCCGGCGGAGAAGGCACCGCGGCCGAGAAGATGCGGGTCATGTCCGAATGCGGAATTCACGTCACCGAAAGCCCGGCCGAGATGGGCCTCACCATGGCCAAGGCGCTGGGCAAGGCATAACGTCATACACGGAAAGGGAAAGGACACATGGAACGCACGTTCGCGATGATCAAACCCGACGCCACCGCGCGCGGCTTAAGCGGCAGGATTCTCTCGCGCATCGAGGAGGAGGGTTTCGGGATTCTGGGCATGAGGCTCGTCCACATGTCGAAAGCGCAAGCGGAGGGTTTTTACGCCGTTCACAGGGAGCGCCCCTTTTTCGGCGATCTCACGACGTTCATGTCCTCGGGCCGCACGTTGGTGCTTGCCCTCGAGCGCGAGGACGCCATCAGGCACTGGCGCGACGTGATGGGTGCCACGAACCCCGCAGAGGCAGAGCCGGGGACGATTCGCGCGGAATTCGGCGAGAGCATCGAGCGCAACTCCACGCACGGCTCCGACGCGCCCGATACCGCCGCCTTTGAACTGGGCTACTGGTTCCCGGGAGTGGAACTGCCCGCATCGGAATAAGATTCTTGGACCAGAAACATCGGGAGAGGTCATAAAATGCGTTTGAAGGATAAAGTCGCCATCGTCACCGGGGCGGGGCAGGGAATCGGAAAAGTCATCGCGCTCACGTTCGCGCGCGAGGGTGCGAAGGTGGTGCTCGCTGCGCGCTCGGTCGCGAACCTGGAGGCCGCCGCCGCCGAGATGCCCGAGGGCGCCTCTCTCGTCGTCCCTACGGACTTGACGGACGAAACGGCAATAAAGGCTCTCGTCGAGAGGACGCTCGCCGAATACGGGACCATCGACATCCTCGTGAACAACTCCGGCGTCGCCGGCCCCACGAAGGCGTGCGAGGACGTGACGCGCGAGGATTGGGAGGAGTGCTTCGACGTGAACGTCACGGGCACGTTCCTGATGACGAAGCACGTCATCCCCACGATGAAGGAGAAGAGATACGGGCGCATCCTCAACATCAGTTCGATGAGCGGCAAGCGCCCCCTGCCGAACCGCACGCCCTATACGGCGTCCAAGATGGCGGTCATCGGCCTCACGCGCACCCTCGCGTTCGAGCTCGGCGAATACGGCGTCACGGTGAACGCGGTGTGCCCGGGAGCCACCTCCGGGCCCAGGATCGACAGCGTCATCGAGAACATGGCGCAGAGCTTCGGCACCACCTTCGAGGAGGCGAAGGCGACCTTCACCGCGCCGGCGGCCCTCAAGACGCTCGTCGACGCGGAGGATCACGCCGCCTTGTGCGTTTTCCTGGCTTCCGAGGAGGCCGCTCACATGACCGCCCAGGACATCAACGTGACGGGCGGGCTCATCTTTTACTAGCCCGCTCATCGCCTCGCATTCGGGAGGCCCCGCGCGGAGGCGCGCGCCGGGAGAGCACATGTCGTCCCTGAACGGAAGAACGCGGCGGGAGAGGAAAATCCGCGTCCGGGGTGCGCGCGAGCACAACCTCAAGGACTTGAACCTCGACATGCCGCGCGACAAGCTCATCGTCATCACGGGCCTGAGCGGCTCGGGCAAGAGTTCGCTCGCCTTCGACACCCTCTACGGCGAGGGGCAGCGGCGCTACATCGAATCCCTCTCCGCCTACGCGCGCCAGTTCATCGACCAGATCGGGAAGCCCGACGTCGATTCCATCGAGGGCCTCTCGCCCACCATCGCCATCGAGCAGAAGACGGTGAGCAAGAACCCCCGCTCGACCGTCGGCACCGTGACGGAGATCTACGATCACCTGCGGCTTCTCTACGCCCGCCTGGGTCTCCCGCACTGCCCCTCGTGCGGACAGTCCATGAACGCCTTGAACGTCGAGCAGATGGTGAGCCGCGCGATGGGCCTGGGCAGCGGCAAGGAACTCGAGATCCTCGCCCCCATCGTGCGGGGCCGCAAGGGGATATACCGCAAGGAATTAGAAGACCTGGAGCGCAAGGGATACCTGAGAGTGCGGGTGGACGGGCGGTTTTACCGCCTCGGTGATGAGATATCGCTCAACCGCCACATGACGCACAACATTGAGGTAGTGGTGGATCACGTCGTCCTGCGTCCGGGCGTGGAAAATCGTCTCGGCGAATCCATCGAGACGGCTTTGAACCTCGCGAAGGGGCTGGTGATTTTCCTGGAAGACGACGGCACCGAATATCTCTTCAGCGAGGAGTGCACTTGTGCAGAGTGCGGCGTGAACATCCCCGAAATGGCGCCGCGCATGTTCTCCTTCAACAGCCCTTACGGCGCGTGCGCCGAGTGCAATGGTCTGGGCGCGGTTCACCGGATGGATGAGGCGAAGATCGTCCCCGATCCGAATCTCACCCTTGAAGAGGGCGCCATCGCCCCCCTCGCGGGGAGCAAGAGCTTTATGGCCTCCGCCCTGCGCGCGGTCATGGAGGCCGAAAAGATTCCGGCGGACAGGCCCTTCGCCAGACTCTCCAAACGGCACAAGAACATCCTGTTCTACGGGAGCAAGGGCGGAAAGCTGAAGATTCGCCACAAGACGGGGCGGCGCACGCTCAGGCGCGAGCGCGTTTTTCCGGGCGTCATCCCCGCTCTCGCGGAGCGGATGGAGAATACGGCGAGCGACGGGATGCGGGCGAATCTGGAAAAATACATGAGCGTCATGCCGTGCGAGGCCTGCGGGGGAGGGCGCTTGAAGCCCGAGAGCCTCGCCGTGACGTATGGCGGAAAAAACATCGCGGAGCTCTCCGCCATGAGCATCAAGAACGTGCATGCTTTTTTTGAAGAGCAGAACCGCTCGGATGGAAGCGACCTCGTTTCGGAGCGGATTTTGAAGGAGATCATCGAGCGGCTCGAGTTTCTCCAAAAGGTAGGGCTCAGCTATCTCACGCTGGAGAGGCCATCGGGCACGCTCGCCGGCGGCGAGGGCCAGCGGATCCGGCTGGCGAGCCAGATCGGAACCTCTCTGGTGGGCGTCTTGTATGTGCTCGATGAGCCGAGCATCGGCCTGCACCAGCGCGACAACCGCCGCCTTCTGGACACGCTGGGCCGCCTGCGCGACATGGGCAACACGATCATCGTCGTCGAACACGACCGCGAGACCATCGAGTCGGCCGACTACGTCGTGGATCTGGGCCCCGGCGCGGGCGAGCACGGCGGATACCTCGTGGCCAGCGGCGCGCCTGACGACATTCGCTCGAACGCCGGTTCGCTGACGGGAAGATACCTTTCAGGCTCGCTCGACATTCCCCGTCCCGAGCAGCGCCGGGCGCCGGGCGGGGATTGCATCTCCATCCGGGGGGCGCGGCAGCACAACCTCAAGAACGTGGACGTGGACTTTCCGCTCGGCCTGCTCATCTGCGTCACCGGCGTGAGCGGGAGCGGCAAGAGCACGCTGGTCGACGAGATTCTCTATCGCGCGCTTTCACGGCGCATTTACCGCTCGCTCGCCACGCCCGGCGCGCACGATTCCATCGAGGGCGCCGATCTCATCGACAAGGTCATCGCCATCGATCAGTCCCCCATCGGGCGGACGCCGAGGAGCAACCCGGCCACCTACACGGGCGTGTTCTCCCCGATTCGCAACCTCTTCTCCCAGGTGCCCGAGGCCCGAAAGCGCGGCTATCTCGCCGGACGCTTCAGTTTCAACGTCAAAGGGGGGCGCTGCGAGACCTGCCAGGGAGACGGCTACATCCGGCTCGAGATGCACTTCCTGCCCGATCTGTTCGTGCGCTGCTCGGAGTGCCAGGGCAGGCGCTTCAACCGCGACACGCTCGACGTCCGCTACAAGGGCCGCAACATCGCCGAAGTGCTCGAAATGACGGTGGATGAGGCTCTGGCGTTTTTCGAGAACATCAACGCGGTGCGCTGGAAGATGAAGACCCTGCAGGACGTGGGCCTGGGCTACCTGCGCCTGGGCCAGCCGGCCACGACGCTGAGCGGCGGTGAGGCGCAGCGCATCAAGCTCTCCAGGGAACTCGCCAAGAGGGCCACCGGCAGGACGCTCTACATTCTTGACGAGCCGACCACGGGGCTTCATTTCGCCGATATCGAGAAGTTATTGGACGTGCTGCATCGCCTGGTTGATCAGGGCAATACCGTGGTCGTCATCGAGCACAACATCGACGTCATCAAGGCTGCCGACCACATCATCGACCTGGGTCCCGAGGGAGGGGAGGAGGGCGGTTACCTGCTCGCCGAAGGTCCGCCCGAGCGAATCGCCGGAATCGAGGACTCCGCCACGGGCATCTCCCTGCGCGGGGCGCTGAACGGGACGCTTCCGAACGCACGTCCCGCCTGAACTCCTTGCCGATGAACGCCGAAAACACCCGCTGCCTCGTTCTGTGGATTGAATACGAGGGCACGAACTTTCACGGCTGGCAGATCCAGCCCGGCCAGAGAACCGTCCAGAGCGAAATAGAAGGCGCGCTTTCGAGGATGTGCGGGGAGCCGATACGGGTGGTCGGTTCGGGCCGCACCGACGCCGGCGTGCACGCCTGGGGGCAGGTGGCGCACTTTCACACGCGCTCCCGGATCGAACCCTACAAGGTGCGGATCGGTCTCAACACCATGATGGGCCGCGACGTCTCGATCTTCGACTGCCGGGAAGCCGTGGACGGTTTTCACGCCCAGTTCGACGCCGTTCGCAAGACCTACCGCTACCGCATTTTGAACCGCCGCTCGCCGAGCGCCATCCGCCATCGATACACCTGGCACGTGCGGAAACGCCTCGACGTCGAGGCGATGCGCCGGGCGGCGGCGATACTGGAGGGAGAGCATGATTTCGCCAGCTTCTGCCGGGAGAAGGGGAGGCCCGAGGACACCGTGCGCCGCCTGGAGCGCCTGAGCGTGGAGCGCGCGGGCGATGAGGTGGTCATCGAGGCGACGGCGGAGGGGTTTCTGCGCCACATGGTGAGAAACCTGGCCGGCGTCCTGGTGGAGGTGGGCCGCGGGGAGCGCGAGGCCGATTCCGTGCGGGAGGTGCTCGCGGGCAGAGACAGGACCCTTGCGGGCGTCAACGCGCCGCCCCAGGGGCTGGCGCTGCTCAGCGTGGACTATGGCGAGAAGCTGCCGCCTGCGGCCGCGCCGGGACCCGAGGAAACCGACGCTTGACCAAGTTTCCAAAAATTGGGTATCTTCAATCCAGTTTCGAATTTTCTTTTTGAGGTAGCAGCGAATGAGAGTTTATGAAAAATTCAGGGAGGCTTGGCCCTGGCGATGCTCCGCCGAATCTGGAGGTGCGCCATAAGGGTTGTTGTCTGAATTTTTGAAAGTGAATCCCCAAGCCATGGCGGCCCGTTCGGTCCCGTGGCTTTTTTGTATGGAGGATAGGCATCGCTCGCAAGACGATGCCTCGTATGAAAATGAAAATGAACCCGGAACATCATTTGCCGGACAAAGAGACTTTTCTCCGCCTCTGCGAGCGGGGCAACATCATTCCGGTCTATCGCGAGATTCTCGCCGATCTCGATACGCCGGTGTCGGCCTACCTGAAAATCGCGGACGGCTCCCATTCGTTTCTGCTCGAAAGCGTAGAGGGCGGGGAGAAGTGGGCGCGATACACCTTTTTGGGAAGCGAGCCCTACCTCATCTTCGAGAGCAAGGGGAAGAAGGTGCGCATCACGCAAGGCGAGGAGATCGAAGAATTTAGCGTGGATGATCCCATCGACGCCCTCAGGCAGCTGATGCAGCCCTACATCCCCGTCGACCTGCCCGGCCTGCCGAGGTTTTGGGGGGGCGCCATCGGCTACATGGGCTACGACGCGGTTCGCTTCATCGAGCGTTTGCCGGAGAATGTGCATGACGATCTCGAACTGCCCGAACTGCATTTCATGATCACGAAGTCCCTGGTCATCTTCGACAACGTGGCGCAGAAGATGTACGTCCTGGCCCATGCGCACATAACGGATGACGGTCCCGAGGCCGCCTATGAGGATGCCTGCGCGCGCGTCGACGCGCTCATCGAAAAGCTGAGAGGCCCCTCCGTCGCCCCGCCTTACGAGCCGGAGGAACCGCCCCCCGGTGGCGGGAGCGGACACCCCGTCGAGGACATGCCGGGCCTCTACTCCTCTTTCTCCCGTGAAGGGTTCGAGCGGGCCGTCGCCGAAACGGTGGAACTCATCCACGCGGGCGAGGCGATCCAGGTCGTGCTCTCACAGCGCTTGGAAAGCGCTCTCGACGTGCACCCGTTCGCCATCTACCGGGCGCTGCGGACCGTGAACCCCTCTCCCTACATGTTCTATCTGGAGCTTGGCGACGTGACCCTCGTGGGCGCATCGCCCGAGGTGCTCGTGCGGCTGGAGGGGGAGAGGGTCGAGGTGCGCCCCGTCGCGGGCACGCGCAGGCGGGGGGCGGATGAGGCGGAGGATCGGGCGCTGGCGGAAGAACTCCTCGCCGACGAGAAGGAGCGCGCCGAGCACATCATGCTCGTGGATCTCGGCCGCAACGACATCGGCCGGGTGTGCGAGCGCGGCACGGTGCGCGTCACCGAGCAGATGGTGATCGAGCGCTACTCCCACGTCATGCACATTGTGAGCAACGTGGTGGGCGAGCTGGCCGAAGGCAAGGATGCCTTCGACGTGCTCAGGGCGTCTTTTCCGGCGGGCACCGTCTCGGGCGCGCCCAAGGTGCGCGCGATGGAGATCATCGATGAGATGGAGCCCGTGCGCCGGGGGCCCTATTCGGGCGCGGTAGGCTATTTCGGCTTCGGCGGCAGCATGGATACCTGCATCGCCATCCGCACGCTCTACGCGCGCGGCGGCAAGCTCTACCTCCAGGCGGGAGCGGGCGTCGTGGCGGATTCCAAGCCCGGTTTCGAGTACGAGGAAACCATCAACAAGGCCCGGGGGTCGCTGCGCGCGCTGGACGTGGCGCGCGGCGGACTCCCCTAGGGCGGAGAAGGCGACATGACGCGCGTATTGATGATCGACAACTACGATTCGTTCACCTACAACCTCGTCCAGTACCTCGCCGAACTGGGAGCCGAGGTGACGGTGTGGCGAAACGATCAGTTCGAACTCGATGACGTGGCCGGACTCGCGCCCGAGTTGATCGTCATATCCCCGGGGCCGGGGCGGCCCGAATCCGCCGGTCTCTCGATGCCGCTCGTCGAGAGATTCTCCGGCGAATACCCCATTCTGGGCGTGTGCCTGGGGCATCAGGCCATCGCGCAGGTCTTCGGCGGCGAGGTCGTCCGCGCGGAGCGGATCATGCACGGAAAGACTTCGGAGATACGCCACGACGGCCGGGGCGTCTTTCGCGATCTCCCGAATCCCATGACGGCCACGCGCTACCACAGCCTCCTGCTCGCGCGCGAGAGTGTTCCCCCGGAGGTCGAGGTGTGCGCGGAGACGGACGAGGGCGAGATCATGGGGCTTCGGGTCCGGGGGAAGGCGGTCGCGGGCGTTCAGTTCCATCCAGAATCCATACTCTCGCCCGAGGGCAAGGCGCTGCTCCAAAATGCGCTCGAAGGCGCTATCGAGCGGCCTTGAGGGAACGCGCGCGGACGCGGTATGGTGGCCCCGAACCGGCGATAATCGCGCAGGTGATCCCGGGGCGGGCGTGCAGCGCAGGGGCCGCTATCGGGCGGGAATGAGTGAAGACTTAACCACTTTATAAGGATTTGCGCACATGATTCAGGAAGCCATCGGAAAGCTCGTGGAAGGCCGCCACTTGAGTGCGGATGAGGCGGAGAAGGTGATGGACCTCATCATGACGGGCGAGGCCACCCAGGCCCAGATCGGCGCCTATCTGGTTGCGCTTCGCATGGCGGGTGAGACGCCCGAGGAGATCGCGGGCAGCGTCCGCTCCATGCGGGCGAAGGCGACGTGGGTGAAGACGAAACACCCCTTCGTCATCGACGTGGTGGGCACGGGCGGCGACGGCGCGCAAACCTTCAACATCAGCACGAGCGCGGCCCTCGTCGTGGCGGCGGCGGGCCAGCCCGTGGCGAAGCACGGCAACCGCGCGGTGTCCAGCAAGTCGGGCGCCGCCGACGTGCTCAAGGCGCTCGGGGTGAACATCGAGGCCTCGCCCGAGAAGGTGGGCGAGTGCATCGACGAGGCGGGCGTGGGCTTTCTGTTCGCGCCCATGCTCCACGGCGCGATGAAGCACGCCATCGGCCCCAGGCGCGAGATCGCCATGCGCAGCATCTTCAACGTCATGGGGCCGCTCACGAACCCCGCGCGCGCCCAGAGCCAGCTGGTGGGCGTATACGCGCCCGAACTCACCGAGCTGGTGGCGGACGTGCTGCGGCAGGTGGGTTGTCAGAAGGCGCTGGTGGTGCACGGGTCGGACGGCATGGACGAGTTGACGCTCACCGGCTCCTCGCGCGTCTCGGAGTGGGACGGAAGCGAGATCAGGACGTATGACGTAACACCCGAGGACGCAGGGTTGGACCGCGCGGATGCGGACGCGGTGAGGGGGGGCGAGCCTGCGGAGAACGCGGAGATTACGCGCGCCATCCTTGGCGGTGAGAAAGGCCCCAAACGAGATATCGTCCTCTTGAACGCCGCCGCAGCCCTCATCGCCGCGGACAGAGCGGGGGACTTGAGAGAGGGCGTCGGGCAGGCGGCATCGGCGATAGATTCGGGCGAGGCGGCCAAAGTTCTGGCGCGCCTCGTGGAGGTGTCCAACTCCTGAGCGCGGCGGGCGCGGGTGTGATTGGTCGTGTAGGGGCCGCATATATGCGGCCCATGTCGGAAGAAAGGCCGGGTCGCATGTATGCGACCCCTACACACCCTTCTGCTTTTTGAAGCCACTCTCTTATGGGGTTTTTCAACCACCCCGGGTGCGGTTCCGTTCGGCTTTGCGGGTTGGCGATACCGGTAAAGGAGCATGAAATTTTGACGATTGCGACGCATACGGTTCTGGACAAGCTCGTGGAAGGCGTCCGCGAAGATATCGCCTCGGACAAGAGAAGGCGCTCCGAAGCCGACTTGAAGTCGATGGCGAAGGATGCGCCGCCGGCGCTCGATTTCGCGGGCGCGCTCAGGCGGCCCGATTCGGGCGAAGACGCGGACGGCGGCCGGATGCGCGTCATCGCCGAGGTGAAGCAGGCCTCCCCCTCCCAGGGGCAGATCGCCGAGAGCTTCGAGCCGGCCGAAATCGCCAAATCTTATGAA
The DNA here is from genome assembly GCA_022828125.1 of bacterium. GTDB lineage: Bacteria > UBA8248 > UBA8248 > UBA8248 > UBA8248 > Bin107. The sequence goes on along the minus strand of JAJEJD010000019.1, from coordinate 54,024 downwards.
GCTGGCGGCGCGGCCGCCGTCTCGGTGTTGACCGAGCGGAGGCGTTTTCTCGGCGAGATGGCGCATCTGGAAGAGGTGCGTGAGGCGGTCGATCTCCCCGTCCTCAGAAAAGAGTTCATTTTCACCGAGTACCAGATATGGGAAGCCCGTGCGGGCGGGGCGGACGCTGTTTTGCTCATCGCGGCCATCCTCGAGACGCCGCAGATGGAGGATTTGCGCGCGCTCACAGAAGAACTCGGCATGGACGCGCTCGTGGAGGTGTATGCCGAAGAAGAACTCGGCCGCGCCCTGGAAGCGGGAACCCGCGTGCTCGGGGTCAACAACAGAAATCTCAAAACCTTCGAGGTCGATACGGAGCACACCGCCCGCGTGTTCGGGCGGCTCACGCCCGCGCAGCGAGAAGCGCTCGTCCTGGTTTCTGAGAGCGGGATTTTCGGCTGGGAGGAGGTGGCCCCTCTCGTGGGTGAGGGGGTGGACGCCATCCTGGTCGGAGAGGCCCTCATGCGCGCGCCCGACGCCGGAGAATTGTTGCGCGAGTTGCGTGGCATCGAAGCCGGATAGCGGAAAATGTCCGGCGGCGAATTCACCGTAAGGTATTGAATATTTTCGATAAATCCGAGTTTCGTGGTATAGCCTGGAGGGGAAACCTGCATGTACGAAGAGATTGTTTACTACAGCGACGGCCTCAAAATCGCCTCCCACCTCTATACGCCGAAAGACTGGCAGGCGGGCGACCCCGCCAGACCGGCCATCATCTGCCTGCACGGCTACAGCGGCATGAAGGAGGTCTACGGGATGGACGTTCCCAGGCGCCTCTGGGAGGAGGGCTACTTCATCCTCGCGCCCGATCACCGCGGCTTCGGCAAGAGCGAGGGCGAACGCGGCCGCCAGCGGCCCCTCGAGCAGGCGCAAGACACCTACGACGCCATCTCCTACATGGAAACCGTCGAGGGCGTGGACCCCGAGCGGATCGGCATTTTCGGCACGAGCTTCGGCGGTGCGAACGCCATCTGGGTGGCGGCCTTCGATGAGCGCGTGAAGGTGGTGGTCTCCTCGGTGGGCGTGCACGAGGGGGAGCGCTGGATGCGCTCGGTGCGGAGGCCGCACGAGTGGGATTCGTTCCAGAAGACGGTGATGGAAGCCGCCCGAAAGCGCGTCACCACCGGCGAGCCGACCACCATGCCGCTGCCCGAGATCATGCTCTGCGACCCCCACACGCTGAAAGTCATCCAGGAGAACCACCAGAAACACGGCGACTACGTGAAGGACTATGATCTCCAAAGCGCCGAGGCCTGCTGGCGCTACAAGCCCGAGTGGGTGGCCGACAGGATCGCGCCGCGCCCCGTCATGTTCATCTATTCGGAAAACGATTTCCTCGTACCCGTCCAAGAACAAATCAGTTGCTACGAGGCCTGCGGGGAGCCCAAGAAGATCGTCAAGCTCCCCGGCGCCCAGCACTACGAGTCCTATTATTTCTGTAGCCCCGAGCACCACGAGATCGGCATGGTCGAGGCGATTGAGTGGTTCAGGAAGTATTTGTGACTGCTGAATTGGTGTTTTGACTGGTTGGACAGGCGGAGCGGTTGGTCGCTTGATTCAAGACGGTCATACATCATGTCTGATAGTAACTCGCTCACATGATGCGGAAGACGAATACCGGATGAGATTTGGAAGAATGAATTCTTCAACCGGACTTTTCAGGGCCGGTTTGGTGGGGTTTTGCCGAGTTTGTGCTCCTGTTCGTAAATTCAGTATGATGTTCAACAAGCTCGCCTCCCCCTGATGAGAGCCGTTATCATCGATGACCAGGCAACTTCACCTCAATTTGTTCATCCAGTCCCGGGGCCACCACGAAGCAGCCTGGAACCATCCCGATTCTTCGACAGCCTCACTTACCGATGTGAACTACTATGTGGATTTGGCCCGGCGCGCGGAGGCGGCGCTTTTTGATTCGATCTTTTTCGCCGATTCACTGATGTTGACACCGGATGCTCCGCGCGCCGGGCGACTCTGGTTGGAACCAATCACTTTACTGGCGGCGCTCGCCGTCGCAACCGAGCGGATCGGGCTGATCGCGACGGGGTCGAGCACATATACCGAGGCCTTCAACCTTGCGCGGCAGTTCAGCTCGATTGACCACATCAGCAATGGCCGCGCCGGCTGGAATATCGTCACCACCTGGATGGCGAATGTCGCGCGAAATTACGGTGATGCGGGGCAGGATAAGCATGCGGACCGCTACCTGATGGCCGAGGAATTTATCCAGGTCGTCAAAGATTTGTGGGACAGCTGGGCCGATGACGCCGTGGTCGATGACCGCAGCGGCGGTGTCTACGCCAAAAGTGATCGAATTCGTCCAATCGACTTCAAGGGGGAGTATTACAGCGTCGCGGGGCCGCTGACCCTGCCGCGCAGTCCGCAGGGGCGACCAGTGCTGGTGCAGGCGGGATCGTCGGATGCCGGACGTGATTTTGCTTCGCGGCACGCCGAGGCGGTATTTACGGCCCACCTCGAAAAGGCGACGGCGCAGAAGTTTTACACGGATATCAAGAAGCGAGCGGTTGCGGCGGGCCGTGATGCAAACCAAATCCTGATTCTGCCTGGTCTGAGCCCGATGATTGCGTCGACCGAGATCGAAGCAAGACGAATGGAACAGGATATCAACGAGAGCACGGACCCGGAGATCGGTCGCCGCACTCTTTCTTCACGGTTCGACGGACATGATTTCTCGCATTTGCCGCTCGACCGGCCGCTGACGCCGGACGATTTCCCTCCACCCTCCAGTGTCGAAACCATGCGTAGCCGGTCCGAGTTGGTCGTCAGTCTCGTGCGTAACGAAGGCCTTACTTTGCGCCAGCTTCTGGCCCGTTTTGCCGGTGCTCGCGGCCACTTTACTTTCGCCGGCACGCCCGGGCAGGTCGCCGATTTGATTGAGGACTGGTTCCACGATGGCGCCGCCGATGGTTTCAATGTGATGCCGCCGCTTTTTCCCACGATGCTGGACGTTTTTGCTGAAGAAGTGATTCCGATTCTTCAGCGACGCGGGCTGTTCCGGACGGAATATACAGGCAAGACGTTGCGGGAACACTACGGGCTCGATCGACCCGCCGGGCGGTTTTGGTAGATGAAAAGACGCGGAATTTTGGGGCGCCCGACCCGGTGTTGCCGGGTCTGCGTGTGGTGCGTTTGGCGAAAGCGATGTAATGAAAACGATGGCATAATTGCGAGGACGAATGTTTGATGCCATGTATAAATGGCGAGGAACCGAATCGCTAGCGCAGGATTAGGGAGGGAAGAGCCATGAAAGCCGAAATGGAATATGACGGCATGATCGTTCTTGTTGAGTGGGATCCAGAAGCCGAAGTATGGGTTGCCACCAGCGATGACATACCTGGCCTGGTTGCAGAAGCCCCTACCTCCAAAGAAATCATCGAGAAAGTTTCTCTGATAGTGCCTGATTTGCTGGAGTTAAACGCTCACCTTTTGGCCGATGTCAGACCGAAGAAGATAAAGGCTGTTTTCCGCTCTTTCGAGGCTCCGATTGAATACTCCACGGCATGAATGATTTTACGAAAGAGGTAAAGAAAATCCTGATAGATGAAGGATGTTATTTCAAGCGCAGGGGAAGGGAGATCATGAGGTTTGGTATAGCCCGATATCAGAGCGAAACATCTATGTGGATTCGAACATGAAATCTCGGCATACCGCGAATAGCGTTCTGAAATCAGCCGGAATTGATCGAAAAGTCTAACTACGCCTACGCTGCGAAACCCTTGTAACGCAACCTTTTGCCGTCATTCCATCGCCCCCTTCACGCGATGCGCGTTCCGAACTTCTCAATCGCCTCTTCCGATAGCGTCAGCCCGAGGCCCGGCGCATCGTTCAGATATAGCGTCCCGTTTTCGGTCCGGTTACGAACCGCAGGAAGCAAGTTTTGGCCCAAATCATGATGATGGATGTTTCTCGATACTATCAACCAATCAGCGTGTTCCATGCTGATAAAAACGGCTCGGATATATCCGGGTGCGCATGCCATGCGGTGAATGGGAGTATTATTCACCGCATATTTTGCGTCGATTATTCTTGCTTTTGCGGTGAATGCAGGGCATAATTACTGCAAATAATGCGGTGAATGATATGTGGATATATGAACATCATAGCTGGCCGGACTTCACCTGGGACACCGAAAAACTCGCCTCGATGCTTGCCGGGGTTCGGCATCGCCAGGGTCGACTGCTCGGCAGGATGGAAGGGTTGGGTTTTGAACTCAAGCGTGAGGCGAGCCTCATCACGCTGACGAACGATGTGGTCAAATCATCGGCCATCGAGGGAGAAAACCTGAATCCCTGGGAGGTGCGCTCATCCATCGCCCGACGCCTCGGAATTGACATAGCCGGGCTTGCGCCGGCAAGCCGCAATGTCGAGGGCATCGTTGAGGTGATGCTGGATGCAACACGACAATTTTCCAAACCCCTGACGAGAGAGCGCCTGTTCGATTGGCACGCTGCGTTGTTTCCGGCAGGCCGGAGCGGGATGCGCCGCATTACGGTCGGAGGTTGGCGCACCCCCGAAGCCGGGCCCATGCAAGTTGTTTCAGGTCCCCTCGGACGTGAAAAGGTTCATTTCGAAGCGCCGGATGCGGTTCGGCTCGAAGGCGAGATGGGGTCGTTTCTGGAATGGTTCGAAGTTGAAAGCAGCGTCGATCCCGTTTTGAAAGCCGGGGTTGCCCATCTTTGGTTCGTCACGCTCCATCCATTCGAAGATGGCAACGGCCGCATTGCCAGGGCCATAGCCGATATGGCTTTGGCGCGTTCTGACGGCATGGCGGATCGTTTCTACAGCCTGTCAACACAAATGGAATCCGAGCGCGAGGATTATTACGCTCAACTGGAAAAGCAACAACGCGGCACACCGGACATAACGGACTGGCTCGAATGGTTCCTCGGCTGCCTCGGCCGCGCATTCGGCAATGCTGAAGATACGCTGCGCAGCGTTCTGTTCAAGGCGCAGCTTTGGGAGAAGTTGAACCGGCAGCCCGTCAACGAACGCCAGCGCCTGGTCCTGAATCGTATGCTCGGGGATGACTTCGAAGGACATATGCATACTTCGAAATACGCCAAACTGGCGAAGTGCTCCACGGATACGGCGCTTCGGGATATTCAGGATTTGCAGGCCCGCGGGATTTTTATCCGGAATCCCGGTGGTGGACGGAGTACGAGCTATCGCCTCCCGGATAGGGTTGCGGGGTAAGTCTTCAAAAAGGTTGGTAGCCCCAAATAACAACAGCGCTGCCCGGCGAATCGCCCAGAACTTTCGCCGTCCCCCTCACGCAATCCTTGTCCCGAACTTCTCTATCGCCTGTTCCGATAGCGTAAGCCCGAGACCCGGCTCCTCGTTCAGATAGAGCGTCCCGTTCTCGATGCGGGGCGGGTTCTCGAAGAGTTCCGCTTGGAGCGGGTCGCGTTCCGGGTCCGTGAAGGACTCCACGATGCAGCCCGCCGGCGAGGCCGCCACGACGTGGGCGTGAATGAAGCAGTCGTGGTGCGGGGCGATTTCCACGTGGTTGAGTTCGGCCAGGGCCGCGAGTTTTCTGCCCATGGTGAACCCGCCCATGCGCGTGCAGTCGAACTGCACGACGTCTATCGCCTGCTCCTCGAGCAGCGCGCGCACGCCGTGCCCGGTCTGTTCGCTCTCTCCGGCGGAGAGGGGGATGTCCGTCTTCCGCGCCAGAATCTTGAGTTCGCGCCTGTCGTCGAACCAGCGCACGGGCTCTTCGAGCCACCGGGGGCGGATTTCGGTGAGCAGACGCGCTCCCTCGATGGCGGTGGGCAAATCCCAGGCGCTGTTCACGTCGAGCATGAGTTCGGCCTCATCGCCGATGACCTCGCGGATGACCCGAAGGCGCGCCATATCCTCATTGAGCGACGCGCCGCCGATTTTCGCCTTGAACGCCCTGTGGCCCTGGTCGCGAAGCATTTCCATCTCCTCGCGCAACTCACTCAAGTCTTTTCCGTCGCGGTAATAGGCGCAGGTGACGTAGCAGGGCACTTCCTCGCGGTATCCGCCGAAGAGGCGGAACAGCGGCTGTCCGGAGGCTTTCCCGAGAATATCCCACACGGCGAGGTCGACCGCCGCGCTGGTGATGAGCAGCGCGTTTCGCGACCATTCCTTGATAAAGGCGATCTTCTGGTGGGTGATGGAGAAGATCTTCTCATACAGCCTCTCGGGAGCCAGCGCGTCTTCTCCAACGATTAGCTCCTTGAGTCCTTCGTTGAACATCTCCGCCGCGCCCTTGATGAGGAGGCGGCTGCTGCCCAGGCCGAAACCCTCCAGCCCCTCGTCGGTTTTGAGCCGTATCAGCAACTCGTTCGCCTGGTGGACGGGGTAGTGGCTGACCCAGTGACCGCGCTCCTCGGGCGGGCCGGTGAGCATGTATGCTTCGACGTCTGTAATCTTCATTCTTTTCCTCATGAATGCGCAAGAAACGTCCGCCGGCGTCGGCGAACCCGCGCTAGTTTGCCAGAGCTTCGGGGCGTTCACAATCACTGGGCCTTGGGGTAGGATAGCGCGGTTTTTGGTGACGTTATTCTTGGATCGGAGCCTTGCGTCATGAACGATTTGCCGAGAGTGAGCTATCTGGGGCCGGAGGCCACCTTCACGCACGAGGCGGCCATTCTGCGCTTCGGCGAGGGGGCCGCTCTCACGCCCGTACAAAGCATCGACGCCGTGTTCGATGAGGTGGAAGGCCGCCGCTCCCGGTGGGGCGTGGTGCCGATAGAGAACGCGATCGAGGGCACGGTCAACATCACGCTCGACAGGCTGCTGGGATCCTCTTTGCTGGTGGAGGGTGAAATCCGGCTGCCCATCGACATCCACCTGCTCACGAACGCAGGCTCCATCGAGCAGGTGGAGCGCATACTCAGCCACCCCCATGCGGTGGCTCAATGCCGGCGCTGGCTTCGGGCCAACGCCTCGGGCGTCAAGATCGAAGAGGTTTTGAGCACGTCGTTGGCGGCGAAGATGGCCGCCGAAGACCCGCGGCTAGGTGCTTTGGGCAGCCGTCTGGCGGCCGAGCATTATGGCCTGAAGATCATGGAGGAGAAACTCGATTCCGAGATCATCAACGTGACGCGCTTTTTCGTCATCGGAACCGAAAAACCCGAGCGGGCGGCGCAATCGAAGACGAGCCTTCTCTTCGGCTTGAAAAACGAATCGGGCGCGCTCTACAAGGCGCTTGCGCCCATCGCGGAGCGTGAGCTGAACATGACGAAAATCGAGTCCCGGCCTTCGCGTAAAGTGGCGTGGGAGTATGTTTTCTACATGGAAATCGACGGTTTCGCGGAAGATGAAGCAATCGCGAAAGGTATTTCGGAACTGAGGAATCTGGTGGATTTTGTTCGTGTGCTGGGCTCCTATCCCGTGCTGCAACGAGCGCGGGAAGCGAAATGATTTTGAGGGGTTTATTCGGGCGCGAGGCTTTTACGCCTTCAAAGCATGAGGAGTGGGAATGAAATTTCAAAGGGCGCGGCCCGTTTCGGATATTATCGTCTACCAGCCGGGAAAGCCCGTGGAGGAACTCGAGCGCGAACTCGGAGTCGCCGATTCCATCAAGGTGGCCTCGAACGAAAACCCCCTGGGGCCTTCGCCCAAGGCGGTCGAAGCGATGAACGGCGCCATCAGGGAATTGCACCGCTACCCCGACGGCGGGGGTTTTTACCTCAAAAACGCGCTGGCCGGACACCACGGGCTGGCGCCTGCGAATTTCGTCCTTGGTAACGGAACGAACGAGGTTCTGGAGATTCTGGCGCATGCCTACCTCGACCCCGGGGACCCCGTGGTTTTCTCAGAAGGCGCCTTCATCGTCTATCACATCGTCTCTCAACTGAGTTCTTGCGAGATCAGGCGCGCGCCGATGCGTGATTACCACCAGGACCTGGGCGCCATGGCGGACCTCGTATGCGAGAAGACGAAAATCGTTTTCCTGGCGAACCCGAACAACCCCACGGGTACGGCGGTGGGGGAGGGGAAACTCCGGGAATTTCTGAAAAAAATTCCGCGGAGCGCTCTCGTCGTCATGGACGAGGCCTATTGCCACTACGCGCATCTCGAAGATTATCCCGACGCCGCGCAGATGCTGGGTGAATTCCCGAACCTGGTCGCCATGCGCACCTTCTCGAAGGTCTACGGGCTGGCCGGCTTGCGCGTCGGCTACGGCGTGGCGGATGCGGAAGTCGCGCAGGCAATGGAGAGCGTCCGCGAACCGTTCAACGTGAATTCCCTGGCCCTCGTGGCCGCGCAGGCCGCCCTGGGCGACGTCGAGCACGTCGAAAGGTCGGTGGCGGTGAACGCGGAGGGCCGGGAGTATTTCGTGTACGAACTGTCGGCCATGGGCCTTCCCTTCGTGCCCACGCAGGGGAATTTCATGATGGTCGAGGTGGGCGAAGCGATGGGGGTGTACGAAGCATTGCTCAGGGAGGGCGTCATCGTCCGGCCCGTGGCGGGATACGGCTTTCCGCGCCACCTGCGGATTTCCATCGGTACGCCGGAGGAAAACGAGGCGGTCATCAAAGCGTTATGTAAAGTGATGGATATATAAATAAAACAATTAGATTTGAATGTAACCTAATGTAGTTTATAGATATATCCAGAAGGATATGAATGTGCTTTTCGAGCAGATGACCATCATCGGCGTGGGGCTCATCGGAGGCTCGCTGGCCCGCGCCGCCCGGGAGAGAGGCCTCGTTTCGAGGTTCGTCGGCGCAGGCCGGAGCCTGGGCAACCTCGAACGCGCGCTTGAGCTGGGTGTCGTGGATCGCTTCGAGACGAGCCACCTGGAAGCGGTGCGCGATTCGGACCTCGTGGTGGTATGCACCCCCGTTCGTGCGGCGGTGCGGGTGACGGAGGCGATTTTACCCGCGATGGCTCCCGGGGCCGTCCTCACCGACGTGGGCAGCGTAAAGGCGCCCTACGTGCGCGCGGTCGAGGCGATGGATTTGGGAGAGGTGAAATTCCTGGCGAGTCATCCCGTCGCCGGAGGCGAGAAAACCGGGGTGGAGGCGAGTTTCTCCACTCTCTTCGATGCGCACCAGACCATCCTGACCCCGACGGAGAGAACGCACCCCAAATCCATCGAGCGTTTACGAGCGCTATGGGAGGGAGTGGGCGCAAGCGTGGAGATTCTCGACCCTGATACCCATGATCGGGTGATGGCCGACATCAGCCATCTTCCGCATCTGGTAGCCTACGCCATGATGCACACCGTCCTCCGGGGAGAGGCGCTCCGGCATGCGTCCAGCGGGTTTCGGGATTTTTCCCGAATCGCGTCCTCAGGGGCGGAAATGTGGCGCGAAATCTGCGAGGACAACCAGGAGGCGCTGCTGGGTGCGCTCGACAGGTTCGAGAGGGAATTGGCGGAACTTCGCCGTTTGTTGGAAGAAGCGGATTCCGAGGGGCTTGAGCGCGCGTTTCAAAGGGCCAGGGATGGCCGGGATGAATGGGCGCGAAAAAAGGGTTGGGCTTGAGAGAGAAATCAAGCCGAAAATCGGCCGGGATCGTGATACCCATCGATGGTCCTGCGGGTTCGGGAAAGAGCACGGCGGCCAAGGGGATCGCGGAGAGGCTGGGTTTCGACTATCTGGAGAGCGGCGCGCTCTACCGGGCGGTGGGTTACCGGGTCTTGAAGAAGAATCGGGAGGGTGATTTCGAGAGCCGGGCGGGCGACTCCGCGCATGATTTGCGCTTCGAGTGCCGCAAAGAGGGGAATGACTGGAAAAACATCCTGGATGGAGAAGACGTTACCTATGCGCTCCGGGATGAAGAGATAAGCGACATGGCGTCGCGCGTGTCGGCGATCCCCGGAGTGCGGGCGGCGCTGCTCGATTTTCAGAGGAATTTCGGGCGAAAGCGCGGGGCCGTCATCGACGGGCGCGACATCGGCACGGTCGTTTTCCCGGATGCCAGGCTGAAATTTTTTGTCGACGCGGACATCGAAGTGCGAATCCAGCGCCGCTTCGCCGAACTCAAGGCGAGGGGAGTCTCTTTTCACCCCGATCGTCTGCGCGAGGACTTGAAGCGCAGGGACGAGAGAGACCGCCACAGAGCCAGCGCGCCGCTGCGCAAGGCCGAAGACGCCGAGGAAATTCAGACGGACAATATGGGCGTTGACCAGGTGGTCGAGGTCATGCTAGAGAAAATCCGCCTGGTTTACGGGGAAGTCATTGAGGATGCTTGAGTTATTGGTTGATTCTCTCCTTTCTCGGGTGTAATATAATTTCTTCCGCCAATTTCATGCCGATGACTGCGATAGCGATGGGCGCTTGAGCAGTGGCGGCAATTTTCTTTTTGTCAGAACGAGGTAACACAAACAGATGAATGAAACTTCCTCTAACGAATCAGAGACTCAGCCCGACTTCTCATCGAAAGTGGCCGAACTGCTCCCGGACGAGGTGGACCCCGACAGCCTTTCTACTGAACAAATGGATGATCTGTACGCCTCCACCATGCAGGTGCAGGACGGCGAAATCATCGAAGGAACGGTTGTGGGGATGGAAGGCGAATATGTGCTGGTGGACGTAGGTTATAAATCAGAGGGTTTGGTGCCTCGCTTTGAATTTCCGAGCCGAGGGCGGGATCTCCAGCCCGGCGACAGGGTGGAGGTTTTCGTCGAAGAGCGTGAGGATGATGACGGCCTCATCGTGCTCTCGAAGGAAAAAGCCAACCGCATCAAGATATGGGACGAGATCAGCAAAGCCCATGATAACGACGAGATCATCCAGGGCGAGGTCGTCGCCCGCATCAAGGGCGGGCTCACGGTCGATATCGGCCTGAAAGCCTTTTTGCCGGGTTCCCAGGTCGATCTGAGGCCGGTGAGGAACCTCGATCAGTTTATCGGCAAATCCTTCGACATGAAGATCATCAAGCTCAACAGAAAGCGCGGGAACATCGTTCTCTCCAGGCGCGTGCTGTTGGAGGATGAGAGAGCGGAACTCAAGCGCGAGACGCTCGCGAACCTCACGGAGGGCATGGAGAAGGTCGGCGTCGTCAAGAACATCACCGACTACGGGGCGTTCATCGACCTGGGCGGAATCGACGGCCTGCTCCACATCACGGATATGTCCTGGGGGCGGGTGAGCCACCCGAGCGAGCTTCTCTCCATCGGGGACAGCGTCAAAGTCATCGTGCTCAAATACGACAAGGAGCGCGAGCGCGTCTCCCTGGGCCACAAGCAGATCACGCCGGACCCCTGGGAGAACGTGGAAATCAAGTATCCCATGACCGGCAAGGTTCGCGGACGGGTGGTCTCCATCACAGATTACGGCGCTTTCGTCGAACTCGAACAGGGCGTCGAGGGTCTGGTGCACGTCTCGGAGATGTCGTGGACGAGGCGCGTTCGCCATCCCTCGAAATTCGTCGCGGTGGGCGATGTGGTGGAAGCCGTCGTTTTGAACTTGGACAAGGAAGGCCGCCGAATCTCCCTGGGCATGAAGCAGGTCGAGGCCAATCCGTGGACCACGGTGGAGGAGAAATACCCCGTGGGGATGCGCGTGACGGGCAGCATCCGAAATTTGACGGAATTCGGCGCCTTCGTCGCCCTGGACGAGGGTATCGACGGCCTCATCCATATTTCGGACATTTCCTGGACGCAGCGCTTCAAGCATCCCTCAGAAATCCTGCGCAAGGGCCAGGAGATCGAAGCGGTCGTTCTGAGCGTGGACGTCGAGAAGGAGCGCCTCTCTCTCGGGGTGAAGCAAATCACCCCGGATCCCTGGGACGACATCAACGACCGTTATGCGGTGGATGACGATATCGAGGCGAAAATCACGAAAATCACGAATTTCGGCGTATTCGCAGCACCCGAGGAAGAGTTGGAGGGGCTGGTGCACATCTCCGAACTCGACTCGGACAAGGTGAAAGAACCTCAGGACGTGGTGCATGTGGGCGACGTATTCAAAATGCGCGTCATCAAAATCGATCGGGACCAAAGAAGGCTGGGTTTGAGCATCCGCGCCTATGTGGAGTCCACCGGTGAGGATCCGGTTGTAAGCCGGGCGCCCCTGCCTGCGGAGCCGGCTGAAGAGGAAAGCGCGACGTCCGCCGAAGAAGCAGAGGAAGTGGAAGCAGGGGACGAGCACGAGGCGGAAGTCGTTGCGGAGGCTGCGTCCGAGGTGGAAACCGTTGCGGAGGTTGCTGGCGAAGCGGACGAGGAAGAGAAAGCGGAATAATCGAGCGGGTGGTATGAAGCCATCCGATGAATTTTGGGAATATGGGATCGCGAGACGCCTCGCCGCCTGAAGGGGTCGTCGTCGTTTTGGCGCACGTGGCCGATTCACCGGTCATTCGATGCGACACGGGCGGATGCCCTCGTTTGATTCGGTGACTGCGCCGGGCGAAAAATGGAATCCAGAGGACTGGAGCGTGGGTTTCCCGAAACGCGGACGTATCCATCGCGCTCACAGGGAGGATGATGATTCTCATGACTAAGGCCGAGTTGGTTGAGCAGATAGCTGAGAAGATCAATCTCACGAAAAAAGACACCGAGCGCATTGTGAACATTGTTTTCGGGAGCATCATGGGAGCCCTGGCGCAAGGCGATAAAGTGGAGTTGCGTGGATTCGGGAGTTTCCGCGTTCGTTCGAGAAACAGCCGCGACGGCCGAAACCCGAGAACGGGTGAGGCGGTGGCGATTCCGCCCAAGAATGTGCCGTTCTTCAAGGCGGGAAAAGAATTGAGACAGATGGTCGATCACTTCGGACCCGCTTCTTTCGATGAGGATGGGGGAGCGCCCGAGTCTTCAGGCAGCGGCGCTTCGGCGCCGGGTGATTCCGAGGAAGACGATTCTCTCTTTTGCTAGCGTGATTTTCAGGTAACACGTCCAACCGGGACAATCCCGCCCTATCGGAATTTTTCTCATGAATGAAAAGCGCGTCGGTCGTGGATGCGTTGTCCTTCGTCAGGGGGACATTACCGAATCCGATATGGACGCCGTAGTGAATGCAGCCAACAACCATCTCTGGATGGGCGCGGGCGTGGCCGGCGCCATCAAGCGAAAGGGCGGGCAGGCGATAGAGGTTGAAGCCGTGTCCAAGGGGCCGATTCGGGTCGGGGATGCAGTCATCACGGACGGCGGCAAGCTCCCCGCCCGGTACGTGATTCATGCGGCGGGCATGGGGACGGACCTTAGGACATCGCCCGAGCTCGTGGAAGCCTGCACCCGGGCGAGCCTCGAGGTGGCCGAGGAGAATTCGCTGAGCAGCATTGCCTTTCCCGCCATCGGCACGGGTGTCGGGGGCCTGGATGTGAATACGGTCGCCTCCGGTATGCTCAAGGTCTGCTCGGCGCACTTGCAGACTTCGGCGGGTACGCTTACCCGCATCGAGTTCGTCCTGTTCTCGGATGCCGACCTGGCGGCGTTTCAGGATGCGCTCGAAGCGCTTTGATTTTCAAGCGATATGATTCCTGCGCCGTTCTCATGTCCGGCCTGGAAATGAGATGCTTGCAAGGCTTTTCCATCTCCTGGAGAAGCCATTCCCTTCCGCCTGAAGCTCCAGACCCATGAGTCCCTCGCAATCGCAAAATTCACGCCCCGTTATCATCGTTGTGGGAACGACATGCTCGGGCAAAACGGCTTTTGGCGTGGCGCTGGCCGGGCGCTTCCGGGAGGAGGGAGTGTCCCTGGAAATTGTCGGCGCCGACGCCAGGCAGATTTACCGGGGTATTGGCGTGGGCACCGCCAAGCCTGGGGAGGATGAACGCGGCGGCGTGCCGCATCATATGTTGGATGTCGCGGAGCTGGGAGAGACCTATAGCGCGGCGCGCTATGCGGATGAAGCGACCCTTCGGATCGAGGAAATTTATCGCAGAGGCGCATACCCGCTCGTGGTGGGGGGGAGCGGTTTGTATATCCGCGCATTGGTGGAGGGATTTTTCGACGGGCCGGAGGCGCAGCCGGAAATCAGGAAACGATTGGAGATGGAGGCTTCCAGGCGGGGCTATGTGGCCATGCACAAGCGCCTCGCCGCCGTCGACCCCGAAACGGCCGCGAAACTTCATCCCAACGACTTGCGAAGGGTGGTTCGCGCCCTGGAGGTGTATGAGGCGACGGGGCGGCCTGTTTCACGTTTGCGCGCCGAGCAAAAAGCGCCCAGATTCACATGTCCGTTATATATTGGTCTCAGGTATCCGCCTTCTGTCCTCGCCGAGCGGATCGAACGCAGGGTGCGGCGGATGCTCTCAGACGGGATGCTGGATGAAGTGGCGATGCTGGCCGGGAAGAATCTCACCGACGCCCGGGTGTTCGAGGGTCTTGGATTCCAGGAAGCCCTCGCGTTGCGCAGGGGACAGATGGCCGAGGATGAGGCGGTTCGGGAAATATCCAGGCTGCACCGCAGTTACGCGAAACGTCAGCGCACCTGGTTCCGGAAGCTCGAAGGCGTGAACTGGTATGAACCCCGGGAAAAGAATTTCGAAGTTATATTGGAAAAGGCCCATGATAAGGTATCCCGGTATCTGGGACTGGAGTCTCATATGGAGGGTTCCTCGTGAGCGTCGTGCTCATCGGTTTCAAGGGATGCGGTAAATCGACCATCGGCCCTTTGCTCGCCGAGGAAATGGGGTTTTCCTTTCATGATCTAGACCATTTGATCGAGCAAAGACATTTCGAGGAAACAGGAGAGCGGCTGGGGTTTCGCGAGGTTTTCAGAGCGAGGGGCGAAGATTCTTTCCGCGCGATGGAGAATCACTTGCTGCGCGGGCAGTTGGGTCGGGAAGACCTCGTTCTTGCGCTCGGCGGTGGGACGCCGATGATGCCGGACGCCGGCTCTCTGCTTGCTCCCCATTGCGTGGTTTATCTCCAGGTGCCGGAGAATGAAATCATCGAAAGAGTGCGCGCCGATGGCTGGCCTGCCTATATCGAGAACGAAGCGGATCCGGAAGAAGCGTTGCGTCTGCTTTTCAAAAAGCGCGTTCCGCGCTATGAAGAACTCGCGAAATTGATCGTGGAGAACACGCGCGCGCCCGAGGCGGTCGTCGCGGTGGCTCTGCCTGAAATTCGCACGGTGTTGTCGAAGACTGAAACGTAGAGAGGGAAATCGTGTCGAACACGTTTGGCCGTTTGTTTCGCTTTACAACCTGGGGAGAGTCGCATGGCCCCGCCCTTGGCGTCGTGGTGGACGGCTGTCCGGCGGGCCTGCCGCTCGATGAGTCCGATCTCCAGCGCGATTTGGATCGCAGGCGGCCGGGTCAGAGCCGGGTGACGACCCAGCGAAAAGAAGAGGACCGGGCCGAGATTTTATCCGGCGTCTTCGAGGGCAAGACGACCGGGCATCCCATCTCGATACTCATCCGGAACAAAGACGCCGACTCAAGCAAATATGAGCCCTTGCGCAACCTGTTTCGCCCGGGACACGCGGATTTTACATACATCCAAAAATGGGGGATTCGCGATCACCGGGGAGGGGGGCGTTCCAGCGCGCGGGAGACGGCCGCGCGCGTTGCGGCGGGAGCGATAGCCAAAAAACTCCTCGCCCGCCTCGGCGTATCGATTCTGGGTTATGTCGATCAGGTGGGGGAGGTTCGCTGGGATGGTGCTCATTTCGATGCGGACGAGATAGAGCGAAACATCGTTCGCTGCCCGGACGCGGAAACGGCGTCCCGGATGGAGGCGGCTATTCTCGAAGCCCGAAAGGCGGGCGATTCGGTGGGAGGCGCCATCACGGTTCTGGCAGATGGCGTTCCAGCGGGCTGGGGAGAGCCGCTTTACGGGCGTCTCGACTCCGATCTCGCGGCAGCGATGATGAGCATCAACGCGGTGAAGGGGGTGGAAATCGGCTCCGGATTCCGCGCTGCCGGCATGCGGGGTTCGGAGAACAACGATCCCTTCGAGATGAAGGACGGCGAACCGGGGGTGAGGACGAACAATGCAGGCGGAATCTTGGGCGGCATATCCACGGGCGCGCCGATTGTGGTTCGCTTCGCGGTGAAGCCGACTTCCTCCATACTGATTGAGCAGGACACTGTGACGACGTCCGGAGAGAAAACGACCGTAAAGGTGGAAGGGCGGCACGACCCTTGCGTGGCGACGCGGGCGGTGCCCATCGGCGAAGCGATGATGGCGCTCGTTCTGGCGGATCATTGGCGACTCGGTCTGGGAAGCCGCATCGAATAGCCTGTTGGAGTAGTTTGACTATTTAGATGAAGTATATTGAATAAAGTTATTGAAATAAAATCATTTGTCTCGCGGAGAGCATTATGAAGCTTGGCGTTGTGGGCTTGGGCGTCATAGGCAAGGCCGTGGTGAAGGCGGTGGATGAAGGGAAAATACCCGTCGATGTACCGGTCGCCGCGACTCGTTCACCGGAGAAGGTAAAAGATTTTCTGGCGAGTCTGAATAATCCACCGCACATGACGGACTTGGCGGGCGTGGCGCAAGAAGCGGACGTCGTGATGGAAGCATCGGGCGGAGACACCGTAGAGGCGATTTGCCATGAGAGTTTTGCGCGAGGAAAAGACGTAATCATCAACTCCGTGGGCGCGCTTCTAGAGCGGGATGATTTGATCGAAGAGGCGAAGAGTGGAGGTTCCCGCATTTTCATTCCCTCGGGCGCCATTATTGGATTGGACGGCCTCAAAGGAGCCTCGGCCGGCAGTATGGAATCCGTCACTATGACGACGAGAAAACCGCCCGAGAGCCTCAAGGGAGCCCCTTATATCGAAGACCAGGGGATTGACCTCGACGCCGTCGATGAGCCGACTGTGATTTTCGAGGGAAACCCCCTAGAAGCGTGCAAGGCGTTTCCGGCCAACGTGAACGTGTCCGCCGCCGTGAGCTTCGCGGGCATCGGGCCGCTCAGGACGAAGCTACGGGTTGTGTGCGATCCTACGGTCAATCGAAACATCCACGAAGTAGAAGCGGTCGGGGAATTCGGGCGCTCTTTCATCCGTATCGAGAACGTGCCTTCTGAAAACCATCGAACGGGTATATTGACGTATCTCTCGACTTTTTCCTTTCTTAGAGATCGAACATCCACATTGATTGTCGGCACCTAGCAGGTTGACGCGCGGTGTCGGAGTGGAGGGTGGTTTATTGAACCGGAACGTCGTTTTTTTCGTTCCCGAGGCGCGCGCGCCCATCGAATCGCTGCGAAACATGCTGGAGCCGCATGGCGAGTTTCGCGACGGCGGCGACCGGAAGTGGTCCGAAGACGAGTTGGTGCGCGATGCCCATGAGTGGGACGCCCTGCTGGTGACTTCGAGAGAGCAAATCACGGAGCGGGTGATCGAAGCTGGTAAGCGTCTGAAGCTCATCGCCAAGATCGGTGTAGGCGTTGAGAACATAGATATCCCTGCTGCCACGAGGCGCAAAATTCCGGTCACGAACTGCCCGGGCGCCAACGCGGTCGCCGTCGCGGAAGCGTCCCTGGGCCTGATGCTGGCCGCGAGCCGCCGCATTCCCCAGGGAATGGAGAAGCTGCGGGGTGGGGGCTGGCGGGAGGGCATCTGGATCGCCAACGAGATGAGCGGGGCGACGTTCGGCATCGTCGGTTTCGGGAACATCGGGCGGGAACTGGCCCGGCTTCTGTCCGGTTTCCAGGGCCGCGTCCTGGCATATGACGCGTTCGTGCGCGATGAGGCGATACGCGAGGCGGGCGTGGAGCCGGTGGACTTGAACAGGTTGACGAGCGAGTCTGACTTCATATCGATTCATTGCAGTTTGACGCCCGAGACGCGGCATATGTTCGATGTCCGGAGGTTTCGGATGATGAAAAAATCTGCGGTGCTGGTGAACTGCGCGCGTGGCGCGATTATCGATGAGGCGGCGTTGGTTCACGCACTCAGGGAAGGGGAAATCGCCTCGGCCGGCATCGATGTTTTCGAGGAGGAACCCCCGGACCCGGACAATCCGCTTTTCAGTCTTCCAAACGCCGTTGTGACGCCGCACTTCGCCGGCGCGAGCCACGAGGCGCGCGAGCGCGTGAACTGGCTGGCCGGCGAGAACGTGTTGGCTGTATTGAGGGGAGAGCAGGTGAATCCCGCGACCCTGCTGAACCCCGAGGTGTACGAAGACTGATTTTGACCGGGAATTGCGCGTGATTTATTTGCCTCGGAGGCTTGCGCCGATCCGTGTCGAATCACTATACTTGCGCGGTTGTTCGAAACTCCGGGCTCCACAATCCCACAGTGCTGGAGGAAGTTTTTTTGGAAGGCGCAACAGATAAAATTTGGATGGACGGAAAATTCGTCCCTTGGGATGAAGCCAAGATTCATGTCCTCACGCATACGCTGCACTACGGATTGGGGGTATTCGAGGGAATCCGCTGCTATCAGACAGAGCGTGGCTCCGCCGTTTTCCGCCTGGAAGAGCACATGCGGAGGCTCTATGACTCCGCGCAGATTGTGGGTCTCGATGTGCCCGTCACCCAGGATGATTTCACCGAAGCCGTGCTGGAGACGATTCGCACCAACGGGATGAAGGCTTGCTACATACGCCCGCTCATCTGGCTCGGATATGGTTCCATGGGGGTGAACCCCAAAGGAGCGCCCACCCATGTGATGGTTGCGGTCTGGAGCTGGGGAGCCTATCTGGGTGAAGAGGGATTGGCGAAGGGCATTCGGGTCAAGGTCTCATCCTTCACGTCCCACCATCCGAACAGCTACATGACCAAGGCGAAAACAACGGGTAACTACGCCGTGAGCCAGATGGCGAAGCTGGAAGCCGTAGGCGCGGGCTACGATGAGGCGCTCATGTTGGACCCGGAGGGTCTGGTGACGCAGGGCTCGGGCGAGAACATCTTCATCGTCAGAGACGGTGTGCTCAAGACGCCGCCTCTGCACGGCGTGCTGGGGGGGATTACGCGGGACACCATCGTTCAACTCGCCGATGAGCAGGGCGTGGATTTACAGGTTGCTCCCTTTGCTCGGGATGAAGTCTATGTGGCGGATGAGGCCTTCTTCACTGGTACGGCCGCCGAAGTGACTCCCATCCGGGAGGTGGACGGCAGGATCATCGGAGCGGGAGAGCCCGGCCCGGTGACGCAGAGAATCCAATCCACATTTTTCGAGATCGTGAACGGGCGCGACGAGAGCAAGCTCGATTGGCTTACCTTCATCTAACGACGAGGAGAAACGAGAAGTGCCGATTTACGAGTATGAATGCAGCGGATGTGGAGATGAGCACGAAGTCATCCAGAAAATGGGGGCCAGCGCTCTCCGGAAATGCCCGAGTTGCGGCGCGCTCAGGCTCAGACGCAAAATCTCCCGCTCCGCCTTCCATCTCAAAGGCGACGGCTGGTATGTGACGGATTACGCCTCGAACGGCAAGAGCAAAGAGAAGGACGCTCAGGGCACCGTTTCCGAGTCGAAATCAGAGAGCAAATCCACCGAGAAGAAAGAAACGGCGGCCTCGAACGGCACGGCCTCGAAGCAGACCAGCAAGAAAAAATCCGAACCTGTAGCCGCAGGCTAGTTTTTCGGTAAAAACGCAACCATCCTCACGATACAGCCGTCCCCGCCCGTCCAGCGCCAGGGAAATGCGGCCAGCGCGAATCGCTTGCCCACGACCTTGTCGATGTCACCCCCCACGTTCTCGAAGCCTACGATGCCGTTCCCCAGAAGCGCGCGGTGGCAGGGCTCCCAATCGGGGAAAGCCTCGCTTGTGGGGCGGTCGAAGCGTTCTTCGTACTCCTTGAGGGTGAACGGACAGATGGGCTGTGGCCCCCAGGCGATTTTCGTCCCCAGCGGATGGTCGAGCGCCTGCTGGTCAACGCCCACGCCCTTCACGCCGCGCTCCACGAACCATTCGCCCGCCTCTTTGTAGAGGCCGGGGGAATAGATGAAATATTTCGTGTTGTCGCCGTAGTAGCGGTGCCATCCGGTATGCACGATGACGATGTCGCCCGGGCGAATCTCCGGCCTCGCGTTTTCGAGGTCTTCAGGCGTGATGACTTCCCATTCCTCCTTTGGAATATCGACGCACACGGCGTTGCCGAAATAGCTTCGCAGCGGCACCTCGTCCATGAAAGGCGTGCCCTCGATGACGTGCGCCGGAGCGTCGGTGTGGGTCGTGCAGTGCATGAACGTGGTGATTTGCTGGCTCAGCACCTGGCTTTTGGCGTGATAGTGGAATCTTTCGATCTTGACATCAGGGAAATAGGGCCAAAGCGGGGCGCCATGCCCCCAAGGGTGGCTCAAGTCGAGAATCTCGTAATCATCCAGGCGGTCCGTGTCGATAATCATGGTATATTCGTCCTTTCAGGAAAAGTGCGGGAAATTTGATGGTTTGGGTTCAAGAAAATGTAGCAAAGATTGGAAAACGCCGCTATGAAGACGTGCTTTTCGTGGCGATGAAAGGGAAATCGTGGAAACTCATGAATGCCCCGCATGCGGTTTGCGGTTCCGGCATGCGCAACCCAATGCGTGCACCGCCTGCAGCCGGGTGCATTGCCGCAACTGCCTCAAGGTGTTCCGGGACGAGATGGAAGAAGAGCCGGAGGGGCGCTTCATCGTTTTGTGTCCCGAGTGCGAGGATTCCATCTCCTGGCGAGTGGATGCGCAGGAGGTTTCGGCGTCGAGCTGGTCGGAATATGGTGGATGAGCCTCGCACGCAGCGAAAATGCGAGACGCATCTTGCCAGAGGGCATGGGGAGAGGCTAAGTTACACCCTCTTTCTGCCGGAGTGGCGGAATTGGTAGACGCAGTGGACTCAAAATCCACCGGGGGCAACCCCTTGCCGGTTCGAGTCCGGCCTCCGGCACCAACTTGCGTTTCGTCCAAGAGGTTTTTCGATAGGACAAGAAAGTCTCCATGCGCGTACCCCTTTATGACTTGAAAGCCCAAAACGGGCCGCTGAAAGCGCAGATTCTGGCGGCAGTGGACAACGTGATGACCCACCAGAGGTTCGTCATGGGTGAGGAGATCGGCGCTTTCGAGTCCGAAATGGCGGCCTACTGCGGCGCAGGGCACGCCATCGCCGTCTCCTCTGGCACGGATGCTCTGCTGTTGGCGCTGATGGCGAACGACGTCCGCCCGGGTGATGAAATCATCACTTCGTCGTTTACGTTTTTCGCCACCGCGGGCGTCATCCATCGCCTGGGCGCGAAGCCGGTGTTCGTGGATATCGACCCCGAAACGTTCAATCTCGCGCCTGGTCGGCTTGAAGAGGCCATCACACCGAACACGAAAGGAATCATCCCCGTTCATATGTACGGCCGCTGCGCTCAGATGGCGGAGATTCTCGATATAGCCGACCGCCACCGGCTTTTCGTCGTGGAAGATGCCGCCCAGGCCGTCGGCGCGCGGAGCGGCCCGGGTATGGCCGGCGCCATGGGGGACGTGGGCTGTCTGTCGTTTTACCCGACCAAAAACCTGAGCGCGCTTGGCGATGCCGGTATGGTTTTAGCCAAAGACGGCGCGGTGGCCGAGCGTATGCGTAAACTCAGGATTCACGGTTCGCCCGATAATTCCGAATATCACGAGGTAGGCGGTAATTTCAGGATGGATACGATGCAGGCGGCGGTTTTGTCCATCAAACTGAAGCGCCTGGAAGAGTGGAATGCAAAAAGACGGCAAAACGCCATGAAATATCAGGACAGGTTCGAGAGCAGCGGGATCATCGGAGAGCGGTTCACGCCACCTTCGATTCCGAATGATGGCCATGTGTTTCACCAATATGTGGTTCGCACACCCGAGCGCGACGCGCTGCAAGAACACTTGTTGCGAAACGGCGTTGGATGCGCTGTATATTATCCCTCTCCTTTGCATCTCCACCCCTGTTTTGACGGTTATGAAGAGGGGGATTTCCCCGAAAGCGAGGCCGCAGCGGCCCGGGTTCTGTCGCTTCCTGTCTACCCGGAATTGCCGGATGAGGACCTCGATTTTGTGGCCGATGCCGTGATTCGATTTTTTGAATGAAGTTCTACGCTGTGCTCGCGCAGGCTGGTGATTCAGTTTTTCCACGTCAGATAGAGCAGCGCCAGAAGAAGTCCCGCTACCCCGAACCAGAGGATCTTCCCTTCCGTTTTGAGGTAGTTTCGCCATTCCGCCCTGTCGTCTTCGGTGAAAGGCTCCCTGCGCGTCCCGTCATCGTGCGGGCCGGTGATTTCCTGATACAAATCCTTTTCCCCCGGGGTGTCTGATTCTTGTTTCTGGCGGTTCTGCGCCGTCCAGTTCAAAAGGGCGAAATAGGCGAGAAAGACGGTTATCGCCAAAAGCCCCGTGATTCGGGCGGCGGTGTGATCTCCGAACATCCAACTCCCGATTCCCACACCCAGAACTACGAGAAGAAAAACCGGGGAACAACCGGTGAGCATGTTTCCTCCACTTGCTTAAGAACAATGATTCTCGGTTTTCTGAAATCTGAAAAAAAACTCACCCCTTTTTCCGCCCGATGCGATTTTCCTCCCCCCGCATCAATCGCCCGATGTTGTCCTGATGTTTCCAAACCACCAACAAGGAAATGAGTACGGACGAGGTGCAGACCACTGTGGAGTAGTTCATCCAAAAGCCCGCGACCGGCACTGCCGCCGCGGCGAGCATGGAACCGAGGGACACGTACCGCGTCACGGCCACCACGAGAATGAAGACCAGGGCGCCAATGGCCGTAGGCCCCGGGGTCAGGAGGGCGAACACGCCCAGGCCGGTGGCCACCCCCTTGCCCCCTCGAAACCCCGTGAACGGTGAATACATGTGCCCGAGGACCGCCGCAAGGGCGGCAATGGGTTCCAGGGAGGGGGCGGAGACGCGCGAGGCTACATAACGGGCGAAAAGGACGGCGGCGACGCCTTTGAGCACATCGAGCAGGAGGGTGAAAACACCGCTTTTCCAACCACTCGTTCTCAAGACGTTTGTCGCGCCGATGTTGCCGCTTCCGGATTTTCGCGGGTCCTCGGCGCCGAGCAATCGGGTGATCACCACCCCGAAGGGTATGGCTCCCAGGAATCCACCGACCAGAACGACGAGGAAAAAAGCGCCCATCAAGAGATGGCTCGAATAATTTGCCGGAAATAATCAACCGCAGAAACCACCGCCGCTATCATGGCGGTCCAAATCAAAATGGTGCCCAGTGGCGGGAAAATACCCAGGATGAGGAAAAAAATCGCCGCGACCTCCAGGCCCATCTTGATTTTGCCGAGAAAGCCCGCCGGCACTACCAGTCCCTGGCGCATGGCCACGGCGCGAAAAGCCGTCACCAGAAGCTCCCGACCCAGCAGGATACCCACGACCCAGGCGTCCACTTTCCCCAGCGATACCAGGGGGATTAGAGCGGCGACGATAAGCAGCTTGTCGGCCACGGGGTCGAGGATTTCCCCCAGAGGGGTGATCTGGTCGCGCGTTCTGGCCAGGTGGCCATCGAGCCAGTCCGTAAAGGCCGCCATGACGAACAGGCCGGCCGCAAAGTATTGCGCGGGGGGCGAGCCTTCGAGCAAGAACATGACGAGCAATGGAACCATCAGGATGCGAGCGAGAGTGAGGCTGTTCGCGAGCGTGAATTTTTCTCCGGTTCCACTTGCGATAAGGCGCGAGGCGGCTTCTCGCCAGCTTACGGGGGGAGCGTCGGATTTTTGTGGCTTCGCCTCGGACATCGTCAACTCAGAAAATCATGCAGGGTCTGGTGGCTGCTTTCCGCGCGAAAGCGATTTATCACTTTTTTCTCTATTTGCCTGATTCTTTCACGCGATAGCCCGAGCTTGCTCCCGATTTCTTCGAGCGTCATCGCCTCTCCGTCGAAGCCGTAGCGCATACGAATGATGTCACGCTCTCTGGGGTCGAGTTCTGCAAGCAAATCCTCCACTTCCTCCTCCAGAGAGTGCTGCACCACGTTTTCCTCCACGGATGCGGCGCTTTGCTCTTCAAGTAAATCGAGATAGCTGGTGTCGTCGTCGGGAGAGACGGTGGCATCGAGAGAAAGATATTTCCGGTTCACGCGTATGAGTTTCTCGATGTCCGCCACTTTTATGTTCAACCGTTCGGACAATTCGAATGTTGTCGGTTCACGCTTGAATTCCTGCCGGAGCTTCTCGTACATGATGGAGATTTTATGAAGAAGACCCGCCTGCTTGACGGGCAGCCGGACGGTGCTCCTCTGATTCGCGAGAGCGTGCATGATGCTTTGGCGAATCCACCATACGGCGTAGGTAATGAGTTTTACGCCGCGTTCGGGATCGAAGCGTTTGATCGCATTGATCAACCCGATATTTCCCTCATTTATCAAATCCTCGAGTGAAAGCCCGAAACCTTTGTAGCGATTCGCCACGTTGACGACGTATCGTAGATTCGAACGAACGAGTTTGTTGAATGCTTCTTCATCCCCCTCTCTGGACGCGACGGCGAGCGCGTGCTCTTCATCGCGCGTGAGAATGGGGTGGGAGCCGATGTTTCTGAGATAGAGGGACAGTGTATCCACGGCGGGAGAGTCGGGTGCGCCTTCGTCCGAATCACCGGGTGAATCGGAAAACGTGGAGGGGGGCTCCGTTTCGTTTATCGTATAGGAATCCGTTTCTTTCGTATCGGGGGCCTCGTCGCGTCCGGCAGGCAAAGTTCTGTCCTCGGACTCGCCTTCGTTCGGCTCAGTCATCAAGAATTACTCGAATGTAGCCGGGTTGTTTGGACAAGATGAGTCGGAATGGTCATTTTTTGCTCGTGAGTGCGAGAAGCCTGTTATATGCAGGGGAAGCGTACTGGTCATCGGGATATGACTCCAAGAGTGAGCCATAGGCTTCTCCTGCTTTCTGGAAGCTTTCCTCTATTCTGTAGCTTTCCCCCAGCTTGTACATGGCTTCAGCGCGTACGTGGGGAACATCTTCAAAATCCCGGATAATTTCCCTGTAGCGCGGAATCGCGGAGACTCGTAGATTCGTCCTGAAGTAAAAATTCGCGATAAACAGAGCGTTTTGGGCGAGATGTTGTCTTAATTCCAATATCTTCTGCTTTGCATCGGTCGTGTATTCCGAGCCCGGGAAGCGGTTCACGAGAGTCTGAAAGTTTTCGAGCGCATCTTTGGCGACAGATGCGTCCTGGTCAATGGCGAGATTTCTTTGATAATCGCTCATCGCGAGGAAATAGTATGCTTTCGGCGTTCCGGCGCTTACTGGATAGAGGCGCACGTATTCAGCGTATTGCAGCTTCGATTCGATGTATTCTTCCGCGTGGTAGTATGAATCTCCCAATCGCAACAGCGCGCTCCGGCGGTGTTTGCTGTCGGGGTATTCCTCCAGCAAGCGCTTGAACGCAAGGCGCGCCGCCTCGAAACGCTCGGCCCGCAAATCCTCCTCGCCGATGACGAGCAATTCTCCGGGCGATGCCTGCTGCTTGGGACGGGCGACGCATCCACTCAGGATGAGAAGCACGCAAACCAAGGAGAAGACAACTGTCATGAGGTCATGTGTAGCGCGATTAATCATCGTATTCTCGATTGAAAAGAAATAGCGTCGAGCAACTCTGGTTCAGTTTCAATCTTAGGAGAGCATCGAAGCAGGTGTCAAGAAACCTTTGATTCTAGCGGCGAACGATGAGTTTTTCTCCGGGGAAAATTTTGGCCGAGGCGCTCAGCCGATTCCACGTGAGGAGAGATTTTGTTGAAATTCCGTATCGTTTGGCGATGAGCCAGATGTTCTCTCCCGGGCCGACGAGATGGTGCAATGGTTTATCTGGATTTTTTTTCTCGCTCTTCTCGACCTTTGTAAGGCGTTTTGGGGAGGGGAGGTGAATTTTCATGCCGACGCGCAGGCGCTTTGGATTGAGACCGGTATTGATGCGCATGAGTTCCTGGGTGGAGATGCCGTATTTTCGCGCGATCAACCAGAAATTTTCACCTTGTCGTACGACATGCAATTGCGGCATGGGGATGTTCCCATTTGCCGATGTGGCGTTTTGTAGAGGCGTCTTCATTTTTTTGGGTGATTTGGGAAGGAGGATTTTGGCGCCCACTTGAAGTCTTCTGGGATGGAGGTGGGTGTTCATCTCGATCAGCCTGTCTAACGGGACCCCGAGTCTTTGTGCGATGGCGCCGAAAGTATCGCCCGGCTGTATGCGGTAGCCGTTGGGAGAGGCAAAATGCCTCTCAGTCAGTTTCGCGAGTTTTGCGGCGAATCCTTTCGCCTCTTCATCCGGCAGAAAAAGATGATATCCATTGCCCGGGGGCGTCACGGAGGTTCTCAACTCCGCATTGATTTCCCTCAAAATGCGTAAAGAAACGTTCGAAATACGGGAAATTGCTCTCAGGCTGGTGCCATGCGAAAGTTTAACGGCTTTGAAGGCCCAGGGGTTTTCATAATCGATGCCCACAAATCCGAAAACTTCAGGGTTTTTGGCTATTATCATCCCTGCCAGGTACTTGGCGACGTAGTTGCGGGTTTCGTTGGGAAGGTATCTCGTTCTGGCCAGGGACCAGTAGTCTTTTCGCTTCGACCTGCGAATGGCCCTGGCGATGCGGCGTTCCCCCGCGTTGTATGCGGCGAGCGCGAGATGCCAATCGCCGAAATCCTCATAAAGTTTCGAAAGGTATGCCGCGGCCGCTCGGGTGGACTTCATCGGGTGGCGACGCTCATCCAGGTAATAATTGATTTTCAGGCCCATCCGCCTCGCTGTGCCAGGCATGAACTGCCAGGGGCCTACCGCACCGGCTCTGGAGCGCGCCTTCGGACTGAATCCGCTCTCAATCAGGGAGAGATACGCCAAGTCCTGCGGTAGTTGGTGTTCCTTCAGAATTTCACGGAACAATTTGATATAGCGTCCCCCCCTGCCCAACCAGACGGAAAAACTGGCGCGCCCGGGACCCGTGAAGTATGCGATCCATCTATCCACGATGGCGTTTCGGACGACGGGGACGTCATACAAAAAAGCCTTGGGTTTCTTGGCTTCCGGCGTCAGGGGAGGCTTGAGGAATTCTTCGGTTTCAGGTACCGGCAGACTGATGTCATGAGGAGAAGGTTCAGAGTCCTTAACCGTTTTTTCATCTCTTGATTCTTCAGTATCCGGCTGCTTGGCGACTGTATCGGCTTCGTTGTCTTTCGGTTGTATGGACGCCAGGACCTTCGGCGATTCTTTCTGAACGGCTTCGGGTCGCTCGGGCGCCATGCGTTTTGGAGAGGGGAAAGCCGTTTCTCGAGGTGGGACAGAGGCCCTCTCCTCGATGGTAACGGCGTCGGTCAATTTTTTCGAAGTATCAACGCTCGCCTGGATGGAGCTATCGCCCGTCAATTTCTTCGGCTGAATTTCGTTCTGAGCGACAGGCGCTGCGCTGCAGCCTGCTGCGAAGACGCAGATCAGGAGAAAACATCTTCGATTCATGGGCAAGATACTTTCTCCCCGATTTTGGGTGATTCTCTCATGACGTACTGGAGTGACGGAACACCCACCAGCGAATAGGATAACAATCACCGATAAACTTGGTCAAATTCATTACGCGCGGTGCTCCGAGGTGCGCGAATCCAGGAAAAGAGAGAGCTGATAGTCGTTTTCCTCGACTGGAATCGGGTAATTTCCCGAAAAACAAGCCGTGCAAAACGCATCTTCATTCGGGTGAACGCAGCGAAGCAGGCCCTCGAGGGATAAATAACGGAGGCTATCCGCCCCCAGGAACTGCCGGATTTCCTCCACGCTGTTCGAAGACGCCTTCAGTTCCGCGAGGGTGGGCATGTCGATACCAAAGAAACACGGATGGGTGATGGGGGGAGAACTGATGCGCATGTGAACTTCTTTTGCGCCTGCTCGCCGGATGAGTTCGACGATTTTTTGGCTCGTCGTACCCCTGACGAGGGAATCATCGACCACGACGACCCGCTTGTCCTCCAGAAACTCTTTCATCGGGTTTAATTTGAGTTTGACGCCGAAATTTCGTATGGACTGTTCCGGTTCGATAAACGTGCGGCCCACGTAGTGATTGCGAATCAGGCCCCATTCAAAAGGTAAGCCCGATGCGTCTGCGTATCCGAGCGCGGCGGATAGGCCCGAGTCCGGAACGGGCGTGACGATATCCGCCTCCACGTTGTCTTCCTCAGCGAGCCGAGCGCCTAGCTTTCGCCTGATGCCATAAGCGTTCTTCCCGAAAATGAAGCTGTCCGGGCGGGCGAAATAGATGAACTCGAAAATACATTGCCGATGTTCAACAGATGCAGAGTGAGAAATGCTCCTTAAGCCGTTTTCGTCGATAATGACCATCTCACCGGGTTCAATTTCGCGGATATATTCGGCGTCAATCAAATCGAGTGCGCACGTTTCGCTCGCGAGAACCCAGGAGTCGTCTCCGGTCTCGCCCACCGGGAGTTTGCCCAATACCAGGGGGCGGAAGCCAAGGGGGTCCCGGACGCCAATCAGCTTATCCTCGGTCATCATCGTGAGCGTATAGGCGCCTTCCAGTCTTTGAAGGGCTTCGATGATGGCTCCTTCGGCGGTTTTCTCATCGGAGCGGGCGATGAGATGCAGGATGACCTCGCTGTCCGTCGTGCTGCGGAATATGGAGCCGTTCGCTTCGAGTTCCTCACGCAAGGCACCGCCGTTGACGAGGTTTCCGTTGTGGCCGAGGGCGAGGGTTCCTTTGGCGTAGTTCACCAGGAACGGTTGGGCGTTTTTGATGTCGGATTGTCCGGCGGTGGAGTAGCGGTTGTGCCCGATGGCGATGCGACCCTTAAGCTTGGCGATGCGCTCTTCCGTGAAAACGTCGGCAACGAGACCCATACCGACTTCGCTGTGCACCTTCTCCCCGTTGGAGGCAACGATGCCCGCACTCTCCTGTCCTCTGTGTTGGAGTGCGTAGAGTCCCAGATAGGCCATATTGGCCGCCTCCGGGTGACCGTAGATACCAAAGACTCCGCATTCTTCCTTCGGATGGTCATCTATCCAGACAGACATCTCACAATACCTCGGAGAGGGCGTCCGACCATGCCGCCACGATATTCGGCATAGCTAAATCTATCAAGGGAACATTATCGGGGGTTTTTACAACGAAAGCATCCTCCTGAACGCGGCCGATGTGCGTTAGTTCCGCACCACAGCTTTGTACGACCTCTTGCAGTGCGTTCACCGACCGGGGAGATACGCTCACCAAAATGCGCGATGCGGCTTCACCATATAACAAGCCGTCGACCCTGCCCTCCTGCTCGGGTAGCCACACTTCGACCCCAAGCCCGCTTTTCAGCGATGCGAGTGCAGATTCGGCCAAAGCGATTCCCAATCCGCCTTCGGAAAGGTCATGAGCGGAGCGTACAAGATCCATTTCGATGCCTCGCCTGCAAGCCGCCTGCACGGCTTTTTCCGCATCCAGCGATATCGCCGGTGCGTCGCCTCCTTCCAGCCCCGTTTCCATCCACACGTACTCATGAGCACATGCTTGTGGCAATGGAGCTTCGTTTTCAGGATGAATCAGGGCGATGACGTCACCCTGCGAGGCGAATCCATGGCCCGCTCTTTTATGGGTGTCATCGAGCAGGCCCACCATGCCGATTATCGGGGTGGGATAGATATCCACCTGATGCGTTTCGTTGTAAAAGCTCACGTTTCCGCTCACCACGGGTAAGCCCAGAGAACGACACGCTTGCGCCATGCCCTCAATCGACGAAGAAAATTGCGCCATGACGGCGGGACGCTCGGGATTGCCGAAGTTGAGGCAGTTGGTGATCGCAAGCGGTCTTGCGCCCACGCAGCAGATGTTTCGCGCTGCTTCCGCCACGGCGAGCATCCCCCCCTTGTAGGGATCGAGCATGCCGTATCGTGCGTTTCCATCCGTCGTGAGGGCCAGCGCTTTGTTTGTGCCTTTTAGACGGATGATGGCGGCGTCTCCGCCCGGGAGGGTCACCGTGTTCGTGCGAACTTTATAGTCGTATTGGCGCCATATCGGCTTTTTGTCCCCGTGGTTGGGATGGGCCAGCATCTTGAGCAGGGTAGCCCCTAAATCTTCAGGCTCCGGCAGTTTGTCTAGCGGATCGTCGAGTGGGAGCTCGCGATCGGGTTCTATGGGGCGATTATAGGTTGGCGCATCATCCGTCAGCGACGATACCGGAAGGTCGGCGACTTCATCCCCTCCGAAAGTTGCTCGAAGTCTTCCGTCCCCGGTAACTTCCCCGACGACGGACATCGGCAGGTCCCACCGTTCGAATATCTCTCGCACCTCGGATTCTCTTCCTTTTTCCGCTACCAGGAGCATCCTCTCCTGGCTTTCCGAGAGCATCATCTCGTAGGGCGTCATCGCTTCTTCCCGGCAAGGCACCGCATCCAGGCGAAGCAGGAGGCCCGTGCCGGCCCGGCCGGCCATTTCGACGGAAGAGGAGGTGAGGCCGGCGGCGCCCATATCCTGAATGCCGACCACGGCGCCGCGCCTCATCAGTTCCAGACACGCCTCAAGGAGCAGTTTTTCCCGGAACGGGTCGCCTACCTGAACGGTAGGTCTTTTTTCGAGGGCGGAATCGTCAAATCCCGCCGACGCCATGGACGCGCCGTGAATGCCGTCCCGCCCGGTGGGCGCGCCGACGTAGATGACCGGGTTCCCGATGCCCGAAGCCGTGCCCCGGAATATGGCGTCTGAGCGCATAATGCCCGCGCACATGACGTTCACCAGTATGTTTCCGTTGTAGCAGGGATGGAATTTCGTTTCTCCCCCGACCGTGGGAACGCCGACGCAATTTCCATAGCCCGCGATGCCGCCTACGACGCCACCGACGAGATAGGGGGTGCGGGGATGTTCCGGCGCCCCGAAACGCAGGCTGTCGAGCAGCGCGATGGGCCGCGCCCCCATCGTGAAGATGTCCCTCAAAATGCCGCCCACACCGGTGGCAGCACCCTGGTAGGGCTCGATGAAAGAGGGATGGTTGTGGCTCTCCATCTTGAAGGCGACGGCCATGCCCTCGCCGAGAGCGACAACGCCCGCGTTTTCTCCGGGTCCCTGCAGGACGTGGGGGCCTTGCGTGGGAAATTTTTTCAGGTGGATGCGGCTGCTTTTATACGAGCAGTGTTCATTCCACATGGCGGAGAATACACCGAGTTCGGTTATGTTGGGTTTTCGTCCCAGCGTTTCCTTTATCTTTTCCCACTCGTTCGGAGAAAGGCCATGGTCGAGCGCCATCTCCCGCGTGGCGAGCGTGTCTGTCGTGATCACGATGAGACCACCTTTCGCACGACGGACATGAACATCCGCAACCCGTCTTCCCCGCCCAGAAGAGAATCACAGCTTCGCTCGGGATGCGGCATGAGGCCCACCACGTTACCCTGCAAGTTGCATATGCCCGCGATGTTTTCCATCGATCCGTTGGGATTCGCTTCGGGGTTTACGTCACCCTCCGCATTGGCGTAGCGGAAAACAATCTGATCGTTATCTTCGAGTGTGGCGAGCGTCTCGGGATCACAAAAGTAATTTCCTTCTCCATGCGCGATGGTCATTTTCAGGATTTCTTCCGGCTCGATACCGCAGGTAAAGGGGGTTCTCGACGTTTCGCATTTGAGCCGGACGTCGTCGCAAACGAAGCGAAGCGACTCGTTTCGCCTCAAGGCCCCGGGCAGGAGGCCCGATTCGGTCAGGCACTGAAAGCCGTTGCATATGCCGAGCAGGGGACGGCCTTCCCGCGCATGTGCAGTAACAGCCCTCATGATGGGTGAGAAGCGCGAAATGGCGCCGGCCCTTAGGTAGTCCCCGTAGCTGAAGCCTCCTGGGAGTATCACTACCTCCGCATCTCCAAGAGAGGCTTCCTTGTGCCACACGAACCGCACCGGTTGTTTGAGAACGTCCTTGATGGCGTGGTAGCAATCATGGTCGCAATTGGAACCCGGGAAGACGATGACGGCGAAATGCATCACCTTTTCTCGCCGTTCCTGGATTCATCCGCCAATTCGATACGGTAATCTTCGATGACGGGGTTGGCGAGCAGGTCCTGGCACATTCTCTCCAGATCGGCATGAGTGTTGCCGGTATCTTCGAGTTCGATCTCGATGAATTTTCCTACACGCACGTCGTTCACGCCCTTGAATCCGAGGGAGGAGAGTGCTCCCCGGACGGCTTCCCCCTGGGGATCGAGCACGCCCGCTTTGAATGTCACGTAGACCAGGGCTTTCGGCATTACCACCTCAGGGCGAAATTAATCTATGACGAGTTTTTCGACTTCGGCGTATGCGTCTTCCACTTGCCCTAAATCCCTTCGGAAGCGATCTTTATCCAGTTTGCGGCCCGTTCCCTTCTCCCAGAAGCGGCAACCATCCGGCGTGATTTCATCGCCGAGAAGCAGCTTGCCGCCCTCGGCCGCGCAGCGCCCGAACTCAAGCTTGAAATCCACGAGGTCGATGTTGCGCTCGGAGAAGAACGCGGTGAGGATATCGTTCACCTTGAAGGCGTATTCGCGCATCTCGGCGAGTTCTTCGCGCGTCGCCAGGTCGAAGGCCACGGCGGTGTCTTCGTTGATGAGCGGGTCGTCGAGTTCATCGTTTTTCAAATGCAGATCGACGATCGTGTTCGGAAGACGCGCGCCTTCTTCCACGCCCATTCTCTTGGCCAGGCTTCCCGCGATGATGTTTCTCAGCACTACCTCGACCAGAATGATGTCGAGTTTCTTCACCAGCATCTCCCGCTCGGAGAGTTTTTCCACGAAATGCGTGGGCACGCCCTGACGCTCCACTTCTTGCAGCAGGCGAGAGGAGATGGAGTTGTTGAAAACGCCTTTGGATTCGATAGTGCCCAGCTTCTTGGCGTTGAATGCGGAAGCATCATCCTTGAAGAACTGGATATAGTAGTCTGGGTTGTCGGTTTCGTAGATGATCTTGGCCTTGCCTTCGTAAACCTGTTTGCCGTGTTCCATGAACAATTCTCCATTCGAGGATCGCAAATTCGAACCTTCGTTTTAAGAGTTATTCCATCATTTGAACGGGTTAGAAAACGACCATTCCGGGCGGTCAGGAGCCGCTATCCTAACATAAACGAGCCTGTGTTTGTCACCCCGTGTATTCAGTTTCATTCCTTATCGGGGCCGAATACTCGTTCGAAAATTCGGTCCAGATTTTTCAGATGGGCGTCCATATCGAAGCAATGAGCGAGTTCCTCCTCACCCAACACGCCGCCCACTTGTGGGTCCGCCGCCAGTTTCGCCTGAAAATCGCCTCCCTCGGCCCATATTTCCATGGCGGGAGCCTGGACCCGCGCGTAGGCTTCCTCCCGCGTGATGCCCGTTTTGCGAATCAGGGCGAGCATGACGTGTTCACTGAGGAGCAATCCCTTCGAGCGCGCGAGGTTTTCCTGCATCTTGTCGGGGTAGACGACCCAGTTTGTCATCAAATCGTTGAGTTTGACCAGCATGTAATCCACGAGAATCGTGCTGTCCGGCAATATCACGCGTTCCACGGATGAGTGGGATATGTCGCGCTCATGCCATAGAGGGACGTTCTGCAGGGCCGCCGTGGCGTTCCCCTGCACCACGCGGGCAAGGCCGCACAACTGCTCCGAAACCACGGGGTTTCTCTTGTGGGGCATGGCGGAACTCCCTTTCTGGCCCTTGCTGAAGAACTCTTCCGCTTCGCCCACTTCGTTCCTTTGAAGATGGCGCACCTCCGTCGCCACGCGGGAGATGCTCGCCGCCACGAGAGCGAGAGCAAGGTGGTACTCCGCATGGCGGTCGCGTTGGATGATTTGGCTGCTCACGCGTTCCACCTTGAGACCCAGGCGCTCGCAGATGGCCTCTTCGGCGTCCGGGGGAATGTGGGGACACGCGCCCACAGCGCCTGATATCTGGCCGACGCGTACGGTTTCACGCGCGCTTTGCATTCGCTCATAAGCGCGCTCGAACTCGGTGTACCAGGTGGCTATTTTAAGACCCAAGGTTGTGGGCTCTGCGTGCATCCCGTGGGTTCTGCCCGATATGATGGTGTGTTTTTGCTCCAGAGCGCGTTCTTTCAGGGTCTTTTTCAGTTCCTGAATATCATCGAGGATGATGTCGGCCGCCGATATGAGCTGAAGCGCAAGGCCGGTATCCAGGACGTCGCTGCTCGTCATGCCGAGGTGAATGTAGCGCGAGGATGGCCCTACGTGCTCTGCCACGTTGGTGAGAAAGGCAATGACGTCGTGCTTGGTGACGCGCTCAATTTCCTTGATTCGCTCGGGCTCGAAAGCCGCTTTCGATTTGATCTCTTCAAGCGCCTCCGCCGGAATTTCGCCGCGCGCGCACATTTCCTCGCAAACGGCTATCTCCACGTCGAGCATGCGCTGCAGTTTTTCCCGTTCTTCCCATATTTTCGCCATTTCGGGGCGGGTGTATCTCGGAATCAAGGAAGACCCTCCGTTATTCCTCCGGCGCCCACGAGGGGAGTCGGCTCATCCTGAGAGGCGCTCAGGAGATTTCTCCGTTCGTGGCCCTTCAACGCTTTTCGGGCTGTCTCCAGAAGAAGCCGGTTCTCGTTGTTCTCTTGTGAAATATGAGCGCAGATGAGCCACTCGAAGTCGGCCGTGACGATGTTCTTGAGCAGCTTGGCGGCATCCTCGTTGCTGAGATGTCCGAGTTTACCTCGAATCCTCTGTTTGATCGGCCATGGGTAGGGGCCGTTAATGAGCATTTCCACGTCATGATTGAATTCCAGGACGAGTCCTTGAAGCCCCTGGAGCCGCTGGCGCGCCAGATTCGTGACGAATCCCATGTCGGTGGCGAAGCCGACGCGGCGTCCGTCTTCATCGTTGCATATCAATCCGAAGGGATCGGCTGCGTCATGGGGCGTGCTGAAAGGCTCCACTCGTATACCACCGATATGAAAGGGTAGTCCCACTTCAATTTCCATCCACTCTGGCGTTTTACCGATCGTCTTCTGGCTCGCCGTGTAGGTGGCTTTGTTCGTCCAAAGGGGTAGATTCCATTTTCTCGCCAAAGTGCCGGCGCTTCTGATGTGATCGATGTGCTCATGCGTCAGCACAATCGCCATCAGGTCCTGCGGGCGGACGCCGTAGGTTTCAAGGCGCTTTGTGATTTGCCTCGCGCTGAGGCCTGCATCGACGAGAAACGCCGCACCGTTTGAGCGAACCAAAGCGGCGTTTCCTCTGCTCCCGCTGCCTAGAATTCCAATTTCCACGTCTCTCGTCCCGTCGTTATTTCCACTCAGTCATTAAGGGCGATTTTCTGCTCTTGCGAGTCTCTGGTGAAAACCTCATCGATGCGGTGGCAAATATAATGAAGAGCGGCTTCATGGGCTTCCTGTATGAAATCAGTGTCATTCGAGGGTACTTTCGCCGAATATTTCGCAACTTGGGAGGCTGGACCTCCGCCGCTTCCGGTCATCGCGACGCCAATCAATCCAAGGGCGTCGGCTCGTTTGAGAGCGGAGACGACATTTGCGGACTTGCCGCTTGTGCTCAGGCCCAGGGCGACGTCTCCTGCTCGTCCGTGCGCCTGGATTTGCCGCGCAAAAATTTCCTCGTACGCGTAGTCGTTCCCGATGGCGGTGAGGGCGCTCGTGTCGCCGCTGAGGCAGATAGCGGGCAGGGGAGCGCGATCGGCCAGGAAGCGGCCTACGAGTTCGCCCGTAAAGTGCATGGCGAGCGCGGCGCTCCCCCCGTTGCCGAAAGCGATGATTTTCCTTTCGGACACCAGGCATTCGACGATGACGCTGGAGATATCGTCTACTTGCCGGGAGTAGTCGCTCGTGGCAAGCGATTCATACTTCACGGCGCGTTCGGCCAGGAATTCCTTTGCCGATGATCCCAAAGGAAGCCTCGGAGCAGTGGGGCGGTAGGGGAGGTGGAGCAGGGAATCCACCCGGTATTCTGCAATCTAGCCGATCCAAGGGCTGGATTTCAAGGGTTGATGTTCAATCGTTTCCTGAAGTCATCTATTGTGGCCAGGAGACCCTCTTCCAGAGAAATTTCCGGCTCCCAACCGAGATGTTTTTTTGCTTTCCCGATGTCGGGTTGGCGGATTTTTGGATCATCAACGGGCAGTGGCTCATACTGTATTATTGAGTCCGCGCCTGTAAGCGCAATGATTTTCTCCGCCAGGGCGAGGATCGTCATCTCCGAAGGATTTCCGAGGTTGAGAGGTTCATGAATTTCGCTGTCCATCAGCTTGATAAGGCCATTGATGAGATCGGTGATGAAACAAAAGCTTCTCGTCTGCATGCCATCACCGAAAACACGGATGGGTTTGTTCCGAACGGTTTGCGAGATAAAGGCGGGTATCGCGCGTCCGTCTGCAGTTCGCATTCTCGGACCATAAGTATTGAAAATGCGGGCGATGTGTACGTTCAATCCATGGGTCCGATGGTAGGCCATGGTCATGGCTTCTGAGAATCTTTTGGCTTCGTCATACACGCCGCGAGGACCGATAGGGTTGACGTGGCCCCAGTATTCCTCGTGCTGCGGGTGAATCTGGGGGTCGCCATATACCTCCGAGGTGGAAGCCAGAAGAAAGCGCGCTTTTTTCTCCTTTGCAAGCCCGAGGGCGTTATGAGTGCCAAGGGAGCCGACCTTCAGCGTCTGGATGGGAAATTTCAAATAATCATTCGGGCTTGCAGGACTTGCGAGATGGAAAACGGCGTCCACGTTTCCCTCGACGTGAATGTGTTCGCTCACGTTGTGTTTGATGAGCGTAAATTTTGGATGTTCGTTTTCTAGGAAATGTTTGATGTTCAGATGGTGCCCGGTCAGAAAATTGTCGACGCATATGACATCGTTGCCCAGAGCGATGAGTTTATCGCACAAATGGGAGCCGATGAAGCCCGCTCCGCCTGTTACCACAACGCGAGAGTTTTCCATCATCACGGTTTGAGCGACGTTTTCCCGATGCTGAAGTATTCAAAGCCGGCATCTCTTACTTGTTCAGAAGAGTAGATGTTTCGGCCATCGAATATAACCGGTTCCATCATCTCTGATTTCAAGCGGTTCAGATTCAACTGAATAAATTCGCGCCACTCGGTGACGATAATAATCCCGCTTGCGCCTTTCGCGGCCTCGTAGGGGCTTTTGCAATATTCGATATCCTCATCTCCAATGATTCGCCTGGCGTTTGCGGTGGCGATAGGGTCGTACGCGCGCAGCCTGGCACCCGCCTCGCGGAGCGCGTGACATATCTCGATGCTTTTTGCTTCCCGCATGTCATCCGTGTCAGGCTTGAACGATAACCCCAAAACGCCAATGGTCTTTCCCTTGAGCGGCAGTTTGCTCTTCGTACCGAGTCTTTCGATGATTCTTTGTACGAAACGAGGCACCCGGCTGTCGTTTTCCGCTCTCACGGCCTCTAAAATCGTCATTTCAGCGCCAAGTCTTCTGGAGGCGTGTAACAGGGCATCCACATCTTTCGGGAAGCAGGAGCCACCATAGCCCAAGCCAGCCCCCAGGAAAGCGTGGCCGATGCGGGAATCCGCGCCAACCCCTTTGACGACTTCTCGAATATCCGCTTGCGTCTCTTCACAAAGGTTTGCCACTGCGTTGATGAACGTTATTTTCGTCGCCAAAAATGCGTTCGAGGCATATTTAATCAACTCCGCGCTTTGTGTGTCCGTGATGATGCAAGGAGTGTTCAGGGCCTGGTATAGAAGCTGAACGGTTTTCGCCGCTTTCTCCGATGATGAGCCGATGACGATGCGATCCGGCTGGAGCGTGTCTCGCACCGCTTGCCCTTCGCGCATAAACTCTGGATTGCAGACCACGTCGAAATCTGTTGAAGTGACGCCGTTTCTTTCGATGACCTCTTGAACGAAATCCCCCGTGCCTACGGGCACGGTGCTTTTGTTGACGATGATCTTATAATCCTGTATCGCACGAGCGATGCCTATTGCCGCCGCTTCCACTTCTGAAAGGTCGGTTCCACCATCCTCGGCAGGCGGCGTTCCCACACAGATGAAAATAATCTCACTTTTCGAAACAGCCTCATGTATGGAGGTGGTGAATTTTAGCCTACCTTCTTGTCGGTTGCGCTCCAAGAGTTCGGGTAGCCTGGGTTCATGAATTGGGCAGCCGCCCGTGTTCAGGGTGTCTACACGGCTTTGGTCGATATCCACGCCGATGACTTCGTTGCCCAAGTCGGCGAAGACGGCCCCTGTGACCAATCCGACATATCCACAACCGATAACGCAAATGTTCACTAAATTGCCTCACTCTGCGTCATATGAGCAGGTTGAGTAAAATTTAAGAAAAAAGGCGTGCAATATTACTTAAAAGGCAAAGGCGTCCATGAGCGACTTTTCCAAAATCCGCCTTCTCGCAAAACATTTCTTCCGCGTGTGGAACCCAGAGCTCTTTCGCCTTCGAGAAGGCCGACAAGACTGAAACCGACATAAACTTCGTTTTTATCCTTTGTATCGGTGAACGTGAGTTCCACGCCCCAGCAGCAATCGAGGTAACGCGCCGTAATGCTTTGCTCCAGCGTGGTCTTTTGGGTTTTGTTCAAACGCGTGACGTATTCGAGAGAAAGGTGCTGGTTGATGGAGAACCCTCCTCCGAAATTCAGATGACTACCCTCTGCATTTACCGGGTCGTTTCCATTTTGGCGCGTCCAGGTCCGATCGAGATTGAGATACCACTTCTTGCCGCCGTCGACAAAGACACCTGTGGAGTGTTCGCTGATTTCCAGGTCATAGGGGTTGTATTTGAATTGTTGTAGCAGGCGAAGCTTGGAGAAGGGCTGCGATTCGAGCCTGAAAGTGATGTCACTCAAAGGACGTTTCGGTTTCGTGTCCAGATCTTCATTCCTTCGCGCTTCGACGAGATCATAAATCTGGCTGATTCGGTAGCGAAACAACTGCCTAGTCTGGAACCCGTCATTTAGGGGTAGTTTCGTCAATACACGATTCACGATGGCGTATTCGATGGCATGTTCATGCTGAAGAGTGTCCACCATATCCAGAGGGAGGATCAGGCTTCTGTCGTAGGCGTCGTTGTTCGGGCTGTATTGATACATCGCTTCAAACGAGAGGATGTGCTTGAAATCCCGGAAGGGACCGAGTTCGCCCTGGTAGACTTTACTGTATCGCGGGCCACTCGCATGAAGCTTCGTAAACCACATTTCACGTGACAGACCGGATTCCACGTGTTGCGTATCGTCGAAATACGAACCTGCGCCCGGCTCAGTTCTTTGATGCGTCCAGTGGGTCCTGCGGAATCCGATTTCGGGTGTCAGGCCAAGCCAGGGAACAGTCTCCAAGCGAAGCGATAAAGATGGTTCGACGTGAAAGCGGCTCATCCGGAGCGTGTTGTCGTTCTCCGTTTTTCTGAAATAAGTGAAAGAGGAATCCAGGTTGAAGTAAAGATCACTTTTCCCCAAGCGCTTGTTTTGGATGTCAAGAATCACTTCCGGCGCTTTTTCGAATAACTGTCCATCTGCTTCGCCCAAGCCTTCGCGTCTCCTCATTCCTACTTGAAGCTGTCCGGCAATCTCGGGAAAATTTTGCGTGAAAGTGACGTTAGTATCCGTGTCCTGACGCGTGCGAGTCAGTAAATCGCCTTCAAGGGAGCGATCGCTTGACGGGCGTTTTTGTAAATCGACTACGGCGTGCAAATTGGCGCCTAAGTCCTTGAAATTCATGCGGTGGACGCCCTTAACGTCCCAAAAGGCCGCACGCTCGATTTTGTCTTTCAGGTAGCGGCCCGCTATCTGTCCCGAGGTATTTCGATTTGGTGTGTAACGGTACTCTCCTTTGTAGCGAGTCCCGCGCTTGGTGAAATAATCGACCCCGAAGGTGGCGTCCGTCGAATCGTTGATGGCCCAGAAAAATGAAGGGGAAAACCGAAAGCCGTTTCGACTGCTCGAGCCGATGCCCGGCAGGAGAAAGCCGGTGGCTCTTTTTGTTTTTATCGGCACCATCGCCCAGGGGAAAAATGCCGCCGGCACGCCTTTCACCGTCATGGTGGGGGCTTCTAGTTGAGCATAGCCCTCGATTTGGAAGGTCGCCCGCTCGAAGCCGAAAGCCCAGTCTGGAAGATCCCCTTCGCACGTTGTGAAAGTGCCCCCCTGGACTTCATACCGATCTTCTGCCAAGCGCCGAATCACGCGTCCCGTCACATAATATGTGGTGCCAATGATGCCGCGCGCGTTGAAAACGACCATCCGTTCGGTATCGAGATTAAACTCGATGCGGTTGGCAACGATGCGGTCATTCGTGGTTTGAAAAACAATGTTCCCAGTGGCGACGCCGTCGCGCGTCGATGTTTGTACCTCGATATGGTCCGCCCGGATTCTTTTGCCCAAATACTGAATGTCTGCAGAGCCGCGGCCGATAATTCGCTGTCGCTCCCGATCTTCTCGTATCTCATCGGCCGTGATGGCGATGGCGGCTTCGGATTCTCTTAAGAATTTCATGCCCTCGTCGCTTCTAGTAGACGGAGTGGGTGGGGCTTGGGCTTGCATACCGTTCTTTGGCTGTGCTTGCGGGCAAGGTGGTATCCAGAAAAGTACGAAAGAGAAAATGATGATTGATGAACAAAACCCATTCGGTTTCAGAAAGGTGAATTTTGAATTATTTGACACGGAAATTCTCATCATCACGATTCGTTAAGAACCATCTCTAACTTCGGATGAGCCGGGT
The DNA here is from genome assembly GCA_022828125.1 of bacterium. Lineage (GTDB taxonomy): Bacteria > UBA8248 > UBA8248 > UBA8248 > UBA8248 > Bin107. Next base: position 13,563 of record JAJEJD010000019.1, on the reverse strand, counting down.
TTTTCAAAAACGGTTTTGAATCAAAATTGATTATGAATACTATTCGAAGAGATCGCAATCGAGGGGGGAATGGGCAATTAGGTAAGAAATGGCTCATCATTCGAGCCGTTTCTAGCGGCATGAGACGCGCCTAAAGGCGGATCATGAAGATTCCGAGTGAGTTTCTTCAAAATTTTCGGGAGTGCTCTCTCGCTTGGTTCTTCGCCATCTCGTTATCATTCCACAGGGGCCGGATGCGGCGTAGCCTACAAATGCCAGACAGGCAACAACCTGAGGAATCGCCGCCGCCACGAAAAGAGCCAACACCGCGCCGACGAGGACGCGGAATGGTCTTCTGAGAGGTCCGCTTAAATCCTTGAAACTCTTGTAGCGTATGGTGCTCACCATCAGGAATGCAAGAACGTAGCTGAGCGCTGCAATCACCATGAGGGGAACATGGTCCTTGATCGAAAAGTCTTCAACCAAATATACGATGGATGCCAAAACACCTGCGGCTCCGGGTATCGGCAGTCCCCGAAAATCCATGGGCCCGCTGCTCGCTTGCGCCAGCACATTGAAGCGCGCCAGTCTCAAGGCGCCGCAAGCTGCGAATATGAACGTGGCCAGCCAGCCGATTCTTCCATATGGGGCGAGGAGCCAAGTATATATCAAAACGGCCGGTGCGACGCCGAAAGCCGTCAAGTCGCATAAAGAATCGTATTGAAGGCCAAAAGCGCTTGTGCTCTTCGTCAACCGGGCGACAGTACCATCGAGCCCATCTAAAACGATGGCCAACAATATGGCCAGCGAGGCCCAGATGAAGTCTCCCTGGATAGAAGCGACAATCGCATAGAAACCGGCAAAAAGACTGCCCGTCGTCAGTAGATTGGGAACCAGGAAGATTCCTCGCTGAAAAGAACGCCTTCCCGAGCGACGCCTTCTCCTGCGTGAACGACGCCCCAGTTTATTCCGCGGCTGTCTGGTGGTTTGCTCGTCCAACGACGGTTTCTCCTCCGCGAACACGCTGCCCCTGCTCTACGGATATATTATACCCTTCCGGAAAATATAGGTCCGTCCGCGAGCCGAACTGAATCAGCCCGAAACGCTCTCCCGCCATTATGGTATCACCCTCCTTGGACCAGCAGATAATGCGTCGTGCCAAAACGCCGGCGATTTGAATGACTTTGAAATTATCACCTGAGTTCGTCTTGATTTCCAGGGCGTTTTGTTCATTGATGCTCGAGGCGGCTTCTTTGTATGCAGCCAGGAAACGACCTTTTTTATAATGAATGCTCGATATTCTCCCCTCCACGGGTGATCGGTTGATATGTACGTCCAGAGGAGAGAGGAAAATCCGGACCACACTTCCGCCATCTTTGGCGGAGGCAACTTCCACGACCCGGCCATCAGCCGGAGATAAGACGACGCCCGGCTCATCAGGCGGGGCGCGATCAGGGTCTCTAAAAAAACCGGCTACAGCCGCGGCCAGCAGAAATGAAATAGTTGCCCACATCCATCCCCCGAAGAGGATCGAAATAAGGCCGATGGCCGATAAAACCGAAATATAGGCCCAACCTTCTCTGGCAATAAACGGCCTGCTGGAGTGGCCTCTTTCGCTCATGGGTTAATTTTTGGAGCCCTTAAGGGTTTTGGCCCCGCGGGTGAGTGCGACTTTGCCTGTGCGGGCGATCTCTTTGATGCCGAATGGTTGGAGCAAATTCAAAATGGCGTGAATCTTCCCTTCATCGCCTGTGACTTCAACGGTAATGGTATCCGTGGATACATCGACGACGCGGCCCCGGAAAACATCGATGATTTGAAAAATCTCCGACCGGGCGGCTTTCGGCGCCGAAATCTTGATGAGAATCATCTCTCGTTCGACGCTGTCCGTCTCGCCCATGTCCATCACCTTGAAGGTGTCGATAAGCTTGCTGAGGTGTTTTCTGATCTGCTCGAGAACTTTTGCATCTCCGCGCGTGACGAGAGTGATTCGGGATACACTCGGGTCCTGCGTTACCCCCACGCAAAGGCTGTCGATGTTGTAGCCTCGGGCGCTGAATAGACTTGCCACCTTGGCGAGAACGCCGAATTTGTTCTCCACCAAAACCGCTATCGTATGTGTATCGTCCTTGGTGTTGTTGTCGGAGTTTCTGGACATTATGCGATGGGCTCCCAGTCCTCGGGCATGCCGTCGTAGGGCAGCGAAATCATACCCGTGCGCGCCATCTGCGAAATTCCGTAGCCTTCGAATGCCTTGAGGAGAGTTCTGACCTTATGATCGTTGCCGCTCGCTTCGAGCGTCACAGTATCATCGGTCATGTTAATTACCTGAGCACCGAAGGCGTTGGCGAGTTGTATGACTTCACTTCTTTTGTTGATGGGCGCTTCGATTGTCGCGAGAACGAGTTCGCGCGTGACGGCTTGGTTATAAGAGATCTGCTCGACTTCCCGCACGTCGTAGAGCTTGCGGAGTTGTTTGGCGATCTGGTCGAGTTCGTTTTCTTCGCCGATGGCGACGATGACGATGCGCGTAATTGTGGCATCCTCCGTCGGTCCGGCGGCGATGCTTTCGATGTTGTATCCACGGCGCGTGAAAAGGCCCGCTACGTGCGAAAGCACACCCGCGTGGTTATTGACGAGGATGGAATAGACTTGTCTCATGATTTGGCTTCTCTGGAGGGAGGAGCGAGTTGCATCTCATCGTTTCCGGCGCCGGCGGGAACCATGGGCCAGACGTTTTCCTCCTTGTTGACCAGGAAATTCAACACTACTGGTCCATCATGCTCGGCCGCCGTCTCAAGGGAATTCCGTACTTCGTTCACGTCAGTGATGTTGATGCCCTTTACGCCATAACCCTCTGCAATCGTGCCGAAATCGGGGTTTTCTGGATAATGCGAGTGTGAGTAGCGCTTCTCGAAGAATAGTTCCTGCCACTGGCGCACCATTCCCAGGTACGCATTATTGAGGATGGCGACTTTCACGGGGACGTTATAAGTCGCTGCTGTAGCGAGTTCGACGAGCGTCATCGCGAAGCTGCCGTCACCGTCGATTAGCCAAACATCTTTCTCCGGCCGGGCGAATTTCGCGCCGATGGCGGCAGGAAGGCCAAAACCCATCGTCCCGAGACCGCCGGAAGTCACCCAAGTCTTGGGTTCGTTGAAGCGGATGAACTGCGCCGCCCACATTTGATGCTGTCCCACGCCGGTCACATAGATACCGTTGCCTTCGGTGATTTCCTGAATTTGATCGATCACGTACTGAGGTTTGATGGAGCCGTCCCAGTCATACTGGAGGGGGTAGTTCGCCTTCCAATCCGTCCAGGTTTGTCGCCACTCGTCGTAATCTCCAGGTGTTAGACGCTCATTGAGCGTAATCAGCACGTCCCGTACATTCCCGAGAATCGGAATATGCGTGTGGACTCGTTTATCGATCTCGGCGTCGTCGATGTCGACATGCGCGATGGTCGCGTTCGGGCAAAAGCTCGAAACCTTACCCGTCACACGGTCGTCGAAACGGGCGCCGAGGTTGATGAGTAAATCGCATTCACACAGAGCAAAGTTCGCATAGGCCGTGCCGTGCATCCCCGGCATTCCCAGGAAAAGCTCGTCCGTGCCCGGGAATCCCCCGAGGCCCAACAATGTGTTGATCACCGGGATGCCCGCCGCTTTTGCGAATTTCGCGAGTTCCTCAGACGCTCCGGACTTGATAATGCCGGCACCGCCAATGATGACGGGCCGCTCGGCCCGTTCGATGGCTTCGATCAGTTTGTCGATTCCCTCCATATCGAGTTCGGGGTACTGCCGAGGAGCCGGAAGAGGGGATCCGGCAGATTCTCGCGGTGTGTATTCCGCCTTGGTAATCTGAATGTCTTTGGGAAAATCCAGCAGAACGGGGCCAGGCCGACCTGTTGTCGCCATGCGAATCGCTTCCCGCGTAACATGTTGAATTTCGTTGACGTCTTTAATCAGCCAGTTGAATTTCGTAACCGGAATGGAGCAGCCGTACACGTCGGCTTCCTGGAAGGCGTCGGTGCCGATCATGTTGGTAGCCACTTGGCCCGTAACGGCGATGAGCGGCACGGAATCCATCTGCGCATTGGCGAGTCCGGTGATGAGGTTCGTGGCTCCGGGGCCGGAAGTCGTGACGACGATGGCGACTTTGCCGCTCACGCGCGCGTATCCGTCCGCCATGTGGGCCGCACCCTGCTCGTGACGCGTGAGGATGTGCGGAAAATCCGCCTTCAGTAGTTCATCGTAAAACGGCATGATGGCGCCGCCTGGTATACCGAAGGCCATCTCGATGCCTGCCGCCTTTAACTCTTCAATCATGATTTGCGAGCCATTGAGCTCCACGGGTGAAACCTCCTAGTTATCGGGCAATGCGCTGAGCTTGCCTCGAAGGACTTTCTTCCGACTGTCCCGAACAATCATGTCTTTTGTCGCGCCGCCCGCGGGCACCATTGGAAAAACCAACTCATCGGGGTCGACGATCACGTCCAGGATATAGGGCCCCGGCGTGGTGATCATTTCCTGGATGGCGGGTCTCAGTTCTTCCTTGTCCACAATCCGTCGACCACTGGCGCCGAATGCCTCCGCGAGCTTGACGTAATCGGGCGAAGAGTCGAAATCCACTTCGCTGAACCGCCTGTCCATGAACAAATCTTGCCACTGACGAACCATGCCCAGTGTAGCGTTATTCAACAAAAAGACTTTTACGGGAATACCATACTGAACGGCGGTGGCGATTTCTTGCATCACCATCTGAAAACTACCGTCTCCCGCAATGTCGATCGCCAGTTTGTCTGGCCTCGCAAGCGCCACGCCGATGGCAGCGGGAAAGCCGAAGCCCATGGTTCCGAGACCGCCGGATGAAATGAACTGGCGCGGGAAAGTGAAATTGTAAAATTGAGCGGCCCACATCTGGTGTTGTCCCACCTCGGTGGTGATTATCGCCTTATCGCCCACTTCCTCACTCAAGGCGACAATGGCCTCCTGCGGTTTGATCGGTGCACCCTCGGGGGAGTCGAACGAGAGCGGATATTCCGTTCTCAGGTTCTGGATCCGCTTCTTCCACAAAGCGCGTTTTTGAGGCTTGACGAGTTTATTGACTTCGGCGAGCACTAGGCGAGCGTCGCCGACAACGGGGATATCCGCCGCTTTGTTCTTTCCAATGGCCGTGGGGTCTATATCGATATGGATGATTTTCGCCCGGGTCGCAAATTCCGAGACCTTTCCGGTGACGCGGTCGTCAAACCTTGCGCCGACGGCGATGAGCAAATCACATTCCATGGTCGCGTAGTTGGCGTATGCTGTCCCGTGCATGCCGAGCATGCCCAATGAGAGTTCATGGGCGCTGGGGAAAGCACCTGCTCCCAAAAGCGTATAAGTGACCGGAATCTCCGCCGTTTCGGCGAGTTTCAGAATTTCCTTATGCGCTTCCGAATGGATGGCGCCACCACCCACGTAAAGCAGGGGCTGTTTGGCTTCTTTAATGGCTTCGGCCACACGCTGGATTTGCCTGGGATGACCTTTTGTCGTGGGCTTGTAGCCACGCAAATCCACTTTCTCGGGTATCTGATAGTGCCCATCACCGAGAAGGACGTCTTTGGGCAAATCGACGAGGACCGGGCCGGGCCTTCCTGTGCGTGCGATGTAGAAAGCCTCCTGAATCGTTTCAGCGAGATCATCCGTGCTCTTTACCAGATAGCTGTGTTTGGTGACGGTTCTTGTCATGCCCACGATGTCGGCTTCTTGGAAGGCGTCGTTGCCCACCATCGTAGTGGCGACTTGTCCAGTGAGGCATACGATGGGAATGGAATCCATGTAGGCATCCGTGATGCCCGTGATGAGATTCGTCGCTCCTGGACCGGAGGTGGTAAGACATACGCCGACCTCACCGCTGGCGCGGGCATATCCCTCGGCCATATGCGCGGCGCATTGCTCGTGCCGGATAAGCAAATGCTTAATTTTACTTCTTTCTAGAAACAGATCCAGGAGGGTAAGAAGTATGGCGCCCGGGTGGCCGAAAACGTACTTCACACCCTCGCGCTCAAGGCTACGGTAGATAATCTCAGCACCTGAGATTTTTTTCGGCTTCAGTTTTGCAGGTTGTTTTGTTGCTTGGCTTTTCGCCTTAGTCGCCACGGCCATTTCCTCTCAGCCAGTTGAGATTGTTCTCACGCTGGCAATGAAGTTGATCCGAAAAACGCCGATGATGCCGGCGGGTCGTTAAGAAGAAATCAGGGGACGGCGCACGAGGGCACACCGCCCCCTTTTTACGCCAGACTCCTTATTCCATAACATCTTTTTCGGACCCATATGGCCGTTTTCCATAAAAATACGTGCGCCAAAATCCTGGATACGTCTCAGAAATGCTCGGATGAATTATTCACCCTGATATCTCAAATACACGACGGGTGATATTACTGCATGTTTTTCGTTTTGGTCAAGGATGAAAACGTAAAATCTTTTGTTTCAAGGTTCTAGCATACTTTAGTGAGGGAGATGTCGAATTTTCAACTCTTCTCCATCGTTTCCAGTTGCGTCTTGATAGCGAGCTTTTCTTTTTTGAGTCGTTTTATCTGCTGTTGTTCTTCCGGGGATGGGAACCGAATTTCTTCAAGTGCGAGAATCTTTTCATCCAAAACGGAATGTTCTTTTTTCAAAAGTGCGAGTTCATCGTCTACATTTAAGGATTCTTCCACTTTTTCAGTTGCTTCCAATGAAAAGTCTCCTTCCAGATATCCATGGTGAAAATTTCGAGTTCTTATTTGTGGTTGTGAATGTGTCTTTGAATAATCGCTTAATCTACGAAATCTTGGCCTCGGGATCAACTCTGCGGATCGGACCATTTGGTTTGCGCCTGTGATTTCCGGCAGTAATTCAGAGATATGTTTGCGCTGCGCGGGGGTGTTCGGCTCTCTAGCGCCCTGTGGGTCAACCATGCGGTCGCGATGGCCGAGGAATCCACTTCATGGTGCCTGATCGATCGTTGTGAAGTTTCCAAAGCCAAGTTTTCGGGCAATTCCTCTTTTTTCCCAGCGAGCAGAGTGTTGCCATCCTCCGGGAGACGAAGTTCCGCAGGGGCGATGATTTCATCCTCCTGGAGGCGGGAGAGAGTGTTTCTTGTGGATGATTGCGGGTTTGCGGATACCTGAAACAACCCGGTGAACAATTCCCCGTATCTGGCGTCTCGATAGGGGAGTATATAATCGGGCAGACTGTGGCCCGCGCGCATTTCATCCAGTAGCGCGGCCGTTGCCAGGGATTCCAAAGATGAAAACCCATACAGCGGGCAGCCCCAGCCCAGTGAAAGCCCTTTTGCGCAAGAGAGTCCCACCCGCAATCCGGTGAAAGTTCCCGGGCCGATGCTCACCCCGATGGCCTGAATCATGTCGGCGCGCAGGTTTCTTGAACTCAGAAGTTGCTTCACTTGGGGCAACAGCGTTTTGGAGATCCGAACGTCACCCGAGAGAAGCGCCTCTTCCTCGGTGGTTCCCGTTGAGCAAAGAAATGAGCACTTCCCTTTCGGAGTCGAAGTATCAAAAGCCAGAATATAGCGGGGTTCATCCATGCAGGTGCGAGCCTCTCATGGGCTTTGAGAGAGATAAAATGAGAGATGTTCCAGCTCACTGCCCAAATCCACGTTTTTCACCTTCACATGGCGTGGCGTTTGAATTTGGGTGGGCGCGAAATTCAATATGCCGGTGATACCGGCATTCACGAGAGCCGTCCCTACGTTTTGCGCGTTTTTGCTCGGCACCGCGATGATGCCGATCTTGATCTGTTTTTCTTTTACGATCTCATGCAAATCCGACATCGGCAATACAGGGAGAGAACCGGTGCGGTGAGGGGGTATTTTGTCGGGGAATTTATCGAAGACGGCGTCGATTTCAAATCCATGAGCCAGAAAACCTTTATACGCCAATAGAGCCGAACCGAGGTTTCCCGCTCCGACGAGTACGACTTTCCATGTTTGGGTCACGCCCAGGATTTTTTTAAGGTTGTCCCTTAATTCCTTGATGTAATAGCCCTTCCCGCGTACGCCGAATTCACCGAAATATGCGAGGTCTTTCCTGATTTGCGCGGGCTTGAAGCCGCACTGTCGCGCCAGGTCGGCTGACGCGATGAGTTCGGTTCCCTCACTTTTTACTTGATCCAGTATGCGGGCGTAGGTGGACAATCGGTTGACGGTAGCCTCGGGGATTTTTGTTTTTGCGTTTTCCCACATCGGTTTTATGCGCACCCGCAATTTAGAAGTCAAGAGAAAGTCTCGCAGAGTACGACGCCTCTCGAGCGAGAGTAGATTTTATGCGTTTTGGTACGCAGGGCAAGTGGAGATTAGCCGGCAAGGGAAAAAAGATACGCAATCCTTACGCCGAAAGGATTTCCCGTGAGAGCGCATTCAGATAGTCGACGTTGAGGAGCGCGAAAGGGGGGCCGTCCGGCCCCCCTCTTTGAGCTTTGTGAGCGCTGGTTTATCTAGCCGAGGATGATGATGAGGCAGATAACGAACGTATAAATGACAAGGGACTCGATCAGGGCGAGACCGATGATCATCGACACGCGAATATCTCCGCCGGCACCCGGGTTGCGCGCCGTACCGTCCAACGCGCTGGCGATGCTCCTGCTCTGGGCGAAAGCGCCGGCGGCTGCTGCGATGGCGAGAGCAAACGACGAGGAGATCATTCTCCATTTCAGAACTTCACCGCTTCCGGCATCACCGGCTGCGGCGGCGAAGGCATTTGTGGCCATGGCTACGAAGCTGGCTAGCGTAAATCCGATTATCCCCAAACGTTTCATCCCTTACTTCTCCTTGTTGAAGTGATTCCTACATGAACCGTTATTGTTAATGAGCGTGGGCGACCTCATGGCCATGCTCTTCGTCGTGGTCGTGTCCTTCAAGCGACCCGGCGATATATATCATGGTCAAGAGGGTGAAAACAAAGGCTTGAATGAAACTTCCGAAAATTATAAACATCTGCATCGCCCATGGAACGGGCAGGAAAATCTGCAGGCACAGCAACATCAAAACACCGAGCACCAGTTCTTCACCGGTGATGTTCCCGAAAAGGCGCAAAGAGAGTGAAAGGGGACGGCTGAGATGTGAGATGATCTCGATGGGGACCATAAGCGGAGCCAGCCACATGATAGGTCCCGTGAAATGCTTGAGATACGCCATTCCGCTTCTTTTGAATCCCACGTAATGCGTGGCGAAAAATACGGTGAGCGCGCAGCCCACGTTGGTGTTCAGGTTGCTCGTGGGCGCCATGAAACCCGGCAGTATTCCAATGACGTTGCACAGGAAAATGTAGGTTCCCAGCGTGAATACGAGGGGGAAGAAGGGCCGCCCCTCATTGCCGAGAGGGCCTTCCATGAAGGCGGAAAACCCGTCGAAAATCGCCTCAAAGAGGTTTTGTCCGCCAACGGGTATCTTTTGCAGCGCTTTGGTGATGAGCAGCGAACTCGCGATGAGGAACACCATCACCAGCCAGCTGTACACGATGTTCGGATAGGCGGACAGCCCCGGGAAGAGCTCCATGAGATATAGGTACGGGTGAAATTTTTCCATGTGCTATGCTCTTGTAGATCCTTGTATTCGCAGGGCGCTGCGAGCCCCATGAATGAAAATGGCCAACGGCGGAACGGTCAACCCTATCACCACGCTCACGGCGGGAAGCCGGAGCCAGCCTATCGCGAGCGCTACGACGCCCATCAGGGCGAAAAACCTCAAAATGTATAAAACGTGATGCCACCATTTCGGGCGGCTGATGTTTTTCCGAAAAAGGCGCGCGAAGTATACATCCATCATCCGAAAACTTCCAAGCGCGCACGCGCCGCCGACCGCCACGCCGGCGCCCGTCGAAACGTCCCTCAGAACCACCCCCGCCAGGCTCATGACAGTCAGAATCACCCAGCCGGAATTCGAGATGCTTCTGAGGATGAATGACGGCGGGTCTTGGTTTCGCATTCAACGGACCCCTCTGATGAGATCGATAAAAGCGGAAACAAAACCCAAAAACAATCCGACCACCATCGCCCACGGATACGTATTGAAATAATAATCAATGACATATCCGATACCACCGCCCACGAGCGGCGCGGTCACGAAGTTCCAGCCCAGTGTCGCGAGTTGCACGTTTCGCACGCCCCTGCGTATCTTCCGGTCCCGCGGCCTGGTCTTGTTCTTCGCTTGCGGCCCGCGGCCCGGCTCTGGAGAAGGATCGGAGGCCATGCCCATCTTTCTCCCCGGACGAGAGGTGCGGCAACGAAATTTACGGGCGCGAACCTACCAACACGGCCCGAGGGTGTCAAGACGACTCGGGCGTCTCGGCGAGAAAAACGCATTTTCCCCGCATTTGCCCGTTTTTTCCGTGATTTGCGCGGCTGCGGCTACGAAAAAAAGGGGTTATCCTGCCGATTCGGCGGTAAAGCGCCGCCAAAATCAAGCCTGAAAAATTTATCGTCAATTTATCGAAAAACCCCGTTAATTTATCGAAATTTATCGAATTTTTCGGAAATTCCATATTCTTGAGCGAAGCGACCGGCTCCGCCATCATACGCACGCGCGTCCCGGGCGCCACGACGGCAACTGCGCGCAAATGCGTGCGCGGCGGGTCCCGACCCCGGGGCGGGGGTTGCGCGCCCTTCGATACGCCGCCGACGGCCCGGCCGGGCGCTGTTGGAAAAGTCCCCTGGCAAGGGACCGGTAGCAAACCCCGATGAACGAGGTTTTACGCGACCGATGAAAGAGCAAGAATCACTCCCCCCTTGAGGGTCTGGCTTCCCGAGGGGAAAGCCAGACGAGGAAGCCGAGCGGTTCGTGCGAAGGCTGACTCGGTGGGGGGTAAAATGTGTTTTATCGCCAGTCCGAGTTATACCCCCCACCGAATCGCTTTCGGGCTTACGCCCTCAGCTCTTCGACTCCCCCTCAAGGGGGGAGTGATTGTTGAAACCACGCATCCGGCAATCTCTCTCTTCCGGCTGCGGATTGACGCCGCCCCTCTCCTTTGCTACTCAGAATCGCCCGCCGTTCTCCGGGAGGCGCCGGGTGATGCGCACGAGAGAATCGTCCCGGAACGGAGTTGTCCGTCAACGAATACCTTATACGACCGGAGGGAACATGAAGAGTGAAAACGGGCGCACCGCAGGCGGCGCCAGGAACAGGGACTGGTGGCCGGAGCAGTTGAACCTGGAGGTTCTGGGCCGGGACTCCCGCCTCCAGAGTCCGGTGGAAGAGGATTTCGACTACGCGGCGGCGTTCGAGACGCTCGACCTGGACGAGCTCAAGCGAGACGTCGAGGAGGTGATGACCACCTCGCAGGATTGGTGGCCGGCCGACTACGGCCACTACGGGCCGCTCTTCATCCGGATGGCCTGGCACAGCGCGGGCACCTACCGCATCCACGACGGCCGCGGCGGCGCGGCCTCGGGAGCGCAGCGCTTCGCGCCCCTCAACAGCTGGCCCGACAACGCGAACCTCGACAAGGCGCGCCGTCTGCTCTGGCCCGTCAAGCAAAAGTACGGGCGCAGCCTCTCCTGGGCGGACCTCATGATCTTCGCGGGCAACTGCGCGCTGGAGTCGATGGGATTCCAGACGCTCGGTTTCGCGGGCGGGCGCGAGGACGGCTGGGAGCCCGAGGACGTCTACTGGGGGCCGGAGAGCACCTGGCTCGGGGATGAGCGCTACACCGGCGAGCGCGACCTCGAAAAGCCGCTCGGCGCCGTTCAGATGGGTCTCATCTACGTGAACCCCGAGGGGCCGAACGGCAATCCCGACCCCCTCGCCGCGGCCGTGGACATCCGCGAGACGTTCGAGCGCATGGCGATGAACGACGAGGAGACGGTCGCGCTCATCGCGGGCGGACACACCTTCGGCAAATGCCACGGCGCAGCCCCCGGAGACGAATACCTGGGAGCCGAACCCGACGGCGCCGCCCTGGAGGAGCAGGGCCTCGGCTGGCGGAACGGCTTCGGAAGCGGGAAAGCGGGCGACACCATCACCGGCGGGCCGGAGGGGGCGTGGACGACGGATCCGGTCGGGTGGGACAGCAACTACCTCGACAACCTCTTCGACAACGAGTGGGAGAAGGTGAAGAGTCCCGCCGGTGCGTGGCAGTGGACCCCTGTGGATGCGTCCGCGGCGGCTACCGTCCCCGACGCCCACGATCCCGACAAGCGTCACGCCCCCATGATGCTCACGACCGACCTTTCGCTGAAAATGGACCCGGCCTATGAGGCGATTGCGAGGCGCTTCCGCGAGAACCCGGGAGAGTTCGCGGACGCCTTCGCCAGGGCGTGGTACAAGCTGACGCACCGCGACATGGGCCCCCGCTCCCGCTGCGTCGGCGCGATGGTTCCCGAAGAGCCGCAGTTGTGGCAGGACCCGGTCCCCGAGGTGGACCACGAACTGATAGGCGCTGAAGATATCGTAGGCCTCAAGCGCGCGATCCTGGCGTCGGGCCTCTCCGTCTCGCGCCTGGTCTCGACCGCATGGGCGTCGGCGGCGACTTTCCGCGGAACCGACAAGCGCGGCGGGGCGAACGGGGCGCGCGTCCGTCTGGCGCCGCAGAAGGACTGGGCGGTGAACGACCCGGCCGAGCTGGCGGTCGCCCTGGGCAAGCTGGAAGAAATTCAGGCGGAGTTCAACGCCGCACAGTCAGGTGCTAAGCGGGTTTCGCTCGCCGACGTGATCGTCCTGGGCGGGTGCGCGGCCGTGGAGGAAGCCGCCGCGAAGGCGGGATGCGACGTAAAAGTTCCCTTCTCGCCGGGGCGCACCGACGCCACGGATGCGCAGACCGACGCGGAATCGTTCGACGTGCTGGAGCCCAGGGCGGACGGGTTCCGCAACTACTTCGCGGGCGATCTCGACGGGTCGGCGGAGGAGTGGCTCATCGAGCGGGCGTTCATGCTGACGCTCACGGCGCCCGAGATGACGGCGCTGCTGGGCGGCATGCGCGTCCTGGGCGCGAACGCAGGCGGCTCCGGGGCGGGCGTCCTGACGGAGCGGCCCGGTGCGCTGACCAACGATTTCTTCGTGAACCTGCTCGACATGAACACCGAATGGCGCGCGTCGGGCGACGCGGAGGGCGCCTACGAGGGGCGCGACCGCGCGACGGGCGCGCTCAGGTGGACCGCCACCGCCGTCGACCTCGTCTTCGGTTCCGACGCCCGGCTCCGCGCGGTCGCGGAAGCCTACGCGTGCGACGATTCGCAGGATGCGTTCGCCCGCGATTTCGCCGCCGCGTGGGAGAAGGTGATGAACCTCGACCGCTTCGACCTGGTACGGGCCGCGCGCGCGGCGTCCGCTTCGTAGCGGACAGGCCCCTGGGCCTGTCCGAGGTCGCGACCTGTCCCTACAGCAACCTTTCCGAGGAGGGGTTGTTGAAAAAGCCCCTCTTGTCAGGGGACAAAGGCAACCCCCCCTACCCCCCCTTGTCAGGGGGGTAAAAGGCAACCCCCCCTACCCCCCCTTGTCAGGGGGGTAAAAGGCAACCCCCGCAATAAAGGATCAACTCCCCCCTTGAGGGTCGGGCTTTCCCCTCGGGAAGCCCGACAGAGGCCGAGCGGTTTGTGCGAAGGCCGA